>NZ_CP128400.1:0-1226706 GCF_030389965.1 Candidatus Chlorohelix allophototropha
TTGAAGCTTAGTAACTTACTGGAAGCGCTACCCTCTTTTGAATTGTTAAGCCACCAGAGCGCTGCCTCCAATGAAATTACTTCGGTGGTTTATTCCAGCCGAGAAGTAACGCAAGACGCTCTGTTTGTGGCTGTGGTTGGTTTTCATACTGATGGTCATTTCTTTATTGCCGATGCCCTTTCTAAGGGGGCAACCGCAATAGTTGGTACTAACCGAGCTAAATTAGAGAATTACCTCGATTCAGCTAAGGACATTGCATTTATACTGGTTGAGGATGAGCGCACGGCGCTTGCTCATCTAACGGCTTGCCTGCATGATTATCCCGCCCAAAAACTCGGCGTTATTGGTGTAACCGGAACGGATGGGAAAACTACTACTACTTTCCTAATTTCCGCTTTATTGGATGCTGCCTGTTTGAGCAATGGCTTGATGGGTACGGTCGATTTCAAAATCGGTTCGCGTCGTTGGTCAAACGCTACCCGCCAAACAACTCCCGAAGCCGCTGAAGTGCAAAGCCTGCTTTCTCAAATGGTAACAGAAAATATTCGTTACGCGATTCTAGAAAGCACCTCACATGCGCTCGCCTTACGCAAACTGGTGGATTGTTTCTATGATATTGCGGTTCTGACCAATATAACCCACGAGCATCTTGAATTTCATGATACTTTTGAAAACTATCGGTTGGCAAAATCGCAACTGTTCAGTTATTTGAATGAAGGTAGTTCCAAACCTTTTCTTAGTTTCCCCAAAACCGCTATTGTTAATGCCGATGACCCCCATGCCGGGATTTTCCGCGAGGCTGCCGGAGACAAGCCTCAGCATCTTACTTATGGTATAAAAAACCGGGCTGACGTATTTGCCACCGATATTTACGCCAGTGTTACTAGCCTTGAATATACCCTCAATACTCCTAAAGGTTTAATCCCCTTAAAATTAAAACTGGCGGGGGATTTTAATGTTTATAACAGTCTGGCTGCTGCCAGCGTTGGGTTGGTATTGGGTATAAGTTTGGAGCAAATAAAGGCTGGGCTGGAAAGCGTCTCAGGGGTACCGGGTCGAATGGAAGTAATCGAAGAAGGACAACCTTTCTCTGTAATAGTTGATTATGCTCATACCCCTGAATCGCTGGCTAAAGTTCTCAACATCTTGCGACCGTTAACCAGTAGTAAATTAATCGTTGTGTTTGGTAGCGCGGGTGAACGTGATCGCGCCAAACGCCCAATGCAAGGCGCAATTGCAGCAACTCACGCCGATTTTGCGGTGTTTACCAACGAAGACCCTCGCCTTGAAGACGAGAATTTTATTTTGGATGAAATTGCAGCTGGGGCTGAAACCAACGGCTGGCATAATGGTCAGCAATTCTTGAAAATTCCCGACAGGCGCACCGCTATCGAAGCCGCTTTTTCTCGCGCAAAGGCTGGGGATACTGTGCTACTCGCCGGAAAAGGGCATGAGCAATCTATCATAATCGGTACAGAGAAAGTACCTTGGGATGAGCGTGATGCGGCACGAGCTGCCATAAAAAAGTTTATAGCTTAGCGTGGCTACTGCAATGAAGATATTCATAATCTATAACCCGGCAGCGGGTTCGGCGCGGCGCTTTAACAGACTTTCTAGGTTGATACACAATCTAAGCCTCATGGGTCATTCCATTACGCTCTATCCCACCAGATTCGGCGGAGAAGCCACGGAATTGGCTAATCGGGCAATTGCGGAAGGGGCTGAAGTAATAGTTGCGGTCGGTGGGGATGGTACGGTAAACGAGATTGTGCAAGCGCTGGCGGGCAAGAGAGTCCCTCTGGCGGTTTATCCTTCCGGCACAACCAATGTGTGGTGCCAGCAAATCAATATGCCGGTCAATCCAAGACTGGCTTCGGAAGTTATCAGCAGTGGCGCACGGAAGCAAGTTGATCTAGGTTGGGTTGATGGCAGATATTTTTTGCTGATGCTGGGTATTGGCTTTGATGGAGAAGTAGTTAAGGGCATCAATCCGGGCTTGAAGCAACGCTTGGGAAAATTAGCGTATGTGTTTTCAGGATTAAAGGCGCTTAACTATCGCGCCCGCGAAGTTTCAATTACCCTTGAAACTAAAGAATCTTTTGAATTGCGTCAGAAATATCATTCAGGTATGTTGATTTTTACAAATTCAGAGAGATATGCCATTCTCAAAATAGCGCATGAAGCTCAGTTAGACGATGGGTCATTGAACCTGCTGGTTTTTGAAGATTATGGCTTTATCAGCAAAATCAAACGTGCCATTTCACTGGCTTTAAATCGGACTGAACAAGACCCGCGAATTGCCCGATTTGCTATCAAGAGTGCGAAAATTGAACTGAAAAAACCTGCGGCGGGTCAAATTGATGGCGATTTCTGGGGGCAATGTGGTCCTGAGCCTTTGGAAATACGATGTGTACCCGGTGCACTTGACGTTATTGTACCGCATGACGCACCCGGCAATATTTTCATAAATCAAACTCTCAAGATAACCTAACCTATCAAGGGCGAGGGAAATTAGCAGGGGGCGAGGCATCAATACCAACTGCGCCAAAATCTCGATAGGCGTAAAGAGCTTCGTAATCTAAGTCTCCAGCTTTAATATTTAATTGCCTTTGTTGTATAGTTGCGTTAGCGGTGTCGATCCATACTGTCATTGTAGCGTTACCTGTAAATCCCGCCAAGCTTTTGTCCGTCCCGGTTACAGAAAGTATTCCCAATGCGTCCGCTCCAAAACCACCTTTCTCAGAAAAGGCTAAGCTTACAGGTAAAGAGAAAGATAAGCGGGTAAGTTCTTTTCCATTTACTTGTTCTTTCCCTTCGGTTTTTACTTCCTGCGCTTTATCAATTAACGATACAGGCAACGTGGCGGCGCTCTTAAAGCCATCTTCGAGCTTTCTCCAAACCGCAAGAGATACCAACCGCTGCCAACTTTCGCCTGCTATTACCAGCGTTTCAACTTGTTGGTGTTGGCTTCCCACAGTTAATTCAAGATTTAATTTCAAATTGTTAGTAGCATAGCTGCCTTCACCCTCGGCAGTAACTAGCATACCGGGATTAATAATTTCTTTTTGAGTTACCTTAAAGCGATAGGCTTGTTTTTCTTGGTTTTGAAAAGCAGCTTTTAACAGATTTATTGTTTCAGTTTCAGAGCTTGCTGGCGTTAAGCTTGCCGAAACTAGGTTAGTAGATGTAATAGCTGCTGTAACGTTTTGTGGTACAGGAGTAAGGGTTACTGGTTTTGTTATGGTTACAGTGGGAGTGGGATTATCGCTACAGGCGCTAAGAATAATAAGGATGAAACAAAATAGCAAGGTGGTTTGCAAAAGTTTTGACAATATTTTCTCCAATTGCAGTGTTGGAAAGAATGATTTGCCGCACACCCAGTGGAAAATGGCAAGCGGCAAAATTTAACTTACTTACCGCTCCAGCGTTTGAGCTTCCCAATATCTTTTGTCATCATATTAATCATCAAGCCGGGGAAGTGCATATCCTTCAACTTCCCTTTGACTTTGACTAACATTTGATTCATGGTTAAATCAGGCTCGGTGTAGCTGCCGTTTTGATAACAATTGCTGCAAAATTCGCTATTCTTGCTACCATCGGCATTAGTACCTCCGCCCTTGGGGTCACGCGCTAAAGGCATACCGCAACTCTGGCAATTTGTAGTAGCCATCTCTCTTTTTCCTCCGATCTTTTAGAACATTAATTCTCAGTAATACGGTAATATACCATTAATAGAATACCATAATACGGGTGTAGGTTTCATTGACAATTTCGCGGAAAAGGCTAATACTATCCTATAGTTAGTCTCGAAATAAGCCTCAAAATTTTAAAAATAAAATAGGATCAACAATAAGGAGTATTCAGTTATGGCAATTAGCCCATTAGCCGGTAAACCTGCTCCAGCACAGCTAATTATTGATGTTGATAAACTTATCGACCAGTATTATCGGTTGCATCCCGATGTTTCTGACCCTCAACAACAGGTGCAGTTTGGCACATCCGGGCATCGTGGCTCTTCTGCTAACGCTGCTTTCAATGAAGACCATATTTTAGCAGCGACTCAAGCGATTGTGGAATACCGACAGAGCAAAAATATTAGCGGACCACTGTTTCTCGGCATAGATACCCATGCGCTTTCTGCTCCGGCGAATCGCACTACGTTGGAAGTGCTTGCCGCGCATGGCGTTGAGGTTTTTATTGCCAAGAACAACGGTTACACCCCTACTCCGGTTATTTCACATGCTATTTTGGCTTATAACAAAGGACGAACTGCCGGGCTTTCCGATGGGATAGTGGTTACTCCTTCCCATAATCCGCCTGCCGATGGTGGGTATAAGTACAACCCGCCAAACGGTGGTCCTGCCGATGTGGATATTACGGGTTGGGTGCAAAATCGCGCTAATGATTTGTTGAAGAACAAAAACAGGGAAGTGAAACGCATCTCTTACGAAATGGCTCTCAAGGCTGCCACTACCCACCAATATGATTACATCACTCCTTACGTGAATGACTTGGTTAATGTAATTGACCTTGAAGCTATTCAGGAAGCAGGATTGAGATTGGGCGCAGATCCGCTTGGGGGTGCGAGCGTAGCATATTGGGAGCCGATTGCCGATCGCTACGGCTTGAATATTACGGTGGTTAACAATCTGGTTGACCCCACTTTCCGCTTTATGTCGGTTGACCATGATGGCAAAATCCGCATGGATTGTTCCTCACCTTACGCGATGGCGAATCTTATCGGCTTGAAGGATAGCTACGATATTGCCTTTGGTAATGATGCAGACTCAGACCGTCATGGGATTGTTACGCCGAGCGTAGGCTTGATGAACCCTAACCACTTTCTTTCGGTTGCGATCTGGTATCTATTCCAGAACCGCAAAGATTGGTCACCTACTAGCGCAATCGGTAAAACGCTGGTGAGCAGTTCTATGATTGACCGAGTTGGCAAGGACATAGGACGGGTTGTGTCAGAAGTTCCGGTCGGGTTTAAATGGTTTGTAGATGGTCTGGTGGACGGTAGTTTTGGATTTGGCGGCGAAGAAAGCGCGGGCGCATCCTTCTTGCGAAAAGATGGCACGGTTTGGACTACCGACAAAGATGGCATAATCATGGATTTGCTCGCGGCAGAAATTACCGCGAAAACGGGCAGAGACCCCGGTTTGCACTATCAAGATTTAACCGAGAAACTTGGCACTCCCTACTACAATCGCGTAGATGCGCCCGCTACTCCTGAACAGAAAGCGCGCCTCAAAAAGCTGTCGCCTGAAGATGTGAAGGCTGAGAGTATGGCAGGGGAGAAGATATTGGCACGTTTGACCAAAGCGCCCGGTAATGGCGCAGAGATTGGCGGTTTGAAGATTGTGACCGAGAACGGTTGGTTCGCGGCACGTCCCTCTGGCACTGAGAATGTCTATAAGATTTATGCCGAGAGCTTTATCAGTCAGCAACACCTTGCGCAAATTCTGAGTGAGGCTCAGGAAATCGTTACACAGGCGCTTTAAAAGCAAAAACCGCCGGAAGAAATATGACTCTCTCCGGCGGTTTCTCCCTGATATGGGCGGGTTAGGCTCAGGGCAATTTCATGCTCAAGCTAACTCGCCCACGCTTTTCATCTATGCCTAGCACTTTCACCTCGATAATCTGCCCAACCTGTACCACATCCAATGGGTGCTTGATAAAGCGATTGCTCATTTCGGTGATATGCACCAAGCCATCCTGTTTCAAACCAATATCCACAAATGCGCCGAAATCAATCACGTTGCGGACTGTGCCTTTAAGTACCATACCGGGTTTTAGGTCTTGAAGTTTTAGTACATCATTTCGCAAGATCGGCTTGGGAAGCTCATCGCGTGGGTCGCGTCCGGGCTTTTCAAGGTCATCCAGAATATCGGAAAGAGTCAACGCGCCCACGCCGAGTTGCCGAGCTATCTCATCAACGCTTTTTAGTTTTGATCTGAATTCTTTTACGGCAACGGCTGAAGGTAGTGTGGTAGCTTTGCTATTACCCAGACCTACTAGACTTAATAACTTAGTCGCTGCCTCGTAGCTTTCAGGGTGTACAAAGGTATTATCCAGTGGGTTAGTGCCGTCTGGAATTTTCAAAAATCCGGCTGCTTGCTCGAAGGCTTTTTCACCCAAGCCCGGTACTTTGAGCAACTCCCGCCGGGTTTTGAAAGAGCCTTTTGTCTCCCGATAGGTTACGATTGAATCTGCTACCTTGCGATTAATTCCCGAAACATAGCGCAAAAGGGCAGAAGAAGCGGTGTTCAAATTTACCCCTACATAGTTTACACACGACTCTACCACTGCATCGAGCGTTTGCCCAAGTGTTTTCTGGTCAACATCATGTTGGTACAAGCCCACCCCGATAGCTTTCGGCTCAACCTTGACCAATTCGGCTAAGGGGTCTTGCAAGCGGCGGGCAATTGAAATATTACCACGTTGGGTAACATCGAGATCGGGAAATTCCTTTCGCGCCAATTCGCTGGCACTATAAACAGATGCGCCTGCCTCGCTCACAATCACATAGGAGGGCTTCGGTTCTGGGCAAGCGGCAATTACCTCCGCTACCAGCATTTCGGTTTCCCGGCTGGCAGTGCCGTTTCCGATTGCAAAGACATTTACCTTGAAACGCTTGGTTAATTCAAGCAGAATTTTCTTTGAGCCTTCCCAATCATTTTTTGGTTCGTGCGGGTAAATATTCAGGTTGGCAATCGGCTTCCCGGTGGTATCAATCACCGCAACTTTGCAACCGGTACGAAAACCGGGGTCAATTCCCAACACTGCCATGCCACGCAAGGGCGGTTGCAACAAAAGTTGGCGCAGGTTGGCGGCAAATATTTTAATGGCGTGTGCTTCCGCCTGTTCGGTCAAAGCGGCGCGTACTTCGTTTTGGAGGGAAGGAATCAGCAACCGTTTCAAGCTATCCGCAATCGCTGTTTCCAGTTCGGTTCTGAAGATGCAGCGCGAATCTGCCGGGTAATTATATGCGGCTGCTTTTTCAGCAACTCCGGGTGGCAAGGCTAGATTTACCTTCAATGCTTCCTCACTCTCACCCCGATTAATAGCAAGGATGCGATGCGGTGGGATTTTGGCGACAGGTTCGGCATAATCGTAGTATTGCTGATACTTGCCCTCCTCGTCTTTTGCGCCCTTTGCCAGCATTGCGCTAAAGGAGGCTTGCTTGAGAAATAGCTGGCGCAACTCCCGGCGCAAGTTTGCATCCTCCGCCACCTGCTCAGCCACAATATCCCTTGCCCCACTCAAGGCTGTTTCGCCGGAATCCACCCCTTTTTCAGGATTTATAAATTTAGCAGCATAATCTCCGGGTTTGCCGTTAAAGGTTTTCTGAGAGAGTATCAGATTGGCAAGTGGCTCAAGCCCTTTTTCGCGAGCGGCGGTGGCGCGTGTATGTCGTTTGGGGCGATAGGGTAAGTATAAATCCTCTATCTCCTGTAAAATCACCGCTTTCTCAATTGCCGCTTTTAATTCGGCAGTAAGTTTCCCCTGTTGTTCAATAGAGGCTACTATTTCCTGTTTACGGCGGGAAAGCTGGCGCAGATAAGTTACGCGCTTTTCAAGCTGGCGCAACTGTTCCTCATCCAGATTGCCCGTAACTTCCTTGCGGTAGCGCGAGATAAAGGGAATCGTTGCGCCCTCGTCCAGCAGTTCAAGCGCGTTACGCGCCGAAGCGGTTCTGAGTTTTAGCTCTGCCGCCGCTTGCTCAATTATCCAATTTTCATTTACCAGTGTAGTTGAATCAGAAGATACCAAAAGAAGCTCCTGTAGGGGGTAATATTTAACGGGTTAACATATCATCCAGGTATTTGAGGATGGCTT
Source organism: Candidatus Chlorohelix allophototropha (assembly GCF_030389965.1). Classification (NCBI taxonomy): domain Bacteria; kingdom Bacillati; phylum Chloroflexota; class Chloroflexia; order Candidatus Chloroheliales; family Candidatus Chloroheliaceae; genus Candidatus Chlorohelix; species Candidatus Chlorohelix allophototropha. The sequence goes on from NZ_CP128400.1 coordinate 7,843, forward strand.
CGGTGTTGCCGGAAATTTTCGCTTCTCGGTTTATATCTTTTTCGAGCTTATCTTGCGATTTTCGCAAAATCTCCTGCTCTTTTGATTGTGGGATTACAACTACTCCATCGGCATCTCCCACAATAATATCACCGGGATTAATCGAAACGCCTCCGCAGGAAATCGGTACGTTGATTTCGCCCACTCCGGCTTTACCGCTGGCAGCTACCGCCGTACCTTTGCAGAAAACCGGGAAATCCAGCTTCTTGATGCCTTGTACATCTCGGATAACGCCGTCCACCACAAAGCCTTGTATCCCTAGCGTTTGCGCCATTCCAATTACAAAATCTCCGGCAATGGCGCGGTAAGTATCACCCTTAGCGTCAATCACCAGCACCTCTCCCGGCTGCGCGTTTCTCATCGCTTTCAGCGCGGCGAGGTTATCACCAACGGGCATTTTTACCGTCAAAGCCCTACCCGCGATTCTGTATTCTTCCTTGAGAGGCTTTATAGCTGAGTCTAGGTTGTTAAGCCCTTCCATAGCATCGGAAATACAGGTAGTGGGTAATTCTAAAAACTCTTTCAGAATGTTCTCCAAGTCGAATGTTCTCCTATATCTAAATGGGGTTCTGCAAATTTGAGAGTTCAAGACGGGCTTTTGAGTCGCCTAGTTTTACGGCTGTCTCAAGGTCGCGCATGGAATTATCGCGTTCACCCTGTAACTGATAAAGTATGCCCCTATTGCGGTATGCTGGTGCAAAATCGGGGTTGAGTTCCAACGCCTTATCGAAATTTTTGCGAGCAAGGCTATAGAGTTCCAATTTCATGTAAGCCAAACCACGCTTGTTATACGTTAGCGGGGTGTGTTTGTGCTTCGAGCGATAGGTTAACAAAAGGCTGGTGATATAGAATGTCAGCGTTAGAAGTTTGAAACCTTCTTTGATGGTTTGCTCATTTTTTAAGTTTACATAACTCGATATATCGGGCTTGTTTGGAGTATTAAAGCTATATTTAGGCGGGAGCGCGTAAGCTTTGGCAGGGGCTTGAATCGCATGCCTGAAATGCTGGGATAATTCACGCGCACTGGTATGTCTGTTGCCCGGCACTTTGGAGAGGACGCGATCAAAGACTTCATCTAGCGCAGGAGGATACGTAAGCCAAGCGGCGCGTTCACCCACTCGCGGCACTGGCGCATACATATGTTGACGCATGAGGCTGGCGGCAGTCCCTTGATAGGGTAACTGCCCCGTAAGCATTTGAAAGAGCAGAACCCCTAGCGCGTAAATATCGCTTTTCTTGCCCACTTTCTCATCCCAAATTTCGGGGGCAGCATACTCAGCCGTACCCCACACGCCACCGCTGCCAACCCCATTCAGGGTTAATTGAGGATTATTCAGTGGCATCGCCAACCCGAAATCTGCCAGTAAAACCCGATTGGCGTTATCCAGCAGAATATTTTCCGGTTTGATGTCCCGATGAATCAAGCCCTGTCCGTGCGCCTCATCCAGCGCAGTAGCAATTTGCTCTAGTAAATATACTATTTGCTCAAGGGGTAAAGCTTTGCCCACTGAGGTTTTATCCGGTTTTAACAATTGCGCCAGCGAACCGTTTGGGGCAAACTCGGTTACAATGTACGCTTGTTCGCGATTAATCTCGAAGTCCAGCACTCGCAGAATATGAGGGTGGCTAAAACGCGCCAACGCACTTGCTTCACGCTTGAGACTCTCACAAACCTGTGGGTCACGTAGGAAAGAGCGGTGTAAAAGTTTCAGGGCTACCGGGCGCGGTGGCTCGAACTTGGTATCTTTGGCATAATAAACCTCGCCAAAAGAGCCTTCACCAAGTGAGTAGTATAAGAAATATCGCCCTGCAATCAGTTGCCCGGAATAGTTGGCAGGAGGCCATGCACTTTGCATAACTGCACCTCATGAATCCATAACAGCGTTTGAAACCGTGCGCCTAATATAAACGTTGTAAGGGCAAGTTGCAAGTATAATATTCTGGTGATTACACACAGTGTTGTGCAAAGAGGGTGTGAGGAATTCGACCATAACAAACTTCTACTTTGAAATGTCCATTCTAAACCCCCGCTTCTTCGGGAATAACAGGTAGGTAAAAGTGTAAAGTAGTCCCTCTGCCCCACTCACTCTCTACCACTATCTGACCCCCGTGTCGTTTGATTATGGAGTAACTTAGCGCAAGTCCCAAACCATTACCCATAAATTTGGTGGTGTAATAGGGGTCGAATATCCGGATTAGCTCTTCCGCTTTAATCCCACAGCCTTGATCCTGCACTGTCACCTGTACATATCTACCCGGATTAAGTAAGGGAATCTGATTTGCTTCCAGCGTAACATTAGCAGCTTTAACCTCGATAATTCCACCCTCCGGCATCGCCTCCAGCGCATTCTTGATCAGATTTTGGAGCGCATCCCTGATCTGGGTAGGGTCGGCTAGCACACTCCAAAGAGCAGAAGGCAAGTCAAAGATGTACTTCCACCTAGAGTTTTGGTTCATAAAGCTGGTAGTGGTTTTAATAATGTTTTCGAGCTTGACCTTTTGTTTAATCGGTGCACCCCCATTGGCAAAGGGCACCAGTCGTTGTGCCAATTCTGCAACGTGTTGAGTGGCTTTTTCGGCTTCTGTCAGATAGTCATAAGCGTCACTGGTTTCCTCTAGTTCAACCTTAGCGAGAGAAATATAACCGGTCACTCCGGTCAAGGCATTATTAAAATTGTGGGCAATTCCTCCAGCCAGCACTCCAAGCGACTCAAGGTTTTTAGCTTTAAGTTTCTCAGCGTTCAAAGCCTCTTCCATTTTCCGCCGTTCGGTGATGTCACGGGCTACCGCGATAATGTTGAGCAATTGTCCGGTAGCTGGGTCAGTGACGTAATGTGCGCTGACTTCTACCCAAAGATATTGCTCATTTTTACAGCGGTGACGGTAAGTTATTAAAACCTCTTTGTTTTGCTCCTTCCAATTTGCCCGAAGCTGTAGGAACTGAGCTTGGTCATCGGGATGGACAAATTCTAAGAAGGCATGATCCACCAATTCTTCAGAGGCAAAACCGATGATTTTCTGGCAAGCGGGAGAGGCATATTCGAAAACTCTTTCAGGCGATAAGAGGCTGATTGTGTCGGTGCTGTTCTCGGCAAGGAAGCGATAACGCGCTTCGCTTTCCTTGAGGGCCTCCTCCGCTTGCCTACGCGCGGTGATTTCGCGGGAGGAGGACTGGATTTCCAGAATACGACCGGTTTCCTCGTCCCGAATAGTGTGGCTGGTGCTTTCGAACCAGATGTACCGACCATCTTTGTGTCGCATCCGGTGATCGACTGTGTATTTACCCGTTTGCTCCAGAATCGTGTTATGGGATTTAGTGATGGGATCCAGATCGTTCGGGTGGAAATACTCATAGGACGAGTGTCCCAACATTTCCTCTGGCTCGTAACCGAGCAAAGCCTGGCAGGCCGGTGAAACGTAGATAAATACGTCCGCCAGGTTAGACCGGGAAATTATATCGAGGGAGTTCTCGGCAAGGAGACGATAGCGCCTGTCGCTTTCAACCCGAGCGCTTTCGGCTTGCTTGCGCAAGGTGATGTCGCGTAGTAGAGCTGCTCTCCCAACGGAACCGCGCAGACCGGTGTTAATTTCCGTAACCGACAAATCGAAAATTTTCTCCATTCCGACCGAATCCAGGTAGATTTCCCTATTGCCGGGACCGCTCGTTTTAAAAGCTTCCCGCAATTGTGGCCATCGGTTCAGGGCTTCGGCGGTCGCCTTACCTGCGCTTGACCTCGGGTCGATTCCGAAAAATTTCCCGGCGGGGCCGTTTATTTCTACTATTCTATCCTGTGCGTCCAGCACCAGCAGCAAGTCACTCATATTTTCTACTACTGTGCTAAGGCGGATAGGTGTAAATTCCAGCAAATGGTGGCGAAACAAAGCCCAGGCCACGCACAGCCCGGTAAAAACGAAAAGAACCGGGGCCAGTTCGTAACCGGGCAAGGGAAATTCGAATAAAGCGTACGCCAGATCTGCTGCTAGCGGAACTAGAGAACCAGAGCCGACCAGCAGAGCCTGCCGTAAGTAAATACCACCCTTGCTAAAACCGAACTCGAGCAGCAAGACTAGGGAAACGGCTATTAAAGTGAAATTCCAGGTATAGTACACCCAGTACATAGGACCGACCGAGCAATATAGGGCAATAAAGCCGTTTTGCGAGTTCAGTTGGTAGTTACTAAGAAAAAGATGGTGGTAGTCGTTTGTCCATAACATCGTCAGGTTGAAGAGAGTAGGAATGAAAAGCAAGGTCAGTTTTTTCCGGTTGAGCCACCCCTCTTTCCCGATCATACTGAGGACGATGACAAGCCAGGTTATTCCCAGGAAGGTCAGGACGGAAATCACGATATTGAGCATGTATATGCGGAAGGTGAGGTTATCGCTGGGCAGCGCTAGCGCTTGGTTAAGTGCCCAAGCCGCGCAAATGAGCATGTCGAAGAAAAAAGCGAATGAACCTTTGATTCCACGAAAACGGAAGCCGTAGAAGCCTAATCCCAAAAGAATTATAGCCGAGAGGTATAGCGGGATGGTAAAAAACGTGAACTGCATATATTTACCTCGGGCTTAAAAAGTCAAGCAGTTATCTCAGGAAAAACCATAGACATTTATTACAGATTAATTCCAAATATTTCCATTGTCAATAGTATTAAAAAACCACTTCACTGGATATTGTAGACTGAACTTGCCCTGGTTTGGTGGAATGGGAGAATAGTCAGACATTTAGCTGTATTGATTTTTTGTTCAGCCGACATCGGACACTCCTTCTTTTTAGGGATAAACAGAACACCGCATTATGGGCGGAACGGTTTAGCGGTGGAATCCAATAACTCCCGCAAGCCCTGCCCGGTGTACGAACCGGGAGTTTGGACAATTTGCTCAGGTGTCCCTTGCCCAATCAGTTTACCCCCCGCTGCACCACCTTCCGGTCCAAGGTCAATCACCCAATCGGCAGCTTTTACCAATTCTAGGTTGTGTTCTACCACTATCACAGTGTTGCCTGCCTCCACCAAACGCTGAAGCACCACCAGCAAACGGGCAGTATCGGCTAAATGCAGCCCGGTGGTAGGCTCATCGAGTAAGTACAAGGTGCGTCCGGTGACACGGCGACCGAGTTCCTTAGCCAGCTTTACGCGCTGGGCTTCGCCGCCTGAAAGCGTGGTGGCAGGTTGCCCAAGTTGGAGATAGCCCAAACCGACATCAGATAACACCTTGAGACGGGACAGGGCGGCGGGAACATCGCTGAACAACGTCAGGGCTTCCTCGACAGTCAAATCAAGCACTTGAGAAATGTTATGCTCACGATACCGCACAGCCAGCGTTTCGCTGGTGAAGCGGTGTCCATGACAGGTTGGACAGCGAACATCCACATCGGGCAGAAAATGCATTTTGACGGTCAGAACGCCAGTTCCCTCACAGCGTTCGCAACGCCCACCCACGACATTGAAGGAAAAATGCCGAGCGGTTAACCCACGTTGGCGTGCTTCAGGAGTAGCGGCAAAGGCTTCGCGGATTGGAGTAAATGTATCGGAATAGGTCGCGGCGTTCGAGCGCGGAATACGCCCAATGTGCGCTTGGTCGATAGTGATTATCTTGTCCAGATATTCGTAACCTTCGATAGCATCGTGTTCACCGGGCGCCTCGCCAGCCCCATATAGACGTTGTCGGACGGCGCGGTCGAGGATGTCAAAAATCAGCGAAGATTTACCAGACCCAGATACGCCCGTCACTGCTACTAGCAAACCCAACGGTAGGCGCACCGTGATGTTCTGGAGGTTGTTTTCGCGCGCCCCGTGGATAGTAATAACGCTGTCGTTTGGCATGCGGCGGTGTGGCGGTACAGGTATAGATGCCCGCCGGGATAGGTAATCTCCGGTGAGCGAGCCGGGCTGCTCTACAAGCTCAGCCGGAGTACCGACAGCCACCACTTGCCCGCCGTGCTTGCCTGCGCCGGGACCAAAATCAACCACGTAATCTGCGGCGGCGATCATATCTAGGTCGTGTTCGATGACCAGTACGGTATTGCCAAAGTCACGCAAGCGGCGCAAAACTTCGATCAGGCGGCGGGTGTCGCGATGGTGCAATCCAATGGTCGGTTCATCAAAAACGTAAAGAACCCCGCTCAACCCTGAGCCGAGCAAAGAAGCCAGCCGCAAACGCTGTGCCTCTCCGGCTGAGAGAGAGGGTGAAGCACGCTCCAGAGTCAGATAACCAATGCCGACTTCAACCAACCGAGTAATGCCATCCCGCAGAGAAACTAGGATAGATTCGGCGATGTGCCTTTCATCCGGGCTGAAGACGGTGGGGAGAGCGCTCACCCAAGCACCGAGATCAATGAGCGACATGCGTGAGACCTCGATAATGGTCTGACCGTTGACGGTCACACTCCGGCTTTCAGCCCGCAGGCGGGTGCCTGAGCAATCAGGACAGGTCTGGGTGACAAGAAAATCTTCTAGCTTGTCGCGGTAATCGGCTTCATGGATATGTTCATGAAGGTGTTCTGCGTAGCGGCGCAAAAGATTAGTAGCGATACCCTCGAAACGTCCCTCGCGAACGATAGTGGGCGGCTCGATTTTGGGGAAGTGACGACGAAAAAGCGGACTATCTACACCAAAAAATAGCAGGTCGCGTTGTGGCTGTGGATAGTCTTTAATCGGAAGTGCGAAATCGAATTCGAACCCGTAATAAGCCGCCGCCGTCTCTAGAGTGGAAGTGTAACGGTTTAGGTATCGGATGTCCCAACCGAAAACTGCACCATCTGATAGGCTCTTTTGCTCATCCACCAAGCGTTTGAGATTGGCTTGATGGACGTTGCCCAATCCCGTGCAGGTTGGACAAGCTCCATCAGGTTTATTAAAGGAGAAATTCGCCATACCCATCTCAGGAACAGGCGCACCACAATGTGGACAAGGAAAGGTTTCTTCGGGGGCGGCAACATCATCATCGGATTCACCTTCCCATTCCGCGTTGGAAGGGTCGGAGGAAGGTGGCACGTCTTTTCCACAGGTGGGGCAGGGGCGATGCCCAAGCCGTGCAAATAACACCCGTAGATAGGCATAGATTTCGGTGGCTGTACCTACGGTAGAGCGTGGGCTATGGTTGGTAAGATATTGGTCAAGGCTGATAGAGGGGGAAAGCCCGGTGATACTGTCAAGCGGAGGTTTCGACAAGCCAAAAGTAACCATTCCGAGCGCTTCCATGTATTGGCGTTGCCCCTCTTTGTGTAGTATATCGAACCCAAGGGTGGATTTGCCAGAACCGGACAAACCTGTCAGAACGACAAGTTGGCTCTTGGGGATTGTAAGGGTGATATTTTTCAGGTTATGCAGCCGTGCTCCGCGAATAGTAATTTGAGCAGACATCTGACCTCCGGGATAAGTGCTTGGGATTTCACGCCTATTGAAAATGGGTGGGACTGTGACGGGTCTTTTGTTCTTTTCTAGCCACGAGTTAAAACCTAACCCTTATTATACTTGCTACTGGCAACCCTTCCGGCTTATGTATCATTTGGTGTTATACTTTGTTGCATATTCAACAATAAGTGTATTATAATGAAAAACAATAAAAGGGCTCCTTATCTGCTGTTTAAGTTTTTATATATTGGTTGTTTTGTTGCTATAGCGCACCAAGTCTAGGGTACAAATACTACTTTAGTTTGCCCTTCTGCGCGTGATAGTAAAAATTGCACTAGCAAAAACCCCTTCCTTCCAAAGGATTGAAGGGATTTCAATAAAAATCTGTCTTAACAGCCAAGACTTCTGTTGTTAAGCCACTCTCTCACTCACTTTACACAACCGGGCGCGGGTATATCAATGAGCTTGAAAAGGCTCATTCAGGTAACCAGCTTTGTTGTAGCTAAAATCCAGCCTTGTTAACCGTGCAACTAAGGGTCTTTAATGAAGATCATATATGCTAGGGAAAGAACGAATGAAGATTGGAAAGGCTTAAAAATCTTGCCGTACCCTTCTTTAGTATGGTGTTTTTCGCTGTAGCTATTTCAAATTCTTAGCAGGGAGTCAGCTGTTATATGGAAAACAACGAGGTTCTACAAGACGGAGTATGGTCTGCGCTAGAAAAGCGTGGCGTTTCACGTCGCAGGTTCTTAAAATTCTGTTCAGTTATGGCAGGGACATTAGCCCTACCAATGGGTTATACTTCACGTATTGTGCAAGCTCTGGAACAAACCAAGCGTCCATCGCTGGTATGGTTGGAATTTCAGGATTGCGCGGGTAATACTGAGTCGGCGTTGCGCGCAAGCCACCCCGGTTTTGCCGAAATTGTGCTTGATCTTTTGTCTTGGAATTACCATGAGACAGTAATGGCTCCTTCCGGAAAAGCTGCTGAAAAATCATTGGCTGATACTGTGAGCTTGGAAAAAGGCAAGTATCTGGTTGTGGTAGAAGGCTCTATACCAACAGCAGACAATGGTATTTATTGCACCATTGGTGGTCGTTCCGCCCTAGATATTGCAAAAGAGGTTTGCGGTAATGCCTACGCTACCATTGCATTGGGCACATGCGCTACATTCGGTGGAATTCCGGCGGCGCGTGGCGGTATTACCGGAGCAGTTGGGGTGGATAAAGCTATTCCCGGTCTGCGTCTAATTAATTTGAGTGGTTGTCCCGCAAACGGCGCAAACCTAGCTGCTACCCTTGTTCACTATCTTACTTTCAAGGAATTACCGGCAACCGACAATCTAAAGCGCCCACTGTTCGCACATGGCGAACGAATCCATGACCTATGCCCCCGCCGTGCCCATTATGATGCCGGTCAATTTGCAATGGATTGGGGCGATGAAGGACATCGCAATGGTTGGTGTCTGTATAAAATGGGTTGCAAAGGACCTAACACTAACTACAACTGCGCTAAAATTCAATATAACGATGGTACCAACTGGCCGATTGGGGTCGGTCATGGCTGTGTAGGCTGTGCGCAGCCTGCCTTCTGGGATACTATGACTCCCTTCTATCGCACACTTCCATCATTACCGAATATTGGGGTAGAAACCTCAGCAGAAACTTTTGGGGTTGGCTTTATCGGGGCTGTAGCAGGACTTACCGCTGTTCATGCCGTTGGTTCGGTGATCCGCAATCAGATCAAAAAACGAAACGATGATAATTCCCTACCAATTACTTCCCAGCGTGCGGAAGCGCCAGAATCCAACGAATAGGAGGAACGTGAATGACTCGTATAGCGATTGATCCTGTAACACGTATAGAAGGACACCTGCGTATCGAGGTGGAGGTGCAGGATGGTATCGTGACAGATGCCTGGAGTTCCGGCACGATGTTTCGTGGTATTGAACTAATCCTGAAAGACCGCGACCCTCGCGATGCTTGGGTTTTCGCTCAGCGCATTTGTGGTGTTTGTACCACTGTGCATGCGCTTACTTCTGTAAGGGCAGTTGAAAACGCCCTGAATATTACCATCCCTGAAAATGCCCGCTTATTACGCCAATTGATTTCCGGGGCGCAACTGGTGCAAGATCATGTGATTCACTTTTATCACTTGCACGCGCTTGATTGGGTTGATGTTACCTTAGCCTTGAAAGCCGATCCCGGCGCAACCTCTACCCTAGCACAGTCTATTTCTGACTATCCAAAATCTAGCAAAGCTTATTTTAAGGGCGTACAGGATAAGCTGAAAGCCTTCGTAGATTCAGGTCAACTGGGTCTTTTTGCCAATGGTTATTGGGGACATCCTGCTTACAAACTGCCACCGGAAGCCAACCTCATGGCAGTAGCACATTATCTTGAAGCGCTCGATTGGCAGCGCGATTATATTCGTATCCACGCTATCTTGGGTGGTAAAAATCCCCACTTGCAGTCGTATCTGGTGGGTGGTATGGCTACCGCGATTAATCCTAATTCTCCCGGCGCTCTCAATGCTGACGGACTTTCTCTGTTAGCTAACTTGTTGAAGAAGGGGCAGGATTTTGTATCGCAGGTATATGTGCCGGATGTGCTGGCAGTAGCTCCATTCTATAAAGAATGGGCAAAACTTGGAACCGGGTTGGGCAATTATATGGCATACGGGGATTATCCAAGTGACAACCAGAATAATCCTGACACCTATTTCTTTCCCCGCGGCTTGATTTTGAACAAAGACCTCAGCAACGTGCAGCCGATAGACCACAATCAGATTGCAGAGCATGTTGCTCATTCTTGGTACTCCTATCAAGGGGGAGACGAGAAACCGCTGCACCCTTGGAGTGGTGAAACCAAACCGAATTATACCGGACCAAAACCACCCTTTGAAATGATCACCACTGATAAATATAGTTGGTTAAAAGCGCCGCGCTATCAGGATAATGCGGTCGAAGTCGGTCCGTTGGCGCGTATGCTGGTGGCTTATGCCAAAGACAAAGCAGGCGCACGCCCGGTAATTGATAGTGTTCTCAAACAACTGGGAGTCGATGCCTCTGCCCTGTTCTCCACTCTTGGAAGAGTAGCGGCTAGAGCAATCGAAGCATCGCTAATGACTCAGCAATTACCGACTTGGCTGAATCAGCTTGAGGAAAATATCGGGCGAGGCAACCTAGATATTCATAACAATACCTACTGGAAGCCAGAATCTTGGCCGAAAGAGGCACAGGGCTACGGTTTCCACGAAGCTCCCCGTGGCGCGCTTGGTCATTGGGTTCAGATCAAAGATGGAGTCATCAAAAACTATCAAGCCGTTGTACCTAGCACTTGGAACGCGGGACCACGGGATGCTAAGGGGCAGCGTGGCGCTTATGAACAAGCCTTGATCGGGACTCCGGTGGTAAACCCAGAACAACCTGTAGAAATACTGCGAACCATTCACTCTTTCGATCCGTGCTTGGCTTGCGCAGTACACGTGGTAGATCCAAAGGGTCGCGAATATTCAAACGTTCGGGTAGTATAAGTTTAGGAGGGGCGTATTAATGAGTAAGTCAAAATTAGACGATATATCGCCAAATCCTGAACGCGGCAGCGGCAAACCCGCTGCTGCTACCTCTGCCTTTTCCGCAGGCAGGCGTGCCAATGTTGGAGTTGCTTCCGATTTAGTTGAGATAGCCGACCGCGAAAGCGTTTATGTATGGGATTTGCCTGTACGTATAACCCATTGGGTTAACGTTATAACCATCGGTATCCTATCAGTTACGGGCTTTTACATTCAAGACCCTTTCATGAATACCAAAGGCATCGCCGCTGACAACTACCTGATGGGTAATGTGCGTTTTGTGCATTTCTTCGTGGCTTTTATCTTTACGGCGAATGTGTTATTCCGCATTTATTGGTCGTTTGCCGGTACCAAATATGCGAAGTGGCATCAGTTCCTGCCCATTACCCACCAGCGGCGGTCTAGCCTCTTGCGGGTGATAGGCTATTATATGTTCTTGCGGAAAGAACCGCCTGCAATGGTGGGACATAACCCATTGGCTGGCTTGATGTACACCCTGATTCATGTGTTTTTTGTGATTCAGATTATCACCGGCTTTGCCCTATATTCTTTACCATTTAGCGGTGGCTTCTGGCCCTTCGCGTTTGGCTGGTTGAATGTGCTGTTGGGGATTCCAGTCGTGCGGTTAGTACACACGATCTCTATGTTCTTGATACTCGGTTTCGTTATACAGCATATTTATAGCGCGGTGTTGCTGGAAATTGAGGAGCGTAGCGGGTTATTGGGCAGTATTGTAACCGGTTATAAATCTCTGACCATCAGTCACATTAAAGAGTCCCGCCCCGAAACTGCGCCCGATGTTCCTTCGGAAAAAGCAGGGCTGAAAACGAAAGGCAAACGGCAGAATGGCAGTTGAGTCACCATTATCCGGAACTGAACTTGCAGTTGTAGTGTTGGGATTAGGCAATTTACTACGGCGCGACGAAGGGTTGGGTATCCGGGCGCTTCAACGCTTAGAAGAGCGTTACCAGCTACCAGATACTCTCCAACTGGTGGATGGTGGTACGTTGGGACTGGATCTAATATGCTATCTGGAGAATGCGCCACGTCTGTTAGTGTTGGACGCGGCGCTTACCGAAGGTCCACCCGGAACACTTACCAGATTGATCGGAGAAGACGTTCCAATCTTTTTTAGTAAGCGCACTTCTATGCATGAGGTTGGTCTGGCTGACATGCTGGCGGTTACTCGCTTGCGTGGTACAGAGCCGGGCGAATTGGTAGTGCTTGGCATGCAGCCAGACATTATTGAACTGGGTTGGGAACTCTCGGATGTGGTGGAAGCACACCTAGATAACTTGGTTGACGCTGCCATTGCCGAATTGGAAAGGTGGGGAGTCGTAATAACCCAGAAATAAACCTAGATTTGGATACAAGATTTTGAGTGGAAGCGGATGCGACTCTACATGGATAAGAACAAGTTAGCCTTCAAAGCCTTGTTCTTTTTCTGTGAGACTCGCATCCACAATCACGTCTTGCCTAGAATAACTTTGTGAAATTAATCTGCAATTCTTAAGCTGTTATTTTGTTTTAGTTTCGTCAATGGCTTTTTGAGATTGCACTGCAAGGTTATCGCCCGATGGTGCAAGCTTAATCACCTTTTGCCATTGTTCAATAGCTTTAGCAGGGTCATCCGCTTTGAGGGCATAGCCATATACGTAAAGTGCTAGTGTATTGTCGGGTTCCTCATCCAGATATTTCTTCAGTTCAGTTTGTGCTTCTTTCGTATTTTGATTATAGAAATAGGAAAACCCCAATCCCAGTTGCGCCTTCAACCGATCGGCTTTTGAAATGGTTGCATTGGGCTGTCCTGCCACCTGAACCGCTTTGCTATAATTGGTAATCGAACCAGCAAACTCACGGCAACCGTACTCGAAATCGGCATATTTCAATTGGGCTGTAAAATCGGTGGGGTTAGCAGTAACTGGATCGAGTACCACTCCACGTTTGGCTGCATCGGCGCAATCACCCACCGGCTGCGGCTTGAAGCTGCCACCCATTAAACGCCATACGCCATAACCGAGCGTAAAGAGTATTATTCCTGCCAGCAGTATTATCCAGAAGTATTTCCAAAAAGATGGTTTGTTGTACTCAACTATTTCAGGAATATCCCGACCGCGGGTTACAGTGCCGGGTTTTGGGGGTTTTTGTCTAGTTGCCATGTGTATTTTTCTCTCATAAAAATAGGGGTATATGTTTTTACCCCACTAAAAATGGTTATACGCCTGCCGGAACCTGTATTAGCGCGGCAATTACTTCGCGACAAAAAGCGGGTAGGTCGTCAGGCTGGCGGCTGGTTATAAGATTGCCATCTCGCACCACTTCTTCATCCACCCACTGCGCACCTGCATGTACCAAATCGGCTTTAATGCTGAAAAAGCTGGTAGCACGTTTGCCTTGTAGTACGTCTGCTGAGCAGAGCATCCATGGACCGTGACAAATTGCCGCTACTACCTTGCCCTGTTCCGTTATAGCCTTTACCAGTTGCACCATTGCGGCGTTGCGTCGCATATAGTCGGGCGAGAAACCACCCGGTACTATCAGCGCATCAAAGTCAGCGGCGGTAACTTCAGCGGCAGCTTTATCGCTTTTAACCGGATAGCCTAACTTACTGGCGTAGGTTTTGCCAGCTTCAGGCGCAACTACTATCACCTCCGCGCCCGCTTCTTTGAAACGGTAGAGGGGATACCACAGTTCCACTTCCTGATAAAGCTGTTCTGCCAATATCGCGATTTTCTTGCCGTGCAGTTCCATTTACTACTCTCCTTTATAAACTACTTCAGATTCAAGATTTGCCTTCCGGTAGGGCAATCAGGGGCTAAAGTACATTGCTCGCACAAGGGTTTGCGGGCGTTACAAACTCGCCGCCCGTGCCAAATGAGCCGATGCGAAACCATTGCCCATTCCTCACGGGGCGAAATGTGCATTAAATCTTGTTCGATTTTCTCTGGGGTAATCTGACTGGATAAGCCGATACGAGCCACTAATCGTATTACATGGGTATCAACCGGAATACCCTCGTTTTTGCCTAGCGCATTGCCTAACACCACATTGGCGGTCTTCCGTGCTACTCCCGGCAAGCGAATGAGTTCTGCCATGGTATCGGGAACCTGACCACTGAAATCCTGTACCAACATTTTGCTCATACCTAGCAAGCTGCGTGCTTTATTGCGATAGAAACCGCAACTTCTGATAATACTTTCAAGTTCTTCGGGTTGCGCTTCTGAGAGGGCTTGCGGATTTGGGTAGTTCGCAAAGAGGGCAGGGGTGGTCATATTTACACGTTCATCGGTACATTGCGCCGAGAGAATAGTAGCTGCAAGCAATTGGAAAGCGTTTTGGTAGTTCAATTCGCAATGTGCGTTGGGGTACAGCGTCACCAAACGAGGGTAGATTATATCAAATTGGCTCTTTATCTGTGAAAAATATTCCTGTTCTACCTCTTCCACCCCTGTAAGCTCTCCTGCATTATGATTCCGACTGTTGGCAATACTACCTCTTCCGCTGAATTATAACACGCTAAGCTAGGTCTAAGCTCGAGTTTATACATTTTAGCGAGGAAAAAGGATCAAAATAGCTTGAGGAGGGCAAGTGCATTGCTGTCTGTAGTAAAATTTGTTCACCAAAACACTTTTACCACAGAAGAAACTCGCTGCATTTGCCCGATTCAATTATAGCAATTTTCCTTTATTTCAACCCTTATGCTCATCTCCTATGAAAATCTAATCCCCTTCTATTCCGTTATGTCCAAAACGGGTTGAGTTCCTAATGAAGCTAATTTCCATTGCAGTGAAACTAAATTCCAAAAATTACACCAGTCTCTTGATTGCTTCCACCGCTGTCGGATTCTCCAATGCAGAAAGGTCACCGGGATTTTGCCCGCTGTACACCCGCCTTATTACTCGGCGCATCACTTTGGCGTTGCGAGTTTTGGGCAGTTCTTTGACGGTATGGACTTTGCCGGGGCGGAAGGCTTTTCCCAATCTCTCCTCAATCAGGTTCGAGATAGTTTTTGGCAAGTTTCTGAGCGTTTCCTCATCTATACCGGGTCGTGGGATGACAAAGACCACCAATTCTTCGCCCTTCTGTGGGTGTGGCACTCCCACCGCTGCCGTTTCTGCCACTGCCGGGTGTTCTGCCACAATCGCTTCTACTTCAGCCGGACCGAGACGCTTACCCGCAATTTTCAGGGTATCATCGGAACGCCCTAGAATGAAGAAATGACCATCGCTGTCATGGAAGCACAAATCGCCATGCACCCATTTGTCGGGAAAACGCTCCCAGTAGGTTTCAAGATAGCGTTGCGGTTCGCCCCAGAAACTGCGGGTTTGCCCTACGAACGCTTCTAGGATTGCCAATTCACCAACCTGATTTCTAACTGGGTTGCCCAAATCATCCAGCACCGCCACTTTTAAGCCGGGAAGCGCAGAATTAAAACCAGCTACCTTTATAGGGCGATAGATTACATTTCCCACAATGCCGCCGGAAATTTCGGTTCCACCAGAATAATTGATGATAGGGCGTTTGCCTTCCCCGAACACGTTGAAAAACCACTCGAATGATTCGGGATCCCATAGTTCGCCGGAGGACATCAGGGTGCGGAGACTGTTGCGGTCAAATTGCACTTCCTCAGCATGCGTAATCATCCCGCGTATGAGCGTGGGCGTACCGCCAAAATGAGTAACCTTATGTTTCTCGATGATATTTCCAAGCCTGCCCCAGTTTGGGAAATCGGGCGCTCCTTCGTAGAGTACCACCGTTGCACCTAGCATCAAGCCCGCGCCAATGACCAGTGGTCCCACCATCCAGCCCATATCGGTAATCCAGAAAAGGCACTCACCCTCGCGTAAATCGAAAAGCTGTGCCACGTCCTGCGTAGATTTCAACGGAAAGCCGGTATGGGTATGAATCATCCCCTTTGGTTTTCCGGTAGTGCCGGAAGTGTAAATTATTAGATAGGGGTCGTTTGAATCCATTGGCTCGATTTGGGCGGGCTTTACCACTTGCGCCATCAAATCATCCCAGAAAAGGTCACGCCCCTCCTTTATCGGAACGTCCAGACCCAACCGTCTCACAATAACGATTTTTTCCAGCCCGGTATATTCACGGGTAACTTCTTCCAATAGCGCGTGCGTCTGAACCTGTCGCCCCCTTCGATAGAAGCCGTCCACCGTCACCAGAATCTTTGCCTCCGAATCGCTCAGGCGCGAAACAATCGCTTCAGTGCCAAAGCCTGAGAACATAGGAACCATAATTGCGCCAATAGCCGGACCCGCCAGAAATGCTACCACCGTTTCGGGCATCATCGGCATCAGGATACCGACCCTATCACCTTTTTGTACGCCCAACGAGTGTAATACCGCTGCAAAATTCATCACTTCGCGTTCTAACTCCGCGTAAGTAAGGCTGCGATTTTCCTCGTTCTCGCCTTCCCATGCTAGCGCTACTCTTTCCCGACTTTCGGGTTTGTGCGCCCAACGTAAAGCATTGTGCGTAAAATTGAATTTGCCTCCCAGAAACCAATCGGGAAAAGGCTTGCCCTTGCTTAAATTTACGAATTGGCGATAGGGTTCAAACCATTCGATGCCGAGTAACTCCAGCGTTTTTTGCCAAAACTGTTCCGGCTGTTCTACCGAAAACTCATATAAAGCATCGTAGGAATCCAACCCTAACGCTAGCATCAGCTTTTCCAGATGCGAACCTTTGGTGTATTCTTCGGTAGGTGTCCAAACCACTGCCCCTTCGGTAAACATTCTTTCCCTCCTGCCAGCAACCCCTATTTACTTTACATAAGTTATTATCAGAAAATAGAAGGCAGGTACAAACAATTGCTTGTACCTGCTCAAATTATTTTGTTTGCCCCATCGCAATATTCGAATAAAAACTACATGCGTTCTGGGGCTTTGATGCCGAGCAAAGCCAGACCGTTACGGAGATTGGTTGCTACTGCTGCCACCAGCCCCAATCTTGCTGCCCGCAATTCGGGACTAGCCGCTTCTAGAACCGGAATTTCATGATAGAATCGGGCAAATTCACGCGCTAACCCGTATGTCCACTCTGCGATAAGGGCGGGTAGAAATTCCAAGCCAGCGCGCTTTACCACTTGGGGGAACCGGGCTAACTGCTTGACCACTGCCTGTTCTTCGGAACTGGCAAGTATTTTATAATCGGCATTCTGCGGTGTTTCACCAGCTTTACGCAAGATAGAGCAACAACGCGCATGAGTGTATTGGATATAGGGTGCGCTATTGCCATCGAATGCCAGCATTTTATCCCAATCGAAGCGAATATCGCGACCGGGGTCTTGATACAGGTCGTTAAAGATTACCGCGCCCACGCTAATAATTTGGCTGGCGTATTCCTGCTCATCTGCGGTCAGGTCGGTTTTTCCTTCGGCTATCTTCTCGGCAATTACGGCGCGAGCGCGTTCCAATGCTTCATCCAGCACCTCGTCAAGGAAGATAGCAGTACCACGCCGCATAGAAAAGCGTTGTCCTTGTGCATCGGTGATTTTCCCGAATGGAATATGTACTGAGCGTTCGGCAATTTCGGTGTAGCCCATCAGCCTGACGGTTTCAAAAACCTGTTGGAAATGTAGCTTTTGCTCCTGTCCTACCACATAGATATTACGGTCGGGCTGGTATTCGCGCCAGCGATAGATACAGGTGGCAATGTCGCGGGTCTGGTAAAGAGTTGCGCCATCCTGTTTACGCAAAAGATAGCTTGGCAGCTTTTCATCGAAACCTACCGAGATTGCCCCGGATGGCTCTACTTTGGCAACGCCTTTATCCTGCGCTTCCTTCACCACTTCATCCAGCATTGGTTCGTAAAAACTTTCGCCATGCTGTAAATCAAAGGTGACTCCCAAGCGAGCGTAAGTTTTGGCAAACTCTAGCAAGGTTATATCAACCATCCACTTCCACAATTCACGCGCCTTTACATCCCCTTCTTCCAGACGGCGAAACCAATCGCGGGCAAGGTCGCGTAGTTTGGGGTCTTCTTCGGAGGCTTTGTGGAATCGGGCATAAATTTCAACCAGTTCCTCTATGGGGTTCTCGTTTATCTTTTCCGACCAGCCCCACAAATCATGTGCTGCCAGCAAACTGCCGAATTGTGTACCCCAATCGCCCAGATGGTTATCGGCAATAACGTTATACCCTAGAAATTTCAGGATCTTGCGAATGGAGTTGCCTATAACGGTTGAGCGCAAATGCCCTACGTGCATTTTGCGGGCAATATTGGGCGAAGAAAAGTCGATAGTAAGTGTTTGTCCTGCGCCGCTATCTCCCTTCCCGTAATCTTCGCCAAGCTTTAGCACTTCAGATAGCACATCTGTTGTAAAGTTGCTTGGGTTTACGCTGATATTTACGAAGGGACCGGCTGCTTCAACCTTACCTATCAATGCATCGGCGGGAATTTGGACTGCCCCTGCGAGTTTTGCCGCGAACTCAGCCGGATTATTTATTCCTGCCGCACGGGCAGCTTGAAAGCATGGGAAAGCTAGGTCGGCAGGTATATTCGGCTTGGGGTCGGTTAGCGTAACTGCATCAGCCTTTACCAGACCGGTTGCCGCCAGTAATTCGGCGCACTGTACCCGCAAGCGTTCAAGGGCATATTCCATCGAGAAACCTTTCTGAAGGACATATCCCGGCATACCGGGACAAGATCAAGAGCTAATAATTAACCCGAATATTATAACACTTTGATGGCTAATTTGAACCTGTCTTATTTATACTTTAAAATATAAAAGCCTCTTTCTTAACCTGAAAGAGGCATAAACGTAGCAATGGCTTTAGAGACGTTCGATAATGGTGGTAGTCGCCATCCCGCCCCCGCAACACATGGTTTGCAAGCCAAAACGCCCGCCGCTGAACTCCAGTTCGTGTAACAGCGTGGTCATCAGGCGCGCGCCACTTGCGCCAAGCGGGTGACCAAGCGCAATCGCCCCACCGTTCACATTGACTTTAGACATATCAGGATTGTGTTCTTTTGCCCATGCCAGCACTACCGGTGCAAAAGCCTCGTTGATTTCCACCCGGTCTATGTCACTCAGTAATAAACCGGCTTTATTCAGGGCGCGGCGTGTTCCTTCAATCGGACCGGTCAGCATCATAGTTGGGTCGCTGCCTACCACGTCCTGTGCTATGATTGCAGCCCGTGGGTGTAAACCTAACTCCAACGCTTTTTGTCGGCTCATCACTAACACTGCTGCCGCCCCATCGCTGATCTGACTACTGTTTCCGGCGGTAATCTTGCCATCGGTTCGGAAAGCGGTTTTCAAATTTGCTAACGTTTCAAAGGTGGTATCAGGACGAATACCTTCATCGGTATCCATAACCTCGCCGTCAATAGTTAAAGGCAAAATTTGGCTTTTGAAACGACCTTCAGCGGTAGCAACTGCTGCCCGGCGATGGCTTTCCACACTGAAGCGGTCTAGTTCTTCCCGGCTCAAATTCCATTTCTGGCACAATAATTCGGCAGAAAGACCTTGTGGTATCATTTCATAAAGCTTCATAAGTTCAGGCGAGAAGGGATACCCAACGCCATCCGGCAAGGGCTTGCCCGTACCAACACTGCTACCCATTGGCACCCGGCTCATAGATTCAACCCCGGCAGCCACTACAATATCGTTATAACCGCTCATTACCATGCTAGCAGCTAGATGAATTGCCTGCTGACTACTGCCGCATTGAAAATCAAGAGTGGTTGCCGGAACGCCAATCGGGAAACCTGCCATTAATGTGGCATTACGCGCTATATTGAAAGCTTGTTCACCAACTTGCGAGACACAGCCCATAAAGACCTGATCTACCATGCTTGCCTGAATTCCGGCGCGTTGCACCACTTCGCGCAAAGCTGCGGCAGCAAGGTTAGTGGTATGGGTATTTTTTAGTTTGCCGTTACGTCTACCTAGGGGGGTTCGAACGGCTGCTACAATTACAGGCTGTCTTTCTTTGTCCATCGGATACGCCTCCTTGCGTGATATCTACAATTGGTAACTTACTTTGACCTGCCCATCTTTTTCCTCGATAGCGTTGATGGTCACGCTGCCAACCTCAGCGGTATTTCGTACCAACGTCCCGCCATCTGCTACCGAACCAACACCATCAAGCGTAAGCTTTCGTAAGGGTTTGTGAGTAGGCAAACCCGGTTGCAAATAAATTGCGTCACTTTGCAATTTTTCGAGTGGGGCAAATTCCCAACTCAACTTGCGTTCTTCTTTAATTAGTTCTGCTATTGCTTGAGTCAACGAGTCAGGACTCAATTCTGCATGGGAAACGACTGAGCCTTCATACAAAACAAAGGGCTTTTTCCCATGATCGCCCTTCAGCGGCTTTAATATTTCCGGCACGAAACCAAGCCTGAAAAGCGCGAAATCTACCAGATGCCCGCCCGTATGCACCCGCATATTCTGGTAGCGGCGTTCCCAATCAAGCTCCCCTAGCACCACTTGTCCCACTTCAAAAGGGACACTTTCAGATTCAAGATAATGCCAGATTTCGCCCTCTTTCATCATTACCTGATAAACTTTAGCCTGTGTTGCGCCACCCCAACTCAATATGCCCTGATCGGTGGGTTGCCCACCTCCCATTGGGTAAAAAACCGTAGTATCCAGCAATACTCGAAATCTTTTAGCCGCTTCAGGCAGAATTTCTAACACTCTGGCGGACATCTGGCGCAAATAGGGTTCGGTTAGATAGACGGGTTCTGTTTGCATAGCTCCATTCTCAACTCAAATTTACAGACTGCTAAATTTTACCATAACCCTTTTGCTATGCCTATGTAAATCGAACATAATAAAAGCTCCTGTGCCTGACAGGAGCTAGAGCAAAAGACTTTTCTAGTGGTCAGCCAGCACCGAAAGTTGCCAGACAAAGGCAAATATGGTGCAGACTATTAGCCAGATGTCGCGCATCGTGATATGCAACGATAGTAAACCGTTGTTGGGCAACCCCGTACCGATACGTCCTAGGTCGTAGGGGAGTAGGAACAATGCCAGTATTATTAGCACTACCGCCGTGACTCCGGCAACTGTTACAATTTTGTACGATTGGTGAAGCTCGCGCTCATACAGGTAGTGCACATAGCGGGCAAACAGCACCGACCCATGTACCATCATGCAAATTACCAGCGTATATAACGCTAGCGAGCGCAGGTGTTCACTTATGGCGAACAACTCGCCGTTTACCAGAAAAATACCAACCACTAGCTGGATAATACTGGCAGCTGTAACGATAATTGCGCCGGTTATCCACTCCATCATTAGAAAAATTATGGGCGAATACCGTTTGAATCTGGGCAGGAAGTAAATATGTGGCATGGTAAAGGAAGCAAAAATTGCCAGAAATGAGAAAAGAAAAGTGCCGATTGTAAGCCCAATATTAAAAGACGAGTCTTTTGTGGGAGCATAATACAGCGACATAAATAGCATGAGTTCGGCGAAAAGTGCCGCAAAGCCGATGCTCACTGTGTACAAAAAGCGAGGGTGTCGCTTGATTAAGCCGGGAAGGATGTCTTTATCCTCAGAGTCTCCCACAGCACGGGATAAATCATCAAGAGTAGATGTTTTAGTTTGCATTCCGGGTTTAGTCAGTCCTGTCTCAGAATAGTAATTAATAGTTTAATTGTTAGATTTTATCCAGCTTTAGTGGAAATGGCAAGCCCATCTAAGGCATTGTACAACTGTTCCCACTCTACAAGGCTAAGGGTTTCAGCGCGACGCTCGGCAGCAATATGCCCAACCGCTAAAACCTCGCGTATTATCTCTTTATCCAGATGAAGTCCTGTTGCCAGAGAGTTTGCCAATTGCTTGCGCTTTTGCCCAAATCCTGCCCGTACAATTTCAAAGAGCCTTGCTTCATCTGTAACCCGGCAAGGTCTTTCCGCATCAGGGTAAACCTTAATCGTTAGAATTGCCGAATCTACTTTGGGAGGCGGGTAAAAAGCCCCTGCCGGTACAACAGCAAACAGCTTTGGCTTGCCGTAGAACTGCACGCTTACCGCTAGCAGGCTCATTTCAGGTGGTTTAGCTACTATACGCTGCGCTACCTCTTTTTGCACCATCAGCACAATTTGTTGTGGTCGGTGCGCACTTTCCAGAAAGTGGCGCAGAATAGCAGAAGTAATGTAATAGGGAATGTTTGCGATAAGTTTATAGGCAGTAGGTTCAAGCGCTTCAGGCTGGAAATCCAGCACATCCCCTTCCACCAGTTTTGCGCCCGGATAAGGCGACAACAGCTCACGCAAAAAAGGGTAGAGGCGTTGATCAAGCTCAACCGCTGTAAACTTTGTAGCAGTTTGAAGCAGTAATCGAGTCAGTATCCCAACGCCGGGTCCGATTTCTATAACCGCGTCTTCCTTCTTTAACTCGGCGGCTGCCAGAATTTTAGGTGGAACTGAGGTATCTACCAGAAAGTTCTGACCTAGACCCTTGCTCGGCTTTATCTCAAGCTGTCGTAGCAGCGCCCTTGTCCCTATAGAATCGTTCAACGAATCAGTTACCTACTCCCTTTATAATCCTGAGCCACACTATTAATTTTATCATATCTATCCGGTGTCTGTAGAAAACTTTTACTTGGGCAAATATCCTTGAATTATCAAAGATTGCAGGATAAATGATTGACAACTCAAAGAACATGCGCTATTTTATATTTCTTATTAAAAAGAGATTAATAATTCTATTATTTTCAGGTACTATATGGATAAATTAAACAACACTATACCTACTCCACCACAGTTTTTTTCAGATCAAAGTGAAGATTCGTTTTTGCCACGTCTGTTAGGGCAAACATTGCTGGCGATAAGGCAAGTATTGGAAAAGACTCTGGGAGTCAATCATATTACAGGGCGAATAATGCTAATCCTTGCCCATGAAGATGGTATAACCCAGAATTATCTCACCGGTTGTATCGGCGTAGATGCCAGCATGATTACCCGTACCGTAAAAGAAATGGAAACCGATCTAGGTTGGATTCGGCGTGAGCGTGACCATACCGATAATCGGCTTGTAAGGGTTTTTTTAACCGAGACGGGGATTATACAGGCAAATATTATATTGCAACAGGTCAAAGCTCTTAACCAGCAATTAACTAGTAAGCTCAGTCAGTCCGACTTAGCCCAAATGAAAAACTATCTTTATATACTGGAAGAAACCGCTCGGAGTATTTTTGAGAACAACTTTAATGAGGCTGAACACAAATAGATCTAGAAAGGAAAGAATATCTTGAAAAAGATACCCTATCGCTACGCCGTAGCCTTAAGCGCTGCTTTAGGTCTTTTTATGGCGGTGCTGGATAACACTATAGTGAACGTTTCGCTAACGGCTATGCTGAAAAGCTTCAGCGATCAAGACTCTACCGTTACTATTAATACAATCCAATGGGTTATAACCGGATACTTCCTAGCTCAGGCGGCAGTCATACCCGTAGCTGGATATTTCAGCCACCGCTATGGCTTAAGACGAATTTTCCTTTTCGCATTAGCTATGTTCACTCTAGGTAGTTTTCTTTGCGGCTTTTCGCATGAACTGGATCATTTATTCGGCGGCGGTGGCGTGCCGATGTTAATCATTTTCCGGGTTTTTCAGGGTCTTGGCGGTGGTATGCTTTTTCCGCTGGCTATCTCTATTTCGTTCAATGTTTTTCCACCTGCCGACCGGGCAAAAAGCTCGGCAGTGGTGGCAATTCCGGTGTTGCTTGCCCCTACTTTAGGACCTACTATCGGAGGTCTGCTAGTTGACAGTCCCTTTGACTGGCCTTCGATATTCTTTATAAATATTCCGGTTGGCTTGCTCGCAATGTTCTTAATCGCCCGGTTGCTGAAACCAGATTTTGGACGTAAACCCATGTGGGCTTCGGAAAATTGGTCGGGAGGTACAAAACCCGCCGATTCTACTGCACCTGAAGCTGTTGCCCGTCCTGCCTCTGTTACAGCGACAAGGCTTGAAAAGTTTGACTTTCTGGGTTTGCTTCTTTCAATTTCAGGCACAATTTTGGTGGTATATTCCTTTTCGCTTGTCAGCGATACGCGAGAAGGAAGTATCACGCCTCAAACTCCCACTGGTGAAATCAACGGTTGGGGTTACTGGTTGGTCTGGGTAATGTTAGTTACAGGTCTGGCTATCTTGGGTATCTTTAGCGCGTATGAGTTGCGGCGTAAAGACCCTGTGCTTGACCTTCGTGTTTTCAAGAGTCGTGATTTTACCGTCGCCACTTTAATGACTTGGGTGGTGCGCGCGGTGATTTTTGGAAGCTTTTTCATCCTGCCTCTTTTCCTCGAAAGATTCAAGAATATGAGCGCGGTACTCACCGGTTTGTCGCTTATGCCTCAAGGTATCGGCGCTGCAATCGGGATAATCAGTGGCAGCCGTATCTATGATATTGTTGGACCGCGTATTCAGGTAATAATGGGTATCATTGCCCTTACGATTAGCTCGATAATGCTCATGAATGTCAGCCCTGAAAGCGATGGTTGGTCTTTCGTGCTGATATTACTTATTCGAGGTATTGGGTTTGGCTGGTCTAACTTGCCGCTACAGACAGTAGCTCTTTCCCGTTTTGCAGGACCAAGCTTGCCTAAAGTAAGTTCTCTATATAATGCTACTGCCCAGATTTTCAGTTCAATCGGTGTTGCGGTATTGACAACTCTCTTTGTGACCGGACTTACCGAGCGCGTGACTAGTGGTGTAAAAGCGGCAGCGGCAAGTGGACAACGCCCGGATAGCCAAGCTATCGTGCTTAATGCGGCGGCAGGTTCAATGGGTAATGTTTTTACCTTTGTAACTATCGGTACGGCGCTCACTATATTTCTAGCATTACTTTTACCAAAGAAAAGTATTAAGCAAGAACAAATTGAGGCTGCTCGTAAAGGTGTTGCTGCTGCACAAGAGGAAACGCCCGTTGTAATGATGGAATAAACTCTGAAATAGAGGCTTAAAAATACCTCACGCGAAATTTCCACGCTCACCCTGTCAGCGCAATAAACTTGCCGCCTTCAGGTGGGCGTGTTATCTTTTGCTGGGTTTGAGTACATTATTTACATAATAGGCTGATAACAATATGAGCGAATTGACCCATTTTAACGAAGAAGGACGCGCCCGGATGGTGGATCTGTCCGAAAAAGCGATTACAGACCGCCGCGCGGTGGCACGTGGTGCGGTGGTGATGCAACCTGAAACCTTGCAACTTATCAGGGATGGGCGTGTGAAGAAGGGGGATGTGTTGGCAGTGGCACAGATAGCCGGAATTATGGCGGCTAAAAAAACTCATGAAATAATTCCAATGTGCCACCCGCTACTCTTGAGCGGGATTAATCTGCGCTTTGAACTGGATGATTCCCAAAACTCGGTGCTGATTGAGGCAGAAGTAAAAACCACCAGCCAAACCGGAGTTGAAATGGAAGCGCTTACGGCGGTTAGCGCGGCTGCTCTGACCATTTACGATATGGTAAAAGCAGTTGACCGGAGTATGCGTATTGAGAATATTAGACTTGCTCATAAGAGCGGCGGCAAATCCGGCACATTCGAAGCCCAATAAGGTAATTCAACCTCAAAAGGAAAACCTATCTGTACTACGCGCTGTTTAAGATAAACCGAGTTTTCGATGAGGGTTGTGACATATGCTGCCTGTTCATTGACTTGCGCTATTTCCAGATACCCACCACTCCCGAATAGGGCGATAATCTCCCCATTTTCAGCCGTACCATAGGTTTCGCGGATGCCGTTGGCTAAAAGCTGACCGGGTACTGAAACACGCGCATTATTTAACGCTTCTTGTCCGAAATGGGTGAGATGCTCGCGTCTAATATTGCTGATAACATTGCCAAAGTGGTCAATATGCAGCACTCTCCCCTTGAGGATTTTTTTAGTATCTGGCAAATTATGCCATTCCGGCAGGATGTTTTCTAGGCGTACCAGTGCGGATGGGTCGAATACTGCGCCTACCTGCTCGAATGGCGCATCTCTGGAAAGAAAAGCCGCTACCGGAGCAAAAATATCTCTTCCGTGAAAGGTATTGCTGATTTCGGAAAGGTGGAAAGCCGGGTTGTTTAACTCTCTAACTTGCAAATCAGCATAAGTATTCAAGAAATATGAAAAAAGCCCGTTATCCGGTCCGATAAAATAACCTCTTTCCGCTATTTTCATCCCGATGGCGCGGCGATTAGTGCCTACACCCGGATCAACCACCGCTACATGGATTGTACCGGGCGCAAAGTGGCGATGGGCATTAAAGACGTGATAGGCGCCGTTCAGGATGTTTTGTGGCTCTACCTCGTGCGTCAGGTCTATTACCGTAGCTTGTGGATTGATAGCATGAATTACCCCTTTCATCATGCCCACATATCCATCAAGAGAACCAAAATCGGTGGTAAGCGTTATCACTGCCATAACGCTAGGCTCTTATATAGTGCAGTTGCTGGAAACGTTGGCGCATTGCGATTACATCTGGCTGTACGCTTTCCGGCACTTCTCCTTTGACCAGCACTCGATTGATGAGTTGTGCCAGTTCGGGCATATCGTTAGGTTTGAAGCCCCAACGGGTAATTTCCTGCGTACCGATGCGAATTGCATTAAAATCATTTGGAAGCTCTGGCAAAGGTAAGCCGATGCCACTAGTCAGGATATTCGCCTTTTCAAGCTGCCGTGAGGCGGTAGTGCCACCTTTATATGCTGCTGCTTGAATTGCTATATGATGTGACATAGTAAAGCCTCGTCCTTTTGCGCTGTGAACCGGAGCGCCGCCTTCTGCCAATTCCTCCGCCAACTTCTGGGCATTCGCAATACAGACACGGGCATATTCCTGCCCAAATTCTAAAATATCTGAGGCAGCTACCACCAGCGCAGCGGTGCGACTTAGGTCGAAGTTGGCAGTTAAACCCGGATAGGCTATCTTGTCCAACCGCTCTGCCAGTTCAGGCATATTGGTTAGTACCAACCCGCCCGCCGGACCTCCAAAAGACTTGTAAGTAGAGCAGGTCATTAGGTGTGCGCCCTCCGCCAGCGGTTGCTGAAACTCGCCACCCGCGATAATCCCGGAAACATGCGCCGCATCAAACATCAACCACGCTCCAACCCTATCGGCTATGGCTCTAACTTCTTTTACCGGATAGGGGAATAGCGCAAGACTACCGCCCAGAATGATAAGTTTTGGTTTAAGACGTTGCGCTTCTGCCTCTAGTTTCGCAAGGTCAACCGCCATACGCTCGCCATCAAAAGGAATATCGTGAACCTCTAAGCCGTACAAGCCCGCCGCACCCGGTGTATGGTGGGTAACATGTCCGGCGGCGGCGTTTGAAAGCGCCATTATTCTGTCGCCGGGTTTGGTGCAAGCCATATACGCATAAAGATTTGCAAGAGAACCGCTTCCAACCCTGAACTCCACATAATCGCATTTAAAGATGCGCCGCAGGATTTCCACCACCATAATTTCCAATTGTTCGGCGTACTGTAATCCGGTTTCATACTTGTCACCGGGATAGCCGAGACTGGGGCGACTTCCCACACTGGCGGCTTGAAAACGCGCTGCACGCGGGTTCATAATGTTTGTACCGGCATACAAACTGATACACTCATAATCCATAAAACGGGCATGCATTTCCAGCATTTGCTCAACCTCAGACTCAAAACCGGAAGGTAGCAAATTACGATAGTGAGAAACATACTTATTGTAAAATTCTTGAGATTCGGGAGAAACCCACGGGCGTTTATAGTCCATTGCGGCTAGCCTTTCTGATGGTTGAATTTGGAAAATGCTACTATTCCACGAGGGCTTTGTCAAGAAATAGTAATAGCCGTGAATTAAGGTCGTACAAACGTAGTTCAAAAGATTATGCTGCGGCAATGTCCGTTTTGAGGGCGCATTTTAGTATTACTTTGCATCCCTAATTGATATAGGTACTTTCTAACTCTTCGCCTTTCTTAGCCTCCTCAGGCTCACCCTCAATGGTGACTTGCGGAATCCAGTCCAGAAAGCGCGGAATGTACCAGTTCATTTCTCCTAGCAATTGCATTGCTGCCGGTAATAAAATGCTGCGGATAATTGTAGCATCAACAAATACTGCGACAGCCAAGCCTAACCCCAATTGTTTGATTATGATGATGCGCAAGGTGACAAACACCCCAAATACCACTACCATGATTGCCGCCGCGCTGGTGATAACCCCAGAGGTAATACTAATGCCCTTTTCCACAGCTTCATCCGAAGGCATTCCTCGATCTTTAGCCTCTTTGATTCTGGTCAGAATAAAAAGATGATAATCCATACTTAACCCGAATAGAATGGTGAAAAGGAAAAGCGGCACAAAACTCTCGATTACTCCGGTTGGTCTGAAACCAAGTTGGTCGCTAAACCAGCCTTCTTGAAATACCAGTACCAGTACGCCATAGGATGCTCCGGTAGATAACAGGTTCAGAATAATGGCTTTGATAGGTATTACCAACGAATGGAAGGCTACCAATAGTAAGATAAAGCTTAACCCCAATACGAAAACGAATATAAGCGGTAAGGCATCCATATAAAGCTTGGTAGTATCTATGGTAAGGGCGGTTGCGCCGCTAACCAGCGCGGTAACTCCCGGCAAGCTACCAAAATAACGTGGTATAAGCTCATTTCGAATCGACCTTATCAGGTCTTTATTGGATTGATCATTGCGGTTGCCTGACATAATAATACTGAGACGTAGCGCCTTACCGTTGCGGGAAAGCGATTTATCTACCGGACCGCTAAGACCGTTTGTTTTTAGGGCGACTTCGGTGAAATTGTCGATTGCTTGTTTGGTTTCAGGTTTGTCGGCGTTTGTAATTACCACATTCATTCTGAGGATTGTACCTTGCGGCCATTTATCTGTTAACAAATGGATTGCCTGCACGCTAGCAAGCGAATCGGGCAAACCATCTAACCCATTATTTCCCAATTTGAATTGGAATAGTGGTAACGCCAAAGCTATCAGTAACACCGTAACAACACTGACCATAATTAGCGGGTGTTGCATTACCCGATGAACCAATTTACTCCAAAAACCGCTACCCTCATTGCGTTCTCGCCCAAAATAAGGGATACGCCCCCAATTTACACCGTTGCCCAACACCGCTAATACCGCCGGAATAAGGGTAAAACTACCGATTACCGACACCAACACAACCCCAATGGTAGCAATTGCCATAGATATAAACGTAGGAATACCGATGATAAACAGCCCTGCCAGCGAAATAATTACGACCATTCCACTGAAGAAAACTGCGCGTCCTGCGGTACCGCTGGCTATTTCGATTGCGGTGAGTTTGTCACGCCCTCGCCTACGCTCTGCCCGGTAGCGTGTGATCATGAAAAGCGAATAATCAATACCAACTGCCAAGCCCATCAACACAATGAGTTGGGTAGTATTGGAATCAACTCCGTTTGTGGTATTGCTGTAAATCGCCAAAATTCCGAAGGCAGCCATCAAGGATGAAATCGCCAGAAATAAAGGTATCAATGCGGCAGCTAAAGTACCGAAGGCAATCAATAAAATTATGAATGTTGCAGGAATAGTAATTTTTAACGAGCCATCCAGTTCATGGGCTGCTAATTCGAGTGCCTCATTATTAATGATAGTAGAACTGAAAAAAAATACTTTGAATTCACTCCCTTGATTGGTGAGTTCCGTCAGGAGAGGACGTACGGCACTGATTTTTTTCTTGACTAACTCGCGTTCCCCCTGAATTGTTGCCTGAATACGGCTGGCACTTCCGTCCATACTGTTTAAACCAAGCAAAGGCAAAGTGTTAGTAGGATCAATTACCTGCGAAAAAACGGCAGCGGGTATTCCGTCTTGAAGATAGGTAGCGCTACGTAACGCAATAACTACACTTGCAATTTTAGCTTTAAATTCAGGGCTGGTTACTTTAAGATCGGGGTGATTGATTATACCGTAAAGCGTTTCTGAGGCTTCACTCCCGCCATTTGCATCAAAAACTGAACCCGCACGAATTGAATCGAGTTTTTCTAGTCCTACATCATCGGTAATGCCATAAGTCCTAGTACCTACCAGTTGTCCGGTGGCGAATAGGCTGCCGCAAATAACCAACCAAAGAATGATAACCAGCCATGCATGTCTGGCACACCACATACCTATGCGTACAGTAAAAGACCGCTTGGTTTTTGTGGTCACAGCCACGTGGACACTCATTTATTTCAACTCCTTTTTGCTTCAATGCACAGGTAAAACCCTATTTCTAATCATAATCTTAGCTATTACTTAAGTAAAGCTTATTAATTGTTTTCAATATTACTATCATTAATAAAATCTGAATTATTAAAGTACTATAAAGTTTGTGATCAAAAGTAGCAATTAATTCTTATTTTACAAATCATACTATGTTATTAACTCGTATTAAGTGCTAATATATAGTTATAAAATTTATTTAGACACAGGGGTGAGTCGCGTTTACATATCTCTGGAAGCGTAATGGGTTTATAGAGTTTAAATCATGCAATTAAAACTTGCATGGTGTTAACTTAAATTTGCTATAAACGCTCTCGCCGAGTGACATTAGGGTAAGACAAAGGAAAGAGGTCTATGTTGGACGCGCAATGGAATAATAACGCGAAGCTTAAGGTTGGCAACGGAATCGCGTTAAGAGAATTTAAGCCCCAAATCTTATCCAACGATAAGCCTGACCAACCGGTCAGGAAGCGTGGGCGAAGGTCGTTAGCAGAACTGAGAGCTTCCAGAGGCAGCAACTTAATTCAAATTTTTACAGAAACAGGAAAAACAGAAGCAAATTCATTAGGTGGCAGAGTTAAACTCGTTCGAAGGCGACTAGGGTTAAGCCAGCAAGAGCTTGCCGGTGCAGAATATGTAGCCAGTTATATTTCCGCAATTGAAAGAGATAAAATCCATCCTTCTCTCAAAGCGTTACAGCTAATTGCAAAAAGACTGGGTGAACCTGTAGAATTTTTCCTCTACGGCGGCTATGGGAGCAGCGGAATGCCGGAGCGGGAAGATAATTCCAAGACCACTGAGTTGAGTTTGGCTACCGCTCTCCGTGATAAATTATTGGAAGTGCAAGTGCTAATTGAGCGTGCCGGGCAATTTGGCGATTTGCAAAAAAGCAGTGAATTAATCCAAGCAGAGCAATTATTGGACGATCTGCCACGTCATCAACTTTCCGAATATGATCGTGCTCAATATTTGAAACTGGTAGGCTTTTTGCAACTGAAACGTCGGAATCTTGAAGCCGCTCGTCCTGCTTTGGAAGAAGCCGTGCTACTTGCTCAAAAAACCACGCAAATAGCTGTAGTTGCGGAAACCAAGAATCTAATTGGGAATCTTTATTATCTACGTAAACAGGTTGATCAGGCTTTGCTGCACCATCGCGAAGCTTGGGAAATTATCTGCGATAATGTTGACCTAATTGAGCCTGAAGTCAAACTTCAAGTTTTGAGTAATCTGGCTAATGATTATCTTATACTAGGTAGGCAGGAAGAATCCTTGAGCACCTTCAAAGAAGCTTTAAAACTTGAAGAAGAGGTGTTTTTACCAGCGCAACGTGCTCAAATTTACTTTAATCTGGCAGAATCTTACCGAGAACGCGGCGACCTTATTCGCGCTCGAAATTACTCCGCCATAAGTTTGAATTCCTTCCGTCAGCTAAACCAGCGGCGTGAAATGTTAAGGCTCAGCGCGGATGTTGGCGACCTACTGGCGATAAATGGACGCGAAAAACAGGCGGAAGACCTGCTTAACGAGGCAATCTCTCTCGGTAAGCGTGAAACCAATCTTAAAGGTATTGATTTAGCCCTTACCAATACGTCCCTTTCGTGGTTGCGCTTGCGCGAGAATCGCATTGATGATGCACGCCAGTTGGCAAGCCGTGCCATTGAAGAAGCCCACAATGCCGGAGATATAGTAACCGAAGGCAAAGCCCTCAAAATTGCCGCCGATATTGAGATCCGTCTTGGGAATGCGGATGAAGCACGGCATCTCTTTGAAAAAGCAATAGCTACGCTTGAGTTATTAAATCTACCATTTGTGCTTGGCGATATTTACAAAGCCTATGGAGAAGCCTTAGAGAATTGGGGGGATTTTGAGTCCGCGGTTAATTATCTGAAAAAGGCTTATGAATCGAAGCGTTAGCCTTTAAATATTTTCTCTAAAAATTCGCTGATTAACGGTGCCTGATGTTCCGACTCTAACAGAAATGAGTCGTGACCATTGGGCGCTGTTATATTTACGTATTCTACGTAGCGTCCTGCTTCACGTGCCGCCTTTGACATAAGCTCACTCTGGTAGGGTGGATATAGCCAATCGCTGCTAAAACTGATGAATAGATACGCAGCGTTTGTATTGGCGAATGCCTCTGTTAGGCTACTCTTGCCACGCGTCATATCGTAATAATCCATAGCGCGGGTTATGTATAAGTAGGAATTGGCATCAAATCGCTGGTTGAAAATCTCACCCTGATGTTGGAGATAGCTTTCCACTTCAAAATCTATATTAAAACTAAAGCTATAATCATCTTTTTGGCGCAACTGCCGCCCGAATTTGTACTCCATTGACTCTTCACTCAGGTAGGTTATATGCCCCAACATACGAGCTACTGCCAAGCCATTTTCGGGGCGCGCTTGTCCCGGCTCATAGTAGTTTCCGCCGTTCCAATTTTGATCTGCCATAATTGCGCGTCGCCCGATTTCGTTCCACGCGATACCTTGTGCGGTCAGACTTGGAGAAGTGGCAATTGGCAAAGCCGCCCGTACACTTTCGGGATATAACTGACACCATGCCAACGCTTGCATCCCTCCCATGCTGCCTCCTACTACCGCCAACAGGCTATCTATACCCAGATATTCAACCAACTTTTTTTGAACCCGCACCATATCTTCCACCGTAATAACCGGGAAATTAGAGGCATAAGGCTTGCCGGTAGCGGGATTAGTCGAAGCTGGACCGGTAGTGCCTTTGCAACCACCCAGCACATTGGAGCAGATAATGTAGTAACGGTCGGTGTCGAAAGCCTTCCCCGGACCAACCATAATTTCCCACCAGCCCAACCTGCCATCTTCGGCATGTATGCCGGCAGGATGTGAATCACCTGTAAGGGCGTGGCAAATTAGGATGGCGTTAGAATGTGCCTCGTTCAGTTGTCCATAAGTTTGGTACGCTACCGTGATTGGTCCAAAATTTTGCCCGCATTCTAGGCGCAAACCTTCGTTAGGGCTGCCGAAAGTATAGAATTGTGTGCTTACTATGCCAAGGGGACTGGTTCTAACTATCGCCACCGAGATGTCTCCTCATTAAAAATAGAACCGGAGGGGGTTTGCCGGACTTAGCGCGAAATATTATATCACAGGATTTTACCGTTTGCGCCTATGCCAGCGCTACCAGTTCGCCGACTGCTGGCTCAATTCATCTATCCTCGCATAAAGTCGTGCCAGAGTCCCGACCC
Source organism: Candidatus Chlorohelix allophototropha (assembly GCF_030389965.1). Taxonomy (NCBI): domain Bacteria; kingdom Bacillati; phylum Chloroflexota; class Chloroflexia; order Candidatus Chloroheliales; family Candidatus Chloroheliaceae; genus Candidatus Chlorohelix; species Candidatus Chlorohelix allophototropha. Next base: position 41,225 of record NZ_CP128400.1, read on the forward strand.
CTATTTTGGCTAAATCCAATTGCTGGAAATGCTCTGCTAGTAGCATAGCAATAGCCTCACCGCTTTTGGTTGTTCGAGAATACATTGGCTGCCTCCGTAAATGATAGGTTTATTTCAAACAATATTTCTGAAACTATATTGGGAAACTAGCCCTATCGAGAAGGACAAAAGTCGTATCATTGTTTGTCTTTGACTTGTATCAATTTAAGGGATACTTTATTTTTACCTGCCCGTTAACCTCAATCCATTACAATATATACAGTAAAAATCAAGGATTTATGAATCGGATTTTTAGTTCAATAAGGAAACTGGCAATTCGGCTACTATTTGATTTCCAAATAACTAATAATTCTCAAGATTTAATCCCATTAACCGTTCATTTCAATTGAGGAGTGAAATATGTTGCATCCGGTTTGGTTTATTGTACCCGCATTCATGCTTTCCAGCTTATTGCTATTGGGGTGGAGTGTTAGCCTTTTGAAGCAGAAATATTCTATAGGTTTGGTTTTTATTACGGCAGTGGTATTGGCTGAAACCTTTGAAAATATAGCTTTTGGAATTGGGCTTTTCAATGACCCCGGAGCTTTGCTGGAAATCTTGCACCGACTACGTTATCTGATGCATAGCTTGCTGCTACCCACATTTGTAATCGTAGCTTTTGAGTTAGCCTACCGGAATGGCGCGAAATTAAAGAAACTGACACCCTATGTTTATGGTATTACCTTGCTAATCAGCTTGGTTTGGTCGGCAATAGACCTTTTTGTGCCGATTCAGCCCACAATTGTTGGTCAATTGGTACGTTATACTGCCTCTGACAATGCGCCGATTTGGATGGTGGCTACCGGACCGGTGGTTCTTGCCTTTATTGTGTTAAGCCTGATTGCTTCCGGCGCTTACCTCTGGCGCAAACAAAACCCGCCATGGCTCTTTTTGAGTGCAACTATTATGTTTATAGTTTCTGCCGCAACCGCCAAAAACGAATACTTTTGGGCTTATGGTAACGTGGTGGAAGTGCTGTTGCTGGCAAGTATGTTGCAAGCAGAACGCAGATTGGCGCATTCCCCTATTATTGATAGCGTAAAAGCGCGTATTCCTAGCCTTGAGCAATAGTCAACGCGCTTTTACAGGATAAATCTAATAGGTTGATTTGTTCAACGCTTGATCCAAATCGAAGATGATGTCATCCACTGTCTCCAGACCGATTGAAAGGCGGATGAAATCGGGCGTTACGCCAGTAGCCTGTTGCTCAGCTTCGCTCAACTGCTGATGGGTTGTGCTGGCAGGGTGAATTACCAATGATTTGGCATCACCCACGTTTGCCAGCAAGCTAAAGAGCTTCAGTTTGTCGATAAAGGAGCGTCCTGCTTCGAGACCACCCTTGATACCAAAGCCGATAATCGCGCCATAACCGTTCTTATGGTACTTGGTAGCGATATTGTGGCTGGAGTGGCTTTCCAGACCGGGGTAATTTACCCAAGTGACTTTAGGATGTTGCTCAAGGAATTGGGCAACTTTCAAGGCGTTGGAACTATGGCGCTCAACCCGCAATGGCAACGTTTCTAGACCTTGCAGGAACAAGAAGCTGTTAAAAGGGCTGACGGCAGGTCCTAGGTCGCGCAGCAATTGCACCCGCGCTTTCAGGATGTAAGCTGGTGCGCCTAAATCTACGAAGCGCAATCCATGATAGCTGTCGTCCGGTTCGGTGAAACCGGGGAATTTGCCGTTACCCCAATCGAATTTACCGCCGTCCACAATGATACCGCCGATGCTGGTTCCATGACCGCCGATAAACTTGGTGGCAGAATGTACCACAATATCTGCGCCCCATTTCAAGGGCTGAATCAGGTAAGGGCTAGGCAGAGTGTTGTCGATAACTAATGGGATGCCATTTTCATGTGCGATATTGGCTACCGCTTCAATATCCAGCGTATCCAACTTGGGATTTCCGACCGTCTCAGCGTAAATCAGCTTCGTGTTAGGTTTGATGGCGGCGCGGAAGTTTTCAACATTAGAAGGGTCAACGAAAGTGGTTGCAATGCCCATCTTAGGCAAGGTGTGGTGGAACAGGTTATAAGTACCACCGTAAAGGCTGGCAGAGGACACTATATGATCGCCGGAATTAGCGATATTCAGGATTGCCAGAAACTCGGCAGCCTGACCGCTGCTGGTAGCCAACGCGCCAACTCCACCTTCGAGCAACGCGACACGCTCTTCAAAGACGTTGGTGGTGGGGTTCATAAGTCTGGTATAAATGTTGCCGAACTTGCGAAGCGCAAAAAGGTCGGCGGCATGTTCGGTGTCATTAAAAACGTATGAACTGGTCTGGTATATCGGTACGGCACGAGAATTGGTAGCCACATCGGCAGTTTGACCACCGTGCAAAGCGATTGTTTCAAAACCTAGCTGTCTTTCGTTCTGGTCTGCCATAAATTATTATTCTCCTCTGAACTCAAAATTCATATACATGATAATCTTTATCTATTTCGTCAGGATAATATAAAGGAAGCGGTTTGTCAAGCCCGACCTCGTATCCATCCTGATTTGTATTATAAAGTCGGCAAGCTAATTGCTCTTACTAAAAGGCATTGGTATAATCTCATAATCTGCTGGAGAGAATTGGCAGCCCTGAGTTCTTATGACCTTTTAATAAGGAGCATTATAAATGACCACCGAAAATGCACAAGTGGCTCTCGGATTTTTCCAGACCCGCTATGGAATAGATCAAAATATTTTAAACGACCTGCTGGCAGTAGCGATGAGCAGAGGCGGGGATTTTGCAGAGCTTTACAGTGAATATCGTCAAACTAGCCTGCTTAACTACGAAGACCAAGCGGTTCGTCAATCCAGTGGAGGAATAACGCAGGGCATGGGGGTTCGGGTAGTGCAGGGCGATTCGGTAGGCTATGCTTACAGTGAAGATTTCTCTATTGAGAGCCTGAAGCATGCCGCCACTACTGCCGCCCAAATTGCTAACTCATCTCAGGGCAAGGTAAACCCGGTGGATGCCACTATCCTTTCAGGCGCTAATCTCTACCCTATTGAAAAACCGACTATTGATGCCCGCGCTCTTGAAAAGCTGGAAATTATTCGCCGGGTTGATAAAGCGGCACGCGCCCATGACCCTTCGATTTCAAAAGTATCGGTTATATTTGCAGATGAGCTAAAGCGGGTGCTGATTGCTACCAGCGATGGGCGACTTGCCGCTGATGTGCAACCGCTTTTTACTATACGTGCGAGCGTAATTGCGGAAAAAGACGGGAAGCGTGAAAGAGGTTTTAAAAGCGCTTCGGCGCGGCGGGGGCTGGAATATTTTGATCAGATTATCTCACCTGAAGAAGTGGGCGTGTTGGCAGCAAAACAGGCTGTTACTAATCTGAGCGCGATAGAAGCGCCTGCCGGAGTGATGCCGGTGGTGTTAGGCGCAGGCGAATCGGGCGTGTTGCTGCATGAAGCGGTAGGTCACGGCCTCGAAGGCGATTTTAACTACAAGAAACTCAGTAATTACAGCGATCGGGTAGGTGAGAAGGTCGCATCTGAACTATGTTCGGTGGTGGACGATGGAACTGTTCCCCATACTCGCGGCACGCTCAACATTGATGATGAAGGCAACCCCACTCATTACAATGTGCTGATTGAGAACGGCTTGCTACGTGGCTACATGCAAGATCGTATCAGCAGCACGCAGATGAGCGTTGCACCAACGGGCAACGGACGGCGTGAGAGTTTCCGCAAATATCCGATGACTCGTATGACCAATACCTATATGCTGAACGGCGAAACTCCATTTGATGATTTGATCAAAGCGGTGCCGCGTGGCTTGTATTGCGTGGAATACGGTGGTGGGCAAGTTGATATAAATAGCGGTGACTTCGTTTTTATCGTAACTGAGGCATACATGATTGAAGACGGACAAATTACTGCTCCCGTAAAGGGCGTGAACCTGATCGGCAATGGGCCTGATGTGCTTTCAAAGGTGACGATGGTAGCGAACGACTTTCAGTTAGCCGGGAACGGCGGCATGTGCGGTAAAAATGGGCAAAGCGTACCGGTCAGTCTGGGAATGCCCAGTGTACTGGTAAGCAGTATCACGGTTGGCGGCACAGCCGCATAGGGGGATTGATGGAAAACACAGAACTGGATTTAAATCTGGCTGAAACGGTGGTTAAAAAGGCGCTGGCAGCCGGGGCAGATGAGGTGGAAGTGTTGTTCTCGCAAGGCTATGAGTCCGGCGTGAAGCTGCGCAAAGGCAAAGTTGATTTGCTTAATGAGGCGCAACCCAAAGCCCTTTCGCTGCGTCTATACCGTGAGAAGCGTGCCGCAGTAGCCTACACCAGCGATTTCAGCAAAGCTGCGTTGGACGATTTGGTGATGCGGGCTATGGATATGGCGGTGATTTCTGACCCAGACCCTGCCGCAGGGCTACCCGACCCGGATGATTTAGCTTTCCAGTATAACGAAAATCTCGGTATCTGGGACCCGGCGATTGGTGATATTCCAACCGAAGTTAAGGTAGAGATGGTACGCCGTTGCGAGGATTCCGCTTTCGCCTTTGACACTCGCATTAACAATACCGGCGGTACTACCTTTAGCACCAACTTGCGACAGGTGGGCTTGGTAAATAGTCTGGGCTTTGCCGGGACTTATAAGACCAGCCATTGTAGCTTTGGGCTGGATGCCGTGGTGGATGATGCGGAGGGCAAGAAGCAAAACGGTTGGTGGTTTACCATCAGCAACAACTTCAAGGAAATGAAATCACCCGAAGAAGTGGGACGTATCGCCGCGCAACGCGCCATCAACAAAATCGGTGGGCGTAAGATTAAAACCAGTAAAATGCCCATAATATGGGATCCAATGGTTGCCAGCGATTTGCTTGGCACACTGGCTGGTAGCCTAAGCGGGGATGCGTTAGAACGACGCTCTACCTTCCTGATTCCTTTCGAGGGACAGAAAATCGGCTCTGATTTGGTAACGCTGGTGGATGACCCTTTACGCCCCGGTTTGCGCGGTACTCGTCCCTTTGACGGTGAGGGCGTAGAAGTGCGCCGCAAGAACATTTTTGACAAAGGAGTGTTTCAGGGCTTTATCTTCAACAGCTATACTGCCCGCAAAACCTCACACAAGACCACCGGGAATGCTACTGGCGGTATCGGTAGTCTGCCGGGTGTAGGAGTTTCCAACTTCTATATCGAACCGGGCAATGTAACACAGGAAGAAATCATTGCAGGGGTGGAGGAAGGACTGTTCCTAACCGAGATGATCGGTTTCGGCTACAACCCGGTAACGGGTGATTTTTCACGCGGGGCGGTTGGTTGGTGGATAGAAAACGGCAAACTGGCATATCCGGTGGCTGAAATCAATATCGCTGGCAACATGAAAGATATGCTGTCAAATATCACACAAGTGGGCAACGACCTTGAATTTCTATTTAGCATCTCCTCACCCACTATTCGCATTGATAATATGACCGTTAGCGGTCTCTAAACCTTCCCATTTTAGGGCGGCTAAACTTACGAGCCGCCCATTCCCTATAAACTTAGAACTTTAGCCTAGAACAAAAAAAAGGACAACTTACTCAAGCCCTTTGCTCGAAGCGAAAGCTTTTAAACTAACCGTAAATATCCAAGCAAAAGAAGGTAGGGTGATTGCCATGTCAAAGTACCGGATTTTATCGCTGGACGGTGGCGGAATCAGGGGACTGATAACAGCCGTATTATTGGATAGGCTCAGGGAAGCTGTGCCGGGTTGGATGGACAAAATTGATTTGGTAGCTGGCACCTCAACGGGCGGTATTATCGCGATGGGGCTGGCAAAAGGCGCTACGCCCAACGATGTCCGTGACCTCTACTACAAAAATGGTCACCAGATTTTTGACAAAAGTTGGTTGAATAATTTAAAAGATATTGGCGGCTTAGCTGGCGCTGAGTATGATAATGTTCATTTGCGCCAAGAACTTATAGCCTTTTTTGGAACAACAAAGCTGAAAGAGTTACACCGTAAGGTTCTGGTTGCCTCTTTTGACCTTGATAACCAAGACCCTGATCCGACAAAGCGTAGCTGGAAACCAAAATTCTTCCACAATTTTGAGGGTGAAGGTTCTGATGGGGACTGCCAAGTGGTGGATGTTGCCCTTTACACCAGCGCCGCACCTACTTACTTTCCAAGTGTGGATACTTATATAGACGGTGGCGTTGCCGCCAATAATCCCAGTTTGGCGGCTCTCACCCAAACTCAGGATTCCCGTATCATTTTGAACCCGCGTCCCAAACTTGAGGAAGTGGTTTTGCTTTCACTGGGTACCGGGCGTTCGCTTGCCAGAATAGAAGGGAAAAATCTGGATTGGGGCTTGGGACAGTGGGCGCGCCCTATTATCAATATCCTAATGGACTCGGTGGTAGGTGTAGCCGATTACCAGTGTCGCCAGCTAATGGGCGATTGTTATGCCCGTTTGAACCCCACTTTCCCGCCTGAAGTACATTTTGGGCTGGATGATGTGGCGCATATGGATGCTATGCTCAAATTTGCCGCCGCCGTAAATATTGATGATACGGTTAGCTGGCTTAAACAAACTTGGCAATAAAATTAAAAGCGCGGAGCTTATATTCCGCGCTTTTAAGAGATTCATCACTTTTGGCTGGGCATTATTCTTACTGTTTTGTACCTCTTACTCGCTTGGGGTCAGAATAGGTGCGATCGCTGGTAGGCGAAGAAGCACTAATGTCATCCAATTCGTCCTCATACCCTTGCCGATTGCGCTCCGGCACCCCATTTTTCCAATCCTGCACACGGCTATCGCCCACCGAAGCAGGGTTAAAATCCTGTTCAGCCTGTTTTAGGGCAAGTTCATATTCTTCTTCGTTCCAGCCATTGCGGTGTTCATCTTGATAGGTTTCATCACCAAAGTAAACCGGCGCAGTTTTGCTCGGTACTGGTATTTTAAAAGTTATATTTTCGCGATCCGCATGCGGCCCTGCCATATCTTCGCTTGAAAAAACTTTTTTGTCCGTCATTTATATATGCTCCCTACTGGTTAAAAATCATTACTGTTCATTATAATTTTACCTAATTATACCAAATATTAACCTGAGTGCAATGTTAAATTTGTAACATACGGTAAAAGCGCAGCATTTCTCCTCGCTCACCAATACCCAATTCGGCTTTGGCTACCTCATCAATTATCCCAGCCGGATTTAGCATTTCATCTTCTTCAGGGGTAGGAGCGCGCCCCTCCTTGCTTGCCACCTTGTGCTGTTCTTCAAGGTATTGCAATTGCGCCATCACCTGCCGGGCGGCGGCAGGCCATAGGCGGCGGTCTGTATCCTTATAAGCGTGCGCTACTATTTCAGGAACGGTATGTGAGCCAGCCGTAAGCGCTGCTATTACCATATTCAAGCGTTTTTGGCGATGGGCGATATAGTCGGAGATTTTTGCCGCCGGGCTTGTAATAGCAGGACCATGCCCCCCATAAATCACCTTAGCCTCCCCGCACCGTTGTTGCAACAGCGCGAGGCTACGCAAATAATCGCCCATATTTCCTTTTGGTGGCGCGACCACCGTTGTACCAAAGCCGAGAATATTATCTCCCGTAAACAGCGCATTTTCCTGTTCGAGATAAAAACAAAGGTGGTCAGCGGCGTGTCCCGGCGTGAAATGACAAATAAAGCTTACACCCGCTACATCGTATCGTTGCCCATCTACAAGGTTTTCATCATGTGGGAAAGTGGAATCGCGATAGGCAACTATTGGTGCACCGCAAAGCTCTTTCAGTTTCACCGCACCCGGATAGTGATCAGGATGACCATGTGTAACCAGAATCCGCTCAATTTGCGAGTCAAGTCGTTGTGCTGCTCTTACCAGCGCATGCATGTGTGAATCAATTGCCTCGCCGGGATCGATTACCGCTAATGAACCGTTTGCGCCCACCAGCCACGTATTGGTTCCGGTTAGAGTCATAGGACCGGGGTTGGGGGCGCGTAACAACCAAACTCGCTCGCTAAATTTCTCCATTAATATTTACTCCATCTAATTTTTGCTTGGATTGTGTGCCTATATTGACCGTATTATTGTGATAAATTAGAACAAATGCAACCAAAACCGTTGATTTAAAGCGATTAGCTCAGGATAGCGCGGTGTATAGCAGCAGCGATTTGCGCAACATAAACATTGTCACGTGAAGATAAGGCAGTTGTTTCGCCTTGCGCGGTGACCAATTTTAGGCTATAGCGCGGACGGCGATTTGTAAGGGTTTTGCGTGCAGCAACCAGAAAAGCCAACCCGATTAGCGTTGTCAAAGTAATAAAGATTATTTCGAGAGTTAGGGTAGTCAATGATGTTTTGGTGGAAAAGGTTGCCAGCATAATCGAGAGTGGTACGGCTGCTATCAATAAACAGGTAACTCCTGCAATCAACAATGCCCAACCTTTTTGATGGTCGGGTGGCGCTTCCACCAGCTTTGCTTGCTGGATTCCAGAAACAGCGTAATTGACCCCATCCACCGTTACAAGGCTGGCAGTTACCCGGACTCGTTCATCAAGGTAGAAAGTTGCACTGGACATTTATTTGGAGAGGTCTTGTTTCTGGAATAGACGAGGATCGGTAATTATGCCATTAACCCGCACTTCCCAATGCAGATGTGGTCCGCTACTGCGTCCGGTATTGCCTACCCGTCCTAGTACATCCCCCGGTTTTACCATTTGATCTTTCTGCACGATTATGGCGGACATATGATAGTAGTAGCTGATAATGCCAAGTCCGTGGTCTATTGCAACTGTTCCACCGCGAACCTGTAAATCAGGATTGGTATAGACCACTTTTCCGGCGGCTGGTGCAAAAATCGGAGTACCCAACGATTCGGCGTAATCAATACCGCCATGATAATAGTCAAAATTTGGACTATCATTATAGGCGCGGCGCTGAGCAAATTCGGTAGTAATATTGGCAGGGTTAGCGTTAGGGCTAGGCAAACCCCATAGCCCCGACCATAGTGGTTGTGGCGTGAAAATATTGTTGAGGAACGCTACTTGTTTATCCTCGGCGGCTTCGACTTCTGCATCCAACGTTATACTTTTGTCCGATGGCAAATAGAGCCTTTGCAAAGGGAAATCGTATTTAACCACTGTAATGGGCTGGCTGATGCGTCTGGCACGTCCTGCCAGATCACTAAAATCCAGTGCCATCGTATAAGTTTTTGGGTCAATGCGTGGGTCAACGGGGTAAAAAGCTTTGTACACATCGCTGACATTGGCAAATTTGAGTTCGGTATCGCCCACTTTGCCTTTTACTTCAATAGGAAGCCATTTACCATCGTTGCTCAAACGAATGGAAAGAGTCCGTCCTTGATAGATTTCCGTGTCTGCAATGTTTAAATCAAGGGGTAATTTCAGCGGTTGCGCCCAACCTTTGGCGGTAAACAGCAAATCCCCCGCATTACTCAAGTGAACATTGCCCCCAGAAATGGACTCTAACCTACCCCGCTCGAAATATTGAACGGTCAAACCGGATGTTTCATCGAAAGGCTCACTAATTGGGAAACCCAGCAGCGTTAATCCTTCGTTTTTATCCCAATAGGTTTTGAAGCTACCCGAAAGCGAGTGGGAGGTTTCCTTAAAAAAAACTCGGTTGGTAGCAACGCCAGAATCGGTGATAGGCGCAAAGCTTAACCCTTTTGCCTCTACCAATTGCTTTCCCAGAAACCCTCCTACAACTTCGGGGGAAGCGCTTGTTGCTTGCGGGTTATAATCCAACAGAACGCGCTCGAAATATTGCAGAATCAAGCCGTTTTGGGCAAACTGCTCGCTAATGGGATTACCCAATAAATTACTGCCACCTTTGGTTTGCCAATAGCTCAAAAAAGGCTCCATAAGAAAATGCCCCGTCTCCCCCACATACAGCGTATTATCTGGTAGTGAGGTGGTTGGGGCTGGTAGGCTGGCGGTTTGGGGCGTTTCAGTTTCAGTGCGGGTCAGGTAACGCAACCGAGTGTAACTGGGAGGGCTGCTGGCTGGCGCCGCATACACCCCCGGTGGCGCTTCTTGCGCATAGGCACGGGTTTCAAGACACCCTGCAAGAGTTGAGCCGAGTAACGCAACCAGCATAATAATAGCCATTACGATGGTCATGGTACGTACCAAACGCTTGCTTCCTGCGTTGTAATTAGTGCCACCGCTGCTATATGCGCCACGTTTGCTCTCATATCCGGGCGGTGGACCGGAACCACCTAAAGGTTTGTTGGCGGCTTTACGGCGGCGTTCCTCTTGGCTTGGACCGGAAGAAGAGCGGGTTTTTTTCTTTTTGTTATTTGCTGGCATTTTTGATGTTTTCTAAACCTTATATTGACTAGAATGCGGCTCAATATTAGCCGATTTAGCCTTGCTTGTAAAGCTGCGCTACCTTTATTTCAGGGTTGATACCAATGACGAATTAGTGGACGCGCTTCCTCGCGGGAAAAGTAACCTTGACCTGAAATTTGCCTCACGAGTAATATTACCCGAAACATTTTTTACTAGCATTTCTAGCTAAAAAATCTTGTGGAGGGTAATAAGTGAAATCAACTATGAGTTATGGATCCAAACGTGAACTTCTGGATCGTGTATGATTTTATAATTTCAACACTAGGGAGTGTTCGGAGAAATTCGTAACCACCGCTTCACAAGCCTGGTATTTTCGCTTACTCTTGTCCACAATTGTTATCAACTGTTGTTTGTGGAGGGTAGCAAAGTGCTCGATTGTGAAGAAAAAAGACAGGCAGACCGTGCCAACCTGCGTCTCTTACTCCGCGACCAACCCGACTGGAACCATTCCCAACTGGCTTTCGCCATTAACCGTTCCCTCTCCTGGATCAAAAAATGGTGCAATCGCCTCAAAAAAGCGCCATCGGATGACCCTTCCGTTTTGATCAGCCTTAAACGGGGGCGTAAATCACCCTTTCCCCCGCCAAATCCACTTCTTGTGGAGCGTATCCTCGAGATCAGGGATCATCCGCCTGACAACCTCAAACGTACTCCCGGTCCCAAAGCCATTAGTTATTACCTGGCTAAAGACAAAGTGCTGGCAGAGAATGGCGTAAAACACTTTCCTCTGCCAGCACCATCTGGAAAATCTTGGTTAAATTCTCCAGAATTATCCATTTCACACCCCCACCCCCCAAGCCAGTTGCTCGTCCTGAGCCGCTAGCTGAAATCCAACTCGATTTCAAGGATGCTTCGACTGTGACTATCGGACCAGAAGGGAAAAAGCAACAGCTGGTCGAGGTTTTAAACTTGGTCGATACTGGCACTTCCTTGTTGGTTGCGGCAGCAGCCAGAGAAGATTTTAATGTTCACACCACCCTCGAAACGGTGATCGAAATCCTCAAAGAAACCGGGCTGCCTAAAGGGATAACTTTTGATCGGGACCCTCGTTTCGTGGGCAGTTATAGTGGACTGGAAGTGCCGATAGCACCATTTGACATATAACGCTCCCTTCTTAATCTTTCAAATTTCCCAGATAAGCGGCAAAAGCTTCATGTATTTCCGGTTGAACCAGTACAGCCGTTGTCATTTCAGGTATGCCGTAGCCTGCTTTTTTCAGATCTCCAAGCGCTCCAACCGTTATATATTTATTCGGAATAGAAGTCGAGCCGATACAGACATTAGCAATTTCCTTCTTCAGGTGTTCGGCGGCTTCGGCAGAGCTTTTACGAACATCCTCACTTTTCAAACCATTGATCAACCCGAAAAGGCTTTTAAAAAGTCCTTCCAAGGCTCCGGGTAAGCTATTGTTATCGGCATTAGTTGTACGCTCTTCACCACTATTCTGGTTATTGGTGTAGGATTCATAATATTTTCCACCGGCACCCTGATTGATCTGGCGCGATTGGGTTCCCACCGGGCTGGAATGCCCCCTATATGACCAGACCACATTCTAGCTGCTTTTGAGCCAACCAGTTATGTTCAAATTCTACTGGGGCTAAGTAACCCAAAGACGAATGTAAGCGACCTTCATTATAAATCCGTTCTAGCCAATGTTCCAAACCCACTGCTACCTCTGCCAAATTCTGAAATTCTTCTAAATAGAGTTTCTCATAACTAACCGTCTTGTTAAAGCTCTCCGCCATCCCGTTCTGCTGTGGTCGCCCCGGTTGGCTGTGGCTTACTACCGCCCCGATTGCAGTTAACTGCTCACGATACTCTCGACTGGTGTAGTTCGAGCCCTTGTCGGTGTGATGGATCAAACCTGCTTCTGGTCGCCTCTGCCCTATTGCCATTTGCAAGGTCCGCAGGGTCAACTGAGTATCATTGTGACGGCTCACTGCCCAACCCACCACTTTCCGGCTGAACCCATCCAATAAAGTTGCTAGGTAACCTTCCTCTTTTTTGGTGGCTACGAACAGCACATCCCCTACCCAAGCCCGATTCGGGGCGTTGATCTCCCCAGCTTGTTTAGCCGTCACCAACCGATTTGCCTCTCTGGCAGCTTTAGGATCATTGACACTAATCAGTGGTTTTCTCCTTTTCCACCGTTTCCAGCTTAAACCCCATTTCTTCAGCAAGCGCCTCACTCGCTTGTGGTTGATCTTTTCCCCACCCTTCTGTAAGGCTTTGGTTACGCGCCGATAGCCATAGCCGCTGTAAGTACCTAGTATTTGCTCCACCCGTTGCTTCAGGCTTTCCTCCTCCGGGTTGGCTTTTTCCACCTTATTTTGGCGTTGGTAATACCAAGCCCGATTGACCCTAAACAGGTGACATAATTTCCTCAGAGAATAGCCCAGTCCTTGCTTTTGGCTGAGCCGGTATAACCCACCGATCATTTCACACCGTTGGGCGACGCTGAGGTATTCAGCATCTCCGAGACTTTTTTTAAGATAGAAATTTCAAGAGCCTGCTGACCAGCCAGCCGTTCCAGTTCTGCTACCCGCTGCCTGAGAGCGGTTATCTCCTGCTGCTCAGTGGTAGCAGGGGTAGTACGGGATTGGGTAGCAGTTGTGAAGGCGACTTCTCCCTTTTCCCGGTATAATTTCTTCCAGTTATGGATCAGGCTCTCACTCAGATTATGCTCTCGGCACACTTGGATTACGGTTTTCTCCCCGCTCAGTACTGCTCTCACTATTTTTAGCTTAAACTCGGGATTAAAGCTTCTTCCCTGCATTTTTCCAGTCCTTTCTCAAACTAAGCTCCTTCTATTCTACCCATTTCTTCTTAGTTTGTGGTCTGGTATTCCAGGGTTCACTCCAACGTAACCAGGTGGGAGCGACGAGCGCTACCGCATTGAGGGCAGCCCGCAGCGTTTCAGCGATCCCTTCAGTTCGGTTAAGTTCTCGCACCGCCGCTAAAACGTGAGTGGAATCAGTGCGTTGTTTACCCCCTGGCTTGAGCAAACCCCGTTGTTTGAATTCCTTAAGCATTAACTCGAATAGTTGTTGTTCCGCCTGGCCTGCCAGTAATCTGGTGCGAAACTCGCTAAGTACCGAATAATCGAAACCACAATCGCTTAGTTCCAAACCCAGCGCATATTTCCAATCGATCCTGGCCCGCACCGCGTTAGCAGCTTGACGATCGGTCAGATTTTCGGCGAATTGCAGAATGGTAATTAAGGCCAGACGCCAGGGAGCCAGTGCGTGTTGACCTCGCAAGGGAAACAGGTCTACAAAATCCTGGTCACAATAGAAAGTGCCTAATACATCGCGCATCGTCATGTAAGTATTCCCATTAGGAAAAGCAGAATGCGCTATCAGGCTGGTTTGGGCCGGAATGGGATTGAGGTTTTCAGGTTGTAAGGACATTTCCCACCTCCTTACTTCAAGCTATTTCTATTCATAGGTTTCTTCTATTGTAATACCTGTAAATCGAACTTACTATAAAAATCGCTACAGTTTCAATTCGCCAACAATGTCCACTGTGCCCGCTACCCCACTTTGCTTTTGCCAAAGGGCAAAAATATGGAACAATCTTGCTTGATCTGGAGCGACAGGTAGTAATCGATGTGCTACCAGACCGGAAAGCCAAAACGTTAGCTAGCTGGCTTCAGGAACATCCGGGAATTGAGTTTATTAGCCGTGACCGTAGTAGTGCTTACAGTAAAGCCATTAGGACTGCTGCGCCTGCCGCTGTTCAGATAGCTGACCGTTTCCACCTGAAACAGAATTTACGTACCGCGACCGAAAAGTACCTGCGGCGCAATTACCCAAAAATAAAAGCTATTCTTAAACCACCCGCCGAACCAAAACCAACCAGCGAAGTCAAAAAGGCGGAAGAAATTAAAGTGGGCAAACCGCTTACTCCCGCTCAGATACGAAAGTCCCGTCTGGAACTGGCTGGAATGCCGCCTACACCACCGGCTTTACCGGTCAGGGAACAGAAAAAAGAGGCTACGCAAGCGGCTCGAATGGAACTTTACCAGCAAATCCGTACCCTGCACCGGCAAGGCTTTAAGCAGTATCAAATTACCCACGAGCTTGATATTGACGCTGGAACCGTCAGTCAGTATCTTAAAAATGCGCCCCAGCCACGAGTGTACAGTCCTGGAGCTAGTAAACTTGACCCTTACAAAGCTTATCTTAAACAACGCTTTTTTGTAGAAGGCTGTCGTAATGCGGTACAACTAGGAGGGGAGATTAGAACACAAGGTTATAGTGGCGGTAATTCAATTGTCACCCAGTACGTCGCCAGCCTGAGAGCAGAATTAGCTAATCATTCGCCAACTGAATCCTCGATCAAATCGCTGGCTGAATTTAAGCTTAACCAATCTAAAAGCAAAGTAGCCACACCACGGCAAATTAGCTGGTGGCTGTGTTTACCAGGGGAGCGGTTAAAGCCGTGGGAGCAAGCGCAGCTACAGCTACTGTGTGAGGCCGATGCAGAAATAGCGCGTGCCTATGGCTTAAGCCAGCAGTTTAGCGAGTTGATAGGTTCAAAAAATGCGGATAGTTTGGTTTTATGGTTGTGGGCGGTGGAGGAAGAGCCGATAAGTGAATATGCCAGTTTAGGATGGGGTATTGCAAGTGACCGGGCAGCGGTAGAAGCTGGGATTAGTTTGAGATGGAATCAAGGGCAGACAGAAGGTGGTCAGGTTAACCGACTTAAGACTATCAAACGTCAGATGTACAATCGCGCTAAATTTGATTTGCTAAGAGCAAGAGTACTGTATGCTGCTTAGCACGATATTTTGTTCTTATTCTGGTCTTACCACATAAAGTGAGGATGAACCACTTCTTCCCGTTTCCGGTAAGTGACCCCTATACCCCAAAACGCATAACCCCTGCTTTCGAGATAGCAAGCCCTTGTCTCATCAAAAAAGATTGGATAAACTGTTAGAAACAACACACACAACTAGTCAGACGGTTACTACCAGTCTTGTCAGTTAAATCGCTACTGTCCGAGCTAGTTCTGTCTATTACAGAAAAACTAACAAAGTTTGAAAGTACGGAATAATGCAACGTTATTTGCTGGCTGCGTTGGTAGTAATCTTAACCGGACTTTTGATTGCCGCTTGTGGAGATACTACCAGCCCGGTTAATCCCACCCCGACAATCACACCCGTTCCTGCCACCACCAAGGCGGTGCAAGTATCGCCCACCGCGCCGCCGCTTGTTATTGCGCCTGTAACCACTCCTACAGGGTCGCAACAGCCTGCCAAAACCACCGTACAGCCTGTTGCGACCACCATAAATACAAGCAGCCCCAGAACCATTTTTTATTACAAGGATGAAGCCTTGTGGTATTCCGGCGCAACCCCCAAAAAACTCACCGATAATGTTTTCAGCTACGTACTTACTTCAGATGGGAAAGCGGTTTTCCTTCAGAAGGTAAATAAAACGCTGCAACTAAAAATGGCGCAGATTAAGGATAACCACCCTCTAATAACCACGCTGGACGATCGCGCTTTTGCAGAACGAGCTATGCCAAACACCGGTAGCAATCCTGATAATAACTATGGAGTGGAAAGCAGAGCAATAAGCGGTTTGGGAATTTCTCCCGACCAAACGCAAGTTGCCTACGCCCGTGCAAACCAATCGGGGGTTACTTTTGAGGGTTTGCTAGGAAAAGTATATCCTACCGAAATTTGGGTAGCGAACCTTGACCCTGCCAATCCTGCCCCCCGTAAATTAGTAGCCAATGATAAAGATTATGCTGCCCGCCCGGTGTGGAGTAGCGATGGAAATAGAATTGCCTTTATCAGAACAACTTTTTTTGGGACGGGCGCTGGCTATGAAACTGCCTTCTGGTCAGTTTATAAGGATGGTACGCGCCTTTCCTTCCTGACCGGACCTGAGCTTGGCACAGTAAACGGTACTAAATATACTGCGCTACCTGCCTATAATATAAGATGGATTAGCCCCCTTGAGCTTTCATTCCAAGCTGCAAACCAGACCGCTAAAACCAGCCTTTGGGTGCATGACATCACCAGCAATTCGGATTTTCCTCGCTCGGTTGCGCTCGACCTTAGTTGGGAACGCGCTTATTACTGTGAGCAGGTGCGGCGGTTTGTCTATATAAATGATATTAATTTCAAACCGCTTGGTATTTTTACGGCAAACGCGGACAAAACCGAAACGCCAGTCGCGCTCGACCCAACCGCCACTGCTCTACTAGGTTGCTACGGCGACAATGTTTTATACAAAGACGCTAACAACCAGCTATATCTGCAAAGTATAAAAGCAAATGGAAGCAGTACCACCCCCAAAAGAAGAATAGGCAACCCCGTTTCCGATAACGCTGTAGCCGTGTTCTCGCCCGATGGCAACTATATCGCCATTTTTTCCAATACCAGCACCCCCGCGATGACCATCTTTCGCGCCAACGGTTCGCAAGTTAATATCAAAGGCACTGCCCCACGCTTCAAAAGTTTCTCCAGCATAGGATGGAGTGATAATCAGATGGCGGTACTGATTGGGGGGAGTGATTCCGCGCAGGGAATCGGAGTCGATTTGGCAAGCAATGAGCCGGAGTTCAGGATTATAGACGATAATATTCAAGAGGCATTATTGCTGGTGTCTGAGCCCAATACGAGATAGGGGTACAGGGACCGATGGGGTAAAAAGTCAAGAGTAAACGGCTCAACTTTTAAATGTTTTGAAATCTTTACCGCCGCGAGAACTCGGCCGCTTGCGGTCGAGCGAATAAGGCGTCGGGCGGGCCTTTGGACCGCCCGTTAATAAAAGGCAATTCTAAGCTAACAACCTTTTTGTTAACGAGCCTGCGGTTGTACTTGGCCGAATCTAAACATTGGTGCAACCAGGGGAAAAGTAGTAAACGTTTGTTCTAAAAAATAAAAAGTACTGAAACAGAACTTTTTTGCTAAAAAATACCAGAAACAGAATGCCGTATTTGTTTTTGGCAACGGCATTTGACCCTTTTTGCCTGCTTTTTAGATATCCGGACATTTTCCTCCCTTGTGATTTGAACCTGAGAAAAGGGCTTGCTATACTAGACCGAAATGTCGCGTGCCATAACCTCCCGAAGTAGGCACTTCATACTCTACTTTTAATACTTATGACAGGAAATATTAAAACAAACTATTACTTTGCACTTCCTCGTAGCACTGCTCAGGTTAGGCCATGTCGGGACACACTTCCCGACTCTTTTTAATTTAAAATTTTTAAGAATTTTTCCACCGGTTTTTTTACCTGTCTGGTTTAAATTAGTTTCATGTAACTTCATAAGGTTAATCTTGTATGTTTAGTCTAATTCAGCAAAGGTAATAATTAGCGTGTATGTAGCAGGAGGATTAATACTATGAGTTTTATTCCAGATTCTACAAAGCTGAAAAAGGTAAGACAGCAAGAACCTCCTGAAAATCACGAAATGTCTGCTGAAAAACAGCTCGACCAATTTGCTACTACCGAAACTACACTGCCTGCTTTTCAAAAAAGAGGACCGATTAATCCTCAAAACCTTGGCACTGCCCATATAATAAACCTCCAAAAAACCATCGGTAACAAAGCAGTGACACGCATGTTGGAGACCAGAAAAACGGCTGAGCCTGGACTGGTAAGCTCTACCTCCATTCAGCGTATGGGATTGTTGGAATGGATTAGGGCTAAAAAACGCGGCTCAACTGCAGCAGCAGCGGCAGCGGCGGCAACAACGCAGTTGGAATCAACACCTCCGATTTATTCAGGCGCTTCTTCGACCACCGAGGAAATGGGACCACCAGATTTCTCGCTAGCCCCTTTGTCGCTAGCCCATAGTGCGTTGGTTGGACCACCGCCTGGCGACCCACCAGCAGAGTTGGCGGCAGCACCGCAGTTGGGATCGATACCTCCGATCTACTCAGGTATGACCGAGGAAATGGGACCACCAGATTTTTCGCTAGCCCCTTTGTCGCTAGCCCATAGTGTGTTGGTTGGACCACCACCTGGAGACCCACCAGCAGAGTTGGCGGCAGCACCGCAGTTGGGA
The DNA here is from genome assembly GCF_030389965.1 of Candidatus Chlorohelix allophototropha. Classification (NCBI taxonomy): domain Bacteria; kingdom Bacillati; phylum Chloroflexota; class Chloroflexia; order Candidatus Chloroheliales; family Candidatus Chloroheliaceae; genus Candidatus Chlorohelix; species Candidatus Chlorohelix allophototropha. The sequence continues at coordinate 59,599 of NZ_CP128400.1, forward strand.
TCGATACCTCCGATCTACTCAGGTATGACCGAGGAAATGGGACCACCAGATTTTTCGCTAGCCCCTTTGTCGCTAGCCCATAGTGTGTTGGTTGGACCACCACCGGGGAATCGCGCCAGAGCAGACGCACGAGCCCGGCACATGCCGCCCATCGCACCGCTGGAATCGATACCTCCGATTTATTCAGGCACTTCTTTATCAACCGAGGAGATGACACCACCACCAGCCTTCTCAATAGCTCCTGGGGCGCTGGACGAGGAGCACCCCTAACTGCAACCATTAGTTATACGCCGGTTGAGCAGTAACGGAACGAAAACCTACGCTAAGACAAATTTGCTCGGTTTTATACTCTTTTCTTGTGCATTTTGCATTATTTTGGTACAAGTTGCACTTCGCCGGGTTTAATGAAGGTGTAATAGGAGAAACCAGGACAAATGTGCCTTAGCGTACGTTTTCAGACCTATACTGACCCGAACTTATATTGGATTACTGAGTTTAGGAAAGTCTAATTTACCCGGCACTTTTAATTGAGGTGAGAACTGGATTGCCCCGTAGGGGAGAAGCTTAGGACTTATAGGCAGACACACAGAAGGGAAAGAGAATATGGTTCGGGTAATACCAAAACAAAGACGTTTAGCGGTGACGTTAGCGGGTATCGCTCTGCTATTGGCAATTTTTATCAGCCCGCCTCCGGCGCAAGCGGCGGTACAAACCTGCGACCTAACGGGACTGAAAGCTGCCGTTCTCGCAGGCGGTTCGCAAGACCTTGCCTGCTCCGCCGATACCACCATCACCCTAGATGCGCCGTGGAATGGGACTATTGCCACAAACCTGACCCTCACCAACACCGGCGCGGGCAAGCTGACTATCAGCGGGAATAACCTATATCAGATTTTCAACGTCAACTCCGGCAAAAGCCTATCCCTGACCAATCTCAACCTGACCGGAGGCAAGGGTAGCGACGGCGGGGCTATTTATAACTATGGCAATGTGACGATAAGCAATTCCACCCTCTCCGGCAATTCCGCTACCAGCGGCTACGGCGGAGCTATTGAGAACCTTGGCAATATGACGATAAGCAATTCCACCCTCTCCGGCAATTCCGCTACCAGCGGCTACGGCGGAGCTATTGAGAACCTTGGCAATATGACGATAAGCAATTCCACCCTCTCCGGCAATTCCGCTACCGGTGGCGGCGCTATTGAAAACTACAACAACGGCAGTGTGACGATAAGCAATTCCACCCTCTACAGCAATTCCGCTAGCCAATACGGTGGTGGCGCTATTGTGAACTGGAGCGGCACGGTCACGCTAACCAATTCCAGCCTCTACAGCAATTCCGCTACCATAGTAGGCGGGGCTATTTATAACACCAGCGGCGGCACGGTCAATTTGCAGAACAGCTTATTGCAGGGCAGCAATATCTGCTACAACACCACAGGAAGCAGCATCACCGATAAGGGCTATAACCTTGAGGCAGAGGCAGCGGGTAACTATAGCTGCGGGTTCAGCGGTACTAAGGGTAGCATTAAAACCACCGATGCGAAACTAGGTACTCCCGGAAATAACGGCGGGGCAACTAATACCATTGCGCTACTGTCCGGCAGCCCGGCGATAGACGCGATTCCGGCAGCTTCTTGCGTAGTTACCGCTGACCAGCGCGGGGTTAACCGTCCGCAGGGTACTGTTGGATGTGACATCGGGGCTTACGAAACCACCACCGGCTATGCCACCAAACTTGCCTTCACCACCCAACCGAGCGGCGCAGTGGCAGGTTCAGCCTTCACCGGGCAACCGGCAGTGACAGTGCAAGATGCGAACGGCAACACCGTTACGAGCTTTAGCGGCGCAGTGACCGTTGCTATCAAGGGCGGTACTGGCACAACAGGCGCAACCCTTAGCGGTACACTCACAGTCAATGCGGTTAACGGCGTGGCAACCTTCTCCGGCTTGAGCCTTGACAAGAGCGGCACGAGCTACATGCTGACCGCAACTAGCGGCACTTTGACCTCAGCCGATACTAGCGGCTTTGCTGTAGCAAGTACGTGCAGCTTGGCTGCGCTAAAAATTATCGTTAGCACAGGCGGCACGCTCGACTTCAATTGCGCCGCCGATACCACCATCACCCTAGATGCGACGTGGAATGGGACTATTGCCACAGACCTAACCCTCACCAACACGGGGGCAGGCAAGCTGACTATCAGCGGGGCAAACACCTACCAGATTTTCTCCGTCAACCTCGGCAAAAGCCTATCCCTGACCAATCTCAACCTGACCGGAGGCACTGCTACCTACGGCGGGGCTATTTATAACGCCGGCGGCACAAGTAGTGTGACGATAACCAATTCCACCCTCTCCGGCAGTTCCGCCACAACCACCGGCGGGGCTATTTATAACAATGGCGGCACGGTGACGATAACCAATTCCACTCTCTACAGCAATTCCGCTAAAGGCGGCGGGGCTATTGAGAACCCCTTTGGCATGGTGACAATAACCAATTCCACTCTCTACAGCAATTCCGCTACCAATGGCGGGGCTATTTATAACAACGGCACGGTCACGCTAACCAATTCCACTCTCTACAGCAATTCCGCTACCCTAGACGGCGGGGCTATTGATAACACTGGCGGCACGGTGACGCTAACCAATTCCACTCTCTACAGCAATTCTGCTAACTACGGCGGGGCTATTTATAACTTCGCCGGTACGGCTAATTTTCAGAACAGCTTGTTGCAGGGCAGTAGTATCTGTGCTGGCGGCGACTTCACCGATAAGGGCTATAACCTTGTGGCTACAACGAGTATCTATAACTGCCAGTTCAGCGGCACCAGCAAAACCACCACCGATGCGATACTGGGTACTCCCGGAAATAACGGTGGGGTAACCAATACCATTGCGCTGTTGTCCGGCAGCCCGGCTATAGACGCGATTCCGGCGGCTTCTTGCGTAGTTACCGCTGACCAGCGCGGGGTTAACCGTCCGCAGGGTACGGGGTGCGACATTGGCGCATTTGAGACTCAAGTAGCCACCAAGTTGGCGATATCCACTCCGAGCGGGGCAGTGGCGGGTTCAGCTTTCACTACCCAACCCGTGATAACAGTCCAAGACATATATAGCAACACCGCTACCAGCTTTAGCGGCACAGTGACCGTTGCTATCAAAAGTGGCACTGGCACAACAGGCGCTACTCTCGGTGGTACTACTACCGTTAGCGCGGTTAACGGCGTGGCGACCTTCTCCGGCTTGAGCATTGACAAGAGCGGCACGGGCTATGTGCTGACCGCGACCAGCGGCACTTTGACCTCTGCCGATACCAGCGGCTTCACGATAACAGCCGGAGCAGCCACCAAGTTGGCGGTAACTACTCCGAGCGGGGCAGTGGCAGGTTCACCCTTCACTACCCAACCCGTCGTAACAGTCCAAGATGTATATAGCAACACCGCTACCAGCTTTAGCGGCGCAGTGACCGTTACTATCAAGAGCGGTACTGGCACAACAGGCGCAACCCTTAGCGGTACTACTACGGTTAGCACGGTTAACGGCGTGGCAACCTTCTCCGGTTTGAGCATTGACAAGAGCGGGACGGGCTACGTACTGACCGCAACTAGCGGCAACTTATCCATCGATACTGCCAACTTTAACGTAGAACCCGGTACCTCTTCTCAGTTGGTGATAACCACCCAACCGAGCGGCGCAGTAGCGGGGGCAGCCTTCACTACCACAGTGACGGCACACGACACGAACGGCAACACCGCTACGAACTTTAGCGGCACAGTGACCGTTGCTATCAAAAGTGGCACTGGCACACCAGGCGCTACTCTCGGTGGTACGGCTACCATTAGCGCGGTTAACGGCGTGGCAACCTTCTCCGATTTGAGCCTTGACAAGAGCGGCACGGGCTATGTGCTGACCGCCAGCGCCACAGGCTTAACCTCAGCCAATACTAACAGCTTCGATATAACAACCGGAACAGCCGCCAAGTTGGTGATAACCACCCAACCGAGTGGCGCAGTGGCAAGTTCAGCTTTCACCACCCAACCCGTGGTAACAGCCCAAGATGCGAACGGCAACACCGCTACCAGCTTTAACCGTGCGGTGACCGTTGCCATCAAGAGCGGCGCAGGCACAACAGGTGCACTGCTAAGCGGCACACTTACCGTCAATGCCATTAACGGCGTGGCAACCTTCTCCAACCTGAAGATTAACAAGAGCGGGAGAGGTTATGTGCTGGTTTTCAACGCCACCGGCTTAACTTCAGCCCAAAGTAACCCCTTCAATGTTGTTATCATCGGACAGCCTTCCGACCTGATACCCCAACTCCGGGTTAGCCCCTCTCCGGTGGTAGCGATTAGCCCTGAGAACCTTGTTTCCTTCAGCTTCAAGGTGAAGAATATCGGGGTAGGCAGCACGAGCTACGTTCGACTGGAAATACCGATACCGCAAGGGCTAGAGGTAGGTTATCTGAAGAACACAAGCTCAGGCGTGTGGGTTACCCAAGTGACCACCACCACCGTGACAATTGCCTTGCCGAGCCTTGGACAGGATCAGGAAGTGCACGGGACTTTGCTATTCCGCCCCAACGCCAACGCGGTAATCGGTACTGAGATCGAGGCGCGTTACAAAGTGGTGTTTGACGATGAAGTGGGATGCGGCAAGAGCTTGAACAGCAACACCCAACGCTTTGTATTCGGCGAAACGAACAGCAGCGAGGATGGCGCAATTCAGCGCGGCGCAGCAATAAGCGCAACTGTCGGCGAGAAGGTCAGCCTTGTGCAGAAGGGCTACCTAGCCAACGAGATTGTATCGCTATGGTACACGAAACCGGACGGCACAAGCGTGAGTTTGGGAGAGCAACGCGCCAACGCCAACGGTGAAATTACCATCTTGCTGAACACCGCCGGATTTGCGCCGGGCGATTATGCGGTCGTGGGCTACGGCAACCGCTCAGAAGTTACCCAAGTGAACATTCTGACCGTAGTCGCGGCGAGCTAGTTTAATAGAAGCAAATGCCTTCCTTTTCCTTGCTTGGAAGGGGTCGGTTTTTGTTTGAGTTGCGATATGGGGTAGCGGGCACAGTGGAACAATTTTGTACGGTTTGCGTTTTTTTCTGGCTAAACTTGTTATTAGTAGTTAAAAACCGCCAATTTGGGAGTATATTTTCGCGTTATTGGTAGCCCAGCATAGTAACAAGTGCCAATAATGTCATGCTGTGTCTCGAAATATCGTACCCCCACTTTTTGGAGAAAGTCTTATAAAGTCATACCCCCTAATTGCCCTTTTAAGTAGTAGACTTTCCTTCTCAGACCCTAATGAAAGAAGGAAATATGCTTCAACAAGGACAAGCTATAACTTTCCAGCAACGTCTGGAAATTGCAGAACTCACGGCAGCCGGTCAAACTGGCCCCCAAATTGCTGGGTTAATGAATTGTTCTTTCTATACCGTTCGTAAATGGCGACGTCGTTTTGAAAAAGGAGGACGGACTGCGCTAAGTTCACATATGGGACGACCTCGGACTGGCGTGCTTTCTAAATTTTCAACTGAATTAAAGCAACTGATTATTCAATTACGAAAAGACCATCCAGGTTGGGGACCGGATACCCTTTTAGTAGCTTTACACAAAACAACCCAAACATCTGCGCTAGCCTTACCAAGTCGAGCTCGTTTGGCAGCTTTTCTTAAACAACGTGGTCTGACGCGACCTTACCAGACTCATATTGAATTATTTCAGGCGCCTAAAAAGCCTCTTGAACAACCTCATCAGGAGTGGCAGCTTGATGCACAGGGTAGTACTCAAGTAGAAGGGGTGGGCAAAGTTAGTTTGATTACCATAATTGATGTAGTAAGTCGCCTAAAAGTAGAGAGCTATCCAAGCTTGGAACATCGCAATCCTTCACTTCCAGAATATCAAATGGCCCTGCGCCGGGCTTTTCTAAACTATGGTATGCCTAAACGAATTACCCTCGATCACGGAACAGTTTTTTACGATAATACTACCCCTTCTCCCTTCCCAACCAAACTACATTTATGGTTCATTGGTCTCGACATCGAAGTGGGTTTTATTCGCAAAAGGCAACCGACCGACCACGGTATGATTGAACGGACCCATCAAATCATGACTAAACAAGCTCTTTTAGGGCAAAAATATTCTTCCCAAGTAGGACTGTGGAACGGGTTGGATGAGCGACGAGAGGTTCTTAACACTGAATTGTCAGTTCGCACCTTAAAGAAAGCCCCGCTTAAGGCTTACCCACAGGCTAAACACAGCGGTCGTTATTACCAACCGCAGTGGGAAGAAGATTTGTTGGATTTACAACGGGTAGGTACTTATCTAGGTCAGGGCCACTGGTTTCGGAGGGTTAAGGGCAATGGTCATTTTAATTTGGGTGGGTTGGGTTATTATATTGGTAATCGTTTAATCGGTAAGCTGTTAGAAATCCGGTTTGACCCTGCCAAGATGAGTTTGAAATGCCAGCCTGAAGAGAGCCAGGAAGTGCTAGAGTTACCAGTTCAAGGGATTAGTAAGATTGATTTAATGGGTGAATAAGCCAGCTTCAGGCACTTCCAGTTTACCAATTGGCTTTGCCTTTCTCCTCACAGGGATCAACGCCTTTTACAATATTCTCAGCAATTAGGGGGTACGACTTTATAAGACTTTCTCCAAAAAGTGGGGGTACGATATTTCGAGACACGGCAGAGTCTTATTGGTAGTGCTTTTCGTGATTTGGTGCTCTATTCACCGGTTCTTAATTATCTTCTTAATTCTAGTGTGTGTTTTTTTGCCGTATCCTCCCTGCATGCCTTGTTCCTTTCCCCCCCTACAGAGATCCAGTTCTGGCAGGATCTGATATCAAGTTGGCGACATATGATTAAATTGAAGATGGTGGATTGTAGTATGATAGGGTCATAAAATAAATTGGCACAGGGATTTATCAACTAATATGCTAAATGATGAACACCATAAGGAGACAATGATGCAGCTCACCCTTAACCAGGATATTCAGATGCCCATGATTGGCTTCGGTACCTATCTGATTACCAATGATGAGGTCAAGACCGTTGTTTTGGAAGCTTTAAGGTCAGGGTACCGGCACATTGATACCGCCGAAGCGTATGGTAATGAGGAGGGTGTCGGACAAGCGATACAAGCTGGTAGGCAGGAACTTGGGTTAGCGCGGAAGGATATTTTCGTGACTACCAAGCTATGGCCCGGAAACGACGCCTGGGGGCAACCCGTCAAAACCTACCAATCAACAATCGAGTCGCTGAATCAGAGTTTATCAAATCTGAAATTGGATTATGTCGATTTATATCTGATTCATGCCCCATTAGCCAAGGACCAGCGCCTGGAACAATGGAAAGCCCTCGTCGCGCTGCGTCAGATGGGGAAAGTACGCGCCATCGGTGTGAGTAACTTTAATATTACCCATATCGAAGAAATCAAATCTGCCGGTTTGCCACTCCCTGACGCCAATCAGATTGAATTACATCCCTGGTCTCAGAAGCCAGCCTTGACTTCATATCTGAGAGACCATAATATTGCGAGCATTGCCTACAGTAGCCTTGTGCCGCTCTCAACCTGGCGAACTGCGCCAGGACAGGATAGCGCCAAGACCGATGCCATGAAACAAGCAGGCGCTGAGGCGGATTCACCTTTTAAGATAATGGCGCAAAAGTATGGTGTTTCCGAGGCACAGGTTCTACTCCGATGGGGGTTACAGAAGGGTTATGCAATTCTGCCGAAAAGTACCAATAAGACAAGAATCCGGCAGAATTCTGATGTCCTCTCATTTGAAATTGATGATGCAGACCTGACTGTCATCGAAAAAATGGACCGGGGTGACGGAGTTGCCTGGAGTTTTGGGGATCCCACGAAAGTATCCTGATCACACCGGGATGCCCCGGTTACTCAGCAGTGTCACCCGATAGGGAACCCTGGCCATCAACGGCCGGCCATTCAAGGAGCAGTAAAAGATGACCGAAAGGAATAGGCTGCGCTATGCCTTCGACAAAGGATGGCAAGCACTCTTCCACGATTTGGATATCGGTGTGCAGGATGTATTACGTTATGCACAACTGCCACTTGATCTTTTCTCGCGCCAACCGATTACGATGAACGGGGCTGAGTATTTTCGATTTTGGAAGGGCCTGGCCTTTGTAACCCGGGATGACCCCACCTTTTCGCTGCGCTTGGTACAAGCCATTTCGCCAGAAACCGTTGGCCCTGCGCTGTTTGTCGCCTTTTGCAGCAATGATTTGAATACCGCCCTTCATCGCATCGCAAAATACAAACCCCTCGTCGGACCGCTCCATATGACTGTCGATCAAAGCGAAAGTCAGACACAAATCGCTTTTGGGAGTGTATTACCGGATGATCGGGTGCCCGAGAATTTGATCATTATGGAACTCGCGTTCTGGGTTCATGTGGCACGAATGGCAACCCGCGCCCCGATCATCCCCAAATCTGTCCAAATGTTGTTTGAACCACCTGAAAGAGAAACTCACGAGGCGTTTTTTGGTTCATCCATCATCCTTAGTGAGTTCAATGGTCTAACATTTGAAGCAAAGGATGCAGCAAAACCATTTCTTACGACAAATCAGGCAATGTGGTCAATTCTTCAACCTGAACTTAATAAGAGATTGAAAGATCTAACCAGGGAATCGTCCTTTAAGGAGCGTGTCCGGGCTTGCCTGGTCGAGATACTCCCCAGTGGTCATTATTCAATGGCGGATGTCGCCTCCAAACTTGCGATGAGTAGCCGCACCCTTCATCGCCGACTTAAAGATGAAGCTACGACATTTCAGGCAGTACTGGATGAATTGAGAGAAGAACTTGCCCGACATTATTTAGGCGTATCGGATTATTCGAGTACAGAAATTGCCTTCTTATTAGGTTATGAGGAGACGAACTCGTTCTACCGGGCATTTCGAGTATGGACAGGGAATACCCCCGAGGAAATTCGGTCTTCAGCCTAGTATGAGCGAGGTCGCCGTGTAATAAGCCCGGTAATTTTTATGTATAAAAGTTATGATTTGATCGAACAGTGGAGGTTTATCTGATTATACCGGTTTCAAGATGGGGGTTTTTGCATAACCCCCCGAAACGGTGCATTACTACCACAAACCAGTTAATGTTGTGTTTCAAAATGTCTTAGAGGTTGTGATAATGGCATTATGAGACAACATCTGAGACGGGTCAATGGGTGTGTCTCAGAAATTATACTTTTTGAGACGCGCATTAGCTACCCGACCGGAGCGAAATACACCTAGGAACAGGATGCGTGTAAAAATCTATCACAAGGAAAAGAGACGGCCAATACAGAATAAATTAGCCGCCTGAGTTTAAATTCGGTAGTCACGGCAAACTCCTGGCGCGAAAAAGGCTCTTTTTAAGTAAATTTTCGGCTTTTTTGGTCTTTTTAGCGGAAATTTAATGATAGTAATAGATAACTGGAATTATCCATTGTTATATTAACCAGTTTTTCGACCCTTTGCAACTCTTTTGACAGGTGTTCGAATTATCCGTATAATTCCATCTCTTACTGCCGCGATTACAAAAGAAAGTCTGAATATTGAACGAACAGAATAAATTAACTTCTCCAACTCCCCAGAAACTTAAAAAACCCCGAGGGGCGCAAAAAGGCAACCGCAATGCCGCTAAAATTGGCGAAGACCTAAGATTTGAAATGTACTTTTCTAAATTAAGAAGAGCTTTTTTTGAGGAATGGTTTCAATTGAAGTTTGGCAGACCTGCTATTAATGAAGATGAACTCAGAGAGGTAGCTCGCCACCTCGCTAATGCTGCGATTGACCGGGCGATGGTCGAAGATTTTGAACGTCTTAACCCTCGTCGCCTTGCTGGGGAAGTATTTTAACCCCTTTTATCCCTTCCTACGTCCTTGTGATAGATTTTTGCTAGTATGAGTTGCAGAAGGGAGCGGAGCCAGTTATCCTCGGTAGTGTCTAGCTGGCGAGAACGCTTGTGGCAGTGGCGTTGGGGCTGGCCGAGATACGTGTTGGGACCTTGAGCCCGGTTTTTTTGCTTGGTTGCTCGCTCGGATCACGCTAGACTGGGAAACTCTCTCGACACTTAAAGCAAAAAGAGAGTTCAACCCGCATCGGTGCATGATCGTCACTAGCCCTCAAGTTTTAGCTGCCCTCTTCCTTCTATATTAAAGGAGGTCACAATGACTAAGGTAACCTCTTCTCCACGTTTCGTGGCTTTCGATGTTAGTAAACGTAGTATAGTTGCAGCAGCAGTGGATGCCGAACAGAAAATTTTACTCCAGCCCAGAAAAATTACCCTGGAGAAATTCGAAAACTGGTGCCAGAAAAATCTCTATCCAACTGATCGAGTAGTGCTGGAAGCTACCGGCAATGCCTGGCAATTCTATGACCAACTCCAACCTCTAGTGGCTTCCGTCACCATCGCCAATGCCTTGCAGGTTAAGCTGATTGCACAGGCCAAAGTTAAAACTGATGCCAGAGACGCTCTCAACTTGGCTAAACTTCACGCGGCAGCTCTGATCCCAGCCGTGTGGGTGCCACCTCAGCCGGTACGAGATTTGCGTTCTTTGGTAGCGCAACGCAACATCTTGGTAAAGCAACGTACCAAATGTCGCAATCGCTTGCACGCTCGACTTATGGCACATAATTTGTTTCCACCAGAAGGCAATCCTTTCTCAGAAGCAAATCTAAGCTGGTGGGAAAATCTGGTGCTGTCCCATGCTGAAAAACTACAAATCAGGCAAGCCTGGAAGCTACTCCTAGAATTGGAACCTTTAATAGGAGAAATCGAGGCAGAATTTCTGCGCTTGAGTTGTTCTGAGCAATGGGCTTCCCAGACTATTTTTCTGATACAACTGCCAGGTTTCGGGATAGTCACGGTGATGACCATCCTGGCGGCCATTGGGGATATTACCAGATTTGAGAGCCCTAAAAAACTGGTGGGATACAGTGGCCTGGGTGCCAGTGTGTACGCCAGTGGACAAGTCTGCCGAACTGGCTCAATAACCCGACAGGGCCGCAGCGAATTGAGAGGGGCTCTTTTAGAAGCGGCCTGGTCGGCAGTGGAGTGTAGTCACTATTGGAAAGAGGAGTATACGCGGTTAAGTATTCACCTGGGAAAAGGCAAAGCGATTGTGGCGATAGCCCGAAAGCTGTTAGTGGCAGCCTGGCACGTTTTGCATAAACAGCAAGTAGACTGTCATGCTGAACCGGAATTGGTAGCCCGCAAACTAATGAACTGGGGTGCCAAATTGAAATTGGAAGGGCGAGGTCAGTTGACTACTCGAGAATTCCTGCTCCAAAAGCTTCAATGTTTGAAGTTGGAAGATAAAATAAGCAGTTTCAACTGGAATGGGCAAGCTTACACCCTGGTAGCAGCGCGAGCCACGGAAGTAGCTGGTTAGCGCTGAGAACAATCTAAACGTAAAGCTGGCTGGTTGTGTTACTTTCAACCAGGTTTGTTTTGTGTGTGCTTAAAAAAAGAAAAACGGCGCTTATTCAGCGCCGCGCCTGCGTCCGTGAAACAGTCGGTGGGGAGGGGCTAACGTAGATAGAAGCAATGGGCTGTTTCACTCCCTCGGCGTTATAATTTTTCAAAATCCAAGCCTCTGACCCCTTGACAATTTAACTCATCGGTACACGTATCCTGTTCCTGGGTGAGCAGCAGCAAAAGCCCCAGTAACATAAAGGTTGTGGTAAAAAAAGCAACTCTGGAAAATTTGCGTGGTAGTGCAGATAGTTCAGGAATCATTTTTTTTCCTTTCGCTAAGCCTAGAATTACCCGGTTTTGGCAAATAACCATAAGCATTTTTCGTAAATTTCAGGAAGGAAATTAAATATTATGACCTCTCGTCGGTACTTATAGGTTTATGGTAGAAATCCCCGGCAATCATTTCCTGGATAACCTCAGGCAGGGTTTTCCAGTCTGGTTATGTAGGTTAGTATGAATATGTGCAAGGATTATAGCCAATCCCATATTTTGTTACAATTTTCACACTGTCCCGTTGGTTCCTGTTCCGTTCATCTTAATACCCCAAGGTCGGGATTTTTAGGTTAAGGTAGACTGGAAGATAAGTGACCACCCTGTGGGCGGTCACCCGCCTCATCCGACCAACCACTACAGAGTACTAGGCGGCAGGTTTGGGGCTTGTAGGGTGGTTGGTCTACTTCGGCGTTATAAATTTAATTCCTCTTAAATTGGGGCTTTACTTTTCTCCTTATCGGTATAACTACCCCTAAATCTCCATACAGCAATCTTTTGGGGCAGCCTTTCACAACAAACTAATTGCAAGTGTCAAAACTTAACTTTCTCAGTAATCCTCCTTTGCATTGGCTTCTTGCACCTTATCCGAGCTGGTTTTAGTTCTTAGACCAATTGAGTATAGCTGAAGCTTCCCCGAAATGGTCATAATACTCAGCTTTCACTTCGTGCAAGCCTCCTGACAGGTTGATTTGAGCAGTGTATTCAGTGGCAAGTTGATCTTTCCACTGGCTTATCAGTAGCTTTCCATCCACATACACCCGGATACCATCATCTGCGTTAACTTGGAAAGTATATAACCCACTGTTGAACTGAAATTGTCCGACCCACCGCGCCGAGAAGTTATCATTGCGGATTACACCCGCTTTCGGGCTACCCCAATCCCAATCAAAATCTATATTACTTTCCGCTCGAACAAGAGCCGCAACCCCGCTCAAATCCCGACTATTATAATAGGAAGCGCAAAACTGACCCACGCTTACCTGGCTACATGAGGCGATGTTGAGGAACCAATTAACTTTAGCTACTGCCTTACCTAGATGCTCATAATATTCAACCTTGATTTCGTGCACTCCGGCAGTCTTGAATTGGAGGTCGGTTTGATACGAGTCTTTTGACTGATCCCACCACACGTTGATGAGTGGTTTTCCATCCACATATAAGCGCATACCATCGTCGGTTACTATCCGAAAAGTGTATGTTCCGGCTTCAAAGTTGAATTTACCTTGCCAGCGGGCAGAAAAATTATCTTTATTAACCTTCGGGTCAGGGCTACCATTGCCCCAGTCGTAGTTAATTCTATCTTCAAATCTTGATAAAACCGGGCTGCCTTGCAAGGTTCTGTTATTGAAATACTGCGCACATAAACGCCCAAGTGGTACACCGGGACAGGTATCGGTAGAAACCACTGCGAACGGCTGACTTTCCACAGTGGTCAGGTTTGGAGATGTAGCAACCAATACATAACCCGTACCTGCTAGATCAATCGAGAGGTTTGTAAAAGTGGCAATACCGTTGCTAATATTGACTGTAGTTATACCGCTCAACTTCGCTTGGGAACTATTGGTAGTGGGTTTGAGAGCAATAGTAACTTGACCGCTTAAGTTGAGCAGATTACCAGCAGAATCCACTACTTTAATCACCGGTTGCGTGGTAAAAGATTTCCCGGCAACTGCCCCACCCGGTTGGGTGGAAAAGACCAAAGCGTTGGGAACAAGCGGATTCACCTTCTGCGTAACCGTATTTGAGTCATTCGCGCTAAAGTTGGTATCCCCGCTGTAGTCCGCGGTGAGCACGTGGTCGCCAGCAGTCATGGTAGTGAGCTTGAGAGTGGTAGTACCCGCATTTAGGTTAACAGTTCCCAGCAAAGTTGCGCCATCCCTAAACTCAACTGAGCCGGTAGGCATACCTCCGCTAGATGCGACAATAGCAGTCAGTTGCACCTCCTGACCTACGTTAGAAGGGTTGGGTGTAGCAGTTAAAGTGGTGGTAGTTGCCAATAAAGCGCTGCCCAGCCTAATATCAGTCTGGCTGGCAGGTGTGGCATAATAGCCATCGGTGAGGGTCAATTTGAGGGTATAATGAACCAGAAGAACTGAACAACTAAAAAGGGTTTGGTAAGGTGTATACTTAAAAACATGACAACACCTAGAAAAAAGTATTCACCCACATTTAAGTCTCAAAGAGTGCAAGAAGTGCTGGAAGGTAATAAAACCCTTACCCAGATAGCTTCTGAATATGGTATTCATCCGAATATGCTCACTAAATGGAAACAACTGGCTCTAAAAGGTCTGCCACAATCCTTTGATGAGCGTACTCAGAAGCAAATCGCGCTGCTGACCGCACAGTACGAACAAGAAAAAGAACAACTTTACGCCGAAATAGGTCGCCTGACTACACCGCTCAGGTGGTTAGGAAAAAAAAGTGAAGCAGGCTTTGCCCAGGTCGGTCAGATTAAGCCTAATCGAAACCCAAAAAGCTGAACTCTCACTCTCAAAACAAAGTGAGTTGCTAGGAATTAGCCGTTCCAGTTTGTACTACCGCTCAGTAGCACCAACCGAACGAGAAATTGAGCTCAAACACCGAATTGATGAGATTTACACCGTTTACCCTTTTTATGGATATCGGCGAATTCATCAACAATTACTGCGGGAAGGCAAGCACCTCAACCGCAAAACGGTGCAAAACTATATGCGGGAGATGGGGCTAGAAGCAATCTATCCTGGTCCTAATCTTTCGAAACGAGATCAAAAGCAGCGGGTATATCCCTATCTCTTAAGGAACCTGGCTATAACCAGACCCGCTCAGGTATTCGGTACCGACATCACATATATCAAGCTCAAACACGGTTGGCTTTATCTGGTGGCTGTCATCGACTGGTACAGCAGATATGTGGTAAGTTGGGAATTATCTGATACTTTGGAAATCGATTTTGTGCTTAGAACTACCGAGCGAGCGTTGGCGAAGATAAAACCGGAGATCTTTAACAGTGACCAAGGTAGTCATTTTACCAGTCCTAAATACACTGCTTTGATATTGGGCGCAGGTGTAAAGTTAAGTATGGATGGACGTGGGCGAGCACTAGATAATGTTTTCACCGAAAGGCTCTGGCGTTCCTTAAAATATGAGTGTGTTTATTTAGCACAATTTGAGAACCCCAAAGAAGCAAAGCTAGGGATTGGTGAGTATTTCGATTTCTACAATAATACTCGACCTCATCAGGCTTTGAAATATCAGACACCGGCTCAGGTTTATTTCAATACCGTGACACCAGTAATTATGTTAAAGAGCTAAAAAGAGTTACTAGCTATTTAACATTATTAGTTCTATAGAAAGGACTGTATCACTCCTTAACCAAGCTTTTATTTTTGTCTTGACAAACTGGGTCATTTCAAGGATTCGTTCTTGATAATCTAGAGGCAGTTTAATTAGGGATAAATACCGTTCTATTTGCTCCTCATATACACTGAGTTTAGTTGTTCGTTGCTGACAATCTTTTGCGATACGCTGAGATCTGCTATGAAAATCCGGTTTCCCCCTAACCAAATAGAGAAAGCGGTCAGAAAAATGATCAAGCTAATTTGGGTTCAGGGTTTTTAAGATTAACCTGATAACCCAACCGCTCTAACCGCCGAATTAACCGATTAGTAATAGTGCCACGTTTGCGTTCGTCCAAGTAATCATAGCCAAGCTCTTTGTACTCTTCTTTTCGAATAAACATATAATACACACTTACCAGAATGGAATGCGCTACTGCAATAATTGCTCGGCGTTTACCCCGTCTGCCCGCTAGCTTGGTGTAGAGTGCTCCCAGATAACTTTTCTTACTTTTTGCAGCAGCGTGAGAAGCTTGAATTAAACCCTTTCGTACTGGTCGATCTCCAGAAGATATACGTCCCGGCAATTGTTTTCCGGCACTCCGATTATTGCCCGGTGCCACTCCAGCCCAACTAGCCAGATGTGCGGCTGAGGGAAAACGGCTCATATCAATACCTATTTCAGCGATAAGCAGTTGGGCTACTTTACGGTCAATTCCAGGAATAGTATCTAATAAAGCCACTGCTTCTTCCCAATTCAACGTAGCTACAGCGGTAGCTGGGGTGCTGGGGTCTGGAGTGAAATTATTCTGACTACTTTCAAGAGCTTGACCTATTTTAGTAGCAGGGTCAGGACTGACCAAATTAACCGACGGACCCTCTTTCAATTGTCGTTCAATCTCAGAACTGAAAATCTCAACTTGCTCATCCAGGAAATCAAGATGGGCTAAATGCTGGGTGAGTAGGAAACAGTGTTGATCTCGAACCTGGCCTTTCAGAGCTTTAGCTAATTCAGCTCGTTTGGCACGCATTCTACCACGTGCCAGTTCCGCCAGTTTTTGTGGGTCGGTTTCACCAGCGATGATAGCTTCTAGCATTTGCCTGGCGGATACTCCCCTAATATCTGAAACTACACTAGCCAGTTTTAGGTTGGCCGCTTCCAGAACCTTTTGTAGACGATTGATCACACTGGCACGTTCCCTGACCAGATTGCTGCGCTGCCGGGTCAAATCCCTCAGATCACGTTGAGCACGTGGTGGAATAAAACTAGCTCGTAAGAGACCGTGCTGAAGTAATTCTGCCAACCATTGCGCGTCTAGAACGTCGGTTTTGCGACCAGGGACGTGTTTAACGTGCTGAGCATTAACCAGTAATATCTCAAGTTGACCCTCCAAAATATTATGCACTGGTTTCCAATATTCTCCGGTACTTTCCATCGCTACAATCGTAACTTCCTCTTGTGAGAACCAATCCAACAGTTCCAGAAGCTCAATCGTAGTAGTGCCGAAGGTTCGAGTTTTTTGAAGCTGGGTACCATCTGCTTCCAGCTTAAGGCAACAGGCTACTACGCTCTTTTTATGAACATCCAGACCAGCACAAGAGGGATGAAGCACCAGCATATTTACCTCACTTACTAAGTTAGATATAGTTACTCGTTAAGTAGGGTTGGTTGAATGCCCAGTAAAAAGAACTCTGCTATGCGTGCTCAACTGCTTCTGTTTAACCAAAGCATTGGCAACAATTAAAGGTGCTCAAAGGCATTCCGGTCCGACTGTTGTCCAGGCTAGCAGCACCATTATCCATTAACGACCTCTCGCCCAACTCTACCTTTTTAGAATAACATAGAGCCGCTACACTATCTATTAATTAGAACCCCTAAAATCCATTTTCATGCTTAAAGGTGTCACATGAAAAGTTACATAGTGACTGTTGTAGCAATACAAATGCACGAGCACACCACAGGTGTAGAATACGGGAAGGAAAGGAAAAGGATTCCGGGATAAAAATGCCGTTTTGGGTTTCTCTTAGAAGACCAATTTTGTAGAATAGTTGTTCTAGCAACACTATTGGCAAGAAGGGTGAGAAGAGAGGAGCTACGAGAAGGAGATGTTAGAAGTTATGGCCAGAAGCGCAATAAAGTACCACCGGAAACGAGGGGACAACTACAACGTAATTGCGGGCAAAGTGCAACATGATGCCCGTACCGTAAAAAGAGTGCTAAATGAACCTAGCGACAAGGTACAAACCCGCCCCAATCGTGAAAGTAGTGTGGCAGTCTTCAAAGAACAGATTGAAGGCTGGCTAGAACAAAAACTACAAGTGAAAAGAATGCTGGAACTAGCGTGGGAAGATCCCAAACAGCCCTACTGTGGCAGACCCACCGCCTTCTATGACTATGTGCGCAAGCTCAAAAAAGCCAGAGAGAACCAGGCTCATCAGGTACAGATACGTTTTGAGGGCTTACCTGGAGAGTTTTTGCAAATAGACTGGGGTGAAATTCGGGGAGTGCTGTTCAGTAAACAAGATAGTGTACCCCAAACCTTCTACTTTTTCTGTGCCCGGCTGAAATACTCGCGTTTTATGTATGTGAGCTTTCAGAAAGATATGGCCGAAGAAACGCTGGTGCGCTGCCTGGTGGAAGCCCTCAACCGGATGGGGGGAGTACCGTGGGTAATTACCACGGATAATATGAAGACGGTGGTACTGAGGCGAGATGAAAAGAACCAACCAGTGTGGCATCCGGTGTGGCAGAAACTGGCACTAGAATTCGAGTTTCACCCGGAAGCCTGTGCCCCGGCCAGCGGAAACCAGAAAGGTGCCGTAGAAAATTTGGTAAAGTATACCAAAAACAATTTTCTAGCTGGTCGTACATTCTACGATGCGGCGGATCTGGTAAGGCAGTTGGAAGAATGGTTAGGGGTAGTGAATTACGAGCGTACATGCGCAGCGACCGGGGAAATTCCGGGTAGCTTACTGGAAATAGAGCGTAAACACTTCAGCCCATTGCCTGCTAGTGCCCGGGATTACGGTTTATTTACCAGCCTGGTGGTAAACCGGGAAGGGGTAGTCATTTTTGAGACCAACAAATATAGCGTACCGGCGGAACTAATGGGACAAACCCTGACAGCCCGGATACATCGGGAATGGCTGAAGTTATGGCGGGGTACGGAACTGGTGGCACAGCACCCCCGTTGTTATTCCCGAAACCGCCGCTTAGTAATACCGGAACATTACACCCAAGCTTTTGAGATCAAACCCAGAGCCAGAACCATGGTGTGGCGGGATTGGTTGTTAAATTTAGGACCGCAAGTGTACCAGTATGTGGCGGTAATCTGTCGACGGCAAAGAGCCACCATGAGTGAACAAATCCACCAACTATACGCGCTGGCCCAGCAGGTAGGGCTGGAAGAATTCCAGGCGGCGGTGGAATTGGCAACGGAACAACAGCTTTACGGGGCGGAATATCTCAAGGGTTTATTACTCAAGCCAGCGGGTTCAGGCAGTAATGCCGCTACCCTCAAGCCCACTCAACCAGCGGTGGAACGGCTACTCAGTGAATACGAACCACTGGTGGCCAACCGTTTTTCGGCCATACCTGAGGAAAATGAAATAGAAAGGGCGGTGGGATGAATAGTCTGGAACATAAACTCACCAGCCTAAAACTGGGCAGGGTAAAACAGGTATACAGCGATTGGATTGAACGGGCACGCGAAACCGGAATGGATTACGGGGAGTTTTTAGAAGAATTGTTAAGCGAAGAGTTGCTATCTCGTCAGGAGAACCAACTCAAAAAGCGTTTGCACTCAGCCAGTTTCCCTTTTGAAGCCAGCCTGGAACAATTCGATTTCAGTCGCCACCCGGAACTGAAGCGCAGCGTGATTTTACGCTATTTCGACAGCAGTTTTGTAGAAAAAGCTGGGAATTTACTCCTAATCGGGGCAAGTGGGCTTGGGAAAACCCATCTTTCGATTGCAGCCGGAATTAAGATGGTGCAGTTGGGTTACACCGTAAAGTTCATTACGGCTCAACAACTGGCGAACCAAGTGATTGCGGCTAGCACTCGCCAGGAAATAGCCAGGATTTTAGAGCCGCTTTTGAAATGTCAGGTGTTGGTATTAGACGAACTGGGCTATTTACCGATGGACGCACGTGTAGGTCCGGCCTTATATGAGCTGATCAGCGGACGTTACCTCAGAGGTGCTACGATCATTACCAGTAACAAAAGCCTTTCTAACTGGGGCGAACTGATCGAGGGTGGTGATACTGCCTTGATGGTGGCGATTATTGACCGTTTATTGCATCACGGAGAAGTTTTTTATTTAAGAGGTAGCAGTTACCGCACTTTAGGAAAGGAGAGTTACGGCTTAGAGCGTCGGCAACTTCCACCAGAAGAAAAGAAACCGGAAGCGGGAACTGGTTCTTAAAGATTTCAAGAGGCTAAGATTATTTCAGCCTAATAAGAGCTGGTTGAGCGCAAAAGCTTGGCTTTTGTGCGAACGCCAGCGTGCGACAGGCCACTGCCTGGAGCTTTTTCTTAAAAAAGTGGGTTAAATTCAGATGCATTTTTAGCCCGGAATATTAGGTCTTGACAACCGCAATCTACAACAGTTGGGGCGAATGCCGCAATGAGCTCCAAAGTCAACATCGACGAAACCTGTTGCGTTAGTTAGAACAACAGTTTCGTCAGGGGGCTAATATCTGCTTTGTAGCCACCTATTTACGCGTATGATTCTTTTTAAAGTGCAAAGGTAGTGACATGAAGAATGCCGAGTTCAAATTTAACAAAGTCAGCTTGCTTATAGAAGCCTGCCGCATGATCGACCAGATGGATATTTCATCTCAAAATGAGGATGTACAGGGCGCCCTGTTCGAGTATTTGCTCAGCACGGTAGGACGTAACGGGCAGTTCCGCACCCCACACCATATTATTCGCCTGATGGTGCAGATGATTGACCCTAAACCCAACGAGCGCATCGGCGATTTGGCGGCAGGCACACGCGGCTTTCTGGTCTAATACCTGCTGGAAAAGCACACTCCCTCTGATGTGTTGACCTATGATAGTGAAGGCTGGCCCCATTGCCCTAGACGCATGCTCTAACTTATTGGTACCCTTGACCAAGAACTGAAGAAGGAACTGCACTTATGCCCGGATCTGCGAACTACTTAATGAAATCTACAGCGAAAGTCTTTCACCTGGCAGCCTAGTCAATATGATCAGGGAATGCTACGAACAATTATCCGAGCTAGAAAAAGCGATTAAGGCAGTTCAAAGTGTTACATTGCGATTGAAACCGGGTTGTACTTAGAAGGCAGGCGCCACTTGGCTGCACGTAGCCAGCACGCCACATTATGCTCATCATTTACGGCGAGGTAGTAAAAAAGCTACAGACGAGATCGGGATTTTACCGGCTTTTGATGGAACTGCAATACACGATGGTTGGTATAGTTATATGCGCTATGCCTGTACCCCACGGTCTGTGCAATGCCCACTTGCTTCCTTTCGCTACTTTGGTTTATTTAGTCACTATCATTTTAGCGAATCGAAACTTTTGCTTGTTTTGTTAATCTCTGAAACGCCCTGCCTGAAAACTGTTACTTTAGTACCTTCTGCCTATCAGCAATTTGTGATTTTTTATACAATTGTTAAGTTCTAAATGGAAATCACTGTTGACATACCAAAAATGTGTATGTAGAATATTTGAACTACTAAACTAGCTTGGATTATGGAGAGGTATGTATATGGATAGCGATTTGCTTGCCCTTTTGAATCACGGAGTTGAAGAAGCAACTAACGGTAGCAAAAGTCGTGCCCGTACCTACTTCCGGCATGCCACAAGTATTGATCCTGATAATGAAACTGCACTACTATGGCTTGCTTGGCTTTCCGATGATGCCTATGAAGCGGTAGAATTACTAGAGAAAGTGCTGATTCGCAATCCACGTAATGATATTGCACGTAGTTATCTAGATCAAGCAAAAAAAAGGCGAGAGGAACTTGAGCTTTTGGTATCTGGTTCTAATTCGCTTAACCTTTGGCACCGTATGACGCCAGACCATCGCGCTAAAGTAAAAGATGCAGTAGTACCATATTTGGGTGAATTTTTATTAGGGCAGGGCTATATTACGCGGCAACAGCTAGAATCAGCGCTGAAACGTCATCGGGAATTGATACAACGTGGCAGCCCTAAATTGGTGGGACAGGTGCTAGTTGAACTAGGCTACCTGAGCCAATCACAACTTGAGGCAGGTTTACAAGAACATCGCGGAGAATATAATCATCGTTTCCGGGAATGAAATAAAGGATGTGCAATCTGTATATCTTTTCAAAAATCTGTGCATTTTTAGAGAAATACGCAAGTATGTTTGATGCTTGCAACGGTTGAACTTAAGACTTTTCAAGCAAGCGGGGTAAAACGGGATGCCTGAAAAGCTATAGAAAGTTCTGCATTTAGATTGAGTTCAACCCACAAGCTATTTGTAAATTTGTACAAACTCGAGCTAAGTTGGGTTAGTTCTTGCTCAGGTGTTATTATTTTAAGCTATGAGCCTTGCCAATTGTGCTACTTGAATTGTTACCTTACCTAACTGGTTTGTTACCATATCCTACACCCTCTTAGCTCGACTTATATATAACCAATTTAGCAGCGATTGGCTGTATGGTGGTCAAGACAATCGGTTAAGATAGTTTAAGGTCGTTAGCTCCTTACTAATTGAATAAGGTCGAAGTCGTCATTCCCTTTGTCAGTGTTTTTAACCGAAGTAAACCCTACTTGGAGTCTGGTAATCCAGCGACTGATGCGGTCGGCGATTATTATAGAAATCGAAATATTCGCCTAACCCAACAGTAGCTTCAGCGGTATTTGCGTAATCGGCTAAATAAACATTTTCCCACTTTGCTGAACGCCAAAGCCTTTCGGTGAAAATATTATCTAAGGCCCGACCTTTACCGTCCATGCTGACCTTGCTGCCGGCTGCTTCTACCAACCGGGTGTAGTGCGGGCTGGTAAAGTGACTGCCCTGATCGCTATTAAAAATCACAGGTTGAGCTCTATTCAAAGCTCGCTCAACCGCCCGTGTCACAAAAGGTTGTTCTAAAGTTTCGCTTACTTCCCAACTTACAACATAGCGGCTGTACCAATCAATGATCGCAACCAGGTAGGCCCAACTCTTACGCAACGGCAAATAGGTTATGTCAATGCCCCAAACGTGATTGGCATAGCTGGCTTCAATGTTGCGTAACAGGTACGGATAAACCTTATGCTCGTGATTACGCTTCGATAAATTTGGTCCGGGAGCAATGGCTTCCAGGCCCATTTCTCGCATATAACGCTGGACTGTCCGGCGATTAACCGCAAAGCCAGTCTGGCCGAGCTGACAGGTAATGCGCCGTGAACCGTAAAAAGGATAGTCGGTATAGATCAGGTCAATACGTCGCTTGAGCTCGATTTCAAAATCGCCAGGTTCAGTTTTCTGGTAATAAAGGCTCGACCGTGCCACTTGTAGCAAGTGGGCCTGAGTGGAAAGGGCCAATTCACTTTCTTCCCGTTCGACCAGGCTCAGACGGTTCGGTCGAGATACCGACACTTTCAACTTTTTTTTTCAGCCAGTTAAGCTGGATAGTTAGCTTACCGATTTCAGCGTAAAGTTTTTCTTTTTCTTTGTCGTGTTGCTCATTGATGGCTGCCAGATGCTTCTGAAACTGGGCTTCATCTGCAAAATTAGCAGGCATCGCCGTTAATGCTGCTTCGCGCCAGCGTCTCAACTGGGTGGGATGAACCCCATGTTTCGAAGCAATCTGGGTTAGAGTTTGCTCCTCTTTGAGGAGTTCCTGGACAATTTGAGCCTTAAAAGTCGGCGAGTATTTCTTTCTGGGTGTAGTCATAGTTTTTAGTATACACCTTCCTTAATCCTCACCGATTGTCCGGATTTGCTACGCCATTATACTGTATCCCCCTTACCAGAGCAAGAAAATGGTAAAAGCGGTTCAGGAAGGTGGGCGATATGTTGAATACCTAGAAGCGCGAGCACCTTATGGGCATGATTCTTTCCTAATAGAATCAGAACAGCAAACTTCCGCAATCAAGAAATTCCTTGAGCGTTTAGCTTGAGGAGGCAGTTATGGAAGGATAGAGAAATCCATTATTCTGTATACCAGTCCTGAACAATTAAAACCCATGTATTTTAATCTTACATAAGTTGATAAGCATACTTATAAAACAATCTTAAAACCTATTGACACTAGTTGGGACATTTGCTAAACTTTCACCATCAAAAAGTTGATGCCGAAAATATTCTGAATTTTTATAACTCTTGCGATCTGTTTTTAAGATGGCAATAGCCAAAAATTTGGGTGACGTGAGAAAAAAATAAAGAGCTGACTGGAAAACTGGAGGCTCACTTGTGACAACTAAAAGTCATAAGTGAGCCTTTTTCGATAAAAAAAGGAACCTGATACATCAGTTACAAGTTAAGGTTTTTCTGGCTTTGTCAAATCTTTAGCAGTGTTAGGAAAGCCAGCAAAAGAACACTTTGTCCAATTTTCGATACTACTAGCAGGTGGGAAAAAGTATTTTTAGCACCTGCTGTAGTGGTTTACGGACAAAATTAGTCCGTAAAGATTATCATTCTGAGGGCAACGAAGAAACTTTTGTTGTTAATCAGAGCCTTCATTTCGTTCAGGATGACAAAATTGGTGCAAAATTGGTCTGAAAATCTATCTTTTTTGCTTGACAAGCCTTTAGATTCCTTAACTTGTTTTGCTACCGTACAGAAAAGAAGTTCTAGTGGGAAGTAGGTGATTGGCAATATGGTAAACTTTCAATCTAACGCCAATTAGACAAAGAAAGGAATACCAATGAGTGACAATCACCGCCGCTATAGTGCCATAAAAGCCGGAATGCTGCAATTCTTTGAGAAAGCCCCGACTGGTAGGCAAGCACAATACCTTAAGGTGTTAATAGCGATGGTTAGTGGACTGGTAGGCGCACGAAACGCTCAACTGTCCGCCATAGCCAGCAAAGTTCCCAGTCAGGCTAAACGGGAAAGCCAAATCAAGCAGTTTAGCCGGCTAATCCAAAATGAACGGGTAGACCATGCCAGTTTCTTTGCTCCCTTTGCCAGGGCGCTACTTGCCTCACTAGCACATATCACCGTGGTATTGGCAATAGATGGAAGTACGGTAGGTCAAGGTTGTATGGCATTAATGGTGAACGTAGTCTACCAGGGACGGGCTTTACCTCTCGGCTATCTAGTGGTGAGGGGCAAAAAGGGTCATCTGAAGGAGCAATGTCATCTGGAATTGATAAAACAGGTGCAGCCCTTAATCCCAACTCACACCAAGGTGGTGCTGGTAGGGGATGGTGAGTTTGACGGTCAACTCTTTCTAAGTCAGTTGCAAGGATATGGTTGGCACTATGTATGTCGCACCGCCAAAAATAGCTGGGTGTGGCTGGGCGATGTTCGCACTAGTTTTGGTGGTTTAGCCTTGATACCTGGCTCTTTAGTCGAGATAAACGACACGGTTTTTACTAAAGCCGAATATGGACTTATTACAGCGTTAGGCTGGTGGCAAAAGGGTTACGACGAGCCGATATATTTGCTCACTAATTTTGAGTTAGGCAATGAAGCCTTGTGGTACTATCGGCAACGCTTTAGGATTGAGACATTCTTTTCGGATAGCAAAAGTCGAGGGTTTCGGCTAGAACGAAGTCACTTGAGTGAACCAGACCGCTTAGGGCGATTGCTACTGGTGGCTTGTTTAGCTTATTTATGGCTGGTATATCTTGGCACAGTAAGCATAGTGGAAGGCTGGGATAAGATAATTCACCGCACCGACCGCTGTGATTTGAGCTTATTTTCACTCGGTTTAGCCTTGCTAGACCATTTTGTTAATCTTTCTATGCCTATTCCCGTCGCTTTTATTCCTTTTTCCTTGGAGCTAATTTAAATGTGTACGGTGGCAAATAACTTGTAAACAATGGAACCTGTTCAAGCTTTTTACGGGATAAAAGGAGAAACTGATATGCAAGAACCGTCTAAAGTAGTAGATACTCAGCAGGTTATACATCAACCCTTTACTCAAGAAGATGCGGTTGAGCTTTACCGAACACTGGTAGAAATGCTAAATCAAAAAGCGCATTTAACCGAAATGCGCCAGAAAATCTTTAATCTGACAGCAGAACAAAAAACCCTTTTTAATATCGCGGTGTTAACCTATAACGTAAAGGCAGAGCAACTTAGGTCTGAAGGCTGGAGTATTCCGAACCTAGAGTTGTTGGATGAGAATAATTGGTAAGTGACAATCCACAACTATATACACTCTCTCTATTGATAAAGCCATACACCAGAAGGATATAAGTTATGCGAGAAAGACGCAAGGGGTATGTCAATAGTGCTGTGTAAATGGAATTGACTGCGAATTCAAATAGCCACCCTTTCCTTAAAACAGATCGAAAGTTGGTTCAAAATATTGGTCCAATTAGGCACCGGCATGGTCCAGTCCGCCGTGATGTTGCGGTAAGCCAGGTAAAGCAGCTTTTTGGCTGCTTCTTTAGTTAGAAAAGCTCCCTTCGTCTTGATCACCTTGCGCAACTGGCGGTGGTACCCCTCGACGCTGTTCGTTGTGTAGATTAAGCGCCGGATTTCAGGCGTATAGTCGAAATAAGTCGACAATTCGCTCCAACCGCTGACCCAACTGCGCACTGCCACCGCATACTTCTTGTCCCATTTCTCGCTGAGAGCCAAAAGATTAGCCTCAGCTTCTTCTCGGGTGGCTGCTTTGTAGACAAGTTTGAGGTCGGCCATAAACGGTTTTTGGTCCTTGCTGACCACATACCGCAAGCTGGCCCGGATCTGGTGAATGATGCAGCGCTGAACCTCGGTGTAGGGAAAGACAGCAGCAATCGCCTCGCTAAATCCGTCCACGCAGGCAATGAAAATCTCTCTTACTCCTCGGACCTTGACTTCTCCTAACACACTCAGCCAGAATTTGGCTCCTTCGCCGGTGCCTTCCCCAATCCAGTGACCTAAAATGTCGCGCCGTCCTTCCAGGTCTACTCCCAGGGCATTGTACACAGCCACATTTTCGACCTTACCTTCTCGCCGCAGCTTGATGAAAATGGCATCCAGGTAGATGATGGTATGGTAGCTGCCAAAGGCCGGTTCTGCCATTCTTCCACCAGAGGTCACACCTTGTCGGTGATGGTGCTAATGGTCGCTGCACTGACATCCATGCCCTACATCTCGACCAGGCTCTCCTGGATGTCACGAGTGGAAAGACCCCTGGCATAGCAGCCCAAAATCTTCTCTTCGAGCTCGTTGGTATTGTGAGCGTACTTTTTAAGAAGCTTCGGTTCGATCTCCCCGTTACGGTCTCTGGGCACGGCTATTTCGGTTTCACCGGCGCTGGAGCGGTTGATTTTGCCGTTGCGCGAGTTGCCACTGTTTCGACCTGCCGCTTCGTATTTGTCGTAGCCGAGGTGGTCAGTGAGTTCAGCTTCCAACAATTTTTCGAGGGTATGGCCGAAAACCCGGCAAAGGATGCCTTCTTTGCCGAAGAAATCGTCCATACTTTTGGCACTGCCCAACTGTTGTTGGATTAACTCCATGGGTGGTAAGGATGCCTGAATAATCTCCTGGGTCTGCTTCTTTTTTGAATTCGAGTTCTGGTTGCTGTCTGGTATAAATGGTTTTCTCCTTATTAGCTGGTTTTAATTGCTTTATTGTAGCAGCAGCTTTTTCCATTTACACACACTAATTTAAACCCTTCTAGCGAGCATTACTGACGCTTTGTGCCAAAGTTTCGCGCCCCCCACCACAGCAGAATAGCGGAAAGCAATGCCGACATGCCTACCATAAAACCTTGTGTACGGCGACTCTCTTGCTCCATTCGCTCTACAATTTGCTTTAGCTCTTTAGATTCGAACTGAACCTGTACCCGCCCCCTCTCCAATCTTTCAAGGGTGTTGCTCAGGTCGCGCGGCAAGGTCACAATTTGGGTCACAGTAGAGCGCACTTGTTCCAGAAATACAGGGTTAAAGATATATTCGAGGAAACCTGAGCTATCACTCGAAGCGCTATTCTCCGGTTCAGGTTTAACAGAGCCTGTATTGCTTTTGGAAGAGTCGTCCAGCACTGCCCGTTTCAGGAAAGGCTTTGCCTCCTCAATAAAATCCAGTTGGGGGCTAAGATTAGTACACAAACCAATTAGAGTTTCCAAAGCACGACTCAAGAAAGAAAAATCGGCTGGCAGGTAAATCGGCTGGCTATAAACTATATAGTTTACCTCTTCAAAAGCCTTGCGGAAGTTCATCTCCTTCAATTGTCCTAGATTAATCCCGATGAACTTATCCACCACAAAGCTAACCGCCACCCGCACTTTATCCTCATCTTCTGGTTTTTTGATGAAGCCGAGATCGTTTAGGGCGTTTACTATTCCATCCACATTCCGGTTTACTGCGGCGAAAACGAGTTTGCGTAGTCCGGCTTTCATTTTCGGCTCGATAACGCCGACCATGCCGAAATCAAGAAATACCAATTCAACACCGCTGCCGTTGTTGCGAACCAGCAAATTGCCGGGATGAGGGTCGGCATGGAAATGACCGTCAATCAATATCTGATTGAGATAAGCATTAGCCAGCACCCGCGCAGTCAGGTAACGGTCTATTCCGGCTGCCTCAAGCGCGGCGAAATTGGTAACTTTTATGCCGTCAATGAATTCGGTGGTCAATACCCGCTTGCTACTGCGCTCCCTGATAACTTCAGGCACATATACCCTTTTCAAATCTTTGAGATTTTGCTTGATAGCTTCGGCGTTATTGGCTTCTTCCACGTAATCCAATTCGCGCCGCAAAGTTACGTTAAATTCGCGGGCGATACCACGCAAGTCTGCGAGTTTACCCAAGTCAGTACGGCGTGATAAAAAATCAATCACCCGGTTCAGGGCTTCCAAATCGGCTTCAATAATGATTTCAATACGTGGGCGGCGTACCTTAACCGCCACATGCCGTCCATCCGGCAACCACGCCTCATGCACCTGCCCTAGCGAGGCGCTGGCAAGCGGTTTAGAATCAATTTTCTGGAAAAGCTCCGAAAGGGGCGCATCAAAGTCTTTCTCGATAATCGGCTGCAACTCGCCGAAATCAACCGAGGGCACAGCGTCCTGCAACTTGCTCAGTTCCTCAATCCATTCGTCCGGCAGCAGGTCAAAGCGCGCGCTCAGATACTGCCCTAGCTTTATCAGAACCCCGCCCAATTCAATAGCGGTTTCACGAAAGCGGATGGCACGGCGGCGATTGCGTGCAACTGTACGCTGCTCCACCCATTTTTTGCCCAGCACGGTACGCTGCGCTTTTTCCACCGTAATATCTAAAAGCAACCAGCGAAATAACCGGATAATCCGGTTGCGGCGTTGCTTCAAGCTGATAGGAGATTTATAGTTAAAATTTGCGCTCATATTACTTTTCTAGCTCTATAAAATTAGGGATTTGATAATCCCCTCGTTTTAACACCCGCCTATTATACTAATTTTTGTTCAAGCTTAGTGTGTAGGAAAATTAAAGATAAGTGGCGAATTGAGTCTTTTTATTTTAGGGATTCAAAAAACGAATCGTCCCAACCGCAATGGTCAGCAAGCGCGTATCGGGACCGGGCGCAAAATCAGAAGGGCGATTGGCTTTACCGCCTATTTTCAGAGTCAAAATATTCCGACCTGCTTGCAAATCCAGCGTTACCAGCACGTTTTGCGGCTCAAGTCTGATGCTACGGCTTCCGTTTGGCAACTTCACCCCGTTCAGATATAAGTCCAGCGAGTGTGCTTCGTGGAAACTCCATGCGGGGAACTCCAATTCTAGGCGGCGGGGCTGACCGCACCAGAACTCAATCTTTGCCTCGCTCTCCTTAGCCCAGCGATAGACCATGCCTTTGGGGTCATTCTCCGCCTCATTCCAACTACTTAGAAGCGGGTAGTAGAAGAAAACGTTTTCTGGTACTCCGGTTGGCACTTCAAATACTTGCAAGCCCTCTTTGGCGTAAACAGGTCCTTGCGGAAACAGACGATAAGCCAACGCCAGCAATTTATCAAGCTGACTGCGCGATTGCACCCGCTCTTCATGAATAATTACATAGCGGGCGTTGAAATAGCGCAGCGTATCGAGAGAAAGCGTCTGCGCTGGCAAAATATCGGGCTTCGGCGCGGTCTCAAAGTTGCGAAACTCGCGAAAGATTGGTACACCGTCCAATATAAAGTAAGCCGGATTGCGCGATACATAGCCCCCCAAGAGCGGTTTGCCGTGTTCCATCTGCGCCTCCATATAGGAGGTTTCGTATTGCGACACGGGCAAGTCGAGAATGGAATATTTAGCCGGGTCTTTTGCCAGTTCGCGATAAAACTGCGGCACATTGTATTCGGTCATCTGGTAGGGCGCAGGGAAAAGCTCAAACGCCAGCGTAAGGCAGAAAAAACCCGCCAAACTCGCCTGACCTAGTTTGCGCTTGTTCCAGCCAATCTCCAGCGCCAGCAATTTAGCCAGACCCCACGCCGCCAGCAAACCTAACGCTAGCAACGCGGACAAAGCGTAGCGCGAAGGCACGCGAGTCACATTCAGTATTGGCATATCAAAGATAAGCGAGGCTGGCAAAGGCGGACCGACTTCGACTCCGTTGATGTGCAGCCTGCGACCAAAACTGAGAAGCGCAAATAGTACCGCCACCAACAGCCAAAATTCCGCACCAACGTTAATAGTCAATTTATTATGTAAAGTTTTAGGTTGTAATTTATTTCTCAGGATCGGCGCTAGCACAATTGCTACCCCAAGCAAACTCAATAGATAGACGGTGTAGCCGGGAAAGACGATTTTCTCAATCAGTGTGGCTGTCCAAGGCTTCACCGCCACTTTCAGGGCATTGCCCCACAGCGGCTGAAAAGGGCTAGGATAGAGATAAGCTAGCAAATCCGCGCTATAAATATTCTCCTCGCGTTTAGGTACGGCGTTAGGGTTGCTGGCAATATCCTGTATTAGCGGAATAGTAAATGGCAAGGTCAAAAGTACAAAAGCCAGCGCGATTGCCCCCGCTCTGAGAAATAACGGCACGATGGCAGAAAAGGTGCGTCGCCACAAGAGTTTCCCCGTTAGATACAGCATCAGCAAGACGCTGAAAATTCCCAGATATAACACGAACTGCAAATCGAGGAAAGTATTAAAAATTAGAAATAGCACCGTCAGGGTGGCATTGCGTACCCATTTCTCTTGCTCGGTCAGGGTTTTGAGCAGGAACAGGATGTAAAAGGGGATGAACTCGGTGGAAATCAGGTTGAGGTGTCCGAGCAAATGGTCAAAGTTGAAGGTGCTAAAACCATACGCCACCCCTGCTACCAGTCCTGCTCGCCAGTCACCCCACAGCCACAACGCCAGCCGATACGCCCCGTATGCGCCAAGCGTGAACGATAGCAGCACTATGAAGTTATAAGCGGCAACCGCACCATGTGCTGCCCCACCTAACCAGTCGAAAAGGTATTGCACCGGCAAGCTCACAAAGCCATTCCAAGCGTTGAGCGCGTGCAAAACCAATCTTGGCTGAATCGGATAAAAGAGCAGGTCGGTCTGGAAAGGGTTTTGTCCGGTTTCAAGGGCGTGGCGCACCCACCACAGGTTCCAGACCATTTGCCACGAATCCTTGTTATCCTCGCCCGGTACGGCAACCATAAAGCGGACAATCAAAGGGAAGGTGAACAACAGCGCCATCAAGGCAAAACCGCCCAATATTATAAGCTCGCGCCTAAGCGTGGAAAGTTTAGCGGTAGTTGCCGTTTGCAGTTTCAACATCTCTAATTTGCCTTGAGGATGCTCACCGTCCCCACCTCAATTGAGTCGCTGCCATCCGTTAAGGTCAGGCGCGCACCGTTAGGTGGCTCATACATCCCCACCTCAATTCTATAGTTACCTTCTGCAAGATTGGCAGGCAACGGCAACGGGTAATCATCTCTGGTAATTTCGCCCGGTCGCCATAACGAGGTAGGGCGTGTCCCGCCTAGTGGTGGCAAATCCAGTTGGCTGGCAATCTTGCCGTTCTCATCCAGCAAATGTACAAAAACGGTGTAATTACGCGGAGGTTCGTTAATTGCTTGCCAGTACAGCGCAAGGTTCAAAGTGCCCCCGGCTTGTAACGAATCGGGGTAGTCCGCTCCGATAAGATGAATGTCGTTGCCGAGTTTAACATCAGTTGCGCGTTGAATCTGGTAATCCTGTAGGTTGCGCGATACCGTTTTCAACGTAGTTCGCAGGATAATAACCCGCGCTCCCGGCTTATCCGTCCCGTTTACCTCAAAATCCTGTTCGAGTTGCAAGCCCGCCGGACGCGGACCGTCAATCAGGGCGTTGTAGGCAGCTTTAATCGAATCTTTCCCGGTAGTGCGCGACTCCTTATGGTATGCCTCACTCAAAACCAGATAGTTAAAGCCATTGGCAGCATACCATTCCGGCGGATATTTCAATGCGCTTCCGCCTTCGAGACGGTAATTATTGCGCGGCAGCAACTCCACCGAGAAAGGCTCAATATAGAGTTTTGACCCGGCTGGTAGGTTCTTTTCAATGTACTCGGTGGCGCGGACACGGGCGGTTGGCTGTGCGTTCAAGTTGGCGTGTGTAGCAATATCGATAGCGGGGAATAAAATCACTACCAGACTCAACCCTGCCAGCACAAAACGGTTATAACGAGCAAACGTTCCCGGCAAATATTTTAGGGCTATTTCCACCAACCACACTAACGCAACCGCCGCGAAAATTGCCAGAAAAGGTATTACCGGCATCAGGTTGCGAGTGAAATTCACCTTGTAAGAGGATAATTGCAGGAAGGAAATCAGCGGGAAAGCTAACAGCGTTACATCCTGCTTGAGATGTCGCGCAAAAGCCAACGCGATTCCGCCTAGCCCTAACCACAGCACCAGCAAATTGTTCTGTCCAAGCGCCTGCAAGTAGAACAGCCAGTTATTTTCGCCTTCGTAGCCGGGATGCCCGCTGTTCTGGTAATGGTTGATGATTGCGGCAATATCGGTCAGGAAATTTGGCAGATGGAAAAAGATAAAAGGAGAGGAAATAAAGAACCCGGCAAAAGTCCCCACTCCTGCCAACGGCAAATTCCAGTTCATCCACTTACGAGGGGAACGACCCAACAAGTGCGCCAACACCAACGGCAAAATAATCAGGGCGTTATTATATTTCGTGCCAATTGCCAACCCGCACAGGATTCCGGCTGCCAGATATAGCCATTTTTTCTCGCTACCTTTAAGGATTGGCAGAATCAACAGGAAGGGTAGAACTGCGAAAAATGCGCTGGGTACATCGGTGGTAATGTAGCGCGAGTTAATCACATGCAGATAGAAAAATGCCAGAAACAGCCCACCCGTTAACCCCACTTTGCGGTTGTACCAGCGCGAACCCACCAGAAATACCAGCAGCGCCGTACCCGCACCCAAGATTGCAGTGAGTATGCGCCCCCACAGATAGAAATCGGGTTTGACGGTTAGTACATCCAGCCCACCCGTTCCGGTGTATTTATCCCCCGCCACACCCGCCAGAAAACGCACAGCAAAAACCCCGCTTTGCAGATAAGTGTACAGGCTTGGGTAAGTAAAAGCCTGTCGGTCATTGTCAGGCAGCGCAGGGTTACGGTAATCGAGTGGGTCAAAATTCCCGGTTTGGACGATATGTAGGGCGCGATCTGCCACCGCCCACTCGTCCACCTGCTCCAGATAGGGCAACCCAAAGTTTATACTCCACAAGCGCAATGCCAAAGCCGCCAATGTTAGCCCAATTACAGAAACAGCCGCACGTACTTTGACATTTTGCCATAGCAACAGGGGAGTTTTAAGCAGTTGTGCAATACCAAACGCCTCATACAACCGACCGCCCACCGTCACTACCAACGCCAACCCCATTACTCCAAACAGCAGTTTGCGTCCGCCCGGAATCCGGTCATATAATTCCCAGTTTTTACTTATATATAGAAAGAGTAAAGCCGCAAATGATAGCGCAATCCCTGCGTTCAAGATTTTCACGGGTAGAAGTTTGCGGGTAGGCTTTTTACCAGATTCCTTATCTTTATCGGGTTCATTTTTGATGGGCTTGGATTCCGTTTGCAAAACCAGCTTAACCTCGTAACATCATTAGTAATTCAAATAGGTAGCTCAAAATACTGAAATTGTACCGACACCGCCACATTATATAACAAACTTCCCGGCTTTCAGAAATTTTCCTGCAAGATACTTTATTGCATGTTGCGGTTATAAGCATATGAGCTTAAAATAAAAGGGAAAGCATAAAAGGAGAAATGCGCTGGCTCAACAAATTACCTTAGATGAACATACGCACGATCATAACCACCACCACCATCAACACAGTTTTAGCGGGGCAGCGTTTAAAATCGGCTTTGCCCTCACCGCAGGTTTTGTAGTAATTGAGTTGGTAGCCGGGTTAATGGCTAATAGCCTTGCGCTTATTTCCGATGCCGGACACAACCTGACCGATGCGCTAGCGTTGGCTTTTAGTTGGTGGGCACTTCGGATTGCGCGCCGTGCCCCAAACCACCGTAAAACCTACGGTTATCATCGCGCCGGAATACTGGCAGCTACTATCAACGCAGTTACGCTTATCTTGATTTCGATTTACATCTTTTACGAAGGCGTGCAGCGTTTTATGCAACCGCCGGAAGTGCAAGGCTGGACGGTGCTGAGCGTGGCGTGTATCGCGCTGATTATAAATCTCACGGTGGCATGGTTGTTGCACCACGATTCAAAAGATGACCTCAATACTCGTAGCGCATATTTGCATATCGTAGGTGATGCCGCCGCTTCGGTAGGAGTTATCATTGCCGGGCTGATTGAAATCGTAATAGGTTGGCGTTATGCCGACCCTCTTATCTCAATGCTTATCGGGCTTTTTATTCTCGTCTCAAGTTGGACTATTATCAAAGAGGCAACCAACATTCTGCTGGAAGGGATACCCGACGGATTGGATATGACCAGTCTGGTGCGAGACTTGATGAAGCAACCGAATGTGGAAGATGTGCATGATTTGCATGTATGGACGATTGGGCGCGATTATAAGGTGCTATCCTGCCACCTGATAGTACAATGCGAATGTTCGTTGCAAGATGCGAACCGAACGGTACATGACATCAACCATATGCTAGAAGAACAATACCATATTCACCATGCCACGCTGCAAATCGAAAGCGAATCTTGCGAATTGAACCAGATTTTTTGCGCTAATCCCAACGCCAGAAATTAGCGCAAACTCGAATACGATAAAGTTGAATTTGACTTAAGATGTCGGCTGATTATGTTTTTTTCATCCGGGTCATCATCCACAAACTAAAGGGAGTAAGTGGGCTATTACTGACTGCTGCCAGCAATTGATACTTAAAACCCACCGTCACTACTGTACGGTTGCCGCCCAACCTCTGTAAAGCTTCATCCACCACTTTTCCGGCATCCAGCCATAAGAAATTCGGAAGCTTCCTAAATGCTTTTAATTCCTCGCTATCATGTATGCCTGAGCGGGTAAAACCGGGACACAGCACTTCCGCTTTTACGCCAGTCCCCTCCAGTTCAACTCTTAAACCTCTGGTGAAATTAATCAGAAATAACTTGGTGGCAGAATAAACAATATTACCGGGGTAAGGGGCATAGGCGGCAACTGAAGCAACATTGATAACACCCCCTCGGCGGCGGGCTATCATACCCGGTAGGGCGGCGCGAGTAAGCCCAACGGTAGCCATAATATGGGTGTGTACCATCCCTTTCTGGCTGGAAGGTGTCATATCGGCAAAATTACCCATTGTGGCAAACCCGGCGTTGTTAATCAATAGTACTAAGTCGGATACTTCGGAAACACGTTTTTCAAGTTTTTCAAGTTCAACCGGAGAGGCAAGGTCTATGACCTGAACCTCAACTTTGATTTTATTATTAGTCTCTAGCTGATGGGCAAGCGCTTCGAGCTTTTGTTGCCGCCGCGCCACTAGAATTAAATCATAGCCATCCTTTGCCAACCGTCGCGCAAATTCTTCACCGATTCCGCTAGATGCGCCTGTTACCAGAGCGACTCCCTTACTGCCCATTTTTCACCGCCTTTCAACCCAAGCTATTTATAACTGAAATGCGGACTGCCTATTGTTTGTATTTGGGCACTTTCAAAATCACCTTTGAAAATGCCCTTTTAAATCTTATGCCGAATAGTGATAACCGACCTTTGCCGAGAGCGACAACAAAGCATATAGCGTTTCAAAATGAGGTACAGGCACATTATATTTGTGGGCGCGTTTCACCAATGCCCCTAGCAGTGCCTCAACCTCGGTGTGGTGGTCCTTCTCAAAATCGCGTTGTAGCGAGCTTTTGAAGGCAGTATCAAGTGGGAAGAGGGGGTGTTTGGCTCTCTCTACCATTTCAGGCGCAAAATGCACTCCTTCCGCATTGGCAACTGCGGCAGCTTCATCTACCAGCGCGGCATAAAGCTGTTTGGTAAGTTCAAAGCCGAAAACCTCACCACCATGCGCACGTGCCGTAGCAGTAAGGGCAGCGGTAGGCGCAAGCGCAAGAAATTTAGTCCAAAGTACCATATTGGGATCGTCACTGAGAGTAGCTTTGATATGCGCAGCGTTGAGCAATTCCACGAATTTTTCCATCCGGGTAGTACGCACCTCACTTAATTCGGCTACCTCGAAAGTGCTACTATCACGGGCAGGTCCATACTTTATCACCACACCCGGCTCGCCTAGCGTTGCCTCAACTCGCACTGCCCCGGCTACTACACTATCATTACCATACAAAATCGAGAGTTGGTGGGGTGCATCCAGACCGTTTTGAATGGTTATAATGGCGGTTTCGTGTCCCATCAAGGGCTGCAACATGTTACCCGCTTCGATAGTATCAAAAGCCTTTACCCCGAAAATAATATAATCAACCTCGCCAACTTCTTCCGGGTTATCGGTAGCAAACACTTTGAGTACATCAGTCTTAACTTCGCCTTGATTGATATAGCGCAGGGTTAGACCTTTCTCTCGAATTGCCGCCAGATGCGCCCCTCGGGCAATGAAACTTACCTTATGATTGTTCAAGGCAAGTAAACCACCTACATAACCGCCTACTGCGCCTGTACCAAAAATCGCAAACCTCATGATATGTCTCCCTCTTTGTCTGGTAGCTACTGACCTCTATTCAATTGTAAGCTTTGACAGGAATCGTTGCAAGAAATAAGCCACCAATTCCATATATCTAGTAATTCATACTGACTGGCACAAGCAAGGCATTTAGAATACAAATATCCTGTTTTTCTATTATACCCCCACATTATCCTTAAAATATAAACCTGCGAGTAAGGATTATTCCTCTATAGTAGCCGTTCCCAAGGTCAAGCCGCTGATTACATACCTACCAAGCAGATAAAAAAGCGCCAGCACGGGTAAAATAACTATCAGAGCAGTTGCCGCCAACGGTCCCCACGCAACCCCGCTTGCCCCGCGCATGGCGTATAACGCCATTGCCAGCGTTACATTGTGGGGTGTGCTAATAAACACCCAACCGAGCGCAAATTCAGACCACGCTAAGGTAAAGCTGATAAAGCCCGCCACCGCTACCGAAGGCAAAATGAGCGGTAAGGTTATGCTACGGAAAACTCTGGTTATCCCCCCACCTTCAAGCATCGCCGCTTCTTCAAGTTCGGGTGGCACAACCTGAATCGCGTTACGAACCGTCCAAATAGCGAATGGTACTGCAATTGCACTATAAACCAAAATCAATGAAAGAAGTGAATCCCTGATTTTCAGGTCATTCAGGAAAATAAAGAAAGGAGCGGTCAAGCCTGCCGGAGGCAAGGTAAGTAATACCAGCGTCATAAAAAGAGCCGGTTTACGTCCGGGAAAGCTATAGCGGGCAAAAGCATAACCCGCCGTAATGCCACATACCAACGATAGCAAGGCTGTACCAC
Organism: Candidatus Chlorohelix allophototropha; assembly: GCF_030389965.1. Taxonomy (NCBI): domain Bacteria; kingdom Bacillati; phylum Chloroflexota; class Chloroflexia; order Candidatus Chloroheliales; family Candidatus Chloroheliaceae; genus Candidatus Chlorohelix; species Candidatus Chlorohelix allophototropha. Next base: position 96,658 of record NZ_CP128400.1, read on the forward strand.
CTGCCACAATCAGGCTGTTTCCAAGCAACCCAAGCAGAGTAGTGCTGGTGGTAGGACTATTCCAAGCAAGCTGGAAATTTTCGGTACTCCACTGTACCGGCACTAATCCGCTATCTTTAGGTCTGCCGGTACCGCTACTAATACCGCTCAAAGTGCCGTCAAAAGCCAGACGCAACATCCACAGTACCGGTAACACCACAAAAAGTGAAGCAAACGCGAGCATTAGTTGGGTGCTAAGTTGTCTCCGCCATGTCATTTTCTCAAACATATTGGACTCCTTCCACCACATGGGTACGCCGATTAAATATCCAGATAAAACCGATTACAATTGTCATTATCAATATATTTATCATGGCGGCGACAGAATAGCCGTTGTTATAACGTATCACAGCCCACCCCGCTAGAGATAAAGTGGTAGTTCCGGTTTGATCGGTATTATTGAAGAGCATCAGCGGTATATGGAAAGCGTTGAATAACAACACGCCTCGCAACAGTACGCCGGAAAGGATTGTTGGACTGATGAGCGGCCAGATGATTAAACGCCACATATTCCAGCGTTGTGCGCCATCCACTCTTGCGGCATCCACCACCTCGCTAGACACCGCCCGCAAGGCTACGGTTGAAACCAGTAGCATAAAGGGGAAGGCAACCCACACTCCCACAATTACCATAACCCAGAATGACTTATTAAAGGATATTCCTTCGGCGGTAAATTCCAGAATTCCGGCAAAAGGAGAAAGCCGCCAACTTTCCAATTGATTTGCCAGCGGTTTAACGAAACCAGCAAGGTCTATCAAAGGTGTGGAAGCAGATAACCAGCTATTGGAGTTACGCGCCTCCGGAGGAATTGCCAGCAGATTATTAATCCCTCCGTTATAATCATCAAACAGAGTTGTCCATATTAACGCTCCCACAAATTCGGGTATTGCCCACGGCAGAATAAAAAGGGTGCGCCAGAACTGACGACCTAATACGCCCTTGCGCTGCAATAACGAAGCCAGCCACAAGCCGAAACCGCTTGCCAGCGTCATAGTCACAACCGTCCAAAGAATATTAAAACGCAGGACAGCAGCGAATTTGTCCCACATGAATATTCCAAAAAATGCGCCAGTCCCGGTATAAATCAACGGCTTGTTGAGCAAATAATCGGGCGGCATGCCCACCAACCCTCGCCCGAATCCAGCTACCAGCGCACCTGCCCCATCCCTGAGATTCTCAATCCTGAAAGTGGTAGTAGCCAGCGCGGTTTGCAAAAGCAGTGGATATGCCACAATTAAAGTGAGTAGCAAAAGTGAGGGCAAAAGCCAGACTAAGGCAGCCCTCCACGAACGGTTAGATTGTTTTGGAGTGGTGCGCCATGTGCGCCATCCTCGCCAAAGATTTACGCCCGTATCGGTTAACCAGCGCGAAGCCATCAACGAAACGGGAACAGTTAACGCCAATATATATTGAGGCCATTTGGTGGGCCAGAACAACAAAAAAATCAGGTTAGAAGCGAACCATAGTACAATCAAACGGTTCTGCCAGTTTGTTTTGAACATGCGCCAGACTGCCAGCAAACCAAAAACTGTAAATAGCCCATCCATGAGTAACGGAAAGGTTTCCGGGTGGTTTTGAGGTAGCCACGGAACGGCAACCAGCAGCCAAATTACCGGCTGTGTCCAGCCAAACCCTGAAGATTCTACATGAGAGCCGGTGGCGTAATTGGCATGGAAAGTCACTGCCGCTTGTAGTCGCCCTATTGGGTCGAGCCACAAAGCAGGGTCAGCGAGATAGAACACTGACAGCGCAAGCCCTATCCACAGTAATACCTTTCGCCATGATTTACGATCTCGCCATAGCATCCAGATGAGAATGGCGAATCCTGCTGCCGCATAAGGAAACTTGCTGGAAGTGCACAAACCAAAAAAGATGGCAGAAAGCCACCACCATTTATCGCCACTTCGTTTGGAGCGCAGCAAAAGTAACAAAGTGAGAGCAGCGAAAAGGCAAGGAATCGCTTCCAGCATAACCTGTGAAGTGTACTTTATATGCCACGAGTTTAAGCCAATCAAAATCCCTGCCAACGGGTTATAAAGCGCTACTACCCCGGCAGTCAATGCGCCAATAGTAGCGCCAAAAGTACGTAGCGGTTTAATCTTCTGAGCAATACCGGGAGCATCTGGTAACTTATCGCCAACCGGTATCTTAACCAGCTCATTGTAACTATCAGAGCCTTGCGTAAAATAAAGTACCGCACCGTATAGGAGCTTGATCATTGGCGGGTGTTCATAGTTAAACCGCTCGTTGACGATACCAGCGATATCTCCGGCAGCAATATAGCGAGCATACAACTGCCCACCGTATAAGTAATCATCTTCATCGTAATCAGGCGGTAGATAATCTGCGGCTCGTAACCTAACTAGCAACGACACTATAAAGATTGCAGTTGCCAAGCCAACTTTCAGTCCCAAATATAGCCTAGCACGCGAGGTTGCAACCAATCCTAACGAGGATTTAACCTTCTCAGGGGTTAATATAGTCGCCATCTTATTGCTCCTGATATTCGGCTTCCTGCACTCAAATCATTAGCAATATTGTATGGCACTTACTACAAAAAAGCATCAACCCAAAGAACTAAATTGAACCGATGATAAGTTTTACTGTTGCCAAACCCTAAAATTTTTGCAAGCTCAGTTTTGCACATTATTAATTTAATAGCAGGAGGTAAAGGACAGTCGGTCGAGTATCGCACACTCAAAACCGCTTTTATATAATGAACCAGAAGAACTGAACAACTAAAAAGGGTTTGGTAAGGTGTATACTTAAAAACATGACAACACCTAGAAAAAAGTATTCACCCACATTTAAGTCTCAAAGAGTGCAAGAAGTGCTGGAAGGTAATAAAACCGTTACCCAGATAGCTTCTGAATATGGTATTCATCCGAATATGCTCACTAAATGGAAACAACTGGCTCTAAAAGGTCTGCCACAATCCTTTGATGAGCGTACTCAGAAGCAAATCGCGCTGCTGACCGCACAGTACGAACAAGAAAAAGAACAACTTTACGCCGAAATAGGTCGCCTGACTACACCGCTCAGGTGGTTAGGAAAAAAAAGTGAAGCAGGCTTTGCCCAGGTCGGTCAGATTAAGCCTAATCGAAACCCAAAAAGCTGAACTTTCACTCTCAAAACAAAGTGAGTTGCTAGGAATTAGCCGTTCCAGTTTGTACTACCGCTCAGTAGCACCAACCGAACGAGAAATTGAGCTCAAACACCGAATTGATGAGATTTACACCGTTTACCCTTTTTATGGATATCGGCGAATTCATCAACAATTACTGCGGGAAGGCAAGCACCTCAACCGCAAAACGGTGCAAAACTATATGCGGGAGATGGGGCTAGAAGCAATCTATCCTGGTCCTAATCTTTCGAAACGAGATCAAAAGCAGCGGGTATATCCCTATCTCTTAAGGAACCTGGCTATAACCAGACCCGCTCAGGTATTCGGTACCGACATCACATATATCAAGCTCAAACACGGTTGGCTTTATCTGGTGGCTGTCATCGACTGGTACAGCAGATATGTGGTAAGTTGGGAATTATCTGATACTTTGGAAATCGATTTTGTGCTTAGAACTACCGAGCGAGCGTTGGCGAAGATAAAACCCGAGATCTTTAACAGTGACCAAGGTAGTCATTTTACCAGTCCTAAATACACTGCTTTGATATTGGGCGCAGGTGTAAAGTTAAGTATGGATGGACGTGGGCGAGCACTAGATAATGTTTTCACCGAAAGGCTCTGGCGTTCCTTAAAATATGAGTGTGTTTATTTAGCACAATTTGAGAACCCCAAAGAAGCAAAGCTAGGGATTGGTGAGTATTTCGATTTCTACAATAATACTCGACCTCATCAGGCTTTGAAATATCAGACACCGGCTCAGGTTTATTTCAATACCGTGACACCAGTAATTATGTTAAAGAGCTAAAAAGAGTTACTAGCTATTTAACATTATTAGTTCTATAGAAAGGACTGTATCACTCCTTAACCAAGCTTTTATTTTTGTCTTGACAAACTGGGTCATTTCATTTTGCCCACTTATGTGTCCGTAGATTGTATCTGTGGGTAGGTTTACGCCAAATAAATTAAGGGCATTATCCTGTTTATTATCTCCATTGGTAGCACGCGACTGTAGAATTTGCATCATCTGGGCAGAAGCCTTTTTACTAACTATATTCCCATCTACTAAATTATGCAGAAATTGTGCGCAATCTTTTGCCGAAGTGTAATTTTCATTATTAGGGTCTGGGATACCCAACTTACGCTGCAAAAGAGTTTCGCCATAGCCATTATTTTTGGCAAATTCATTTACTTTCTTGAATCCGCCTAACTTGTCTATAAGCAGATTAGCTGCCGTATTATCGCTATGCACCAGCATATTATAAAGTATATCTTCGTAGGTGAATTTAGTACCTACCATCGTGGCTTGGTTCATTATCCCTGTTCCTGATACCTGATCGGATTTCTTCAGAATATAAGTATCTTTGAGGTTTAACCTATCCGCTTCGTCTTCTTCATACATAGAAGCAGCAATCCACAACTTGATAAGGCTAGCTGACGAAACCCTAACACGCTCATTTACCGTTACAGAACTCCCAGTAGGCAATAGCACTATGGCATTTGCACCTTTAGGCAAATTGCCAAATACTCGACCGAGGTTATCAATCTCAGCAGGGTCTTGTGTTGTGCTCGGTGTCGGCATAGTTGTTACAATAGGTCCAGATGCTGCTATGGTTGTGGCAAGCGCAAGTTTGTTAGCCTCAACAGCAGTGGTGGTAACGTTTGGTTTCACCTCAGTGGTAGTTGCACCAGCATTTAATAAATTGGTAGTTGTCCTAGCTATAAATGATGAGGTAGGATTAGAGCTAAAGTTGTTACCCTGAGTAATCAGAAAAACAACAACCACACCTAGCGATATTACAGTTATCGATAGAATTACAAGCAAAATCCCATTGCCTTTTACTTTAGTTTGAGATAACCCAGAAGAGTACGCGACTGTATTATGCGCAAATAAAGCTGTTCCGCAATAACTGCAAAAACGATCATTTGGCGGAATTACATTCTGGCATTTTAAGCAGATTGACATATCAAACCTTCCGATTCAAATTATCACTTACTTGCTTCAACCAAGCTGCTGCTGGAATGTTGTATGGTCGGAATTTCTCCAATCGTCCGTCTTCTTCATCAAAAAGGTAAGCCCGGTGCGACCCAAGTTTGCTTGCAACAGGCGAATCCAACAAATTTGATGAATCTTCTGCGCTCATTTGCATTGCTACGCGCATCCCGAACTCACGAAGAACCCGACGATCAAGGCTACGGTTCAGATTGTTCCAGTTATCGCACCATACAAGGGTGTGTATTCCAACCTCAGGTCCTTCCTTTAAAATAGTGGTGAAATTCTGGATGGGGGAAGACTCCTTCGACTCCTCATTGCCATACCCTCCATAGGAACCAAACCCGCTATCATCTTGCCGAATTTCGTTGGCACGATGTAGCCCGAAAACCGCTAGGAATTTATCCGGTCCGGGTGCGCCTTCTACCGCACTCCTACGTTTTACCTCAGCCGCAAGCACTGAAAGCATCCCCTGCAATTGGGAACGTTTACCCAGCTTCAACGAGTGGGGTAAAAGTGCTTTCAATTGATCAAATTGATCAGAATAGGGTGAATCTACAGTTCCGAAATTTAGCAGGTAGAAATAATCACTTCCAACCGGAGAAAGTTGGGCTGCAAGGCTAACCATGTTGGTCATAAACATGCCCAACGCCAGTTCTTCGTTTTTACTCACTATCAGTAAATTACTGCCACTCTGTCTTCTGAAATTAGCTGCCACCGAGTCTTTTATCGCAATCGGTTCTCCAAGCCACCCACTTACAGTTCGTCCTTTAGGTGCATAAGCAGTGGCTGAAAGCAGTTGCTGGAGCTGACGGTTTTTCTCTACTTCAGCAGGTTGATCCCCCTCAAAGACTAGTTGTGCGCCAAGTAGGTTTTCCTTTTTAGCCTTTTCAAAAATCTGTTCTAGGTACTGAGCCTGTTTCTCAGAGGAAAGGAAAGCTACCTGAAAATTTTTATTTCCTTCTACCCTTCCGTTTTCCGCATTATAAATAGCTTCACCTGACCGGGAGAGAAGACGGGCTGCCGGATTATCATCAGCTAGAATGAGGCGGGAATCGGCTTCGCTACACTGTAGAGCGACTCTCACTCCCATCTGATCAATTGTACTGCGGGGTAAGGTATATGACCCGGTTAGCGTTTGAGTACATAACACCAGATGAATGCCAGCACTACGACCTTGTTTTACCAATCGGTCTATTATCTGGGCGGCTCGGGATGAAATCTGATCATCTTCGGTGAAAAATTCCTGGAATTCATCTGCTATAAGCAATATGCGGGGCATAGCCTTTCCGGTAAGCTTTCTATACTGGGGCAGGTTTTGTACCCCACTGTCTCGGAATGTATCCCCGCGCCACTGCATTTGTGTATCCAAACCCTGCAAAACGCTCAGCCCAAACTCCCGCTCACTTTGGATTGCAATAACTCTAGCATGGGGTAGTTGGTGCTTCGCGTAAATCTTGAATTCCACACCCTTCTTAAAGTCTATGAGGTAAAGCTGTACTTCTTCGGGGCTATACTTGAGCGCTACGGAGGTAATCAGGGTATGAAGCAGAGAAGATTTTCCGGAACCTGTACGCCCCACCACCAATGCATGGTGCGCTGTTCCGCTGCCGCCAAACTCAAGTTGCTGGGATTTTTTGCTATCTGCCGGACCAAGCGCTGCATTAAATATTTCATATTTCTTGTCCTGCCACCATTCTTGGAAAGGCGGACAGATGTTTTCAAAAGGAACTACCACCTTACTGGCAGTTTGGGCTTTCTCCCCTACAGTTTTGGTTATTTGATCAAAAAGAGCATTAGAGGGAGGGTTGTCCAATTCCAAAGGAAATTCTTTGAAATCATTATCCTGCATTACAAAGTGTTTGCCGTTCCACTCTATAACAGTGGCGGATTGTTCCAAATCGGAAAGAGTAAAACCATGCGGCATAGGCTTTCCGGGGTCCACCACAACCACTGTATATACTCCACAGCGAGGTCCGTTTTGGGCAATACTTACCAGACGGCGGGCGGCTGCTTCGCTGAAGTTGGCAGGAAAATCAAAAACCACCAATAACCGGTATGGCTCTATTACTGAAGCTATAGTATTATATTCCTCAATATTTTTATACTGATTGCTCAGATATTTCTGTATCACATTCTCCATATGTTCGGAAAGATCCGCTAGACGTTGCTCAAGATGCTGTGGTTCTGTCCAAGCTTTTCCGTTAACCAGCTTGGGGTCATAATCTGATAGCCGTATCAGGGGCGCTACATTCTGACCCAACCCCACCGGGTCCAGAAAAGTGAAAAGCAATTTGCCGGGCTGTGTGCTGGCCAATAAGCGTAGTAAAAGAGACTGGATGGATTGTACCGCTTTAGTCTTTGCAGTGCCTGTGGCTTTGAAAACTAGCGTGCGGTTTCCCGTGAAAGGTATTAAAGCAGGTGTAGTCAGATTTAATTGCGGCTCCCCAATCCTGAACATACCCAAACTAACAACTTCCGGTATCTTTTGGGAGGCATTCCAGCTATTCCACACAGAGCTATTCCATGCAGGTGAAAGTACGTTAATTTGGTTACTAAAATCATCAATAGCAGGGCAGGCGCGGGCGACATGCTCCCGAAAAGAGCGCTCGGCTTTATCTAATTCTCGGGTATTTTGTTCTTGCGCGGCTGCTTGTTGGTTTTGATAAGCGGTTTTGGCGCTATTCAACCGATATTGATGATCAGTTTTAAAGCCAGCTAATTTATTGTTGTATGTATTCTGGTTCTGGTCCGACATAATCTTGTGCCAATATTTCGCATCAGCCAGGGCTTGCACAAGCTTGCGGTATTCTAATTTATTAGTACCACTGCTGACGATACCCCAAACTACCAGCAAGATAACTTCAACCACAAAAGCCGCCACTACTACTGGCACATTAAAATCTTGCCTGTACGAATAATAATTCTGAGGAGGGCGTGTAAGAATCCCAATACCAAACGGTAAACCAAAAAAACCTCCAAGTATAAGCAGCGCAAGGATTGTAGTAAGGCAGGAGTTAGCTTTTTTACCGGCAAACTTTTTGTTAGCAACCTCCTCGGCAATTTGTCTGCATTTTTCTATTTCTCGATGGGGATCCGAGTTCGAGCGCGGGTAAGTGTTTTGGGGCTTAATCTTGTTTAGTGCAGGCTGTAGGATAGAAGGGGCGCGATTATACTGCTGCTGCACCATACCCAATAAACCTGCCGCTTGCTGCTCCACCTGTTTTAGAGCTTGTTCGGCATAAGCTTCGTCCTGCTTGAGTTGTTTTTCAGCAGCTTCTTGGGCTTGTTTATAATTGAGATCGGCATTATCTTTTGCCTGTTTCAAGCGGGTTTGCGCTTGGCTACGCTCATTGTTCAGGCTCGCAACCGGGTTAACATAACCGTTCTTTAGCAAAGCACGCTGACGAGCAAGCAGAGCAGGTTCCGACATAGTAGAATCCTCCGTCGTTAAATTTATTTTACGTTGCGTTGAGCTTGATTTATCACTTGCGCCAAATTTGCCAATTCACGCTGAGCTGCCAGCGACAGAGGTTCCAGAGCAGACCAATAAGCCGTTTCAAAATCTCGCCGAGCTTTGTCGTCCCAAACCGTTTTAGTTTGTTCCCAACATTGGGCAAGAATTCTCCAAGAGTTCTCTAGCTCCTCTTTCGTACCTGATAGGCTTGACATATAACGTGTCTCTCCTTAAAAATGTAGTGTTTTAAATATACTTCTGCCGTTGTCCCGAAGTTGATAACCCCGGCTAAGGCACTGTTGAAGGATATTGGGATCGCTAGGTGTATCGCCATATATTTCGCGCACACCCCACTGAAGAGCAATTTCCTCCACCCGATCAAGCAGGGCATCCTCTATCCCTGATTGACTGAAGCTAGGTACTGGATCAATATCTTGAAGGCGAACTCGATCAACTATTCCGGTATAAGCATCTCGCTCAAGTAAAACATTCGCTTGCCCTGCATTGCCTCTTCCGGGTAATGCTTGGGAACTGCCAAGCCCTTGCTTATTAAAAACCTGTATCATATACTGATCCCCGGTTGGGAAAGTACGCATAACTAGACTCCTGCCCTGAGCATCTTGCCAAGTGACAGTGCTGAAGCCTTTCGAAGTCGCGTTTTTGCTTGAACCGATTCCAGCAGTCAACCCTGCCCCAAGCCCTCCGGCGCTAAGGGCGCTACCATTGCTTTCTGGCATAAACCCACCTGAAACGCTCGCGGATTCAGTGGCTTGAGAACTGCCGCCGGGTAAACTCTCGGAGGTGAAGCCGGTCAATATGCTGATTTTCTGTTCCAGTTGCGCCGTTGCTTTGGGAAGCTCGCTTTGCAAATGATTGGACAAGCGACGGGCTACTTTGTCGAAATCGTCGTTGGCTAATTGCACCTGTTTATGCCACTGCTGAACTTTCTTCAGTTCTTCCTGGGTGCGATACAACTCTTGACGGGCATTTTCAATGGCAGCCTTTTGGGCAGTGCAATCAGGGCGGTGAAGGTTCCCATTCGAATCGTAATAGCCGCTGGCTTCACAAGCTGCAAAAGCTGCAAAAGCTCGTTGAACAGCCTCTTCTTTCCGGCGTAGCTCACTTTGCAAACTGCTCTCACGCTCCTCCAACCTACGCAGGGTATTCCGCGATTCTTGGAGGGCTGCGCTCAAAGCCTGCGTTGCTTCATTGGAGTAACGGGCAAGAGCCGCTTTGATATCTCCAAGAGCCTGTATTGATTTGACACTTGCCCCACCTGAACTCATGTTATTCTCCTATCGCTGGTTCAGGAATTCACGTAGTCGCTGCGCTTTCCGCATCAGGAACGGCGCTTGCTGCTCGGATGAGCGAATAAATTGCTGTAGAACTCGCATTGTCTGCTCGAACTCCTGCGCGTATTTGCTATGTTCTTGGTCGCGCCATGTTTCGCCCAACCGGGAAAATTGCCCGTTCATATTACTGACCCCGCTTCTCATCTGCTCGGTAAAGTTCTTCAGTTGCTGCACAAAGCGTTCAATATCCTCTGGATTAGCGATTACTCCTGACATAAGAATTCTCCTTTTCTGTTCTAATAAAAGCTCAAGCTTAATTCAGCGCATATACCGTAAAGTTCGCATATTTAGTAGTAGTCCCGATAGTTGAATTGTTTGAGTACAACCCGGATGCAACTTTCACAGAACCGCTTACCATTTTTTCACCTGTATTCAAGGTGGCTATATACTGGTTGTTAAGGTAAAAATAGGCATTTGCACCGTTTACGTAAAGCACTAATCTATTAGTACCGCTTGAGGCTGTATTCATTTGGGGTAGGTTACCTGTGCTTATTGATTTGGCATTGCCCCATGTAAGTTCCCAGTAACTGTTAGAAGAAACAATCAAGCGATACTGCTCATTTCCAGTTCCAATATCTCTAAACAACAACCCATAATCCCAGCCTTGCCCAGCCTTAACAGTTGGATTAGTGAAAACCACATCTACAAGCAGATCACGTAAATAAACCCCTGAGCTATAGGTTTCAACACCTGTCTTCGAGCTTTGGGTCAGGCTGCTGCTGTAGGGACCGTAAACCTTGCGAGCGCGCGAATCAAGCGGCGCCAAGATAGACCAAATCGCGCTGGCAGTGGCAGTAGGGATGGCAATAGCCGTCGCAGTGGCTTGAGCCTGAGCAACTGCGGTAGCGGTGGCTTGCGTTTGTGCGGTCGCAGTAGCTTGAGCCTGAGCAACTGCGGTAGCGGTGGCTTGCGTTTGTGCGGTAGCAGTGGCTTGCGCCTGAGCAACTGCGGTAGCGGTGGCTTGCGTTTGTGCGGTAGCAGTAGCCTGTGCCTGAGCAGCGGTAGCAGTAGCGTGCGCCTGAGCTTCAAGAAACCGCTGATATTCCATTGCTTGAGCCGTCGCGGTAGCGTTTTGCTTCCTGGTGTTCTCACTGCTAACACCAATGGCTATTATAGAACCTACCAATACAACAACGGGCACAACAAGCCACAGCCATGCCACCGAAGTGCGTTTCGCTTTGGTTTGAGTAGTTTGGGTTGTGTGTGCTGCCTGTGCCATTTGTTTACCGCACTCTGCACAGTAGCGGTTGATTTCAGGATTAACTGTGCTACAACTTGGACAATTACTGACCATTATTCCATCGCTTTCTAATCAAGATTGGTATATAAACAAGCGCAACATAAAAGGCACAATTCAGCCACCCGGTACTTTTACAGACGAGCTATTGTTTTTTCAATTAATCGAAGCTGTTCTTCTGCCTCACCTATAAGCTGGCGATCCAATTTCAGCCTTGCAGTATCAATTGCCTGATAGGTTGCCTGCTCCAGTATATTATTGTTCGCAGCAGCCTTATCATAGAGACTTTGGTAAGCACGAGTTACCCGATCAAGATCAATTAAATATTTAGCAGGATCGAATTTTAGGGACTGACTTTTACTTCGCTTGTCAAGAAAATTAATCCATTCATCATTCAAATATGTCAAAGATTTGTCATAAACTTGGTTATAGTTCGCAGTAGGGTAAACTTTATTGAACTTTTCCAAACCATACGTTTCGATAAGCCATGAAACGAAAGAGCCTGAAATATCGTAATACTCTCTGGATAAAAGACGACCATTGAAATATTTTTCAGGGGCTTTGGAGATTGAAGTTAGGGGGGTTAACCGCTTTTGCAGATAAAGGGCTGTTGCAAAATCATGTACCGTAATAAACCCACTTTTTCGCAGAAATTCATCGCTGGCATACATGGCAATGCCTTCAGCCAACATAATGTTGGCGCCCCATCCAATTTTATTATAGAAAAATAAATGCCCCAACTCATGCGCAGTGATGTATTTTCGGTCATCTTTATCCCCGCTACCATCATAAAGCTGGTAAATTCTATCCTTTAGCACATCACTAAAGCCGCGAACTCCCAATCCTAGTGGGTCTGGCGCTCCATCGGTCCTTAACTCAAAGGTCATTGGAAAGATGGTTTCTACCTTTAGACGGTCTCTCACATATTTTTGGGCTTCTTGCCAGTTCTGAATGAATTCACCCAAGTTGGCAGCGCCAAAAGAGTTAGGTTCATAAATTACCGTGAGATTTAACTTCGACCACTCTTCCTGTACTTTTCCACCGGGCAGGTTTACACGTTTGTCCGGTGTAGGCATAGTAGCTATGGGGGTAGCTGTTGCAGTTGGGCTAGGTTCTTTTGTAGCTGTTGGAAGGGGCGTTGGTATTGGGGTTGGGGTTATTATAGTCGTGGTAGCTTGGGCTGTATTTGTAGGAAATACTAAGAGTGAGGCTACTGTTGAGGTTATAGCAACCGATTTATCAATATTCTGGGCAGCCAAAGAATTGTTCTTCAGGTTGACCGCCAATCCAACTAATAAACCAACTAATAGGAATATAACCATTATTAGCCCTACCACCAGCCTAACAATTAATTGTTGAGATTTTTGTTTGATTTTAACCATATATTACCGGGTAGCCTTCTTTGTTCTTTAGGGTAAATCATTACGCCAAACCGGGTAGTAGTAGTCAAAATCATTACTGCTAGAAGTTATACGGTCACGACCGCTTCCATCCGGGTGTACTGCGTAAATATCACTTTCCCCGGAAGTTTTATCGCGGTCACTATTGAAAAAAATATAATCTTCAACCCAAAAGGGTCTGCCGTTTTGCCCACCTGAAACGATATTGTAGACGTTTCCGGACAAATCAGTAACGTAAATATCTTTTGGAGTATAAACATCACTGCGACTGGTAGTGTTAAATGCTAATTTTTGCCCATCAGGTGACCATACCGGGAACCGTGCATTATCACTTAGCCGTGTCACCTGATATTGACTACCCCCATTTAGATTCAATATCCATATCTGCCACAGACCATTTGTATATGAAGAATAGGCTATTTTGGAACCATCCGGTGAAAAAGTTGGTCCAAGCTTCCCTAGTCGATCTTGAGTTAATTTGCTTGAACGACCTCTCATATCCAGCAGGTATAACTCACCGTCATCTCCGATATATACCATTCTTCCGTCAGAGGATACATTAGGGTTTAGACCTGTAGCAATTCTGGAACTACTACTTCCATTTATAACATTTATTCCCTTATCCGCCTCAGTTACGTAAACAAAGTTATTTTGACCGGGTATCCAAAACCCTTGGCTTACATTTGCGCCTGCTGGTATTGCTATTTCTTCGGTACGATTAGACAAATTCACTTTTTTGATACCGGGTAAACCGTTGCCTTGGGTATAAGTTAAAAGTAGCCAACCTCTCTGGGTTACCGAACGATCTACTATTCGTGGAGAAGGGGTTTCTGTGGGAGAGGCAACGGCGGTCGTAGCGCTTGCGGTTTTAGCAGAGGCGGTTGTGGCAGCGACAGTCGTTGCAATAGAGAGATTACTTTCGGTAGTAGCAACAATCTTGGCAGCAACAGCGGCAGCAGTTGTAGTATGCGTAGGAAAGCTATAAATATTATTATCAATCGAATCGGATTTATTACCTTGCGAAATCAGATAAATGACAACCCCACCCAGCACTACTACCACTACTGAAAGCAACATTGCTACAGTAATCAAAGCTCCACCGCTTTTTGGCTGGGTAGTAGAAGAACCACCACCATTATTCAGCGCTAAAGTGGTTCCACAATAACTGCAAAATCGGTCATTTTGAGGAATTGTATTATGACAAGTTGAGCAAATTAGCATGTTTGACCTCTACATTAGCTAAATAAGATCCTGAATTTAATCCAGAGAATAAACTGTAAAGTTATCGTAACGAGTAATGCGCCCGGCAATTACATTGCCCGAAAGAAACCCTGTACCCACGCAAATATCTCCGTTCCCTAATATATCTCCAACTTCTAAGGTGGATATATATTTCTCGTTGAGGTAAAAATAGGCAGCTGAACCGCTTACATATAGCACCAAATGATTGGAGCCGCCTTGCGCAATATTGAGATCCGATAGCGCGTTTCCAGCCACCCAGTTGTTATTTCCATTGTATAAATTCCACCTTCGCCCGGAACTGATAATTAGGCGGTACTGTCCCTGCGGGGAATTTCTAATAAAGAATCCATAATCCCAGGTGCCTTCATTTGCGCCATAAGGATTGAAAAACCAAGCATCAATTAAGCTATTCCGCAGAGTTACATTAGCGCACTTTATCCCTACATAATTTCCGTTAGGATGTTCGATATTCCCATTTGCGGGACCATAAATTTTCACAGCGCGTTTGTCCAGCGGAGCAATTATGTTCTGGATAGTTTGGGCAGTAGCAGTCGCTTTATCGAAAGAAGTAAATCCTGCTTGCGAAGCATAAGAAGTGGAATTCGAGTATTTCGAACCGAAATTGCTCACTACCAAGATAGCGCCACCTATGAGCGCCAAAATAACAAGCAACCAGGTCAATTTAAAGCGTTTCTTTGGAGGATCTGGCGGTAGTTTTGCTATTATAATTGGTGGAGTCAACTTTGCCCCGCACTCGGCGCAAAAGCGGTTGGTCTCAGGATTTACTGTATTACATCTTGAGCAGTTCGTAATCATAACGTTATGCTAAGCCTGCCTTTTGCGCCACATAGTACCACTGCTCCAAAAAGCCATCACCAGCCCAGCCAGAAACATAGCAATTACCAACAAGCCCGCGCCAGTATCGTAGTCAAATAACATCCCCAGCCGCGCAAAAGGTTCTCCATTATTATCAAATAGCCAATTTTGAAACGAATAACTAGGTGCCCAATAAATATACTGGATAATTGTCAAGCTAAGAGCAGTAAATGCAACTGCTATAAAACGTTGGACGGCGCTGTCATTGCGCTTAACACCAAGATAAATTAACCTACCTATTATCAAACCGTTGAGAGGCAAACCAATATAGAAACTTAAGCCATTAAAGGAAAATCTACTCAAGAACAGTGAAAAACCATCTTCGGGTGAAATTATGAATAAACTTATTTCTGTAAACCAGCATGGCGCGGTAATTATTACAGTAACCAGCAGAAAACCCACAAAGCCCCACAAACTCGCTACCCAGAGATTGGGACGAGATTGTGTAGCCACTTTGGCGGGTTTCTTTGGCTTGGCGGGCGCAACTGCAAGATTTACTCCGCACTCGGCGCAATAAGAGTTGGTAGCAGGATTAATGGTGGTGCAACTATGACAACTGCGAGGAGTTTGCATAAAGGTCATGGCTTCACCGTCGGTGTCGGAGTTTGCGCAACTGCCGTTGTATTAGTTGGAGTTGGAACGCTTGTAGAAGTTGTCAGTTGTGCTGTCGAAGTTGTCGAGGCAGTAGTAGATGACGCCCCGCTGCTAGTTGTTGAAGTTGTAACGCCTATAGTAGTAGTCGCTTGCTGCGTTGTCGATGGGCGAGTGGTAGCTATAGCGTTGGTCGTGCTTGACGGGGTTGTCGAGGCAGTAGTCGTCTGCTGTGTTGTTAGAGGTCGGTTGGTAGTTGTAGCGGGAGAAGTTATAGGTAGGGTGATAGTTGGAACAGAAGTAGCAATAACCCCCGATATGGAAGGTTTTGGTGTTTCGCTAACTACGGTCGAAGTGAGTATAGTGACTGTAACAGAAGGTAGAACGCTAGTTGGCGTTGGCGCACTTAACATAGCGCCAAGCAAATAGCCGATGCCTCCAAAAAGGGATGCCCCAATTACCACAGCTATCAAATAAAAAGCGATTCTTGAAGGTTTTTTTGGTGGTTGTGGCGGCAGCGGAGCAGGCTGGCGCGTGTACTGATAGTTAGGTTGCGGAACAGGTCTAGCGGAATTTACTAACTCAGTTGGCACAGAATCGTCGGCATACCTAGATGCTACAGACGGTGGAGTTTGAGGCACCGCTACAGCCGCTCCGCAACGCAGGCAATTAGCAGTATTGTTGAATATATTAGCTCCACAGGTATTGCACTTAATTATTCCCAGACTGGAATTATTTATCTGCATTTTTCTCTGCTTTCGTTGTGCGACTTATACTTGATTGCCACATGTTGGGCAGAATTTGACCCGGAACGGGATGAAGCTGGAACATTTAATACACTGGCGAGACTTATTAATTAATGGGGTAGCGCATTTGACACAATAAATCATGCGCCTGTTATTAGGAGTAAGACAATTTTTGTTGGGGCACCCGATAGTCTGAGTCATTTTGCCCTGCTTCAGATCGTGACTTAACTCGGAAGCAGAGTTGTAGCGTTCCTGTGGGTTTTCGTTCAGATTGGAAAGGATTATTTCTTCCAGATCTACTTCCACTTTGGGATTCAGGCGACGTAATGCTCCCTGCATTCGCTGCTGCGGATCATCAGGCACACTCCCGCTCAGCATATAGTACATAGTGGCAGCCAGCGAATAAAGATCGGAGCGTGGCTCGGCATCCCCTTCTTTCTGTTCAGGCGCAACATAGCCCTTTGTGCCTACCCCTTTAGTTAAATTTGTTCCTTCTCGGACACTTCGCGCTATACCAAAGTCAAGCAAAGCAAGCGAGCCGTCGCTCTTCCGAATTTTCAGGTTATCCGGCTTTATATCAC
Source organism: Candidatus Chlorohelix allophototropha (assembly GCF_030389965.1). Classification (NCBI taxonomy): domain Bacteria; kingdom Bacillati; phylum Chloroflexota; class Chloroflexia; order Candidatus Chloroheliales; family Candidatus Chloroheliaceae; genus Candidatus Chlorohelix; species Candidatus Chlorohelix allophototropha. Next base: position 113,293 of record NZ_CP128400.1, read on the forward strand.
GATGGACAATAGGTGGATTGCGGGCGTGAATTATCTCCAGAGCTTCACAGACACTAATACCGTACTCAATGACCTTACGAGAGTCCAGCAAACCCTTACCGGTCACAATTTCAGACACATCTTCTCCGTCAATGTACTCCATTACAAAGTAGTGGCGAGGGCCTTCCTGTGTAACACCCTTAATCAATGAAGGGACTGAGCGTACCATCTTGAGCGATTCCAGCACCTTAGCCTCATTCAGGAAGTGGTCAAGGAAAGTCTGACGCGCATCGTGGGGGCGACCCTGCTCTTCCAGTAATTCTTTCACTACTACATCAGATCTAGTGTTTTGGTCGGTAGCTACATAGACTCGACCCATCCCACCGGGTTTTAAAGAGCGACGAATAACCCAACGCCCTGCTATAACTGTGGAAACTGGTAATGGAAGAATTGTTTGGCAATAACTACAATAAAGCGCATTGGGTGACGAAACATTGTTACAATAATCACATTTAATGGGGGTTTTTGTGGCTCCTATATTATATACTGGGTTGCTAGTTGTGGTGGTAGTTGTTGTTGCTGTCGCACTAGCAGTTACTATATAACCACATGAATTGCATGAATCAAGAGAAGGAGGGATATAGCTCTGACAATTAGGGCATTTCATTTCTTCACCTACTTGTTAAGACGATTAAGGATGTCGATAAAGTACAACCGTAGTATTATCATGACCACTGGTAGCAATTGCAGAATTAATTAATCCGAAACAGTTACCCAATAAACTGCTTTGTCCTTTTCCATATACCAGTTGGGCAATCTGGTCGTCGGTTAGCGAATCGGTTAACCCATCACAGCATAGCAATAGAAAATCTCCAGATTGGACTGGGTAAAAAGCCACAAAAGATTCCGCGGCAGCACGGTAGCCCAAATTGCGCGAAAGGACTCCTTGTAAACGGCTTTCATCCTCTGGGCGAGGTTCTTTATTTTTGAGTCGCATTTCAGCAATACGGGTGTGCTCTTGACTAATTTGGACCAAACGCCCCTCTCTGATTAGGTAAGCGCGACTATCCCCAACATTAGCCACCGCCACCTGATTATTAACCACTACTGCGAGAACTATGGTACTCCCCATGCTTTTTAGCTTTGGTTCACGTTGCGCCCGGTCAAATATCCTTTTGGAAGCCTCACTGATTGTTTCGCCTAATGCTCTCTCCAACGATTCTTTCAACCCTGTATCCGGCAGAGTTGAGCGGTTTGGATTTGGCTGTACCAACACTGTTGGCTGGTTAGAATTAGAAACGGGACTAAGACGGGTTCTCTGCTGAGATTTGAGTAAAAATTCGAGATGTGAAGGTAGAACTTCTTTAATACATTCCAACGCAAGGCTGCTGGCTACTTCCCCGCCTTCTTCGCCTCCCATACCATCGGCTACCATTAAAACAGTGAAATTGCCGCTTTCCTTTTTGAAATTGTCAGCATAAAAGTTATCCTCATTGTTGTCACGGGATAAACCCATATCAGTCCAAGCTGCAAGATTAGGAGATTGGCTATATTTTAATAAAAGCTGATTGTTATTCTTTAAATCATTCAGAGCATTCTCTACTGCTTTGCCCATTAGGTAAACGCTTTTATAGCGTTTTTCCAAAGAGCGATGGATAGCCTTACTTATCAAACGATTAATGGAAGGTAGTAAGAAATCCGGTGAGAATAAATCGGTAAGCAACTTAATATTGCGCTCGTCATAATGGGTTTGCTCAAGTTGTTTTCCCAGATAAAGAGACAGCCAAACAGCGCCAATTGCGAATACATCAGCCCGCTGACTCAAGTCTTCACGATTGGAATATACTTCGGGCGCAACATGGTAATTGCTAGGAATCCGGTCGGATTCTGAAATCGGCAATCGACGCAATAATAATAAATCAGCTATAAACAGATTACCCTGCTCTGAAACATACAAGTTTGAAGGCAGTATTTGCAGACACAATCCGCCCTGCTGATTGATTAGGAAAATCGCCTCACAAAGTTGTTTGATCCAAATCAAACGATGTTCATCATCACTCTGCGTCCACACTTCTTGAAGTAACCGTCCTGTTTTTTCTCCTAGGAGTTGGTAGAACCCGCCCTCTGCTTTAAAGCAGCTAAGGGATACAGGCAGAGACGCGCTGGCTACACTGCTCAGAATTTCGTGAGACTGGCTAAGTTGCTTTTCATTTTCCGAACCAATCCTTGTTTCCTTCAACAAAACTTTGACACCATCCTGCTCAGCCCGATAAACATTTACGATACTAGGTTCCATGCTTAATGGGCGAAGGACACGAATATCATTTAGCATCTTCCCGGATTGAAGCAATTGTAACGGTTGAGATTCCGTGAAGTTTTGAACGTTCCCTGTGGGGTCTGGTAAAAAAAGCCCGCACTTCTGGCAACTCTCGGCACCCGGATTTGTATAGGCACCACATCCGGGACATTTAGGGGGAAATTGGCTGTCGTTTTGTATTTGTGCCAAGATATAAGCCTCCTAGTCAGGAATAGATTGACGAGTATAAGTTGAACACTAGACTTGCTCTAGCCTCATGATTATTCTGCCAACAATCAATTCGTTACCATATTGAATTAGGGTAGGAGTATGAGGGGCTAATTTGGCAGCTTGGGAGCCTTGACGAATTTTGGTGCCATTTGCGCCTCCGGCATCTTCTACATACCATTGCCCGTTAACAAACTGAATTGTAGCGTGCTTCCTATGAACATAGCCCTCCGTATCCTGCTTATCCAGATCAATATGAGGGTAAAAGCCATCGTCCTCATCCCAGCGTCCAATTTCGTTTTCCCCGGCATTGAGAATGAATTCTTGTCCTATAATAGATCCCCGTGTTACCACTAACTTGGCAGTTGGAGATGCCCCAAGATTCGCAAATTCAGGTTGCTTATTACTATTGGTATAGTTGTCTATAGCATCAAAATCTATAGCCCCTTGTGGGAGATTATTACTGAAAGGTATTTCAGTAGGAGCTTTATAAAAAGCTACCGACGTATCTTCTGGCAGTTGGATAAAGCAGGTTTCGCAGTAACGGGCACCATCTATGTTAGATGTTTTACAAGCAGGGCATATTGCGCTCATAGTAAACTCCTTCTCATTGTAAAATTAATTAATGAATTAATTATCATCAGGCATCAATTTGGTTTTTCGAGCTTCATTTTGAGCCTCGATTACGGTTTTTCGGGAAATTGAGCCCTGTGCGCCCAATTCAGTTAGCGCATTGTTAATGAGAGTTGTCTTGCGACTATCGCCGCGTTTATCACTCAAAGACCCTGCATTTTGCAACAAAACCGTAGCTTTTTGCTTTTCTCCAGATGCCGCTAACTCGGTGGCTTTACGCACCATTTTGTCTATCTGGGCATCATCTACCCAGCGTAAAACTTCGCCATTGTTGTAGACAAGATTATTGTCTGTGACAAAGTTAACAGCCAGACTTTCTGGTTTGGTTGACTGATTTGGTTGACCCGACAAATCATATTGCACAGAGATAGATGCAATGTTGTAACGACCCGGGGCACGCCCAATTAAGGCAAGGTTAACCAGTAGGTTAATCTGTCGGTTACGCTCCATTGCGCCAAGTGTTATTTGATAATTTCTGCTAATGGGATCTCCGTCTATTCTGACTTCTTTTACTTCTGGGCTAACGATTTTTGCTTCACGAAGAACATCATTCTGAAAGAATTTCAGCCCAAGCCTAACGTTGCTAAACACCGAATTCATCATTACACCTAACTCTTGCTGAAATGCTTGCCCAATTTTTTGAGGGGAGTCAATGTAATGCCATTTGCCACCACTTCGCTCCGCAATCAAACTTAAAAGCTTCTCATTCCAATCAAAACCAACTCCAAAAGTGCTAAAAGAAATGCCTTTCTCGGCTTCCCTGCTAACAATACCGGGGCATTGATCTTCATGCTCTGTATTGCCATCGGTAAGGAGAAGAACCCGGTTAAGACGATCTTTACTGAGATTGCGAAGTAATTCGGCGCTACCAGCCCTCATACCTGCAGGAATATTGGTTCCTCCGCTTGGCATTTTCAAGATACTTTGAATGGAACGAATAATTTGATCGCGGTTACTGGCAGGAAGGGCTTGTTGTACAACTCTTTCCGAGTCAGAAAAAGCAATTACAGAAACAAAATCGGTAGGGCTTAATAAATTTACGGCTTGAATGGCAGCTTCCAGTGCTAAATGTATGCGCTTATCGTCTCCGTACATTGAGCCACTATTATCTATAACTAATGCAAGGTTTAACGGCAATCTGGAGATGGATTGGGCTTCACCCAGTGGAATTATCTTGCAGAGCAAGTAAAGACCATACTCCTGACGAGTGCAAGGAACATTATCCTGAGAAAAAAGGGTTTCAAGTTGTAACATGCGACTCACTCCTTGTTAATATCCTTACTTACAAAGATTTTAAACAGCCAGGAAAGTAACCGAGAATTCGAAAGCATATTTATTAAAAATGATTAATAATTGGGAAGTGAACTATATAGAACAGAAATCAAATGCTGTGAAATTTATATCATCTAAAAGTCCTAACCACCCACACCTTTAGAAAGTATTTTGAGTTATTGATTTCATCAAAAAATGTATTTTCCAATTCCAATAACCATAAATTTCACAATGCTTGGCTATGCTATACTCTTTTGTTCAGTACAATTTTCAATGGTATCAAATTAAAAGGGCACTTTAAACCTCTTAATAAACTAGTAAGGATAAATTTTTTTTAAATCAGATGAGAATTTCACAAGATATTTCATTGTTCACTGTCTCCATTTGTTATTCTAATAGCTACACATTACAATACACATTAATAAATTCCTAGATTTGATAAATAATATTAAATAGGAACCCAACCGTTTTTTGGCTTAACGAAATCTAATGGAATTACAGCAATTCTGAAAACTAAACCATAGCGAAAGTTTAGAGAGCCTTTATAGAAGAGTGTATATTAGTTGGATTGACGTTTAGATAAACCAAAGGGCAAGCAGTGTTGGCACAACTTGCCCAGACGAGTAATGTTCTAATTGAGAAAGGACACTACTCGTATGAACCTTAACACACTTAAAGAATTTCGGCACGAAATCTATGACTGCTTTGAATACGCCAGTGACGCATTGTTTAATCTGGCGGATGCCCTTATGACAGAAAGCCAGGCTCAATCGGTACTGGAACTGACCCTTTCGCCCAATTTTGAGCGAAAATGGCCCAGTTTGTATGAGGCTTTGCAAATGGGTCAAGTTAACCAAACTCGCTTCGAGCAAACCATGGTGCGCTACGCCCCTCATCCCTTCGATGGTGAAAGATTGGTACTGGCAGTGGATGCTACCAATATCGAGCGACCCTTTAGCACTACATCTGCAGATCGTGGCTGGCTTTACAAACACAATCTGCCCAATTGTGATAAGCCCGTGACCGTGGGTTGGCAATTCTCGACCGTGGTGGTGGTGCCGGCTCAAACCAGTAGCCATACATACATTGTCTCCAACCGCAGGATCAAAACCAGTCAAACACCAGCAGAGGTAGCCAGCCAGCAACTGAGCGAATTGCGCCCATATTTTGCTGAAAGACCGCTCAATCTGGGAGACCGGTACTACCCCACCAAAGCATTTATTCAAAATAGCAGTAAGGACTATGACTTGCTGCTGCGGCTCAAGTCTAACCGAGTATTCTATCGAAAAGTGGTGAGAGATGAGCAGAAACGAGGTCGCGGCGCTCCCGCTAAACACGGTGCTCGTTTCCAATGTAATGATCCCAATACGCACGGTTTGCCGCAGCGAGTGTGGGTTGGGACGGACGAAAATGGACACAAACTGGTAGTAAGCGCATGGACTGAGCTGCATTTGAGGGAAGCACCTGAACTGGCACTGAGCATAATCCGAATACAGCGTGAGGCAGCCAGTGGTAAAACCCATGACCCTCTGGAAAGTTGGTATGTGTGGTCGGGTCAAACTGAGCTTGACCTGACGCAAGTCTGGTCGTATTACAAGAGGCGTTACTCGATAGAACACGGCTATCGTTTTGACAAACAAGATTTGTTGTGGGAAAAACCACGCTTGCGCTATCCGAGCCAGTTTGAGTTGTGGACGGCGATAGTCAGTTTGGTACACGACGAATTGCAAATCGCTCAAGGCTTGGGCTTGGAAGTGTTGCGACCTTGGGAAAATAGTCAACGAAAGCCAAGCCCTCAGCAAATTCGACGAGGCTTGTCCGGAATAATTGTGCAGTTGGGCAGTCCGGCCAAAGCCAGCAAAGTGCGAGGAAATGGGAAGGGTCGAGCGGTTGGCACCAAAGTAAGACCGGCTACCCGCTATAAGGTGGTCAAAAAGGGGTTTTCTACCTCTAATTTGACGAATATTCGCTGTTAAATTTGCTGGTAACTGGCTACAAACTGTCATTCTTTTGTAAGTTCCGATACGGGTTTCTATTTCCTATAGCCCCGTTTATCTAAACGTCAAAGTTGGATTCTCCCGCAGCTTTAATGCTATTGGTTTTTATTGCTTCTCCCTTTTAACTCGTGAATTTATTGACTGTCGAGAGCAAGCATGGCAGTTGCGGAAAAACCATTAGTTGGTGTAAACTGGAAAAGCAGTTGATAACATAGCCGAAAATAAAAACAGGATATTAATGAGAAAACCAGTGACTGCGAATGATGAACTTGCCCGGGAATAGTGGAGTGTGGGAATAGTCGGACAGGCAATTGTTCAAACTGAAGTTGTCACTGGAATGGTAAAGTATCCGGAGTTTCCGAAAACACTGCCACCTGCGACCTTGAAATACTGGTAGAGCGCGGCAGTCTGCACCGTTTCATCAAAGAATCATCCCGCCGCTACGTGCTTTAGAGCTTGTATTCTTCCAGCAACGGCGCAGCATACTGACGGTAGAACTCCGGGCGATCTTGCGCCAACCAACGCAAGGGTGCCAACAACCCCGGTGGCAATTTCAGTTCTAGCGCGCGCCGGATAGCAGCGATGGCTTCCTCATCGAGCTGCAAATACGCCAGCCCCAGCCCTTGCCAGAAAAAAGCACCCCATAAATCTGGGTATAATGGGATAGCTAAAGTAGCTTTTTCTACTGCTTCATCGTATTTTTCCTCAAACCAGAGGACAAAAGTATTACAGACAAGCTCATTATAATCTTCAGGATCGCCATTTGAAATAATGGCTTTAACACGTTCTACTATATTCTGATCAGGTCGTTCGTAGAAAAAACCTGCCCATTCGTACAAAAAAGCTGCTCCGCTTTCAGTTTTATCAAGTTTCAAAGCTCGACAAAAATCTGCTCTGGCTAACTCTATATTTATCAGATATTGTATGATTTTATAATTTCAACACTGGAAGTGTTCGAAGTAATTCGTGACCGTTTAGTTCACCCGAATAAGCCACAAGCTTAAAATACCTGCATCATTTTAGGGTACGCTAAAACTGGACTGTACCCAAGCCCAAGGTAGTCAAGCTTAGCTATAGCAAGGCTTGAAATTATCTAGCCTAGCGCACTTCTGAGCGAGCTTCTTCCTTGATAAGCTGGAAATACTCTGCCTGCCCCAGTGCCTGTCCAATTAATCCCTTTATGCCCACCCGCTTTATCACTTTATCTTTTTGCCATACCACAAACCCCCGCTCTCCAGCTGCTACCTCCAGGCTGACCATACTTCCCTACCCACTCCTGCCCCAAATAGTAGCCGCGTTTATCTACCTGGACTGCCCCGTTACTCTGCACCTTGCGCACAAAACGGCGTTTGTCTACCGCCAGGAGCCAGCGGTGGCAAGGTTAGTAGTGCCGGTAGAGTGGGAAAGGCTACTCTGGGCGGCTTGTTTTTACAACTGAGCCCTTGATGTGGTCTTTCCCAGTTGTAATGCTCTTTGAAAGCTTTGGTAACCTCGTTCACTTCCGCCAAGTTCTGAGGCTGCTACACTTTAAGACACTCCTCCCCATAAGCGCGGTGATAGCGTTCGACAAATGCGTTCAAATCGGGACGATGAGGGGGACATATGTTAACTTTTACCCCGATACAATGCCAGAACTTCACAAAAGCTGAAGGGAAATCCCGTCCAATGGGTTCATCATAAATGACAAGTTTTGCCTGAGCCGGTTCCTTAAAATTATTTTCTTTAGAGCCGCTAGGTCAAAAAAGTGATGGTTCATTCCATCCTGTTTTCTAGTAGGATTAGTAATTCTTGCTATGTTTCTAGAAAAGAGGAGGGTTATCAATGGCTAAACCAACTTGGAAAGTTTCTCGCCAACTAATTACTATTGCTTATGCTCAAGCACGTTGGGATCAAGCTTATCAAAATTTAGTGCAGTGGTCACTTGAACTTGAACAATCACAGACTGGGCTGCAGGAGAAAAATACATTGGATATGAAAGGGGCTGATGATGAGAATAGCAGTGTATATCCGAGTATCCACTCAGCGCCAAGCCGAGGCGCAGACAATCGAACAGCAACTGAGTTGCCTTCAGACCTTTTGCCAGAGTAAAGAGTGGAGTTGGCCTCCTGCCTTTATCTTTCGAGATGATGGTTACAGTGGGGCTACCCTTAAAAGACCAGGGTTAGATAGTTTGCGAGATTTTGCTGCTCGGGCAAGTTTCGATCTGCTGCTGATTACAGCTCCAGATCGGTTGGCTCGCAAATATGTTCACCAAATGTTGCTGGTGGAAGAATTGGAAAAACTGGGATGCCAATTACAGTTTGTGGAGCATCCCCTGAGTCAGGATCCTCACGACCAACTCTTACTACAAATCCGCGGGGCTGTGGCAGAATACGAGCGGAGCCTGATCGCTGAAAGGATGCGGCGAGGGCGACTGCACAAATTTCAGACCGGGGCTTTACTTCCCTGGACCAGTCCTCCGTTTGGCTATCGAATGGGATTGGCACACCCGCGTGATCCAGCTGGTTTACATTTAGAACCAACTGAAGCTGCTATTGTAGCCGAAATCTTCCAACGTTACCTGCAACCACAACAGAGTTTATGGGGGCTGGTCAATTATTTTACCAAAATAGGTCTCCCCACTCCTAGTGGGAAAGCCCGTTGGAATAAAACTTCTCTGCGCTGGATCTTGACTAACCCGGTCTATAGCGGTACAGTTTTTGCCCAAAGGAGTTGCCATCAACCCGCCCGTAAGCGTTATTCCGCTATGATACCAGTTGGAAAAAATAATACGACCCTTAAATGGCGTCCTTCAGAAGAATGGATCGAGGTCTGCCAGGTAGAAGCCATTGTAACAAAGGAACAATTTGAACAAGTGCAGAACAAATTGCGGAAAAATCAGCTGGAAGCCTCCCGCAACAATACAACCCACCAATATTTATTGCGGGCGATGTTAAGTTGTGGTAGTTGTAAACGAGCTTTTCATTGCCGAAGCGCTAAGGGGCGAGGGTATTATGTTTGTGATGGTAAAAAAATGCTGACCCAAACCGGAATGGACGCGAAATGTACCATTTCACGCTGTCCTCACACTCAACAACTAGATGAACTGGTCTGGCAAGATTTATGCGCCTTACTCCAAGATCCTGGAATACTAAAACAGGCCCTTGAGCGGGCGCAGAGTGGAGAATGGTTACCCCAAGAATTACAAAGCCGTCAGGCTAATTTGCATAAAGCCATTGCCAAACTAGGTAACCAGATCGAGCGATTGACAGAAGCTTATCTGGCCGGGATCCTCCTATTGGAGGAATACAAACGCCGACGTGCTGAGTTTGAGCAACGTCAGGCTAGCATAAATGAGCAGCTCAAGGAATTAAGCGCCAGTAGCGCCCGTCATCTAGAAGTGGTCAAGGTAGCTCAGAACTTAGAGGAATTCTGTCATCGTATAGCCAGTAGTTTAGAGCAAGCCAATTTTGAACAGAAACGTCAACTGGTCGAATTACTAATCGACCGAATAGTAATAACTGGGGAAGAGGTGGAGATCCACTATGTGGTCCCCACTACCCCTGCCAGCGAACAGGTGCGTTTTTGTTATTTGCGTTCAACCTATACCAATCTATATTCCCTTCAACCAGGAAATGCGACCGGTAGAACCGGGGAAATGTTATTTCTTGGTGAAAATACGGGAAGCTGCCGCGTATTTCCCTGCTTCCTTATTGGAACAGCCCAAACAGTTGCTGGTCACTTCGCAAGTTGAACTGCATCATCCTGCCCTGCAAACCGATCGCCTACTTTCACTGCGTCATATTCGCCCAATCGAGCGAAACCAAGCGCGTTTACTGGGTATCAGCTCAAATCTGGTAGCCTTAATTCCGGCAACAGTAGACTCTTTCTCCGTTTCTGTAGATTTTCTGGTAGATAGTCAGAATCTCTTAGCCAAGTTAGGTAGAACCATCAACGAAGGTCAATTCCTGAAAGAATTAACCCTGGTACCGGATATCCAGGCTATCGCCGGGACTGTTAGCAAGATTGCAGGCGGGTTGGTAAAAGCTTTTCTTAAAGAGGAGGAGCAAAAGCCGCTCCTGCAATTTAGCGGTAGTTTTAATCTGGTCAGGGAGGGTCTTCGAGAAGGGTTCTATGTCATTTTAGGTAGTCTTGATCCTAACTTTCCTCTACCAACCGCTTCTGTCAATAGTCAGTTCTTGATTCCGGTAAATGGTGGTCTAATACTTAATGGTCAACCTGTAGAGAAGCTTTCATATGTTATTTTGGAAGTATGCCGGGCTGATAACCGCACTGCGGAGCTAAACAACGGAGCACTCTGGAATAGCAAATTACGCGAAGCAAAAGCCGTTGAAGATAAGATCAGATTGGCGCTCAATCAGCAAAAAATAAATGAATACCGCGAGCAATGGGGCAATCTCATAGAAGCCTTTGCGCTGCTACTCCGAAATGACTTCAATTATTTGGAGCAGGAAGCTGATGAAATTATTGCTGCAAACATTGAGAGTGGACTGAAGAAATTTAAGGATGCCTCAAATTCCTTCGGCAGATTAGAAATCAGTTCGCTGGGTGGTGACGAAGACGAAGAAGAGGGAGAATGGGAGGAGGGATTGAAAAAGCATCTTTTACCCAAACTCAATGTAGAACTGGAAGTAGTAGCAGATCAATATAGATTAAAAGAGGAGAACGCCCGCAAGGAACTTGCAGAGCTTGGTTTGCTGAATATGTAGAAAGGTTTATTGATACTGCATATTCTATGCAATCCGCAAAGCTGAAGCGATATCAACTCAAAAAATATAGTGGGCGAATTGTGGGTTGCTAACCTTCCCAACTCGTCCTAGAATTTGAAAGGGGTTTGCAGAAATGTACGAACCCCTTTCAAATATGCTCTTAAAAAATGCAAGGTACAAATTTCCCACTTGTAAAGTTTAAGAAAATATCAAAATTAGGCTCAAAATCCTTTTTCTACGCTTCTCGTGGAATCGTGGACAAATTCTACGCTTCTCGTGGAAAATTCTACGTTTTAAAAGTCTCAGCCTGTATCATCCAGCCTCAAACTGCACAAATTCTATTCTACGTTTCTCGTGGAAATCACACCTACTAATTTCAATCTTTTAGAAAGTTACAAATATTTTCCAAGTAAAAACCTGATTTATTTGTCCAAACCAACCTAGCTTACTTATTCACACCTCGCAAAAGGCTTAATAAATACAACTTTAGTTCAGATTGTGAAATATTTAACTAATCCTTCACATTAATTTACGTAAGCATTTACTTTTATAGCTTATATTTACCAATAGGAAAATCAATCAATTTTTCTAATGTATATCAGATACTTTTGGTAGGTCTAAATTATAACCTTATGGTTTATGCGTTTGCTAAATATAAGGAAGCAACAGTGAAGGTTGAGGCTGCAAAAATGCACACCGGAACTCTATCGGATGAAATTCGTCGTTATTCCATTAATTGTGAAACAGCGAATCAAAATACTGGAGAGGCATTAGAAATTTTGGGCGATTACGACCAGTATCTACTTTGCTGGGGCGGCAATACAGATACCGATTGCTTTAAGGTTGTTAGACGACCCGATGGCTACTACATTATTCCTTTTGGGAAAGAACCAGACGGTTTTGTCTATGAGGAACTTCCGAGTGGCCCTTATGCTACTAATACCACTGCTGAGCAAGAAGCGATTTCAAGACTTAAGCTTGTTATGTGCCATTGAAGCCTTAAATATACTCCCAGACCCGGTTCAAATCAGAACCGGGTTTTTTTTATCATGAGGCTTTAACTTTATAGACATTGTTTCGTTTGGCATCTGCAATATAAAGCGAACCATCTGCGCCTACTGCTACCCCAACCGGGTTTTCCAGTACCAAACTGGCGTTGCTTTCAATGGTTTGGAGCAAACTGCCATCGGGAGAATACTTATATACACGTGCGTTCGTGGGGTCAGAAATAAATAGATTTCCGACACTATCGAGCGTAACATAAGGTTCGTTGAGATATTGATCGCGCCAATTGGGGAATTTTATCTCGCTTATGTAGTTACCATCACGGTCTAAAATCTGAAGACGTTTATTGCGCATATCGGTTACATAAACCTTGCCAGATGGCGATACTGCCACGCTCACCGGCTCATCAAATTGCCCCGGGCCGCTTCCGCGCCCTCCGAATTGTCGTAGGAAATTGCCATTGGCATCAAAAACTGCCACTCGCCGATTTCCGGTATCGGCTACATATAGTTCTTTGCGGGTTGTATCATAGAAAATACCGCGTGGTCCGTAAAAACCTTTAGGCTGTGTTTTTGCTTGCTCTAAATCACCTTTATTATCGTAGCCCTCGCCCCATTTCATCAGGAATTTACCGCTGGAATCAAATTTCTCGATGCGATAATTCCAGCTATCCGAGACATATATATTACCTTGCTCATCTATGGCAATACCACCCGCACCCCCGTCATTCTGGATAATGCCGAACAAGCCATCACCGTTGCCGATCTTGCCGAATTTGGATAGGAAATTGCCCGCAGAATCGAAGCGTTGTACTCGCCCATTGGCGCTATCTAGTACTAGCAAATCACCGTTTGGCGCAATTGCCAGAGCGCGTGGCACTTTAAACTGACCATTTTTCAAGCCCGCTTGGGTAGCTTCTCCAAGTTTGTAAGCAAATGTGTCGGTAGTTGGGCTGTTGGCTTTAGTTGTCCCGGTATAGTTTAAGCCTCCCAATAGCATAAAATCGGGGGCTAGGTCATTGCGGACATAGACAACCATATCGTAGGAGGGCAACGATTGCTGCAATTCGCGATACAGGGCATAGCGCCACATCAAGTTGGCGCTGGGCTGTCTGGTAAAAGTATCCCAGAGTTTGCCCCAATCGGTGTATTTTATATTCTTTTTATCAAGATTCGGGTTTGTGCTATCGGCAGGCGCTTTGCCAATGCCCAAGTAGCCGTTATCATCTTCAGGTAACCACCAATACCGCCGGAACAGCATGCGGGTATAATTATCACGCATCTGCTCTTGTAGCTTGAATTGGTCTTCACCTCGGTCAAGCACGATAACAGCGTAAGCAATACCTCTACTATCTTTCGGTGGGGCAGCATCGGAATTCTGATTGGAATCGTTGTTAGGCGTAAAGTAGCCTACATAAGGATATTTGCGGAAATACCAAGCTAAAGGCGGCGCGACAGATTGCGCCAGCAAGATTGGCATTTCTTTGCTTCCGGCGGGGTCTGATACTATTTTAGTGCGGGCAGCGGTATCCGTAGTTGCTCTTCGCCAACTCTCTCTGTAATCGCTGGACAGTTTATCGACCCGTTCCACGAAATTGATCAATTCCGGGGTGGTTTGTACTTGTATCATCGGTTCAACATTGGTGACAGGGTTGTTGTAGTTGAGCATGAGGGTGGCTTTGATGCCGTAGATGCCCAAGGCAATGCTAAAAAGCAACACCAACATAGCGCGCATAAGCTTGCCGGAGATGCGTTTACTGCGCCATAACCAAAGGCTTATGCCAAAAAAGCTTAATGCCACCAACGCCGCTAATACGGCAATCCCAAGACGAATCCCCACGATTGAGTTGTCCGGCGTAGTCGCCACATATACCGGCAAATTGCTAGTGGTGTCGGGTAAACTCCCCGTTAGGTTAGACAGGAAACCAATTGAAATTGCGATGGCGATAAACATTAAAATTGCAATACCGCCAAATAGCAAACCCTGACTAGGTTTTAGCAATTTTCGCCAGCTAATGCGCCTTACCTGATTATCGAAGAAAACGGCTGAGGTGAGGATGGCGGGCAAGGCTACCTGCATATTTAGCCAAGGTACTTTTTCCCCGGCAATGGAGTAGGTAATTATTGCCAACACGCTCCACCAAGCGCAGTAGCCTGCAAATAGACCGCGCGTTGTAAAAACAGGACGACCCTTGCGCAATGAGCGTCTAATCCAGCCGATTGGGAAGGCGAATAAGGCAATAATAGAGAGAATTAAGGGTAAAATCTCGTACAGCAACATCAGCATGGGATAATAAAACCACGGCTGGTCTATACGTCTGGTGTCATGCACCCCTGCCCAATATTCTACGCCTTTGTATATCCCGTCTGCTAATCCTTGTGGGTAAAAGAAGAAATTTCCAAATAGAAGAATGTAAATAATGGCGAAGCTACCAAAGAACCCGGCTAAAGCCAATGGATTGCGGAAGATGCCCAAAATACCGCGTAACGCCGCACTTCCTCTTAGTTTCTCATCCGGTATATCTTTAGCCAACGAAACCAGCCAACCCGCCACTATACCGACCCCTAGTGCGAGGAAAAAGCCGTTGAAAATATAGGCTACCCATTTGTCCACTTCGGGACCTATTAGGAGGAGACCACCTTTGGGGCGTATCCCTCCCTTCAAAGGGTCAACTCCCAAGAACCGTAGGCTTACCAATGCTGCCACTAACCATGTTCCGGTAAAAGCAATGGCAAATCCAATAATGCCGGTTCGGTTCAACACCAGAAAACGACGTTGCCATAACCAACCCAATAGTGGTCCGATAAACAATGCCAACAGCAAAATTATTACCAGCGAAAGGCTAAGGCTGCTTATTTTATCGGTTGTAGTTGCAGGTGTGGTAGCGGTAGCGGCTGTCAGTTCGGTAGTTGAATCCACCTTTGCTTTTGCCGGAGAGAAGGTGCGGTAAGCTTGAAAAGCCCCAAGCCCGCCAAAAGCTAACACACTACCCACCAACGCTATTCTGCGTGGCGTTCGTTCGAGCCGTTTCCAGATTCCGTCATAAGCTTGAGTCAGCAAGAAAGCTGCTATGACTGAAATAGCCAACACTAGGGGGATAATGACAATTCCTGCCGAAATCCCTCCCTTATCGTCAGAGCTAAAAAGCTTTGGGGCGGTAGAACTAAGTAAATCTTTACTATTTAAAGCCAACGCTCCGGCGAAAATCAGGAACAAACCGATGCTAATCAATAGGCGCGGTGAGAAGGTTCGGGTAGCAGGTTTTGCTTCCTCTGCTATTTCACCGACATTTTCTAGGCTAAAATCCGCTACGCTTACCGATTCTATTGTTTTTTCATCACCAAAGAATTCTGTTTCGACTATAGCGATTGGCTTTTTCTGTCGGGCGAATTTAGCGGGCAACCCCACCAGTTCAACCGCAAACATAAATATCAACCAGCCCACTAGGATAGCGGTATTCATGAATACCAATTCGTGACTGGCATAGGTTATTACTAGACCAATGCCTGCGGCGGTCAGCCAACTTGCTTTCCTGGAACTAAAGAAGCGGAAAACCCCGATAGCGAATAATAATTCGCCAAAAACCGCGAAAGCATCATGGCGAAGGTTGCGCGAATAATAGAGGATAGAGGGCGAAATCAGGATGAAGATACCTGCAAAAAGCGCACCCGCTTTGCCGATTAACGCTCTCAGATACCAGCAAAGGGCAACAATGCCGATCCCGAACACAGCGGGAGCAACTCGCGCCGTGGTGTCGTTGGCATCCCCGAACAGGAAGAAACTAAGGCTGACCATGTAATATAGGAACGGTCCGTGGAAAGTGGGGTCATAGGAATAAAACTGACCGTTCAGATACATGCCGCGTGTAAAAGAACCGGCATGGGTAGCCTCATCCTGATGGAGTGCGCGTGGTCCGAGATCGGTCAAGCGGGTAAGGGCTGCCAGAATAATTATGATAATCCAAGCGATAGCTTCCCGATTTAACCATGCTGCTTCTATCCAGCTTTTGGTTTGGATGCGTTTCGAGGTTGCCTGTTTAATTTTTGGGGCTTGCAGAGTTTCCACAGAAAGTTATATTGTTATTTTCTAATTTGTTATTTCAAAATTAAAACGCCGCACTAGCCCTGAACGTTTTGTTGTTGCGCTATTTTAAGCCAAACTGGTTGGAAAAAGCAATGTTTTACCCCTATTTTGGATAAATTCGCTAGGGTTAGCCTACTTGCTAATCACAAAGTCGGGGGATTGTGGCACACTTGCTACTATGTTAATATTCCGGGAAGCTGGTTTGGAGATAAATGCTTTGCTTTCTAGGAAGTATACATATGTCAGATTATCCCTATTCCCTTCCAACGCATGAACCACAACCCGAAGAAAATCAAGAACAAGCCACCCCGGCAGCAGCGGCGGTTGCGGGTGAAGCGCCATTAATTAGCTACGCCCTTGAATCATTTAGCTTGAATAAGCGTTACCCACATCGCACAGAGAATGCGCTTACCGATTTGAATCTGCAAATACCTGAAGGACAGGTATATGGGCTGATTGGGGCTAACGGTGCGGGTAAAACCACCTTTCTCAAAATATGCGCTACCTTGCTTGCTCCGACTTCCGGTGATGTAAAGATTATGGGTATCTCCATAAAGCGCGAGCCTGACAAGGTGCGTCGGCTGATTGGTTATGTGCCGGATGAATTTGGGCTTTATACTGAAATGCAGGTAGGCGAGTATCTTGAGTTTTTCGCTTCCTGTTATGGTTTGCATGGCAAGAAGCGCACTCGGTTGGTGAACGAACTTTTGCAACTGGTTGATCTGGCAGACAAGCGGAAAGAGCCTTTACTCGGTATGTCGCGTGGCATGAAACAGCGTCTTTGTCTGGCGCATTCGTTGCTACATGACCCCAAGGTATTGTTGCTGGATGAGCCTGCCAGTGGGGTTGATCCTCGCGCTCGTTTCGAGTTACGCGAGTTAGTGCGTGAATTGAGTCGGATGGGCAAAACAGTAGTAGTCAGCAGCCATGTTCTGGCAGACCTTGAGGATGTGTGTCACAGCATTGCAATTATTCAGCGTGGGAAAGTGGTAGCGAACGGCACTACTCCAGAGGTAGCCGATTCATTTGGCGGTTCGGCGCTACGCACCGTCACGTTGCGCGTGCTAACCAGGCTAGATTTGTTACGCGCCCAAGAAGCCGCCCATAACTTTATGCAGACGGTTAGCGAGAGTATTGTAGTGGATGAAGAAGCCCGACGCTTGGAAGTGGATATAGAGGGCAATGAAGCCTCCTGTGCCGATTTTCTCTCTTACTTAAATCGGGTGGGCGTAAACGTAGCCTCTTTCGGGCAAAAGGCAGCGCGTCTAGAGGAATATTTTCTTCGGGAGGAATCAATCTGATGAGTGTAGTAACCAGAGGCTTATCCGGTTTGTTTCGTCTTAACCCGGTCACTTTACGAGAGATGAAAGCGCGTATGCGCAGCCCTCGCGCCTTTTTGTTGATTGGTCTCTACCTAATGGGATTGGCTATTCTCATCTTTCTGGTTTATATCCAATCCGGGGGCGGTTCTTCTTATAGTTATGGTGGTTCTTCCCAGTTTACCTATGGCCCAACCCGCAGTTTTGAAATTGGGCAGAATCTTTTTATCACCATCTTTCTGTATCTTTCTCTGGTAATTGCGCTTATCTCGCCCGCTTTAACGGGCAGCGCCATCAGCCGTGAAATAGAGGCGCGCACATACGAGCTATTGCTGGTAACATCCTTGAAACGCCGCGCTCTGATTTATAGCAAATATTTTTCTGCCTTATTCTATGTGATATTGTTAGTTTTGCTTTCGCTACCCTTAGCCTGTTTGATTTTTACGTTTGGTGGCGTTGATTCTGGAGAACTACTAGCAGGTTATGCGGTGGTGTTGGTTTCTGCCGCGGCTTATTGTGCAATTGGCGCATTTTTTTCAAGTTTGATCAAACAAACGAGCGCGGCTGTATTGGCTAGTTACATTCTAGTTGCCTTATTGATTTTAGGTAGTCAACTTGTAAGCAGTAGCATTGTAGGGGCTATCAATAGCGACACCAGTAGGTTTCCACCGGGTGCGCCTCGCCCCGACCCACGTATTGACCCCGCTTTTGATTTACCCCGCCGCCTTTTGGTTTTGAATCCTATGGCTTCAATCGGTTCAATCCTTACTTCGAGTGCGCCCCTTCGCTTTAACAATAACGATGACCTAAAATTCTTTCCATCCAGCCAATTATTCGGCGGTAGCCCTAACTCCTATTTCCGAAACACGCCCGGACAACAAAATGCCGCCGCTAATGCGGTTGCTCGTATGCCGGTATTTCCCAATGGCTGGTCACTATGGGAGGGTTACGTGTTGGTTTATTCCGGTATAACTGCCCTTTTTCTGGTTCTTAGCTCAACCTTTGTAAAAAGTGGTAGACTCGAACGTGGCTTCCGCTTATTCTCCCGCAAGGAAAAGCCGGAACGTAAGAAAAAGCAGAAAAAAGAAAAGGCTATCACTACTTCCGCCTGAATTGGCTTACAACCCAGAAAACTTAGGGTGTCTCGCTATCGGTGCGTTCGTTCTCTACCCATCATTTCCCGGCTCTTTTGCGGGCTTCCTGCCAGAGCGTTTCCAGTTCGGGCAGTTCCATTTTGTGACCGTCCAAATTGCGTTCATGCAATAGCTTTTCCCACTCGGTGAAACGCTTGCGAAATTTCAAATTGGCAAGGCGCAAGGCTTCCTCTGCATCCACCTTTAGGTCACGGGCAGCCGCACACATTACCATGAACACGTCGCCGATTTCCTCGACTAATTCCTCATGGTTGGTGGTGTGGCGCACCTCCTCAATTTCTTCTACCAGTTTGTCTAGCACCTGATCTAGATTGCGCCAGACGAAACCAAGACTGGCGGCTTTGCGCTGCAAGTTTTGCGCTTGTAACAGCGCGGGCATTTCGTGTGGTACGCCCCCTAGCACCGATTGCTCTTCTTCGCTTTTTCCCGCCCGTTCAATTTTTTTGAGCTGTTCCCAGTTATGCACCACTTCTTCTGCGCCATTTACGTTGGTTACTCCGAATACATGGGGATGGCGATGAATCATCTTGAGGGAAAGCTCACGCATTACCTCGCGAATATCGTACTCGCCTTCGTCCGCCCCGATTTGGGCGTGGAGTACCACCTGCAAAAGCAAATCACCGAACTCCTCTACCAATTTCTCCGGCGCTTCGTCCAGCGCATGAATCACTTCGTAGGTTTCTTCTATTAGGTAGCGTTTCAAGCTGGTGTGGGTTTGCTCACGATCCCAAGGACAGCCTCCCGGTCCGCGTAGTCGCGCCAGAATATATTGCACATTGGCGAAACTGCCTGTTGCTTCAAGAATCGGCAAAGGTGGCACATACACACAGGTTAGGTGGTCAGTCCATTCGGGGTGTCGGTCTAGCTCAAAGAGGGGAATATCCAACCGCGCTTGTTCACCCGGCACACCTGCCCCCCGTAGCAGTGTAACCTGATGCCCATCGGGATAATCTTCCATAAGCGCCAGTTTAACTGCACTGGCAAGCCGTTGGTTATACACCTGTCCCACCAGCAACGGGCGCAAAATCGGTAACTCTAGCCCCTTCTCGCGGGGCAGATGACTTTCAGGACGTGCCGCCAGTTCCAGCGCATCCAGAATCGTCAGGCTATCCTGTAAAGGGTCAAGCGTCAGCACATCAAGCGCGGGTTCGATAAAGCTCAAGCCATCCACGATTTCAATTGCTATCCCTGCCTCGCGCGCTTTTGCCAACAGACGGGTTACGCTACTTTCGCCCACTAATGGATGACCCGGTACGGCATAAGCTATCGGTTTTGCGCTCTCTTTTGCTATTGCCAACAGCCTATCGACAATCGCTCCATAAACCGCCTCGAAGCTCTCGAATCGGTCGTAATAATCATCAAACGACTCTAGCTTAACTTCGGGTGGCAAATGCGAAACGGTGGGATGTTTGGCAGTGCGTAGCCAGACCGTTCCGGCTTCGCGCATAGCTCTTAACGCGCCAAACGTTAGATGATCGGGATTGCCGGGACCCAACCCAATAACTATGATTTTAACGGTTGGAGGATTTTCCATTTTACTTTACATAACCTATTTGTTGATAGTTGCCCACGTGAGCAAGGCGTTAAATGTAGGCACAAGCGCAAGACACAATACAATACTGCTCCCAAGCTGGAAGAAGCGCAAAAAACCTATTCCATCTTCGTTCATTTGTTTGAAACCGACACCAAAGCCTTGTGCCGCCAGCCATAACATCGTGATAGCAAGTGTGGCGCTGGCAATGAAATTACCCCAATCGGCAGCGCGTCCGCTTGTTGTTATAGCGAAACCCGTCCCTACCAACGCCGCTATACTCGCCAACGCCAGAATAACCAGATTAACCCTGCGTCCTAATTTGCCCATTTCCGGCACTCGCAGCAGACGGTAAGTGAATATACCCACGAATACCAATCCGGCAATTCCTAACGCTCCGGCAAAGATTAAGAATAAAGTATCGTTCATCGGATTATCTATTTATGGCTAAAACTCAAGATATCCAGCCGCTTCCTGCGCAATTTTTAGTGCATCTGCGACAGTTCCACCCGGCGCAAGGGCAGTGATATGCCCCATCTTGCGCCCCGGTCGCGAATCCTTTTTACCGTAGATGTGGATATTTGCGCCGGGTACTGCCAGTGCCTTCTCCATGCCCTTTGCCGAGACCGGCGCATTATTTGTGCCTAAAAGATTAACCATTGCGGCGGGCGCTATCAAATCAGGTGAACCCAACGGCAAGTTTAGCACGGCGCGTAGATGATTTTCAAACTGTGAGGTGCGGCAAGCTTCGATGCTGTAGTGTCCACTGTTATGTGGGCGTGGTGCTAACTCATTTATCACTACCCGGTTGTCGGCGGTTAAAAACATTTCGATACCGTAAATCCCGATTCCACCGATTGACTCGATTGCCTTGCGTCCGATTTCGGCAGCTTTCTCCGCCACCGAAGGCGGTACGGCGGCGGGTGTGGTTACAATATGGCAAATGTGATTCTTCTGTACTGTTTCCACCAATGGGTAAACTGCGGATTCCCCTCGCAAGTTGCGGGCTACCATAAGCGCCAGTTCTTTGGAAAACGAAATATACTGTTCCACCATGAGGCTGCGCTCAGGCGCGCCGAGCCGTATAAAGCCCTCTTCTATATCTGCTGCGTTCATGATGGTGAAGTTTCCACGCCCATCATAGCCGTTGCGCCGTGCTTTCAACACCAGCGGGTAACCGTATTCCGCCGCGAATTTTTCCACCTCTGCTGCTTGTTGTACTCTGGCAAAAGCGGGAACCGGCAAACCGGCGCTGGCTATTGTTTGCTTCTGCCGAGCCTTGTCCTGCACCAGCGCCAGCGTTAAGGCAGAGGGATATACCGGCTTTCCCAACGCTTCCAGTTCACGCAATATTTGAGAATCGACAAACTCGTTTTCAAGTGTAATAACATCGCTGGCAGCTGCAAACCGTTTCAGCAATTCCCGGTCGCTCCATTTGCCGGAGAACTCATAGGCTGAAATCTGTCCTGCCGGGCTGTTTTCTTCCGCTTCAAGTATTGCTACGCGCATTCCCAATCGACTAGCGGCATAAGCTGACATTCGCGCCAGTTGTCCGCCTCCTAGAATCCCGATGGTTACATTTGGTAGGTTCCAGTTCATCTGTTATCCGTTATCAAAAATATAGAGGCGACATGTAGCGTCGCCTCCAAAGGTTACTCTCAATTGGGCTATTATACAACAACCGCTTTTTCTATACACCTACCCGCCGCGCTGCGTAGAAGCGAGGACCGTAATACGAGTCGTTAAGGTAGTCAATCGTTACGCCCGAACTCTCGTTTTCGGCATGAACGAAACGTCCGCCCCCGATGTAAATTCCGGTGTGTGAAGGACCGGGCATATAGGTATTGGCAAAAATCAGAATGTCGCCCGGTTGCAGGCTGTCTTTCGGTACTGCTACCCCGGCTGCCAGATTTGCGGCAGCACTACGCCCCGGATTTACTCCTGCTACCTGAGTCATTACCCAGTACACAAAACCAGAACAATCAAAGCCAATGTCTGGGCTAGAGCCGGCGTAAATGTAACGATAGCCTACAAATTGCAGCGCGTAGTTAGTTATCCTACTACCAAGCGAGCCATTGGTGGGTGGGGCGGGAATCGCTTTTACTTGATTTACTGCTTGTGCTGGTGCAGAAGTAACGGCGGTGGCAGCGCTATTGGTACGCTGCAAGAATGCGCCATCCACATAACCCACTTCACCGTTGCGATCCAGTTTATACCAAGTTGTTCCGGCTGAATCCTTGAAAGGACCTGCCAACAGTTTTAAAACTTGCCCTTCATAGACGAAACCGTTTTCGACAAATTGCTTGCCTGCCCCTGTCCTGAAGCGAATGGGGTCGCCGGCGGTATTGGATATTCGCATGTAACCGCCCGTACCGGCAACCGCGTTGTTACTGGCAGTAGTGAGGTATTTACTACTGATATAACCTACAGAGCCTGTCCACTCTACTCGGTAGTAACTGTTGCCTTGGCTGTCATTGAAAGGGCCACCCAATACCGTAACCAACCATGTTTCACCTAGAATCGCGAGCGTACCGGAGAGCGGGTTCGATTGCTGGCGCATTCGTACTCCCTCGCCATCGGTTCCACTAACCCGCGCTTGCCCCCCGATTTTCAGGTTGGAGGCAACAGCGGCAGTAGTAGCGCCGCGTCCGGCAAAAATTAGATAGTCGGTAATTACATAGCCGGTTTTGCCAGCCCATTCGATTTTATAAAAACTGTTACTCTGATTGTCTTTAAAAGGGCCACCCTGCACTGTGGCGAGCCAGTTTTCACCAAGTGTAGCCACTAACGACGAACCTGCGTTAGGTTGCGCCCGCATATTTACCCCATCACCCCCAGTTCCGGTAATACGCACCTGACTACCCGGTGCGATACCGCCTGTTCCGGCGCGGCTGAGATATTGGGTCATTACATAGCCGGTTTTGCCAGCCCATTCGACTTTATAGAAAGCATTGCCTTTAGAATCGGTGAAGGGACCGCCCAGAATGGTAACGCGCCATGTTTCACCTAGCATGCTGATTGTGCCGGAATCGCTGCTTGGCTGCTCGCGCAACCTTACGCCGTCGCCATTGGTGCCGCTTACTTGAGCCTGTGTACCTGCTTTCAAACCGTTTTCAGCATGTACACTAGAAAGTGGCAGAATAAATAAAGAAAGAAGAACTATTACTGCTACGAGGAGACTGGTGAAAAACTCTCGGGACTTTAGATAAAGACCAGATGTAATTCCCCTCATTTGGGATTTACAACTCAATATTAAAACCTCCTATACAACCAAAAGTCAGGTTCGCGGGCATAGTAGCATGCCCCTTGATGCGTGTCAAATAAGCGAATGGCTCAGGAATACCCATTAAACTGTATTTTCCTCTACTTTTGTGGATTTAGTGAGGGAGAATTGCTTTGCAACGAACTACCCTAAAAGGCTTTATAATTCATTCGAAAAGCTCAAAAAGTGCGTCATTACGAGTTATTACGAGATAAAGAAATGTTCACAGAAACTCAAAGTGCGATTGAATCTATAAGCGGCTACACCCATATTCCGGATTCGCCTACAAAACCCATAAATAAGGGTAAAGCGGCGTTGAATCCACTATGGCATGCGGGTGGCTTTGTAATAATTCTGGTAGCGTGGGAAGTTGCTGCCAATAACCTTAACTCTCCTTACTTTTCGCCTGTGACAAAAATAGCCCCGGCGTTGGTACGTATTATCCTTTCCGGCGAAGCGCTTGACCATTTGCTCTACAGTATGCAACACATTCTGATTGGACTGGCAATTGCCGCTCTTTTTGGTTTTGTTTTCGGGCTGCTGATTGCGGAAAGTCTGATAGCTAGAGCATTATTGCTGCCGGTAGCAGATACAGTGCGTTCGGTGGCGGCTCTTACCCTGTTCCCACTGCTGCTACTGATTTTGGGTTTGGGCGTATGGGCTAAATCTTTCGTGATTTTCTGGACGGCTTGGCCTGCCATTTTGCTATCCACTTATCACGCCCTTACTCATGTAGAGCGCGAAATAATTGAAGCTGCTATGTTGGATGGCGCAGGACGGATGAATATTCTTAAAAATGTTTCTATTCCTTTGTCGCTTCCTTCTATATTAAACGGGGTGCGCATTGGAGTGGGGGGCGGATGGATTTCGTTGGTAGCGGCTGAGATGCTTGGTTCTTCTAAAGGGTTGGGCTTTTATACTCTAATTTGTTCGCAGACATTTCATTACCCTGAGATGTACGCCGCTATCCTGCTGATTGCCCTAACCGGATTTGTTATGAATACAAGCTTGTTGTTTATCCAGAATATTACGGAGAGGAAACTGTATTTATGAAGTACTCTTACGCTCGTATTGCCACCGTTTTTGTGCTAATGCTGTCCCTTTTGCTGACGGCTTGCTCGGATACGCCCACTACTGCTCCCGGCGCAACTGCCGCGAAATATAGCCTACGCTATGTCAATTTCAAGGTGTACGACCCGGTTTATGTAGGGATTGATAAGGGCTTTTTCTCTAAATACGGGCTACAGGTGGAAATAATCGGCGACTCCTTGGGTGGACCAACCGCGATTCAGGCAGTTTCTACCGGACGCGCCGAAGCGGGCTTGTCCAGCATCCCCGCCATAATTAATGCTGCCGCCAGCGGGATTCCGGTGATGGGCGTTACGGATATCCAATCGGCGGTGGGTGACCAACCGCTTGAGGAATACTTTGTCAAAGACCCGGCTATCAAATCCGTAAAAGATTTGAAGGGCAAGCGCGTTGCGGTAAACCTTTGGAAATCTAGTTTCCACTACACCGCGATTATGGCACTGGAAAAAGCAGGGTTTACTGAAAAAGATGTGGAGTTTGTATTAATTCCCTTTGAGCGACAGGCGGCGGCGCTTGCCTCTGGTCAAGTGGATATGATCGGTCTGATGCAACCCTATACCGCTTTTGCCAAGGCAGAGCAAGGGCAGCAATTAATCCCGCTCTTTACCGCCTTTGATGTGTTCGGCAAAAAGCAATTCACGGTTCATTTCGTCAATAGCATTTGGGCAAAATATAATTCTGAGGCGGCGAGCGCCTTTGCAAATGGAATTGCCGATTCGGTAGCGTGGATTGAGGCGAATCAGGACGAGGCAAAACCGATTATTGCTAAATATACCGGCGTAGAAGCTAAGTATATTCCCACCTATCATTTCCAGCCGGATGCTAGAGTGGTGCCTGAGGATGCGCAGTTCTGGTTGGATTATATGCTCAAGCGTGGCGATATTACGGCGAGTTGGCTCAAACCGGAGGATTTCGTTACCAATCGCTATAACCAAAAAGCAATTAGATAGGGAATCGCAAGTTGCGTAAATAAAAAGTAGCCCCATCCCTTATAAATTGAGGGGTGGGGCTACTATTCAAAGAGACTACTTGTACTCGATTGGGTCGCTTACCTTGACGGTTTTGCCGTCTTTTTGCTGCAAGAAGAACAGCGATTTGAACGGTGAGCGATTGTCTTTACCGTAGGTAATAGGAGTTACCGAAGCGCTACCAGTCCAGTTATCCAAAGACTCAAGCCCGGCAATCAAAGATTCGCGGCTCAGGTCTTTACCGGCACGTTTCAAGCCCTCTTCCATAATCTGAGCGCCGATGTAACCCCACAATGCGAAGTTACCTACCTGTTCGTTAGGCAATGCCCGCTTCATAAAATCGCGGAACTTGACTACTTTCGGATCGGTTGAGTCCGGCAGAGGAGTAAAAGAAGTGGTATATGCGCCTTCAGCCGCAGTACCTGCGTTAGTCCAGAACTGAACATCGTTCTCTACATAAGCCAGTTCCAATTTGGGTTTGTAGCCGAGTTTGTCCATTTCCTTAACTGCGGTTGCGCCCGGGCCGGGTACTGCGTTCACAAATACCAGTTCCGCGCCCGCTTGTTGCAACTTCAGAGCCTGTGAGCTAAGGTCGGTTGCGCCTGCTTCGTATGGCACTTCCGCTTTCACTTCAAGCTTAAGCTCTTTAGCTTTCTTGACGAAGGACTGGTAGGCTTCCTTGCCAAATGCATCGTTCTGGTACAAAACCGAAACGGACTTGACTTTCAAGGTATCGGCAGCGTATTGCGCCAGAATGTTACCCTCAAAAGTGTAGTTTGGCAACACCCCAAAAGCATTCTTCTGGAAACCTGTCGGGTTAACCAGCAAGCCAGAACCGGTAGCGAAACCGACATTCGGAACCATGCCGTTTTCCTGCAAATAATCCTTAAATGCAAGGTTATTAGCAGTACCGATGTTGCCCATTACCGCAAACACTTTGTCCTGCTCCACGAATTTCTTCATGTTCGCCTGAGAACGTGCTGCCGCGTAGGCATCATCTTCGTAAAGATACTTGATTTGGCGACCATAAATACCGCCCGCTGCGTTTACTTCCTTCCAGTAAGCATCCTGTACGCGGGATACGATACCGTAAGCAGCAGCGCCACCGGATTGAGGAGTTGAGCTACCGATTTTGATTTCGGTATCGGTTACGCCGGTTTTGTTACCATTTGCTACCGGAGCAACAGTCTGAACTGCGCCAGCGGCAGTTGTGGCACCAGCGGCAGTTGTGGCACCAGCAGCAGTGGTAGCGCCAGCAGCGGCGGTAGTACCGGCAGCGGCAGTGGTAGCAGCTTTTGTAGCAGCGGCGGTAGTAGCAGGAACAGGCGTAGCGGTATTGTCACCACAGGCTGCCATTAACAAGGTCAATAAGGACATGAGCGCAATCATAGCTCCAAGTTTTAGCGATTTAATTCGCTTCATTCAAGTGTCTCCTCTCTGTGAACTTTCACAAAGCACCTCTGCTTTGTGCTAACTAAAAGAACCTATCTGCCAAGATATGAGTGCCTGATTTCATCGTTGCGACGCAAATCATCTCCCGTACCCTG
This sequence comes from Candidatus Chlorohelix allophototropha, assembly GCF_030389965.1. Classification (NCBI taxonomy): domain Bacteria; kingdom Bacillati; phylum Chloroflexota; class Chloroflexia; order Candidatus Chloroheliales; family Candidatus Chloroheliaceae; genus Candidatus Chlorohelix; species Candidatus Chlorohelix allophototropha. The sequence goes on from NZ_CP128400.1 coordinate 140,365, forward strand.
AAGCACTACTCTGCCCGTTTCCAGCACATAGCCGTAATGGGCAATACGTAAAGCTTGGTATGCGTTTTGTTCTACGAGCAGAACAGTAACGCCCCGTTTGTTGATTTCTTGAATAATATGGAAAATTTCCTTCACTACTAAAGGCGCAAGCCCTAATGAAGGTTCATCTAGTAAAAGTATTTTTGGACGGCTCATCAACGCTCGCCCCATTGCCAACATTTGTTGCTCACCCCCGGAAAGTGTTCCGGCAAGTTGGTTAATCCGCTGTTTGAGGCGTGGGAAATAGTTAAAAATCATATCAAAGTCTTTATTGACTTCGCTTTTATCCTTGCGTGGGTAAGTACCCATCCGCAGATTTTCCAGCACGGTCAGTTCGGTGAAAACCTGTCGTCCTTCAGGTGATTGCGCAATGCCTTGCTGCACTATTTTTTGAGGTGGCGATTTCTCGATGTTTTTGCCGTCATATTCAATTTTACCGGCAGATGCCGGAACTATACCGGAGATAGTGCGCAGCATCGTAGTTTTGCCTGCTCCGTTTGCGCCCAGCAGCGTGACAATTGTGCCATCTTGTACTTCGATGCTGACTCCCTTTAAGGCGTGAATCCGACCGTAATAAGTGTGAATGTCGTGAAGTTTCAGCATACTAATCTAGAACCTCCTCCTTTTCACCCAGATACGCCTCGATAACTGCCGGATTCGCCTGGATTTCGGCTGGCGCACCTTCGGCAATTTTTTTGCCAAAGTCCAGCACATATAGTTGCTCACAAATGTCCATCACCAACGACATATCATGCTCTACCAGCAGCACGGTAACGTTATAGGCGTTGCGGACATGTTTAATCAGGGCGGACAATTTATTGGTTTCATTCGGGTTTGAACCTGCTGCGGGTTCGTCCAGCAAAATGAGCTTTGGGTTAGAAACCAACGCCCTAGCCATTTCCACCATTTTTTGCACCCCGAAAGGCAGCATAGCAACTGGCTTATTGGCATATTGCTTAATCCCTAGTTCCTGTAATATTTCTAACGCCCGTTGGGTGCTTCTCTTATCGCTGGAACGGCTGGAAGGCAACGATAGCGCGTCTTCTATTACCGTGTTTCGCATGCGGGTGTGCTGACCTAACAACAGGTTTTCCATCACGGTCATGCTCTTGAACAATTCAACGTTCTGGAAAGTGCGCGCCACCCCCATTTTGATCACATCATCGGTTCTTTTAGTGGTTAAATCCTGTCCCTCAAACACGATGTGCCCCTTGGTGGGCTTATAAAATCGGCTGATACAGTTAAACACGGTGGTTTTCCCTGCCCCGTTTGGTCCGATCAAGCCTACAATCTGTCCTTTTTTAACGGTCATACTGAAATCGCTGATTGCTTTCAACCCACCGAAAGTCATCTCGATATTCTGTATTTCCAGCAAAGTCTCGCTCATTTTCGTCTAGACTCCTTTGCGCGCTTCGCTAATTACTTCTTCCGATGTTGGCAGGTTATTTTCTTTGGATGGGTCATTCATCGGTTCTTGCCCACTACCGCGCATCCAATCAGACAACTTCTTGAAAGCTCCAACAATTCCATTAGGCATGTAGAAGACACAGAGTATTATTATCAAGCCGTAGAAAAGCGACTCGAAGTTCTCGATGGAAGTTCCGGTTATATCCCTTAACTGGGTTTTGAGAGATTTTGTAAGTTCAGGCAGGATTACCAGCAAGCCTGAGCCGATAACTGCTCCGGGGATTGAGCCTAAACCGCCCAGAATGATGGCAGTCAGAAAGAGTATTGACTCTGCTGCGCCGAATTGCAAGTCTTTAGCATCGAGTTGCCCAATCTGTGCCATATACATAGACCCGGCTACCCCGGCGAATACTCCGCTAAGGGAAAATGCCAGCACTTTATAGCGCCCAATATGCACCCCCATTGCTTGTGCTGCCGTTTCGCTATCACGAATGGCGCGGAACGCTCTCCCGGTGCGGCTTCTCCACAACCCTATCGCCAGAAATACCATTACAGCAGCGATAATAAGAAAGAGATAGTATCTTGAGAGGTCGTCTCTTTTGGTAAACTCGAATATAGGAAGATATTGTTTTTCAACCTTCACCACCCCTAGTTTGGTAGCTAGGTCGTTCGGGTCGTTGAAGATGTCATTAAATTGCTCGTTAAGCGATAGAAATTCTGGCACGGCTACTGCGAAGCCAAAAGTTGCTACCGCTAGATAAGAGCCACTCAGTTTTAACGCCGGGAGACCTAGCAATAAGCCGATTAATCCCCCGACTATAGCGGCAAAAACGATGGCAATTGGGTAAGGTAAAGAGACTTTTACTACCAGATAGGCTGCCGCATAACCGCCAAAGGCAAATATAGCAGAATGTCCTAGCGAAATCATCCCGGTTAAACCTACCAACAGATTCAAGCCAATCGCAATCACACTCAAAATAACCCATTGACTAAGCAATGAATAGGTGTAGTTGTTACCTTGAAACATTGGAATTACGGTGATTGTTACCGGCAATGTGATCAGAAATATGCCTAGCAAGGGTAAACCGATATAGGGTTTTCGCAACAAATCGTAAATTATATTGGATATTTTATTCATTGTTTTGAAACCCCTATACTTTCTTTCTAACGACTTTGCCGAATAAGCCGTTAGGTCTGAAGGTAAGTACCACTACGATAATCAGAAACGCGAGCATTGATCGCAAGCCATCAGGTAGGTAGAAGCCCACTAAATTATCAATAATCCCTACCAACAACCCCCCTGCTACCGCACCTACCAAACTGGTCATACCGCCAAGTACCGCCCCGGCAAAGGAAAGAACTGCCACATTAGCCATCATCAGCGGCGACAGTGAAATTTTTGGCGCAACCAGTACCCCGGCGATTGCCAATAGCATCATGGCAATCATCCAAGTTAACCCGGTCAGAAAGCCTACATTTACGCCCATGAGTTTGGCGGTGGTAGGATTTTGAGCCATTGCACGCATTGCGGTGCCGACCAGCGTAAATTTGAAAAAAAGATAGAGCAGTAGCGATAATACCGCCCCGATAAGCATTGCGGTGATCATTTCACCCGTTATCGAGATGAAAGAATTGTCCACATTAATGCGGATGTCCGCACTTTTGACCACATCCAGTTGAGAAAATGGTTTGTTATCGGCTTTCCAAATGAAACTGGCAAGTCCATAAAGGAAAACACCTAGACCGATAGTGACCATTATTTGGCTTAAAACCGGCGCTTTACTCAAAGGGCGCAATAGTACGCGCTCAATTACCAATCCTAATAAACCGGCAAAAACCAGTGTTAAGAGAATTGCAATTAGATAATTGCCCAATCCGATGGTTTCCGGTAGTGGAATATTACCTTCCCGCCCAACCAAAATACTAAGAGAGGAGAAACAAACAAAGGTAGCGAACATGCCCATTTCGGCAGTTCCAAAGTTAACCACATCAGAAGATTTGTAAATCAGCACGATACTAAGTGCAACTAACGCATAAATGCTACCAAACGTCAGTCCATTAACAATGTTACGTCCAAGTGTAACCAAATCAAAACCCTTGCCACTATCAGCCAAAATGGTTGCCACAGCAGCGCCATGAGCATCAGCAAGGTAGGCAGTAATCAAAGCAGACATTGTCTCCCCCGAGCTATTAAGTTTTAAACCAGTAATATAACTAACTATATGAAGCGTGGGTTTACTTATTCGGAGCCGGTTGCGTACCCGGCATTCTTTCTCTCGACAGCGTGGGATATAAAACTAACCAATCCCTATGATTGTATGAATTATCGCAAAGATTACCATAATATAAGCATCTTTGCACAATTATTCCGTTGTGAAATAGGCTATTTTGACCTTGAAATTATTCAGTAGAGATTAAAAAAATATTAAAAATTGAGTCGGTGTGTTTCTTTCTTTCTGTTTTTCTGAACCTGTCAAACATTAAAACTTGACAGCCCTTGATAAACTGCTTTAATATGGCTTAATTATTGCTCTGCTAATGCTGCTAGATAGTTGTTGAATCTTGCGATGTTGCACGAGTATTTTCAGGGTTATATCAAGTGCAATCAGTAAGATTCAGCGCACATAATAAATGGAGGAACTCTAACATTGAGTAGAAAAAGAACCAACATGCTTGGACCGGGAGGTATGACAATAGCCGCAGGTCTGGGCGGGGTGGTTGTTCTCTTTCTGTTGTGGCAGTTCGTTATACCATTTTTCTTTAGTCGCTCAGAACCCGGAAAAGACACAAAGCCTTTGATTACGGGCAAGGTTCTCGATTCTGTTACCGGTTCTCCGGTTCTAAGCGCTACCATAATGGCGGGTAACAATAAGCTGGCTGAAGTAGATTTTAGTGGCACTTTTACTATAACTCAATCGCTTCCACAGAGTCCTGTAAATGTGGTCGCCCCCGGTTATATCCCTGCCGCTTTATCCATTAAGCAACCCTCTTTGTCTATGCAACTTAAGCCCAATATTCTCAATGGGCAACTTATAGATACCGATACCCAGAAGCCAATTGCAGATCGTTTAGTGCAATCTAGCAGCCTTGGTAGCGTCATCACGGATGCGGAAGGGCGCTTTACCTTCTCGCGTATTACTGCTGATGAGAAGCTAAAAGTGCAGCTTATCGGCTATGAGAAGACGGAAGTGCCGGTGGATCTCACCAAACTGGATTCGGTTATGACCATTCCAGTGCGTTCAACCGTTCTCAGTGGGCAGATTCTGGATGTCGAAACCGGCAAGGGTGTGCCAAACGCCTATCTTTCTATTGTGGGAAGCACTACCGCCGCAGGAAGTGGTAGCAGTGTATCCGGCGATCGTAGCGGCAAATATTATATGAATGATGCCCCGCGTGGTGCGGGTGTGCAACTTAAAATACGCGCCCCCGGCTATAAAATACAAACCTTCCCGATAGACCAAGCCGCTAAAGCTGATATAAAACTTGTGCCCTTCAAGTTTCAGGGTGTTGAAGTACCGGGCATTTTTGCGCTCAAACCTAACTATGATACCCTTTTCACTCCGTACCTTGAATTGGCGCGGCAGGGCAAGATAAATGCCATCGTGGTAGATATGAAGCACGATGATACCGGTAAACTCCTATTCGACAGCAAAAATCCTCTTGCTAATCAGTTGGGGCTAATTTATGATGTGAATAGTTATCCCCGCAAAGATTTAATTGATGTTCCCAAACTGCTGGACGATGCTCATAAAGCAGGTCTATATGTAGTAGCCCGCATGGTAGTTTATCGTGACCCGGCGCTTGCCAAAGCCAAACCGGAGTGGGCGTTGCGTAACCGCAATACCGGGCAGCCTTGGAAAGATTTGAGTGACTTGGTATGGCCCAACCCACTCATACCCGAAGTGGGCGATTATAACGTAGAAATTGCCAAAGAAATCGCCGGACTTGGATTCGATGAATTACAATTCGACTATATTCGCTTTCCCACCGATGGTAAATTGGCTGATGTTGATTATGGCAACGGGCTTTCGTGGTCGGTACTGGGTAAGACGGAAAACGAAAAGATGCGTACCAACGTTATCGAGCGCACCGTAAGCAAAGCTTATGAAGCTCTACGCTATACCAATACTTATTTTTCGCTGGATGTATTCGGCTATAGTCTATGGTTAAACGATGATGTGGGTATCGGGCAGCAATATAATAACCTGATACTGATGGCGGATTACATTTGCCCGATGGTCTATGCAACCCACTTCCAAAACGGTACGCTTGATCAGACAAAATTTCCCGGTCCGGTAGGGAACTATCCCGGTGAGATTATCACACGTAGCGGCAAGATTTCTAATCTAATTGAGGCTAAGGTGGCAGCAGTGGCACGTTATCGCCCGTGGCTAGAGGATTTCGCGCTACCTCCGGTGAAGCATACTCCTGAACGAGTCAAAGAGCAGATAGATGCAGCAATTGCTACTGGTGCATCCGGTTGGACTCTCTGGAATGCTACCGGAAAGTATTCTACCACTGTTATTCCGTCCGTCCAACGCAGCTAGGAGGTTCTTTTCATATGAGGCGCCGACGACGCGGTCTGAGTTATCTACCGCCAGAACCGACGCGCACTTCTTTTCTTATATACCTGTTGGTAGCAGGTCTTTGTTTTGGTGCGATCTTCTTTTTCAAGAACCAGATAATCAAGCCGGTCAGTGGGAAAATATTGGATGCCTATAGCGGTAAACCCGTTATAGGCGCGACTGTTCTATTGGAAAACGACCAGCGTCTTTCGAAGACTGCCTCTATCAGTAATATCCTTACCACTGTTACCGATCTCGATGGTAGTTTTAGCTTTGATAAGGCTACCGATAACCTCACGCTAAATGTTTCCGCAAACTACTATATTCCAGAAAAAGTCAAAGCTAACCCATCTGCTACTATTTCAATATCCTTGCGCCCCAGTATTTTGCGCGGCATTGTTAAAGACTCGCAGGGTAAAGCGATTGCACATGCCAGTGTTACCTCCGGCGACAAAAATGTTTTGACCGATTTGGATGGTTCTTATGTCATTAATGATGTACCGGAAGAGGGACAATTGGTAGTCAAAGCTGCCGGGTACAAACCTGCCACTGTAGCATTCAAGCGTACTCAAACGCAGGATGTAACCGTTAAGAATCTTGTGGTTAAGGGCATTTATCTGCGGGCGGCGGTAGTTGCCGATGGAGCGAATTTCCAGAATATACTGAACCTGATTTCAGTCACCGAGTTGAATACAGTTGTCATTGACCTGAAAGATTCTAACGGTTGGACTTACTACGACAGTAAAAACCCTTTGGCACGACCCGCCCCTGAGGGTAAAGGGAAAATCCCCAATTTGCCTGCGGTGGTGAAAAGCCTGAAGGAAAAGGATATTTATACTATCGCCCGTATTTCGGTATTTCAGGATGCCAGCCTGACCGATGTTAAACCGGAATGGGCTATCAAAAGCCGTAGCACTGGCAAATTATGGGCGGATTCGGCTCGTTTTAACTGGGCAAATCCTTATTTAAAAGAGGTTTGGGATTATAATATTGACCTTGCCAGAGAGGCAGCCGCTTCCGGTTTCGATGAAATCCAGTTTGCTTTCGTACAATTTCCTGCTTCCGGGCAAATTGCCGATATTGACTACGGGCGTTCCAGTAATACTGAATCGCGGGTTTTAAGCATAAACGGTTTCCTGAAAGAGGCAAACTTGCAGCTAAACAAACTGGGGGTTTTTGTTTCGGTTGAGGTAATGGGGCAAAGTGTGTTGGAAAGCGGTGATCTCGGTATCGGGCAGGATATCTCCCAAATTGCCGATCAAGTGGATTATATTTCTCCGGTGCTTTTCCCCAGCTATTTTGGAGCTAACAGTTTTGGTTTTGCTAACCCTGCCTCCCAACCCTATGAGGTTATTAATAAGAGCCTGACCTATGCTCGCACTAAACTGGAGGGAAAACGCGCCCAAATGCGCCCTTGGTTGCAGGACTTTAGCGCAGAAGGTTCAACTTACAATGCGCCTGAAGTACGCGCCGAAATTCAGGCGACAGAAGATGTAGCAACAAATAACAAGGTGGTAGCAAACTGGCTGTTGTGGAACTCGGAAGCGCGTTATACTGCTGCTGCTCTTCGTAAAAAGTAGAGAAAGAGATTATGAGCCAGACCCCCGAAGAAAAAGAAGTGCTGGATTTTTTGCAAAATCATATCAAGGCTATCATGGCGAATGATACTGCCACTTATACTGCTACCACCAGCCCCGATCTTTCGCTCTATGAATGGTATATAATGCCACATCGTATTGATGGGCTGGATTTCCACTACTTTATAATGAATGAAGCCGCTCGACGTGGCACAAATTTTCAGGCGCAGGTTAGCGGAGAAGAGGCTTCCACCGAGAAGCCGCACACCCGCTATGACCTTTGCAACTTGCGCTTACAACTTTATGGAGATACGGCTATTGCCAGCTATACTCTTTTGCAAACCACCGGAACCGCGCTTGGCGTGACTACTTCCAGCCATCACGAATCGCGGGTGATGCTAAAACGTGACGGTCAGTGGCAAGTAGTACATGTACATAAAAGCCCTTCATGGAGCGCACCCTATATGCCTCCTGTGCGGTAGCTTAGCATGAAACTCAGACTCACCTTAACCCCTGTGATTATAGCTTTGGTGATGCTGTGTGCGGCGTTGGCTGCCGAGTTGCTGCGCCCTGCCTTTGTAATTGATTTTGGCGGGGACGACCGGATTGACCAGTTATATTTTCAGGTTGATCAGGACGGCTTTTACAATCCTGAAAAACGCCCCGGCGCAGACCCCAACTACCGTTGGATTGGCAAGGAAGCGGTTTTGCGTCCCCCTTGGACGCTTGAGTCGATTCCTCTAAAAGCTACTTTGCTGGCGACTGCTCCGCGCCCCGATCGAACTCCTGATAAAGTTGGCACCACCCTGAATGTTTACAGCCTGAACGGAACGAACACTGCTAGAATCGGCGCTTACGCATTGATAGGGCTGTTTGAGGGTAGTAAACTCACTTTCCAGATACCTGCCAACCTGATTCCTGATTTCGAGAAACCACGCCTACGCTTTGAAGCCACTGAAACTTACCAACCGGGTAAGGGCGATACCCGCCAACTTTCTGCAATTCTTCTGAATCTTACCTTAGAGCCGGATTATGCTGCATTTGGCTGGAAAGACTGGCTTGGGTTGCTGCTGCGCCCGCTCTTATTAGCAATTATATCGTTGAGTGTTTGGGCTATCGCCGGGCTATTTACGCGGCGCAATGCGGTACGGCTTGTTCTGGAAGTAGGGGCGGGCACAACGTTAGTATCCAGCCTGTTATTTTGGTGGGAAGGGGCAGAGCCTTTTTATGCGCCGTGGGCGGCTCTGCTTCCGCTTGCATGGCTGTTGATATGGCTCTCCGGCAAGTTTGCGGCTGCCGCACCGGGTTTGCCCGCCCCACTGGTGTATGCCGCAACTTTGCTGGCGGGTATGCCGCTGGCACAACTGCTCTTTGGACGAATGCCATGGGATTTGCAGAATCCCAATACGCTTTCGTTTATAGGCTACAGCGCGGCGTTGTTACTTTCACTCGGCGTTTATTTACTGGCACGTTTTCGCTTTGAAACGATCTTCCTGTGGGTGTTTCTAGGCATAACGGCAGCCCTTTATCTTTATACCCATTGGTACGTGTTTGACCAGAACCTTTATCGTGGGGCAGACTTTCGCAATTACTACCGCGCTTTGCTGGATACACAGGAAGGACAACGCGCTCTATATATCATTGATGAAATGGGCGCTGCTCCGGGCAGAGCAATCCGCTCCTCCCCGGCGTTCGCCCTATTTTATGAACCGTTGGTGTGGTTTTTCGGGCGCGATATTGTTTCGGCAATCTTTTGGTGGCGACTGGCAAACGAATTATTGCTGCTGCCCACCGTTCTGATTCTCATGAAAATTTTCAACGCTTTCGTGCCGGGCAAGAAAATGTGGGCGGCGGTTCTATTCCTAACTTTAGGTTTCGGGCAATTCGCCGAAACTATCGCTTATGGGCAGCAAAATAACCTGATACTGTTCGGTTTGGCGTTGACCGCACTATGGGTCAAGCAAAAGCGCGATACTCTGGCGGGTTTAGCTCTTTCTATTCCGGTTTGGGTTAAATTGCTGCCAGCCGTATCGGGAGTATTCTTTCTAATCGAACGTCGCTGGAAGGGTTTAATTGGTCTGGTGTTGGGTGCGTTATTGGTAAACGCTCTGACCATTCCGGTGGTAGGCTGGGATAACTGGTGGTTCTACTTTACCCGCGCAATGTGGAACGTAAACGCGCCCGAATTGGGTATCACTAACCAGTCTTTCTGGGGATTTATGGGGCGGGTGGTTGCGTCGGAAGTGCGTGGCGATTTTACCACCGCTTATCCTGCCGGGCTTGCCCCTGTAGGCTATCTGGTGGCATTATGTGGCTTTGCTTTGACCATGCTGACGGTGTGGCGAGCGCGAGGTGGCAGTGACATATCCCAACAACTTATACTTGGCGCACTAACAGTAGTGGCATTATGGACATCACCTTTTAGCTGGATGCACTACATTGTGCCGGGTCTGGTCGCGTTTGTGGCGTTGGCGGCGGCGTTAAGTACCACCGCAGAATCACGCTCACGCTTGATAATATTCGGTCTGGTCTATGCTGTGCTGGCTTATGGAGGGCGCAACGAATTCTTTTTCACCGAAGCGGTAGGGCTGGAAAAGCTCGGCAGCAGTTATCGCTTCTTCGCTACTTTCGGGCTGTGGGCGCTCAATTTATGGTCGCTATGGCAGCCTGCCTCTGCAACGAAACCTGCCCCTTCTGTCGTTTCTAAAGCGATAGCCTTGCCGCTATCAGCTGATGGACGGGAATAAACCCTCTTACTGTCATCTAAAAGTTTAAAAATGTAGAAAAGTAGTTCAGACTCTGGATTATAATCGTTTAGAATGTATTGAATGTTAAAAAGTTGACAAACATTCGATAGGGCAATAAAATCAGTCCATGATGTTAAATTTTCTTAAAATAGGTAAGGTGGTGAGTTAATGAGCGGGTATCTATCTAAGATTAAAGATCCCTCCGACATTAAACAGTTTTCAATTGCCGAACTCAAAGAGCTGGCTGATGAGTTGCGTACCGCTATTCAAGCGACCGTTTTTAAAACAGGCGGTCACTTCGCCAGCAATTTTGGCACTATTGAGCTTTCAATAGCAATGCATTATGTTTTTAACAGCCCTCGCGATAAGATGGTCTGGGATACTGGGCATCAGGCTTATCCTCACAAACTTCTGACAGGGCGCTATGACCGCTTCGATACTATTCGCCAATATGAGGGCTTGAGCGGTTTCTTGAGCCGTGACGAAAGCGTTCATGACTCGTTTGGGGCAGGGCATGCCAGCACTTCTATTTCCGCCGCTTTTGGTATGGCGATGGGGCGCAACCTCAAAGGCGAAGACTATGATGTAGTTGCTGTTATTGGGGACGGCGCTTTGACAGGTGGTATGGCGTTTGAGGCTCTGAACAACGCCGGGACTCACAAATCTCCCTTTATCGTAGTGTTGAACGATAACGAGATGAGCATTTCCAAGAACGTGGGCGCTCTTTCAAAGTACCTTGACAGAGTACGCGCCGACCCGATGTATTTGCATGCCAAGGATGAGGCAGCGCACGCTCTAAATAAGCTCCCGATGGGTGGCGAGATGGTCACTCTGGCAAAGCGAGTTAAACGCGGGTTTAAAGATTTGGTAGTACCCAACACTATTTGGGAAGAATTGGGTTTTATCGGATTAGGTCCGGTTGATGGTCACGACATCGGACTCCTAATTGAAACTTTTGAATTGGCTCGCAAAACCCGACTGCCCGTTTTTATACATGCCATTACTGTTAAGGGTAAAGGTTGGGCTGAGGCAGAAGCCAGCGTGCAGGGTCGGATTGATTATCACGCCCGCAGCAACAAACTGAGCGCCGCGCCTGCTACAACTGCGCCCAATTATGATAAAGTTTTCGGCAATACCATGTGCAAGATCGCCGAAAAAGATTCTAAAGTGGTAGCGATTACCGCTGCTATGACTGAAGGCACCGGGTTGATTGATTTTGCCAAGCGTTTCCCCGAACGCTTCTTTGATGTAGGTATTGCCGAACAGCATGGGATAACTTTCGCGGCAGGGCTTGCCTGCGAGGGTATCAAACCCGTTGCCGCAATCTACAGTTCTTTCTTGCAACGCGCCTTTGACCAGATTGTACATGATTGCTGCATCCAGAACTTACCGGTAGTATTTGCAATGGATCGCGCCGGATTGGTGGGGGATGATGGACGTACTCATCAGGGGACGCTTGATATTTCCTATCTGCGCTGCCTGCCCAATATCGTCTTGATGGCTCCCAAAGACGAGAACGAATTGCAGCATATGCTCTATACCGCTGTAAACTACGGGCTTGGGCCGGTGGCGGTTCGTTACCCACGCGGCGCTGGTTATGGCGTAGCGATGGATACAGAGTTTAAGAAGCTACCTATCGGTAAGGGGGAAACGTTGCGGCAGGGGAGCGACCTAGCAATTGTGGCATACGGCTCGGAAGTATATCCTGCGCTTGAAGCCGCTACACTTCTGGCAGAGCATGGCGTGGAGGCAGAAGTAATCAATGCCCGTTTTGCTAAGCCACTGGATGAAGAATTATTGCTTGACCTAGCACGCCGCCATACTCGAATCGTTACCGTTGAGGAAGGCTCATTAATTGGCGGTTTTGGTACCGGCTTGCTGGAACTGTTCGAGCAGAAAAATATGCAGAATGTGACGGTAAAGCGTGTGGGTATCCCTGACAAATTTATCGACCACGGACCGCAATCTTTGATACGCGAAAAACTCCAACTTGATGCTCTTGGCATAGCCGACCGAGTACGCGAATTCTACCCGGAACTTGCCAAAGGCTTGCCAGCTACACTTAAATAGGTGGGTTGCGGTATCAATTTCGAGAAAACCCGATTTATATATTAAAAACGGGTGTACAGGATACACAGGATGGAATATAATTCCCTAACCCTGTGTATCCTTTTTAGTGTGGAGTGATTACTATATGTCTGCTACTGATAGTGAAGCGCTGGCAACCAGCGAACGAAAAGTTGAACACTTGCGAATTTGTTTGTATGAAGACGTGCAGGCAAAAGGAATTAGTGCGGGTCTGGAAAGCTATCGCTTTATACATCAGGCGTTACCGGAAATAGACTTGGCAGAGGTTGATCTTTCGCTTGAATTATTCGGGCGCAAGGTTAACGCCCCTATACTCATAAGCTCAATGACCGGGGGCGCAGATTGGGCGGCGCGTATCAATCGCAACTTGGCGTTGGCAGCCGAAAAGTGGGGCGTGGCGATGGGCGTTGGTTCGCAACGTGCCGCTATCGAGGATGCAGCCTTGCGCTATAGCTATGCTATTCGTGAACTCGCCCCCAATATACCGTTGCTTGCCAATATCGGCGCGGTGCAGCTAAATTATGGCTACGGATTGCAACAATGCCTCACGGCGGTACGGATGCTGGAAGCGGACGCGCTTTATTTGCACCTTAACGCCCTACAAGAAGCGGTGCAGCCTGCCGGGAATATCAATTTCAAGGGTTTGTTGGCGAAAATAGGTGAAATGTGCGAGGCGCTGGCAAAACACAATATTCCGGTTATCATCAAAGAGGTAGGCAACGGGCTGTCGCGGGAAGTGTGCCGCAAACTTTATGGAGTCGGCGTAAGCGGCTTTGATGTAGCGGGTAGCGGTGGCACAAGCTGGAGTGAGGTTGAAAAATTTAGGAACAAACGACAGCTTGATCGCAATGCTGCCGGAAATTTCGCCGATTGGGGTATCCCTACCTCACAAAGCGTAATCTGGGCGCGAGAGGCTGCGCCGGAGGCGACCGTAATCGGTAGCGGTGGGATACGCAACGGCGTAGATGTGGCGAAAATCATCGCATTGGGTGGCGATGTGGCAGGCTTGGCAATGCCTTTCCTCAAAGCGGCGGAAGAATCGAGTGATGCGGTAGAAGCGGTAATCGAGCAATTGGTACGCGAACTGCGGGTGGCGATGTTTTGCATCGGCGCAAAGGATTTGAAGGAATTGCGCGAAACCCCCCATTTTGTAAGAATATAATCGAACTGGAAAAGTAGAATAATGGCGACCAAAGTTACAATAAAAAATCTGGAAGGCACACGCGATTTTTACCCCGATAAAATGCGCTGGCGAAATTGGCTGTTCAACCTTTGCCGCGAAGTTTCCGAGCGATACGGCTACGAGGAATTCGATGGGCCCTTTCTCGAATCGTTCGAGCTTTTCGCCGCCAAATCGGGCGAAGAACTGGTAAACGAGCAGACTTATACTTTCGAGACTAAAGGCGGCGACAAGGTGGCGATTCGCCCCGAAATGACCCCGACTCTGGCGCGAATGGTAGCGGCGAAACAGAACGAGTTACGTAAGCCCATTCGCTGGTATACCATCCCCAACATCTGGCGGCACGAACGGGCGCAACGCGGACGCAAGCGCGAATTTTACCAATATAACGTTGATATTCTGGGCGTGGATAGCATTGATGCCGATGCCGAGATTATGGCGGTGGTAATCGACATTATGCGAGCGGTAGGGCTGGACAAGCAAGATATAAAGGTGCGGGTCAGCAACCGCTATTATCTGGAAGAACTATTGAATAGCCTCGGTGTTGACCTTAGTTTGAAAGAGCAGGTTTATCGCTGGATTGACCGCATCGAGAAAATTAAGCCCGAAGCTTTTCGCGCCAATTTGCTGGAAGTGGGACTAAATGAGCAACAGGTCGAAGGACTGGAAGCTCGCCTGCGCAGCCGCGATTTCAGCGGCTTCAAGCCGTTGGAGGAGTTCTGGGAGAAAGCTAAACAATACGGTTACGCCGAACTGCTGGAGTTTGATCCTAGCATCGTGCGCGGTTTGCTCTACTACACCGGAACAGTCTTTGAGGTGTGGGATGCCACCAAACGCTTTACCCGCGCTATCATGGGCGGTGGTCGCTATGACAATCTGGTGAATGCGGTGGGTGGGCAACCTCTCGCAGGCGTGGGTATTGCCTTCAGCGATGTGGTGATGGAGGAAATGCTAACTCAAGTTGGTAAGATGCCGGAATTGCCGCGCCAACTTGATGTTTACGTGGCGCAATATTCGGCGGCAGAACGTCCAGAGTCTATTAAGGTGGCTACTATATTGCGCGAAGCAGGCTTGAAAACCGAGCTTAACCTGCTCAATCATGATTTGGGCAAGCAACTGAAAGCTGCTAGCGCGTGCGGGGCGCGTTTCGCGGTTATTCTTGCGCCTGAAGAACTGGCAAGGGGCGAGGTTAATGTCAAAAATCTGCTCACTCGCGAACAATTCAGCGTGCCACTAGGCAAGCTGATTGCGACCATCAAAGCTTGATTGCCTATGTCACTTGATTTGTTGGTTTCCGGGGCGCGCTCGTTGCTCAATCTCGAATTGACGGAGGCGCAACTTGCCCTTTTCCAGTTGTACTATGAAACGTTAGTGGACTGGAACGAGCGTGTCAATCTGACCTCTATTACTACCTACGAGGATGTGCAATTAAAGCACTTCCTCGATTCGTTGACTCTTGCCAGTCCCAAACTACGCGGCGACCCTCCCGGTTTTGCCCTCGACCTAAACAGTGCGGCGTTGGTGGATATTGGCGCGGGCGCAGGCTTTCCCGGTGTGCCCCTCAAAATCCTCTATCCCGGCTTGAAATTGACGCTGTCCGATTCGGTTGGCAAGAAAACCGCTTTTCTAACGCATCTGGTGGAAAAATTACAGTTGCGCGAGGTGCAAATAATTAACGGACGCGCCGAAGAATTGGGGCAAAATCCGGCGCATCGCCAAAAATACCAGATTGCTACCGGGCGAGCGGTAGCGGCTCTCAACGTGCTGTCAGAATATTGCTTGCCTCTGTGTAAGGTGGGCGGGTTATTCATTGCTCCCAAGAAGGGCGATTTGTTTGAAGAATTAAAAGCGGGCGCGCCAGTTGTGCCGAAATTGGGCGGGCAATTACGCCAAACCCCCATCTTTGATTTACCCGGTGAGGAGAAAAGTGGGCGGCGGCTGATTGTGGCGCAGAAAATCGCGCCTACCCCTGCTGCTTATCCTCGCGGTGTGGGTGTTCCTGCCAAAACCCCACTAATATCGTTGCAAAGTTAAGCTGGTGTATCCTCATTGAAAATCTGCTTGGCATCTTTGTGAGTGAGTTTCCAACAAATCCCGTTTTTAGCCAAATTGTTACACCAATATTTCCCCGAACTGTTCACGGGTGAGGCGATAAGGCTGCCATTCTTCAATATGGCGCGCGCCCATCCGGCGATAGAATTTCTGGGCATGGGTATTCCAATCCAACACCGTCCATTCCATGCGCCCACACTCGCGTTTTTGGGCTTCTGCCACGCAAAAACGAAAGAGGTCGTAACCCACCTTGCTACCGCGATATTCTTTCAGCACGAATAAATCTTCAAGATAAAGGCTAGGACGCGCCAGAAAAGTGGAGTAAGTTTCAAAAATAAAAGCGTAACCCGCCACCACGCCTTCTACTTCTGCCAGAAATATCTCAAAGCGAGGATGCTCACCAAAGGCATGGCTGATTAGCCGTTGTTGCGCTTCTGGGTCAGGCGGTGGCAGTTGCTCAAAATCGGCAAGCGCCTTGATAAGCTCAAGAATTGTTGCCGAATCGGCGGGTGTGGCGGTACGAATATTGGTATGAGTTGAATCAGTTGTCATGAGTTATCCTTTAAAGGGTATATTGCTGCTATCTTTACTTGTCATTCTATCGCTATCGCGGAAAAACCAACCAACTTTTATATGTTTGAAGGATTTCCGCAACTGGTAAGTTAAATTCGCTTACCTTGAGGTGTAATAATTCTTTTTTACTGTCAGGGGCTAAGCATTTTTACTTTACAATCTCGACCTAATACAGTCAATGATTGGAGAATTAATTTTTCGGCGCTCGCGAACTATACGAATGCTTTTACAGGTTGGTAACTTGTCCTATTGCCGAACTTCTTCTCTCAGCGAATTAAAAAAACCCGAAATCGGTTAAACCATTTTCTTAAAATCTATAGTCACTCCAATCCTTTTCCAATGTTCATCTACTATTATACGTGAGCAAGAGGGGTTATTACCCTCAAAAAATCATTCGGGATTGTTATCACCACGATGCACAGTTTGGTGACTACTAAAGATAAAAGGATCGGTAGCTATATATATGAAAAATTTAACAAATCACGGCATAGATTTACACACCCATACTTTTGCAAGCGATGGGGTATGGTCACCAAAAAGTTTGGTTGAGGCTGCAAAAGCAAATAAAATCGGAATCTTGAGCGTGTGCGACCACGAAACTCTCAGCAGCTTGAAAATGGTTAAAATGTATGCGAAGAAAAATGGAATAGAATTTATCCCTGGTGTGGAAGTAGCAATTAAACACAATGGATCGGTTTATCACTTGTTGATGTATGGCTTTGACACTGAAAATGCTGAAATAAATGCTTTGTTGGAAGAAACCAGATTGAAGCAATGGCACAAAAAACAAATAATGCGCGAAAGACTGGAAATGCGTGGGTATAAAGTAGCAGAATCGCCCTTAGATGCAATTGCGCAGTCCATCTCACCCATTTATGAATTGGCTTGCTCTTTAGAAAATGATGAATTAAATTTCAAACAAGCATGGGCTATTTGCCGCGAAGTAGAACCGGATTACAAAATTGCTCAACCTGCTAAGAAGGTTCTGGAAATTGCTAAAAATGCCGGAGCTATAACCATTCTGGCGCATCCCGGACGAGGCGGAGCAGAAATAGCCTATGCCAGCAACCGGGCTATACTTGAGCTTGTACTACTGGGGTTGGATGGTGTGGAAGCCTACTACCACGCGCACAGCACTTCTGAAGAAGAGCGACTTGTAAAATTAGCCAATCGCTATAATCTGCTGGTAACTTGTGGCTCGGATAGTCACGATGCCAACCGGAAGCCCATAGCTTGGAATCCGGCATTATGCGACCAATTCTTAAAAAGGCTAAATATCAGACCTTTTTCAGTCGCCGCATAATTTTATGAATTTGAACTTTCACTTCAAGAGGTTTTCAGGCAAGGGGCATAAGCCCTTTGTCTGTATATAGAGCCTAGTTCCCGCCCTTTAATTTCAACAATTTTCGATTTATATTTTGAAAAAGATGTGCCAACATACGGCTTTCATCGCGGCGCGGCGCGGCACGTAGCAGGACTGCCCTTAATCGGCTCATCGAATAAGTCAGCCGTTCATCCGCAGAATTAGGGTGTAAGGTTAGTAGCAAATCGGAAAGAGCGGCAAATATCGCTTCCCGGTCAGTTCCGTTTGCAAGCCTTATATCTTCGGAAAGAGCGTTTTGGAGCGCCAGCATCACACTGGCGGGTTCTCCCCAACGTGGCGGAGTGCCTTCGGTATGTACTTGAGCAATGGGTTGCGCCGGAACAGGGTACAAGCTTTCTATTTGTGGGTTAGCTGCCAACCACAATTCGTAGGCTATCACCAATGTTGCTTGAGCAAGGTTCAAGGAGGCATTAAAATCGTCGGTGGGAATAGTCACCAGCGCATGGCAATAATCTAAGGCTTCATTTGGCAAACCGTCATCTTCACGCCCAAAAAGCACTGCGCTAACATTTTGCGGGTCAATTCGATTTGCCTGTAACAGTGTATTTGCCGCATTACGCGGAGTGAGACGCTCACGTTTTACACCGCGTGCGCGCGCGGTAGCGCCAAGCACAAAGCCGCAATCGGCAATAGCCGCTTCTAAAGAGGGGACTCGTTCTATCGCTTCTATCACCGGAGCAGTGTGGTGTGCGATACCCTCAATCCTATGGGGGTCATAAGCCGCAGGCTCAACCAAACGCAAGCGACGCAAACCAAAGTTGCTCATCACCCGTACCACTGCGCCTACATTTATTACATCCTGTGGCTGGTATAAAATCAGCACAACATTATCAAGCAATTCTTTCATTCAATCTTTCCTGAGCGTAAAAATTCGAGCGCAATTATAACATACCATTGACAGGCTCAACATAGGGACATATAATTCTTGTAGACATAACATGATTTTTCAAAATATCAGGTGTTTTGTGCAAGGAAAGCGGCAGATGCGTAAATCAAGTAGCCGGACAATTATAGGATTTCAGCTTGGAGCAGCAATGCTGGCGGGGTTGTTGCTATTTATTACCGCCTTGAGCATGGTCAGCGGTGTAGCAGTGGCGCAACAAGTTTCGCCTATTCAGGTGAAATGGGAAGTGGAAGGCGCACCAACCGAAGGACGTGTAGGGGCGAGATTAACCTTCCCGCGCTTGAAGCTCACCAATAGTGGTACTGTGGCATGGGCAGCTTCGGGGGCAAATGAGCTTAAGGTAGGCTATCGCTGGTTTTATGGCTATGGTGCGCCCGTTGCCAAAACCAACTATGAAGAGGTGCGTGCTAACCTGCCACAAGATATGCCGCCGGGTGGTTCGTTGGTTTATCCTAACTTTCAGGTGGCAGTTCCCAACCTGACCGGAGATTTTGTACTTCACATCGACCTAGTACAACCTAACGATGTGTGGTTGCAAACCAAAGGAGTTAAAGATTTGGTGCTTAATGTAAGTATCAAAGCAAAAGACTCCTCGGTATTATCGGTTGCGGTTAATTCTCTCCCGCTATTCAGCAATTCCAATGTAATCAATCTTTCATGGATTGGTAAGGAAGAAGGCGGTAACGCCGGGATTAGTGGCTATGATGTGCAATTTAAAACCTCAACTGACAACGATTGGTCAAATCTCCTTAGCAATACAAACCTTACCACCACCCAATTCCGAGGCGATAACGCCAAAACTTATCAATTCCGGGTCAAAGCAACCGGTAAATCGGGCAGTATTAGCGCGGTACCGATCACCGGGCAGGTCTTTACTCGTATAGATACACTATCTCCTAGCAGCAATGTGGATTCACTTCCTGCGCTTAGCCCCACCGCTTTTCTGGTGCGCTGGTCAAGCTTCGATAATGTGGATGGTCCTAATACTTCCCTATTCGATGTGCAATATCGCGAAAGCAACGGCGATTGGACTAATTGGCTGAGCGGTACGCCGGGAAATGCCGCCTTATTTCAAGGTCAAACTGGTAAAACCTACCAGTTCCGCGTTCGGGCGATGGATTATGCCGGAAATCGGGGAGAATATCCCACAAACCCACAAGCCAGCACTACCACCAGCGCCAGCCTCAATAGCCTTGCCGGAATTAGCCCCAACCCAACTTCCGCAACCCCACCTAGTGGTGCGACAACTCTATTATTCCCACTGGCAGTTAAAAACGGCGATAACAGCAGCGGCACGATGGGCTATGTAATTTCAAATCCCACCGACAAACCTGCCGATGTGTTCATCCGCTTTAACAATTGGGCGGGTGTGCCTAATACCAAAAAGGTGGGCGATAAAGACGTAGCGATAGATGATAATGAGGCTACCGACACGGCACGAGTGGTAACGCTGCTTGAAACTGTGCCGGCAAAAGGTACTAAAACAGTGTGGGCGGGCAACCTGTATCTTCCGGTCTATAACGGTTGGGCAGCGATTGTCAGTAGCGCCCCTGTAACCGCTTCCGCAGTTCGGCTGGCTTCTGACGGCAAAACTATAGCATATAATCCGGCTGAAACTGGCAACAAACTTTATCTACCCTACATCAAAAAGCAAGATGCTGATACTTCAAGCTATATTTCGCTTGCCAATCCCAGTACCAAAGCAATAACGGTAGAGATAACCTATTACAATGATAGTGGTACAGTAATCTTTACCGAAAAGCGTGATATGGCGCGGTTGTCCAGCCAGCGTTTCAGCCTTGCTTCCTTGAAACTGGCTGACCCTACCTCGCGCTTTACCGGTAGCGCGGTAATTTCTGCACCCTCTCCGGTTGCCGCTACTGTAGAAAATAACCTTGAGGACGGTTCGGTAATAACCTATCCGGCACAGGTAAAAACCACGCAAAGCAGCCCGGATTATACCGTATTTAAGAATACAGATGGTGGTTATACCACTACCGGGGTTATCCAGAATACTACCAATGCTACCGTTACTCTTAAAATTGAATACCAGAACGATAACGGACAGGTAGTAGCTTCGCAGGAGAAACAGCTTTCGCCTTTTGCGCGCTATAACGCTTGGCAGGGTTCGTTGCAAATTGATAAGTTCAGCGGTAAATTCAAAGTCACCGCAACGGGAGGCGAAGTTGCAATTGTGGTACTGGGAGCTGGTCCGGGTATGAAGGATAGGGTATTTCCATAGCATCTCCTTTGTTTTGCCCCACTTCCTGAGCAGGAGTGGGGCTTTTTATAACTGTTTGTTGCTCACGCACTGCAAATATCGCCCTATCAAATAGAATAATTTAAGAACTGTAAATATGCTGAATGCTGAACGTCGTCAGGTTATACTGGAAATTCTAAAGCGCGATGGTCGGGTTTTGGCTTCAGAGTTGAGCCTTAGCCTGAATGTATCAGAGGATACCATCCGCCGCGACTTGCGAGAAATGGGTGAGGCAGGTTTAATTCAGCGTGTACATGGCGGGGCATTGCCGCTTTCGCCCGAAATTTCCCCTTTTAGCACTCGTCAGGAAAATATTTCACAGGCAAAGATTAGAATAGGTAAAGCTGCTGCCGCTTTAATCAAAGATGGTCAAATAGCGCTGCTGGATGGTGGCACCACTGCTTTAGAGGTAGCCCGGCATTTGCCCTCTAATCTCAAAGCCACTATAGTTACCAATAGCCCTCCGGTTGCAATTGCGCTGGCACAACATCCCGCGATTGAACTTATAATGTTAGGTGGACAACTTTATAAAGAATCGTTGGTAACGGTGGGACCTGCTACGCTTGAAGCCTTGAATATGATTAGAGCCGACCTTTATCTATTGGGTATATGCAGCTTGCACCGTCATATTGGAATCAGTACGCCCGAATTGCAGGAAGCCTACATCAAAAGAGCCATGATTGCGTGTTCATCTGAGGTGGTAGCGTTAGCATCAGCCGAAAAGCTCGGCACTGCTTCGAGCTATGTGGTCGGTCCGATTACCGAGCTAACCCATATTGTAACCGAGAAAAACCTGAACGAAGAAATACTAGCCCCTTACCGTTCACTGGGTATAACCATTATAGAAGCTTAGTACAAGCGGTCAGCAAGCTTCCGTTGCGACCTCGGCAGGCGTTCTACTGCCTGCTTGTACACTGAAATGAACCCGTATGGTTATGCCCTGTATTAATCGACTACAGGTAGCCATACTCGGCACAGGGTACCTTTGTTCAGTTCGCTCGCTACTTCTATTCTGCCTTTGTGCGTATCCAGACATTTCTTTACAATCGTCATTCCCAACCCGGTTCCCTCGATGCTGGAAACATTTTTCGCACGATAGAATACATCAAAAAGATGTTTCAAACCTTCCGGGGGTATCCCGATGCCTTCATCCTCGATTTCTACATTAACCTGATTTGTTTCGTAGCCTAACCTGAAATGAACCGTGCTTCCTTCCGCCGAATACTTGATGGCGTTGGTCAACAGGTTCGAGATAATTTGCCGGAGTAATTTGGAATCGCCTTGTAGCAATACCGGAGCAGGTTCAATTTGTAGATCAAATTGATGTTTTGTGCCAATTCCAAGCTGAATCTCCTCCAACATCGTGGCGCAAAACTGGCTGAAATCCATCTCAACCGGATTGAATTCTAGCTTCCCGGCATCAGCTTTATTCAACAGCAACACATCATCCAAAAGCTCGGTCATATTTACCACTGAAAGATAAATGCGCTGGTATAATTCCTGCTTGCGTTCATCTGTCCATTTATGTCCGTAATTCTCCAGCAATTGCGCCGATGAGTTGATAATGGTAAGCGGGGTACGGAACTCGTGTGAGGCGGTGGTGATAAAGAGCGATTTTTGTTGGCTCAGTTCCCGTTCAAGTTGCAGATTCTTTGTTAATTCTTTCTCCCCTGTAACCCGCTCGGTAACATCGAAACTGACACAGATTACGCCGGTTACCCGCCCCTCTGTATCCCTAACGGGCGTATATACCCCTTCAAAGTAGCGATCTCCCATTTTTGTGACGCTCTGAACAATTTCCCCGTGTAAAGCACGTGTGACAGACCCGGTGAATTTATCCAGTAGACATTTGCTAATGTTCATTTGCAAGCTCTGCGCATTTTGCCCGACAAGCATTTTGGGATCAATATTGAAGTAGGAAAGCCCCTTGCCATCCACAAAAGTGAGCTTACCATTGATATCAAAGGCGAACAGAGTCATTGGCACGTTTGAAACCACCGTTCTCAAAAGCTGCTCGCTATTTCGCAAAGCTTCTTCGGCTTTACGGCGTTCGGTAAGGTCGGTGACAACGGCAACTACCCCTGCCAGTTCGCCCTTATTATAGAAAGGGGTGCCGGTAATTGAAACATAGCTATCTGTCTCATCTTTTGTCAGCAATTTACATTCCACAGTAGCGGTTTTGCCGTTAAACCACTGCTGCCGAACTTCCTGCACTTTCTGTAAATAGTCTGGGTGGGCGTATCCTAGCGGGGAGTTGCCGTTCAATTCTTCTGCTGAGTAGCCCATCAGCTTGGTTAAAGCCGGATTAGTATAGCCAAGATCGTTTCCCTTCCACGAAACCGCTAACCCTTGCCCCATATTGTCCATCACTAACTGCGCAAAGTCGCGTTGCTCTTTCAACTCGCGTTCTGCATCTTGGTGCTTGAAAGCGTTGGCAAAAACCTCGGCTACTATCCTGAGCAACACTATATCGTCTTCACTCCAAGCTTTTTGGCGGGTTACGGTTTCAATGGTGATAAAGCCGATAACCTCCTGCTCTACTAATAAAGGAAACTGCACCATAGATTGGATAACCGCTTTTTCAAGTAAAGCTCGGAACGCTTTTGCTTCTTCGGGCAGATCTGCCAGAGTGTCCAGTCGTATAATTTCCCCATTTTTGGTGCGGATATCAGCCCATGATTCTATTGGACGGTTAGCTATAGTCCGATTTCTATCAAGTGAGGCGATACCTTCACTGCGCCATTCAAAATTTCTGATTATACTTTTGCCCTTATCGGTGTAAGTATAAATGTAACACCGTTCTACTCCAAGAAACTGACCGATAGTAGCAAGCGCTTGCCTCATCTCACCATCAATAGCATCAAAGCTGACTCTCAGCAATTTTGATGAGATTCCGCCTACCAGCCTTTCAAAGGCATAACGGGATTGCAATTTCTCTTCTGCCATTTTGCGAGCAGTTACATCTCGTAGAGTAATGATTATGCTCTCTACTTTTCCGGTTGTATCTGAAAAAACCGACTGCCCGCCAATCTCAAGCCAGATATAGTGTCCTTTCTTATGAAGAAACCGGGTAAATATTGGCTCGTGTGCGTCATGCGAATCGCGGTTACTCAACTTGGAGTTAGCAATTAGTTTCACATCATCGGAGTGTATCAGTTCAGGACCCCAAAGCGTTTTTAACTCTTCCGAAGTGTAGCCCAACACCTTTTTGCATGAAGGCGAGGCGTAGAGATATTGGCTATCGCTCGATAGGGCAATAACCACGTCAATGGTGTTTTCTGCCAGCAAGCGGTAACGTTGTTCGCTTTCGCGCAACGCTCTTTCCGCCTCAACTTGCCGTGTTACGTCACGTAGGCTGACGATAAGTTCTAGTGGTTCTCCGGTTTCTTCGGAGAAATAGGGTTGCCCACGTCCTTCCAACCAAACATAATGCCCCTGTTTATGCCGGAAGCGCACCAGTAGGTTGTCGTATAGCTCTTGTTTTTCACGCGCTTTAATGAAAGCAGCGGTTGTATTAGGTAAATCATCCGGATGAATAAAATCAAATCCGTATTTTCCGATCAACTCTTCCGGCGCGTAGCCGACAACCGCTTTAGAAGAAGGGGAAATGTAGGTGTATTTTCCTGTGAAGTTCATTACCACTAGCATATCGCTGATATTTTCCGCCAGAAAACGGTAGCGATGTTGGCTTTCGTGTAGGTCATCCTGGAATATTGAATCCGGTTTGTGCGATAGAGGATTTATAGCTATTTCCTTATGCTGCGAATAAGTGCTAACGTGAAGTGAGTTTGTTGTTTTTTTCATTTCTCGACCTTATTAAAATACCACAAAAATCGCATATTTCACAAATCAATTTTTGTATATATTACATTTGATTACTGTCTACAAGCGTGTTAAAACTAACCAGTGTAATGCGCTAAGTGCGTTTGAAGATTTATGGTTTTTTTACAGGGATTAAAACACGCGCTACAGTCATTTTTTCCGGCACACTACTTACACTAAATTCGCCCCCGTGTAGTTCTACAATACGCTTAACCAGCGAAAGTCCCTGCCCCATGCCTTGTTGCTCATAGCGTTTCCGCTCAAATTGAATAAAAATACCGATTTTGGCAATTTGTTCTTGGGTCAAGCCTCTACCGTCATCGGTTATATTCATAACGAAATTGCCATTCTGAATACGTGCCGTTACATACACCTTTTGATTAACTTCTGAATAACGGAAAGCATTATCCACCAATTCTTCAGTAATTTTTGCTAGATATGCAGAGGCTAGTGGGGCAGTAATGCTAAACTGCCCAAGATCTAATTGCAAATCACTTGATCGCTCGAAAGAACGTGCTTTGGAGGACGCTACCCCTAGGATTATTTCCTCGGCAAACTCAGTGATTTCTGCTCTGAGCGCCTTTAATTTATTTTTATCGGTAGAAAGAATCTCTAATTCTGCTAAAAGCAGGAAATTTTGTGTCAGGCGATTCAAGCGTAGCGCGTTATAGTAAATACTCTCCAGCATTTCCTGCTTGACTTCCTCACGAATACTACCTTTACTGGAAATCAACATATCGGAATAGCCGATTATGGAGCTTAAAGGGGTTATAAATTCGTGGGGTAAGGAATTCACCATTGAAAGTCTTAACTCATTCATCTTTTGTTCGGTATCTTTTTCGATTAACTCCACTTTTTCCAATCGGATGTTGACGGCATTCAGTATTTCTTTCATAGTAAAAGGTTTGGTAATGTAGTCGTCCGCCCCAAGTTCCATTCCCTGCCGCATAGAATTTTTATCAGTACGCGCTGTTAGGAAGATGAAAGGTATATTTCTATAACTCTCCTCACGCCGCATTCTTTTTAAAACTTCATAACCCTCAACTACGGGCATCATCATATCGCAAATAACTAGGTCAGGTTTTCGACTGGCAATTTCTTTCAGTCCTTCTTCGCCATCTGCCGCACTATATACTTCGAACTCTTCGGATTCGAGCAACAATTGCAGATTCATTCGAACTGGCTCTTCATCTTCTATTACTACAATTTTCTTTTTCATTTCCTTAGCTCACTTTTTCTGCTGATAGCGGAATTGTGGCGATACAAATGGTTCCTTTACCTTGTTCGCTCTTTATATCAATAGTACCGTTATGTACATCCAAACACCTCTTTACAATAGCCAGTCCTAAACCTGTTCCCTGAATACTGCCAACGTTGGTAGCACGGTAGAAAACCTCATAAAGGTGGTTTAACCCTTCCGGTGGGATTCCAATGCCTTCGTCTCTAACGGTGAATACCACTTTGTCGGTTTTGTATAGCAGGTCGATATGCACTGTACTACCGTTCTTTGAATACTTAATGGCGTTGGTGACCAGGTTTGAAACAATATGCCGTACAAGTTTTTCATCTGCGCGTACCATTTTAGGTGCGGCTGGAATAGATAGATCAAAGCGATGATGGCTGCCGAGTCCAATCTGAATCTCTTCGATTATGGTCGAACAAACACCAGACAAATCAATCCATTCAGGGTTAAAATCTAATTTTCCGGCTTCAGAGCGGTTAATAAGTAACACTTCATCAATAAGCTGTGTCATATTTTTGACGGCTATATTAATGCGTTGGAATAGTTCTTGATTTCGCTCTTTACTCAATTTATGACTGTAATTTTCAAGTAGCTCTGAGGAAGAAAGTATGGTGGTCAAAGGAGTTCGGAACTCATGTGACGCTATCGAAATAAAGCTAGATTTGAGATTACTCAATTCTTTTTCTCTTTCGAGGGCAGCAACCAGTTCTTGCTCGGCACGTACTCGTTCGCTAATATTTAGAGCAACACCGATAATACTCGAAACTTGGTTATGTTGATCCCTTAAAGGTACATACCAGAATTCGAAAATCCCCTTACCTAAATTGAGCGTGCTATTTACAACTTGACCGTCTAGGGCTTTCTTGATATCCTGCGCTGTAGCAGGATGAGTTGCCATTATAGATTTGCCCACAACTATACTTGGTTCTATCTCTAGGTCTTTGAATCCTCGCCCATCCGCTAAAGTAATTAGACCCTTACTATCCATTGCAAACAGAATAAGAGGCACATTAGAAACCACCGTTCGCAACCTTTGCTCGCTTTTGCGCAAGGCTTCTTCGGCTTTGCGGCGTTCGGTTAGGTCGGTGATTACTGCGATTGTGCTTTTTAACTGACCATCCTTCATAATCGGCACGCCGGTTATAGTGACATAACGGGTAGAACCGTCCTTGCAGATGAGGCGGTTCTCGTAGGTGCTGATTTCACCAGAAAGCCTGTGCTTATAGGCTTCTTTTAAAAGAGGTTGGTTTGTGGAGTCGGTTAAATCGGATGGTTTTTTACCCAGTAACTCATCCGGTGAATAGCCAAGCATACTGGCGTAAGCAGGATTTACAAAGTTGAAAATATCGTTACCAGAAGAAACTGTTAGACCTTGCCCCATTGTATTCATCACTAACTGCGCAAAATCGCGTTGTTCTATCAAGTTTTGCTCAGCAATTTTACGTTTAATTGCATTGATAAAAATTTCGCCGACTAGCCTGAGCATGCTAATATCATCGGCGCTCCAAACCCTGCTGGTTTTAACGGCATCAAACCCGAGGTAGCCTATTGCCTTTCTTTCGTAAACTAGGGGCACAAGTACCAACGATTGGATTGATTGCAGCTCTAATATCTGCCGCTCATTTTTCGCTTCTTCTCCTAAGCGGTCAAGGCTGGGGATGTGGATGTTTTCAAGCCGAATGATCTGTTTTATTAACCATGGAAACTCTGAAACCAGGAGATTTTGCAGCATTTCGATTTGAGGATCAATACCTACCCTGCACCATTCGTGGGTATTGTTCATATATTTTCCATCTTCTGAAAAGAGGAAAATATAGCTACGATCCGCACCTGAGAACTGACCGACTACCGCTAGCGCTTGGTTAATCTCTGCATCTATCTCTTCGACTCCTAGATTTATAAAGTTGGTTGAAATAGAACCAATCATTTGTTCAAACTCTAGCCGATATTGCAGAGCTTCTTCTGCCAATCGCTGTTCGGTAATATCCCGGAGCGTGCCGGAAGTACCCGCAATATTATTTTCATCATCCAAAGTCAGCCGCGCATAAACTTCAATCCAGCGGAATCCTCCTGATTTAGTCAGATAGCGCACCTGATGTTTGCAATATTCTTTTTTTTGCTCTATCAATGGCATAAATAGAGCCATATTTCGCTCCCGGTCATCCGGGTGAACGTAATCAAGGAAGTTTTGCCCAATACTTTCTTCAAGCGTAAAATTGGTTATTTCGTACCAAGCGGGGTTGAGGAAAGTCCATAGCCCTTCCGCATCCGTTTGGAAAATTACTTCCGTGACATTATTTATGACCGAACGGAATCTGTTTTCACTCTCAAGCTGAGCTTCTTCAGCTTTTTTCAGAGCCGTTGTATCAAATATAAGCAACATCCCGGCAAAAATTTCTTTTTGCGTATTTTTAACCGGAGTAGAGCGTAACAGGAACGTTTTATCTCCAAATTTGTATTCCTCTGTCAGTTCAATTCCCGATAACGCTGCTTTGTAGTAAGGCTCAATTCTGGCGATTCCTACGTCTGATACAACTTCGTAGAGTGTTTTCCCTTCCACTCGTTCGCCGTTAAAGCTGCGCCCCGGCACATTCTCGCCACTGGCTACTAGGATACGTAGCTCTTGGTCGAAAAGTACCACCGAAGTACCGGGCAAATTATGTACCAAGGTGCGGTACAGTTCTTCGCTGCGCCGTATTGAATCCTCCATTTGCCTTTGCTGAGTAATATCGGTAAATGAAGATACTACTCCACGTATAGTAACGCCATCCGAATGGAAAAAGGGGTTGGTATTTATTGAAATCCAGTTGACCGCAGTATTCGCCCTCTGTAAGCCCATAATTACACCCGAACACCTTTCACCGGTTCTTAAAGTAACCATCGCAGGGTGTGTTTCTTTGAGGAAAGGAGAGCCATCTTCATGTACGGCATGCAGAACCGTGCCGTTTGCGGTGCGTCCATCTAAGGTATATTTGGAAATGGGCAGAAAATTTTCAGCGCTTTTGTTTGAAGCTATGATAGCGCCATCTTTCCCCTGTATAACAACTCCTTCTGACATCGCGCCAATAACACTGCGATAGAGTTCTTCCTTTTCCCGGAGCGCTTCGTTAATAGTGTAATTTTCGGTAATATCCCGGCAAAATACCGCGATACCGCTTTTAGTGGGATATACGCTATACTCATATATTTTATCGTTGTATTGGTTTTGGAAAGAGGTGGCATGCTGAGTTTTTAGCACCTCACAGAAAAACCCGCATGATTTTCTTCTAAGTGGTTCATCTGGAAAGACTTCAAAATATTCCTTACCTAAGGCTATGCTGGCAGGGATTCCGGTTAATAACTCCATTGCTTTGTTCCAATAGGTAAATCTTAAATCGGAATCGAGGGCATAGAAAACATCGGTGATACTATCGGCAAGTTCGCGATAGCTAGCTTCACTCTCCTTGAGGGCATGTTCGGCGTGCTTACGTTCAGAAATATCCCGTATAACGCTTAACAAAATTCGCTCGTTATCTAGTTCAATCCCATGTGAACTTACTTCTACCGGGAAGGTGTTTCCGTCTTTTCGGCAGTGGATTGTTTCAAACAAAATACCCTCAGTACCGGCTTGTTTCATCTGTGCTGATACTTGAATAAGTGTTTCAGACGCTCTCAAGTTGCGAATATTGAGGGTTTGTAGTTCTTCGATACTGTAGCCATAAGCCAATGCTGCTGCCTTATTAGCCTCCAGAATTGCGCCATCTGCACTAATAAACAAAATTATATCGAGCGTATTTTCGGAAAGAAGCCTATAACGTTTAAGCGCCTTTTCTGCATGTTTGCGTTCTGTAATATCTCGCGCAATAATAAGTACCTCGTCCTTGCTGCTAATCACCACTCTAGCTTCAAAGGTACTGATAAACCCTTCTAGTTCAAGTTCGTAGTCAAAAACCTGCAATTTGCCGGTTTCAAAAGTTTTTTCTATGTGCTCCAATGTGCGCTGTGCTATCTCAGCGGGAAGCACTTCCCGAACATTTCTTCCGATAAAATAAGCGGGTTCAAGTAGTAGATTGCTATGGTCGCCTGCTTTGAAATTCTGGAAAGTTCCGTCCCGTTTTATCTGGAAAATCATGTCAGGGATACATTCCTGAATAACCTGATTTGCCGTAATATTGCTTGCAAATAAATCTTCGTTTTTCTTGTGTGGGGTTATATCCCGCATAGAAAGGCAAACCATGGAGGGTTTATCGGAATATTCCTGTACCGGAATATAACTATACTCAACCCACTTTTCCTGCTTATTAAAAGCACCATAATATTGCTCGTTTGTTACGAGTTTTCCGGTTAGAGCTTCTTGGAAGTGCTTCTCAAAATATGATATCTTGTATATTTCTATCAGAGATAGTACATCTTCCCCAACTCCGAGTTCGCATCCTAAAAATGTGCCTGATTCTTCTTTAGCTCGTTTGTTTATTGCGATAATCCGGTAGTCCTTGCCAACTAAAATCATTGAGTTAGGGCTACTGTTAAACAATGCTGTCATTATTGTGTGAGAATCTGAGAAAGAGGAACTACTTATCATATTTTATTATCCATATCGCTATAATCATATTTCGGCACTAGTAACGGGCGGGGTTAGGATTTAGCACCCATTTTCAATTTCAGCTAACTTGTTTTCTAACCATACAGCAATAAGTCCCGCCGGTTCATACAATTTGGCATCATATTCGCCCCAAAGAGACTTTATCCGCCATTTGATTTCCAAGCGGGAAACACACGCACCTTGAAATAACCTGTGTTCTACCGAATTAGGTGGGCTATCTCTCAATACCGACTCTACTTTTTCCAAAAAACCTAGTTTTCTAGGATAGAGCGGCAGTATTTTTTTGTTAGTTGAATCCGATGTATTCGAAATATATTCGGATTCATCTTGATTGTTTATATTAAATTGATAGCACTTGAAGGTTGACAGGTGTTCAGAGGTAGGCAAAACCTTGCTATTAGCCCTCTCATTATCCGATTCGGTTACTTGATCTTGGGAATCTAAAGATTTTGCCACTTTTCGACTGGGTTGTTCGGTGTTGTTAAGTTTAGAAAGCAAAATATTGTGTAACTCTCGTTTGGCAAGTTTCCCTTTAGTTAACAGAATTCCATACACTTCTTCTGAAAAAACACTATCAAGACCGAGTGCTTCGAGAAAACTAGAAAGATTTTGCTCTTCTAATTTTGTGCTTTCCACAACTAGGATTGTTTTTGGGATTGATGTTACCATAGTAAATATTCCCACCTCTCAAATTAAAGGGTATTAGATTCTCATTAATGCATCAAAGCAGTAATAAAAAGCTTAAAAACATTGCAGATACAACAAAAGCCCGAAACTAAATACCCTTCACAGATATGCTTTTTATAAAATTATATAACCGTTGTCTAAACCCTTCATAAAGACGATACCCACTGTATCTAAATATTATCTCTATCTTTAGAGTAGCTGTAAAATATTACAATTTCATTTCACAACATAAATCTAAATCAAATTAATATGGCTATAAAATCAACTGAGTAGTAAAATAAATAAGTATGGTTTTTCTCTACGCAGTTTGAGAAAACTACGTTGAATAATCGAATCATGCAGCTAGTATATGAGTCTCAGCATTAGTCGTCTTAATAAAAGTATACTTGTTGATAAACAAAAAATGGAAAAATTACAAAAAAAGATATTAATCATTGAAGATGAAGCTACTATTCGTCTTAACTTGGAATATTTGCTTGAAGTTGAAGGTTTCCAGATATTAAGCGCTTCGGATGGCAATGTGGGTATACAGATTGCCCTACAACAAAAGCCTGATCTGATTATTTCGGATATTATTATGCCTGAAATGAGCGGATATGAGGTGCTGGAAGCTTTACGTAATAATCCTACCACTCTCACTATTCCTTTCATCTTTCTGACTGCCAAAGCAGCGAAAGGGGATTTACGCTATGGCATGGAGTTGGGAGCTGACGATTATCTGACGAAACCTTTTACGCAGAGAGAATTACTGCAATCAGTTAAAACTCGCCTTGAAAAACAAGCGAGAGAAAAATCTGCAATTCTGCAACCAATATCTAGTGAACTGCAACTTGCTGCCAACACAATCAAGCAAATGTTGAATAGTATTGAGTTGGATAGATACGAGCAGTTTCAGGCTGAGCAAAAAAACTTAATGGTTCATTCTGAAGCTTCCAGCGTCGAGAGAAGCCCTATTCCTTCAAATTCAATCATAAAGTGCAATGGGCTTTTAATTGATACTCAGCAGCATCTAGTAACTGTTGAAGGAAAAGTATTTAAGCTAAGTCCTCGTCAATATGAAGTATTGAAACTCTTGGCAGAAAATGCTGGTAGAATTCTATCTCATAAAAGCATCCTGCTAAGTGTTTGGGGTCCTGAATATGAGCAAGAAACGCAATACCTGCATGTGTTTATCAGTCAGTTGCGCCAGAAAATAGAACCAGACCCTTCTAATCCTCGCTATATATTCACTACGCGGGGCTATGGTTATCACCTTGCTGCTGTGCAATAGATAATATTCAAAATAAAGGAGATCTGGTAAAATAGTGCAAAACCTAAAACTTTATATCCTCGCAAAAACTGGAGGAGTAGACCCCTTTCAAAGGGAAAACTAAGTAATATAATTTGGGAATGCTAGAAGAAATTGATCCCACAAAAATAAAAGATAAAGAAACCCGTCAGGTGGTAATCAAAGTCTTAAACTTGCTGGAGAATGCCTTCGAGCAAATCGATAAATTGCGAGCAGAAAATCAACAACTACAGGATGAAAATAATCGACTTAAGGGTGAGCAGGGCAAGCCCAATGTTCGAGCTAATAAAAATACCCACTTTTCCTCTGAAACTGAGCGTAAATCAGCTAAAACTGCTAAAAGGGAAAACACTCTAAGCACCATAATTTGGAAATTCATCAAGAGCAGTTACTCAAAGTAAAGCCTGAAAACTTACCTGGGGATGCTGTTTTCAAAGGCTATCGCTATGTAGTAGTGCGGGATCTGGTTTTCCAGCCCTTAAACATCCGCTTCAAAAAGGAGCGCTACTATTCGCCTGCTCAAAAGCGAATGATTGAGGCTGAATTACGCCAAGGTTATCAGGGTCAGTTTAGTCCCACTGCTAAGGCTTTAGTGTTAGCTCTCTATTATGAAGGCTTGATGAGTGAGCCAAAAATCAAGGAATTGTTGTGGCAAGCGGGGTTGAATATCTCGGCAGGTCAATTAAGTCACTGGCTAACCGACCCAACTTATCAGGCGCAATTCCACACCGAAAGCCGTCAGGTGCTTTCGGCCGGACTAGGCAGTAGTAAATGGCAGCACATCGATACTACCTCCAGTCGCGTAGCGGGAGTAAATTGGCACTGCCCTATCATCTGCAACCCACTTTACACTTACTATTGTACTCTGACTAATAAAGATCGCTTGAGTGCTATTCGGGCTTTACGAGGTGGGGCTGGTAAAGAAGCTCTAATAATTAGGATGGATAAAAACGCCGAGGCGGTGGGGAGTTTAATGGGTTTAACCAAAGCCTTGGTGGATAAATTATGGGAGCTTCCACTCGATCAGGATTTATGTGAGCAAACAGTAAACGAATTTCTGGCCAGAGAATTCAGCCAGCAGCCGAATTATAAGTGGAAAAGGGTCAAAGACGCGCTAGCGATTGCCAGTTATCACGCTCAAGTGGGGGAGGATTTGCCGATCTTAAAAATACTGATTTGCGATGATGCGCCCTCTTTCCAGGTGATTACAGAAGAGGTAGCTTTGTGTTGGGTTCACGATGGGCGTCACTACAAGAAGTTGGAGCCTCGGCTGGCGTACCATCGGGCTCTTTTAGAAGAATTCAGAGGGCGCTATTGGCGCTATTACCGCGAATTGTTGGCTTATCAACAAAATCCTGGTCTTTCGGAAGCCGCACGGCTGGATACAGCCTTTAATGAATTATTTGCCACCCACAGCGGCTATAAGGCTTTGGATGAAAGGATTGCGATTACCCAGGCGAAGAAATGGGGTTTGCTAATGGTACTCAAACATCCTGAAATACCCTTACATAACAATCCCGCTGAATTGGCAGTGCGCACCAGAGTACGAAAAAGGGATGTGAGTATGTTTTGTAGCAAGTTGGAAGGCGTACGCAGTTGGGATACATTTCAAGGTCTGGCATCCACTTGTAGAAAGCTAGGGATAAATTTCTATGAGTATCTGCTAGATCGGATAAGCCAGAATGGGAAAATAGTTGGACTTGGAACCCTGATTAAAGAAAAAGCGGCGGGCTTAAACCTAAACGGTTCGTGGATTAATGATAAACCCCGACCTGAGTGGCAACCTTTGCAACTAAGACCCTGGTTACGTTAGTTTTATCCCTTTCCCCCCTTTTTTTGAGAGGATACGAAATCTCGCCCGAAATCTCGTAACTACCCCTAACTGTACGGTAGCAAAAAGAACAACTGATTTTAGAATCCTCTAGGTTTGATATTCGGGAACGATTATGTAGCGCTACCGGTCAATACCAAGCAAGCTTCTTTTGGAAAAGAGACTTGGATTTCAGTACCTACCTCCGGTAATGCCAGATGGCGGGAATTAAAAATATCCATTTCCAAAGTTTTATCAGCCAATTGCAACCGTACCCGAACCACTGCTCCCAGAAAAGACACTTGGTTTATAGTAACCGGGATAGTATTGTGGCTCTCTGTCGAACCGACACCGATTTCAAGATTTTCAGGGCGCACCGCCACGCTGAGGTCAACTCCACCTCGATGGTTGAGCGGTTCGGCAGTATAAACCGGGTGTCCGGCTATTTCCAACTCTCCATTGGCTGCGTTTATCACTTTCGCGGGTAAAATATTTAATGTGCCAACAAACGAAGCCACAAAGCTGGTGGCGGGGTAGTTATAGATTTCAAAGGGAGTGCCGATTTGCTCAATCCGCCCTTTGCTCATAACTACTATACGGTCAGAAAGCGACAACGCTTCTTCTTGGTCGTGTGTGACATAGATTGTGGTTATACCAAGCCGCTGCTGAATAGACCGCAGCTCATTGCGTAGAGAGACGCGAATCTTGGCATCAAGTGCGGAGAGCGGTTCATCCAATAGTAGCAATCGTGGCTCGATAGCTAATGCCCGTGCTAGCGCAACCCGCTGCTGCTGCCCGCCCGATAGTTGGTGCGGATAGCGTCTGCCTAATGCCGGTAGATCGACAAGGTGTAGCATTTCTTCAACTCGACTCCGAATTTGAGCCGATGGTTTACCGGCTATCCGCAGTCCAAAGCCTATGTTATCGGCGACGGTCATATTGGGAAAGAGCGCATAGGATTGGAACACCATACCGATTTGACGACTATTGGGCGGTTGGTTTGTGATATTCACGCCACCAACCCTGATTTCCCCTTCTGTTGGCTGTTCAAAACCTGCGATCATTCTAAGCGTTGTCGTTTTGCCGCAACCGCTCGATCCGAGAAATGAAATGAACTCGCCTTTCTCTGCTTGTAAATTAAAATGCTCAACTGCTGCGGTGGCTCCGAAGCTCTTGCGAATGTTTATTAGTTCAAGAAAAGACATATTTATTATCCTGTATTAAGCTCCCAAGCGATCATCAAGAGTGGCTCAAGCGCATATTCGTTGTTAACGGGTACCAGCGAGTTGCCCTTGTTCTTGCGAACCGCGACTTAAAAGCTGGATTAGACCAATGCAAATCCAAGTTAGACCAAAGCTGATGATTGCGAGCGCAGCCGGTTCATAGGCACGGTTTTGACCTATTAACGCCAGATATGGACCGAAGGTGGGCCAATTGAGCATAGTTGCCATTGTGAACTCGCCCAACACAATAGCAAAGGTTAGAAAAGCGCCGTTCAGCAAGGAAACGCGCAAGTTGGGGAAAATTATACGAAACAGGATAGTCAGCCAACCTGCACCCAAACTTTGCGCTGCTTCTGTGAGAGAACGTACATCAATGGCGCGTAAGCCGGTATCCACTGCACGGTACATATAGGGAAATGAAAGTACCACGTAGCCAGCAACCAGCAAAGCCGGGGTTGATACCAGTACAAAGGGAGGGCGGCTATAGATGCGAATCAGACCGAATACCAGTACAATCGGCGGAACGACAAACGGTAGTAATGTGATGAACTCCATCACCGGGCGTAACTGTGGCAGTTTGAGATGCACCCAGAAAGCAGTAGGCACTATCAGTATCAGACTAACAGCAATGGTAGCAAGCCCCAACACTACCGAATAGATGAATGAATCACGGAACTGTGGGTCGCCCAACACATTGTTGTAGGAGTCGAAGCTGTACACGCCGCGCCGCTCCCGTAACGAAAACTCAAAGGTGGCGAATAGAGGCAATAGGAAGTATATCGCCCCTAGTAAAATCATCATAATGGGCCAGAAACGCTGTTTTTTCATTGAAGCCACCTCGCCGTGCGTCGTTGCAACAACATACTGATGCCTATCGACACTGCCATAATCACGACCATTCCCATTGCCAGCGCATAGCCCAGATTTGGATTATGCAACACATCGCCGCGTATCTGCGCCCCGATTTGGATAGGTACCAAATTCAGAGTACCTCCGGTAAGCGCGAAAGCGGTAGCATACGCGCCGAAAGCGTTGCCGAACAGCAATACGCCCGCGCCAAGCAACGCCGGTCCAAGAATGGGAAAGGCTACATAACGCCAGTATTGAAACGAGTTAGCGCCCAGGTTTTCTGCCGCCTCGCGCCATTGGCGTTTTAACCCATCAATAGCCGGAGCAATAATTAGCACCATCAACGGGAATTGGAAA
The DNA here is from genome assembly GCF_030389965.1 of Candidatus Chlorohelix allophototropha. NCBI lineage: Bacteria > Bacillati > Chloroflexota > Chloroflexia > Candidatus Chloroheliales > Candidatus Chloroheliaceae > Candidatus Chlorohelix > Candidatus Chlorohelix allophototropha. Next base: position 177,002 of record NZ_CP128400.1, read on the forward strand.
TACATGTAGGTCAGGCTTAAGCCCCAGAAAGTATAGAGACTGAAACCTGCATCGTAGAGATTTAGACCTAGCACGTTCTTGAACAGCATCGTAATGAAGCCGGTACGTCCTAGTGTAGCGATAAAGGCGAAAGCCAATGGTATCCCGGCGAAGTTTGAGGCTACACCGGAGAAAGTCATCAACCCGCCCCGTATCCATGACGGTAACCCACCTCTAATCGAGGCATAAGCCAGACCAAAACCAAAAATAACGCCGCCAAGAGCTGTAACCGCACTGACCTGAATGCTCAACCAATAGGAATTGAAGATGAATGGCTGGAACAGATTACCGATGTTTGCTAAGGTGACGTTGCCTGCCTCATCTTGAAAGCTTCCGATCAACAAATTGAACGAGGGTAGGATTAAGAAAAGCAATGAGAAAATGAAGAATGGTACAACACCAAGCCATTTCAAATTCACTTCCCACTTTCGAGGACGTGCGGCAGACTGCTTTGCATTTTTTTCTAAAACTTTATCTACCATTGGGTTTCCTGATATTTGTGGTAAAAAGTATCTCCAAGACCTATCAAATAAATAGGTCTTGGAGATAAGGTAAACTACTTTACGTTTGCGCCTACAGCACTATCCCAGCTTTTGGTGATCAGGGCAGTAGCCTTGCTGTACTGATCAAGGGTAGGGAACTGAGCGGTGGCGTAGTTTGCAGCGGGGGGTAGCTTGGCGGCTACATCCGCAGGAATGGCATTGCGGCTTGCCAAATCGTTATAGCGAATCGGGTGGCAATAGCCCTTCAGCCAGCCAAGTTGTCCGGCATCGGAGTAGAGATATTCCATCCAAAGTTTGGCGGCATTAGGATGGGGAGCATAGGCGCTGATGGCTTGTACGTAAACGCCAGCCAGCACACCTTTGGTCGGCACTACAACGGAGACTGGTGGGTTGCCCTTCAACGAGTCCTTAGCAGCCAAGGCATTGTAATCCCAGCCGAGTACGATGGGGGTTTCGCCAGAAGCAAGAGTGGCGCCTTTAGCGATTACCGGCACGAAGTTGCCAGCTTTATTTAAGCTAGCGAAGAAGTCAATACCGGCTTGGGCATTGTCGAGTGAACCACCCTGAGCTAGAGCAACTGCATATACACCTGCGATAGCTTGAGCGGCGGTGCGTGGGTCGCCGGACAATGCAACTTTGCCCTTGTATTCGGGTTTAAGTAGGTCTGCCCATTCCGCCGGGGGGTTCTTTACCACGTCGGTGTTGACAGACATTGCCATTACGCCATAGTAATCGCCATACCAATAGCCTTCTGCATCTTTGGCAGTGTCGGGGATGGTAGCCCAAGTGGAAACCTTGTAGGGCTGAATTAGGTTAGCGGCTTTAGCTTGAGGACCGAACGACAGACCGACATCGATTACGTCTGGCGCCTGAGGACCTTTGTTCTGAGTATTGGCTTTGATTGCCTCGATTTCGTCACCGGAGCTACCGTCGGGATTAAGCTCGGTCACCTGTAAGCCGTATTTCTGCTTGAAATTGGTGATTAAATCACCGTAACCACACCAGTCGTGCGGTAAAGCGATGGTCGTTAGTGAACCTTCTTGCTTGGCAGCCGCCACAAGCTGATCCAAATTTGCAGCTTGAGTGGTTCCAGCCACGGGACTCTTAGCAGCGGTGGTAGCAGTTGCAGCAGTGGTAGCCGGTACGGGTGTTGCGGTGTTATCACCACAAGCCGAAAGAACTAGGGTCATAATTGCGGTAAGAACCAGAGTCATTCTCAAATGACTGGTTTTGCGTTTAAGCACTTGTTTCTCCTCCTAAGTTCAATTTCATGCTATTAACAAAAATTCTTTGTGGGTCCCCAAGTTTGATTCAAAACCTAGAAAACTGGCACAACAAAAAGCCCTGCTTGGTTAAACAGCCGGAAGACAAAAAACATCTTTGTTTTGTATCAGGAAAAACTTCAGGTTTCCGTAGCGAATTTACTGATATCTTTCAAGCCTGAAAAAGTGAGCTAATTTGCAATAAAAAAATAGGCTTCAAAGAGAGCACACTTGAGTAATAATAACTGGTAGTAGTTAACGTGGGATTAATGGAGTTTTAATAGGTTGTAAAATTCTAGGTTATTTGCACAGTCTTTAGCCCATGCACATTAAAATGCCATTTGCTGGAATTAAGGGTAATCTCGTTGATATGATTAATTTTTATGATAGTAAAGTTTCTTAGTAACTTCTTTATCCCTCCCAAATCGGTATAAAAGTGGGGAATGCCAATCTCCGGTTCTTCCATCTTGATTACAGTATTATGATCTATCCTGTAAGCAATATCATTATAGGAATTGTTGTTCTTTGAAAGGAAAGTGATGAAAAATTCACCACCCGGTTTCAAAACTCGCTCTATTTCTTCAATAACTTTTTTAATACCATCAGTGTCGGTGTGGTAGATGACATGGTATGCTAAGAGGCAATCAAATATCCCATCCTCGTAGGGTAATTCTTTAATGTCTCCTTTGATGATTTTTACAGGTAGGTTGAGATTATGCGCCTTTTCCCGAAGAAGCTCGATGCCATCTTCGGATAAATCAAAGGCATCCACCTGAAAACCTGCTTCCGCAAATAGAATAGAGTGCCTTCCTACACCACAACCCAAGTCCAGGAAATTTTTGTAGCCCTGCTTTTTCCACCTTTCCCGCAAGTAATAACTTTCTTCGGAAGGTATTCGCCAGCGCTCATCGCTTACATTCGACCATTCCCAAGCCTTTGAAGCTACCATAGCTCACCTCTCAGTCTAACTATATTTCTATTTTGCCGATAAAGTATAGCTTTTTATAATTCGCCAGTTCATATAACACCAGTAATCCTGCGCATCCCATTCGCCCGGTTTCTGCAAGTTAAACTCAACCAATTGCACAATATTGCCCCACAGGCTTTCTTGTGGCATTGTCCGGTAAAGCTCCAAGCAAAAAGCCTTTATTTGGTGTAACAAGCCTGTATCGGAAGGTAAGTCGCTGAAAGCTAGAGTCATGTGCGGATTATATCTGGTTGAAGCTCGCCTCTTTCGTCCGTATTCGCTCAAAAAGGGCAGTAATTCCTCCCGAATATTTGCTTGCAAATTCACTAAATCGGGATGCTTTTCCATTTCCAACCGGATAAAATATTCGGTCTCCAGCCTGAAAGCTAACGGAAAGGCTTTATGACCGGGCAGAATCCGGTCAAGGGCAGCAATTAACTCGTTTTCCCCAAATCCCTCTTCTAGGTGTAATAAAGCAAAGAGAGTACAATGCGGCATAAATTTCCCAGCCGCTTCTAGCCCATAATTTTGCTTGAGTAATAGATGAGCTAACCCAATTTTATAAGCCAACTCAGGGGGTGGGATGAAATAAACCCCATAAGTTTTCTGCCCCGTCATGAATTTTCTCCTATTGCCTCATTTCTTGCCCAAGCTTTGTGTGAGAGGGGCTAGGGATGAAGGTTGGGCAGAAAAATGATGCGCGTCAGGATAAGCCGCAAGCGATGAAACTGAAACGGGTTTTCCGCTTATCAGCAACTTGCGGACAATGTAGAGTTGGGGTTTAGTCCGAGTTTCCACCACGATTAAATCCGCCAACAAACCGGGTTCAAGGCTGCCTGTTACTTTCTCTAACCCCACTACTTTGGCTGCGTTTGTTGTTACAAGCTTAACAGCTTCAACAAGACTCATGACTTTTTGTTCAACCAGCATAAAAATGGCATGCAGCAGGGTGGAAGGCGCGTAATCTGCTACCAACACATCCAGCAGGTTTTGCTGGATAAATTCCATCACGCTGATATTACCGGTATGCGAACCGCCTCTGACAATATTGGGAGACCCTGCAATAACCGGGAGACCAAGTTCTTTGGCGCGGGTGGCTGCCTCTAGATTAATCGGAAATTCGCAGACCCTTATACCTCGTCGGTATAAGTCATTTACAGTAGCGGCGCTATCATCATCATGTCCGGCTATAATAATTCCGGGCGTATTTTGTAACAAAGCGGTAGCTTGATTTAATTGGTGTTCACGAATTTGTTCGGTCTGTGCCTTTAGTTGCCACAACTCATTTTCGCGTGCATCAACTACCTCTTCACTGTTCCCCGCCGGACCTAGCAGCGATTTTATCATCTTGCGTAAAACCGGACGTTGGGCATACTGACCCTGTCCGGGCGAATGGTCATTGAGGGACAAATAGTGCGTGAGTTCGGCGGCAAGAGGGTTTTGCATCACTCTTAAAATCCCATCGAAAGCCCCCGCACTACGCAAATCGCAGCGATAAAGGAGATGATGATGGAGAAAGGCAAAATCAGAATTGCTGAATTCTAGCAACTGGTTTGCCATTGCTTCGGCATTCGCCACAGTGCGGTCGCGTAGAAATATACCCGCATCAAAAGAAACAGCATGATAGGTTCTGGTTACTCCGGCGGTAGCCAACGCCCCTTCCATCTGGTGAAAAGCCAGTTCAGGCGGTAAAAAGACTCCTTTTCGCGGCTGCAAAGTTTTCTCATAGCTGTCATCATGCAAGTTTATAACGCCCGGCATAATGAAATTGCCTTTGGCATCCAATGTATGAGAATTAGCAGGGTACAGGCGTTCATTTATTTCAACAATTCTGCCCGCCTCTATAACAACGCTTCCAGCATCCAAAACCTTTTCGGGGGTAACCAACCGCCCATTGGTAATAATTGTGGTTTGGGAAGGTTCCACTTAATTTCCTTTCTCTAAACCAATAACCGCCCATACTCCATTGTTATAACTTTGTCGGATAGGCGATTGAGCAATGCCCTGTCATGAAAAACACCGATGATGGTAACCCCGGACTGTTTGGCTTCTTCTAGAAGTGAAATTACAACCGATTGATTGCGGTCATCGAGGGCAGAGGTTGGCTCATCAAGTAGTAATAAGCGGGGTTGTCGGATGAGCGCTTGCGCGATATTAACCCGTTGCTGTTCACCGCCACTGAAAAAAACCGGATAACCCTCCCACAATTCGGAACTGATACCGAGCCGTTCCAGCATAACCTGCGCTCTCTCGGTCGCTTCTGGGCGAGGAACTCCAGCGTTAAGCAACGGGCGTGCCACCAATTCCAGAGCGGTTGTGCGGGGTTGCGCTCGTAGGAACTGAGAAACAAAGCCTATCTCGGAACCGCGCAAGCGTGTTATCTGCCTTGCGCTGGACTGTGCTAGGTCAATAACGGCATTATTTTCGAGACGATATATTATTTCACCACTGCTGGCAACATAAGTTCCGAAGATACATTTCAAGATAGAACTTTTGCCGCTGCCACTCAGCCCGGCTATGCCCACGAAAAGGCCTCTTTCGACTTCAAACGAAATGCCCTTAAAAGCGTTTATTTGCTTCCCACGCAAAATGTGCTGCGTGAAAACCTTACTCAAATTATTTATCTGGATGTGTGTATTTTGCATAGCTGCCCACTTAACTATTACTGGAACTAACCAATAACTGGGTGTAGGGATGTTGCGGGTCTTCCAGTATTTGGTCAGTCAATCCATTTTCCACTACTCGTCCGTTTTTCATCACCAAAGTGCGCTCGCTTAACAAGCGGATTACGCCCAAGTCGTGGGAAACCACTACAATCGCCACGCCACTCTCACGCTGCACCTCTTTTACTAAGTCAATAACCCCCGCTTGTACTGAAACATCCAAGCCGGTGGTCATCTCATCCAACAAGAGCAAGACGGGATGATTCGCCAAAGCCTTTGCGATTTGAACACGCTGCTGCATGCCGCCGCTGAAAAAAGCCGGGTAATGATCCATCCGATTTAGCGGCACTTCCATTCGGTTCAACAAAGCCCCGGAGCGTTCCCTGATTTCAGCCACATTGCGCCACTCTGCCGCCAAAAGTCTCTCCGCAATGTTACCGCCTGCCGTAATGTGCAAGTGCAAACCCTGTGCCGGGTTCTGACGTACCATACCCATCACAAAATCCTGTAGATAACGCGCTTGCTGACTACTGGCTTGGAATATATCTTGTCGCCCATTCCCGAAGGATTTTAGAAAAGCCTGTCCCTTGGAGGGTGCTACATCCCCGTAGAGGCAGCGCAACAGTGTGGTTTTACCGCTACCGCTTTCTCCCACCACGCCTAGAATCTCACCCTCGTACACCTCAAAATTAACATCGGCGCAAGCCACCAGCGTACCGCAATTGGAACAAGTATTAGAGTCTGTTTCCGGTCCGGTTAACTCTAGGCAGCGCGGACAACCGTGTCCGTAAATACGGGTGAGATTTTCAACCACCAACAAGGGGGTCTCCACCTCCACGTTTGTTTGTTTTGGGGCTGTTTCGGTTATCATCCGGCGAACTCCTTTTGCATTTCACGCTCTGCTGCTTTCTTTGCGACTCGTTCATCGCAGTAGGCGGTGTCCGAACACATATAGGTCTTTTGCCCTGCCTCGGTGGTTATCTCATCCAAGAAAGAGTGTTCCGCTCCGCAACGCTGGCAGCGTATCCCGTGGAAATCCTCTACAGTGAAGGGGTAATCCTCGAAATCGAGTGGTATTACCGCAGTACGCGGCGGAACCGCATACAACCTTTTTTCGCGTCCTGCCCCGAACAGCGAAAGATGCTCAGCGTTGTGAAGTTTCTCCACATCCCAACGTGGGATTGGGCTAGGAGCCATCACATACCGTCCATTCACCATTACAGGGTAACTGTAGGCACGCGCTAAAAGCCCATGCTTTACAATTTCTTCGTATAACGCCACCCACATTCGGCTGTAATTCTTATCGGCATGCATTCGCCGTGTGGCGTTTTCGGAGCGTTCCACCAAACGCAATGGCTCTGGCAATGGAACTTGCAAGACTAACAATTGTCCCGCCTGCATTTTTTCTTCTGGAATGCGGTGGCGGGTTTGGATTATAGTGGCTTCGGTAGTTTGGAAGGTGGTGGTAACGTCTGGTGCGGTGCGCTCAATCAGGCGGCGAATGTTGGCAGCATTAACTCCCGCGTCAGTTCCCTGATCAATTACTTTAACTATATCTCCCTGCCCGATTAGAGAAAGAGTTATTTGCAGACCGCCAGTACCCCAACCGCGCCCGATGGGTAATTCTCGCGAACCGAATGGCACTTGGTATCCGGGTATGGCAACGGCTTTAAGTAAGTTGCGCCGGATTTCTCTTTTGCTGCCTTCATCTAGGAAAGCGTAATTATAATTTTCTTCGGTGGTAATTAAATCTTTCAGCATTACTTTTTCCTTGCTTCCGCAGCATATGCCAAGCGGGTTTCTTCGCGAGAGCGGTCAAGACTGGACTGGAAGGTAACATAGTGTGGCAACTTTAGATGCTCTACAAACCCACTCGATTCAACGCTGTCTATGTGATAAAGCACAAATTCTTGGTCGCTGCTAGGGGCATCTCCGCCTATGTCCATCGCTCTATCTAGGATAGACATCGAAATCGCTTTGCGTTCGTTCTGTCCATAAACCAAGCCATAGCCTAGCTCATACAATGGCTCGGCTTTTTCTTCATTATTGTTTGTCGATTCTTGTTGCGCAATTCCGTCTTTATCCCGACCCACAATACTGTAGTCGTGGTTTAAGGCTTCTACTTCCGTAACCCGCAACTGCCCTATTGTGACCGGATTACCGGTGAGTGGATGCAAAAACTCGACCGGAACTTTCCCGTAGCGCAATTCCGAAATGGTAGGATGAACCATCCCATAGCCACGCAACGAACTATAGCCTAACGCCACCATCGCTCCCGTTTCGCCCCGTGCTAATGTTTGCAACCGAGCGGAACGAGGGGCGGGAAATTTCAGCGTATCTCTGGTGATGTCAAAAGGTTCTTGCTCAGAAGGGGCGAGTGCGGTAAGCAAGCCTTCCGCCCGTAACAAGTCTGAAACCCTTGAAAACTTGGGCATGTCTGTTGTCGCTTTTGGTTGCTGGAAGGCAGATTCAGGGGCGCGAATTTCTTCTATGAGATTGAAATCAAGTAGGCGCTGAGTGTAATCGCGCGTACGACCAAGCACTTGACCACCGGGGATATTTTTAAACGCGCTGGAAATTCGCCGCAAAACTTTCATTCGGCTTGTATCAATCGGCAAGGAGTAGCCCAATCGCTCTAGGGTGGACTTATAAGCGCGGAGTAAAAACCCCGCCTCCATCAAATCCCCTTCTGCCTGTTTTAAAGCCAACGCTGCCAACTTTTCGTCATACAATCCGGCTTCGCTCATTACCTGATCTACCGCCATACGTTGTTGCTCAATAAGCTGGTCTATTTGCAATAGTTCGCTATGACATTGCAATCTGCCGAGTTTTACCAGTTCCTCAGCGGCAAGGATTGCATCTATACCGCCTTTTACCGCTACGTAACCCATCTAAAAATCCTCCCCTATTCGTCCCTCTTCCAGAATGGACAGGCGGGTGCTGCGTGGCAGACCGACCAATACACCTCCCGGAGTTAGCCAGAAAACATCTATGCCCAGAGGGTAAGCGGCATTGACCTCTCCAAGAGAAACAAAAAAGGTGGCGTTTGTGCCTGCCACCCAGAGTCTTTGTCCAAGTTTTACGCCGGGTCCGCTCAATTCCAGTAAAGCGCCTTTCTTACCTTCCGGGTTTTCTCCCAACAGGTCGGGTACTAGGCATATAAGGGTTGCGGACGAGTCAGGGTAAATAAGGTTACCGGGCTTTAGCTGAGCAGGTAGCGAAGCAACCGGAGGCTGTAGAGTAAACACATAATCGGCTTTGTCCCGAGGAACACTGCGACAATTGGCGCTTGTGCAAATTACGCTTGAAAGGTCGGCAGCAATTGTTTCATCGCCCAATAAGCAAAAAGTAACTTCATGGTCTAAGATGGTTGCGAGAAATGCGCCCAACGTTTCAAAGTGGGCGTAATTCCGGGAAGAATTAGGTAAAGTGTTCCCAAAGAAATCCCCGGTCTTGGGTAAATGGAAAACCTGACCGGGGTTTGCCAATGCATCCAACATTACTCGGAAAATTTTCTGACTGTCACGGGTGTGGTCAAAACGGCGGGCGGGTGTTAATGAAATAGCGCTCAAGCTCAAGCCTCCATTTCGTCGAAATTTACTTTGGTAGCCGCGATTGTTGCCCACTCTGCGGCATCTTTTTCTTGCTGGAGTTGTGACATTAAGGTCAACGTTTCCAGTATATCCGGTGAAAGCGGATGGGATGCTTCCAAAGCAGCGTCACAAATAGCTCCGGCGAGGGCGTGCATCCGGTCGCTGCCGAGAACTAGCATGTATCCCGTTCCGCCCTGAAGTTGCACCTCCGCTTCCGTTACAAGGGCTTCCCCGAAGTTAAATATTTCACCTTTGGCAGTTTCGCGAGCGCGAATCATCATTATCGCCGGGTGAGGTTGCCGAGTTATTTCTAGTTCAATTCCTGAATCCAGCAAGCGGTCAGCCATCACCACCAGAGGCTCAGATGGGCCGGCTGCCATTATTTCAAAGCGTTTTTCTCTATCCATTTTGGCTTACAAACCTTTTTATGTTATTATTTAATTGCGTAAAGCTTTACGCAATTTTTATAGCATTCAAAAACAGTCCTGTCAATAGCGAATTTTGAAAATGATAAAATCAGAAGATGGGAAAGAACGGCTGGTTTTGGCTATAAACCCCGTAATAGGACACAACCTAGTCAGCCAAGCTGATAAAATAAAGACCCTAGAACAATACCTTGAGCAGGTGTTGGAGATCCCTGTACAGGTTGGGTTGTGGGAAAATTACGAAGAAACCCTAAACGGTATGGAGCGCGGAGAAATTGATGCGGCTCGATTGGGGTTATATGCCTTTGCTCAGGCGCAGGCTCGTTTTGGGGCGCGTGCTCTCGCCAACGCTATTGAGGTTTCTGCCGGAGACAATGCCCCACCAGTGCCTTACCGGAGCGTTATCTTTACTCGTAAGGATACAGGGATTGTCGGGTTAATCCAATTAAAAGGACAGGAATTTGGTTTTGTTGACCGAAATTCGTCAACAGGCTACCTAGTGCCTTCTCTCATGCTGGATCAGGCAGGCTTAAAGCCTGCTACCGACCTAAAACCACATTTCTTACTAGGTCATAATACAGTGGTAGAGGCTGTTTGCCAAGGAAAACTGTTTGCCGGAGCGACGATGCAATCAGCCTACTTGCACCATTTACAAGAACACCCCACTTGCAGTTTGCAGTTGCTGGCTACTTCCCCACTTCTATCCAGAGGACCGGTGGCAGTTCGACCGGGGTTGCCCCCCCGGCTTGAGCATAAATTATTGCAAGCATTGGTACAGCTAGACCAGCGTGTACCGGAAGCAGCCTCATTACTTATTCCTACCAACCAACGCTTTACCCCAGCAGCACAACGTGAAATGACCCTGAAAACCGTGGCGGAATTAGCCGGGGTGAGTTATGGGACTGTATCTCGCGCTATAAACGGGCGCGCCCGGATTGCTCCAGACACGACTGCTCGCATTTTAAAACTGGTGGAAGAATTGGGTTACCGTCCCAACTCAAATGCTCGCAACTTACACCAGAATCGGGGCGATTTAATTGGGCTGCTCATACCCACTTTGCAGATTCCCGCACTGGATGAGATCGTAGCCGGAATACAGGCAGTATTCAGTGAAGTAGGTTTGCAATTGGTGGTATGTCCAGCGGTTTTAAACGGAATGGCGGGGGAGAGCAGAAAAGCTTTTTTTGAACTGCTGTATAACAACCGTCTGGAAGGTATGATAATGACCCAGTATGATGCGGCTACTAGGGAAGCCGGTGAATTGGCGCGGAGTGGACGACCTTATGCTTTGTTAGAACAGGATTTGTTAGGAGAAGGTCTTATTACTGCCAGAAATTGGATAGAGGTACAGGGACACCACCGTATAGCCTTAGTACAAGAACAGGGTTCGTTGCTGGAAGCAGGTTTCATGCGTCAAGTCTTCGCCCGACAAGCTGCTCCAGAACTAGAATTTACCGAAGAAATCAACACTATTTCTAGCTGGCTAGAAACAATTTTGCAAAAACCGGAGCCGCCTACCCTTATTTTCTGTTCAGGCGACCGAACTGCGCTGTCAGTGCAAAAAACCCTATTGGCGCAACTTTCAATAGATTTGAGTGTGCTGGGGTTTGGGAATAGCGACTTGGCAAAGTGGGGCGGGTTTCCCAGCCTAGCTTTTCATGGCGTGGGGCTTGGACGGTTAGTAGCTTTGCGCCTGCTTAAAATGCTAAATATGCCTAGCCTAACCCTCTCAGAGCCCCCCTTACGAACTTGGATTGAGGTGCATCACTAACTGTAGATTACCCGTTATTAACTACTTATTAATAAATTAATATAAAAACAAATAAAATGATTTTTGAACCTCTCTGCTTTCCTACAACTACTCCTCTTTTGTAGTGAATTTTAAACCCCTATTAACATTTAGTTTATAACTCCTTTATATGCCTGTTCTATGATTTTACTAAGAGCGTTTCTTAAAACTGAGTAAAGAAGAAAGTTGAAATAAAAAAGAATAATGGGTAAGCTCGTATTATGAGTACAAGAAAAGCTTACCCTACCGACCCGAGCGATGCCGAGTGGGAAATCATTATGCCATATTTCCCCCCTAACAGTCGAGAAGGTCGTCCCAGAGTACATCCCTATCGTGAAATAGTCTGCGCCATCTTCTACTTACTCAAAACTGGTTGCCAATGGGAAATGCTTCCACAAGAGTTTCCTCATTGGAAAACAGTCTATCACTACTACCGTCTGTGGCGCTGGAACGGTCTTTGGCAACGTATTTACGAGGCACTACACCAAAAAGTGCGAGTTAAGGCAGGACGAAATCCCCAACCCAGCGCTGGTATCATCGATAGCCAGTCAGTAAAAACCACCGAAGTTGGAGGAATACGGGGTTACGATGCAGGAAAAAAGGTGAATGGGCGCAAGCGGCACCTGCTGGTGGACACCTTGGGCTTTCCGATCGTGGTCAAAGTACAAGCTGCGAATATACAAGATCGAGATGGGGCAATAGAAGTGCTGGCCACTGCTGAGAATAAATGCCGTACCCTGAAGTTGGTATGGGCGGATGGAGGTTACAGCGGAAAGTTGGTAGAGTGGGTGGCTGGAATGTTCGATTTTGAACTGGAAATAGTCAAACGCACCGACGATATTAAAGGTTTTAAGGTACAACCGCGTCGTTGGGTAGTAGAACGGACGCATGCCTGGATCGGGCGGAACCGACGAATGGCGAAAGAGTATGAGCGTTTACCACAGCATTCGGAAGCCAATATTTACATTTCTATGATCCGTTTGGCTCTCAAAAGGCTTTCTAAACTTTCGCCTTGATCTAGTTTTAAGAATGGCTCTAAGTTTATGTGTCTTAGCTTTCCCTTTAACAGGAAATTGCTCTCGCATTTTGAATTAGCGTAAAAAGAAAATGGAAAATTTAAATAACGGTTCTGCTCCCTTGCTTGAAATTGAAAACCTTCGCAAGGTTTACCCAAACGGTTATGAAGCTCTTTCGAACATCAGCTTCAATATTCGCGGTGGAGAATTTGTGTGTATTATCGGGCGGAGCGGTGCAGGTAAATCTACCTTGCTACGCTGCATAAACGGGCTTATTCCCATAACCGGCGGAAAACTGAGCGTTCACGGTGAAGACTTGGGCGGTATGTCCGAAAAGGAAAAGCTGCTCATGCGGCGACGCATTGGCTTTATTTTTCAGGAATTCAACTTAGTTGACCGTCTGAGCGCCCTTCGCAATGTTTTGTTGGGACGAATAGGCTACATGAGCGATTTTAATGCCTTGATCGGTTACTTTAGCCAAGCTGACCGTGAACTGGCGCTGTGGTGTCTGCAAAGAGTAAATATGGTGCATCGCGCCAGAAACCGGGCGGATAGTCTTTCCGGCGGCGAAAAACAGCGCGTCGCCATTGCACGCGCGCTTGCTCAAAAACCTCTGCTGCTGCTGGCAGATGAACCAGTCGCCAGTCTCGACCCAGAACTGGCTTGGGGAGTTATGGACGATTTAAAAACCGTCTCCAGAGAAGAAAACTTGCCCACACTGGTTAATATTCACGATTTGGAAATTGCCAAAAAATTTGCTGACCGGATTATCGGGATTGCTAAAGGACGGATTGTTTTTGATGGAGTGGTTGCCGACCTCACAAACGAAATCTTGAGTGAACTGTACCGCAGCGATAACCCGAATCTAAAATCCCGTTATTAATCATAAAGCCCTTTGTTGATTGGTTTGGTAAGGTTTAGCGCTTCAGAAGAGGGATATTAAATTGTCGATTGAAGAAGAAGATATTGAAAAGATGACAGAGGGTAAGCACGCCGAAGTAGTCACTATTGCTAGTATCGGTGGGTTAAGTGGCGAGCGCGTTTTCATAAATAGTTTTGTGCAAGGACCGAATAAAGCACTAGCTAAGCCCTTCGGAACTATAAATTGGACTTTGTTGATTCCACTAGCAGTTTTCACCGTTGCCGCTATTTTCTTTTTCGAGCGCGTACTAGATTTTGGCAAGTTCAGCCTAAATTGGACCATCTATTTCGATGTGGATTTGGTGGGGGGTCTGTTGGTCGTTCTAGGATTGGCACTTTCAATTGGTCCGAAAGCTATAAAAAACCCTCGTCTATTGGCAAAACAAGACACGCGCACTACTCTGGTGCTTCTGGGTTTGGTAGCCATCTTTTTCTTCTTCAAGATTGTAAACTTCGGTACTTTTAAATATATACTGGATAAAATTGACCTCAACGGTGTTTTAGGGATTATATCTATAGCTCTAATTTGCGTGATGGCATTACGGGGAAGCAAACTGTCGATAGCGGCGCTGGTGTGCTTTTTCCTTTGGTGGGGGTTTAGTGTCAAGGTTAGCGGGGCTGGTGCGACTGCCCAGAATTTCGGGTTTTCTACGGTGGTGGATCTCTTTACTAGCGAACGCGGGGGCGCTTTAATCGGCAGGTTTGTACCATCCAAGTGGCAAAACTTTGTAAATGCTATAGACCCCCTCTTTTTAACCGTACAAACCGCAATTGCTTCTACAGTCATTGGGGCGATTGTTGCCTTACCCGTTAGTATTTTAGCAGCAAAAAATACAAGTCCGCACCCGGCGATTTACAATATTGTGCGTTTTATCACCAATACCATCCGTTCCATTCCCGCCCTTATTATGGCTCTTTTGTTTATCCCCTTTGTGGGTTTAGGACCTGCCGCCGGTATCTTGGGATTGGGTATTCACGCGATTTCTGTATTAACCAAGCTATATTCAGAAGCTTTTGAATCGGTCAAACCGCAACCTATTGAAGCGATGAGCGCGGTGGGAGCTGACGGCTTGAAATCCTTCCGTTGGGGTGTTTTCCCACAAGCTTTCCCATTGGTTGCAAGTTACTCCATATTTACCTTTGAGTCCAACACCCGCGACTCCACCGTGGTTGCCTTTGTTGGTGGCGGGGGTCTGGGTTTTCTCTTACAACAATCCATAAATTTACTGGACTACGGATATGTGTCCATGCTGGTAATTATGCTGATTATAGCTGTAACAATAATGGATCGTTTCAGCGCGTTTATTCGCGGAAAAATTATTTAATAATTTCGCTTTTATTCTATATAGCGAGCTTTCTAAAGCAAGCTCATTGCAAACAAAGTCTATTGCACTTGCACAATTGTTCAATCTAAGAAGGAGAGTTTATGAACAAACTGTATCGAGTAATGTCAGGTTTGTTAGTATCATTGGTGCTGGTTGTAGTTTTAGCGGCTTGTGGCGATAACACTGCTACTTCAGTTCCCACTACGGCTGCGACCACTGCGGCTGCGACCACCGCCGCTGCAACTACTGTGACTGCGACTACTGCGGCTGCGACTACTGCGGCTGCGACTACTGCAGCTGCAACTACCGCCGCTGCGACTACCGCCGCTGCTACCAAGACTCCGGCTCCTACCCTTATTGCTACCATTGGCGCTTCATCGTCTACCGCCAAAGTTAGCCTCAAAGCTCTGCGCTTAGGCGCTATTCCGGCTGAAAACGTTCAGAAAGTATTGAGCGACACCACTCCTTTTGCAACGGCGCTTTCTCAGCAGTTGGGCATCCAAGTCGAGCTTTTTGTAGGTCCTAGCTACACCTCAGTTATCGAAGCGCTGGCTGCCAATAAACTGGACGTAGCTATCTTTGGTCCTTTCAGCTATGTTTTGGCAAGCAGCAAATATAATGCTCAAGTTTTTGCCTTGATGTTAGGTACTAAGGGTGAAAAAACTTACAATAGCTTCATTATCACCACTCCCAAGACCGGCATTAAAACCCTTGCTGATTTGAAAGGTCATAGCTTCTCGTTTGTTGACGTAGCTTCCGCCAGCGGTAACTTGGTTCCTCGTTACTCCCTGATTACCAAAGCCAAATTAGACCCTGATAAGGACGTAAACGGTGTCTTCACCGGTTCCCACGATGCTTCGCTATTAGCGGTGCAGAGCGGTAAGGTTGATGCCGGAGCAGTCGCCAGCGACATATTCCAGAAGTACATTGACAACGGCACTGTCAAAGCCGAAGAAATCGTTATAGTTGACAAGAGCTTTGACATTCCCAACAGCCCTGTAGCCTATCGCAATGACCTGAGCGATACCGACAAGGCTGCTATCAAGAACGCCTTCTTGTCTATTAAAGACACGGCTGCTTTGAATTCAATGGGTAATGGCGGTTTTATTGAAGCCACCGAATCTTATTGGGACCCGATCCGCGACATTGCAAAAGTATTGAACGTGGATTTGACCAAGCTGAAGTAATTTTCCCCTTTCTTAAAAAAGATGGTTGGTACATACCAGCCATCTTTTTTTTATCAAGTAAACTCGAAAACCCTTACTTCTCTCATCTTTTTCCCACCGGCGTACAGCCTAAAACGGCTGGGCAAATATTAACAGCCTCTTAACACTTGAAAACGTAAAAATAACATCCTATTAAATTTTCCTTTATATCTTCCGGCTAATATATTTGTAGCTAAGTTTATAAAACATTTGCTTATTGCTTTATTCAAGGCAAGCATTAGAGGATGAGGTTGCTAATTATGTTAGAGCAATCCGGTTTAAGAAAACCAGAATTAATTAAGCCTTCCACTTATTTTATTACAAAGCTTGCCAAGTTTATAACAAATATTACCGCTCCTCCTCTTATAGCTATTCCTTGCTTGATTATTCTGGGTTTGCAGGATGAGCATAATCGGGGAATCCATAATAATCTTTTTATCAGCCTAGCAATTGCTATTATTTTTGGGGCAACCCTTCCAATTATTCTAGTCGTGACGATGTATCTTTTAAAAAAGATTAACGATATTCATATCGCAACTAGGGAACAACGTTACGTGCCTTTTCTTCTGACCATAATAAGTTTTATTATTGGGACTTGTTTGCTTTGGCTTATCACTGGGTTTAGTTGGTTAACAGTGGTGATGGCGAGTTATAGTATTAACACTCTGGTTGTAATGTTAATTAACTTTCGATGGAAAATTAGCATTCACGCCACCAGCATTGGGGGAATAGTAGCGGCTTTTACAATGCTAGGTGGCTGGATGGCTACGCCACTGATCAGTATAGTTGGGTTGGTAACTTGGGCTAGAGTATATTTAAAAGCTCATACTACCGGGCAGGTTTTGGTAGGTAGTTTGTTAGGTTTCTTCTTTACCCTCCTTCAGCTTATTATTCTCCTTCAGTCATAAAAATAGCTCCGGTAATAATTAATGAAGTCACATCAATATTTTTATGGCAGGATTTGAACAGGTGGAATCTTTGAATCACCCACAAATAAATCATTATCAAATACTGGCGAACTGTGAAGAACTGCTGGTCTGTCAATTGGCAGAGAAAGTTTTGATGGAATATCCCACTGGGCAATTGCGTCTTCTTAGTGGACCACTACAGGGATTGGTAATGCTGCGTATGAGAGAATCGGTAGAAGATCGTCAGTTCAACGCCGGAGAGATTCTAGTTACTGAAGTTAAATTGGAATTGGATGGGCAGTTTGGTTATGGAATGGTGCTGGGCAAGAGCGAACGCCGGGCTATGGCAGTGGCGTTGGTGGATGCCGCTCTTCGTAAAGATGGTCTGTTGGCTGAGTGGCTTAAAACTGAGCTTGAACGAATCAATGAAATTCTTCTCTCCAATAGGGAGCGCCTTTACCAGATTGTAAATACCACTAGAGTTGAATTTGAAACAATGTAATTCTAAAGGAACACCGCTAAGATGCAAACAACACGGCTACAAAAGCCGGAAGATAAAATCTATTTTAATGCCGCGACCTTCCGCCTTCTGCTAGATTGTATGTCCCGACCGGGAAAAATAATTCAACTGAATAGTCCGGATTTTTTAGATCAAGCTCCCGACCATCCCGATTTCGTGGGCGTTCCTTTGAATTCTTTTGCGCTAGGGGCGTTTTTGAGCTTACTAGATGGAGAAGTGGGCTTTGCGGTAGGCGTGAGTGAAAACTGGGTTGCGTCGGATGCTGAAATAGCTCGGTGGCTAACCCTTCGCTGCGGTTCAAAGCTAACAGTACCTAGTGAGGCGGCGCTGGCATTTTTCTGTGAAGGTACAAGCGTCAATTCGATTAGAGACTTACATCAGGGCACTTTGCTTGAACCTGAATTGAGCGCAACAGTTTTTTATTGCGTTGAAAAGCTGGCAGAAATAACTGACCAAGAGGATTCCGCGAAGCAAGGGCTGGAATTGGAGTTAAAAGGACCGGGGATTTTAAATTTCCGCAGGCTTTCGGTAGACGGAATAACAAGGGATGGAATTGCTGAAATAACGGCTGCCAGACATTACCCACTGGGTGTGGATGTGTTTCTGGTAGATCGGTCGGGACTTTGCGTTGGGCTTCCCCGCACTACAAAAATAGAAGTAATCTCTTTGCAGTCGCGCTAAATAAGGAGAAAGATGGGCTACGTAGCAACAAAGGGTGGCACCGAGGCGGTATTAAAAGCCGAGCAATTGGTGGAATACTTTCGTCTTCGGGGAGAAACCGAACCGATTAAAATTGAGCAAATCAAAAGCCAGTTCAGGCTGGCGGTAGATCGGGCAATGAGCGAAGGCTCGCTTTACGCCCCCGAACTGGCAGCGTTGGCATTAAAACAAAGTGAAGGTGATGCAGTAGAGGCAAGCTTTCTACTGCGGGCTTACCGTTCCACCTTACCACGGCTGTCTTATAGCCTTCCTGCCAACGGAACCCGTATGAGGCTAATACGCCGGATTTCCTCTACTTTCAAGGATATTCCGGGCGGACAATTGCTTGGACCTACCCGTGATTATCAACCGCGCTTACTCAACACTTTGCTGACCAGCGAATCAAGTGAGACTATGCGCCGTTTCCTAGCTAATTTTGAAAAACAGGTAGAGAGTAACGAAACAGACGGGCAGAGCAGTACTTTCCCGAAAGTTATCGATAGTATGCGTGAGCAGGATTTACTGGCAGAAGCTGCCTCTATCGGCGATGATGACATAGACGAACCGTTTGATGTGACCCGCAAAGCTACCAGTTTCCCTGCTCCCCGTAGCGCCCGGCTTCAAATTATGGCGCGTGGGGATGCAGGAAGCTTACTTGCCCTAGCTTACAGCAGTATTCGCGGTTATGGTGATGTGCATCCAACTTTGGGTGAAATGAGAGTGGGTTATCTGCCTATTGAAGTGGCACATCCACTGACCGGAGAATCGGTGGAAATCGGGGAAATAATGATTACCGAATGTGAGATGGTTTCTAGAGTAAAAGCTACCGGAAACGAAGAGATAGAGCTTTCCCCAAAATTCGGGTTAGGTTACGGCTTCAGCTTTGGTCATGGTGAGGACAAAGCCGTTAGCATGTCTATTCTTGACCGAGCTATAAGCGCCGCCAAATCAGGTAAAGTACACGGGCAAAGTGGGCCCGCTGCTGATGAGGAATTTGTATTACAGCACATAGACGCTATTGAGGCTAGCGGTTTTACCGCTCACTATAAATTGCCCCATTACGTCACTTTCCAAGCAGACATCAGTGTGCTAGAACGCGCCAAAGATCATGCTACTGCCAAGAACGCCGCGCAAGCTGAAAAGCAGCTGCGTTTACAGCAGAAGCTTGCGAAAGACGCACAAGATAATACTTTACTGGATTAGGGAGACATAGAATGGTACAACCAGAACCTCTAGAACCTGATGAAGATTCTGGGTTAGATGCGCTTCTCGAACAGCTAATAGGTTCTGAGAATGTAGAACCTGACCCTGAACAGGCTCAAATCCGCGAAACGCTTTATAATTTCGGTTTTATAGATGAAGATTCCAAGCGCGAGGTACGGCGTAAGACCCTAAAGGCAGTGGCTATTCCCGGTCACCTCGTCCCTTTTGCCAGTCGCGACTTGCCAGTGGCGAAGGGTTGGGGAACAGGCGGTCTCCAGCTTACTTTTTCTATTATTAAGCCGGATGACCTTTTGAAAGTCATTGACCAAGGTGATGATGACAGCGTGAATGCAGTAAACTTGCGTCGCCTAATACAACGTACTACGGGAGTACCTATCACAACTGATACCACTCTCGCCAGTATTGTGCAAACCCGACACCGTGTGCCGGAAGAACCAATGCGCGAAGACCAGATACTGGTTTTGCAAGTTCCGATGGCAGACCCTTTGCGCTGGGTGCAGCCATACATCGAGCGTTCCACCGAGATGCATGCCGAGATGGATTATGCCCCTATCTGGGTGTATATGTACGAAAGTGTGGTTCAATCCGGCGATATGGATATATCATCGCAATATCCGGTTATGGTGGAAGGTCGTTATCTGATGGATACCACGCCTTGCCCACGCTATGACGTACCCCGCTTGCACATGTCGGAAACTCTTTACCTTTACGGGGCAGGTCGTGAGAAAAGAATTTACGCCATACCGCCCTATTCCAGAGTAGAACCGCTGGAATTTGAGGACTTTCCCTTCCGCACCGAACACAAACCGGAGCAATTCTGCGAAAAGTGTGGCAGCACTAACACTTATCTCACTCGCCACTATATAGAAGAGAAACAGGGCGGAGAGGGTCGCTGGGCTTTCTTTTGTTCGGATACCAGCTACTGCCAAAAACATATATTAATGAAAACAGGCGAAAAAGCAGAAAAGGTGTCCGGTGAGTGATAATAAAATAGTTCAAAACAACAAATGGGTTCTTCGAGCAGACAATCTAACCCGACGCTACGGGTCGGGCTGTGCTTATTGCTCTACTATTACAGGTCCTGATAATGATACCAACCAATGCCAGATTTGTAACACGGTAATAGCCTGCTCTCGCATAAGCTTTGAGCTTGGCGAAGGCGAAACGTTGGGTATCGTAGGAGAGAGCGGTAGCGGTAAATCTACCGTGATGCAGCTTGTGAACCTTAGCGTTCCCGCAGATGAAGGTGACCTTTGGTATCGCCAATCCAGCGAATACGACAAAGAGCCATTAAACCTACTAGCTTTGGACAAGTTTAAGCGCCGCACCTTCCGCAACCAACAACTTGGCATTGTTCACCAACGCCCGGAATTGGGGCTAAACATGAACTTTACGGTGGGCGGCAATGTGGCGGAAAAATTGTTAATGGCAGGCTGGCGTAATGTAGGAGATATCCGGCAAAGAGCAAGCCAGTTGATGGAGTTAACCGAGTTACCCTCCTCCCGGTTGGATGATGACCCGCATACTTTCAGTGGCGGTATGTTACAAAGGGTGCAAATTTCAAAGGCTTTATCCAGCAACCCTTCTGTATTATTGCTGGACGAGGTAACTACCGGACTGGACTTGTCGGTACAGGCGCGGGTGCTGGACTTAATTAAACGCCTCCAGTGGGAACTGAAAATAGCTATGTTGGTGGTTTCGCACGACTTGGGGGTTATCAAGCAACTAGCAAGCCGGACTCTGGTGCTGAAAAACGGACAGATTGTAGAACATGGCTTGACCGACCAGATTTTGGAAGACCCGCAGCACCCCTACACCCAGTTACTGGTGTCTTCGACTCTGTAAAAATGAGCGTAAAAAGAGAGCGATTCAGCTTTGGAAAGTAAAATGCAGAAAACTGACACAGCCCTGCCGATTCTGGAAGTGCAGGGGCTAAATAAATATTTCCAACTTCATTTACTGGATGGGCGCATAATTCGCCCGGTTCTTGACGTTTCTTTTACCGCTAGGAGCGGCAGTATTCTCCTGATTAGCGGCAGGAGCGGCGCAGGTAAGACCACCATTTTGAAATGTATTTACCGCACCTACTTGGCTAATGGCGGGGAGATTTGGTACAACTCCCTGAATCAAGGACGAGTGGACATTGCCTCGATAGATGAAGCTGAGGTGCTTCGCTTGCGGGAAATCGAGCTTGGGTATTGCTCGCAGTTTCTGAAGGTTTTGCCGCGTGTATCGGCGCTGGATGTGGTAGCCGAGCCTTTGGTACGGCGCGGAATGGCATTTGGAGAAGCCCGCAATGTGGCAGGCGGTTGGTTAGCTCGGCTGGGTTTGGAGGAAAGCCGCTGGCAAGCCTTTCCCATTACTTTTAGCGGAGGAGAACAGCAACGCTTAAACCTTGCCAGAGCCTTCATTGCCTCCCCTAGATTATTGCTGCTAGACGAGCCAACTGCCAGTTTGGATATTCATTCCAAGTCTATTGTACTGGAAATGATTAATGAGACCAAAGCATCAGGAGTTGCCATTGTGGTGGTTTCCCACGACACCTCCGCGCTAGCTTCGCTGGCAGATGAAACTTACTGGTTATCAAACAATTGATACCACTTATCTTGGAATTGGAAGGTCGTTCATTAATGAAGAGAACGCTTATTAAAAATGCCAACTTGATTTTACCGGATCGCCTGATAGAAGGGGGCTGGTTACTAATAGAAGGAGCTAAAATTGCGGGGTGGGGGGATAGTAGTAACTGTCCTTCCCGTGAGCTTTTTCAGGTCAATGCCAGTGGGGATTTTCTCATGCCGGGCATGATTGATCTGCATTGCGACTCTATTGAGAAACTAGTTGAACCTCGCCCTGATGTCCATTTTGAACCGCATTTGGCTTTGATAGAAAATGACCGTCGGATGGCTGGTTGCGGTATTACCACTGAATTTCACGCCATTTCGCTGGATGACAATGAATTTGGGGTGCGCTCGGTTAATTTTATTCGCGATTTTATTCATGCAATAAAAAGTGAATCTAACACCTTGGTGCGACACGAAATTCATGCTCGGTTGGAAGTAACCAGTAAGAACGGTTATGAAATAATCTCTCAGCTAATTAAAGGAAATGAAGTAAGTCTGGTTTCTTTGATGGATCATACGCCCGGACAAGGACAATACACCAGCGAGGAATCGTACCGGTCTTATATCAGGCGCACTATCCATATTAGTGAGCAGGAAATTGACGCGGTGCTGGAATTAAAAAAAGGGCAGGAAGCTGAAGTACCAAACCGCATCGAGAATGTAACCCGTTTGGCGCGAAAGGCTGGTATCGCTATTGCCAGTCATGACGACGACTCTCCGGAGAAAGTTGCGCAATTGAGCGCCTTGGGTGTCACTATCAGCGAATTTCCCACCAGAATGGAAGCGGCAAGGAAAGCGCATGAACTGGGTTTGGCCGTGTGCCTTGGTGCGCCTAATGTAGTGCGCGGGAAGTCCAGCGGGGGCAACTTACGAGCCATTGAGGCTATAGAGGCAGGCGTATGTGATGTGCTTTGTGCGGATTATTACCCTTCGGCAATGCTCACTGCTGTATTTAAACTAGCCAGTCAGCACATAATGAATTTGCCCGAGGCTGTCCGTCTGGTGACAATAAATCCTGCCAGCGCTGTGGGATTCGGCGCAGCATTGGGTACTTTGGAAGAAGGCAAATTGGCTGATCTTATTTTGGTAAGGGTTGATCGACATCCCAGAGTACGGCGTCTATTTGTATCCGGTAAGGAACGTCTTGTACATGAGTAAGTCTAGAAATGGTTTAACCTGCTCGGTGTCATTACCTTCCAGAAACCAGTGTTTTAACCATCTCACAGAATAATTAACAACCCTTTAAAACCCTCTTAATCCCTCTTTAAAGTGTTAATAGTAGCTTATTAGAGTAGCAAGTATATCAGCTAGGAATATTTGCCTAGAAAGAATTATTGGAGAAAGGGTGACAACAATGCGTTTTGTTGTGCTGGGTGATTTGCACTATTCAGTTTACAAAACCAATTCACTATGCCAAATTCGCGAAGAATTTTATGAGAATTTATTTTCCAGCGTGTTGGAACAAAAACCCGATGCTGTTTTTGCTATCGGCGATACTGTAGATAATGGTTTCCCAGAGGAGTTTGAAGGTTTACATGCCTGCGCCCGACGAGTAGGGCTGAATTTCTATACCGTGAACGGTAACCATGACCTCCTTGAACTTCCAAGGGAGGAAGTAGCGCGCTGGACAGGTAACCGCCAGCCCTACTTTACCCTTTCATTTGACCCAGTTACAGGCATTGCCAACCCCGACACTAACCGATTTTCAAATCTTGTTGTTCTGGATACGGTCAAGGAAAAATCTCCAAAAGATCACGGGGGATTTGTCTGGTCTGAACAGATCGCATGGCTGAAACAGCAAATTGAAGCAAGTGAGAATAATCCAATTTTTGTTTTCGGTCATCACCCACTTAAAAGCGAAACTCTGTATTCCAGTTTCAGAATGCTGAAAGTAGATAACAGCCACGAGATAAAACAGGTATTTTTGAGAAAACAGACCGGGCACGGTTTTTATTTTTGTGGGCATAACCACGCCAATAGCATTAATAGGCGGGGAAATTGGTCTTTTATTCAAACTGCCGCTCCACTGCGCACCAATGACTTCCGAATCATTGATTACACTCCTAACCAAGTAAGTCTCACTACTGTAGTAGTAAAAAACAGGAATCAGCAAAACTTGGCAAAGCAATTAACCAAAGCTTTGGGTGATTTTCTCATGCTTCCATCCCGAGGATTTGAGGCAGACCGTCATTTAACCATCCCTCTAGCATCTCAGGAAAAATCGGGGGCAGAATTGCTGTCAAATGATTATTACAAAAGAGTTAGGGGAAGAGTAGCCTAAAGCCGAAAAGAGGTTCCTGATTGCAGTCCTTCAATAATAAAAAGGTTCTGGTTGTTAGTGAGTCTCTTGGTCCGATAAATGGAGTGACTCGGGCAACTGGATATTTGCTAGATTACCTTCTCCGCCAAGGAATCGAAACTGCTGCACTTGCTCCTAACTTATATGGGTTGAACCAAGCAGATACTTGGCAGGGGTGTTTGCCTGTAATTCGTCTCAACGGTTATCCGCTGGTATTTAACCCAGAATTAGCGGTAGTCAAGCCTTTTCGAATGAGCAAGGTTTTTAATTCAACCTTTACCCCGGATATAATCTATATGGCAAGCCCTGCCAGTACCGGGCTTCAGGTTTGGTGGCAGTTAAAGAAAAGCGGCATACCTCTGGTAGCAAATTTCCAGACTGACCTAGCTTATTACGCCCGTTTGATGCTGCCGAAGCCAATTGGCAAACTGGCTAGCTGGGGTCTTGAACGGCTTATGACACATGCTTTTCGGCATCCTTCGATAAAAACTGTGCTAGCGCCCTCCCACAACAGCGAAAAATACCTGATAGAATTGGGAGTTCCTTCTGAAAAAATCCGGCTGGTGGGAAGAGGGGTTGATGCCACTTTCTTCAACAACTCTAAACGAAACTCGCAGTTGCGGCAGAAACTGGCACCAAACGGAGAGTTGCTGCTCTTGTGTGTATCGCGCTTAAGCCTAGAGAAAGGCTTTGAGTTTCTGGCAGAGGCATACGAGGAAATTTCGCGTCGAGCATTGACTGATCAATCGCTTCCACTCACAAAACTGGTTATTACAGGGGGAAATGCCAATCCAAATATAGAGAGAAATATTAAGAGCTATTTCGAGTCGAGACATCTGGATGTGAATTTTACCGGTCCCCTTAGCGGCGAACCATTGGCTGAAATATTTGCTTCGGCTGATCTTTTTTTATTTCCCTCTTTAACTGAAACTTACGGGCAGGTAATTCAGGAAGCAATGGCAAGTGGTTTGCCAGTAATTGCAAGAGGCGAGGGCGGTCCTGTCGACTTAGTTATTCATGGTAAAACAGGTTTCTTGGCAGATCCTCACAATAAGGCAGAATTTGTTGAATATGCTCTGAATCTGATAAAAGATCATAACCTCAGGCGCAACTTTGGGAATAATGCTCGCAACCTGATCGAAGGTAGAAACTGGGATGCGATTAACTCTCAAATTGTACAAATAATGGAAGAAGCCATAGTCCAAAATGAGGAATAAAAAACATTGCTGTGATGAAGGCTGGTTAAAATAATCGGGAAGAAGTAGAGAGCCCTTCACTGGAAGCCCTTTCTTAAGTGAGGAGCATTATATTATCAGGGTTGTAACACCTACATTCCATAAAAATCTCCATAAATGCTGCGAAAATCCCACAATGTACCGGGATTATCCCACGTTTGTACAAGATTTGCAGAGAGTGTATCCTAACGTGTGTAAATGGAAAAAGCTGATGGTAAGATAGCCGAAAATAAAACCAACTATTAAGGAGAAAAAACCAGTGGCGGCTAACGAGAAACCAGCTAATCCAGCAAAACCCATCAACCTGCCTTCCGTCGAAGTAGTGCAGCAGGAACTGGCTTCGGCTCGTTCGATTGAAGATTTCTTTGGTCGGGAGGGGATCTTCGCTAAACTGTTCGCTCGCACCCTGGAGGAAATGCTCGAGGCGGAGCTAACGGCCCATCTGGGCTATGAGAAGTACGAGGTCAAAGGTCGAAATAGTGGCAATAGCCGTAACGGTAAAGTTACTCGCCAGTTAAACTCCTCGGCCGGTAGTACCACCATCCAGGTGCCGCGCGATCGTAACGGTGAGTTTGAACCGACCCTACTCAAAAAATACGGTCATAACACCAACGAACTGGAAGAAAAGATGTGGACGGACTAAACGGTTTCAGTGAAGCGATCCAGGCGGTTTTTCCCTACGCTCAGGTTCAGCGCTGTGTGATCCATCAAATCCGTACCAGCCTGCGCTATGTGGTGTGAAAGGATCAGAAAGCCTTTATGGCTGACTTGAAAACGGTTTACAAGGCGGCTACTCGGGAAGAAGCCGAACTGAACCTGCTAAACCTGACCGATAAATGGGGTGGGAAGTATGCGATTGCGGTAAAGCGCTGGGAGAACAATTGGGCGGAGCTGTCCACCTATTTCGACTATCCACCAGATATCCGGCGGCTGATCTATACTACGAATTCCGTCGAGGGATACCATCGCCAATTGCGTAAAGTGATCAAAACCAAGGGCGCTTTTCCCTCCGCTGAGTCTGTTCGGAAGCTATTTTACCTGGCAAATTGTGATATTACCAGCGATTGGACCATGCCGATACCTAATTGGGCGTGTATTTTGAACCAGCTTTCGATCTGTTTTAAGGAAAGAGTAACTATTTGAATTCAGCAGCCTATTCCTTTTACACAGCACTATTGACATACCCCGCCTGACTTCTGGTGGCGGTAGTTTCTAACAGTTTATCCAATCTCTTCTGATCTGCCAAGGACTTGCTATCTCGAAAGGTTTGAAGAGGGGTCTTACAGTAACAGTACCGACCACTGTGCGCGCGCTCCCGATTGTAATACTCCAGCCATTCGTCCAGATCGGCCTGCACCTGTTCCGTCCCCTCATACACTTTCTTGCGAAAGGCCACCGCATAAAACTCTTCTTGCATCGTTTTGTGCAGCCGCTCCACGATGCCATTAGTCTGCGGCGAGTAAGCTTTCGTTTT
This sequence comes from Candidatus Chlorohelix allophototropha, assembly GCF_030389965.1. Classification (NCBI taxonomy): domain Bacteria; kingdom Bacillati; phylum Chloroflexota; class Chloroflexia; order Candidatus Chloroheliales; family Candidatus Chloroheliaceae; genus Candidatus Chlorohelix; species Candidatus Chlorohelix allophototropha. Next base: position 203,690 of record NZ_CP128400.1, read on the forward strand.
GGTGTGATCGATATCCTCGATTGCCAGATACAACTCGTATTCGTGGTGAGCCAGATTGCCGCAGTACTCCGTCCCTCGATCAGTTAGCACTCGCAGCACTTCCACCTCCTGCTGCTCGAACCAGGGCAGCACACGGTCATTGAGCATATCCGCCGCCACCAGGGCATTCTTGCGATCATACAGCTTGGCGAAGGCCACCCGCGTGTAGGTATCGATCACCGTCTGCTGATAAATTCTGCCCACTCCCTTGATATAACCAACATAGTAAGGTATCCTGGGCGATCAGATAACCGGGATGCTCAGTTTCGATCTCACCGTGAGCTTCCTTCTCCTCTTTAGCCTTTTCCAGGGCTTTAAGCTGGGTGATCAGGTTCTCTTTGGCTGATGGGCTTTCGGCCGTTTCTTGAAGGTTTCCAGGTCGTGACGCTGCCAGATCCCACGCACTCCACCCGGTGAAACGAAGATCCCACGCTTCTTGAGCTCATTACTGACCCGTAACTGACCGAAAGCCGGTTGGTCAAAGGCGAAACCTACCACCGCTTCTTCGACCTGGGGTTCGACCCGGTTAGGCTTTTTGTGGCTGACATCGAGCAGGGCCAGTTCACCACCGCTCTCGAACAGTTCGCGGTAGCGGTAGAAAGTATCGCGGGAATAGCCCAGGACTTTGCAGGCCTGGCTGACGTTCCCTAACTCCTGGGCTAATTTGAGCAAGCCCACGCGGGCTTTAATGATTTTTTGTTCGGCTGACATCGGACACTCCTTCTGCTAGTGTTTGGTTTTAGTTTAGCATATGTGTCCGATCTAGTCCTAATCATTACATTTTATTAGTTTTATACTTTTAACCCCAAAGCTAACGTTGTCGGAACTTCTGAATGCGGCTGTTTCCAGCATCCGCCACAAGGATATTACCCTGCCCATCCACAATTATTCCAGAGGGACGGTTGAATTGTCCATCACCACTACCCTGGCTACCCCATTTCGTCAGAAACTTTCCACTACTATCAAACTTCTGGATGCGATGGTTATAGCTATCCGCTACGTAGATATTACCCTGTTCATCCAAGGCTATTCCTCTTGGAAAGCTAAACTGCCCATCACCACTACCCTGACTACCCCACTTGAACAAGAACTTCCCACTACTATCAAACTTCTGAATGCGGTTATTTCCAGCCTCCGCCACAAGAATATTACCCTGCCCATCTATCGCTATTCCAGAGGGACGGTTGAATTGTCCATCACCACTACCCTGACTACCCCACTTGAACAAGAACTTCCCATTACTATCAAATATCTGGATGCGATGGTTAGAAGTATCCGCTATGTAGATATTACCTTGTTCACTTACTGTTATTCCCCATGGATTCGCTACCTGCCCGTCACCATTACCCCAACCTCCCCAGTTGAGGATAAATCTACCTTGCCCGTCAAATTTCTCGATACGATTGATTCCCGTATTAACCAAATAGACATTACCCTTTCCATCCACTGCTATTCCAAGTACACTGCTAAGCTGTCCAGCACCCATGCCACTACTGCCCCACTTGAACAAAAACTTGCCGTTCCCGTCAAACTTCTGAATGCGATAATTACGTGTGTCAGCCACAAGGATGTTACCTTGCCTATCTAATGTTATTGCCTCTGGTTGGTAAAACTGCCCCTCGCCTTTACCCTCGCCACCCCACTTGAGTAGAAACTTCCCACTACTATCGAACTTCTGGATGCGATGGTTATAGGTATCCGCCACAAAGACATTACCCTGCTCATCTACCGCTATACCTTCCGGTTGTAAAAACTGTCCATCCTCATTACCCTGACTACCCCATTTCGCCAGAAATTCCCCATCTCCATCAAACTTCTGAATTCGAGGCTTATAATATTCAACAACATACACATTGCCCATTCCATCCACTGCTATTCCAGTAGGAGAATTAAACCGTCCATTCTCATTACCCTGACTACCCCACCTGTTCAGGAATTTCCCAGTGCTATCAAACTTTTGAATGCGATGATTGTCAGTATCAGCCACAAAGATATTACCTTGTTTATCTACTGCAACTCCATTGGGATTATTAAGTCCGTTATAATCCCCTCCAATCTTCCAGACGAACTCAACATTTCCAGCCTTGGGGGTTTTTATCTGCTTACCCAAAAGCCCCAGCAACACATCATAGGGGGTGTTGGCATTTTCAGGATGCAACTCCAGCCTATGCCGCTCGAACCATTGGGTCAGGAATTGTTTGCCCGTTTCAGGGTCGGTCTCCATCTGCGCGTCAGTAATAGGATAGCCATAGGTGGGCAAGCCACCATTGCTGCGCCAATAGTCCAAAAACTTCCCGCTCACCGTATGCCCGGTTTCCTTGAAATACTGGCTCTCTTCCGCAAACAGCGGGTGCAGCACCGGGTTGAACAACGCGCTTAGTAGTAAGGTGGCAAACAATAATCCAATCATCCCCTGACGCTTCCCGCTTCTCATTGCAGCTTCCTCCCTTTTGCCCAAGGCTTTCAATAAACTTTCGATTCCTTTTCCACCTATTCCAGAATAATACAAAAGGTTATTAATTCTATACTTTTAGCCCCGATTAGCGCCTCCACCCCCTGCCATGACACGTCTTTTACCGCCTCCAAACTGTTGATGTATATCTGGGTGGTGGCGATGCTGGAATGGTCGAGGAATTGGCTGACCTCTTCTAAGTCTGCCCCGGAGCGCCTTCTCAACTTGGCAGCGGTATGCCTGAGTGAGTGAACTTTTATATGCTCCAGTCCGGCTAGGCTGGCGGCGCGGTGCACTATTTGATTGATAGTGATGGGGGCAAGGGGGCGTTCCTCGGCGCTTTGATGCTGGGGGGCGACGAAGAGGGGGCTGTCGGGGCGCATGGTTTCCAATCTGCCGGCCGCTTTGAGGTAGCTCTGTAAGGCGCTCCACACCGGGGGTGGGATTTCTCGCCAAGAGCTTTTGTGTCCCTTGCCGGTGTAGTGATAGTCCAGTTTGCCCGCTTCGCTGCCCGCTCTTAGGTCTTGCCAGCACAGTTGGGCTATTTCACTTCTTCTTCTTCCGGTGTAAAGGTAGAAAGCCAATAGGGCGTAATCTCTTAGCCCTTTGACGCTGGCGCGGTCGCAGGCTTTTAGCAGCGCCTTAGCTTGTTCGGGGGTTAGCCCTTGGGCGTGTTCGTAGGGATGGGCGTTGGACGGCGCTGGCAGGGTTGAAGCTGTGCAGGTATTGTCCGGGCGTTACCTCATATCTTTGGGCGAATCTATAGAAGCTACTCACGGCGGCGAGTCTAGCTTTGATGGTGGCATTAGCCAGTCCGGCTTGGTGCATATCACTCGCCCAGCGCTGGCAGTCGGAGCCGGTTATCTGGGCCGGGTGTTTGCTCACCGAAGCCATGAATAGGCGCATGTTTGCCTCGTATTCGTTTCTGGTGCGTTTGCTGCCCCGGCGTGCTTCCGCTGCTTCCAGCCATCGAATAGCCGCTTCGGTCCATTCGTCTGCCTGGAGTGTTATCAGTAAAGTATCCATCATTCGCCCCTTCTACCCATCTCTATTTCTTCAGTTTGCGACCAGATTCGGATTGTATAACCTTCGTATTCGACAGCAGTATATTAGACTTTTGGTTTTCGAGTTATCATATTTCCAATAAAGCAGGTGTTTCGCCACAGGTCGGCCGGGTAATCCAATAAAAGATTTTGCTACCGTACAGATATAAAGGAGAGGAAAAGGAGGAGAAGGTTGAGGCAGAGTGGTAAACTGTAGTTTTCTTACCGACCAAAGTAGAAAGCAAAAGGATACCAAAATGAGTGACAACCTTCGCCGACATCGTGCCATAAAACAGCAATTGTTGCAACTCCACCCACAAGCGCAGGGGCGCGAATTACAATATTTAACAATTCTAGCGATGGTGATCAGTGGGATTGTAGGTAGTCGGCATAGTGCGTTGCCTAATATCGCCGCCAAAGTGCCAGATAAAACTAAACGGGAAAGCCGCATCATCCGAATGCGCCGATTGCTCAAAAATGATAACTTTAACCAAAAAGTGGTGTATGCTCCTTTCGCCAAACAATTGCTGAGTAGCCTGTGTCATTGTCCACTGGTACTGGTGATAGATGGCAGTCAGGTTGGTGCTGGTGGAATGGGCTTAGTAATCAGTGTAGTATATCAGGGGCGGGCTTTACCTTTGGGTTGGTTGGTGGTTAAGGCTAAAAAGGGACATTTAGCTCAAGCTTTGCACATCAGATTGTTAAAGCAAGTTCACTCGTTGGTTCCGTCTGGTAGCCAAGTAGTCTTTTTGGGTGATGGTGAATTCGATGGCTGTCGTTTGTTAAGACGGTTAGATTATTACGGTTGGCAGTATGTCTGTCGTACTGCTAAAAATAGCCAGGTCTGGTTGGATGAACAAGCTCATTATGCCATCAGTAAGTTAGGGGTTCAGCCTGGTCAGGTAGTGAGTCAGAGCGGCGTAGCATTCAGCAAACACGAGTACGGACCAGTACTGGTCATAGCGGTCTGGCAAAAGCCTTACCGTGAGCCACTTTATCTGGTGAGTAATTTGGCTCTAGCCCAGGAAGCAATCCGGTACTACAAAAAGAGGTTTAGGATTGAAACCTTCTTTTCCGATAGCAAGAGCCGAGGGTTTCGGCTGGACAAGAGCCATTTGGATGACCCTAAACGGCTAGAAAGGTTATTGTTAGCGGCTTGTCTGGCTTATCTTTGGATTGTACATCTGGGTACGATAGCTTTAGCTGAAGGCTGGAACCGGGTCATTCATCGCACCGAACGACTGGATTTGAGCCTGTTCAATTTAGGTTTGAACCTGCTTGAGCATTTTTTGAATGAACATTTACCCTTACCAGTCGCCTTTATCCCTTTTCTTTTAGAGGATTTCTAATTGTGTACGGTAGCAAAGATACAATAAGAAATAAAATGTATCAGATTGTATCTAATTCTTATCAATATGTTACATTCTCTATCAAAAATATGAGTGAATCCCGTTAAAAAACCGCCTAGATTGCTTCTGGCTACAGCTATATTCTACCGGGGCCGATTTAGCAGGTTGAGTTCGGCTTCTTCCCGAGTAGCCGCCTTGTCAAGTCAGCCATAAAGGCTTTCTGATCCTTCCAGACCACATAGAGCAGGCTGGTGCGGATTTGATGAATAATGCAGCGCTGAACCTGGGCGTAGGGAAAGACCGCCTGGATCGCCTCACTGAAACCGCTTAGCCCGTCCACGCAAGCGATAAAAATATCCTCGACCCCACGCCCTTTCAGAGCACTGATCACTCCCAGCCAGAATTTAGCTCCTTCCCCAATGACCCAGAATATCGCGCCGCCCTTCCAGATCGACCCCCAACACATTGTAAACTGCCATATTCTCGACTTTGCCTTCCCGGCGCATTTTCACAAAGATGGTGTCCAGATAGATGATCGGGTAAATAGCTGCCAGTGGCCGGTTCTGCCAGGCTTCTACCATCGGCCAGATCATGGCGCTGATGGTAGCGGGCGAGATTTCCACCCCATACAGATCCTGTAAAGTCTCCTGCAAGTCTCGGGTAGAGAGCCCTTTGCCATACAGACCCAGGATCTTTTCTTCCAGTTCGTTGGTGTTATGACCGTACTTTTTGAGTAGGGTGGGTTCGAACTCGCCATTGCGATCCCTTGGCACCTGGATGGTGGTGCTACCGGCTGAGGAATTTAGCTGGCGAGTAACTTTGCCGTTTCGGCTATTACCACTATTACGACCTTTAGCCTCATATTTCTCATAACCCAGATGGTCGGTCAGTTCCGCCTCGAGCATTTGCTCCAGGGTGCGAGCGAACAGTTTGGCGAAGATCCCTTCCCGACCAAAGAAATCTTCGATGGAGCTAGCCTTGTCCAGTTCTTGCTGGACCACTTCTACTGATGGCAAATTGCTGGGTTTTGCTGGATTTGCTGGTTTGTTGTTAGCCGCCACTGGTTTTCTCCTTAATAGCTGTTTTTATTTTCGGCTATCTTACCATCAGCTTTTTCCTTTTACACACGTTAGGATACACTCTCGCTAATTGTTTGACTATTCTCACACTCCACTAAACCGAGGCAAGCTCAAATTCAATTTGCAGCGGATCAATGTCACGGTAGAACGGGCTGCCGATCAGCAGCGCTATTGTGCCGCTGGATACCTGGCGCACCTCGTACTGCACAGGTAACCATTCCGCCTGGATAACTACAGGCTCGCTCATCTTGCTCCTTCCATTATATGGATATGTATCTGCGCGGCTTACTACTGGCGGAGCGAGACGGAAAACCACCTGCCTGTCAGCAAAGCCACCCATGTACTTGGTTACAATTCGCCCCCAAACATTATGGGAGCGCTTAGATACAGTTTATGTGACGTATATAAACTTTTATTTCACAATCTGAGCCTGCGAGTTCTCTTACTTTGAACAACATCCATTGTCATAAGTAATAATCGCTAGCATATCTGCGCATCAACTAACGTCACTAGCGTAAGACAAACCTGCCAATGCGGGTTTCGAGCGCTGTACAGAAATTACTGTGAGAGGCTATGTGAGCTTGCCCCGGTTTAGTGGAGTGTGAGAATAGTCAGACAGGCAATAGTTCAAATTCTGTAGGTGTCATAAAACCCAACGCCGAATGTAGCCGCTGCCGATTGTAAAATACTTCCATATATTCGAAAATAACTGTTCTAACCTCTGTCATAGTCTTAAAATTATAACGATCTGTACATTCCACTTTCAATGTCCCAAAGAAGCTTTCTATGAGAGCATTGTCCCAACAATCACCCTTTCGGCTCATACTGGTTTCGATCCCGTACTGCTCCAGCAATCCTCGGTAACCCCTACTGGTGTATTGGCTACCTCGATCGGTATGATGTAAAAGACCCTTTCCCGGTTTACGTCGCTCCAATGCCATAACCAAAGCTCTTTCCACCAACGCTTCATCCCGGTTGGCGCCCATCGACCAACCCACCACTTTTCTCGAATATATATCTACCAGGGCTGCTAAATGAAATCCACACTACGATATCTGTCGAATCTTCTTGGGATCTTGTACCAGATGGATCCCTAAATAAGGACTTTGAGAAACAGCCAGTCCCAATCCTTTTTAATTTACAAGGCCTTCGCCAACTAATAAATTTTCTCGAACCTATTCTTCTTAATAATCCTGGCTTAGTGGAGCATAATATTAATGCAGATCCCTTAAATAAGGGTTCTGCCAATTGTTCTTGTGCTCCAAATAATTCTTTAAGCGGAGGAGACGAAAAGTGAATAAGGTAAGCGTTTCTCCAGGGCAAATTTCTCCAACCCAACTTTGGCCAACCCTGCGGCCAGAATTACAGCTTAGGCTCATTCAATTATTGGCCCGCCTAGCTTCTAACCTGATCAGCACACAGGTCCAGGTTCAAATTACTAGTTCTAGCAAGATTGAAACTGAGGAGGTTTGTAATGCTACTTAGCCAGCTTACTAGTTCAAAGATTACACCTCAGCACTTCAATCGGCAGGCTTTGATCTATGTCCGCCAGTCTACCCTGGCCCAAGTCCGTCAAAATACCGGTAGTACTTCTCGCCAATATGATCTTAAGCAACGTGCCCTTAAGTTAGGCTGGCAGCCTGAGTGTATCATAATTATTGATGATGACCTGGGGCGCTCCGGTACCTCGGCACTTAATCGGGATGGTTTTCAATGGTTGGTTGCCCAGGTGGGATTAGGTTTGGCTGGAGCAGTATTGTGTCTGGAAGCCTCTCGTTTAGCTCGCTCTTGTAGTGATTGGTATCGTTTACTCGAGATTTGTGCTTTGACCGATACGCTGGTTATTGACGAAGAAGGTGTTTATGATCCTGGTCAGTACAATGACCGTCTGCTTCTAGGTTTTAAGGGTACTATGAGCGAAGCAGAATTACATTGGATCCGTCAGAGAATGGACGGTGGTAAACTGGCTAAAGCCCAGAAAGGTGAACTTCAACAGCCTTTGCCAGTTGGTCTTGTTTATGATCCGCTTGGCCGAATTGTGCTAGATCCGGATGAGCAAATAGCTGGCGCAGTCAGGCTTGTTTTCAATTTGTTTGACCAATACGGTTCGGCCCTGGCGGTAGTCAGGCATTTCAATCAACAAGGCTTAAAATTTCCCACCCGCCCCCGGCTGGGGTCAAGAGAGAGCCAGCACCAGCAATTTCTATCGCAATCTCAGGCCACTCCGCGTTGGGAACCTTTGAAGCATGGCAGAGTTAGAAGTATTTTACACAACCCATTTTATGCGGGAGCTTATGTTTATGGCCGGTTGCGTCAAATTAAAACTGTTGAAACTCAAAAGTTAGATAGCCCTACTAAAACTCGTCTGGTTAGACTTAAACCATCGGAATGGCCAATTGTCTTTTTAGAACATCACCCTGGTTACATTACCTGGCTGCAATTTCTTAAAAATGAGCAGCAATTAGATCAGAATCGTACTTACCGCTTTGAGGAGCGTGCCGGAGCCATCCGAAAAGGGGCAGCCTTACTACAAGGCTTATTACGCTGTGGTAAGTGTGGAAGAAGGATGCGGGTAAATTATCTGGGTAATATACAGGGTCCACTCTATGTTTGTAATGAAGAGCGGATCAGATTTGGTGGGAATATGTGCCAAACTATTCGTGGAGATGGTATAGATGAAGCAGTAGCAAGGTGCTTTTTAGCTGCTCTGCAACTGGCTCAATTAGAGATTTCGCTAGCTGCTATTGCCCAACTTGAAACACAAGCCCAACAATTCGAGCAGCAGTGGAAATTAAGTCTGGAACGAGCAGAATATGAGGCAAATTTAGCGCAACGCAGGTTTATGGCAGTAGAACCAGAAAACCGCTTAGTAGCCCGTAGTCTGGAAAAAGACTGGAATGAAAAGTTAGCTAGGCTGGAAAAATTACAGCAGGAATACCTTGCTAAAGCGAAACTTCAAGCGGAAGTTACATCCTTAAGTGGAGAAGAGCGTGAAAAGATATTGGCTTTAGCCCAAAATGTTCCAGCTGTTTGGTATGCAGCCACCACTACGCAAGCGGAACGCAAACAGCTCTTGCGGTTTCTAATTAAGTCAGTTACCCTACTAAAAAGAGAAGAGGAAGGCACAGTAGATCTGGATATTTGCTGGCAAACCGAGGCTCATACGGTCCTTAAAGTTAAGGCCCCAGTATTATCTTGCAATAAATACCGGACTGACATCAATCTATTGGACAAAGTCCGCCAACTAGCAGTTGATCATACCGATGGGCAAATTCTGCAAATATTGAACGAACAAGGTTGGAAGAACTCCCATGGTCAGCCTCTCAGCGTCGCACGGGTCAGGGGAATACGTCGAGATTTTGGAATTTTCTTAGGCTCACCTGAACGACCGGGGAAACTAGGAATAAGCCAACGCAGTGATGGACGTTATACAGTAGAAGCAGTTGCGAAAATATTACAGGTAGATCCAAGTACAGTAAATGATTGGTGTGTAGCGGGGCGATTGGACAATGTTCAATTACGAAAAGGTGGAACCCGGTGGATCAAATTAAGTTCAGAAGAAATAGCCGAGTTAGGTCGGTCAATATTACGTCATAAACATAAAAGGAATTGAACTTAACCCTAGAATGTGCGAGAAGGGGGTATTGTGAACATTATGAGGCAGCCCTGGTAGATATATATTCGAGAAAAGTGGTGGGTTGGTCGATGGGCGCCAACCGGGATGAAGCGTTGGTGGAAAGAGCTTTGGTTATGGCATTGGAGCGACGTAAACTGGGAAAGGGTCTTTTACATCATACCGATCGAGGTAGCCAATACACCAGTAGGGGTTACCGAGGATTGCTGGAGCAGTACGGGATCGAAACCAGTATGAGCCGAAAGGGTGATTGTTGGGACAATGCTCTCATAGAAAGCTTCTTTGGGACATTGAAAGTGGAATGTACAGATCGTTATAATTTTAAGACTATGACAGAGGTTAGAACAGTTATTTTCGAATATATGGAAGTATTTTACAATCGGCAGCGGCTACATTCGGCGTTGGGTTTTATGACACCTACAGAATTTGAACTATTGCCTGTCTGACTATTCCCACACTCCACTAAACCGGGGCAAGCTCACTTCTAATCAGTAATCTTAGCTGTAGCAAACAAAGTGCCCCTCTGATTATAGTAAGGAACCGAACAATAATGTGCCTGTATTAGCATTTACCTCGAGAGGTGTCAAGAAAGGAACTCCAAGATAAAAGGCAAGGGATTCGCCAGTTTTTTCAAAGCCTGATAAAATAAACTTATATTTGCCCGATCAAGTTGATTCCCCATTCTTTTAGGCTACAAATTTTCTTAGCATAATAATTCCTCTTTGCCGGTAACTACCCGAATTGCGAAAATAAGGAGCAATTGAAAAATGAGCAATGTGGCTAAAATCGGAACACCCCTCAGTGAATTGGGTGATAATGAAGCGGTTATCGTTAGTTCAGTGAGAACTCCAGTTGGTCGTGCCAGTAAAGGATCATTAAAAGATATGCGCGCCGATGACCTTGCAGCAATTGCAATAAATGGCGCGGTTGAACGTGTACTCGGATTGAACAAAGCCGATATTGAAGATGTGATTTTGGGATGCGCTATGCCTGAAGGCGAACAGGGTTTGAATGTAGCCCGTTGCGCCGCGATTCTAGCCGGTTTGCCGGATGTAGTACCGGGTGTAACGGTGAATCGCTTTTGTGCCAGCGGCTTGCAAGCAATTACCTTTGCCGCTCAACAAATTATGCTTGGCATCGGCGATGTGTATGTGGCAGGTGGCGTAGAATGTACCAGCCGTGTACCGATGGGTGGTATGAACCCCAGCTTTAACCGCAAACTGATCGGTAAAACGCCACCCTTCCCCAATGTCTATATCCCCATGGGTATGACTGCCGAAAACGTGGCGCGTCGTTTTGAAGTGTCCCGTCAGATACAGGATGAATTTGCGCTAGCCAGCCATATGAAAGCAGCGCGGGCGCAAAAAGAAGGCTATTTTGATGCCGAAATTATACCTGTTACTATTCCTAATGGTTCGGTAGTTACAAAAGATGATGGACCGCGGGCAGATACCACCTTACAAAAGCTGGCTGAATTAAAGCCCGTCTTTATCGAGGGCGGTTCGGTTACAGCCGGGAATAGCAGCCCTTTGAACGATGGCGCGGCTGCTACGGTCTTAATGAGTATGCGTAAGGCGCGAGAGCTTGGCTTGCAACCGTTAGCAAGAATAGTAAGTTTTGCCGTATCGGGACTAGAGCCGGAAATTATGGGAATCGGCCCGGTCTCGGCTGTTACAAAACTGCTCAGCCGTGTAGGGTTAAAAATAGAAGATATTGATATAGTAGAACTAAACGAGGCATTTGCGGTTCAGGCATACGAAGTTTGCCGCCAGTTGAAGATTGATATAGATTTGCAACTCAACCCCAAAGGTGGGGCGATTGCGCTTGGGCATCCTTTGGGTTGCAGCGGGGCGCGCATCATGGCTACCCTAGTAAATGATTTGCACCAGTTTGACAAGCATATCGGAATCGAAACGATGTGCGTTGGTGGCGGGCAAGGCTACGCTACGCTGGTGGAAAGACTGAACTAACAACTATATCAAGGAGATTAAAATGCCTGAAATAAAGAAAGTGGCAGTGCTAGGGTCAGGCGTGATGGGCAGCGGAATTGCCGCGCACCTTGCAAACGCCGGTATCCCATCCCTGATGCTGGATATTGTGCCGGATAAATTAACCCCCGAAGAAGAGAAGCGTGGGTTAAGCCTCAACTCCCCCGCCGTTAGAAATAGGTTTGCCACTCAGGGTTTGCAAACCGCACTAAAAGCAAACCCCGCTGCCTTTTTTGTATCCAAAGGGGCAGAGTTGGTCACTATCGGCAATTTTGAGGATGATTGGTCAAAACTTGCCGAGTGCGATTGGATAATCGAAGTTGTGGTTGAACGACTTGATATAAAAAAGCAAGTCTTTAAAAGAGTGGCAGAGATCGCTCACCCTGCTGCCATTATCAGTTCCAATACCAGTGGTATTTCTATCCAAGCGATGGCAGAGGGCTTGCCCGAAGAATTTCAGAAGCGCTTCATGGTGACACACTTTTTCAATCCGGTGCGCTACATGAAGTTGCTCGAAATAGTGCCGCATCCCAATTCCGACCCTTCGCTGATTGAGTTTATGCGCCGATTTGGCGAAGATACGCTCGGTAAGGGCGTAATTATCTGCAAGGATACTCCCAACTTTATCGGCAATCGCATTGGTATCTACGGCATGATGTCCACCTTAAAGCGCATGTCGGAAAATAGCCTGCGGGTAGAAGAAGTGGATGCAATATTGGGACGCGCCAGCGGACGACCTAAAAGCGCGGCTTTTCGTACCAGCGATCTGGTAGGACTCGATACCAGTTTGCATGTAGCCCGTAACGTTTATGACAATGCCCCTGACGACCCGGAGCGCGATTTATTTCTGACACCGGATTGGGTTCAGCAGATGGCAGACAAACGTTGGTTGGGCGATAAAACCGGGCAGGGCTTTTACAAGAAGGTGAAGGATGCAAAGGGCAAATCTACGATTCTGTCGTTGAACCCTCAGACTTTCGAATATGAAGCACAGGTAGAAACTCCCCTCGCTGATACCAAACTAGAAGAGGCAGCACGGCGCAGTGATGCCCGCAAACGTCTTGAGACGCTTGCCTATTTGGATGATCGCGCCGGTAAGTTCGGATGGACGGTACTGGCAGACACGCTGCTTTATACTGCTAAAATCGCGCCGCAGATTGCCGATGACATCCAAGCGATTGATCAGGCGATGAAGTGGGGCTATAACTGGGATTTGGGGATTTTCGAGTCGTGGGATGCAATCGGGCCGCTCAAGAGCGTGCAAAAAATGAGAGCAGAAGGGCGCGAAATCCCTCAGTGGTTGGTCGAATTTATCAATCGCGGGCAAGATTATTTCTATATTGAGCAAAACGGACGCAAGCGCATGTGGGATTTCAACGAAGGACGTTACGTGGCTATACCGGAACGTACTGACCTGATAAGCCTTGCGAGTCTGAAGAAGGATAAAGCAAATATTCTGCGCTCAAATGATAGCGCCAGCCTTATTGACCTCGGTGATGGTGTTTTGTGCCTTGAATTCACCAGCAAGATGAATACCATTGACCCTGAAATGGTTCAACTGGGTATGTGGTCGCTTAATAAGCTCAATACCGATGACAAGTGGAAAGGTATGGTCATCGGCAACGAGGGCAGCGATTTCTGCGCCGGGGCTAACCTTTTTCTAGCGGTAATGGCGGCTAATAGCGGCGAATTTGGGCAGATTGAGCAAATGGTTAAAGCTACGCAGGATTGGTGCATGGCTATCAAGTATTCGCAAAAACCGATAGTAGTTGCGCCTTTTGGCAGAACGCTAGGCGGCGGTTGCGAAATCACGATGGCAGGCACACGAATACGGGCTTATGCCGAAACCTACATCGGTCAAGTTGAGGTTGGTCCGGGTTTGATTCCCGGTGCGGGCGGTAATAAGGAATTGCTCATTCGCAATATCGAGCGCATGCGCGGAATGACTGGTCCCTTCCCGCCGGTTCAAAAAACCTTTGAGGCAATCTCTTATGCCAAAGTCAGTACCAGTGCAGAAGAGGCGCGTTCCATTGGTTTCCTACGCAAAACCGACCGAATTACTCTGAACAAGGCTCGCTTGATTTCAGACGCTAAAGCAGATGTACTGGAACTGGCAAATCAGGAGGGCGGTTACAAGCCCCCCCAACCGTTTAGTTTCAAGCTACCCGGCGAGGGCGGCTATTTGGCGGGTGAGCAACTGATTGAGGGTTTGGAAATGACCAAAGCTATCAGTAAGCACGATGGTGTTATAGCCCGCAAGTTGTTGTTTGTGCTTACCGGAGGGACAGAGGCAAGCCCGGTACGAGAAGTAAGCGAACAGTATCTGCTCGATTTAGAGCGGGAAGCTTTCGTAGAACTCTGCAAATTGCCAAAAACGCAGGAACGTATGCAATATATCCTTATGCACGGGGGTAAAGCGCTACGCAATTGAGCGATAGTTATAAAATGATAAGTTAACAACCATTCCCGTCCTTCGTGGCGGGATTTTATATAGTTAATTTTGGAAATTAGCTTCATTTTGGGTTTTACTGAACAGCCACCTTTCAGTAAAATAATTCCCAAGCTTGCTGAAACTCATTTTAGTCAACTATAAATATATTTCCTAAATAATGGGATAAGTCACATCGGCGCGATTGGGGCAATCGTTTCAAATTCTGTCCATTCCTAACCAAAGTGGTTGGGCTTTCCATAGCCCTCAGTTCGAGTCTAGCAAGACTAAAGCGTTTGTTAAAAGTATCTAATTGTTACCTAAAGCAAATTCGCTAAAATAGAGAGGGTTTTTATACATTTATTAGGTTATTACTAGTGATTTGGTTTCTTTTTAAGAGTATAATTTTTATATAAAGGTTTATCTTTTTATATAACTTGTCTTGGTATTATATTCAAATTTCGAGGTGAGGTAGGCTTCTCTGATATAATTTGAACTCAAAGATAGATTTTTGCCAGATTGCTCACGGATAATTTTGTTACAAGTAAATTGGTTTACTATGCTGGCTTTTTCTCACAGGTGTGATTTTATTCAGAAGCCTTTTTTGTCTTTATATCTTGAAGGTGAAGACCATGCACCAATCAAAGATTGTAGAATCTGAGAAAAATAACATTCTTATTATCGCTGATTCCCTATCCGCTGCTGAAACCCTAGTTGCACTACTGCGGGATTCTGCAAAAATTGACTTCGAGTATCGCCATAGCAAAACTGCCGGAGAGCTTGAAATAGCCCTGACTGAGCGCAAGTGGGCTGTAATCTTGTGCGATTTTGTGCTAACCTCGCTAAGCGCCAGCACCGTAATTAAATTGATCAAGCGCTCCCACCCCACCACCCCAATTATCCTTGTTTCAGATAGGGCAACGGTGCATGACGCGGTAGATATGATGCGTTTAGGCGCATTCGGGTTCGTTGAAAAATCAGATTACACTCGTCTGATAGGATTTGTCAGGCAGGCGCTCGAAAACAGGCAATTAATAAAAGAATCGTACTACGAGAGCATTGTCGAATCCCAGACAGAGCTTATCTGTCGTTATGATGCCAATTTTCGGCTGACCTTTGTTAATCGTGCCTACAGCGAATGGTATGCGCAGCCTAGCGAAGCTCTATTGGGTAGTAATATTCTGGATAAGATTCCAGCAGAATATCGAGAGCGGGCAATTGCCCATGTCAAAACCTTAACATTTGATAGTCCCGTTGCAAAACTCGCTTATCAAGATAGTATGCCCGGTCAAAATCCTCGCTGGATTGAATGGACAAACCGGGCTATATTCGATAAAAGTGGTCGCTTTATCGAATGTCAAAGTGTTGGGCGCGATATCACCGCACACAAAATAATCGAGGAAACGCTTAGAATAAAAGAGAGCGCCCTAGACTCGTCAATAACCCCATATGCAATATCCGATCTTGAAGGTCGCCTAACCTACGTAAACCCTGCCTTTCTGAAACTATGGAAATTTACCACCGAACAGGAAGTGATTGGGCAAGTGGTGTTAAGTTTTTGGGAGTCTCCCATTGAAGCGCAGAAAATTGTAGAGGCGCTTGGTGAGCGAGGCTATTTCTTCGGCGAGTTGGTTGCGCGTTTGAATGACGGTACTAACGCCGATATTGAGTTAGTGGCGAGCCTTGTCACCGATACGAGCGGAAAGCCCGTCTGTATGATGGCTTCATTTATGGATATTACGCAGCGCAAACAGTCTGAACAAGCACTGCGTATCTCAGAGGAGAAATTTTCAAAAATTTTCTCCGCCAGTCCGGATTCCATCGTCATAACTTCCATCGAGGATGGACTTTATGTGGATGCAAATGAAAGTTTTTTGCGAACTATGGGATACAGCCGCGAGGAGGTTATTGGGTATTCGGCGCTTGAGCTTAACATCTGGGTAACCCCAGAGGATCGCAATCAGGTGGGGCAAGAGTTGCTGAAACATGGGTTTATACACAATATGGAAGCGCAATATCGCTCCAAATCCGGTGAAAATCT
This sequence comes from Candidatus Chlorohelix allophototropha, assembly GCF_030389965.1. Lineage (NCBI taxonomy): Bacteria > Bacillati > Chloroflexota > Chloroflexia > Candidatus Chloroheliales > Candidatus Chloroheliaceae > Candidatus Chlorohelix > Candidatus Chlorohelix allophototropha. The sequence continues at coordinate 219,743 of NZ_CP128400.1, forward strand.
AATTGGGCTTTTATCAGCAGAAGTTATCGAGCTGAGTGGAAAACGCTGCTTATTATCGTTAGTGAGGGATATTACCGAACGAAAAAAGATTGAAGAAAAGCTACGCTACAGTGAAGCACAACAGAAAGCGTTACTTTCCGCAACCCCTGATTTATTATTTCGTATAACGCCTGCCGGAATATTTGTAGATTTTCATGGTCACAAAACCGATTTGCTAGTTCCACCGGAAGCTTTTATCGGCAAACATATTCAGGACATTTTACCCTCATGGGTTGCGAATCGTGCGCTGGAGGCAATTAAGCAGGTTGACACCACAAGACAACCGATAACTTTCGAATATGAGATGCTCTTTCAAGCAGATATACATTTCTTTGAAGCGCGTTTTGTACCGCTGGATAATACAGATGAAGTTCTGACGATTATTCGCGATATAACCGCTCGCAAAAAAGCAGAGGAAGCCTTACGAGGCAGCGAAGAAAAGTATCGCAGCCTGATTGAAAGCTCAGATGCTGCAATTTCGATGGTTGATGCCACCGGGCACTATTTGTATTTGAATAGAATCGCTGCCGTTCCTTTTGGCGTAGCGCCTGAGCAACTGATAGGCAAAACCGTGCATGAATTATTCCCGCCCTCACAAGCTAACGATATAATTGCTGATATAAATCGTGTTATAACCCTCGAAAAAGGCATAGTCCTTGAACCTGAAGTGACCCTTGCCGGGAAACCAGCTTGGTTTCGTACCAGTATGCAACCGATACGGGATAGCACGGGAAAGCCTTATGCCGCGCTGATTTACGCCAGCGAAATTACCGACAAAAAATTGGCTGAAATTGCGTTGAAGGCGAATGAAGAAAAATATCGTAGTTTGATCGAAAGTTCTGAAGCTACAATCGCCATGTTTGATGAAAAGGGCAAGCTACTTTATGCGAATGAAATCGCAGCACGCCAATTGCATTTCACAGCGGAAACAATAGTCGGCAAGTATATGCAAGAACTTTTCCTTCCCGCTGTGGCAAACTATCAGTTGGCATCCATTCAAGAAGTTATAAAGACCGGCAAGGGAAAGGTAAATGAAGCCCGGGGAATAGTAGCCGGTGAAGAACACTGGCACCGTACCAATATTCAGCCTGTACGGGATGCTTTCGGTAATATTACGGCAGGACTTATCAATTCCATCGACATTACCGAGCAAAAAAAAGCCGAAGAAACCCTACGTACTAGCGAAAAACGCTACCGCCAGATGTTCGAGCTTAACGGTTTGCCAAAGCTGATTGTTGACCCTCAAACCGGAAGAATTATGGATGCCAATCCGGCAGCAGAGAAATTCTATGGCTATGATTTAGCCACTCTCAAAAACCTCCATATCTTCGATCTAAGTCTTGCACCATCCGAAATAATCAAAGACACTATGTGGCATGCAGCAGTTTCCCAGATATTATCATTTATATCGGTGCATCGTGGCGCAAATGGTATTCTTCGCGATGTAGAAGTGTACTCGGGACCACTCGAAATCGAGGGTAAACAGTTTCTTTATTCTACAATAATAGACATTACCGAAAAACAGCGGGCAAAAGCAGCTTTGCAGGAAGCGCGAGATTTGCTCGAACAGCGCGTGGTCGAACGTACAGCAGAGTTAGAAAAAGTCAAAGATCGGCTTGAAGCGATTTTCAACCACAGTGGCGATGGCATTCTTCTGCTAGATATTGAACACGGTATTCAGCAGGCTAACTATGCCTTTGATACGCTCTTCGATGTTGCCGCTACTAGTTATCTAGATATGAAACTGACCGCATTTGTGAACCCAGAAGATGCCTCCAAGCTCGAAGCGATTGTTCAGGAAGTGGCAGCAACACACCGAACACGTCATCTAGAGACACAGGCAAAACGGGCTGATGGTGCAAGTTTCGAGGCTGAAATCAGCATTGCCCCGGTAAACCGCTCAGATAAGGCAGTAAGTAATTTGGTTTGCATTATTCGCGACATCACCGAGCGAAAACAAGCGGAAGTGGCGCTTCAAAAATATGCGGCGGAAATTTATGACCTGTACAATAATGCCCCAACGGGCTATCATTCCCTTGATAGCGATGGCTTTTTTGTACAAATCAATGATACCGAATTGCGCTGGTTGGGTTATAGTCGAGAAGAAGTTATCAATAAGCAGAGGGTTTTGGACTTTCTCACGCCCTCTAGTCAAGCAACCTTCAGGAAGAATTTCCCTATCTTAAAAGAACAAGGCTGGCTCAAGGATATCGAAATTGAGTTCAAACGCAAAAATGGCACTACTTTTCCAGTAATTGTAAATGCAACAGCCATAAAAAATGAAAAAGGTGAGTTTGTTCTAAGCCGTACTACTATATTTGATATTACCGAACTCAAAAAGGCGCAGCAGGCAATCGCGGAGGAACGTAATCTACTCAGAACAGTGATTGATGCCGTACCCGATTATATCTACTTCAAAGATACTAAACATCGCCTTATTTTGAGCAATCTTTCACATATCAAATCTCTCAAATCTATTAATCTAGATGAAGTAGTGGGTAAGACTGATTTTGAGTTGTTCCCGGCAGATATGGCGGCGAAGTTTCAAGAGGACGAAGAACAGCTTTTTAGAACTGAAACTCGCATCCTAAACCTTGAAGAACGTTCTATTGGACAGGATGGAACTGAAATCTGGGCATTGACCACAAAAGTACCGTTTCGAAATCTAAAAGGTGAGCTAGTTGGACTTGTGGGAATCACGCGGGATATCACCCACATAAAAGCCAACGAAGTTGCCTTGCTAGAAAGCGAACAGCGTTATCGTACAACTATCGCCGCTATGTCTGAAGGTATCGTGTTGCAGAGGGGAGATGGGGCTATTCAACTTTGTAATAGCGCTGCCGAACGTCTGCTAGGTTTGACAACTGACAAAATACTAGGGCGAACTTCTACTGACCCTACATGGCGATGTGTTCACGAAGACGGCTCGCCTTTTCCCGGCGAGACCCACCCTGCTATGATTGCCCTTCATACTGGGAAACCACAATCAAACGTGCAAATGGGTATTCATAAACCCGATAACACCGTGAGTTGGCTTTTAGTTAATTCCCAACCACTTATTGATACCAGCCAAGAACAACCTTATGCCGTTGTTACAACTTTTGCTGACATCACCGAGCGTAAAGAGGCTGAAGCGGAGCTAGAAAGCAAGCGGCAAGCAGAACTTCAGATGCAAGTATATCTTAAAACGCTTCACGATATTACCATTCGTCTCAATCGCACCGACACACTGGATGAGTTCTACCGCTGTGTCGTGGAACAAGGGCTGGAACATTTTGGTTTTGAACGTATAGGGTTGTTATTGTATAATTCCAAAACGGCAGTTGCCAGCGGCACTTATGGAACCGACATATACGGCAACCTCGTAACTGAGCAGCACCTTCAATTGGATGTCAATAGCCTGACAGGTATTCTTACAAGAACGCTAGATCGCAACGAACGCTTTGCCTTCGATGAAAAAGCCGAACTGTTTGATAATCTCAAACCAATTGGAATAGGTCAGAATGCAGCAGCCGCTTTGTGGAATGGCGAAGCGCTGGGCTGGTTGACAGTGGATAATGGGGTTTATCATAAACCAATTACACAAGCCCAACTTGATATTTTGGTGCTTTATGCGCTTACGGTAGGCTCCCTGATGGCACGCAAACACGCCGAATTTGCCTTGCGGGAGAGCGAAGAGAAATTCAGGATGTTTATTGAATCGGCGCCAATCTCAACCATTGTAGTTAATACAAATGGAAAGATTGTGCTTGTCAACAAAGAGGTTGAAAAACTCTTCGGTTATAAGCGTGCTGAATTGGTAGGGCAGAGTGTTGAAGTGCTTGTGCCAGAAAATTCCAGAAATAGTGATCAGAGGCGACGCTCCGCTTTTATGACAATACCAACGAATCGCTCTACTGATATACAGGAGCATTATGCACGCCGCAAAGACGGTAGCATTTTTCCGGTTGATTTCAAATTGAGCTACATTGATACTCAACCTGCCCCCTTGGTGATGACTTTCGTAATCGATATTACCCAAAGAAAACTGGCGGAACAGTCTTTGAAACAGTCGCTGGCACAAGAGAAAGAACTGGTTGAACTCAAATCGCGCTTTGTTTCGATGGCATCACATGAATTCCGCACTCCACTGGCAGCAATTCTGGCTACCACTGAAACCCTCTCTACTTATCGAGAAAAAATGGATGGGACACAAATCGATGCTAGATTGGACAAAATTCGTCAACAAGTAATGCATATGAAAGATATTATGGAAGATGTCCTACATCTGGCACGTTTTCAGGCAGGGCGTATTGAATTCAAACCCACGCGGTCTGATCTGGATAGGCTGTGCCAGGAAATTATCGAAGAATATGAAAGTCAGGAGCACTATAATCAAGGGCGCATTGCTTATGAGTCTTCTAATTCGCCTCTAATGGTTGATTATGATGAACGTTTAATGCGTCAGGTTATCGGTAATCTTGTTTCTAACGCGCTGAAATATTCGCCTAAAGAAAAATCTATCGGGGTTAGCCTGACTTACAATAATGGGCAAATAGTAATGAAGGTACAGGACGACGGTATTGGTATCCCTTCCGATGATTTAAAACGCCTGTTTGAGCCGTTTCATCGCGCTACGAATGTCGGCACTATCTCCGGCACCGGTCTGGGATTAAGTATTGCCAAACAGGCAGTTGAACTGCACAGTGGTACTATTACCTTCGAAAGTCAGGTAGGAAAAGGCACTACATTTATTGTAATCTTTCCGGTGAAGGATGCTATCCATGGTTAAAATATTGGTAATTGAAGATGAAGAGCAAATTCGTGAGGAGGTAATGGACTGGCTTCAATTTGAGGGGTACGAAGTAAGTGGCGCAGCAAATGGACGACTTGGACTAGAAGCCATTCAAAGAGAAGTCCCCGACCTCATTATATGCGATATTGCTATGCCAGAACTGGACGGGCATGATGTTCTGATTGAAGTGCGTTCCAATTCGACTCTCAATCATATTCCTTTTGTTTTCCTGACTGCCGCTGCCGATCACGATGCTGTACGTAAGGGTATGACTCTAGGCGCGGATGATTATCTGACTAAACCGTTCACCCATGCCGAAGTGCTAAATACCATTCGAACGAGGTTGGAAAAGAGAGCAGCGCAAGAAAAGCAGATGCAGAGTCAGATTGAAATACTCAATACCGCTTTGAGCGAAGAACGCGAGAAACGTTTGCTAAACTCACGGCTGGTAGCCATGTTTTCTCATGATTTTCGCAATCCCCTGACTTGTATTCTCTCATCCTCAGATATACTTCGAAACTATGAAACTCGCTTATCCACAGAGCAAAAGGCACAACAATTTGATCTCATTAATGGATCAGTGTATTTGCTGCTCCAAATGCTTGAGGACATGCTTATGGTAGCAGAGATGGAAAGGAATCATCTGGAATACGCTCCCCGACAACTGGATCTAAAGGCTTTTGTCAAAGACCTTATTGATGAATTTCGATTGATTGATCAGGATAGCCACATCTTGACCTTTCACAGCGGTTTACAAGGTTCGGTAGAAGCGGATTCAAAGCTCATACGCCAGATACTCACTAATTTGATTTCAAATGCGATCAAGTATTCTACCGTCAGGTCTGAAGTCATAGTAACGCTGTCTGAAAAGTACAACAAAATTAATCTTGTAGTAGAAGATCAGGGTATTGGTATCCCCGAAGAGGGCTTGGCAAATCTGTTTGAGCCGTTTTATCGAGCGACAAATGCCAAAAATGTGAAAGGGACGGGGTTAGGTTTAAGCATTGTCAAAGAGTGTGTAGAATGTCATAGCGGAAGTATCAGGGTAGAAAGCCAGCTTGGTAAAGGAACGATTTTCGCCGTAGAGTTGCCGCTCGTGCGAGGCTAGAAAATCATCTAATCTCTTGGCTATCCCCACGATTGGCAACTTGCGCGATTACCATAATCTTTAACTTAGCTTATGCTTGTTGCTTGCAATCCGCCGCATCCGAGAATTAAATCACGCTTCAATGATTTTTCAGGCTAGTTGTCGTGAAGCCAAATCTTTGAAAAGACCATCTCGGCTCATTAGCTCTTGAAAAGTTCCAAATTCAGCAATATTCCCGCCTTGTAACACATAAATACAATCGGCATTGATTATAGTGCTAAGGCGGTGGGCAATCACAATCCGGGTTGCCTGCAAATTTTCAAGGCTGCGGCTAACAATCGCTTGAGTCTGGTTATCCAACGCGCTGGTCGCCTCATCAAACAGCAGGATACGGGGCTTACCGATAATTGAGCGGGCTATCATTAGTCGTTGGCGTTGACCACCTGATAGGGTCGAACCTCCTTCAGAGATTAAAGTGAACATGCCCATCGGCATTTGCTTAATATCGTCCTCAAGCCCTGCCATTCTGGCGGCTTCCCATGCTTCTTCAACGGTAAACGGGCTTGAACCGATGATATTACTCAGAATATCGCCCGGCATTAATTTACCGTTTTGCATTACTACCCCGGTACGTCTGCGCACAGCCGATAGGTCAAGTTCGGATAAATCCTGATTATCAAACAGAATCGAGCCAGATTCAGGTTTTTCAAAGCCTAGCAACAAGCGGAAGATAGTAGATTTACCAGAACCGGAAGGTCCCACAATCGCAATAAATTGCCCGGCGCGAATATGCAAAGATACATCATTCAGGATATAGGGAGTCTCAGGACTATAGCGGAAAGAGACATGATTCAACTCGATGTCGCCGTTAAGCTCACCGGGATTAATTTTGCCGGATTGCACCTCCGGCTCGGCATCCAGTATTACGCGAATTCGTTCATACAAGGGTATTGCTTGTAAAACTGAAGTGAAGGCTGCTACCATTGTAATCATAGCCGCTTGGAATTGACCGAATGCCGCCACAAATGCAAGGAATGAGCCGGTGGTAAGCGTACCCTGTTTCTTAAAACTATCTACTGCTGCAAAGATAACCGCGCTGGTTATTATAGGCAGTATCGAGTTAAATACTTGCTGGTAATTGCTGACAGTCCGCGCTTTATAAGCAATCCGGCGTTGCTTGGTAAATTCACGCGCCCATACTCCAAAAGCGCGAGTTTCTGCGCCTGCTACCCGCAACTTTGCAATTCCGGTGATAAGTTGCAACACCAGACCAGAAACCTTGCCCTGCAATTCGGTAAGGGTGCGCTGAAAACGCAATTCCCACAAGCTAAAAATAATAACCGCCAGCAGGGTTAGAGCAATCAAGCCAAGCGCTACAAAAGCTAAGCCGGCATCGTAGGCAAATAGCTGGAAAAAGCTGAAAATTGAAAACACGCTGCCTAACACGGCAGTTATTACATTTCCGCCCACCAATTGCAGAATTACATCCAGACCCATCGCCCTTACCGCCAAATCACCGACAGTATATTTGCGGAAGAAAGAGGTGGGTAATTCGAGCAATTTATCCCAGAGCGCGGCTTGGGTGGATAATTCAAGCCTTGTCTCAAACCTTAATATTGCAATCCCACGGGTAAACTGAAAAGCTACCGAGGCTAGAGTTACCACTATCAGCCCAACCACTACTTGGAATAATAGGGAGCGATTCCCTGTAGGTGTTACGGTATCAAACAGGAATCCGGTTATTGCCGGTATAAAAAGCGCCAGCAACCCAACTCCGATACTCAACAAAAGCAGGTTGACCAAATCACCGCTTGAACCGCGTGTACCGAAGCGTATCAATTCCCATGCTTTAAATATTCTCAGCGGGAAGGGGCGATAAAAAACATAAGCAGTATTGGAAATCTGGGCGGCTATTTCGCGAGTGATCACCGTTCTACTATTATCGGCAGGGTCAACTACCTCATAGCGTTTGCTGGAAAGGGGCAATAACGCCAAGGGGCTACCCGCTTCTTTTCCTGCCACCCCCTCATTCCAATAGCCTAATAAAGCTCCGATATCCTGCTTCCACCAATCCGGTTCAAGGGTTACTTCCCGTATGCGAATACGCGAAGCCCTGGCAATATCGTCAAGGGGATTGCTTCGACCGGAAGCATCGAATTGTTCACGGGCAGTTTGGATTAAAATTCCCCGCGCTTCCCCGATCATGCGGCAAGCATTTAGCAACAGATTGCGGGTAGCCCGATAAGCCGGTTCTTCGCCTGCTTTGCGGTCTTCAAATATAGAAGAAAGATTACCTAAAGCCGTTTGAGCAACCGCTGTATCATATTCGGCTTTTCTTCTCAAGCGGTTAATTTCTTCAAAAGTCATCAAGCGAATATTGGTGACTTTTATCCGAAAGAAGATTTCATGGAACTGATCCAGCCCCTCCCAAAGACGCGGGTCTGTCAATATTTCTTGAGAGGGGATTGGTTTCAAACGACATTTGGAGGGCACTAAAAGCCAGCTATTGCCGAAAACCGGGAAAACCGTTTCGCCTGTATCAGAGCCAAGCTCTTCTTCCCCGAAATATAGCGCGCTTCCTTCCAGCAACTTTACCCATAATCCGCTCTTTTTCAAACCAACTCGTTGTTGGGCAATCAATTCCAATTCAGCGCCGACTTCCAAGGCTGCTTCAATAGGTGAGGTGCTACTTTCTCCGCTAATACTGCGCGAAAGGTGATCTATCCAGTCCTCCAGCATTTGCGACAAATTTCCGGTCAGTTGCGGCTCTTTAACCATATAGCGCAAATGGTAGGCAGGTACTTTAAGCAAATGGGTGTCTGGTACCGCTACTCCCAACAACCCAAGCCCACCACCATATCTGGCAGAGTCCAACCCGATTAAAGCCTGACCGGGAACTACAGAGCAAATATGGTGGCGCGCATTTACTGGCTTGCCTTCGCTTAACTGCACCGCAAACACTTCTACTTTACCCTTTTTGACAAGCCAGAAGCTGTCTGGGTCATCTAATAGAAATGGCTCGTTGCCGCCCTTATTAACAATAGTACCGAGCTTTTCACAAATTTCTTCAAAGGTACCCTTATAATCAGCCGGAGGGGGGAGCGGCTTAGGCACAACTGAAATAAATCCGGTAACTCTGGGAGCGGGAGCAACCCGAACTGCGCCTTGCTCCAACGCCAATTGCATCGTAACCGGCGCGCCGAGCGGCACAGGTTGAGAACCGGGTTGGGAAGAGTCTTCCACTACAAATTCAAATTCGCCGATTTGCAAATGGTCGCCGAGCTTGAGCTGGGTAGGTTGTAGCACCAGTTCTCGGTTTACAAATGTACCGTTGGCAGAACCCAAGTCGTCAACCATTAATTGCCCGTTCTGATAAAAAAGTCGGGCGTGACGGCGTGAGATCGAGACATCCATCAAACGCAACAAACCATCTTTGTCACGCCCGATGATAATCTCTTGAAGTTGCGGCAACCCTAATCGTTCAGGTCCCAGATAGAGCGGAAGGCGCGAAGCATGCCTTAAAACCACCATCCGACTATCTGTTTTAGCGGCTGAAGGCTTTTCTTTTCCGCCAAAAGGCTTGCGCGGGGCACGAAAGCGCAAAGTGGTTGAAGCGATAACAATAGTATCGCCCTCTTTTAGCAGCATTGAGCCGACTAAAGGATTGCCATTTACCAGCGAAGGGTTGGTTGCGCCGGGGTCATAGATTAAGTAACCTTGCTCTGACCAGCGTATTTCAGCTTGCTTGCGACTGACCATGCGCTGTGCATCGCCCTGCTCGATTAATCGCATGTCGTTACTTTGATTTCGCCCAATTACGAAAGAGCGGGTTGGCGTAAGACGGCAGAAAGAGCCGGGTGGTAGGTTTGGTATATTACTGGCGACCACTTCCAAGCGTGCCATACCGGGGCTATTATCTTCAACCTGATAACGGGCAGGTTTGGGGGGTGGCGCACCGACCGGACCGGGTAAAAGGAAAACCAGTTCCACATCGGCGCAACTTATCCAATCTCCGGGGAAAAGCGGAATATTACCCGCTACCCTGTCGCCGTTTACGAAAGTGCCATTGGTTGAGCCGGGGTCTGAGATTATCAGCAAGCCATCCTCAGCCCTATAGCTAATTATAGCGTGGCGCGAAGAAACAAGATTTTGAGGGCTTTGCAGCACTACATCGGCATTTGTGGTGGAACGTCCCAAAACCAACGGTTTGAGCTTTAAACTTTCAAAGTCAAGTGGGATGAATACTCCGCGCTGGTTTCCGTTCAGCACTAAAAGGCGAGGCATATTGGTGGTAGGTTGTGCTTGTGCAGGTATTGACATAACTCTATTCCGTCGCAATCAGGCGTGAATAAGGACCTTTAACATTCTTCATCTGTTCGTGAGTGCCACGTTGTACGATTTTACCTCTCTCCAATACGATAATCTCATCACAATCTCGAATTGTGCTGAGTCGGTGAGCGATAATCAGGCAGGTACAGCCGCGACGACGCAGGTTTTGATCTATCAAGCTTTCTGTTACCGGGTCTAGCGCGCTAGTAGCTTCATCCAGTATCAATACTGCCGGATTTCCCGCTAAAGCGCGGGCTATTTCAAGGCGTTGGCGTTGACCACCGCTAAAATTTACGCCTTCTTCGGCTACATTTGAGGCATACCCTCCGGGGCGAGCAGCAATTTCATTGTGTATTCCCGCATCTTTGGAAGCCTGAATCACTTGTTGATCAGGTATAGTAGGATCCCACATTGTTAGATTGTCGCGTACCGAGCCTTCAAACAGGAATATGTCCTGATCTACAACTGCCAATGAGTTTGTAATTACGCTGCGGGGTATGTCGGTACGGGGCTTGCCGTCAAACAATATCTCGCCTTCCCACGATTGGTAAAGACCCGAAACCAGTTTTGCAACGGTAGATTTACCGCTCCCACTGCCCCCCACCAACGCTACCCGGCTGCCGGGTTGAAGCGTCAGGTTAAAGTTTTCTATTAGAGGCGACTCCAGACGACTGTAACCGAATTTCAAATTCTTTAATTCCAGATATCCGGTCAGCCTAGGTTGTCGCTTGGATTGGTCACTCCAATCTTCCTTTGCATCCAATGCGGTATCCGCTTTATTGCCAAGCACGTCATCCAACCGCTTTAGTCCGCCCTGTACATCTTGCAAAGTGCTACCCAAGTCCACTAATTTGTTTACCGGCGCAAGAAAAGCGTACATCAAGCTTTGGAAGGCTATCAGCATGCCGATACTCAATTGACCTTCTATTACTTTCATACTACCCAAGGTTAGAATGGCAGTAGTATTCAAGGCAGTCAGCAAGGGTGGCACTATGGATAGATATTGGGTGTAAACCGCCATTTCCTGACGCGCTCTTGCCAGTTTTGCCTGATAGCCTGCCCATCGGGAGAAGAAATCCGACTCGCGTCCGATCGCTTTAAGGGTTTCGATAGTGTACAAACCCGACATCGCTACGCCGGTCATTTTCCCGGATTCCTGTAATACTCTCTGGTTAAGGTCAACTCTCTTTCGCGCTACATAGCGCAAGGCTACTATATTCAAAAAGGCGAAAAATATACCCACCAGAGTCAGGAGTGGATCGTAGATAAACATCAGAATAGCGTAGAAAAAAATTGCGATAATATCAAGGAAGGTGGATGCCAATCTGCCAGATAACAGATATGCCACCTGATCATTTATCGAAACACGCCCACCGATTTCACCGGCATAGCGTTGCAAGTAATACTCCATCGGCAAACGTAAAACATGCCAGAGAAATTTACCCGACATGCTGGCAGCAAGTTTGGTTTCCAGCCTCAAAAGATAATACTCGCGTACCCATGTTAAAGCGGCAGTGAGCAATAATGTAGCCACCATTCCCAGCAAAAGAGGTACTAGCCAGGAATTTAATTCTCGAACGAGGTAGTAATCCACAAAGATGCGGGTAAAAGATGGTACTATCAAACCCGGAATAACTAAGCTTAACCCTGCCAAAATCACAAAAAGCAAGGCAGAACCAGAACCAATAAGGCGACTACGCAAAGCTGCCACTACATCGAATTTCTTTCCACCTTTGTGAAATTCGGCGGTTGGCTCAAATGTCAGCACTACCCCGGTAAACGACTCGTCAAACTCTTCTGACGTAACCGCATAGGGACCACTGGCAGGGTCATTCAGAAATACTTTGCCGTTGCTAAAACCTTCCACCACTAGAAAATGGTTAAATTTCCAGTGGACTATAACTGGCATCTGCATTTCAGGCAGGCTTTGTGGCTCTTTTCGAAAGCCCTTTGCGGTTAGCCCATAGGTACGTGCCGCTTTAACCACGTTGCTTGCCTTGCTGCCATCGCGCGAAACGCCACAAGCAACTCTTAATTCTTCCAGAGGAACCCATCGTCCTAAATATGCCAAGATAATGGCAAGCGCGGCTGCACCGCATTCCACGGCTTCCATTTGCAGCACAGTGGGGGTTTTGACCCGCATCAGTTACCCTCCTGCTGGAATACAGGCAATATCAGGGTAATCGGACGTTGCTCGCCAAGCACCAGATTCGCGCTTGCAAGCGTTCCGCCGGTAAGTTTAAGATGCGGACCACTTCCGGTTGTCCATTTAAATTCGCTAAAAGTAGAATCTTTTTCGAGCGCTACGTCAACCCTGATTAATGGTGCGCCGGAAGCCAGCGCCTCAACCAGTTCGCGGCTTTTAAGCTGAACCAATAGGCTTTGCGCCGAAACCGGAAATTGTGAGACTAAGCTTACTGTACCCAAAAGGAAACCAGATTCTTCTGCGCGAACCGAGGAAGGGGAAAGCTGCACCTTCATGCCGGGTTTTATCCGTTTGCCATCGCCTAGCGATACGAAAACTACCCCTTGTAAAGGTTTGCCGCTCAATTCAATATTCACTACCGAAGCTAACGCCTGAAGGGGAGAGCCTTTTTCCACCAGCACATCCAGCACAGTTCCATCGCCCGGACTGCGTAGCTCAACGTCTGCGCCCGATTGGTTCTTGATTTTGGCAATAACCTGCCCATCTTTTACCGTATCCCCGGAACGCACGCTGATATCAGTTACAAATCCGGCATCGGGTGTGGTGACTTCTTTTATCGCATCTGGGCTGTAAAGAAGTCCAGTACCTCGCAATACGGTAGGAATACTGCCAAAAATTGCCCAGACAAGTGCGATTACCAAAACTAATGCCAACCCGGCAAGGGCTATCCAACCGCGCCTTTCTGTAACCCTGATTGTTTTATCTAGGTCTTCAGGTGTAGAGAGCTTATTAAGCGCGTTCTGACGGAAAATATTAGACATATAATAACTCTCGGCTTGATTTTAATTTTTGAACTTTAGCTAATTGTTGAAGAGGTATAGTGTGCTATCACTCGATATGTCTAGCATACACTTTATCTTATCAGGCTGCGGCAAAGTGTCAACCCCTTTATCATCTTATTTTAATTATTGATCAGAAATTTTTGAATCTTGTGTATAAACTAAGTTGCACGAATAGGGTTTAAGCCTTATCATTTAGAAGGTCTTATCAATTACCGTACAAATGATGAGCCAGAAGGTAAAGGATGTTTGAAGGTATTATTTATGAGCTTGATGGCTTGATGGTTGATACCGAATTGACCCACATTCGTGCATGGAGCGAATGTGTGCAAAAATTCAATGTTGAGCTAAGCGAAAATTTATTATTGGATTTATTGGGCAAACGTACTTTTGATATTGCCGATTATATACGCCATCGTTATAATCTGCCGGTAAGCCCCATCGAGCTTCATGAAAGTTGGCGTGAAATATTCATGCAACTGGTAGAAGAAAAGCTTGAACCAAAACCGGGCTTGATAGAATCCCTTCAAATGTTCAAGGATTATGAGTTTAAGTTGGCGATAATCTGCACCGGACCACGCGACTATTTATACTATGTATTAGAAAACTTGGGGCTTGATGAAGCGTTCGATGTGATTGTAGCCGGTGATATGGTTCAACAAGGTTATCCTGATCCAACTTTTCATATAGCTTGTGGTGAAACTTTTGCGCTGCACCCTTCTTCTGTACTATCGTTAACCTGTCGTAGAGATGGCGTGGAAGCGGCAGCCAACGCCGGAATGAAATCTATTTGCATTCCCGGCTACCATACCCCACGCTGGCGGGCAATGGGCGCAAGCCTTGTATTATCCAGTCTAGGAGAACTGAATCTTTCAATCATCCGTTCACTCTGGACAGAACCTAACTCAGATTTTGGTCCACGTCCACAGCCACAGCTTTTCCCACATCGCAACCGTTAAGTCTTACAACTTAAGATTAGGCGATGCTAAAGCGTAGGGCATTCATCCCACATTCCAGTGGAACTAAATTCCAAAATTTACACGAAGATTAAAAGCTTGCCTTTGCGCTTAATAGAAATAGTAGGTGATACGTTCCAACCAGAAAGACAGCGTATCCACCAGTTGAAAGAGGAACAACGCCCCTACCAGCACTACCCCTGCCTTGCCACTGCGCCAAATTCTGCCGAGGAAAGCGCCCGCCGCCAGCGCCACCAACGGCAAAAGATAAAGCTGATAGCGAGTTTCTAAATTTTGCACCCGTTCCATTGCGGCAAACGCGACAGAGGTTAAAGCAAGCGCCAGCAATATCACTTCTGCCGGGTTGAGTCCGCGCTCCCATTTTTCCTGTTGCGCCCGCCGTACAAAGTAACTTATCGTCCAAAGAGCCATTCCACCAAAAGCTGCTAGCAGCACAGGCAACCCGAAGAAAAGCCGCATATCACTATAAGTTCTTTGCAAGGCAGAGAAAATTTCAAAGGGTTGGCGCGGCTTGGCAGTTGGCACAGGTGTACTGCCGAGCATCCCTCCAAAGAAATTGCCGATCAGGTTAAAGTAATTGTAATAATACAATAGTAGCGCCAGCAGAAAGCTCACCACAAAGACCCCTGCTAGGTATAGCGCGTTGCGCCTACCAAGTTGCCCTCCAAATAACGTCAGCAACCCTATCAGACATACCATAAAGACATTGGTAAACAGGAATGTGCCATAGTGGCTCAGATAGGTGATGGTAAGCGCCAGCACCGGCACAATATAAACCCCTGCCCGTACCAAATAGGGTGAAAAGCGCGTCAGCCGCAAACGCAACCGATCCCCCCAACGCTTCAATACACGGTTTAACGCTGGTAATTCGGAAGTATCTTCAAGGCTATGGGGCTTTCGGCGGCTTATAGGGAAATTGGGGATTCGGAAGTAATAAAGCGCACCACAGATTACACAGAGCAGCACTAAAAACATCCACTCTCCGAAAAGATTAGTGTGGTTTCCTTGCGAAAAAATCAGATACGGATATTTATTGATAGCGTAAAATCCTGCCGCTACTATCCCTACCCAGTTTGTACCTACTTCAAACTCTTGCTCGGATTTCTCACTGATAGGGTTTTCTTTATTGCCCAATTGGTTAGGAACGCTTCGTATCAGGCTAGCTAGGTAATAGACCATATACACCCCGCTGGCTTGCAAAAGGCTTCCCGCAAACTTGAAAAGCATCTCAAAAGACTCGCGCCGCGAATCAAGCAGCGCGGTGAAAGGCAGTAATCCGATGTAATAGGCGGGAGGGTAGGGTGCAGGTTGCCCGTTCGGTAGCTCTGGTGAGAAAATCAGCGAACCACGCATAACACGCGCTTGCAAGTTGTTGACATTTAAGCCGATGTCGCTAGAAGTAAACTGCGGATGAAGTTGTCCGCCAAACAACAAGACAAATGAGAGCAAGAAAAATAAAGCAAGCCAGCCCGATTCTCGGCTAGAAACTACCACTCCCAACCCGCGATATAGCAAAGGGGCAAAACGCGCCAGCACCCACACCATTACCAAAGCAAATAGAGCAAACCGCAAAACATCCAACGGTATGAAAGTGGTCAAGCTTAGGCGATCGGTTATAATCCAAAATCCCAAACCGCCGACCATTCCTGCCCCTCCCAACAACGCAAATAGGGTTGGCAAACCCGTAGCCAGCAAGGTTAGTACACCTAGCACGGTTAGGATAATCAAGGGAATAAAAGTATCATCGGGCGGACGCACACCGGGATTAAGAAAAGCGGGTTGGCTTGGCTGTATCTTAACCCAATCCAGCAGCAACCCCAATTTGCGAGGATCGCCCTTTGGATCCCAAGTGCTACTTTCAAGGCGGATGTGTAAATTGCCATCCTTGAAGTAATCTGCCGGAACAGGAAAAACGATTTCTTTCCACTCGCGGGGGGGCGGGGGTTGGGTTAATTCCGGAGATATTTGCTTATCGCCCACGAAAATTTGAAATTGAGGGTCGGGATTTTCCGAGCTGAAGATTCGCATGGTGATGGTGAGAGGTTGCGAACCGATACCGGGCAAATCTATCAAGCTGCGAGATTTGGTATAACGGTAATCAAGGTCGCCGGGTTTACGGGCGCTTTCGGGGGGTTCGCGGGTAAAAAAAGAGGATTCTACCAGAAAAGGTCTATCGAGGCGAGAACCTACCTGAATAAAATAATCAGGTTTGGTCTGGTAGGCAAGACCGTAAGCGATCATCGCCAGAAAAAAAACCGCCACGAGTGTGGCGCATCCTAAACCTGCACTTACCCTACGCTGTTCGTCCAACCCAAATCCCGCTAGATTTAATACGTTTTTGCCGTCAAAAAGCCTCGGAAATCACCGCATTATACTACAATTTTGCGCGTCCCATCAGGTAAATACGCACCGCAAAGGCTTCTAACCCGCCTATCATCAGGTTAAACAACAGTATAAAACCAAGTTCCACTCCTTTAGCAAGAGTTAGATTGGAAAATGGCAGCGGGCGCACCGGCAAGATTGCAACCATCACCAGCCCGAAAAAAACCATCACCAGCGACAACCCCAGTAACGTTGCCCCCAATCCAAAATTTAGCTGGCGGTTTACTACCGCATCTGCCACCAGTTCCGGGTCGCCCGATTCTATCACTTTGGCATGTCGCGGGTTGGCTAGACCACGCAGCAGCATTACACCCAGTGCGCTACCAAGCCAAATAGAAAGCGAGGCTTGGGTCGGGTATAGCCCTTTGATAATACCAACGAGAATATCAACCGGCAGCAAAGCCAGTAGAGCGGCAGGCAGGAAATGGTCAAGAAAGCGCGGAATATTCACAAAAATCCCTCGACAAGTCTGTCAGGCTTTATGGCGCGACATCACGGTATAGGTATTGGCAAGAGAAAGTTGTTTACCCGATTGTGAAACAAAGAGATAATCGTTATCGGTAGCCGGTTTCTCTTTGAGGTAATCAGCTAGAGGGCCGCTTTCAAGGTGCTTCTTCAAGCGAATATCGCTCTCAAGGTCGCGGGTAGTAAGTTTGATAATGGTAGGTATTTTGAAACCTTCAGCTAGCAGAACTTTAATAGCTTCATTGCGAAGTAAGGTGTTTTCTTGCTTGGAACGTGCCGCTTTGGCGGCTATCTCATGATAATATTCATCGCCGTAGCGTTCGCGGGTAGTTTCGCCACCTTTCTTGCGCCGTTCCCGGTATTCTTCGGAGTGGCGAGACATGGTTACAGAACCGCCCTTTGAACCGATTTCTCGATAAAACTCGCTATCCTGAAAGCGACGTTTAGTGGATTGCCCACCTTTACGCCCTGCTCTTACATGATAATTATCATTATTGGTTAGGCTTGTTTCTGGATTAATATCATTTGGGTCATTTATATTTTTGATTTTTTCATTGGTTTTTGCCATTTTTACGCTTCCCTCATAGTTCTAAATCCAATTTTACATTTTATAGTTTGATTTGCTGGTTGATTAGCTGTATATAGGATAATTTATAATTGCTTCCGGGTCAAGCAGGAACGGTTCGTTTGTACTCGGATTGGGATACGAACCGCCCCCACTTATTGTTCCAAGTTGATCAGTTCTTGACCAAACCAAGCTTGAGACTTGCCCCATCTATATCAAGTAGCTGAGTAAACGCACCTTCGGGTGCATCACCCACCTGTAGGGCGCTAGATAGAGTTTCGCTCATTATATAGCGCGCGCTTTCAGGGTCGGCAAGGGTTTCGATCAAATCCGCCAGAGTACCATCACTATCTTCTACCACCGCATAGTAAGTGGAGATGGTATCGCTGATATTAAATCCGGCATCCTTGCGCGCCTGCTGAATGAAACGCACCATGTCGCGCATAGTACCTTCACGCTTCAGTTCCGCGCTGATGGTCTTGTTGAGGGCAACCAAATAGCCGCCATCCTCAATAACCGCATAGCCCTCTTTTTGTTTGGCTTCGACCAACAATTCGTCCGGTGTTAACTCAATCGTTTCGCCATCCGCCAACACTACGCTGATATTCTGCCCCGCTTTGACCTTAGCCGCTACCTCGCTACCGTCCACCGTTGCTAACGCTTTTTGCACCTCCGGCAATTTCTTGCCGAGCTTTGGACCTAACAGCTTGAAGTTGGCTTTGATGACGAAGTTCATTATTTCGCTGCCCGCTTCTACCAGCTTCATCTCCTTGACGTTTAACTCTTCTAGCACCTGCTGCTTGAAGCGTTCCAGACCAACCTGCTCTCCGGGGTTGCGCGGTTTAACCAGCACTTCCAGCAAGGGCTGCCGTACTTTGAGCTTTGAGACGCTGCGCGCAGCACGACCGAGACTTACCACCTTTATGACGCTAGCGGTATCCTTCAAAAGTTGCTCATCTATCAGGTTCTCATCCGCCACCGGATAATCGGTAAGATGTACGCTTTCCGGCGCGTTCGGGTCAAGCGATAACACTAGATTGCGATAGAGCGCCTCGCTAACAAAAGGCGTGAAGGGTGCGCTCAGTTTCGCAACCGTCACCAGCGCAGTATAAAGCGTTTGGTAAGCTGCCAATTTATCGGCATCGCCCTCGCTTTTCCAGAAGCGGCGGCGGTTGCGGCGCACGTACCAGTTGCTCAGGTCGTCCACGAAGTTTTCGATGGCGCGGGCAGCCCCCGTAACATCGTAATCATCCATCATTGCCGTTACATCGCGTATAAGCGCATTCAAACGCGCCAAGCACCAGCGGTCTATTAATGGAAGTTCGCTCACCGGGATTTGTTCCGCTTGCAGGTCAGGCTGATCCAGATTCGAGTAAGTCACAAAGAAGCTGTAGGTATTCCACAACGTCAAGAAATAACGCCGGATACTTTCACTCACCAAATCTTGGCTAAAACGGCGCGGTTGTCCCGGCGGAGTGGCGGTATAGAGATACCAGCGCAAAGCATCGGCACCCTGCGTATTCACCACATCCCAAGGGCTGACCACATTTCCCTTGCTCTTGCTCATCTTCTGACCTTCGCCATCAAGGATATGCCCCAAACAGATGACATTCTTAAAAACGTTCTGCTCGAATAGCACCACCCCTAGCGCGTGCAAGCTGTAGAACCAGCCGCGGGTTTGGTCAACTGCCTCACAGATGTAATCCGCCGGAAAATCTTTGGCAAACTCTTCCTGATTCTCGAAAGGATAGTGTAGTTGCGCATATGGCATCGCGCCCGACTCGAACCACACGTCCACCACTTCAGTAAGGCGGCGCATTGTGCCACCTTCCGCGAAAGGCGAGGGATATGTTACTTCATCCACATAGGGACGGTGCAAGTCAAGTTGGCTCAAATCGCGTCCAGTTTTTTGGCTCAGTTCCGCCACGCCACCGATACACTCGTATTGTCCGGTTTTGTCGCAACGCCATATCGGCATCGGGCAACCCCAATAGCGTTCGCGGCTGAGCGCCCAATCCACATTATTTTCAAGCCAATTCCCGAAACGCCCTTCCCTTATGTGGTCGGGATACCAGTTTATCTGGCGGTTGGTACCAACCAGCGTTTCCTTGAATTGAGTCGTGCGGATATACCAGCTTGACTTGGCGTAGTAAAGCAAGGGCGTATCGCAACGCCAGCAGAAAGGATAATTGTGTTTCACCCGTCCGCTTTTCCACAGCAAGTCGCGTTCTTTCAGGTCGCGGGTGATGTCGGGGTCGGCTTTCTTGTAGAATTTGCCCTCAAATTGCGGGAAAGCGTTTATCACATTGCCGGATAAATTAACCGAGAACAGGGTGGGCAATCCTGCCTTGCGTCCCACATCCAAGTCACCATAGGCAGGCGCGATATGCACCAGACCAGTACCATCATGGTCAGAGGGGTTTATCTCTACGATTTCATCGTTGAGGGTGTAGTAAGCATGGCTAAGGTCGATTGCCTTGCCGCCATCACCCACGCCACTATAGAGCGGTTGGTATTTGAAGCCTACCAACGCTGAGCCTTTGGCAGAACCTCGCACCGTCCAACGCGCCTCGCCATTTTCATCTTTCTGCGCCCCAAAGAGATTACCTGCCAGCGCGTCCGCCACTATCAGGCATTCCTCGCCCAAATCAGCCAGCACATAATTCCCGTCCGCTTTTAGGGCAACGGCAGCGTTGGCAGGCAACGTCCAAGGGGTAGTAGTCCATATCATGAAGGAAACGGGTTTGCCGCCCGCATCGAAAGGCAGCCGTTTAGCTTCTTCTTCGCTCAGGCGCATGCGCACATACACCGAAGGGTCGTCCACATCGTCCTTGAAACCCTGCGAAACTTCGTGGTCGGCGAGGCTGGTATTGCAGCGCGGACAGTGCATCGTCACTTTATAGTCTTGGAATAGTAGATTTTTATCCCACAGGGTTTTCATTATCCACCAGCAGGACTCGATGTAGTTATTTTCGTAGGTGACATAGGCTTTATCCAAATCCACCCAAAAACCGATGCGCTCGGTCAGTCGCGCCCATTCCTGTACATATTCCCACACAGATTGTTTGCATAGTTTGTTAAATTCGGCGATGCCGTATTTTTCGATGTCTTGTTTTCCGGTAAAACCGAGCTTCTTTTCCACTTCCAGTTCTACGGGTAAGCCGTGTGTATCCCAACCACCCCGGCGAGGCACATAATAACCCTTCATGGTTTTATAGCGCGGGAAAAGGTCTTTGAAAACACGCGCCAGCACATGATGAATACCGGGGCGACCGTTTGCAGTTGGCGGTCCCTCATAAAAGACGTAGCGCGTTCCATTTTTTCGAGCTTCCAGTGATTTTTTGAAGATGTCAGATTGTTGCCAGAAATCTAATACTTCTTCTTCCAGTACCGGAAAACTGGCTTTTGTATCCACTTCTTTAAATATTTTTGCCATTTGGTATCCTTCTCAATTCAAGTTTAGTATTTTTTATTTATGTTCGGCAAAAAACAATTGTGCGCCAAAAGCGATAAAAACGCTGCCAAATACCCAGTTTTGCACCTTAACCACATTGCGGTTTCTCTTTAATAGCGCGGCGGCATAACTGGCAGCCAACGCAATTCCCAACCCAACGAGTGTTACCACCAGCGTAAAGATGATGCCCAGAAACAATATCTGCCCGGTGACTTCGCCACGCTCTGGTCTGACGAACTGCGGTAGAAAAGCCATAAAGAAAAGCGCCACTTTGGGGTTTAGCACTGCCGCCGTCAACCCCTGATAGATGAGTGATTTGGAACTGGCATCAACGCGGTTCTCGTCCTCTACATCCAGCAAGGCGGCTTTGCTAAGAATAGTTTGCAAGCCCAGATAAATCAGGTACAACGCCCCTGCTATTTTGATAATATCAAAGGCAACCGGCACAGCCAGCAACAAAGCCGACAAACCAAACGCCACCGCCACCGCATGTAAATACAAGCCCAAACCGGAACTTATGGCAGTTACCAACCCCGCTTTGAAATTCTGGGAGACGGTGCTGGAAATAATCAGAATCATAGCCGGTCCGGGCGTAATCGCCAGCACAAAAGAGGCGAAAGAAAAAGCCAGTAAAGTTGTAAATTCAGGCATAATGATTAATCCTGTAGCGTTAAAATATCATTTAAACTAAAAAAGCCCGCCCCTTGATATTAGGGACGAGATTCTGCATAAACCCCGCGTTACCACCCTGCTTGGTTTGCCTGTACATGTTACGGCAAGCCCGCTCTGCCGGATGCGTGTTCACACCCGCGCCACTGGTAACGGGTGGCGTACCCGGTTTAGCCTAAACCCCCGTTAGGATTCAGCAAACGGCTCAGGAGTGATTTTCAGTCGGGCTTCCGCGTCCCTTCTCACCATTGGGGACTCGCTGTTAGCTTCCGCAAGCGACTTACTCTTTCCGTCACAGCCTTTTATGCTTATATACTTGGTTGTATTTTACGCTTACCAAATTATTTTGTCAACTTGAAATACAAACTTTTCCGCTTCAATGATTTTTCTCAAAGCGATAATCGCGTAACTGACGCGCATAGTACGAAATAGATAGCACCACCAGCATACATGCTATGCCTCCGCTCACCACCGAGAAAGGCGCACCCGCCGCCTTTGCCACAATTCCCGCTTCCATTTCGCCCAGTTGCGGTCCGCCCATAAAGAAAATCATGTTGATGGATTGCATCCGACCGCGCAACTCATCCGGCGTGACCAGTTGGGCGATAGTCTGGCGCAATACCATGCTCACGGTGTCCGCTGCGCCTGAAAGAGCCAAAAAAAGCATAGATAGCGGAAACCAGTTAGAGAAACCAAACAGGATAATAGAAAGGCTGTAGATAAATACCGCCACCAGCAGCACTATGCCCGGTTTCTTCAAATTCTGTACATTCACCCAGCCCATTACCAAACTACAAAGTAGCCCCCCAATAAACTCGGAAGCCGACAGCAAGCCAAACCCGACTTCATTGCTGTGCAGCACTTCAGTGGTTATGACCGGAAGCAATAACCGGGAAGTGCCAAAGAAAGTAGCAAAAAAATCCAGCAGCATGATAGACACCAGAATTTTTTGTTTCCAGACAAAGTGAATGCCCTCGAAGGCTGCTTTCACGCTCACCCTGTTTCCGCTTTTTACTATCGGGCGATGCTTAATCAGTAGCAGGGCGAGGGTAACTGCTAGATAAGAAACCGCATCAATTATATAAGCCCCTTGCAAACCAAAAATTGCGATTATTGTTCCGCCAAGCCCAGAACCCAAAATAATACTAATCTGGAAATTGACCGTATTGAGGCTCATGGCGTTACCCAGTTGCGTACGTGGCACCAGCGAAGGAATAAGCGCGGAATAGGCAGGGCGTTCAAAAGCATTGGCTATCGAAGTCATTATGGTGATACCGTATATCCACCATACCGTTACCACCCCGGTTACTGTAACCAACGCCAATACAGCCGAAAAAAACAACAGAATTGTTTCGGTTACAAGCAATAAGCGGCGGCGATCCTTAGCATCGGCGGCGGGGCCACCGATGAAAGAGAAGAATATCAACGGCACTATTCGGCAGATTCCGATCAGACCTAGTTGTAACGGGTCATGGGTCAGAACGTAGATTTGCCAGCCTATTGCCGCCAAACGCATCTGAGTGCCGATTTGAGAAACAAGCTGACCAAACCACAACAAACGATAATCACGATTTGCCAGAACTTTATAGGGTGAAGTTTTACGAGCAGGCGCATTTGTTGGTGAGAGCGACATTATTTTTTTCTAGTACGAGCATTATTAGATACGATTAATAAAAGCTTACCATATATTTAGTAAAATTGGTATTTCAATACGAGAAAAGCCATAGACCAAAGCACACAGGCGGTTGCAAGAAAGGAACTGCCCCTATAAAACGTTTCTCAAGGGGGTGTGGGTAAGGGCGGGACTGGATGGGCTTTTTGTAGCGATTGGACACAGACCTAACACTGCTATCTTCAAGAATTGGCTGGAGATGGACGAGCGAGGCTCTCTGAAAGTCAGCAATGAAAGACCCGGCAATAGCGCTGTCATAAGTTGATAACGCAAAGGGCGGTTTATGACCGCCTTTATTTTATGTAAAGTAAAAGACAAGGGGTATTAAGCCCCTTGTCTAGTTACAATCTTTCTTGAAGCGGGTAAAATAATCAGGAAGCCAACAGTTCCTTAACAATCTTCTCGCGCTTATTCGGCTTTACCGAAGAGTAGTCAAGCAAATCGTAAATGTGGCTTTGCATCTGAGAAGTCCAAAGGCTGCGCACCATCGTTAGAGCCACATCCTCACGATGTACTCTACCGAGAATATTAAAGCCATCATCGCCGCTTAAACGGCTTTCCGCCAATACCGGACGACGCTTTGCGCCCGAAGGCAATTTCAACTCCTCATCTGAATCTACCAGACCACCGGGGCGAATGATCGTATATGGTAACCCACTTTTAACCAAATACTCTTCAGCTTGCCATTTTGGGTAGAACGGGATACTGAAAGGATGCAAGAGGCTGCGATCCTGATGTACTCCCATAGTGGAATTGAGTATATAGTGCTTAACCCCTTCGGCTCTGGCAGCATCAATCAGGCGTTTGTTGCCAAAATAATCTACTTGCTTTAACCCGTTCGAATTGCTGAACATCTGGCGCGTACCAAGCGCACTAATAATCGCCGTAACGCCTTTAACCGCTTTGGCAAAGGTTTCAGCGGTTGTTTGGGGATTTGCTACATCTATTATAAAAACCTCAACCCCTAGCTTTGCCAGAATTTCGCCCTTTTTGTTATCACGCACCAAAACGCGGGTTTTGATACCTTCATTGACCAGCGCTCTTACCACCCGCCTGCCGACTCCTCCGGTTGCCCCTGCCACCAGAACTAGACCATCATAGTTTGCCATTGCAACTTCCTTTTATGTATTATGCATCTGCATGCTAATTATTTATACAAATCATTGACAATTCTTTTATAAATTAAATATGTCTACTATAGAGTATTACCTAAGAGAGTTTAAAACAAGTGATAACAAGGATACACTAGGTTAAAAAAGAGTAAATTAGGGCTATGCTATGGTATGATTTCTGTAGTCCAAGCCACTTACCCTTGGGCAAGGTAACTCTATAATTTACCCATACATAAAAGATTTATCTTTCTGGAGGAGCTAAACTGTCGTGAATTTCTGGATAGATGTTTTACCCTCGGTAGTTGCCGCTATCTTCATCTGGTGGGGTGCAACCGGAATTATTATATATTTGTGCGGGCGACGAACTTGGCGACCATGGGTATTCGGCGTGGTTACGCTGGCACAGCCCTTCGCATTCTGGCAAGTGATGGCTACGCGAGACAGCCATGATGTTGGCGGGGTATTTGCTCAATTCTTTTGGGCAATTATCATTTGGAGTTGGATAGAAACCAGCTACTACAGCGGTTTTATCGTGGGTCGCAAAAATATACCGGAAATTGAACCCGGCACTTCCACGGGTTTGCGTTTTCGCCGTGCCATTGCCGCCAATCTATATCACGAACTGATGATAATCGGCTTGAGTATCGCGGTTGTTATTGTAGGTTGGGGCGGCAGCAACGAAACCGGCTTGTGGACTTTCATGATTTTGCACTGGACTCACCAATCGGCAAAAATCAACATTTTTCTAGGTATCAACAACCTCACGACCGAATATCTGCCCGATAACCTGAAATATATGGCACAGTATTTTAGCCAGAAGCCGCTTAACTCTTTCTTTCCTTTTTCTGCCACAATCTCTACCATCATCGCCACCGCCCTATTTATATCGGCAGCACAGTCTAATACCGCCGGGGAACAAGCCGGACAAGCTTTGCTGTTTGTGTTGATGGTTGCCGCCGTCATTGAACATTGGTGGTTGGTTACGCCTGTGCCATCCAAAGCTTGGGATTGGGCGCTGAAAAGCCGCAAAGCCGACCAGCAACAGTTGCCCACTATTCAGGTAGTCTGTGGCTACTTGGGCAGCGGTAAGACCACCCTTATTCGCCACCTGCTACCGCAATTTGACGAGCGGGTAGCGGTACTGGTCAATGACTTTGGCGCAGTAGGGATAGATGCCGAGCTTATCAGGGGCGATAATGCCGCCGGAATGGTGGTTGAGTTGCCGGGCGGATGTGTGTGTTGCACACTCCAAAAGAATCTGAGCGGACAAATAATCAATTTGCTGGAAACCTTCAAACCTGAAAGGGTAATTATAGAGCCGAGCGGGGTAGCGGGAATCGAAGAAATCGTCAAAGCGCTTGCCAGCCCACGTTTAGTAAAACGAGTCGCAAATGTGGAAGTAGTGGCGGTTATCGAAGCGCCGCGTTTGCTGGCAGCAGGCGGCTTACCTGAGTTTGTGGTGACACAGATAAAGGCAGCTGGGGCAATCGTAATCAGCAAAACCGATTTGGTGCAACCCGGCGAGGTTGGGCGGGTGGCAAAAGTAGTAAGCGCGTTGAACCACAAAGCGCGAGTTATCACCGCTATAAACGGACAGGTTGCGCTGACTGAATTATTCGCAGTAGCGCCAGAACTTCCCGCAGAGGAAGAACACGAAGCCCATCAGCATGACGAAGAGAACGGTGGTTTAATCTCTTTCGGGGAAGAATACACCGGAGAATTTGACCCTCAAGCCCTACGCGACCTTTTTGTCGATCTGCGGGATGGTCATTATGGACCTGTTATACGCGCCAAAGGGATTTTTCATGCACGGGGTGGGCGATTGGCGTGGGATTTAGCCAGCGGTAATATCACCGAGCGAATATTAACGCCACCACTACCGGATGAATTACCCGGCGGGCGTTTTATGGCAATCGCCGAAGACCTTACCACCGAACAATTACAAGAACGCTTGCAAGGTTGCATTATCCCGGCAGTCAGCCTTTAGAACAGGGTGCTCTGGCGATATTCTTCAGGTTGGGGCGGTTCTCCGGTTGGAATAGCATAACGCGCCAGCAAATCCATATAGCGCAAGCCCCATTCTTCGAGGCTGATTTCAGGCTCGGCATAGGTTTCTTCTCTGGTACGAGCAATCCTGAAATTCTGACGAATGAGGTGACGCGCTGCCGCTATTGCATCCCGCATGTTAGTTACCATGAGTCTGCCACCCGCCACCTCTTCGGTAGTATGTTCGTGACGCGCCAACCACCAGAATGTTTTTAACTGGTTTTCTGCCACGCCAAAGAGCAATCGAATTACCACCAGTTCCACTTCCGGTTTCGGACGATAACCACCGCTACGCAACTTATAGGCGGTTCCCTCTTTCGATACTACTCCATCCAGAGGTAGCGGTGGTTGTTCGGGCATACTACTTTAAAGCCCTTCTTTGGCTGAGCCAATCTATAAAGTTTTCAGGCACTCGCATAGTCGAGAGGCGGCTGTGCCGCACCAAACTCCAGTCAGCGAATAACCCGCTAGCTTTTATTTCGCTAAGCATTATCGGCGATTCAAATTTGTGGTCAAATTCGAGGTCAATGACCCAACTTCGAGCATCGTCTGGGTCGGGGCGTGCTTCGGAAATGACCTTTGCTAGCCCCACCACTGCCGATTGACCACCACTGTGATAAATCAGTACATTATCGCCCGGTTTCATTTGCCGAATAGCTTGAAGCGCTTGCGGGTTGCGAACCCCATCCCACACGGTTTTCTTCTCAAGCTCAAGGCTATCAATCGAGTAGGTTTCAGGATCGGTTTTAGCCAAAAAATAAGCCATAGGTCATTGCACCGCTAAAAGTTCCACATCAAAAATGAGTTCGGCATTGGGTGGAATCGGTCCTGAGCCGCTGGGACCGTAGCCTAACTGGGGCGGTATTATCAAACGGCGTTTGCCGCCCACCTTCATAGTTGCAACGCCTTCATCCCAACCCTGGATAACCTGACCTACCCCCAACACAAATTTGAAGGGTTGACCGCGATCCACCGAGCTATCGAACTTAGTACCGTTGGTAAGGTAGCCGGAGTAATGTACTGAAACGGTTTGACCGACTTTAGGCTGAGTTCCCTTTCCTACAACTGTATCATAATATTTCAAGCCGGTGGCGCTTTTGGTCAATTCCGGCGTAGCCGTACCGGCAGGCGCAGTAGCAGCAGATGGAACGGCAGTATTATCTCCGCAAGCCGCCAGAAGCGCAGACACCAGTAATACCAGAATAAAGACGGAGATCAGTCTCGGTTTATTGTTCATCATCAATCCTTGAAAAACTAAGAAAATAGCGCTATTGGTAAATTTTTCGTAGTACAGCAAGTGGCAACTTTGAATAGCAGAAGCGCAATGTGCAAACCGGGCAGGGTGTTTCCTCCCTGCCCCAAAGCCCTAAGATTAGGGCTTATTTAACTCCAAGCAGTTCCACATCAAAGAGCAATTCGGCGTTCGGCGGAATAATCCCACCTGCGCCGCGTGCGCCATAGCCAAGGTTCGGCGGGATAATTAGGCGGCGTTTACCGCCAACCTTCATGGAAGCCAAGCCTTCGTCCCAACCCTTAATCACTTGCCCTGCCCCTAATTTGAACTCGAAAGGGCGATTGCGATCAAGCGAGCTATCAAACTTAGTACCATTGGTAAGATAGCCTGTATAGTGTACTACCACTGTCTGACCGGGCTGCGGTTGTGCTCCGCTTCCTATTACATTATCAATATACTTCAAACCGCTGGAAGTAGTTACTTCGTTGTTATTAGTACCACCGGGGTTTATTGCTTCGCTCATATAATCTCCTATCTGGTAGTTGTCAATTTTTGGGCTTCGAGACTCTCGCGCACCGCTTCGCGAATACGCTGCGGAGTTTGCTCACCTTTGGTAAGGAAACGCGCCAACCCTTTATGAATAAAGGCGCGTTCGTCATTTGACACTTCTTTAGCGCTAACCACGATAACCGGAATGTTGATGGTGTGGCGATCGGCACGCAGACGCGATAAAACCTGAAAGCCATCCATTTTTGGCATCATTAAGTCCAGAACAATCAGGTCAGGTGGGTTTTGAATAGCCAGTTTCAAACCCTGATCGCCACTTGCGGCAGTTGCCACAACAAAATCCAACTCACTCAGGCTTTCCTTAAGCATACGGCGTAAACTGGCATCATCATCTATTACCAGAATATTGCGTTGAGGAGCTAATGCAGTAAGGCGATTAATCATTTCTTCCAGTTTGCGCAGTTCAATCGGTTTTGGTAAAAATTCGGCTGCCCCTATATTAGCGCCCATAAATTTGGTATCTAGCACCGTACAGATAATGACTGGCACATCAGTTAATTGCGGATTCTCATTCAATTTGATGAGCAAATCCCAACCATCCATACGCCCTGCTAGCGTAATATCCAGCACCATTGCAATCGGCGTAATTTGCTCTACCAAACGCAAAGCCTGCTCTGCGCTACTGGCAATCTGGCAAGCATAACCGTCCTCTTCCAAATAAGTACCGATTAACTGCGCTAGGCTATTGTTATCTTCAACTATTAGGATAGTATTTTCAGCCACCTCCACTGTCAAAGGAGTAGTAATTGTTTCAAGCAATTCAGGCGGGCTATCCAATACCGCAGGAAGGGTAAAATGGAATACGCTACCTTTACTAAGTGCGCTATCCACCCAGATTTTGCCGCCATGTGCTTCTACGATTTCGCGGCTGATGGCAAGCCCTAGCCCTGTCCCACCGATTTCTCGGCGGTCACTATTATCTACTCGGAAGAATTTATTGAATAGCTGGCTTTGCGCTTCTTTGGGAATACCAAGCCCATTATCTGCTACCGAAGTTTCCACCATCTGATTTTCATTCAGGTGCGCTCTCAAAATGATGTCCCCACCGTTGGGAGAATATTTTATAGCGTTACCGATTAGATTCGTCATGGTTTGGACAATGCGGTCGGGGTCGGCGCGTACAAAGGGCAAGTCAACCGGAAATTCGACTTTGATGCGCTCACGTTCAACGGAGAACAAATCGAGAATAGGACGCACCAAGAAATTCAGACTCACCTCGGTGAAATTATAAACCTGCCGCCCTGCTTCCATACGTTGGATGTCTAGGAAGTCGCTGATTAAGTTGCTGAGCCGTTGGGCTTCCTTGTGGATGGTTTCTACATAAAGACGTGACTTTTCCGGGCTTACTTGACGAGTTAGCATCAGTTCTGAGAAGCCTAGCACACTTGCCATGGGGGTACGCAATTCGTGCGAAACAAGGCTCACAAATTCATCCTTGAGACGATTGACCTCTTGCTCACGGGTAACGTCACGGAAAACGCCTACTACACCAGTGACTCTGCCACTTTCAATAATCGGTGCGGCAACCAGCGAAATCATGCGGCGTTCCCCATCGGGATGGTTGATTGAGAAAATACGCGGATCGGTGGAAGTGGCGTTTTGAATAGCTTGTAGACAGGGTGAGGCTTCTAGCGGTAAGGTATGTCCTTTGCTATCCTGCATACCAAGCGCTTCCCAGTAATAGCGCTCTACCAAATCCTCTGCGGTTAACCCGGAGATTTGCTCTGCGCCGGGATTTACTGTGACTATCCGCTGTTTCAGATCGGTTGTAAATACGGCATCGGCAATAGAGTTCAAAATAAGTTGGGTGCGATTGCGCTCATCGCGAATTGTATCGAATAAGCGAGCATTTTCGATAGCTACCGCCGCTTGATTGGCAATCAGCGCCAGTACATCCTGATCCTCTTTATTAAAAGCGCGCCCGGAAGTTTGGTCGTTTAGAATAATAGCCCCAATGGTTTGCGATTGCCAGCGTAAGGGGCTAATCAGAATGCTGCCCACCTTTCCGGTACGCAAATCCCATGATTCTGCTAAAAAGCGGCGCAATTTCTCGGTATCCTGCTCGGTCAGGCTATTGGGGAAGTTTAGTTCTAGCAAACGATCTTCGACCGGAAGCACCCTTGTTTCAGACTGATTAAGGTTAAATTCAAGAAATGAGGGCGCAGTCATGGATATACCGTCATGCAAATACTCTGCCATCACCTTGATATCGTGCCTACCCTCATCCCATAGTGCAATTGCACCCCGACTGACCTGTAACAGTTTGACCGCTTCGGTGACAATCGTGGTAAGCACATCTTTCAAGTCTAGCGAGCTATTGATTGCCAACCCAATGTCGAGTAATGCTTGGTTACGCGCCAGCAACCGCTCAATTGCCTTTTGCTGCTCCTCAATCTCGCCCCACACCTGCTCCCACGTTTTTTTCGCCATTTGTAGAAGAGAATATTCCCGCAGCACTTTGCCATGTTCCGCAGCGTTTTCGAGCGCATTTTTCAGCGCCACTATCAACGCTTCTAAATCATCCAGCAAAGCAGGGGAAAACATAGTACGCGGGCTGACAATGCAAAGTGAGGAACGCAAATCAACGGCATCGGTAAGCGGATAATAGGCAAGATGGTAGCCTAGCGGCAAACTCGAAAGCTCTTCAATTTCGTGCGGGTCAGTAAGTAGCAGGGGGGTTTTCTGGTTTTGTAGAGTCTTTACAAGATTAAGCAAGGAAACACTGGCAGGCAGCAGCGCATTTTTAATCATCAGCGGGGTGACGCGCTTTCCATCCCAGCGTACCAGCACAAAAGCTGTGTCAGAGCCGAGCAATTCGGAGAGAATTTCGTAAACGCGCCGAGCAATCTGATCTGGATTTAAATACCTACCAAGCGAAAGGTATTCGGCGCGAACTAGTTTACCGATGCTTCCTCCCGGCAGTTCATCAAAATTTTCAGAATTCTTCTTTGATAAGTCATTCACCATACCTCAAATTATAGCTATTTAAGGCTAAATGTAAAATCATAAGGTACACTTTAAAAATAGATAGCGTTAACATAAGATAAACTGAACAAATATTCGGGTGTTGTGGCTTGATTTCATTTGACTCATCTTGTAGCATGTCGGGATGCATGCTAGAAACGAACAGCATTAGGAGGCTTCATGCAGCACGATAAAATACTTGTGCGCGGTGCACGTGAGCATAATCTCAAAAATGTTGACCTTGATATACCCCGTGATAAATTAGTAGTAATTACCGGGCTTTCCGGTAGCGGCAAGAGCAGTTTAGCTTTTGATACCATTTATGCCGAAGGGCAGCGACGCTACGTTGAATCGCTTTCAGCTTATGCCCGCCAGTTTTTGGGACAGATGGAAAAACCCGATGTAGATTATATCGAAGGGCTAAGCCCCGCTATCTCCATCGACCAGAAGGGCACAAACCATAACCCGCGTTCAACCGTTGGTACTATCACCGAAATTTATGATTACCTGCGGCTGTTATTTGCCAGAATAGGGCATCCCCATTGCCCCAGTTGTGGGCGTGAAATTTCGCGACAGACGGTGCAACAAATCGTAGATTCGGTAGCAAACCTAGCGGAAGGTACGCGCCTGATGGTACTCGCGCCCTTGATTAAAGATCGCAAGGGTGAGCATAAGCATATTTTTGAAGATATTCGTAAGAAGGGCTTCGTGCGCGCCCGTGTAAACGGGCAAATCAGGGATGTGGACGAAACCATTGAGCTTGAAAAATACAAAAAGCATAATATCGAAGCGGTAATAGATCGTCTCATCATCCGGCGCGATGAGCAAGGTACCGTTCTAGATAGAAACCGTCTCTCCGACAGCATCGAAACTGCCCTCAAACTAGGGGGTGGCATCGTGCAAATCGCTATAATTGACGGCGAAGAACTGTATTTCTCTGAAAATTTCGCTTGCGTGTATTGCGGACTCAGTGTCGGTGAAATCGAGCCGCGCACCTTCTCCTTCAACACACCGCATGGCGCATGTCCCAATTGTAGCGGTTTGGGCGAAGTTATGGATTTTGACCCGGAATTGGTAATTCCCAACCGCAGCCTTTCGCTTGGAGAAGGGGCGGTAATGCCCTGGAATCGTTTGGGGCAACTGAACAGCACTTATATGACCGCCCTGTTAACGGCTGTTGGCGCACAATATGGTTTTACCTTGAAAACTCCTCTCCGGGATTTTAGCCCAGAGCAAATGGGCATATTGCTATACGGCAATAATAGTGAGCCGCTCAAAATCAAGATGCGTACCAGCGTTACCGAAGCTTCCTTTCCGGGCGTAATCCCAGACCTAAAGCAACGCTACTCTGAAAGCGGTAGCAGCTACATGAAATTCGAGATCGAGCGTTTTATGGTGGGACGCACTTGCCCCGAATGTAAGGGCGCACGCTTGAAGCCCGAAGCTTTGGGGGTGCTGGTGGTGAGCAAATCCATTATGGAAATATCCAGTATGTCGGTGCGAGATGCGCTGGAGTTCTTCATCAAGCTATGGCCCATTGACTTGCCGGATGGTGGCGCACACGACCTGCTCAGCGAACGTGAGCGCATGATTGGCTACCAGATTATCAAAGAAATCAAAGCGCGACTTACCTTCCTTAACGATGTCGGGCTTGATTACCTCACCTTGAACCGAGCGGCGGGTACGCTTGCAGGCGGGGAAGCGCAGCGTATTCGCCTTGCCACCCAAATCGGTAGCGGCTTAATGGGAGTGCTGTATATTCTGGACGAGCCAAGTATCGGGCTGCACCAGCGTGACAACAATCGCCTGATTCAAACCTTGCTGCGCTTGCGTAATCTTGGCAATACCTTAATCGTGGTGGAACACGATGAAGAGATGATTCGCACCGCCGATTATGTAATAGATATGGGACCCGGCGCGGGCGAGCATGGCGGACAGGTGATAGCTGCCGGTACGCTTGACGATATAATCAATAATCCGCGTTCGATTACCGGCAAATATCTATCGGGCGAGATGGAGATTAAAACCCCGGAAAAACGGCGCAAGGGCAACGGCAAAACGCTGGTAGTAAAAGGGGCACGCGAGAACAATCTGAAGAATCTTGAGGTGGAATTTCCGCTTGGCAAGCTGATAGCCATCACTGGAGTGAGCGGCAGCGGTAAGAGTACCCTTGTTTCTGACACGCTCTACCGCAAACTGGCACATGTCTTGTACGGTTCCAAAGAGCGCGCGGGTGAGCATGATAGCATCGTTGGCATCGAGCATTTAGATAAGGTTATTGACATTGATCAGTCACCGATAGGGCGCACGCCACGTTCCAATCCGGCAACCTATACCGGATTGTTTACCCCGATTCGCGAAATTTTCTCGAAAGTACCCGAAGCGCGTACACGCGGATACAATCCGGGACGTTTCAGCTTCAACGTAAAGGGCGGACGCTGCGAGGCGTGCGAAGGCGATGGCATCATCAAAATCGAGATGCAATTCCTGCCCGATATTTACGTGCCATGCGAAGTTTGTCAGGGAAAACGCTACAATCGCGAGGCATTGGAGATTCTTTATAAAGGAAAAACCATTGCCGATGTACTGGATATGACGGTGGATGAAGCAGTGGAATTCTTCTCCAGTATTCCCGCCATCAACGGTAAATTGCAAATTTTGCATGATGTAGGCTTGGGCTATATCCGGTTAGGGCAACCGGCTACTACTCTCTCCGGTGGTGAGGCACAACGGGTCAAACTTGGCACTGAGCTTTCCAAACGCCCTACCGGACGTACAATGTATGTGCTGGACGAGCCTAGCACCGGACTGCATATTGATGATGTCTCTCGCTTAGTCACCATCCTGCAACGCTTGGTTGATGGCGGGAATTCGGTGGTGGTGATTGAACACAACCTTGATATTATCAAAGTGGCGGACTGGATTATCGACATCGGACCCGATGGCGGTAATCGAGGGGGTAACGTGGTGGCAACCGGCACTCCTGAACATGTGGCGGGAATAGCTGAATCTTACACCGGGCAATACCTCAAGCATATGTTTGAGGTGGAATCAGTACGACATAAGGTGAAAGTCGCCTCGTAGCTCGTTTTTGTACAAATTTAGAGAGGAAAAAGAATAAAATAGCGCGAGAGGGCAAATACATTGCAGCCTGTTGTAAATTTTGTTCGCCAAAACACTATTACCACAGGAGAAACTCGATGCATTTGCCCGCCCCACTTATAGCAATTTCCTCCATTTTCGACCCCTATTCTCGTCTCCCAGCTACCGTGGTGAAGTCGCCGGATCAAAAAGAAAGGGTATTGGCGCGATAGCCTATAGCTTCTAGCCACTCTCAGAATGTAACCAGTATGGGTTTGCGCTAATGGTTGGGGAACAGTCTTTGCAAGACGTGAAGTGACCCACTAGTTGTACTAATCGTAGCTTTTATTGTAGTCGTAGCTTTTATTGTACTGGACGCACTAGAAGTGGCTGTAACCGTTGAACTGGTAAGAGTTGTTGCAGCTGTAGCAACAGTTCCGGTAATTGCCGGAGTGCTTGTAACTCCGAGTGTCGGAGTTTTGGCAGGTGCAAGGGTAGGGGTTACAGTTATATTGCCAGTGATAGTTATACCGGGTGTACCGGAACTTGCAGTTGAAATAATTGCAGTAGAAGTAGCGGTTACTGTGGCAGTAACAATGGGCGAAGGAGCCGGAGTCGGCAGTAGAGTGGGTGTAGGCGCAGGTGTGGCAGTAGGGCGTGGCGTGGCAGTAGGAATCGGTCCGGCTGTAGTGACAGTTTGTAATAAACCGGGTATGGTAGGCTTAACCACAATCTCAGGGAGTGTATTGGTAGGCGGTGGCGCACCCTGCGCAGTGGGCGAAGGGGTATTAAGGGCTGAAGAAGTGCTGTATAGAAAGATGAAGCTCAACACTATAATATATACAACAATTAGAGCCGGAAGCATAATAATAATAGCTTTGGCGGCAGTTGTACGCTGCGACCACCAACCCTGCTCCGGTTCATCACTATCCGATTGATCCTGCGGTATCTCGTAGTTATAATCGTCGTCATAATAGGTATCGGAAACAGTCGAAGGAAACCGATCAGGATCACCACCGATATTTAACGGTGGTGGCGGTTCGGGTGGTAAGGGCGGTATTTTGTAATCATCGTCACGACGACCCATTTGTGCCGCTTCCGAAGTATAGCGCTTGAAGTCAAAAAAGCTTTGTTTAGAAAAGGGGTTTAAAACCCCTTGTCCCATTCCAGATTAATTTCTACTTATTATTCTTGCTATCCTGTACCATCGCAATAAAACGATCGAAAAGGTATTGGTTATCCTGCGGACCGGGCGCCCCTTCTGGGTGGTATTGGACGCTGAAGACGGGCAGGGTTTCATGCGCCAATCCCTCTACCGAACCATCATGCAAATTAATCTGGCTGACGCGCCACCCTTGCGAAACGGGCACCGAATCGGCATCAACCTGAAACCCATGATTCTGGCTGGTTATATGCACTTTGCCAGTGGCAAGGTCTTTAACAGGATGATTACCCCCACGATGACCAAACTTCAAACGACTGGTGGTACAACCAATCGCCAAACCGAGTAATTGGTGTCCAAGACAAATACCAAAAAACGGTATATGCTGCGCAAGCACACCTTGTAGCGCCTCTATGGTTGTGGTATTGCGTTCGGGGTCGCCGGGACCGGGTGAACTGAACACTGCATCTGGCTGGAGCGCCATAACATCACTCAGGCTGGCAGTGTTGGGTAAAACGGTGGCGCTAACACCCCTTCTAGCCAAAGAACGGAGAATGTTTTCTTTCAAACCGCAATCTAATACCGCCATTCGCATAGTTTCTACACCGCTCGAACCTTCAATTGAGCGGGCAGGGTAGCGATAAATCGACGGGGTAGTTACGTCAGCGACCACGTTTTTCTGGGCAGGCATCAGCGCATTTTGCGCTCTCAATATTATTTCGGCATCACTTTCTTCCGGTTTGGGGCGAACAATAACCCCCCGCATCAACCCATTAGTACGTAGGTGACGGGTAAGCGCACGGGTATCAATTCCGTAAATGCCCGGAATGCCGCGTTTTTGAAGATACCTATGCAAGCTGGTTTGCGCGCGCCAATTACTCCATTCGGGGGTGTAGTCGCGCACAATCAAGCCGCTAAGCCAGCTTTCGCGAGACTCATCATCAGCATCGATTATGCCGTAGTTGCCGATTATAGGATAGGTGAGACAGACTATTTCGCCACGATAGCTTGGGTCGGTGCAAATTTCCTGATAGCCTGTCATACTAGTGTTAAAGACTACTTCGCCTTCGGCAACCTCAGCTGCGCCAAAGCCCCAACCTCTGAATATTCGACCGTCTTCAAGTGCCAATATTGTGGGGTTATTCAATTCTGGTCTCTCATCAGAAAATGCGGGCAGCGTTAGTAGCTTTTCAGCGCCCGCCGGGGTTTGTATGTTTTTCAATAATTCCATCGCTTCCCCGGAATCAACCGACATTTATTCCTCGTGATTTAAAAACTCTAAGAGTGCATTTGCACCATACCAAAAATAATTTGGCAGAATTATACGCTAAAAAGCCCTTATACACAATTTATTGTTCCGCTGATTCAAGTTCAGGAATGGTAGAAAGCAACCATTTTTGCTCAGACTTAAACAAAGTAAGTACATGATCAACTGCTAGGTTAACACCATGCCCATTGGCGTGAATAGGAGCTTTTTCAAAACTGACAATTTGCTTCTCTACTTCAGCCAGCCGGCGTTTAAGGTGTTCGGCAACTTCCTGACGCGGCAAATTATCAAGAAACATCAGACCAATATCACCCGTGAAAGTCATTTGCTCAGCCGATGATAAATTTTCGCGTAATTGTTCGAGAAAGTAGTCTTCTCCGGCAGGGGTAATTGAGTAGACTTTGCGTTGTGGGCGATTTCCTTCTTGCTCAAATGTAACGGTAACATAGCCAGCTTTGGAGAGACGGTCAAGGGTGGCATAGGCGGTTGCCTTTTTCATGTTGGTAACGCGGCTAAGATTTTTCTCAATAAATTCATTAATCTGGTAACCATGCTGGCTTTGCGCCTTCAAGATTCCCAGCAGCAGTAGCGACTGATCATCCATTAATAATTACTCCACAACTTGCCGGAAAGAGGGCAATGACGGTATCTCCACGTAGCTCAATGTTTCTGATACATATTATAGTCAATCTTGACTAATTGTGCAACACATTATACATTGTATTACGAATAGTCAATAATGATTATTTACACATGAATATTATACCATTAATGGATAGTAGTATCTATTCCAATAATTCAGCAGCACTGGATGTAATCAAAGCGGGTGTAAATTAGTTGGTATAATTTAGTGGAAACTTGATTGTAGGATAACCGAAAAGAAAAGTAGCACGGGAAAGGATTTTGGGGCTATTCCCGATAAACAACCAGACCAGAACAAGCTTACTTTGTAGCTTTCCTGAATCACTATCGCATTATCTGAAACGACGAGGACGCGAAAACCAAATAGCCATTCCAACCAGTAAGTTTACAAGGTTGAGTACCAGCAGCAAAGTAGATAGCACCAACGCAGACTCACGGGCAAACCCCATCTGAGCTAAAATACCGATCAAAGTCAGGTCACGCGCGCCAATCCCACTGACTGAAATTGGTATCAACCCGGCGAAAGTGGCTAGGCTACTGGCGGCTATAACTTCTAGTGGGCTTAGGTTCATTCCTATCGCAAAAGCCAGCAACCAAGTTCTCATAATTGCCGTGAACATCGTCAAGATGGTGATTGAGAGACAAGCCAGTAGATCTGAAGCCGAGGTTTTTGACAAGGGGAAGACCAGTTTTTCCGAGCCTTCCTTGATCTTATTACCAAGAATGTGTTTAAGCAGGGATAAAAGGCGCTGTCGTAATGAAGCAAAACCGAGTATAACCAGACCCATGCCTGTGCCCACCAGCAAAAGCAACAGGGTGGGCCACTCTCCGATAAAAGCTGGACCAAGAATTAAGATGCTACCACCCGTTAGTACCAGCAAAACAATAATATCAAAAAGACGATCCAACACCACCGATAGTAGTGATTGCCCCAACGAATGTCCCATATCTCGCAAGTGCCAAGCTTTTATCGCATCGCCAAGTTGCCCGGGTGTAAAGCTGCCAGCCGAAAGACCTAGCGCATAAAGATGGTAGGCGCGCCCGAACGACAGCGGTATGTTAAGGTTTTTTAGTAATAAACACCACCGCCAAGTTTTAAGCAATATTATCGGAAAAATTAGCAGGATTGAAATGGCTACCAGCCACAAATTGGCTTTCAGTAACCCCTCGGCGACCTGTCCCAAGTTAAGATTCAGTCGCCACAGGAAAAACACCAGCAGGGCAGTGCCGATCAATCGCAAGAAAAGCCGCTTCCGGTTTATTTTACCGGATTTAGAAGCCTGTACCGGGGTTATTAATTGTTCAGTTCGAGTGGAAAGCACCGCTGGCACTCCTTAACTTAATAACAGCGCAGGCTCGGTTCCTGCTGGTTTGAGGGGTCGTAAAGATAAAACCAGACTTCTAGAGGACCACGCGATTCCATGTATTGTCCTCGGCAGAAACGGGCTACAGGCACCCATCCCTCTCCCAAAGAATCGGGTAGAGCAGTAATATAAATTTTGCGCCCTTCCAGAGTTAATTTTTCTACTTGCACATCCAGCGAATCATTTTGGATGCGAATACTGCTATAGCTTGGCGCATATTCTTGCAGATAAAATATCAGGTAAGGAATCTGATCGTTAATAGCTATGGTAGTTCCGGTGTTGTTCAGATTCTGGTTGACGTAGCGTACTAGCCGTTGCCCAATCGGCGGGCTTTCTCGATGTTCCCACGCAAGTGGCACAGTAACCATTCCCAAAACAAATGCCAGCGCTACCAACGCGCCATAAGCGGCTAATCGACCGAAAGGTAGCCCGATTGCTGCCAATATGCAAATAAGCGCTACCAACGGTAAATCATAGCGTGCTAGGTCTACATCATTTCCAAGCAAAATCCATAAAAGGTAAGGAATTCCCCACAAGCCTGCCAATATAACCATATGTCGGTTTGAAGCCTGTAACAAGCGTTTTATACCGTTTATAGACAGGAACAGCAAAGCCAAGGTGGGCAAAATCCGCAGCCAAGGTGTGCCGGGCCACCAACCGCCGAAGCCATAAACCAAAGTTGTTTCAAGCATGCGCACCGGGCGATTCAGTAAGTTATGGTCGGTTGTAATACTACCGCCCCACTCACTGTAATGTCCATTTAAGTGGTTAATAGTAGCTTCAAAAAAGCGAGAGCCTTCCAGCCAGATTTGCCAACTCAACCATAACCCGGTTGAAATTAACAGTCCGCCCACCACCACCAGCATTAAAGCCGGATAGTTCCATCGCCCTACTTTCTGATGACGATTTTTCCAAGTAGCATAAAACAGGGGAAGTAATAGCGTTACATAGGAAAGCCGCACCCCCAGCATTAGTCCGCCAAGCGCTGCCGCCGGTAACAGGTATTGCCAAGCTTTTTCGGATCTAACAAGCGCACGCCAAGATAGCCAGAACATTGTCGCGCCAAGCAAAAGCGCCAGAGGGTCACTGAATATCTCGCTGCCACCCAGCCAAGAGAGGGGAACTAGTAGCCATACTACCGCTGCGGTTATTCCGGCTAACTGTACGTCTCTCTCATTGGCTCCGGTAGCTCTTTTCCACTCGATTGCTACCTTAGCCAGAGGCAAGCTTGTCAGTACCGAAGCAACTACCGACAATAGGTGCAAAGCGCCCGTTGGGTCGGAGATAAACCAGTGAAAAAGGCTTCCAAACCAGAGATAAACCGGGTATCCGGGCCAGTGTGGGCGCATTTCGTACACCGAATAGCGCACCAGCCCGCGCGTAAAGAAAATTCCATCTCGCGACTCAACAAAATCGGGAGTGGTCAATAGCCTGAAAACCAGTCCAAGCAAACCCAGTAATATTAAAGGAAGCGTTTTAACTAAAATGCGAGAAATTTGCGTCTGCTGCGGATTTAATGCCAGACGGTGTGGAGCTTGTGTAGTTTTATTTGTGGCAGTGATACCCAACTTTTTAACCCCCTGCTTAGGGTTTGCTACCAGCGGTAATTACCGCTGGTAGCATTTGTCTTACAACCCTACTTACCGATATTACGGTTTAATTTAAGGGCATGGAACAACAGAACCGTTATAGTCAAAGCACTGTGACGGAGTTGGTGTTGGTACTGGCGGTGGTGGTGGGGTGCTACCGCAATGTCCTGGACCGATTAAGCCATTATTGAACTGATCTAAGATACTGCCCATATTTATGGCAGCTTGATCCTTGGATTTACTACCCAGCTTATTAACCGACAACCAAGTATCCGAGTTGGCAATCGTTGTTGCTACAGCAGAATCACTTGCACCACTGGCTAAATTCAACTTAGCTGCAATCAGTTGATCCATCAAAATATAACTGGCATCTCCCTTTGGAGGGGTATTGAAAATCTTAATCAACTGGTCTTTGGAGTAGCTAACCCCGCCAATTGTAAGAGAATTAACCGGCCAGCTTTCTGGATGGGTTTTCCAGTAACCCTGGGTATAAGTGCAGTTGCCGAAAGCCACTGTACTGGCACTGGCGGGTATAGCACTAAAGGGCACAGCAATCAATGCTAACAGCGCAATAAGCCCTAGAATAATGGCGCTTTTTTTCTTACTCATAATAATGAAAAGTCCTTTCTGTTGTGCAATGCAGTATCTGGAAGGCTAATGGGGGAAAGGTTAAGAAGAAAAAGCAATATGTATAGACCAGACCCACTAGTTTCTCGATACCCTGTAATGACCAAGCTACGATTTGAAGAACCGACGATTTAAGACGGGACTTTCGTATATAGCCATGATAGTCGCATTAAGAAAATAAGGCTATAAGAAAGGGCAAGCCATTGGTACTGATAAGATTGGGACGTTAGTAATAGGAGTAGTCTGGTACTTTTGAGAAAGGCTAATTCCGAGGGAAAATCGGGGGGTTTGTAGGTGTAGATATAAGAAAATAAGGTTGCAAAGGAGTAAGGGTAATTACTCAGGTAGGACAGATAGGGATGAGAAGCATGCCCAAGAAGGTTTGTAATATCGCATAGTCTCGCACATCATTTGCCTTTCGGACTTCTCGTAGCAAGGCAAGTTGGTGGGTGCGCTCCAACCATTTGGGGGCGGTTTGTTGCTGCTCCTTAATAAGACTAAAGGATTTGAAGCAATATCCTTTCTATAGGTAGCTAACTCAAAGAACTTCCGGATAGTTTTCAAGCGACGGTTTATTCTGGCGGTCAGGCTTGCTTAAGTGCGCAAGGCGTTGGGCTTAAACTAAGGGGCGAACTTCAAGTAGCAAGCTTTGAAACTCGCCAAGACGAAGACCCGTCATTTTAAGAAGCGGTTAGGATGGCGGGATAGCTAGGTATAACGCATTATCATAATTTAGTCCATAAAGCTAAATATTTCAGGATTTGCACTATTTTACTAGTTCTCCTTTATCTTGAATATTATCTGGTATATATGCTAAAAATAATCTGCAAGCAGGTTGGATAATTTTACTCAATAACAGATTGTTTTCTTTACTCTCTGCCTTGATAGCTAACCCCATGTTAGATATACTATAATAAATGTACAGGGTCGTACAAAGATTCTAATAAATTATTTCAACCGTTTAGGTGAGGGAGTGAACAAATGCGAGAGGTAGTTAAGGATTACCAGTTTTATCCCGGAGAATATCCGGTAGTAGTAGTGTCTAGTAAAGACAGCGTCGAGTTAGATGTTACTAATATTGTAACCAATCATAACTTGAACCCTGAAAAAACAGTGTGGATTGAGCATATCCTAGCAGAGAAAGTTCATGGAAACGACACAATTGAAGAGAATTGGGAGTTTTCATTTTGCCACAATTCGCGTGATCGGCTGGTATTGGCAGGTCATCACAATATACCGGATTATATTGTAAAAGCTTTAGTAAGCCGTTGCCAGTAGTCATAATTCAGCCTTATTAAGGCAGCACATGCTAATTAAAGGACATTTCAAACATTTTGCATAATGCCCATTTGTTTGAAATGTCCTTGATTTAAACCTCAAGTTAGGGTGTGGTAGTACGGCGCTTATGTGCCAGTAGCGAAGCTAGGGCATAGGAAGCGAGATGAGTTATAGAACTATCGGCATGAATCGCCAGCATTATAGGTACTCTCGCCCCCAAGACGACACCAACACCCTGAGCCTCAGCCAAATACTCTAGTTGGCGTGCCAAAATATTGCCCGACTCTAAATCTGGTACTACTAAAACATCAGCCAGACCTGCAACTGGCGATACTATGCCACGCTCCCGTGCTGCCTGTAGCGAAATTGCGGTATCAAAAGAAAGCGGACCATCCACTATTCCTCCGGTAATTTGTCCACGGTCAACCATTTTGCATAAAGCAGCGGCATCTAACGTAGATTTGATTTGAGCATTTACAGTAGTTACCGCAGACAAGATGGCAACCTTTGGATTTTCGAGACCCACTACATGTGCTAAATCAATCGCATTCTGCACAATATCGCGCTTGGTATCCAAATCAGGATAGATATTTAGCACCGCATCTGTCAGAAATAGTGGTCTGGGGTAAGTTGGTACATCCATTATAAATACATGGCTCATTCGGTAGTAAGTAGCCAAACCGGTATCAGGCGCATTAACTGCCTTCATCATATCTTCATAGGGTAGATTACCTTTTACCAAAGCTTCAACTTCACCGGTACGTGCCAGCCTTACAGCTTCTATAGCAGACATCAAACCATACTCGGCTTCGCGAATGTTGAATTGGGTTATATCTATACTCGCGAATTCGGCAGCTTCCCTTATTTTGGTTACCGGACCTATAATTATCGGTTTAATTATATTTTTCTGAGTCGCCTCTACAATACTAGCCAGAAAAGCCGGTTCAAGAGGATTTACCACCGCAACTGTCACCGGGTCAAGCTTAGCGGCAGCTTCAATCAAATTGCGATAGCGCGCACCATGTTCGTATAAAAATACTTCGGGAAGTATGACTCTGGGACGCTTTACTCTTTCGGTAGGTGCGATTACATCGGCGCTTCCGCTAATTACTACTTCCCCTTTTTGATTCACGCAAGTGCAATCGAAAGTAATGCCATTGCGTTGAACATCCTTAACAACTGCTGTAATAGTAACGGTAATGGTATCGCCGAGAGCAACAGGACGTTTAAACTTTAGCGTTTGTCCCAAATAAATCGTACCCGGACCGGGCAATTTCGTACCTAGTAAAGTAGATATTAACGAACCACCCCACATGCCATGAGCGATAATCTTATGAAACATGTCACTACGGGCGTATTCCAAATCAAGATGGGCAGGATTAACAT
Source organism: Candidatus Chlorohelix allophototropha (assembly GCF_030389965.1). Lineage (NCBI taxonomy): Bacteria > Bacillati > Chloroflexota > Chloroflexia > Candidatus Chloroheliales > Candidatus Chloroheliaceae > Candidatus Chlorohelix > Candidatus Chlorohelix allophototropha. The sequence goes on from NZ_CP128400.1 coordinate 263,460, forward strand.
CACCCGACATAACCGCAAAAAGTTCAATGTCTTCCTGACTCAAAGTGCGTATTAGGCTTGCAGTATCGCCTAGCTCAATTTCATCAAAAGTTCGGTTTTCAATGTATTCCATAATGCTATCCTCACCTGAATAGAAGGTTCGGTAAAAAACAATCCTACAAGTACAGTATTACTCATTTTAGCCTTAAGAAAATTAGCTTTTGTGCTTATTAACGTGTAGAAATATTCCTGAAAGAAAGGTGATTCAAGGGGTTAAGAAAAACTAAAACGGCTCGAGACAAAACTCAGAGCCGTTTTACAAATATCTATTTTTTCGGAGCAGTTATAATTGGATCAACTCACCTGCGAGAGTTACAAAAAGAATAGCGTTTAAAGCCCCTCTTTGTTTTAAATTTATTTTTTCACATTGCTCCCGACCCATTATCAAAGCAGTTTTAGCCATAACGTCTGCCATCCGTACCGTATCCGCAACCACTGTTACGGCTGCCAAACCATTATCGGAGGGTTGCCCGGTGCGTGGGTCAATCAGGTGATGGCGAATCTGGTTATCGAGCAGCCAACTTCGTCCGGTGGTAGAAGAGGTGGCAACCGCTTTATTGGCAACTTGAAGGGTGGTTATATCTCCCGTAAAACCGGGGGCTTCGTTTTCAACAGAAACAACCCAGCCATTTTTATCCTGTGGGGGGCTGCCTTCCAGATACATATCGCCGCCAGCGCTTATCATAAAACTCTTAAACCCGCTTTTGCGCAATAAATCAGCACAGCGGTCAACGGTTGAGCCTTTTGCAATACCACCCAAATCAACTCTAACACCAGAAGCAAGCCGGATGTAACGCCCTTGTGGGTCAAATTCAATCGAGTTTTGGGTTTTACTAGGGTAGTTCTTAAAAGTCGGAGTTGCACGAGGAGCGAACAATTGGGGAGTGCCAGCGCGAAGCGTTTCAAAGCTGCGATTATAACCGGCAGATTCAAGCGCTTCCAGAATAGTAGGGTCGAAGATTCCTTCAGTTAAATCACGCATTTTACAAGCGGCAACAATCATTTCGTACATTAGCGGGGAGGGATTTTCAAGAAACCCCCGGTTATTCAACGTACTAAGCTCACTATCTGGGCGAAACCGGCTCAGTTGCGCCTCAGTTTCGTTGAAAATTAACTCTATATTGTTAGCTGCGGCTACTGCCTTGTCAGTATCAGTCTCCGCAGCATATATAATCAATTCAATCGAAGTGTTCATTGCCCTAAAATTCAGGGACACCTCAAACAATTCTTCCGCTTTGTCATTTATGCCAAGCATTTTGGTGCTACTCCAGTTTCAAGACTACTGTCTTGTAGCTTACGAATGTCGTGATCTAACTACCGGCTGAGAATACGAAGGTCTACTTACATTCGCACCGCTACTATTAGAACTGCTGGAACCATAATAGCTGTTGCTTGTTGAATAAGGGTCTGAATTATTCATTAAATCGGAGCCCATCTTGGCTACGCCTATTCCCAAAATCACCGCGATTATCCCAAGTACGCTATACAGCACCATTTTAACGGCAGCGTTGTCAGCGGTTTGAACGTTACGATAATTGTAGGCTTGACGACTGGCTGAATTGGGTCGGCGGTTTGAGGTGGTCATAACGGTTGCGCCGTTAACTCTTCTTGAATTTGCCGACTGTGCTGTAACTCTTGATGAATTTGAAGCCTGTACGCTAGACTTAGCCGTAGTGGGAACTTGTACCGCAGCGTTCTTGCGTTGTTGTGAACGTGACCGATACACCACAAAGCCGATAAATTGAGCCACAATCACTGTAGCAGCCAGTGCAATTACCACGAAACTCATAAGCAACCCACGTCCAACGTTAATTTGTTGGGTTAGTGCGTGTACCAGAGCCACTACAAAGAGCAAGTAATTGAAACGTTGCATCGTTTTCCAGTTCTTGCCTTTTAGTTTCTTCAGGAAGAAATTATTGGAAAGAACCAGCAGGAAAAGAATTGTTAAAGCTCCCAGCAGACCAAATATATCGCTGATACCGAATAGATTCGTTTTTATTGAACCATCATCGTTTAAGAATAAGCCAAATAAGGTACTACCCCAACTAATCTGAAGCGCCGCTGTAAATATCACGTGAGCTATTATATTCATTGCAGCCCAGATACCGACATCGCGCCGAGAAATCATGTTGACAGGGTTCTTGCGCACCTTCAACATATTGAGGGGACCCATTACCAGTGTAACCATAACTAGCAATAATCCAACATATCCAGTACCCAGGGTTAGAGTTTCGATAACTGATTGACCTGGTGCTGCAAGGAAGCTCGCAACGATACAACCTATAAATGTAGTACCTGCCAGATACATATTGGTGGTAGGACGTGAAGCTTGGAGAGTGATAGGTTTATTGATAGCTGCCATTAGTGCAATCTCCCAGAGTAATAATTGTGAAATTATAATAAAAAGTTTTGAATTTTAAGTCAGACCATAATCTAAATACGTGACTTTTTTCTTACTGTAATGAGTATATAAGAGAAAGATTAGAAAATTATTGGAAAATCGTTGCAGATTCTAATTTTTTGTAAAGATTCGTGGGGAAGTTTGAGACAATTTTTGTTTGTAGTCGGAAATAAGATTTTTCGAACAGCCAGCCCTAACACCTGGCTCTCCGGTGGCAAATGTTTCTTATGGAAAGCACAACACAACAACAGATAGCACTTTTATTAAAATATGCCTGCAAGGCTTCCATATTTCTGATATAATTTTGAACTTGAAGCAAACAATACTAAAAGAGGAGAATAAATCCTGTGGCTAAAATTTACAGCTGTGGGGCGCTGAGAGCCGAAAACGCCGGAGAACAAGTAACGGTGCGTGGTTGGTTAAACCGCAGGCGCGATCATGGCGGACTTATTTTTATTGATTTAAGAGATCGCAGCGGCTTGGTACAGCTTAATTTTGACCCACAGCTCTCAGGTGAAGCGCATACCTTAGCTGGAGAAACTCGCAATGAATATGTGCTGGCAGCAACCGGAACAGTGGTGTTACGCCCCTCTGGTACTGAAAATTCGAATATTCCTACCGGAGAAATTGAAATATCAGTAACTCACCTTGAAATATTAAATGCCGCTAAACCGCTACCCTTTGAAATCAACGACCGTATTGAAGTTTCAGAACAATTGCGTCTTAAATATCGCTATCTCGATTTGCGCCGCCCTCGCATGCAGCGCAATATGATTTTGCGCCACAAAGTAGTCAAATATATGCGGGATTTTCTGGATGCCCGTGGCTTTATTGAAATAGAAACCCCGATTCTGATTAAAAGTACGCCGGAAGGGGCACGCGACTATTTAGTACCCAGTCGGGTACATCCGGGTAAGTTCTATGCGCTACCACAATCTCCCCAACAGCTAAAGCAATTGCTGATGGTAAGCGGTATGGAAAAATATTTCCAAATTGCCCGTTGCTTCCGAGATGAAGATTTACGCGCCGACCGTCAGCCGGAATTTACCCAGCTTGACCTTGAAATGAGCTTTATTGAGCGCGAAGACCTTCTACAACTTATAGAGCAGTTGTTCATCGAAATCGTAGAAAATGTAACACCCGAAAAGAAACTCAAATTCAAGCCATTCGTGCGTATGAGCTACGACGAAGCGATGGATAAATATGGCAGCGACAAACCTGACCTACGCTTCGGGCTTGAGTTTGTTAATATTAGCGAATTGATAAAGGATAGCGAATTCAAGGTCTTTAGTGGGGCTGTAGCAGCAGGTGGACAAGTTAAAGGTATTTGCTTGCCTGGATGCGCCAACTATTCTCGCCGTGAATTGGACGGACTAGTAGATTATGTCAAGCAATTTGGGGCAAAGGGGTTGGCTTACTTGCAGTTGGAGCAGAATGGCGACATACTTTCCAGTAAATCGCCTAGCGCCAAGTTCTTTTCCTCAGAATTATTGAATACAATAACCACGCTCTTCCAAGCTAAAGCAGGTGATCTACTGGTATTCGTTGCCGACCAACCGGAGGTGGTAGCAAATGCGCTGGGTCGCTTACGCGCTGAAATGGGTAAACGCTTAAATCTGACTGACCCTGAAGAATTGGCTTTCGCATGGGTGCTGGAATTCCCGTTGTTGGAATGGCGACCGGAAGAAAACCGCTGGGATGCTGTGCATCACCCCTTTACAGCGCCAATTCCAGAAGACCTACATTTGCTGGATACTGACCCCGGCAAAGCCCGCGCCAATGCTTACGATATAGTTTGCAATGGTTACGAGACCGGCGGAGGTTCGATTAGAATACACCGTCGCGATGTGCAGAGTAAACTCTTTAAATTGCTCAATTACAACGAAGAACAGCAGCAAGAACGGTTTGGTCACTTGCTCAACGCTTTCGAGTACGGCGCACCACCGCATGGAGGTATTGCTCCCGGCATAGACCGCTTAGTTATGTTGCTGGCGAGTGAGGATAATATTCGTGATGTAATGGCGTTCCCCAAGACTCAGAGCGCCACCGACGAAATGACCGACGCTCCGAGTGAAGTTGATCAGAAACAGCTTGATGACCTGCATCTAAAGCTCGTTCCGGTGGAACAACCTCAGAAATAATCATAAAAAAGCCCTTCCTCAATTGGGAAGGGCTTTTTTATTACTTAAGAATTGCAGATTAATTTCACAAAGTTAGCTAGGCAAAGTGACATTGAAACGAGTTATTTCTCATAGCCGCAAAATTGTAAAATGGTCAATATCAAGGTTTTGGCAGCAATTTCAAGCTCGGCGATATCAACATATTCATCCGGCGTATGTGCGTTATGGACACTACCCGCCCCATAGTGAATAGTAGGTATCTGTCCCAACCCGGTCATCAAACGCAGGTCGCTGCCATAAGTTGCACCGTATATTTCCACATCATTACCTGTAATTGCCTTATGGGCTTCGTTCACCAACTTAACGATTGGATGTTCAAGAGCGGTTTGACCGCTGGCAAACTGTCCACCAAACCAATCGACTTGAACCGGATGCTGCTTAAGCCATTCATCAGAGCGACACACTTCTGCCAAAGTTTCTTCCAATTCTGCCCGCGCAGATTCAGGCGATTCCCCAAGCGCAACACCCAAGCGCCCTTCCGCCACCAATTCATCTGGTACGCTGCTAGACCAATTTCCGGCTTTTAAGATTCCAAGGCTAAGCGGGTATGGTAGCTCATATTTTTGCAGCAAAGGGTTATTGGTAGTGTTGCGGCGAGTTTCGAGTGCTTCAAGCGCCTGCCAGATTTTCCAGAACTTCTCGATTGTGCTAACCCCTTCTTTGCGCATACTGGCATGAGCGGAAAGTCCGGTTAGGCACAAGCGAAAGGTCAAAGCCCCCGCACAGGCAGGGATAATATCAAGCTCGGTAGGTTCGGTAATTACTGCGGCATCGGCACGGTAACCACGGCGCAAAGTAGCAAATGTACCCAAACCGCCATCTTCCTCGCCCACCACGCTTTGCAACAGCACTTTACCCTTAAGGTTTATTCCGGCAGCTTGTATAGCCTTTACTGCAAAAAGGTTACAGACCAAACCGCTTTTCATATCGCAAGCGCCGCGTCCATACACCCGGTTGTTTGCTATACGAGCTTCAAAAGGCTGGCTAATTTTCCATTGTGTCAGGTCTCCGGGAGGCACTACATCCATATGACCGTTGAGTATCAATACAGAACCACCCTCAACGCCCCAAGTGCCTACCACCCCCCATGCTTCCTCACGTTCAACTTCCATACCCGGAAAAGCGGGGTCGGCAAGTAGTTTGGGTAAATCAATTTGCCACAGGTCGGTTTCAAAGCCACTCTCCCTGAGCATACGGTCATAGACTTTTTGCGCCTCGCTCTCAGCAGGAGAACCTGTCACGCTTGGTATCCTTATAAGGTTACGCAAGCACTCTACCATACCGTCAATATCCAGCGCGTTTAAAGCAATTTGAGTTAGCCTATCAAGTTTTATCTCAGTCACTTTTATTCCTTTCTAAACCTACTGTCGTAATCTATGATACCAAATAAAATAATTCTATTGAAAATGCTACTTACTTTTACAAAGTAATAACCTCAAATTAATTGGCATACGCCCTGCTTAATGGTATAATTCCACAAGTTAGGCAATGTACAAGAAGATTTAAATAATGGAGCTGCCCGGTTGGGAGTAATTTCAAAGCTTGAAGGAATGATGGAAACGGTGGTCGAAGGCTCTTTCAGCCGCCTGTTCCGTAACAAACTGCATCCTGCCGACATTTCAAAGCGCCTTGAGCGCGTAATGGAAGATACCAAAGAAGTAGCTTTAGGCAAAAGCTACGTTCCCAATCGCTATGAAGTATATATCAGCCAATACGATTTTGACCAGTTTGCCCCCTATAAATCTTCAATTGAAAAGGATATGGCGGAGCATGTAGTACGCTACGGGCAACAACGTCACTTTATTTTTAGCGGCGGTTCGCCCCGTGTGTGGCTTAACAGTAGCGAACAGGTAAAAAAAAGTCGATACCTCATCAAAGCCTATACGTTAGATCCCAACCAACCTCAACCAAAAGCTGCAAATACTGCAAATGGAATTAATCAAAATCAATTATTGGAAGGCACTGCCATACTTAATATCGGTGCATTGAACGCCGAACAAAGAAATGCGGCAGGTAGTATTGCTTTTGATCGTCCTCAAGCAACTTTGACAGTTATGGGATACCGCACCGATAACCCCGATCGTCATTTCGTATTCAAGCGCGATGTTACCATCGGGAGAGGGCTGGACAACGATATAATCCTTGAAAATGACCCGCGAATTTCACGCCACCATGCACGAATAGAGTTTAAATACGGGCAATTTCTGTTAACCGACTTGAACAGCGCCAATGGTACAAGCCTCAATGGGCTTCCTGTAACCCAGATTGTGCTAACACCCGGCGATAAAGTTTCGCTAGGCGGCTTAGAGCTAATTTTTGGGGTGGAGTAAGGAATAGATGGATATATCCGTCTTTGACATTTTTATCCTAGTTTTAAGGGTTCTCCTGATATTTGTATTGTATTTCTTTCTCTTCCTGATTGTAAGAGTTATTATTCGCGAATTTAACGCCTCCACTAAACGCGCCCGTTTGGTTGCCCGCGAACTCGACGCTGCCCCCATCCCCGAACAGTATTTGTCGCCTGCCCCATCAAATTCAGGAAAATTGGTTGTTATCGAAACCGGTAATGCTACCACAGTAAAATCCGGTATGGTATTCGATTTGCGTCCGGTAATGCCGATTGGACGGAGACAAGATAATGTAATCATACTCAATGACGATTATGTATCTACCGAACACTCGCTGATAGCTATGCGGGATGGGCAATGGTGGATTAGCGATATTGCCAGCACTAACGGAACGTTTCTCAATGGAGAGCGTCTTGAACAACCGCGTGCCTTACGTGCCGGAGATGTAGTGGGAATCGGACGAGTAAAATTCCGATTAGAATAGTTACTTTTTATAGCGTTTAGCGTTATTAAATAGTGTAGCTTATTATCAATTAGCTTCATAAGGAGTTTTAAGTTATAATGTCACAAAGCAGTATCGTAGGCTATATATAGTATTACTTTAATTATAAAACCACAAATTATCGGTCTTTTATAAAAAAGAGGTTTGGTTTAATAAATGGAAACTAATAAATTCTCTAGTCTAAATGAAGAAAGAGAACAACCACCTACACGACCCAAACAAAAAAGTCTAGGTGGCAAATTCTTTGGGGTATTAGCGGCAGTGTTCCTAGTTGTCTCACTAGCCAGTTTGGGTGTTGCCAACGCTGTAATGGACATGCAGTACCAGAACAAAATTGATCAGGGTGTTAGCATAAGCGGAATTTACGTAGGCGAAATGACTCGCGATGAAGCGCGTAGCGCCATTACGAAGCAAATGCAAGGCTTCAATGATCGCCCGGTCATACTAGATTTTCAGGATAAGAAATGGCAACCCACCCTTGAGCAATTGGGCGTAACAATAAATTATGAAGCCAGTTTGGATAAGGCTTTCGAAGCCTCCAAAAGCGGCGATTTCTTTAAGGATTTGCGGCTAGCTAAAGCGCTAAACCCTGAAACCAAAAATGTGCCGATTGAAGTTATGGTCAATGAAACCAAGCTTAATGGTTTTTTGAGTGACATCAGTGATCGTATCCGACGAGACCCGGTAGAACCGATTATAGACATCAAAGACGGTAAGTTGGTAGTAACAGAAGGTAAAGTCGGTTTTAACGTGTTGTATGACAAAACCTTTTCTTCTATCAAAGATAGTCTGTTATCATTAAAACCTTCCTCCCAGAATCTTTTACAGGTTGGCGATATCCCTACCGTTATCAGCCAGCAGGAATTTAATGATTTCAAAGATAAGCTCACTGCAATGGTCAGCACCCCTGTAATAGTTTCCTTCAAGGATAAATCCTGGAATATAGACCAAACGCAGTTGATGAATATAATAAAAGTGCAGCGCACCGTTAGCGCAGCTGATCCAAAGCACTTTAGATACACTGTTGACCGCACCTTTGTTGAGAAATTTGTCACCGGCTTAGTTCCGACTATCACTCAACAACCCAAGAACGGTGATATAACTTGGGACAGTGGCAAAATAACTATTAAAACCCCTAGCATGGACGGTCAAACTTTAATTATCGATCGTTCTATCGATGATATTGTCAAGCAAATTTCTGATCCAACACCGGACAATAGAACTGTTACATTAACAGTCGATGTAAAACAACCTGAACTTGATACTAATAATCTCGACAAGCTCGGTCTAAAAGAAGTAATAGGCGAAGGCGTTTCCCAATGGGCAGGTTCAGCGATTGAACGCGCCACCAACATTAAGGTGGGCGCAAGCTACCTGACCGGAAAACTCATCCGACCTCATAGTATTTTCAGCTTTTTGGATGCAGTAGGAGAAATTAGCTCGGCGCGTGGCTATGTAAAAGGCTATGCGATTATTGCCGATCAAACTACCCCTGATGTGGGTGGCGGCATTTGCCAAGTTTCAACTACCACCTTCCGCGCCGCTTTCTATGCCGGATTGCCGATTGTTGAACGCAACGCCCATATATATCGAGTTAGTTGGTACGAAGAATTAGGAGAGCCGGTTGGTTTTGATGCCGCGGTATATCAACCGGGCGTAGACATGAAGTTCGAGAACAACACCGATAACTGGATGTTTCTCGATGCACAGATAAAAGATGGCAAACTTTATGTGCGGCTTATCGGCACTAAAGTTTCGGGGCAAACGGTTGATTTGGTTTCGAGCGGTATAGCCAAAGTAACAAATCCGCCGCCTGACCGCTACGAAATTGACAAAACGCTTGGTCCTTTGCAAAGGAAACAAGTGGATACGGCGCGGCGTGGTCTCACCACCCAGATAACCCGTGTAATCAAAGTTAATGGGGCGGTAGTAAAAGAGGACAAGTTCCCTACTATCTTCAGCCCATGGCCTAATATATATAAGCTAGGTCCTGCCTATGCCGGTCCCGATGGCAAACTGGTTCTAGGTCCTGATGGCAAACCAGTATTACCTACCCCAACTCCGGCGGCTGGTGATACTACACCTCCGGCGAGTACGCAGCCTGCAAACCCAGCAACGACTCCCGCGCCACCGCCCACTACCAAGAAACCGTAATAGCCAATAACAAACCCCCTTCTCGTTTGAGAAGGGGGTTTTGTTTTGAAAGATTTAAGAAAATCAGCCGCTTGACGGTTTTACTCTTTCAGGCTAATATTCAATAAATTAATATTGGAGTGATTGAACAATGGCTATTTCTGAAAAAATCTGGATGCCAACCGAATACGCCATACTTGGCTTGTTAATGGATGGTTCAAAGCATGGTTATGAATTGGCGCGTCGCTTTGCCCCAGAAACCGCATTAGGCACAATTTGCCACCTCGAAATGAGCATGCTTTACGCCAACCTAAAAAAGCTGCAAAAGATGGACTATATAGAGGCTGAAATGGAGCTTCAAGGAAACCGTCCGCCCAAACGTGTTTTCAACCTGACCGGCATCGGGCGGGCTGCTTTTATCGAGTGGGTACGTTCACCTGTAGCGCGGCTTCGAGAAATCCAACCCGATTTTCTTACCAAACTCTACTTTGCTCGCCAACTTGGTACTGATGATGTGGGAGCACTCATCGGTAGGCAAATCGAATTATGCCGTCAGGCGTTGGAACGGTTGCGGCAGGGGCATACCCTGAACGAAGAAGTCGAGGATTTATTAGACATCAGCGCCGGGAATTATAGCGGTCTGAATCTAGGCGAAGAAGAGGACTTCAGCCCGAAGGGTAAACGTAGCCATCCCAAACCGAGTGAACACGAGTTAGCCCGTGACCCCACCCCCGAAGAACAAGAATATGTGGAACTGGTCACTAATCTACGTATTCGCCAAAATGAAGCAGTGATTGAGTGGCTGAGCGAAGCACGCCGTAAACTGGCAGGCGGCTATTAAACCTAAATTAGGTGACAGATGTAGCTTGCGTTGTGCATGTTAAGGCATATTCTCAGCCCAATTAACCGTCATTGCCCCCATATCAGATGGTCCAGATTGGTTATAAGTAAGCACCTTCAAGCTGGGAGTGTAAATCGGGTTGCGTTTATCATCGAATGAGAAAGTGCCAAGCACAGTATCAAGGTTTTTGGTTTTGAGCAAAGCTTCTCGAACCGCGCCTACTTCACATGAACCGGATGTTTTCATTGCATTCGCCAGTAATTGTATAGCCGCGTAAGAATTAGCTGCCCAGTCAAGTGGTATATTACCAAATTTGCTCTGGTAACGCTGTACAAAACTAGGATTTGTTACCTGTGCATTCATGTAGAACCAAGAGTTGGCAAAAATTGAACCATCTGCCACAGCGCCTCCTTTCCTGCCATAATCGGGATTATCCCACAAGTCTGAGGTTATAAATCTTACCGACCAAGGAAATCCTAGTTGGCGCGCTTCCTTCATAATAGCAACAGTTTCATCAACCGAAGCTACAATGAAAATTTCCTCGGGGTTTTGCGGTTTTATTCGGGCGAGTGCAGCGTTGAAATCGGTCTCCCCTTGCTTGAATGACACATTTTCAACCACACTAACCCCTTTGCTTTGAAACGCAGCCTGAAAATCTTGAACATAAGCTTTATAATTGGGGGCGTCATTGTAAAAAAATGCTACTTTCTGATAACCCAACCGTTTTTTGGTTTGCTCAACCACATAATTGGTAATATATGTTTGGGAAATCTTATTGTTAAAAATGTTCTGTCCAAGTTTTCCATCGTAGTAACCTAATCCAGGGTTATTATCAGCCACTACAACCATTACCGCATCCTGAAACGAACTGGCATTTGTTTGATTGATAAACCCATGGTCAATAAGCATAGTTACTTTCTCAGTGTTTACCAATTTCTGGTATGCGGGCAATTGGACTTGCGTCCCCGAATCAGGTGAAGGGATTTCTTCAACTACTAGCTTTAGTTTTACCTTACTACCCAGCAAACCGGAAGCATTGATATCTTCGATTGCCATTTCAGCACCCTGCTGTTCAAACTTACCCCACATCCCTTGATTACCGGTAAATGGCAGCAATGCCCCAATTTTTACCTCTCCATCCAAAATGCAAGAGGCAACCGGAGTGGGTATGGGGGGCGCAGTAATCGCCTTAACGGCTGAGGCAATCTCCGCCAGCCTGATAGTTTTATCCATACTACCGGAAGCAACCGTATTGCCATCAGGACTGAAGGCTACTGAAGTAACCGAATCGGTACTGCCTTCTACCATCAAAAGTAATTTACCACTTCCGGCATCCCAGACCCTTACCTTTTTATCGCTGCTACCGGAAGCAATGGTCTTGCCGTCGCCGCGATATGCTAGTGAAGTTACGCTACCTTCCTGACCTTCCAACGCAATTTTGCTTTTACCGCCCGGCACAGTGTAATCCCAGAGTTTGATGGTGTTATCTTTGCCACCCGTAGCCAGTTCCAGCCCATCAGGGCTGAACTCTACCGCATTGATTTCAGCTTGGAAATCTTTGATAGTATTCAGTTCTAACACTCCGCTGTTGTCAGCGTTAAGTTTCCAGATTTTTACAGTCTTGTCAGCACTGGCGCTGGCAAATGTTTTACTGATAGGACTGAATGCGACAGATTTGATTGGCGCAGAATGAGTGGTGAGCGTTGCTATTTTATTGTTGTTTTTAAGATCCCATACATTAACAGCATTATCTAAGCTACCGCTTAACACCTGCAAGCTGTCAAAGCTGAAAGCTACCGAGGTAACTTCAGCGGAATGCCCCTTAAATTCATTTAAAAGCGTACCATCGGCTATACGCCATATCCGCACTATGCTATCCACACCACCACTGGCTAATTTTTGCCCGTCTGGGCTAATAGCTACAGTGCTGGCGCTACCGGGCTGTCCTTGTAGCGCAAGGCTAACAGACCCGTTAGCCACATTGACTAAACGGATTACACCGTCCTGACTAGCGGTGGCGATAGTTTTACCGTCTGGACTGTAACTGATTGCCAGAACCGGACTATTAATGTTAATAATAGTCGTATTGTTTATTATCGTTACCTTTGGGCTGAATAAATTCACCACTAAAAGGCTGATAATTGTTGAAACTACTAGAAAAGATACCCCGCTTATCCAGGTAATCGGGCGGCGAAATAATGGTTTGCCCCCGGCGTTACCGGATAGTCTAGGAGAACCGTTTCGCTTTGAATCCTTCCCACCATTAGGAGATTTATCCGGCGTAATAGACGAAACCTGCTCTGTTTGCCGGCTTTGGGTTTTTGCCTCAGCGGCTAACTGAGCCAGAGGAGTGGTAGGCTTTTCCTGAGAAAGTTGCTGTACCTTGCGATTTTCAAGTGCAGCTCTAAATTGCAGAGCAAAGGCGCTGGCAGATTCAGGGCGTGTGTGTGGGTCTTTGGCAGTAGCCTTCGCCAGTATCTCATCCAACATAGGCGGATAAGCCAGACCGGGAGCGTGTTCTGATATTTTAGGCAACGGCGAGCTCAAATGCTGATGAGCCAGCGCTTCCTGATTTCCCTGAAAAGGGGGTTGCCCGGTTATAAGTTGGTAGGTGATGATACCAAGTGCATAAATATCACTAGATTTACCAGCTTTTCCGTTCCACTGTTCAGGAGCCATATAAAGGGGAGTGCCACTAGATGCTGATTGTACTTGCGAGGCTGAACCGGAAAGGAAAGCAGCCAAACCAAAATCTGCGATTAGCGGTTGCCCTGCTATATCAAGAAGAATGTTGGCGGGCTTAAGATCGCGGTGTATCAACCCTTTTTGATGGGCGCTGTCAAGAGCAGCCGCAATTTTGGTTAGAAGATTGGCAACCTCGGACAAAGGAAGCGGGCAAGATGAGCCACCAAGAGCAGGATGGAGTTTTGCGGAGAGAGTACCTCCTTCCGCCAAATCGGTAACTATATAACAAATACTATCTGAAGCTTCGAAATCACTCACTCGCAGAATATTCGGGTGATGTAGTTGCGCTAGAATGCCGGCTTCAACTTTAATGGAATTGCGAATTTGAGGGTCAGCCACAAATTGCCGCTTGAGGATTTTAATTGCAACCACTCTAGGGGGGCTAAATTTTGTATCATCCGCTTGAAAAACCTCACCAAAACTTCCATTGCCCAGCGAACGAACTAAGCGATACCTTCCTCCAAGTAATGTGGCGGGAGTCTCGTTATTCTGCATCGAATCTTTCGACATTTTTATTATTCCTGAACATAATAGAACTTCGTGAGCTTGTTTTAAAAGGGGTTGATTGTGACCAAAGCCTAGTATTCCCTTGAGCGTAGTTCTAGGTAATTCAATTTCACAATAATTCGATATTGTATTAAATATATTTAAAATGATAGAAAAAATCAATCGAAATATGGTAAAATTCCACTCACGTAGTAAAATGTAGGCTCAAACTTACACTAAAAAAGGGTTGGTAGCCCACTCGTTCTTAATATAAATCAAGCCGATAACCAACTCCTCTTATCGTGACAATGCAAGGCGCAGTATCAGACTTTAAGTCAAGTTTGTTTCTTAGAAACTTAATCAACTGTTCTATACTATTATTATATTCCTGACTATCTTGTAGCTCAGGTTCATAGAGAAATTGAGCTATTTCAAGACGAGTGCAAATATTACCGGCTTTATTGTAAAGATACTCAAATAGTTTCCAAGCATTCCCATTTAATTGAATTGATTGTGCTTTCCCCTTTTTCTCTCTGGTTACTTTCATCGTTCGATAGTCAATTTTCACAGTAGAACGAGAACTTGGACCACGAGGTTCAGTAGGTGCGGGGTCTTCAAACCTGAAAATTATATTGGCAAATTCTAGTCTGTCACCGTGGTTTAGAAAAACATCACTTTTTATATCCCTCCCATTAACTTTGGTGCCATGGGTACTACCTAGATCACGAACACTGACCATTGCCCCAGAAAATTTAATAAGCGCGTGATAGCGCGAACAACGCCCACTGTCTAGCACAATATTATTGTCAGTCGCTCTACCTATTCTTATTTCAGTACCTTTAAGGATATAGACTTGCTGGTTTTCTGCTACCAAACGTGGCAATATCTCATCTGTCAAGAATAAACCTCCATTTCTTGCAATAATAGCGACGTTTAGCGACGTTGCCAGCGTCTATCTTTGCGTTTTTGAAAGAATATAGCCAGTCCAAGAAAAACCACAAATAGTGTCCCCAACATCACCAAGCGCAGTAATAACTGTCCTTCTCTTGTACCATGTTCACCTCTTGAGTTTATTTCACAAGGGTTGGTGGAATAATTTCGCGGATCATATCCTTTATCCGACTCGCAAGGTACAGAAATACCCATTGTGGGCTGGGAAAAATAAAGTTGGTTCAGGTCTGCACTTGTACCTAATGCCTCTAATGACCAGCGGCTAACCGTTGCATAGCTTAAAGCTTTGCTTGGTCCGTTTAAGTCGAAGATAACCCCCGCAAGTATAATTTGGGGGATAAGAATCACAGGTACAATGCTTATCGCCTTATCGGTATTTGAAGCAATAGTCGATATAAACAAGCCCATCCCGACACCACCAAGCGTTGTCAGAAATACTCCTAGGCATAGCTCAAAAAAAGCAGAGAAGAACACCCCATGCGGTGGGACTCCGACAATTAGCAGCACTATTCCCACCAGCATTAAGGTCTGTACAAGAGATAGGATAGCTAATACTATGACTTTGGATAAAATATATGGAACAACTCCCAGATTAACCATCCGTTCCCGCAAATATATAGCGTTTTCTTTAGTGATTTCGCGAGCCGAATTATTTGTGCCAAGCCACACCCCGGCGATTGAGAGCATAAATAAAATTCGTTGCCCATCTGCCGGAGAACTACCTATATTCCAGATATTTTGCCCACCCACCATCGCCAGAATTAAGCCAATTATCGGAGCCTGTAATAATAATACCAGCAGATTTACTCTATCTCTGAACAACAATTCGATATAACGCAACGCAAGCAGACTGAACTGACGAAAAGGTTTTTGTTTCGCTATAGTCGGAATTGCCGTGGTATTTGGCTTTAAATTGAGCCGGGACTGAGGTTTGGCTATATATGTTTGGTAATCTGCAGAGCGTCTGAATTTATCTTCCCACTCTGCCGGGTTATTTTCTGTAGCCTCTAGTTTACTGTAAATGTCGGCAAATTCGTTCACCTCGAAAAACTTCAAGGCTTCTGCCGGCGGTCCAAAATAGCAAAGTCTACCGCCTTTACCCAGAAAGGCAACTTTATCACATACATTGATATTTGCAGTGGCATGCGTAACCAGCACCACAGTGCGTCCTGCATCTGCCAGTCTGCGTAACAAAAACATTAATTTCTTGTCAAGACCGGGGTCTAGCCCAGAGGTAGGTTCATCCAGAAAAAACAACACCGGACGCGCAATCAGTTCTGCTGCAATAGAGGCTCTTTTTCGCTGCCCACCGGAGAGTCGAGTAATCTCAACGTTTCGGCTGGAAGTTAACTCCACGTCTTTTAGAACCTCTTCTATCCTGACTTTAATTTCTGCTTTTTTTGTATCGGGGGGCAGTCGTAATTTTGCAAGATAATACAAAGCTCTTTCAACCGTTAATTCCCGATGGATAATATCATCTTGTGGAACATAGCCCAGTTGATTGCGATAGGTTGCGAAATTAACATAATAGTCCTCACCATTTATTATTACCTGCCCCTCATCTGCCGGGCGAAAGCCATTCAAGGCATCCATTAATGTTGATTTACCGGCACCACTACCACCTACCAGCGCCACCAACTCAAGTGGTTTTATTGAAACCGAAATGTTGTTGAGTAATATTCGGGTGCTTCCGGCTTTTTTGCTCAGCGCTACGCCATCCAACCATATCTGGCTGGAATCAAACTGGGTGAGATTCTTACCATTATAAGTTAAACGATAGCCTGCAATCTGTAACTTATCTCCGGGGAAAATTTCAACCGATTTTCTGGTGACCTTTTTATCATTAATAAATGTACCGTTTGTGCTGCCAAGGTCCTGAATTTTAGCTAGATTTTGCCCCTTAGTAATGACCGCATGGTGTGCCGAAACCTGCGGAAAGTTCAACACCACCACATTATCTGGCGTTCGTCCAATAGTAATTACTTCAAGTTCTGAGCTTATATCAAAGACCGTTTCCAAGCTTGGAATGGGTTTACCGTAATCAAGGTAGCTAAGAGTTACAATATTTCCCAGTGCATCTCCGATTCTCAATATGTCTTCATTTTTTAGAAGTAGCTCGTCTAAATGCTCACCGTTATAAATCAAGCCGTTTGTAGATTTAAGATCTCGGATAAAAAATGTATCACCACTGGCGGATAAATCGGCATGCCAACGTGAAATTACAGATACAGGAATGACAATATCATTGTCTTCCGAGCGTCCAATTCGGAATCTCGGTTTATCTAGGATATATTCTTTGGTATGTTCAATGTTATTAATAAAGTAAGTGACTTTTAAGCGAGGTGCTTCTTTCCGCGCAAATTGGGTTTTAAGCATAGGGCTATCTGGTTCTTGAGGCTTAATGTTCTCCGAATTCCGTTGAGTTACAAAAAATGATACAACTCCCCCTAATTGTATTCTATCACCGGGTTTAACTATAGTCGTCCCCTCTCGGACTGTTCCATTAATTGTTAAGGGAGCTTCCGCCCGCAATTTTTCTATAGTTAAATTTTCTGCTTCAATAACCGCTTTTAAATGATGAGAAACCACCTCTGGATAATTTAGAACAAGGTTATTAGTTAAATCGCTTCCTATTGTGAAAGAGGCTGTATCGGGTAAATATTCACCGATTATTCTACCGTAAGCGCTTAATACTATTTTGGTATTGTTGGTCATATTTTTTCTTATTTGTTGTTATTAAGAGTGTCACTAAGCAACAAAATTATTACACAAAAAGATTAGAAACTCCAATTTAACATAAAAGTCGATTTCCCTAATTATAGCTTTGCTAAGGCTTACTTAAGCGACAGTTAAGTGCAATCTATTTGTCAAGTATCTTTCCAAGATATTACTAAAATGGGAGTATCGTAAAAAGATTTAATAACTGTTTCGAATGAAAGCGGATGCAAAAAATGAAAAGAAATATTTATGGCGCTATCTTTTTGTTAGTATTTGTGGTGGGCTTATCTGGGTTAATTTCTTCACAATTTATTCTGAACAATAATATTTCTAAACAAATTAATCCAAATAATAAAGTAATCGTTTTTGTACATGGAATTCGTCCTCCCACCGATTGCGCTTCACGAGATGTAAAAGCCGATATTGGTGCAGAAACATTTGGAGAAATTAAGAAAGAACTCATCACAAAAACCGGAATAGAAGAAAACCGTTTTTTCTATTACAACTATTCATTCACTCCCTCAAATCTTTTTTTAGAAGACTGTCGTGATACTTGGGCTTCGCTTGCTACCCATACTGAAAAGTTAAACAGCTTTATTTCCACCATCGTTCTAAAAAACTATCCTGATGCAGACATTACTTTTATTTCGCATTCGTTGGGCGGTTTATTAGTGGCTAATTGGCTTACAGCTACAAAGTCCGATTATCTTAAGCATTTAAATTCTTTGATTACAATTGATAGCCCTCTTCGTGGGGCTAGCTTAGCTGGAATCTGCGACAATTTAGCGGTTTCGTTTCTCGCGCCAGTTTGTAATGACCTCAAGTTGGGTAGTAGCACCATTCGTCAGGTAGAGCAGTTAGCCCCGTCTATCACAAAAATCTATAATATTCGAAATATGGCGGATGCAATTGTAAAGCCTGAAGAAGCTTATCTGGATGGCGCAGCCGGAATACTCGACCTTAATGTCAGCTCCTACGGCAATTTTACTGAGCATAACGTTGGGCTAGCACACCCCGAAGCTCTTAAATTTATCGTATCCATCGTAAACGATGCAAGAAAATTCCCCTCCTTTATCTTTGGTCGTGAAAGCGCGTTAGGTTAAGCATCAAATTAGATTTCTGAAAAAATTCTCAGAAATCTTTCAGATAACCCTCTTATATCTGATCAGATTAACAAATTATGATACAGGTGTGCTTCGCAGCAAATAATTAAGTGAAAGGATAATAACGAAATGACTGAAAGTAATTTTCCTGTTCCGGCTTACCAGAACAATCTTTCCGAGACTCAACTAGTCCCGATTATTGGTACTGTAAATTGTAGCGGTGGTGTGCCTTTGCTAGCTATACCGATAAAATCCGGCACTGTTCGCGCATATATTCCAGGTTTCTCTCCGGTTTTTGTTTTGGCACGTAACCCCGGTATCACCTGGATGGAAGTTGCTTTTCTCACCTCAACCGGTGACATGGTCAATGGCTGGATCGAAGCCGTGTATATAACGGATATTTACAAAGACCAGCGCAGTGTTAATCCGCTTGATCTACGCATTTCGCAATTTGAAAATAATACCCTTCATGAAATCGCCGAGTATCGCGCCACAATTGCTCCCGGTTGGAAACAGTCCCTTACCTATCTATGCGGATTTCTTATTCCGTTTGGAGCAGTAGGTACGATGGCTGCATTTGGTAATCACGCTTCCGGTGTAGGCGCAGGCTTAGCAGTAGCCTTGGTTGTGCTGATTGCCACGATTGTAGCACTTAAAAAATCGCATCCGGGTAAGGCAGAGTTAAAACGGCTTGAGCTTATCCGGCGAGCGCGGCAGGGATCAATCCTCAATATCAAGGAAGATGCCAGAAAAGCTATGCTGCTAACCGGGACGTTAGCAGGTTCTTTATTAGTCGGTAAAACAGCACTAGATGTGTACTTAAAAACCCGCCCTACTAAATCAGTAACCAGAACAGATATTAATATACATCGTTGGTAGTATAAATCACATCTTGCACTAAGTTCAACCTTAGTGCAAGAGATCAGTAAGATTAATAATCATTAAGAATAAACCAATAAAGTTTAGTTGCTAATAAGCGATCTTTAGATTATACTAAAGATACTATAAAGGAAATCAGAACCTCGCATCCAGCGCAATGTAGCCGATACCAGTTAATTTGAATATCTTCAACCCATGTTAGGGTTAAGTTAATTTTGCCAAAGTGAAAATAAACATTGCAGCAGGAAAATAATTGGTGAAAATCTTCACTTGTTAATATACAGTAAAATTTTTTTCATAACCGCTAAAATTAATTTATAATTTTAGTCAGCCTTGGAGGATATTTGTATGGCAGAGCGTAAACCAGGCGATATTATTCTTGGAAAATATGAGATCAAACAGCGCTTGGGTAAGGGGGGTGGGGGTGTAGTATATCTCGCCTATGAAGCATCTTTGCGTCGAAATGTAGCAATAAAAGAACTGATTAATTCCTCTGATCTTCGTCAAAGTGGACAATTCGAAGAACTTAATAACCGCTTCGAACGTGAAGCCATTCTGAACGCACAATTCACCAGTTATCCTGTCATTACAATTTATGGTAAAGAAATTGACAAGGATGGAAATATTTTTCTGGTTATGGAGTTAGCGCCCAGAGGTTCCCTTTATGACCTATTACAAAATCGGCAGGGTAAACCAATGTCTCTGGATGAATTTTACCCACTTGCTTACGATATTCTAAAAGCGGTCAAAGCGATTCACGCTCACCCATCCGGGATTGTACATCGGGATGTAAAGCCTTCAAACATTTTACTGACAGACAACGGCGCAAAGTTGGCGGATTTCGGAGTAGCCCAACTGGCGGAAGAATCATCGCGTAGCCGGATTCTATCAAAAAGCCATCCCGGTACGCCGCTCTATATGTCTCCAGAACAGGAAAAAGATACTGGTTATCTGGATAATCGCAGCGACCTGTATTCAATTGGTCTGGTTTTTTATGAGATGCTGACCGGGGAGCGCTATAAGATGAAGCGCGTAATGCCGCCTAGCAAGCTCAATAGCGCTGTTACCCCAATGCTAGATTACATTATCCAGCACATGATTGAGCAAGATCGAGATAAGCGCTACAACACTGCCGATGATATTCTTGCCGATATGGAAAAGGCAAAGCGTGGGGCGATGCCACCAGAAATGACCGTACCTAACCCCGCACCTCCAACTGTGGTGATACCTCCAGTGCCGTCAACCTCCCCGAAACCAACAAAGAAAAAGGGTGCGCCTGTAGTGGCGATTTTAGTCGGGTTGGTGATTTTGATTGTCGCAGGGGTGGGAGCATTCTTTGCTCTTTCCAGTAATTCAGGAACTTCACAGGCAGCAGTAGCTGCGACCGCTACTTCGGTTCCAACCACAACTATCGCTGAGCCGACTGCAACCGTGACTCCCGTCCCGACTGCTACTCCGCAGCCGACTGCAACCGTGACTCCTGTCCCGACTGCTACTCCGCAGCCGACTGCCACGCCTACAGTAGCGCCAACCGTAACCCCGTTACCAACCGCTACGGTAGCAGCCACAACGGCAACCACTGCTGCGGGAACCCCGACTAACCCTGTAAGTTTACCTTTTGAGGATAACTTTAAGGGTGGCGCAAAAGCCGACTGGAGACCTGTAAATGAGCAAGGTAACAGTAAGTGGGCAGTAGATAACGGAGGTTATACTCTCCTATCAGGTGGTAAAGGAGCAGTATTTATCGGTGACACAAGTTGGGAAAATTACAGCTTAAAAATAAAAATATGGGAGTTACCTGGGGAACTTGCTCAAGTATCTATTTTGGTGCGTTATCAGGATGAGAGTAATTACCTATATCTTAACTTAAGTGGTAATTCTGCTCAATGGATATCAATCAAAAATGGTCGCCCTACCCTCTTAAACCGGGATGCCAAATGTTATGCATTCAATGCCTTCGGTAATTGCGGCTATCTCAGTCCCCTTGAATTAAATATAGTAGTGCAAGATACAAACATTTATGCCTACAGTGGTACAACGGAAATAGCCAAGTTTGAAGCTACTACTGATACTAAAGATTTGATACCTCTCAAGGGTTATGCTGGTATTAGAATTGACATGAAAAATAATAATAAGCCACCCCGAATTGAGAGTGTAAAGATAAGCAAGGTTTAGAGCAGGTCTAAAGATATGGCAGAAGTTGATTACCCCCGTCTAGTAGCAGAAGACGGTGAAGTACATGTGCTGGGTGCGCCTTCAATAAATTTGGGGCGCGCCCCCGATAATCATATTGTTTTGAGAAGTGAGCGTTGTTCGCGGCATCACGCCGTTATCTCTTTCAGCAATGGGCGTTGTTATCTGCGCGACCTTGATAGTAAGAACGGCACTTATTTGAACGGGGTATTGATAAAGACCAGCCATATGCTCGCAGATGGTGACCGGATAACTATCGGAGGGCTTGTCTTTAATTTTGAAGATTTGATGATCACCAGAACCGATAGCCTAGTAATAGACCGAACAGTGTCACTT
Source organism: Candidatus Chlorohelix allophototropha (assembly GCF_030389965.1). Taxonomy (NCBI): domain Bacteria; kingdom Bacillati; phylum Chloroflexota; class Chloroflexia; order Candidatus Chloroheliales; family Candidatus Chloroheliaceae; genus Candidatus Chlorohelix; species Candidatus Chlorohelix allophototropha. Next base: position 285,315 of record NZ_CP128400.1, read on the forward strand.
CGTAGCCGCATCTTGCCCGATCCCAATCGCTTGCAAGTAACAATAGAGCGAGAGGGTCGGCGCGAGACTTATACTCTGAACGCTAATCAATGGAAACTTTTCTGGCTTTTCTATCAAAAATCCAGTCAAGTTGTGACAAGAGACGAAATTTCAAGAGCTATATATCCGGTCGATAACCCTAACCCAGATTTTTACGGCGGACCCATTGAAACGCATGTTTCGCGTTTGCGTAAAGCTCTAGCAATGGACAACGATAACACCGTACCCTATATCCGAGCGATTAGGGGTATGGGTTATAAACTGGAATGTTAGCAAGGTTGCAAAACCGATAGCTTATTGCCAGATTTATGAAAACCTTTAACGTAGTAAATAGCTTATAACTAAAGCGGTAAAGGTTAGAGAAATCCCAAAATAAATATTAAATCCGACCAGTTGTTAGCCAAGTTGTATTGCCTGGATTTTATTAAGGTATGCCTGAATCTGGACTGAAAGGAAATTAAAATGTCTAACTATGGACAACAAATGATTAATCAGAGCAATGCGGAAGTAGTAGCACTACCGCCATTTTTACAACCGGTTGAGAAGAAATTCTTATGGTTATCAATAGGTATAACCGGAATCGCCCTATTAGTCGGAATCGCCTTTGGTGCTATTGCTTTAATCGGTGGAACAAACTCAGCCTCGTCCAGAGTGGTTGCCACAGTAGCCAATTCCACCAGTTTTTATGCCACCTCTTTTAACCAATCGGGCAGCTTTAATTCCTCTACTTACGCCGGAACAAGTACTGCTTCCCTTGGTGGGTCTAGTTCAGATGGTGGAAACCAAGTAGGTTCTGCCGATACCTCTTCTGTGAATCTGCCTGTAGCGGTTTATCCGGGCGCACGCTTAATCACCTTGAAACCCGAACAGCAAAGAGATACTGCGCTTGCGCTGGGCTTCGGCAAGCTAATGGGTTTGCGGAATACCGAGTATTACGTATTTGCAAGCAGTGACTCCAAAGATAAGGTAGCTGCCTTTTATCAACGCGAGTTTGCCAGTAAAGGCTATCAGACCGCCGCTGCCGGTACTTCAACCAATATTCAAGGGCTTGGCGCAACTAAAATCAGTTTGGCAGGGGTTAACATTGTCTCCATTGGTTTTGTAGAAGGGCAGAACAATATGAAATATATTGAAGGCAATACCAACGGATTGACCATCTACGCAGTAGTTTGGGCGGAAGGTCGCTATGAAGATTTGATGTAAAACCTATTTGGGATAGGGATTTAGTAGGAAATTGGAGCGATTGTACTATTACAAGAAAGAAAGGAGCGGCGCATCCTCTGCGCTACTTGTACAGGCAGGCATTGCGCCGATTGAAATATGGAAAATACAATTGATGAAATTCAGCAAGCTATTGAAGCAGGCGAAATAGAACGGGCGCGTCTTTTATTGCGAGATGCCTTGAAACAACCCGATGCCAAAATCTATTACCTCGCCTCGAAAGTGGCTTTAAATGAAAATCAGCGTCAAAGTTTTCTACAGAAAGCCATTGAACTCGATCCTCAATACGCAGAGGGGAATCAGACACTAGAGCAACAAGTAAATCCGGTGGCTGTTGCTGAAACTCCTGTTCAATACCAATACGGCATGCAACCTGAAAACGCTATGACGGTTGCCCAGGCAACTGTAACTCCAGAGTACCCTATCAACTATAACCTATCTACATCGCCCCAACAGGTATATAACGTTATACAACCGGGGTATGCTATCAAAAAACCGAAATTCCCTAAAATTCTAGTTATTGGCGCACTTGTTTTAGTAGTAATCGGGGTGCTAGGTATAATTATTGCCGTAATAAGCGCCTCTAACTCTTCTTCTAAAAATTATGGCAGCTCAAGTAGCAGTAGCGGCTATAGCCGCCCAACCGCTACGCCCGACCCCAGAGTTTACATTTCTTCATATAAATGTCTAACCAGCGGTTATGCAGAGCAAATCGGTACTTACTTTGAAGCCTGTGCTGATCCATCAGATTTTTACCCGTCAGTTAATGGCAAAATCAATCTCTATTACAGACTGATTTCTAATACCAAGCCAGTCTCTGGAACATCTGTAAATTTTAGATTTTACTCCAAATTAACCTCAGAGACATGTTCAAGTTATACAAATTCAAGTGGTATAGCTACTTGCTCTATTCCTGTAGGCGGCAAAGGGATGTTCCTATCCAGTGGCGAAACAGAAGCTTTTACAATCGTTGCCAAAGCCACCTATAGCGGTAAGGACGTTGGCGCTACTGCTTATGCCACCGCTTATGGTCAATAGCGAAAAGCACAATTTTCTGGAAGTAATAGGGAACAGTTAAGTTGTCCCCTTTATCAAAGAATCTGTTTAAGAAAAAGGGCAATCCGGGAAAGGCGGAAAAGCTATAAGGTCTGACGAAACTCATAGAAGGCAATGTCAATGGGTAGATTGTCCTAAGGATGGTTTAAGTTAAGACTGCTTAGAGGATTTGATTTAACAAGCGAGTTTTAAAATATTCTAAAAAGTGGAGCATAAATATGGACGAGCAGATTAAACAAGCGATTGAGGCGGATAATATAGAAGAAGCGCGCCGCCTTATCAGAGAAGCATTGCAAAATAACCCTACCGCCGACACTTATTATTATGCCGCGCGCGTAGCCTTGAATGACCAGCAGCGAGAGTCATTTCTCAAGAAAGCGTTGGAGCTTGACCCCTGGCATGAGCTTGCTGCTAATGAGTTGGAGAAACTTTCGAGCAGGCAACTAGCTCCGCTAATGGAATATACTCCGACAGTAGCTAATCCCGCTTCTCTTGAAATACAAACTGCTATTCCAACTGTAACAGCAACGGTGGTTCATAAAAAAGGCGTACCCGTCTGGACATGGTTGATGATGGGTGTGGCTGTGATGGTGGTTGCAGGGGTAATTATTGGCGCACTCGCGGTTGTAAGCTCTAATAACCAGAACGTATCGGCAACTGCCACCGCCGAGGCTTATAAGCTAGCCGCTACCGCTACCGCGTCGGTTCCCACACCTACGCCCAAGCCGGTTGTTATCGCCAGAAGCGTAGGGTGCTTACCTGAAATTACCGACAAGACCTATACTACCGAGCCGATGATGCAGGTTTGTGTAACACCGAAAAATCCGGGTCAATACAGTGATGTCACGGTTTATGCCCGCATTTTACAAAAACGTCAGCCTACTTCTGGACTAGGGGCATATGCTTATTTTAATTACCGATATTTTCCAGCAAGTCTAAATAGTCTTACGGATGCAGACGGCATTGCGAGAATAAGGGTCAATACCGGAGTTATCACGGTTGATTATCCGGTACGAGTAGATATCACCTTTTTTGACTCGTCTGGCAAGAAGATACAGTACACACCCAAAGCAGATGAGAATATTTTTACGCCAGAATAAAGCTGGGTAAATCTAACGCAACCATTTGTAGCTTGGTTATTATCAAGTAGAAAGGCAAAAGTTATGGCAGAAAATAATATTGAGATTCGCAACGCAATTGACTCATTTGAAATTGATCAAGCCCGCAAATTATTACGCGATGCCTTTAAGCAAAACCCTGATGGCGAGACTTATTACCTAGCTTCCTTGGTAGCCATCAGTGAGAGCCAGAAAAAAAGCTTTCTGGAAAAAGCCATTGAGCTTGATCCTTTTCACGAGGAGGCACACCGGACACTTGAAAATAAGACCGTTACCTTGGATAAACCTGTAATTCCTGATCGTAAAGAGGATAAATCTGCTGCCATTTTGAGGCAGGTTAAGGAGGAAGCCACCCGCAATTTGGAGCAGGTAACAGACAGTAAGGTCGTGCCACTCAAGCCGGATGATCAGCGTCTGGATATGCTAGTGCAAATCCAGAATGGTGAACAGCTTTATATAACTGGCACAGTAGTCAGCACCGAGCGTTATAACCTCTTTACCATTCCTCATGTAAAAGGAATGGTGTGTGCTAGCGTTCCACCAAGTGCAAACTTGATTATGATTGCACGTACCCCCAACGAGAAGTGGTTCAACGTGATTTATACCAGCACCATCGGTCAGAATGTGCTGGGTTGGATCCAGTCTCCGGCAATTGAGAAGATAAGTTTGCTTGAAAAGGAAGTTAATCTGCTGGATTTACCTATTACCAATTTTGAGTATAACAACCGGGATGAAGTGGTAGAGCTTTTAAAGCGCGATCGCAAACCGTGGCTTATACCGTTAAGAATAATTCTGGGGATAATCACGGCTTTCCTGGCTATAATAGGTATTGCACTAGTTTCTACTGAATCCAGCTACTCTTATTATTCTGAAAGATACTATTCAACTGGAAATGGCACTGCCGGAGTAGTGGTATTAGTAATAGCTGCTTTATTCCTAGTAGGGTTTATTCTTACTTTCACTGCCTTTAAGGGCATTAGATTTCCCAAGTTAGAGCGGGAGCGAATTAATCGCATACGCCGGAGCAAGCAGAGTGAAGGTGAGAACCGACGTGAGGACATGTTTAACGCTGCAAAAATTGCGGCGGGAGTGGCTGCAACCGGGTTAGCTGCTACGGTTGGGGTAAAAGCCTTGTTCAAGTCTATGCCCACTAAAACTGAAAGTACAAGCAATCTTAATGTGAATATCCGAGATCAACGCTAGCTAGAAAACCATTGAAGGTAGTGGATAAGTCATTCAAAAACTAGGGGCAATGTGTTAGCTTCCCGAACGTTCAGCCTTGAAGGGTTGTACCGATTTGAACCGCTGGAACGTAACCGGGGCAGCCTTTATGCACCAGACGGTAATCTTGAAAGAGTCTAAAATTAAGTATAGGCTCATAAAGCCTGTGTTTTGCTTAGCGATACAAACTGCCGCCTATAAGACGGCAGTTTGAAACCGATTAAAATGCGAAGTGGTTATGCAAAAAGCTTGGGGGGGAAATTTCAGAGCTTATTAAATGGGATAACTAAATTAAGCTGCTTTGTCTGCTGGCAAAATACGGTGTTTGAGTTTCTTTTTGATAGTCCGAAGAGCTTTAGGGTTTTTATATATGGTGATAATTGATTGCTGATTTGCGCTTAAAAGAACAGTGACACCTATCAGTTTTTGTACCCAGTCCAAGTTTCGATCTTCTCTAGGAATATCTCTTTCACCTAAGAAATAAAAGCAAATACCTGTTTTTCTCTCAATGCGACCATGGTTTAGGATATAATATATTTCTTGCTGGTTGAAATTCCTTTGTCGCATACGACGAGTCGCATGATAAGTTAAGCCTGCTTCCATTTTTGATATCCTTTCAGTTATAATGCTAACTAATCTTCTTTATTTGCTCTAATTTTAGAAAATTTCTGGGAAAATATTTGGCAGATACCTTGCACTTAACTGTCGCTTTAGTAAATCTTATGTAAGCCGTGATTAGAAACAGTTTCGGTATGAAAATTCTGAGAAATGGTAAGAGATAAAGAACAAATCGGTGGTTTTTGTTGAGCGATATTAAGAAATGCTCTTCCGCAACTTCGATACTGTTTGCGAAATCAGCTTTTATCCCTAATTTGGAGTAATTACGCAGGTCCTTGACAAGGCTGTAAAATAAAAAGTCTGATAGCAACAGAAGAATTGCAACTAAGAACCGAAAATGCCGCACAGACACTGGCTATAAGCTCAGTAACTGCTCCAATCATCGTGCACACTGGTTCCCTTAAAGCGGGATACGCAAAAATTTCTAAGCCAGTTATTGGCTCGCTGGGATTATTCTATGACCATTACGACTCTATTGCACCAACGAAAAAAAAGGACGAACATTGAAAGTTCGCCCTTTTTTGAATTTTCGCTATATTAGCTTGCTAACGCCGCTTTGATAGCGCGTTTGGCAAACACGTCCGCCATCGCCCTACGATATTCGTGTGAACCATGCAAGTCCGAGAGTGCATCCACATCGGTGGCGCTTCCGCTACAAGCTGCCTCGATTGTAGCATCGTCAAGCTTCTTGCCAACCAATGCGTTTTCCACTACTGCGCTGCGCATCGGAATCGCTGCCAGACCGCTAAAACCAATCGCGGCGCTGGTGCAAACACCATTGCCATCGACCCCGATAATCGCTGCCGCCCCAACCACCGAATAGTGACTGGCTTTGTTGGCAAGCTTCTTGTAACTTGATTTCTTACCCGCCGGAGTAGGGAAGCTGATTTCGGTAAGGATTTCACCCGGTTCAATGCTGGTAGTCAGAATGGATACGAAGAAATCGCTCAAGGCTACTACGCGCTCACCCTTGCTACTCTTGAGAGTAACGCTGGCATCCAGAGCCAATAATACGGCGGGAAGGTCGCTGGAGGGGTCGGCGTGTACGGTGCTGCCGCCGATAGTACCCCAGTTTCGCACCTGAACATCGCCGATAACGCTGGCGGCTTCCGGTAGAATAGGAGCTTTCTGCTTGAGCAAGTCGCTAGTTTCAATCGTGTAGTAATTGGTCATTGCGCCGAGTTTAATCCTGCCACCCTCTTCCTTAATATAAGAAAGTTGGCTGCGCAAGCCCTTTATGTCGATCAGAACGCCCGGTTGAGCAAGACGCAAGCGCATAGCCGGAATAAGGCTATGCCCACCCGCCAAGATTTTGGCGTTATCGCCATGTTCGGAAAGAAGCGCAAGTGCCTCATCCAAACCGGCGGGAGCAAAATATTCAAAAGTGCTAGGTATCATCTATTTTCTCTCCTATTTTCCGTGGATTGCGCGCCACAACTTCTCAGGGCGCAACGGCATATCTATATCTTTTATTCCGGTATTAATCAAAGCATCCATTAGCGCATTCACCACGCAAGGAGTGCTGGCGATAGTACCTGCCTCGCCTACGCCCTTTACGCCCATCGGATTAACCGGGCTAGGTGTACAAGTGCTACCGAGTTCGAAGTGCGGCAGTTCGGTGGCATTCGGTACGGTATAATCCATCAAAGTACCGGTTACCAACTGACCGTCACTATCGTACACTACTTCCTCATACAAAGCTTGGGCGATACCTTGCGCCAAGCCGCCATGAACCTGTCCTTCCACTAGCAAAGGGTTGATCTGGTTGCCCACATCGTCCACCGCTACATACTTGAGGAATTTCACCTCGCCGGTGTCGGCATCAATTTCTACCGCGCAAATGTGCGTACCGAACGGGAAGGTAAAGTTGGTAGGCTCAAAGAAGCGAGTGGATTCCAAACCCGGTTCGATACCATCGAACGGATTTACATAGGCACGAAATACCACTTCCTGAATCGTCACGCTTTTACCACCGGCAGCGCCCTTCACCGTATATTTGCCGGTATCGAATACCACATCTTCCTCACTGGCTTCCAGCATAGAGGCAGCTATCTTGCGAGCTTTTTCTTTAACGGTTTCTATTGCCATTGCCAACGCCGCGCCACCAACCGCAGTACCGCGACTACCGTAAGTTCCTAAACCATAGGATGTATTGCCCGTATCGCCGTGCTTAACGATAACGTCGTTATAATCCAAGCCGAATTCGGTTGCGACCATCTGGGCAAAGCTGGTTTCCTGTCCTTGACCATGGGGAGAAGCGCCGCTGAATACGGTGGCTTTCCCGGTTTTCTCAAAGCGCAGGGTGGCAGATTCCCAACCGCCACTGGTAAACATGCCCTTGCTAGGACCCATGCCACAGACCTCAGAATAACTGCTCATCCCGATACCAACGTAACGACCGTTGGCGCGAGCATCTGCCGCCATTTTCTGCATATTGGCATAATCAAACATTTCCAGCGCTTTGTCCAACGCAATATCATAATCGCCGCTGTCGTAGGTAAGCCCAACCGGAGTGGCAAAGGGGAATTTTTCTTTGGGAATAAAATTCTTGCGGCGGATTTCTGCCTGATCCATCCCAAGTTCATTCGCCAACAAAGTGACTATGCGCTCGATGAAATAGGTTGCTTCAGGGCGACCCGCGCCTCGGTAGGCATCGGTTGAAACCTTGTTGGTAATGACGTTATAAACCTTGAAATAAGCGGCGGGCATATCGTATGCGCCGGTTGCCATCAAGCCGGTAAGGGCAGAGATACAGGCAGTCAGCACCTGATAATAAGCGCCTATATCCTGATATGCGGTAATATCAATGCCGAGAATTGTGCCGTCTTTATTGGCAGCAATGCGCACATAATCTATCTGACCGCGCCCGTGAATCATAGATGCCAACGATTCACTGCGGGTTTCGCTCCATTTTACCGGACGACCTAGCTTGCGGGCGGCATATGCACAAACCAATTCTTCAGGGTAGTAATTAAGTTTTGCGCCAAAACCGCCACCTACTTCCGGTGCAACCACTCGCACCTGATGTTCGGGGATGCTCAAGGTTAATGCCAAGAAGGTTCTGGTATAGTGCGGAATCTGGGTGCTGGTATAGAGGGTAAGCGCATCCTCGCCTTTTTGCCAAACCGCCACGCAACCGCGCCCTTCCATTGGGCTAGGGGCAAGGCGTTGGTTGTTAAAGCGCTGCTCCACGATTACTTCCGCATTGGCAAAAGCTTCTTTAGTCTTGGCAGCATCGCCAAATTCGAGCGTTGCACCGATATTGTTGGGAATGCCATCGTGTACCAGCGCGGGTAAACCCTTCGCCGCTTCTTCAATATCAACTACTGCGGGAAGTTCTTCATATTCCACACTTATAAGCTCAGAAGCATCGCGAGCAGTGGCGCGGTCATCGGCAATTACCACCGCGACTACTTCACCGACATAGCGAACTTTATCACTGGTAATGGCAGAATGAGGGGGAATTATACAATTAGCTCCAAACGGCACTGCAACCATCTCACCAGCTTTACCCTTCAAATCTTCGCCCGTCAACACCGCCAGAACGCCGGGGTGCTTTTTAGCGGCAGAAGTATCAATGCTTTTGATACGAGCATGCGCATAATCGCTGCGTAAGAAGTGGGCATAGGACATATTTACAAACTTGAAATCATCGGTATAGCTGGCATTACCGGTGATAAGGCGGGGGTCTTCTCGGCGCTTAATGCGTGCGCCGACCATACCGGAAATAGCTCCCATATATATTTATAACCTCCTCGTTATTATGAAACTGGGTTTTACCCCGATACTGCTTTAGGCTTTTGCTGCGGAATTTTTAGCGGCGTGTTGTACTGCTTTCACAATGTTTTGGTAGCCGGTGCAGCGGCACAGATTACCTTCAATACCCTTGCGGATTTCTTCTTCGGAGGGGTTAGGATTGCGTTGCAAAAGCTGTTCGCTGGATAGAATCATGCCCGGTGTGCAATAACCGCATTGCAAACCGTGTTCTTCCCAGAAACCTTCCTGAAGCGGGTGCAATTTCCCATCTTCAGCCGCCAGACCTTCAATGGTGGTAATTTCCCCCCCATCTGCTTGAACTGCAAAGGCAGTACAACTTTTTATGCTATTACCGTTTAGAAGAACTGTGCATGCACCACACTGGCTGGTATCGCAGCCGATATGGGTTCCGGTCAATGCTAACTCTTCTCGCAAAAAATGAACCAACAAAGTGCGTGGTTCAACGTCACGAGTATAAGTAGTCCCGTTTACGGTCAATGTAATAGTCCTCTTCACGAGTTTTACTCCTCTTACTAACTAAGATTGAATACCAGGATTTACTACTTCTTTATTAAGCATATCTTGATTATAAGGTTGCTTTTCGACACTTTTAAAAAAGTTCCCGATCAGCAATTTGGCGAGCGGTGAGAGCATGCGGGTTCCAATATCTGCAAGTTTCCCACCAATATGCACTTCACCTTTGTATTTAACTAAGGTATAGAGCTTATTGCCTGCGTCAAATTCCTCAAAATCAAAAACAGCTTGACCTTTGAGGTGGCTATGCGTACCGCCACCTTCTATTGATAAAATATAGTGGAAAGGTTTTTGAATTTCTGTAAGGCGAAGTATTCCGTTGTAGGTTCCTTTAATCGAACCAACCCCAATTTTCAAGGTGGCTTCATATTCTTCAGGGGAAATTTGAAGCAGTTTTTCACAACCGGGCAGAGATTTCTCTAGAATTTCTCTGTCCATAATCTTGTTCCAAACAAGCTCAGGAGGCGCTTTTAATTTATAATCGCCGTTGATTTCCACCTAGTAAAACCTTCTAAAGTATTCGGGTGGGTTATTTTTTAATACTGCAAACTGCCCTAATAATGAACGGCAGTCTCTAGACGTGCCAAGATTTCTTCAAAAGCTTCTTGTATTTTGTGCTTGAAACCTTCAAAGGCAGCATTAAAAAGGGGATTACCGGCATCCATATTGAGCCGATAGTTGAGAATAGTCCTAGTGCCTTCGGGATGGCTATCTGTGCCTTCTTCAGGTTCAACCTCGTCAGGGTGCTTTAGCTCGAAGGTTCCTTCAACTGTTTTGACCAGCTTATTCTCAACATTAAAATTGCTGCTGTAATTGTGGATTATATCGTTAAACATAAGTTGGGCATCGTGCAACCCTTTTAATATCGCAAAATCCACCATTACTGCAACATCGAAGAGCGCTACGCCAACCTGCTCAAATTTTTCTGCTTGAACCGCATTTTTCCATGCTTCCGCGCTAAAAAGTGATTTCCACACTTCTTCGCGGTCAATTTTCATAGGAACGTTACCGTTGATTTCCATAGCCGTAGTTCTTTTTAGTATTTTTTGCCAGATTAGTATTGTTTAAATCGCTATTTGCGCCCGTAATCCGGGAAACGAAAAGCCATTTCGCGGATAAATAACCCACCGTGACCCATCCGGGCAATATCCCGGTTGGTTAACCGCTCTCCGGCACAAAACCGAGCCAAAAATAGATCACCCAATGTAGTCTCCGAGAACATGCCACAGCTTGCTAAACCAAATATTGCCATTTCGTCCCAGTAAGCTAACCAAAAGAGTGTTCCGGGGTGGGCGGGCGCTCCTTGACGTTCCATCCGCGCCCCCACTTCTTGCAATGCGCCAAAGATGGGATCGAGCGGATCGGAGGAATGACCCCCCACATGCAATACCAGTTCTGCTCCTTGCTGCTTAAATGCCCTGAGTCTTTCCACTAACTCGGATTGGAGACTTTGCACTTGCTGTACACCCAAGTTTTCTGCCCCAAACCAATTCAATTTGTTACGTACAGAATCTACAAAGCGTTTACGTACCGATTCTTTAAGAACTTCTCGGTAAATTACCCCGATTTTTCGTGGCAAGAAGGGTTTTACATCGATGATTGGCGCACCCTCACAAATTAGTGACGCTGTTCGCAGGTGTTCTTCGGGATAGACCAGCGTGGTAACTTTAGCGCCCGCTACCTCTCTCCCGGCTTCAATTGCCATATGATTGTAAAGGGTAAAAACCGCTACTCCGGGTAATTCATTCAAGCGCTCCAACCGCTCCAGATCAATACTCAGCAACCCTCGTGCTGTAGCAAGTAGATTATAGCGGCTTTCGCTCGGTCCTGAAAGTTCCACGCCAGAACCTGCGACCATTTGTGCAAGCGCCAAGCCTGCGGCATCTTCGCCGACATCGCCTGCCCCCGGTACAATTAAGTGCAGTTCAAAACCTTGTGGGGCATTAGTCCCCAGACTCTTTATTGCCGCTCTGGTTTCAACATTATCAGATAATATCTGACCTTTGCGGAAAAGATAACCGCTACCTTTACCGAAATCAGGAACATTTGCAGCCACAACTTTATTTTGCAACTCAGGCAAAACAAGTTCAATAGGGACCGCATTTATACGCGCAAGCGGCAAAGTAATTACTTCCAATTTCCCGCCTATCTTCGCCGGTAAATTGTGATGCTATCTTAAATAACAGATGAAGGTATTTGTTTGGTTGCTTGTAAAGTTCTCTCCGTCAAGCCCTTATGGTCAGGATAGTAGCAGATGTATACCGATTTGTAAAGTAAAATGCGATTAGCAAGCTCTAAAAGGCATACAATATAGGAAAAAGTTATTTAAAATAAAAAGATCGGGGCGAGAGGATTCGAACCTCCGACTTCTTGCTCCCAAAGCAAGCGCTCTACCGGGCTGAGCTACGCCCCGATTATTCGGTTCGCTTAGAATAATGCAACCTGCCTCAAAAGTCAAGGCGAGATCACTATCTCAGCCGGGATGATACTGTCTAGAATAGGGAACGTTTGCTAAAATAGTTGGAGAGAAAAAGAAAAAATTTTGATTACAATTTTACAGTTTAGTTTGTAGAGCAGTTTCTGACCGACAAGCTACCGAAATGGGCAGAGCCGTACCGATTGGAAATATTTATTAGGCTTAGAACTGCACGTCTTTTAATAAGGAAAGAGAATGCAAGAAAATGAATTGGAAAATGAAAAAGACCAACTTTCTCACTTATTAATTACTAATAACCCTCTTATTAATGCTTCTACTGAATTCAAACTACATTCTGAAATGCTCATGTCTGAGGCAGGTCGCCAAATATTAAGGCGTAATCTGAAGAAATTCTTGGAAAATGAAACGCTTGCACGTGACGCAAATGACTCGGAAGGGGTACACAATATGCGGGTGGCGACTCGGCGACTCCGCGCAACTCTGAAATTGCTAGAAGAAAGCGTCTTTGATCCGGTAATAACGCGCCGTTTCAGAAAACATCTGCGCAAACTGGCAAACGCTTTGGGCGCAACCCGTGATAGTGATGTATTGCTACAACACCTCAATGAATATATAAGCCAGCAACTTCCTGAAACTCATACGCAACTGGAAGAATTCCGCCAAGCCATCGTTAAAATAAATCAAAAAGCCCGCGTTGCGATGCTTGATACATTAGGAACTAAAGCTGTGCAACGGCTTTTGCTTGAATTAGAAGCACTTATCGAAACGTACGGAAAAGGGGAACTAAAACCGAGAATAGCTGAACATGAGGTTGCACCAACCCTAGTACGACACTTTGCGGGTAGTTTTATTTGGAAAAGTTATGAGGCGGTGCTGGCATACGAAACTGCAATGCCTGCTCCTTTACCTGTATTACATCGGTTGAGAGTGGCATGCAAAAAATTCCGTTATACCCTTAATTTTTTCGAAGAGGCTTTACCAGAAGAAGCGCACACACTAGTTGATAAAGTATCCCATATTCAGGATTATCTAGGGCAAATGCAAGATCATTGGGTAGGTATTGCGCGGGCAGAACATTTACTTTTGAAACACCCCGATAATGAAGCTATTTTGCATTATCGGGATGAACGTTTGGCAGCTTTGGAAGAAAAGAGAAATGGGTTTGAGTTGATTTGGAAGAAACTGGTTGGTGAAGCATTCAGGCAAAATCTGGCAATGGTTATAGCCGGAGTAAGTAAAAGCTAATATCCTACGAATCGCGCTGTACCCCATCCTGAGCCACCTCAGAGAATTACCTATACTCCCTCTCTGGACAGCTATTTAGCTACTATAGTTTGACAAGCGCGGTTGGGTAACTTATATTAACCCGCTGTTAGCTTGAAAATTCAGGAGTGTATATTTGGTAGAGACTAAGGGGCAGCTACAGGTGACGTGGCTTCTCCCGGCACAAAACTTCATAAAGCAACGAGAGAATACGCTTGTCTGGTTGACGCTGGGATTATTGACTCTAGTGGGATTAGGGTTGCGCCTTTATCACATCGAGAGTATTCCGGCGGTATGGGACGAAGTGTTCAACTACAATGTCGCGCGGCAAGACCTTTCTACTATTGTAAACACTGTTTCAAATGCAATCGAACCGCCCCTATATTATTTTCTGTTTCGCCTTTGGGCTTTTCTTTGCGGGGGCGCGAATAACGAATTTAACGTGCGCTTCCTCTCGGTGCTGATTGGTACTGCTACTATCCCGGTTTCTTACTGGCTGTTCCGGCAATTGGTTGAGCGTTGGTGGGCATTGGCGGGCGCTGCAATGGTAGCAGTCAATGGCTACCATCTTTACTATTCGCAATATGCCAAGAACTATGTGCTGGTAACGCTTTTCGCCTTTGCTTCGCTGGCACTATTTCTGCAAATCATCTCGGATTTCAAGCCGGGCAAATTTGGGCTGGATTGGCGTTGGGCGGTTTGGGCTTTGCTTAATACCCTGATTGCCTATACCCATTATTTTAGCGTATATGTGGTAATCGGCGAATATGTGACGTTAGCGTTGCTAATAGTAATTGGTAGACTCCCGCGCCTGCAAACTTTGCTCTATACTTTCGGTTCCCTGCTGGCATCATTTATTTTGTACTTGCCGTGGCTACCTGTAGCGTTGCGTTCTCTACATGAGCGGGTTTCAGACCCGGGCTGGTTGTATTACAAGCTCGATTTTGATTTCTTTTACCGTCAAGCAGCAGGGTTTCCTAATTTGTTTCTAGGCTTGCCGCTAAAAGATGAATGGTTACTTCGCATGGCTTTGGCGCTGGTGGTAGGGGGTGCGACGGCAGGTTATGCCGCATGGCGTTTGCGCCGACGCACCACTGGCAAAAACCGAGTGTTGGCTTTGTGGATTCTATTGCCTGCCATTATCACTCCCTATATCGGGGTAATGATTTATACCAACAGCCAGCTTGAAACTCGGAACTTTCTGGGCGGGGCTGGCGCGACAATCTATACGTTGCTCTTGTTGATGGGTGAGCGTTTATGGCAATGGAAACGTTTGGCAGGCGCGGTAGTTTTACTCTTTTTTTCAGTAATCTCGATTTATAGCCTCCAATATTATTACCGTACTGCTACACATGGGGATGATTACCGCGTGATGGTGGCACAAATCCGGCAATTGGAAAGCCAACAGCCTCGCCCTGTTCTGATGATACCGATGAAACCGGTTGAGGATGTTTTGCGCTTCTACATGCGAGATGATGAATTGACAGATATTTTGCGTTTGCCCCAACCACCAGAATCGGCGACAGTGCCGCCGCAAGGGTTGGTGATTGCGCTTGACCAACGGTTTGCTGACCTTGATTGGGATATAAAACGACTCATCGGACATCTCCAGACCTATAACCGTAAGATGGGGCAGTACCCATTTCCCGGCGCTCAAGTATTTTACTTTCTCCCTCCCGAATAATGCTATTTCTTCTAGTAGTTCGTACTACATACTTCTTTTACTCACTCTGCTATATTCAGGATAATGTGGGCGAGTAGTATCAAGGTCGCACTACGCCAACTAACTAGGCTAGTTTGCTTGCCTTATAGCCTCACTCGAAACTGGTTTATATTCCACTATATATAAATTTCCCGTTACGGGTCGCTTAAATGCGGTCTTTTTTCTGTATTCCTCATATTTTAAGGAAGCGAGGATTTGTGGATGGCAGTAGCCGACGCGCCTGAGCATTACCCGCTTGACACCCGCAAGCTTGAACTGCGCCGCTATTTCGGAGTCGATGGTTATGAACGCTGGCGCAAGATATATGGCAGTGAGAAAGTCTCCTTTATTCGTCGTACCGTGCGCGAAGGACATAACGCAATGGTAGCCCAAGCCTTAGCATGGGCTTGGGAAAATGGTTCAAATCAACGTGTGCTAGATGCCGGATGCGGACCCGGTCTAGTTTCCAGAGCGTTGGCGCGTGCCGGTTGTACGGTAATAGGCTGTGACCTAGCAGAACAAATGGTTGAAACCGCCGCGCAACTTGCCGCTGAAGAACCACCGGAAATAGCACAGCGCATGAAATTTGTAGTATCCGATCTTGAGTCTATTGGTAATCTCGTACAGGAGCAAGTTGATCTGGCAATATGCCTAGATGTGTTGATCTACTATCCCGAAGACCAATTTGGGAAAATTATGAAACATCTTACCGCTTTGACTCCTAATCGCCTTATCTTTACATATGCTCCTGCTCATCCTGTTTTTAAGGCAATGCACCGGATTGGCAGGCTATTTCCACGCGGACATCGCTCCACCAGTATGCAAATTATTGGCGAAGCGGCGGTACGGCGTGGGCTTGCTACGGCTGGATTGGAACTTTCACGCCAGCATCACTTCAGTAAAGGTTTTTACCATGTAGTGCTGGCTGAAGCTATCAGGAGATAAAAATGAAATTTGTTTTTCTGCTTATAGAGAATAGTGTACAAAGTGCCGCCGAACGTGCCGCTGCGGAAGTTACCCGTAAACACGGCATAAAGCTCGATTTGAAATTCTGGACACTGCGACAATTAAGCGAAGGTTCTCCGGGTTGGCCCGAGTTTGAACAGGACTTCAAAGAGTGCGATATGTTCGTAGGGAACATGGTCACGCTGTCACATCAGGTTGCAGGAGTAGAAAAAATAATCAAGCAATACGGGCCATTGAAGCCCGAACGCTCGATTGTAATTATGAACTCGATGCCCTCTCTGATGAATCTGACTCGGTTAGGCGATTTTGAGTTTAATCGTTTGCTCCAGTTCATGAAGAATAATCCGGTTGCTAAAATTTCCGGTTTTGTGGGTAGCTTGAAGCGCTTAGTTACTAAAGACGGACGCGCCGAAGCCAAAGTTGAAGAATTGGAAGATATTGACCCAGATGAGGGTACCCCGCGCCGCCGCTTGAAACGTCACAAGGCGGTCAAGAAGGGCATGCACAACGGAATGGTCAACCTCATGCGTACCCTTCCCAACATTCTGAAACTGCTCCCCGGTCAGGCTCAGGATGTACGCGCTTACCTAATGATTATGCTCTATTGGGTGAATAGCTCGCCGGAAAACCTTGAGGAGTTTTTCAAATTCGCCATTGACCATTACATCCCTTCATACAAAGGACCTAAGCTCAAATCCAAAGACCCGGTAATCTACCCGCGTCTTGCTATCTTCCATCCCGACGCGCCCGATAAAACTTGGGAAACCCGCGATGATTACGATAAATGGCTGGCAAAGGCGCATCCCAAGCAAGCGGGAAGACCCCGTGTGGGCATCGTGGTTATGCGTGCGCTCTATCTTGCCGGAAATCGTCGCCATATTATTGAACTGATTAAGCAACTGGAAGAAGCCGGCGCAGAAGCAGTGCCATGCTATGCGGCAGGTTTGGATTTCCGCCCTACTATCGAGAATTATTTTCTGGATGAGGACAAGAAGGGGCATGTAACCCCGACTGTTGATTTGGTAATCAACATGAGTGGTTTCTCCTTAGTCGGTGGTCCTGCCGAAAACGATGCTTCGGCGGCAGTTGCCCAGTTTAACCGCGTAAATCGTCCGCTGTGGTCGGTTATTTCGCTGTTCTTCCAAAGTGAGGAAGACTGGAGAGCAAGTCGAACAGGCTTGAACCCGGTACAGGCTGCGCTACAGGTGGCAGTCCCCGAACTGGATGGCGCTTCTGAACCGCGCGTATTTGCGGCGGGCGTAGAGCGCGGACCTGATAAAAGCATGTATCCGCTACCGGATGAGGTTAAAAGACTGGCGCGAAGGGCAGCGCGACAAGCAACCCTATCGCACGTACCGAACCACAGCAAAAAAATCGCGGTGGTGCTTTTCAGCTTCCCCCCCAACAAAGGCAACGTAGGTACTGCTGCTTATTTAGGGGTATTTGAAAGCATTTATCGCCTCATGAAACGCCTGAAACAAGAAGGCTATAACGTCGAAGTACCCGCTAATGCGGAGGAATTACGCAATCAGGTAGTGGAAGGCAACTCGGCTGCTTATGGAACCAGCGCAAACCTTCACACTCATTTGAGTGTTACCGATTACCAACGTCACTTCCCTTATTGGAGTGAAATCGAGCCTTATTGGGGACCACCCCCCGGCGCGTTGCTGAGCGATGGTAGCGGTATGCAAGTGCTTGGTCGCCAATTTGGAAACCTGTTGGTGGGTATCCAACCCTCTTTCGGCTACGAAGATGATCCGATGCGCCTCTTGATGGCTACCAATGCTTCACCGCATCATGGTTTTGCCGCTTTCTATGCCTATCTGGATAAAATCTGGCGAGCGGATGCGGTGCTTCATTTCGGGACACACGGCGCAATGGAGTTTATGCCGGGCAAGCAAGTGGGTTTGAGCGCGAAATGTTGGCCCGATCGCTTAATCGGTGATTTGCCTAACTTCTATCTATATAGTGTCAACAACCCTTCCGAAGGTACTATCGCCAAGCGGCGCGGCTACTCTACGCTTATCAGCTACCTTTCGCCGCCGATGGAAACTGCCGGATTGTATCGCCAACTAATCCAGCTAAAGGATACGCTCAATGTATTCCGTAAAGCTCTGGGAGATGGCTATACTTTTAAGGCACGTGCTGAGAAGACAGCACAAACCGATGCAGCGGATAGCGGCGGAGATAAAGAGCAGGGTCATCTGGAAATGCTGATTGAATCTATCGTGGAACAGGCTGAGGCAATCAACCTGAGACCGCGTGATGTTGACCCGCGCAATGAACCAGAAAAATATTCGTTGGCATTGTACAACGACTTGCTGGAAATTGAAGAACGCCTGATACCGAGTGGTTTGCACATCATTGATGAAGCGCCTGATGTGGCGATGCTTGGTGATATGCTCAACTCAATCGGCAGTTTCTCACGCGGGAAACCCGGTAGCGATGAAGAAGCGCAAGCTCTAACCGAGTTGATTGCAACCGGATTGGGCTTTGATCTTGAAGAAATCCGCGAAAAAGCGCGTGAAGATAACAATTTGTTAGCGCGCTGGGAGAAGATCGAGCATATTCAACGGCAGTCACTCAAGATTTTGGTGGAAGGCTTGGCGCAAGGGCATACCGAGAAGTCAGTAAAAGATGCAGCACGTTACTTGCACTCAATGGCAAGAGTTGAGACGCATCACAGCGAACCAATGTTTGAATATCTGGCAGAAGTGGCTGAAACCCTAAAGCATAATGCCGAAATCAAGCAGATTATACGCGCCTTCAACGGCGAATATATCGAGCCTAGCCCCGGCAACGATATTGTGCGCAACCCAGAAGTGCTACCTACCGGACGCAATATTCACGGGTTAGACCCGGCGTTAGTGCCAAGCCCAATCGCCCGCCGCAACGGTGAGCGCAGCGCAAAGGCAATGCTAGATCGCGCCCGCGAAGAAATTAACTTGCCGGAAGGTCAGTATCCCGAAACTATCGCAATGGTATTGTGGGGTACTGATAACATCAAGAGTGATGGTGAAGGCGTAGCCCAAGCGCTATATCTGCTTGGCACACGCGCCACTACCGATGGCTTGGGCAAGATTAGCAATGTCAAGTTGCTCTCCCTTAAAGAACTTGGTCGCCCTCGCATTGATATTGTGTGTACGGTCAGCGGTATTTTCCGCGACCTGATGCCAAACCAAATGGAGTTGATCGACCGAGCGGTGCGACTGGTAGCGCAAGCGGATGAGCCAGTTGAAATGAACTACGTGCGCAAGCATGTTTTGGAAGAGGTTTCCAAAGGCATGACTTTCGATGAAGCCTGCGCTCGCGTTTTCAGCAATGCGCCGGGTCAGTATGGCGCAAACGTCAACTTTATGGTGGACAATTCCAGTTGGGAAAATGATGATGAGTTGAGTGAAGCCTTCCTGAATCGCAAGAGCTTTGCTTACGGCATCAAGAGCGGTGGCGAAAATTCCCGCAAACTGATGGAAGCTGCTCTCACCCGCGTTGAATTGAGTTTCCAGAATGTGGATAGTGCTGAAGTCGGTATCACCGATGTGGATCACTATTACGAGTATCTGGGTGGCGTGACCAAAGCGGTAGAAAAGCTGACAGGTGGGAAGAAACCGGCGGCGTTGGTTGCAGATAGCATCTCCTCTACTAGTGGCGGGTTAAGTCAGGGCAACGGTATCAAATCGCTAGATGAAGCGGTACGGCTAGAATCTCGCACCAAACTGCTGAATCCAAAATGGTACGAGAGCATGCTCAAATACGGCTACGAGGGTGTGCGAGAAATCGAAACCCGCGTCAGCAATACTTTCGGCTGGAGCGCAACTGCCGGTGCAGTAGATAATTGGGTTTACAGCGATATTGACCAAACTTTTATCGCCGATGCCAATATGCGCGAAAGGCTGACCGAGATGAACCCTTACAGCTTTAAGGGCATCGTGGGCAGGTTGCTGGAAGCTAACGGGCGTGGTTTCTGGGAAGCCGATGCCTCCACTATTGAACGACTCAAAGATATTTATGCCGGTCTAGAAGATGAAATCGAAGGACTTGGCGAAAAAGGCTCCGGTATAATGGGCGCAAACCCTAACGCACGTACTGCCGGGCGCAACCTTTAAGCTGAATGAGAACCTTTCATAAATAGACCAGTACCTTAAAAGCTCCTTCGTGTTAAAGTTTTAGTGACTAAACTAAAACCAAACACGATAGGAGCACTGGAATAATTCCCTACCTGACCTGACCATTAATCGTTCCCTCGCTTAGATCAAAAAATGGCGTAAGCGTCTGAAAAAATACCACCAAATGACCATTCCATTTTGATCAGCCAAAAACGGGTCTGATAGCCTGTTGTAAGTTGGTCAATGGGTGAGATTTTTGCTATACTACTTAACACTTCGCGAGTTTGGGTTTCATTTGACCTTTCCAACAAAATTTGCACAATTTATTGTACAAATTCTCTCAAACTCGTTTTGAGGTTGATCAGACTCTAAAATTTGCTAAAACCATTTGATCGTCACCTAAATATAAACCAATAAATCATCGCGATATTATTAGGCATTTATAAATTTCGCAGGAGTGGTTTTTTCGAAAGGCTCTCAAGATGAAAAAACCTTTGAATTTATCGCTTTTTCAAGCGCTTAAAAAAGTGCTGAAAGATGAAATTGAGATAATTGAACTGCCTAAGCCCACCCTAATTGAAATTAGCCATGTTTTGGAAGACACTGTTATTAGTAACAAACTACCTGCAATGGTTTTTACCGGCTTTCAAGAGAGCAAATATTGGCTAAAAGAAATCAAGCGTTACCGGGAGTTAGCCGGAATAGCACATTCAGTTGCCGTATTTTCAGGTCCTCCTATAGGGGTTTCTCCAAATTCTAAAACAAACCATGAGATTCCCTTTCCCGGATCAGCCGAAGATTTAACTGCAAATACTATCAATATTACGCTGGCTGATAACGATTCTATGCGGCAGGAATGGTTTCTAATAGTGCTAACTAAAGAATTTAGCGTCCTTTTGTGTGGTCTGGATAAGCATGAGCCGGTTTCAATGGAAGCAGAGCGGAAGTTCGAGACGATTATATCTTTCGATCCGGCAGTGATAACAATTGCTCTTGCTTTAATCGAATCTGTACTGGAACATTATCGCCCCGAAAAGCTTAAAATAGTGAAAGAAGGCAGTAAAAATTTCCCGCCTTGTTTACCCACGCCCAAATATCTTTCGATTATTACTTCAAAGTTTATAGAACAAGCTGCTTTCTATCGTCCCTTACTACGCCGACTTGATCAGGAAATTGCGATGCGCGCGACCATAAATCGGCTACTACACGAGGCTGGACAACCTATCACTTCACTTTTGATGCAGCTTGAATTATTAAAGGGCGAGAAATTCCTTAATATTGAGGACTTGAATACTTTACTCTCTTTGAGTGAACGCCTGAAGGGGATTTTAGACCAACTTTCGAAAGTTAGCGAGTTCAAAACAGAAAGTTTTGATGGTTTTCTATATCTTGATATTAATAAACCTCTATTTGAAGTATAAGCAAAAACCAACATTGGATAGTTTGCTCGAATTTATCTATACTATCAAGAATTATAATTCTGCTTTCAAGGAGGAAAGCCCGAATGCCTCAAAAGCCCGAGGTGGTAGTGGCTGGGCTACTATGCCTAGATATAATTCCCTCCCTGCTGAGTAGCGATACCAGCGCCTTGCTTTTGCCTGCACACGTCACTGAAGCCGGTCCACTAACCCTTGCCCTAGGTGGGGTAGTTGCCAATACCGGACTAGCCCTCTACAAACTTGGTATTACGCCGCGACTGATCGGTAAAATCGGTGCGGATACTACTGGTGAGATTATCCGGCAGCTTTTCAAAGCCTATGCGCCTGACCTTCCTGATAACCTATTAGTTTCGCCCGGTGACAACACTTCATATTCTATTGTTCTGAATCCACCCGGTTCAGACCGCGCTTTCCTGCACAATCCCGGTTGTAATTCCAGCTTTACAGCACAAGATATTGATATTGAATCGCTGGCGGAGGTACGTTTATTCCATTTCGGCTATCCCCCTCTTATGCAGAGGCTCTACCGGGACGAAGGGAAGGAATTAATCGAACTATTCAAGCGAGTCAAGGCTACCGGAGTTACTACCGCCCTTGATATGGCAATGCCTGATATGAGTGGATCTGCCGGGCAGGTAAACTGGAAGCGGTTGTTGGAGCAGTTGTTACCCTATGTTGACATTTTCCTGCCCGGTTTAGAAGAGATGCTAGTATTGTTCAGGGAAACGGAAAAGTTGGCGGAAGGTGCTACCCCTGAAGTGGTCGGGGCTTTAGCTGCTCAATTGCTAGAAATGGGCGCAAAAATGGTCGGATTAAAAGCGGGAGAACGCGGGATGTACCTACGCACTGCCGGAACAGAAAAGCTGGCAGGGTTAGGCAGGGCAGCGCCACTTGACCTAACGCTTTGGGCGAATCGTGAATTGTGGTCGCCCTGTTTCGCCACTCAAGTGGTCGGTACTACCGGCTCAGGTGACTCTACTATCGCCGGGTTCTTTCTAGGCTTACTACATGAAATGTCGCCAGAGGAAGCCTTGCGAACCGCCTGTGCTACCGGCGCTTGTAACGTTGAAGCCGCCGATGCCTTGAGCGGGGTGCGCAGTTGGTCGGAAATAAAAGCCCGGCTAAGTGCGGGTTGGTCTCAATTGGAACTTAATTTTGAATCACCGGGCTGGCTTCGGAATACCGCTTCGGGTATTTGGTATGGTCCCTATGATAAACTAAACCAAGGGTAATAAACCCATCACATGAGATTTTCCTGTAGCAAAAAATCAAGTTAATTGGTGGTGTCATTATGATACTAACACCACGGGAGGTATAAAATGATAACGCAAGAGCAACTTGTTTCTGCCCAAGAAAGGGCACGCGAGTATCTGGCAAAAGCCGGAATTGTGCTAACACCACAAGAAGCGGCAAATATAGAGGTAGCCGATCTGGGGCTGGGAGAACTGGAATCTACCGGGCTGGAACTGGTAGTATATGTCAACACCGAGCGGGTTTGTGCCAAAGAACTAATACTTTTTCCGGGTCAAACCTGTCCACAGCACCGTCACCCCTCTGTTGATGGAGAACCCGGAAAAGAAGAAACTTTCCGCTGTCGTTGGGGTACGGTATATCTTTATGTACAGGGCGAGCCAACGCCTAATCCCAAAGGCACACCGCCCAAAGGACGAGAAAAATTCTATACCGTCTGGCATGAAGTTGTACTAAATCCGGGCGACCAGTACACTTTGCCTCCTAACACATGGCATTGGTTCCAGCCGGGATCGGAAGGGGCGGTAGTTTCGGAGTTTTCTACCCGTAGCCGCGATGAAACCGATATTTTTGTTGACCCGCAAATCCAACGCACCACTCAGGTAAACTAACACAAAGGAGATAAAGACTGATGTCTGCTGAAACCGGCAAAGCTCTACGCTATAGCCGCATTGTAAACCCTCAAACCGGGAGGGCAGTTCTGGTTGCACTCGATCATGGGTTGCACCTAGGCGCAACTCCCGGACTTGAAAACCCATCTGCCTTGATGAAAACGCTGGCGGATAATGGGGCAGATGCCTTCTTGTTAGCGCCGGGACTACTGCGCGACTACCGTCCGGTAGCTGAAGCATTAGGACGTAAAGCGCCTGCGGTCATTGTGCGCCTTGATTGGGCTAATATGTGGCGTTCCCCTGACGAACTCGGTTTTCCGGAAGGGCGTACTCGCTTGATTGCCTCAGTGGAAGATGCCTTGCGTTATGGTGCGGATGGTGTGCTGGTCTATTATTTCATGGGTTTAGATAATCCAGACGCGGAAGCGGAACTGGTTATGAATGTTGCACAAGTAGCTAGAGACTGCGAACGTTTGGGGATACCCTGCTTTATCGAACCGATGGCACGTGGTACTCGCGTTGGTCAGGCTATCTATAGCCCAGATTACGTAAAAATCCACGTGCGCCAATCTGTGGAAATAGGAGCGGATGCTATTAAAACAGATTACACCGGGGACAGCGCCAGTTTTAAGGCGGCGATCAATGGGGTGGGACGACCTGTGTTTATCGCGGGTGGTCCGAAAACCAGCGGGGTACGGCAGGCGCTAGAAATGGTATCAGGTGCCTTAGAGGCAGGCGCGAAGGGAATCTTCTTCGGGCGTAACATCTTCCAAGCGAAAGACCCCGCGCGAATGATGCAAGCCAGTGCCCGGCTGATTCATGATAATATCAGCATAGACGAAGCCCTAAGTTTACTTTAACCCCACTCCCAAGTAACCAACCTGATTAAGCGCTTCCGATTTTGCACCGGAAGCGTCTTAATTGTAACTTATAATAGCCCCAAGAATTCGGACGCGAAATGACAGGGAATTAAGGTGATACAATTGGTAAATGACACCCAGAAAAAGTTACAAACCCGAATTTAAGGTACCCTGCCCGACGCTCTCGACGAGACCACTCCGCGGCTCTCAAAGCTCAGCACAAAAAAGAAATCGAACAACTTCACGCTCGAACAGAATGAATTTGATCGAATGGGATAATGGAACAAAGGAAAATACAGCGAGAGAAGGATAATCCCTTGACTCCCGTTGTCAAAAGTGCTAATATACAAATAATAGTCAATCTTGACTAGTCAATAACGAATAATAGAATGCTTGTAGAGTTGAGGAAATATAACACAAAAGAAATGAAACAGCAGAAAGTAAAAGAGAAAAAAGAGCAAACCCCAGAAGCTAAAATGCAACGTAGGGTGCTAACCGTGCTATTTTTTGGCGTTCTAATGGGCGCATTGGATATTGCTATTGTAGGACCTGCCTTATCCGCCATCGGTGAGTCGTTCAATGTTGATGAACGCGGGCTGGCATGGGTCTTTACCATGTATGTGCTGTTCAGCCTGATTTGCAGCCTGATCATGGGCAAATTGAGTGATCGTTACGGTCGCCGTAATATCTTCTTGATGAACATCGCAATTTTTGGAGTAGGTTCGCTGGTTGTAGCACTCTCTCCTAATCTAGCAGTAATGCTGGTCGGACGCGCCCTACAAGGTGGCGCAGCTGGTGGTATCTTCCCGGTTGCGAGCGCGATCATCGGCGATATTTTCCCGGCAGAACGGCGCGGGCGCGCCCTTGGTCTAATCGGCGCAGTTTTCGGCATCGCCTTTATCATTGGTCCAATTATCGGTGGTGTGCTGCTACTAGCGGGCTGGCACTGGTTGTTCCTCATAAATATCCCCATATCAGCAATAGTTTTCTGGTATGGCTTGAAAACTCTACCTGTGCTTAGCACCGGCGTTAAATCGGGGCGTTTCGATATATCCGGTACTATTTTTCTGGCAATCTGGATTACAGGCTTAACGGTTGGGGTAAGCCAGATTGATGCCAAAGATTTGATCGGCAGCCTCGGTACACCATCAGTCTGGATATTCTTGCTAGTAGCATTGGTTGGTTTACCCTTCTTCTTCTTCGCAGAGAGAAGAGCGCTAGACCCGGTAATGCCTCCGCAATTAACCGCTTCGCGACAGCTAATTCTGGCAGGTATTCTAGGAGCAGGTATTGGTTTAGGCGAGGTAGCCACCGTCTTCTTGCCACCATTAGCAGTAAAAGCCTTCGGCGTAACCGAGAGCGTTGCCAGTTTTCTGATGCTGCCGCTGGTAATGGCAATGGCTTTTGCCTCCCCGCTAACCGGGCGCATGCTGGACAAATTCGGCTCAAAAGCGGTGCTGGTAGTCGGTAACTTGATTGCTACAGTTGGGTTCGCCTTGCTGATTGTAGCCGGACAAACCATGTGGGGTTATATCCTCGCCAACATTATCATCGGTTTGGGAATGGGCGCGGTACTGGGTTCACCTTTACGCTATATAATGCTGGCGGAAGCGCCCCTAAAATTCAGAGCTTCGGCGCAAGGCTTGATAACGGTGTATACCGGAATCGGGCAAATGCTAGGCAGCGCCTTGGTGGGAGCAGTTGCTTCCAGCCATGGAGGGGTTGATGGCTATATGCTGGCTTTTCTAAGCGTGGGCGTACTCTCGGCAGTGATGGTTGTGATAGCGCTCGGTTTGAAAGGTCGTCATATTGAACATGGCACCACCGAGAAAGTCTCAGAAGAATCAGAATTGGTTAGAAGTTAAGCGTTACCTGAACTAGTTGGAATATAAGCAAGGGGCATAAAAGCCCCTTTTTTGATTCATTATTCGATAGCGCCTGCCATAAAAAGCAAACGGCGTAGAATCGGGGTCAGTTGGCTGGCAGCGGTGGGACCGGGCAATAAAGGCAATTGCCCGAAACGGTATTCGTCATGCTCAAGCCGATTAGGGAAATCGGGGAAAATCGCCCAAGCGGCAATTACCGCACGGGCGGGTGTGCTGGAAAGCACATCCGAGCGGGTGAAATCGCGGATACTATCGCGGTACTGGTACTTGGCATAAAGGGTGCGCGAGTCACGGCTATAGGTTGCATCAAAGATAACAATGCGGGGTACACGCTCCCCTTCGCTGAATATTTCGATAGCTATATCCGGGCGACGCTTAGTAGAGCCGAAACCTTGGGGCGAATAGTAGCCGTAGTATAAAGGGCCATCACTCGGCAATTGATCTTCGCGCCCACGATATTCCCGATCATAATATACCACTACCCGCTTGCCTAGCGAGGATAATAATTCCATCGAACCGCCGCTATTCAGGATATAGTTAAAGCGGGTATTCTTGCTCAAAATCGAATTTAGGTTAACAGGTCGCCCCTCTTTAGCTACAACCGTAAAGCCCAAACGCTCTACCATCGTTTGCAAAATTATTACGGTAGTCCAATATTCATAAAGCTGGTTAACGCTGCTGAGACGCAAGCCCCTATCCAAACGCTCTAACCCAACGGTGCTAGAAGAAAGATTCATATCCTTATCCAGCGCACTTTCAATGAGTCGAATTTGCCGATAATAGCGGTTTTCGCGCAACACCACGCTAGAACGACGCTTGCCGGGTGGCGGCAAATCTTCCAGAAAAGTGCCGGTGAGCGAATCTTCCAACCGTTTGTGCATCCGATGCAAATCTTTGATATAGCCCTGATTGGTTAGGATTCGGGCAGCCAGCAACGCATTGCGGGTGCGACTACTGCGCTCCTGCTCGCGTTTCGCCGATATAATTTCTTCCAGAAGCTGCTTCTCAATCATTTTCATGAGTTCTACCAGCTTACGCACCACCATTTTTAGGAATCTATTCTCATAGGTATCAAAAGATTCTTCGAGACGTGGCACAGGTAGGCGATTTGGCAAAGCTCTGACGGGCGGTTCTTTACTTTTTTTGTGGGTAGCATTGTAGCGATCTTGCATCTTCTTGAGCTTTTCCTGCCATGCGGCTACCGGAGAGGTAGGCGGAATATGCAATTTCCGAGCAGCATCCGATTTAGGCAAGGACAGCTCAGTTTCTGGCAAATCAATAGCCCGTTCGTCTGGAACTGCGATTGGACTCCAACTTGCCCCACTGCGAGCAGCCAGTTGCAACGCGCTATAGCTCAGGGAACGCATAGTGCTGGCAGGCTCAATCGAGATATAACGGCGCAATTCGCGGTGTGGGCAATCTAGGATTAACGGCAGCACCCCAATCAACCGATCGTAATGCGCTTTCACTACTTCATAGCGCACTGCGGCGGGGCTTTTCCCGCTGGTTAGCACCGCTATTTCATGGGTACGCCCACGCTCACTGTACAGCACCTTTTCATTCTGCTCTCGCAGTTCATCGCGCATATATTCATAGTGCTGTTCCGCCAAACGCGATACTTGAAACAAGATGTTGGCAGTGAAACCCGACACCGGAATACCGCGATAAAGCAAAGTTACGCTACAGTCTCCGGCGTACTGTTCCTCTTGCATACGCTGCTGCCACTCGCGGGTGCTGACCTTGTTATTGGCGCGGCGCGTATTCCAATGCACCGGAATACCCTGTGTAACATCATCCCGTTCCAGTTCAAGGGTAATGGCGTAAATATCAAGCGGCAGGTCGCCGGTATCTATTTCAAACTCAAGACGCTCTCGCTCGCTCAACACTACTTCGCTACGCCAGTGTAAGGTGCGGCGATTGACCGTCACCCTAATCCGCGAGAGCATCTCGATCTCAAAGTCACTCAAACCGCTGGCTATAAAAGGCTGGTTTGAAGAAGAGTTTAAACCTGAAGATGCCATAAACTACAACTGCCCTATGACTATTTCTTCTTCCTGTAACCGCGCGATTAGCTCATTCACCATTTCGCTGCTACGCTCGAAAAGCGGACGATCGGTTTCAGCGTTGCGCGTTTCCTGATCAAAATAGGTGTTGAGCTTTTCAAGCATAGAAGTTTGGCGGTTGTGGTCGCTGCTCACTTCCAATTTAACCAGAATCTTTTGTACTGCCTGAATATCAAGAGCGGCAGCCATCGAAAAATAGCCCGACTGATAGGCTTCATTTACCCAATCGAGTATCTCGTGTACGGTGCGATAGCCGAACTGCTGCCCGGCTTCGGCAAGACGCAAATTAATTTCCTTGAGGTGCGTACCGACAAAATCGAGCAGCACTTCGTCATAATCGCTGCGCAGTAAATCCAGCATATGCCCGATTTCGATGCGGTCAATTTTGATGATATTGGCGCGATCCAGCACTTTCCGGCTAAAAGTATGGGTTGTTTCATCCAGATTTACCGTTCCGGTAATGCACAGGTTGGGCGGAATATATAAATCCTGCTCAATATCATCATCAGAGCCTTGCGGTTGGTCGTATAGGCGAATCTTGCGCAGATCGCCTTCCACTTCCAAACGGCTCAGGAAGTCGCTGAAGTAATACTCGGCGCGCGCTAGGTTCATTTCATCCAAACAGACGAAATATTTACGGGCGTTTTTACCGTTGCGCCGCCACTCGATGGCAGCGTTGGAGACATGGCGACAAAATTCGGTTGGGATAAACCGTTTGTTGAGGATGTCGTAGCTACCAAGCAAGCTCTCGTTGCTTTGCCAATCCGGGCGTATCGAAACCAAACAGTATTTGCCGTTCATCGCGTGCGCATAAACTTCGGTGAGGCGCGTTTTGCCGCCGCCCGATACACCGGTTAGGATTACAAAAGGCTTGGATATGAGGGATATGTGGTAGCGCCAGATAAGCTCGTCCGGGTAGTATAATTTTTCTTCGCGTAGGAATTTGATAACCCGTTCCACCTCAACTGCCACCGCTTTGTTAAGGCGTTGGGCGGGTGGGGGCGCAACCTGCAAAATAGGCTTGGAACTCCCGTTGCTTTGGCTGCTTTTGTGGCGATTGGTGTCGTTGCCTTCGCCCACCAAATCAATGATTTTTGTGAGCCGATCTACCGTAAGATCGCAATGCTCTGCATCAGAAATACGCCCGGCGGTGCGCATTTCGCCCGATTTCAATTCATGCTGTTCCTGAATGCGTTGGAGAAAGGGAATTATAGCGCTGCGGTCAATTTTGCGGACATATTTACTAAAGGTTTCGCTGCGAACGCTCCGATTCCAGATGGGGGTGCTATCAATAAGGCTGTCGGTGAAACGAACCGAAAGGTCTTGCCTACCGGTGATAAGGTAGTGGGGACGACCCATCAACATTCCGTCTCGGCTATCGCGCCTTTCCACTTTATCAACTACATAAACCCCTACCAAGTAATTGAAGATACCGCGATTCGTCCAAAAGAGCATTATATTGCCGGGCGCTACAGTTGATAGAAATTCACTATATTCATCATCAGCGGGTTTCCATACTTTATATTCATCTTTACCAAATAACCCTAAATCGTAGCAACGGGATTCACCTTTTTCACAATACATTTGGCGGAAATATTCAGGTGCGCCACACAATACTCTTACTGCATTAGGACAAATCGTTCCATCAAATCCGTTTATATGGCGATTTACTTTTAATAATAAACAATTATCTAGAGTAATATTATAATTCATTCGTGGGGGATGTTTAGTTTCAATCGGTAATTTAGTTATATCTACCGCGCTAAACACTTGGCGCATGGCTTCATTTACAGGTATTTCGGGGGGGCTTTCATCAATCATTTTATTTTCATTACTTTCCTCTATTTGGGTATCGCCTGTTAAAGGCTCATGGTCAGAGGCGGTAGTCTCAAATGACATCACGCTACTTCCTTTCAAACCTTTCCCGGTTTCCGGTTACACAAATTATTATTTAAAAGGCGCACAGGCGCGCGCCACAACAGTGAGATGTTTTAGTTCCGCAGGGGACGGTGCCGAAGTATCGGTTATGCCCTAACCGGCAGAGTCATTACTAAAGTTTACCCTTTTAAAGGGGTAAACGCAAGCCTAAAGGCGCGAACCATCTATGCAGCAGACATTTCCATGAAATAAAAAACCCCAAGCCAAGAAGTGGATAGGGGTAAATATTATTGGATTATTTCAAGTTAACGTGCCAGTATAAACGCCAGCACTATCAGCAATATTATCATCATAACAGTCAAGGCTGCTACGGTTATAATATCAGAGCGGATAAAAGTATATTCCTGCTGGCGCGAGGTGCTTTGCTGCTGCCGAGAAGCGTTTGCAGAAGCGATACGCCGCGAAACCGCGCGGTTTGTTGCAGCACTACGTGCCTCCGACTCAGCGCTAATATCGCTCTGTTGTACCGGACGTAGAGGTAAAGACTGACGTATCACTGTTTCAACTTTTTCTTCAGGTAAATTAATGTCGGGGGCAAGTGTATTGCTACTTACAAACTCTTGCTCTTCATTTTCATCATTATCCGCATAGGCGGTAGATACCAGCGGGCGAGTTGCCGATTGTCGCTTGGTAGTTTGCTGGGCACGAGCCGAGCGGCTCTTTTTAGGCATAAAAGTTACTATCTCCTCAATATATTATTTTCGGGGCATTCTGACTCACCTAGGACGGGTTTCTTCGCTAACTACAGTAAACTCGCCCTCAATAGTGGTTTTCACGCTTTCGCCTTTATTACCATCCGGATATTTCTTGCGTAAATAATTGTCGGAAAGCCAGGTGAACAGTGCCGCACTCAGCAGTATTATTGTAAAATCGTCTGCAAGACCCCATACAGCATAGGCATTGAACAATCTGCCTACCGGAGTAAAATAAAACGGAATTACCAGAAATGGTATTAGCTTATAAAGGAATGGCACTCGCTTGTCTGACAAATTGCCTATAGTGCGAGGCAATAAAGTGAGGAACCACCTCATTCTAAAAAAATTCAACATAGCCTTTGCTCCTATTTTGAGCGCCCGGCTATCTGTTTTATTACAGACCCGGTGTACAATTATATCCTTTTTGAGTTCTTATAGCAACCGCACCAATGGGTGCAAGGGGCATCCTTTCCTCAGGAGCTGGCTTAAAACACGCTTGGATGACATCCCGAAGTGTATGTAAAATAGCTGGATTTACAAACCAACTTGTCCTCTACTCGTCCCCAACTGCCTCCAGCCTTTTTTACCTATGCCCCTTCCCACAACTTGCCTGACGCTACCCAACTCCGCTCTCTGGTATAGAATAAATAGTCGAACAACATTTACGGTTGGGGTACTACAGGCTATAATTAACCAGAATTTTGAAACAGTCATAAAGAAAACATCGAAAGGATTGTGCGAATGGCTTTTTCAAGTGAAGATGCACGGGCTAAAAAAGCAACCTCTAATGAAGAAATCGTAGCGTTGCTGCTGGAAGATATGAAAGGCGAACACGCCGCTATTATCCAATACTTGCAACACGCCTATAAAATCGGTGAAGCAGGGGGCGAAATCCCTTCCGAAATCGAGGGAATTGCCCGCGATGAGATGCGTCATTTCCGTTGGTTGGGTGAACTGGTAGCTGAGTTGGGGGGCGAACCTAACATGCAGCGCGACCCAATCTTCTTGGACAGTCCCTCCACCAACGACCTTTTGTCGCTCGATGTAGATGCCGAACAGCGAGCGATTGACCAGTACCGCGACCATATCGCCGCAATTGATCATCCTAAAGTAACCCTTTATCTCAACCGTATTCTGATGGATGAGTTATTTCATCAGGGTAAATTCAAAGATTTTGTTGAGGAAATGGGCGGCAATCAGGCTAAAGAGGCAGCCTCTAATGATACAGGTCCTTGGAATAAAAACCCCAACCCCCTATCCAAAGACCTAGAGCTTAATAGCGCAGGACAAGTGGTGGCAGCCGACCTAGAGCGCAAGAACCGTGATGACCATCCCCTAGTTAAAATGCTCAATTCCCGCGTTCAAATGGAATACGAAACTATCCTAATCTATTTGCATCAAGCCTTTATCAGTCGCAACCCAACCCAGCGTGACCATCTTATCAGCGACCGGGCGGTCTGGCATATGACTCACATGGGTACGCTAGGAGAAGCAGTTGCCGAATTAGAAACTCGCCCAGAAATGGAACTGGATTTCAGCAGCGCATTTCTTTCAAAAGTCCCTGTTGAACCTGAAGAATTTAATAATTGGGCTATCGGGCGCGAAAAAAGCCTGTTGGAAAATACCGAAAATCTGCTAGAAGAGACAGGAGACATCGATGAGGGTCTGACAAATGAACTGAAACGGCTAGAAGGACACAACCGCTTCCAGGTCGAGCAGTTTAAGATTGAAAAGAATAATTAAGAATTACTCCATAAAGTAAGTTGGCTTCAGCTATAACTGCCTGAAAATATAATTACCCAAGCTCAAAGGCTACTACCATCCCCTTGAATTTGGTATACAATAAGGCTGGTTTTATAACTATCCGATTTAGCAGGAGCCAATAGCGACCTGCTAAAACACCGGCACCTCCTCGCCAACCGTTTCAAATAGGTCCGTAAATCAGCATTGACACCTTCGATGGTAAAGGTTTCTTCCTTTAATTCACTGACTCGCATTCCAGTGCTAGCTTCGGATGCCACAGCAATTAGCGCCTTATTTGCGCAACATGGTGAAATTGCCTACCAGATCGGCGTAATTGAAAAAAGATAACTTGCTGATTAGACACTCCCAGAATTATGTAACCCTTCCCAATTTCGGGGAGGGTTTTTTAATTTGGCACAAAGAAGGGGTCAATACAGGAAATAGGCGAGTAGGGGTATAAAACGAAAAAGCCGCAGCGACCTATCTTGGCACTACCCTGCGGTAGGACTATTTTCGGTGCTGAGGCGTTTCACTTCTAGGTTCGGGATGGAGCTAGGTGGGTCCACCACGCTCTTGCCACGGCTTTTTCGTTTTCTAAATTGGTAGAGAGGCACAACCCCTCTGTCGAATAGAGTTTCATCAATCCAAAGCTTTTCAAAGAAAATTGTTTCATTCTATTGCGTTTTAACTTACTTCATTCAATACGAGCGAGTAACCCTTTACTGTAGTGTCTCCCATAATTAAGCGATAGACTTAACAGGGGAGTTAGAAGAAAGGAATACGACCATTAGTAGCGGTTAGCTTAACGCCTCGCGACGCTTCCACTTCCGCTCTATCAAGGTGGTAGTCTACCACCGGTCTGGGAAGAATTATCTTGGGGCGGGCTTCCCACTTAGATGCTTTCAGCGGTTATCCCTTCCGAACGTAGCCATCCAGCCGTGCCCTGCGGACAACTGGCATACCATTGGTTCGTCCATCCCGGTCCTCTCGTACTAAGGACAGCCCCCCTCAATCTTCCTACGCCCACAGCGGATAGAGACCGAACTGTCTCACGACGTTCTGAACCCAGCTCGCGTGCCGCTTTAATGGGCGAACAGCCCAACCCTTGGGACCTACTCCAGCCCCAGGATGCGACGAGCCGACATCGAGGTGCCAAACCTTGCCGTCGATGTGAACTCTTGGGCAAGATAAGCCTGTTATCCCCGGGGTAGCTTTTATCCGTTAAGCCACGGCCTTTCCACTCAGCACCGTGGGATCACTAAGCCCTACTTTCGTACCTGCTCGACCTGTGCGTCTCGCAGTCAAGCTCCCTTATACCTTTGCGCTCATTGGCTGGTTTCCATTCAGCCTGAGGGAACCTTTGGGCGCCTCCGTTACCTTTTGGGAGGCGACCGCCCCAGTCAAACTACCCACCAGACACTGTCCTCCGAAGAGTTAGAGCCAAAACGTCAGAAGAGTGGTATTTCACCGTTGCCTCCACCTAACCCAAAAGTCAGGCTTCTCAGGCTCCCACCTATCCTACGCATCTAACGCCCTAGTCCAATGTCAAGTTGTAGTAAAGCTCCACGGGGTCTTTTTGTCCTGCTGCGGGTAACCTGTATCTTCACGGGTTTTTCAATTTCGCCGAAGCCCTCGTTGAGACAGCGCCCAGATCGTTATGCCTTTCGTGCGGGTCGGAACTTACCCGACAAGGAATTTCGCTACCTTAGGACCGTTAGAGTTACGGCCGCCGTTCACTGGGGCTTCAATTCAGAGCTTGCACCCCTCCTCTTAACCTTCCAGCACTGGGCAGGCATCAGCCCCTATACTTCCGCTTTCGCGTTCGCAGAGACCTAAGTTTTTGTTAAACAGTCGCCTGGGCCACTTCACTGCGGCTGTCCAGAGCTCTGGTCGTATAGACCTACACCCCAAACAGCACCTCTTCTCCCGAAGTTACGAGGTCATTTTGCAGAGTTCCTTAACGAAGGGTCTTTCGTTCACCTTGGTATTCTCTACCCGTCTACCTGTGTCGGTTTGCGGTACGGTCGCTCTCTCTCTCCTTAGAGGCTTTTCTCGGCAGTTCAGCTTCACCAGACTTGGGTTTGGCAAGCCGCACCCTCACTGTCACCTCTCGACCTCCGCCAGGGCTTTTCTCCCCAGCCTCATCGATCTACCAGCTTCGATGTGCCGCAGCACACTCCGGCTAGCTCCCTGCGTTACCCCATCAGTCCGAACGATTAAGAGCGGTACTGGAATATCAACCAGTTGTCCATCGGTTTCGGCTCTCGCCTACACCTTAGGCCCGACTGACCCGAAGTGGATTAACCTTGCTTCGGAAACCTTAGACTTTCGGTGTGCTTGTTTCTTGCAAGCAATACGCTACTCATACCGGCATTCTCTCTTGTAGTCGCTCCCTCACTAACCTTACGGTGTGGTTCGTCGCTCCTACAATGCTCCCCTACCGCGTGCTTTCGCACACCTGGAGCTTCGGTAAGTGGCTTGAGCCCCGCTAAATTGTCGGCGCCCCATCACATTTGACCAGTGAGCTATTACGCACTCTTTCAAGGGTGGCTGCTTCTAAGCCAACCTCCTGGTTGTTTACGCGCTGAGACATCCTTTACCACTTAGCCACTATTTAGGGACCTTAGCTGCCAGTCCGGGTTGTTTCCCTCTCGACGACGGATGTTAGCACTCGCCGTCTCACTCCCTGACATAGCTGATGGCATTCGGAGTTTGGTTAGGTTTGGTAAGCTTGCGCCCCCTAGCCTATTCAGTGCTCTACCTCCACCAGCCTTTTTCAGAGGCTGTACCTAAATACATTTCGGGGAGAACCAGCTATCTCCAAGTTCGTTTGGCATTTCACCCCTAACCTCAGTTCATCCCCCATTTTTGCAACAATGGTGGGTTCGGTCCTCCACCGCCTTTTACAGCGGCTTCAACCTGACCAAGGTTAGCTCACCTGGTTTCGGGTCTCAATCCCTGCAACTTCACGCCCTATTCAGACTCGCTTTCGCTCCGGCTCCGGGTGTATCTCCCTTAACCTTGCTACAGAAATTAACTCGCCGGTCCGTTCTACAAAAAGTACGCCATCAGGATTGCTCCCTCTGACTGTTTGTAAGCTGACGGTTTCAGGATCTATTTCATTCCCCTTGTCGGGGTGCTTTTCACCTTTCCCTCACGGTACTTGTTCACTATCGGTCATCAAGAGTATTTAGCCTTGGGAAGTGGTCTCCCCAGCTTCACACGGGATTTCACGTGCCCCGCGCTACTCAGGTGCCGCCTGACCAATTTCTGCTTTCGACTACGGGGCTATCACCCGCTCCGGCAGGCCTTCCCAGGACCTTTCGTCTAGCTTCCATCGTATCATATTTGGCGGTCCTACAACCCCGAAAGATAAATCTCTCGGTTTAGGCTCCTCCCCGTTCGTTCGCCACTACTTGGGGAATATTCTCTTTTCCTCGGCTTACTTAGATGTTTCAGTTCAGCCGCTTGCCTCTCCTTGCGGAGTAACGAGCCATCACGCTCGTTGGGTTGCCCCATTCGGATATCTACGGTTACGTCTGCCAGCGACTACCCGTAGCTTTTCGCAGCTTAGCCACGTCCTTCTTCGGCTCTTGATGCCTAGGCATCCCCCGTCAGCCCTTACTACCTTTGCTTGCTTAACTCCCCCGTTAAGTCCCTCGCTTATTCCGAGACACTTTTACAGGTTACTCTTACAATTTTCTTTATTTCTTTGGACCTCAAATCCTCTATTCGCTTTTTAATGTGCTTGTTCGGTAGTTATTTTAACAACCGAAGAGTGATAGAGAACCTTCTTTGCAGGTTCTGTTTTATGCCCTGTTACAACCCACCGCTCTTTTCATTGGTTCTTTTAGAACCGTACAGGTTTTCGTTTCCTCCAGTAAAGAAATCCGAGTTGAGGCTACTTTTCGGCTATGCCTACTTTCGCACTTACTCTGACAACCTCGTTACCTTCACCGGTTACGATATTGACCTGGGATAACTGATCGTGAGATCAGCTCTAATCCCTAGAAAGGAGGTGATCCAGCCGCAGCTTCCGCTACGGCTACCTTGTTACGACTTCGTCCCAGTCACTAATCCCACCCTCGACAGCTGCCTCCTTGCGGTTAGCACACCGGCTTCAGGTGTTACCAGCTTCCATGACGTGACGGGCGGTGTGTACAAGACCCGGGAACATATTCATCGCACCGTGCTGATGCGCGATTACTAGCAACTCCGACTTCAAGCAGGCGAGTTGCAGCCTGCTATCCGAACTGAGACTGGCTTTTTGCGATCCGCTCCACGTCGCCGTCTCGCTTCGCTTTGTACCAGCCATTGTAGCGTGTGTGTAGCCCAGGACGTAAGAGCCATGCTGACTTGACGTCATCCCCACCTTCCTCCGGTTTCCTACCGGCAGTCGCGCTAGATCTTTCAACTAACACTAGGGGTTGCGCTCGTTGCGGGACTTAACCCAACATCTCACGACACGAGCTGACGACAGCCATGCAGCATCTGTACTACTCGTCTTGCGACCAGAACGTTTCCGCCCTTGAACGTAGTATGTCAAGCCCTGGTAAGGTTCTTCGCGTTGCGTCGAATTAAACCACACGCTCCGCTGCTTGTGCGGGTCCCCGTCAATTCCTTTGAGTTTTAATCTTGCGACCGTACTCCCCAGGCGGAACACTTATTGCGTTAGCTACGGCACGCAGGGGGTCAATTTCCCCGCACACCTAGTGTTCATCGTTTACTGCTAGGACTACCAGGGTATCTAATCCTGTTTGCTCCCCTAGCCTTCGCGCCTCAGCGTCAGACACAGCCCAGATAGTCGCTTTCGCCACTGGTGTTCCTCCCGATATCTACGCATTTCACCACTACACCGGGAATTCCACTATCCTCTGCTGCTCTCTTAGCCTGCCAGTATCACTCGACCCTCCCCGGTTTAGCCGGGGGCTTTCACGAGTAACTTAACAAGCCGCCTGCGCGCCCTTTACGCCCAGTAAATCCGGACAACGCTTGCACCCTACGTATTACCGCGGCTGCTGGCACGTAGTTAGCCGGTGCTTATTCCTGTGGTACCGTCCTTGCTCTTCCCACAGAAAAGGGCTTTACATCCCGAAAGACTTCATCGCCCACGCGGCGTTGCTCGGTCAGGGTTTCCCCCATTGCCGAAAATTCCTTGCTGCTGCCTCCCGTAGGAGTCTGGGCCGTTTCTCAGTCCCAGTGTGGCTGACCATCCTCTCAGACCAGCTACTGATCATCGCCTAGGTAGGCTTTTACCCCACCTACTAGCTAATCAGACGCAGGCCCCTCCTTCAGCGCATTGCTGCTTTAGTGTCTCCACCGTATGCGGTATTAGCCTCTCTTTCGAAAGGTTGTCCCCCACTAAAGGGCAGGTTCCCACGTGTTACTCACCCGTTTGCCACTTGAGTATTGCTACTCCCGTTCGACTTGCATGCATTAGGCACGCCGCCAGCGTTTATCCTGAGCCAGGATCAAACTCTTCACACCTTTTCTTTTTACCTCGTTACCTTGCGGTCCCGAAGCTCAAAAGGCGAATTGACAGAGCTAAAAAAACCTTGCTTGAATATGTTCTCTATCACTCTTCGATTATTAACGTACCACCTTCACGCCCGCTCTCCTCAAAGCCTTATCCAGCCTTTGTCTCCTGCGAGTTGCGTCCGACATAAATACCAGCGTTTCTTTCAACGCTCCTCAACCTTATGTTTTTGGGTTGGGGCTTTGGGAAGTTATTTCCCTCTGGTGTATCTCTGTGAGCTTGTTTTGTACCCCTGTTCGGAGTGCTTGGATAATATACCACCGCGCCCTCTCTTTGTCAAGCCTTTTTAGGGTCAATTTCTAGGAAGGTTTTGATAGGTAAATTCAAGCCAATGGAAGGAAAGACTCCAAGCTGTTTGAGGTAGTCCAGCACTCTTTCAGCACTGGCTATTTCAGCTGATAAACTGATATCCCCTACACTACTTCTTGTCTTTCTTTTCCATGCTTCTAAAATCTGGCGCTCCACCCCTACGCAACATTCCCCTAAATAAGTCCTTCATTTCGCTACTGATACTCATTTGGCGGTATTCCATAGGCGCTACCGTGCCTTAATTTATATTAGACTCGTGTAATTTTTTGGTAGGTAGGTGCAAGACTGTTGCTTGTAGCAAATTTTATATGGTATAAAGGTAGTGGATAATAGGCGGATGCTATTGATGAGTCCACTAACCGGAAATTGATCGAGAAATGGAGTTCTCCAAAGCACCTACGCCTAACATACTTGTGATTTTAAAGAGTTTGAATTTAAATTTTCAATGGAATTAATATTGAGATATTGGTTCTATCCAAGTTAGCTTAATTATGCAATATGATAAGCAATTAATTCATTGTGATGTGGATGACCGGGTGCTTGAGATTGAAAGCCTGATAGTTGATGATGGACTGGTTGTAAGTATGAAAACCTCCCGTTCTGGCAATTTTCAGCCCTTTGCCGAGCTTCGCCTAGAGCTTGAGAAGGAGGGTTGGGCTATAGAACTAGCGGGAGTAATACATCTGGGGAAAGCTCACCAACCTGCCAACAGTTACGCCGCCACCCGACCAATCCCTCAATAGATTATGCCAAAGCGTAGTAGCGCTACATTTGCCACCTTACACGAATGAAAGGAGACATTGTAGTTGCTCTTAATGTGGCATGCCTATGAAAAAGCGAACAACCGAATTGCCTCGCGATTGGTTTCATCTATCGTGGAAAGTGTACAGATGAAAATACTCTTATGTCGGTAATATTTATGCAGTTCTATACTAAAATACCACGCAGGTTTAGTCTCCTGCGAGCCAATCGAAATCTCAGGAAAATGGATAAGCTACTATTGAACCTTGTTCTTTTAGCCGGACTTGTAGGTCTGGCTTTCTTTATTTTGAACCTGTTTATCCCCAACTTCCGCAGTTTTTTTATCAACCAACCCACTGTTACAAGTCTTGTACTGACGCTTTCAAGCGTTACCTCTTTGATATTTGGCATCATAATCTTTACCGGGCAACCCTGGCCATTTGCTACAAATTATATTGAAAAGTCTCTGTGGTTTTTTACTTTTGCCTTCGGAGGAACGCTGGCTAATATTAGCTGGGTGATAATGCTCAGCAAAAACAAAGAGTGGGGCTGGTACGCCGGGGTGAGTGGCGGTAGCCTCTCTCTGGTAGCTACCATCCTAACCATGTTGCCCTTGTTGCAAATGCTGGCAAGCAACGAGCAATTCGAAGCAGATTTACGTAAAGCGTTGGGAGATGAGTACATAAGCCGCATTCCCAATAGTGTCAAAGCCGGGTTTCGCAATAGCTATTTCAACTTAACCGATTATATAGTCGGGTTAAACACCGGAAACTATTCCTTCAAGCAGGATTTGGTATTTCGGACTGTGGGTAATGAAAAACTACAATTGGATGTTTTCTACCCTACTTCAAGTAATAATACAGCGTCAAATCCAACTTTAGTAGTAATTCACGGGGGCGGTTTCGAACAAGGGGACAAGTCAGAATACCCAGAATTTAACGCTTACCTAGCAACCCGCGGCTGGACAGTATTTTCAATAAACTACAGGCTTGCCCCAAAATATACCTATCCAGCCCCACAGGAAGATGTACAATGCGCACTTCTGTATATTGCCAAGAACGGCGCAACATATGGAGCAGATATAAACAAGTTAGTGCTAATGGGACGCAGCGCAGGGGGAAATCTTGCTCTTTCAGCCGCTTATAACCCTAATATTTTACCAACTGACTCTAGTTGTAGGCAACAACTACCTTCGGTAAAAGCGGTAGTAGCCTACTACCCGCCCACCGATTTAACCGACTGGTACAACAAAGATACGAGTGGGCGAATTCAACCAATCGTAGCTAGATATATAGGTGGAACGCCATCCCAAAAACCGGAAGAATATAGCCTCGCTTCGCCTATCAACAACGTTAGGGGAAATATGCCACCTAGTCTATTGATAGAAAGCGGGCGTGATCAGCTTGATTTAAGTAACCAATCCACTTTGCTGGCGGACAAGCTAAGAGCAAACGGTAATAAAGTTGCGCTTCTATTCCTACCTTGGGCAGGACATTCCTTCGACTCAACATTCGAGGGAATAAGCAACCAACCGATTTTATATTTTACCGAGCGGTTTTTGGCTTACGTAGTAGCAGGTTAAAGGACTTGAACTATCCTAAAAATCCGCGTCTACCCTAATCAGAGAGGGTTAACCCATCGAAAATAGTCACCAATCCAATAATACCTAACTCGCCACTTACACAAAGTGGAGCAGGGCATTGCATTAATGTAAACTAATCTCAACCATTATAAGCCCTTTTCGCTGAGCATAGGGCTAATTTTATTAACCTGTCTTTGAAAGATTTTCCGTTTGCCCGGTTTCAAAGCGTTTAAGCTCTTGAGCAAGCCGTTCTTTTAGCCTTGTACGGTGAGGAACAACACCTTGCGTAAATATATTACCGTCGATCATAAGTACCGGAGCGTGCCAACCCCCTTTAGCCAGTGCCTCTATAGAAAATTCTATCCAAGGTTTGACTGTAAGTTTGACGCGCTGGTCATTTCTACCAACACCGAGTTCCTTCAGTACACTTTTAGTTAGCCCGACTGTCAATTCACATTCTTCGCACATTTCATCAGGAACATTGAAGAAAAGTTGCTTTCCGGTTATACGATAAATAGTAATCTGAATAGG
This sequence comes from Candidatus Chlorohelix allophototropha, assembly GCF_030389965.1. Lineage (NCBI taxonomy): Bacteria > Bacillati > Chloroflexota > Chloroflexia > Candidatus Chloroheliales > Candidatus Chloroheliaceae > Candidatus Chlorohelix > Candidatus Chlorohelix allophototropha. The sequence goes on from NZ_CP128400.1 coordinate 326,537, forward strand.
TTTTGCCATACTACCTGTACTACTCCAACACTAATCAATGAGTTTCGTGGTATTCGAAGCTCATTACCTAGAAATGTACTTATTTATTACGACTAATTTACGTTGCTGAGAGAGCGTGGACCAACTTTTCGGTCAAACTGTACAGTTTTGCGGCGATTTATCAATGCGACGCAAGAGGTTTGCCCACAACTTTGGGACATGCTACCATCGCGAAGCACACGCGGTTGAAAAATTCTACCACAGCCGGGACATCTCGGACCGGTAGGTCTTTTGACAAAAGCCATTAAAATTTCCTTTCACATTAAGAATTAGAACATTATATCTAACGAGTCAATCGCTTGAAGGTTAACGGTTCAGAATCAGCGTATGCAACTACTAACCATAACCCATCGGAACTTCACACCGGCATGAGACAAACTTGGTTGGGGCAATAGTTTTATTAGCTGGCTAGAGGTAATTTCCAGTTTAGCGAAGAACCCATTGTTAGAAAATTAAGAACTGCGTTACCAAGCAGAAAGCTTTTTAGATTTCACTCACTGCTATTATAACAGAAGTAATACACTTATGCGGTAACTTTCATAACAAATATACGTGAATTTTTTGTCAATGTTTCATAATTCGTAATTACCATTGCAATTTTCAATTATGTACATATAGTATTGAACGCCAAGCAACCGCAAAAGTTTCTATGCTCGCCCATCGATTTTGCATAATCCCTGAATTCAAGGATTCTTTTGATTATAAATGAGTTAATTTCTCTCGTATAAAGCTTGCATAGCTGCAATTTCAGCAATGGTAAGTGTGCGGGAGGCAAGTTCCACCTGCACTAAATTAGTGTGAAAGGTTGCGCCTTTTCCCATATCGGCTTCTGCATCACTGGTTAGTACATTGCAATTCCAACCTTTTGGACTCCGGCTGTTCCACCAGATGCTAAGATGGCAAGCAACCCCTTGAGTTACCGAATCGCCTACTTCCGCCACGAAATAGGCTTGCCCCCGATCATTGAAAGCACGTAGCCAATCGCCATTTTGAATGCCACGCTCGGCTGCATCACTGCTGTTCAGTTCCAATGTAGGAAACCGCTGTTTCTTGAGCATGGTGGGCATATCGGCGAAACTGCTATTCAGGAAATGGTGAGCAGCAGGTGTTACCAGCCGAATTGGATAACGACTGAACAACTCAGGCGAACCATCGGCACTTTCAGCCGAAGGGTTATGATTCGGGAGAGGGTCGAGACCATCTCTCAGCATCTTTTCACTGTAAAACTCTATTTTCCCGCTGGGAGTCGGGTATTTACCGTCGGCAAACGGGACATAGGGACGCGGCAAATTGAGACGCGCAAACGATTCTTTCTCCAAACGCTCGTAGGTTATCCCCTCAAGGCGGGGGTCTTTGCTTGCAAGCGCCTGACGAATCATATCCTCCGCGCTATCATTAAAGCAAGGGTCTTCATAGTCCATACGCTCAGCCAGCAAACGGAATACTTCGATGTTGGGTTTGGACTCGCCTACCGGATTTATAGCAGGACGGTTTAGCTGCACATACAGATGTCCATAAGCGGCAAAAATATCGGTATCCTCAAAGGTGGTGGGCGCAGGCAAGACAATATCGGCGTAACGCGCGCTATCGGTCATAACCTGTTCGTGAACCACTGTAAACAGGTCTTCGCGTTCTAGACCTTTAATAACTTTTGTTAGGTTAGGCACAACCGAAGCCGGGTTGCAGTTATAGACATATAGCCCCATCACACGCGGATTGCTGTATTCTAGCAACGCTTCGCCCAATTTAATCATATTGATGGTACGTGGTCTTTTAGGATGGCGGTTTAACAGGTCGGTGCGCTCTAAAGCTGCCAGATTTAGCGGGAAATCGCCCCCGGTACTAAGCAAAGCGCCGCCACCCGGCACACCCCAAGCCCCCACCAGAGCGGGTAAACAAGCAACGGTACGTACCATCATGCCACCATTGGTATGGCGGTTCAGACCGTAGTTAAGCCGTATAAAGCTAGGCTTAATAGCAGCGTACATTCGTGCAAAGTCAATCATCTGAGTGGCGTTGACCCCGGTAATAGCTTCTACATGCTCAGGGGTAAATTGCTGAACATGCTGGCGCAAAAGCTCAAAACCAAAGGTATGTTGCTCTACAAAGGCTTTATCATACAAATTCTCATTAATTATGACTCGCATCATACCAAGCGCCAGCGCCGCATCAGTACCGGGGTAAGGCTGGATAACCAAGTCGGCTTGCTCGGCGGTTTTGCTGCGATGCGGGTCAACTACTACAAATTTCGCGCCGCGCTTTCTTGCCTCATTTATAAAAGGCATCAAGTGGACATTGCTGGAAACCGGGTTCGCGCCCCATGCAATGATGAGCTTGCTCTCGCCAACCGTCTCAGGGTCGGTGCCGATTTTCGCGCCCATTGTATAGGTATAGCCCACCCCTCCGGCAGTTGAGCAGATTGTACGATCAAGCAGACTCGCGCCCATATAGTGGAAGAAGCGTCTGTCCATACTCGCATACGCCAACTTGCCCATGTTTCCCGCATAGCTGAACGGCAAAATTGCTTCTGCGCTATGCTCGGCAATAATCGCCTTGAAACGTGCGGCAATTGTAGTCAAAGCCTCGTCCCAGCTAATCGGGGTAAATTCGCCTGCGCCTTTTGCGCCAACCCGTTTTAGAGGCGTAGTAATGCGAATGGGACTATAAATGCGCTCCTGATAATAGCGGGTTTTGACACATAAGAAACCGCCTGTAAAAGGCATTTCCTCGTCACCTTCAACCTTAATAACCCGCCCGTCTTGTACCGTTGCATTCATTAGACAGGTATCGGGACAATCGTGTGGACAAACCACCCGCTTTTTCTCAACCAATGGCAATTGCCGGGTTCTATCAGGCACAATCGTCATACAAACCTCTCATTTATTTAAGAGCAAAACCATATGAACCATATCATAATATTGATTGCCCACTTTGATAGCCAATTGCTCTACTCCGTAGGCTTCAAAACCGCAAGAACGGTACAAAGCAAGCGCGGGTTCATTGCCGTCTGTTACGCTTAAGGCAACCTGAGCCATCCCCAACATTGCTTTAAGCTTATCTAGCAAGGCTTGCATCAAGGCTTTTCCCAGCCCCATACCACGCGCTTCAGGTGCAACATACATGCCCCAGATATAGCCCTTGTGATGCGCCTTTTCCGCCAAATCACACCGAAACCCCACTACTCCCGCCAGCCTATCATTAAACCCGCCTAAAATAAAGTTATCGGGTAAATCACGGTTAGGGCGTAAGCGTTGCTCTATTTCTCCCAACGGTGTAGCCAGCGCATGGGTGTAGCTTTCGCCAAAAGCTTCAGGGTGTTCCTGCAAACCGCGCAGTCGCAGCGCCCAAAAAGCAGCGGCATCCTTTTCATCCAATGGTCTAATTTGCATCATTTTATATGCCATGTGGTAAATGCACTATAAGGTGAAGCTATTATACAAGTTGTCTGGTAACGCTGAAATAAGCAGTTAGACCTAATTGGTTAATAAATAGATAAAATAAGCCCAACTTTTTTAACTGATTAGGGTTGCTACTGCTCTTAATTGTTGGTTTTGAGCTCCTCAAAGTTGATTCCACCGCTTTCAATAGAGGTATATGGCTTTACAGCCACATGTTTTGCGCTATAATTATGTTAACAATGTTTTTCTGAAGCAGTAATTGTTGTTTCCCGAGTTAGTGTGAGTCGAATACTTAGGTACAGAAAGGAGATACCATGGCTCAATATCCAAACCAGCCACCCACAGGGCAGCCGCCATACGGGCAACCGCCACAAGGGCAACCACCTTATGGGCAACCGGGACAACCACCTTACGGGCAACCTCCGCAAGGACAGCCGCCTTATGGGCAACCGGGACAACCACCTTACGGGCAACCTCCGCAAGGACAACCACCTTACCAACAGCCTCCCCAATATCAGCAACAAGCAGCTCAGGCAATGAAGAATCTGACTGCACCGGTTGCCAAGGTTGATGCCGCTGATGCATACGACCGGGTTTTAAGCTTGATTGCTTATTTGTGGATAATCTTTTTTGGCTTCACGCCACTTCTAGGAATCAGGATTGTGGATTTTGGAGTGAGTACCACTCAATTCTCCTTCGGCTGGGATTTCAAAGGGTTCTTCGGACTGATCGCCCCATTTGCAATTATGTTAGCTTCTCGGAATAACCCTTTGGCTGGCTTCCACTCCAAACAAGCCTTCTTCCTTGCAATTGGATATGTAGTAGTTAGAGCGATTTTGCAATTGTTCTACCTAATCCCCGCCCGTGGCTTCCAAGACGTATTATTGACCGGGCTGTTGGAACCTCTTATCCAAATTACCTTTGCTTTTGCTGCCGTTTTCGCCGGAGTACGAGCCTTCCTTAACAAGGAACTCTACACTATCCCGGTTATAGGCGGTTTCATTGGCAAACCCAAGCTCCCGTAAAATTTAGCCGCTTGCCCTTTCCCAATGTTTGGGAAGGGGCTTTTTTTTATTTCATTTCTTAAGCAAATACTAGACAATATATCGACATTAATCAACAAATATTTACACAAATATTATATTATTAGTCTTGTGACAGAATATTTGGAATGATATGATTATTGGGCGACACCGAACTATTCGGTGAAAACTGAAAGGATTAACCTGTGATACTTAAGCAAAATGATGAAAGGTCAAGCCTTGTTAATGCAATACTCGAAAAACAGAAAACTGTCTTTCAAGTTATGCAGGGAGGAGTCTCGCCCGACTGGTTGGAAGTAGACCTCACAATGCCCCAGTTGAAAATCATCTTTTTGCTTAATGCGCACACTCGCATGCGGATGAACGAGTTATCACGGGTACTCGGTAAAAACATGTCCACTACTACAGGGGTAGTTGAACATCTAGTAGAGCATGGCTTGGTAAACCGTGAGACTGAACCTGATGATCGCCGGGTGGTGATAGCCACTATTAGCGATAAAGGGCGCGAACTTTGCGACTCATTACTTAAAGTCGGTACAGAAGAAACCAACGAAGTGCTGGGTTCGCTTAATTTTGATGAACTGAAAATTGTACAACAAGGCATGGAGATTTATTTCAATGCTGCGCTGGAACACGCCAAAACTAAATTCCAAACTGATTGTAAAGTAAATAAATAGAGGAGGAGCCGTTGACTTCCTTAACAAAGTGGGTTCTGCAACGCAGAGCCGCCACTATATTAATAAGTCTTATTGTGATACTTTTCGGAGTATTTTCCGTCACGCAGCTTAAAAGCGAATTGCTGCCAAGCATAGATTTCCCCTATATAACCATTTCCACCATATATCCCGGCGCTAGTAGCGACGATGTAACCAATCAGGTTTCACTTCCAGTTGAAAATGCGGTAGCGCAATTGCCCCGCCTCAAATCTATTCGCTCTACCTCTCAGGAAAGCTTCTCCCTCGTCTTTGCTGAATTTGAATTTGGCACAGACATGAAGAACGTAGAACAACAGCTTAATAGTAAGTTGCGCAATGTGAGCTTGCCCAACGGGCTTTCCGGTACTCCGGTACAGCCAACCGTCAGTAACTTTAGCTTCGGTAGCCAACCCATTATCTGGGTAACGGTAGAAGGCAAGCAGGGGCAGAGTAGCCTTGAACTGGGCAAGTGGGCGCGTGAAGTCGCCAAACCCGCCTTCTCCAAACTGCCCGATGTCGGCAATGTAGAAGTAGTAGGCGATTCGGTGCAAATGCTCACCATTAGCTTCCGCCCGCAGGATTTGGCAACGCGCGGCTTGACCATCAATGACGTATCAAACGTACTAAAGGGCGCTAACCTGAGCTTCCCCGCCGGAACTACCGATATTGCCGGGCAATCTGTTCCGGTACGCACCGCTTTCACCTTTTCAAGCCCCGATGATATTTCCAACTTGATTATTGTACCTACTTCAGGTGGCGGTTTTGGTGGGGCAGCCCAAACTCAACTTACCCGCCTGAAAGATATTGCTGATGTTAAGGTGGTAGAATCCAACGTTAGCGGCATCAGCCGCGCTAACGGCAAGCCCGGTGTTCTGGTACAGGTTTTCAAAACCCAAACCGGTAATACTGTGACCGTGTCTGACGGCGTGCTGAAAAAGAATCAAGAGCTTAACAACCAATATTCCAACGACCTAAACGTTGATGTCATTTACGATCAAGCGTTGCAGGTTCGCAAATCGGTGGAAGGCTTGCTTAAAGAGGGTGGTTTAGGCGCACTCTTTGCTGTGTTGGTAATCTTCATCTTCCTACGTAACGTCCGCAGCACCCTAGTAACCGCTATTTCTATCCCTACTTCGGTAGTGGTAGCCTTTATTCTGCTATGGACTCAGAATATTACCCTCAACATAATGACCCTCGGCGGACTGGCTATAGCAGTGGGACGGGTGGTAGATGATGCAATCGTAGTTCTGGAAAATATTTATCGCCATGTGCAGAACGGCGAACCGGTAGTGATTGCAGTACGGAAAGGGACTCGCGAAGTGGCAGGCGCTATTACCAGCAGCACCATTACTACTGTAGCGGTATTCTTGCCACTTGGTTTCGTGGGAGGCATTACAGGACAATTCTTCTTGCCCTTCGCCCTAACCGTATCTTTTGCTTTGATGGCTTCTTTGCTAGTATCAATTACTATCGTTCCGGTATTCGCCAGTTTCTTCATTACTCATAAATCGGTTGGCAAAGAGCGTCACGATACCTTACTACAACGCACCTACACTCCCGGCTTGAAGTGGAGTTTGAAACATCGCTGGCTTACCTTACTATTATGCTTCATTCTGTTTGTAGGCAGTATCGCCAGCGTCGGTATTTTCAAAATACCTTTCGCCTTCTTACCGGAAAGCGGCGACAAATTGCTAAATGTAGTAGTCAATACCGCCCCCGGCACCGATACCGCTACCGTAGTAGCTGTAACAGATAAGGTTGAGAAGGTGTTGGATGAGTACAAACAACAGGGTACTGTTACTCTATACCAAACAACTATAGCAGGTGATACCAGTTTCTCCCGTTCACAACGCGCTTTTGGGGGCAATGTGGGCAGCGCAAACATTCTGGTGCGCCTCGAATCTTCGGCAAAAACTAACGATGTTGCTACCGAAATGCGCGAGAAAATGAAACCAATTTTCCCGCCGGGTGGTAGCGTTTCAGTAGCGCCACAAGGCGGCTTCAGCAGCAACAGCCTTTCGCTGGTAGTGCAAGGACCGAACCCACAAGCAGTGCGGGATGCTACCCGCCAAATCGTCAATGAGTTGTCCACTGTAGATAAACTGGCTAATGTAAAGAGTGACGTTACCAACGGTACTCCACAAATAGTAGTAACACCCGACCCGACCAAAAGTCCGTTGGCTAATACTGCTCTAATCGGTTCGCAATTACGCAACCTCTTACAGGGGCAGAGCGCTGGTACTATCAAGTTCTCGAATGGGCAGCAACTTGATGCAATCCTGCTATTGCCGCCTCCCGGCGCAGGAAATCTAGATGAGTACATCAACTCGCTCAAGCAGATTTCTATTGCTGGTGCGGTAAAATTAGGCGATGTAGCAAAGGTTGAACGGGTGGATGGCGCAAATTCAACTACCCGAATTAATCAGTCTTTGGCTGGAACTGTTAGCGCCGATATTACAGTAGAAGATACCGGCGGAGTCACTCGTGTAGCTTTGGACAAAGTAAAGGCACTTGCGTTGCCCGCTGGGGTCACTTACAGTTTGTCAGGCGCAGGTCAGCAACAGCAAGAAGCCTTTATCGGTCTGGGCGTGGCAATGTTGGCAGCGATTGCGTTGGTGTACATCGTAATGGTAATTACCTTCGGTAGCTTGATTGCGCCGTTGGCAATTCTGTTCAGCCTTCCATTAGCCTTAATCGGTGCGCTTGGCGCATTGGTTATAACTCAACGCGCGTTGGGCTTGCCTGCGCTAATCGGTATGCTCATGCTGATTGGTATAGTTGTTACCAATGCGATTGTACTTGTTGACCTCTACAATCAGCTTATTAAAGAGGGCTACAAACGCTACGATGCGCTGGTACAAGCGGGACGCACCCGCGTCAGACCGATTATTATGACCGCTATCGCTACGATTTTTGCGCTAACACCATTGGCACTTGGTTTCAGCGAAGGAAGCATTATTGCGGCTGAACTGGGCACTGTGGTAATAGGCGGCTTGTTCTCCAGCACCTTCCTTACACTAGTAGTTGTACCGGTGGTTTTGAGCTTGTTCGAAGACTGGAAGGAATGGTTTGGTAACAAATTCAATCAAGGAAGCGGCAAGAATGTTCTCGATACTATTCCGGTTGAAAAACCCGAAGAAGTCGCTGCTTGATTATACACGGCAAAAAGACAATTATAAACGTACGACCGGCTACCTTGCCGGTCGTTTTTTTGCCATTGTATGACTGAATTATTAGGATTGATTTCAAAACTTTAATGATAGAGGCAAGAAATTGTATGGTATAATCTTAATACTTTTTAATATTAGCTCAAAGATTTGGTGTTTCCCGACTACAACTTTCCTTTGAGTATGATTTGCCGTTTGTTAATAATTTTCACTAAGGTTCAAGGATAATTTATCCGAACATTTCCAGAAAAGTAATAATGGGGATTCTATTTGCGTAGAATCTTGTTGGCATGAAAAATAAGTGTTTGTGCTTCAATTAGTTGAGTAAATTCACAGGTGATGAGGGTCAAAACTATGGAATTATCGTCAGGTAATTTTTTGCCTGCAAACGGGTCAATAGGACTTGAAAGCATGACGGTTAAACAAACTAACCGATTTCGTAAATGGTGGCTTCTGGCTAGCGTTGTTTTGGTATTGGGTTTTTGTACTTTACACCCAAGCACAGCCAAAGCAGAAGGAAGCAGGGATTTATATCCAACTGATCCGGCTGTCGATTGCGTCTCTGCTACCGGACCTCAATTTGGATTTGCAGATCCGACTAATTTCTGCCGCGCAAACCTAGAGTGGCGTACCAGTTTCTACGGACCTAGCGGCTCCCAAATCGCTCGACGCACATTACTGAAAGTATTTGCGCGTCCCGGTGAAGTAATTTTGACAGGTTCCAGTGCTATGGGTGTTGTAGGTAGTAACCCAGCTATATCTGGCGATATTGTTATTTACCCTCCAGGTGTGGTTACTGGAGCAATTGGACGGGAAAATGTACCAAATCCAAGCCAACCCGGTCCGGTTTTTAAATGTAGTTCACAGTCCAGCAGGGGTATAATCGATACAAGAGCGCGTGAATTAGGTGGCCCTACCGCTGCTTCAGCAGTAACAGCAACAGGCACTAACTATTTGCCATGTTACTATCAAATTCCTGCCAATGCCCAGCCCAGCATTTATGATGTAGTTATTTATGGTCCTGACGGATTCAGCACTGATAATTTTCTTGGTTCTGTGCTTGGTCCTGTGAACACGTTCGTTAATGATGCAAATCAGGTGTCCAGTGTTTCTGCCTGGGATGTAACCGTGCGGGCTGATGTTAATTCGGTAACGGACATCAAAGAACGTTTGTTTACTTACTCTCTAGCGTTATTTGCCGGTAGAAATCATCGTCCGATGAACTCCAATTTGTATGTATACACCAAGGATGGCTACCGTTACCAAACTAACCTGAACTTTATGGATCCGAATGGTTTCTTGATTTATGCCAATAATCAAGGCTATTTTGATAGTGACGGAAAAAGCCCTCTGTATCATGATGTGCAAGGTAATAACGATACACTCTCAAGTGTTGTGGGTAATGTGTCCCTTGCTCCGCCACTATTCCCTATGTTCTTCAGTAACTCAACGGACTTTCCAATAGACAGTACGCTACGAGCGCAACTAGGAATCAGTAACAACCCGATTACTCCTTCAATAAGTAATTTAAACTTTATCGGTACTGTTTCTGGAAATACCAGTAATTACAGTACTGGTGGTACTTTCACCTATAACACAAACGTAGCTGGTAGTTACCAATTGGTTATTAGCCGGGATGGAGTTAATTTTGATCCTGGTAAGCCTCAAAACCGGGTTTTACGCGGTATTCGTGGAGTTGGTAACCAGTCTGTAACTTGGGATGGTCGGGATAACAGTGGTAACTTCTTCCCAATTGGAACCGGTTATCGGGTTAGAGCCTCAGTGAACGGTGGTGAATATCACTTTCCCATGTTAGACGTAGAAAATAGTATTCGAGGCGGCCCGAGTTTTTTATTAATGAACTCACCAACAGGCAATTGTAATACGCTTCCATTTGGCTGCGCTACTGCCTATTACGATGATGAAGGTTATCGCACCCTAAATGGAACATTGGTAGGCGCTATTGCCACTGAACTATGCGGACAAGCTCCTCCTGCTGTATCTGACGGTAACAACGGTTTTAATAGTAGCATTAATACAAATCAGCGTGCTTTTGGTAACCCTGCCCTACAAAATGGCACAGACAATTGCAATGGCGCTTTTGGTGACCGTAAGGGGCTGGATATCTGGATTAGCTTCCCCAGCCAAACCACACAAGCGTTACTAAATATCATAGATGATAGTGCTGATATAGAAGTTATTAAAACTGCCAATACCCTGACCGCTAGCGGTAGCCAGACTCTAGTCTTCACTGTTAAAGTTTCCAATCGTGGTCCTAGCAACGCACCCGGCGTGCAGGTAACCGATGTATTGCCAGCCGGCTTGAACCTTGTCACCAGTTCTACATCACAAGGTACTTATAACCCGACCTCCGGAGTATGGGACATCGGACTTATGGGAGCAGGGCGGATAGTCACATTGCAAATTGCCGCAACTTTTGCAAACCAGCAATGTACTCCGGTTACTAACATAGCGACTAAAACTCATCAGGATAATCGCGACCCCAACACGAGTAATGATAGTAGTAGCGTGAACGTTACTTGCGTTGTTGCTCCACCACCAATACTTACCACCGATCCTACTATAGTTAAAACTGCGGACAAGCGAATTACTAAACCCGGTGAGACTGTTACATTCAATATTGTAATTTCTAACCCGGGTCCCGGTGTAGTCAACAATGCCCTGATTAGCGATGATGTGCCGTTACCGTTCCAAGTACAAAACGCTACTTCTACGCTTGGAACTGTTTCGATTAGTGGGCAAGCAGTCAGGGTAAATATCGGTACATTTGAGGCAGGCGCTTCTGCTACTCTGACCATTACTACCCTAGTATTAGAGGGTAGCGGTGGTAGCTTTAACAATACTGCCATTCTTACAGGTGATGTAAACGGAAACCCTATAGCTAAGAGTAGTACCGCTACTGTAGCAATACCGCCAACCGATCCGGTTATTGTCAAAACTGCCGATGTTAGTTCAGCAGTACCCGGTCAAACGGTTAGATTTACCATCAACTTTATAAATCCCGGTCCGTTGGATGTTACCAATGCGATAGTCAAGGATGATGTGCCGTTGCCCTTCAAGGTAACCGGCGCTACCACCACCCTTGGTACTGCTTCGGTTAACGGACAATCGGTTCAAATCAGTATTGGTAATTTTGTGGCAGGCGCATCCGGCACACTGGTTATTACTACCGAAGTGCAACCAGGGAATAGTGGCAGTTTCGATAATACTGCGTTCCTGACTGGCAGCATTAACGGGCAACCCTTTAGTAAAAACAGCACCGCTACGGTTAAAGTGCCGACTACTGATCCGGTTATTGTCAAAACTGCCGATGTTAGTTCAGCAGTACCCGGTCAAACTGTCACATTTACCATCAAGTTTACCAATCCCGGTGCGGTTGCGGTTAATAATGCGGTAGTCAAGGATGATGTGCCGTTGCCCTTCAAGGTAACCGGCGCTACCACCACGCTCGGTACTGCTTCGGTTAACGGACAATCGGTTCAAATCAGTATTGGTAATTTTGCGGCGGGTGCGTCCGGCACACTGGTTATTACCACCGAAGTACAACCCGGAAGTTTTGGCAGTTTTGATAATACTGCCATCTTGACCGGAGATGTAAACGGGAAACCAGTTACGAAAACCAGTACTGCTACCGTTAGCGTGCCACCAACCGACCCTACCATCGTCAAAACTGCCGATGCAAGTTCAGCGACAGCAGGACAGATTGTCAAATTTAGCATCAATTTTGCCAATGCTGGTCAAAATGTCGTCAACAATGCGGTAGTCAAGGATAATGTGCCGTTGCCCTTCAAGGTAACCGGCGCTACTTCTTCGCTCGGTACTGTGTCGGTAAACGGGCAAGCGGTGGAGGTTAATATCGGTACTTTTGCCTCCGGCGCATCCGGCACACTAGTTATTACTACCGAGGTGCAACCCGGTACAACCGGAAGTTTCGACAACACCGCAGTCATTACTGGTGACATCGGTGGAACGCCCTTCAGTAAGAGCAGTACCGCTACTGTAACGATTCCGCCCGATGGTGGTACAACACCGGGTGGCAATCCCCCGCCTCCCGGAAATCCAAATACACCCGGTCAACCCGGTGTACCGGGCTTCCCTAATACCGGAGCGGGACATCAACAAGGGGAATTGGCATCAGGCTATACGCCGGTGGCAATTCTAGGCTTGTTAATGTTATCAATACTAGCTGCACTTGGTTTGTTGGTACGGCGCAAAGCCGAAGGGCTAAAATAAGCTAAGGTTCTATTTGCGATAGGCAAGGGGCGTAAACCCCTTGTCTGAAAATCTACTGAAGCGAAAGTTTTAATCGTAATAAAAAGCCTCCGCATAACAAGCAGGAGGCTTTTATTATTTTTGAGTAGGCTAAAGTTATTCGGATCGTTTTCGCAGAAGTGGTGGAAACCCAGAAATACGGATAAAGCCGCGAACTGTAAGAATAAATAGTATTAGTAGTAGGACATTTCGGATAAGAATTACTAGCATAGCTTGCCAGTCCAACGCCACTACCCCTAAAACCATGAAAGGAAAAGCGATAAAACTCAGGCTAAGTGCCGCAAAATAAACCAAGGCTTGCGAACCACGCCAGAACACCACAAATGGCAACAACCAAATCAAATATTGAGGCGATAATACTTTATTCAAGATAATAAACCAGAACACTGCAATAGTGGAAGCTTGAAATACCCAATCGGAACGCAACTTGCGCCCTCCCGATCTGGTAATCCACCAGAGATACCCGTAAAAGGCTAAAAGCCCACCCACCGTTAGCAAAGTGGAAAGGCTGGCAAGGGTAGAACCCCATGGAGAAGCAAAATTTACTGAGCCATGATCAACAGAAGAAACGGCATTAGTTAAACCAAATTCGCTTCCCAGCCAGATTATACTGGCAAAAAGACTCTCAATTTGTACTCCCCGCTCGCTATGATATTTCAAAAATTCGAGGATACCGGGGAAACCGCTCAACACAAAAGGTAAGGTGGTTATACTGCCCGCCATGACGAAGCCTACGCAGGTTCTCAGTGCAAATTCCCGATCACCCTTGCCGCGCCAGAAATAGATAAGCATTACAGGTAGCAACACTGCCGGATATAGTTTAGCTGCTGCCGCCAAGCCTAAAATTGCCCCCCCCCAACCCGGTTTTTGCCATATATATAACATATATAAAGCAAGCGCCACCAGAAATGTAGCCGCTATATCAAATCGGCGGAAAATATAAAGGCAAATTAACAGGCTGGAAAAGCCAAAATAAAAAATGCGCCAGTTTATTTTTAGTGAAGGATACACTTTGCGAAGCAGATTCCAAACCAAATATAGAGTGCCAAGCGTTAGCAGGTAGCTTTGAGCTTGAAACAGCAAGATATAGCGGGTTGGTGAAAATGCGCCCACCGAATTACTGAAAATCGCCGGGAAAATAAAAAAGGGTAGCGCGAAGGGAGGGTACTCAAGATTGAAATTATGGTAAGGAACAGCACCGCCTAAAATCCTATTGGCGTATTGGTAATACAAATCCACATCATCAGGGGTAGGCATTATTCCATGCCCGATAGTGAAAACGAGAAAGGCAATTGTCAGTGCGCCCACTGAGGCAAGCACCATCCAATCGCGTCTAAAATTATAACCGGGAGATAGGGAACGAATTAGTCCCCTGACTTCAGAATATGTTTGCATTCCTACCTTTGCTGTTACACTAAACCAACTCAGCAGTAACAGCCCCGGTGATGTACTGCCAAAGTGAAAAATCACTCTATTTTTCGCATGGTAAAATATAGCCAACCAAGTAAAGGTTGTCAATTCGACTTTTGGCTAAGTGGCGCTACTTTCAAGGGTTTTTTGCTTCAAATTGGTTGAGGTGATGCACCTTCTGACACAGGTTACGCATAATTGTCACCGTAAAATATGCTAAAATTATAACCCGTTGGATTATTCGCGGAGGACAAAATTTTATATTAGGAGGAGCGCCAGTTCATGGCAATTCAAAAAGTGGGCGTTATCGGTTGTGGCTTAATGGGTAGTGGCATAGCCCAGATCAGCGCCCAAGCTGGTTTTCAGGTCGTAGTACATGAGATTAACGATGATTTGCTAGGAAGAGGCATTGGACGCATTCAGGGCTTTATCGGTAAAGAACTTGAGAAAAATAAGATTTCTAAAGAAGAAGCCGATAGCTCTCTAAAACGCATCAAGGGTACTACTAACCTTGAAGATTTGGCAGATTGCGACTTGATAATTGAAGCGATAATTGAAAACCTTGATGAAAAGCGCAAGCTGTATTCGGCGTTGGATAAAATAGTTAAGCCTGAAGCTATTTTCACCAGCAATACTTCTTCAATTACCATTATAGAAATGGCTTCCGCCACCAAAAGGCAGGCACAATTTGCCGGATTGCATTTTTTTAACCCGGTGCCGTTGATGAAGCTGGTGGAAGTAGTCAAAACTATCGTTACCAACGAAGAAACCATTGCCAGTTTGCTGGAGTTCAGCCAGAAACTTGGCAAAAAACCTGTGCTGGCAAAAGACTCTCCTGGCTTTATCGTAAACCTGCTGCTGATTCCTTATTTACTGGACGCAATTCGCGCCTTTGAGTCGGGCGTTGCCAGCAAAGAAGATATTGACGAGGGTATGAAGCTCGGCTGTGGGCATCCAATGGGACCGCTTACCTTGCTGGACTTTGTAGGGCTTGATACCACCTTCTACATTGCCAATATCATGTTTGATGAATTTAAGGATACCCGCTACGCTGCGCCGCCTCTGTTAAAACGGATGGTGGCAGCCGGTATGTTGGGACGCAAGAGTGGCAAAGGCTTCTACGATTATAGTAAATAACCACATTGTGGTTGCTTGATATTTAAGGGGGAAAGATTGGCTTTGACCGAGGAGGAGCGCGGGCAAAGGCTCGCCGTTATTCGCAAGGAAATAGACCGCATTGATGCACAGGTGATTGCACTGCTTGGCGAGCGTGCCCGGTTTGTCGAAGAGGTTGGCAAGCTGAAACCGAGCGCCGATAAGGTGCGCGTGCCCGAACGCGAACGTCAGGTTCTTGAGCGAGCTTGCCAGCTTGCCGTTGAACATGGCATTGACCCCTCTTTTGTGGAGCAATTGTATCTGGTAATGTTCGATTATTTTGTAGATCACCAGCAAAAGCAATTGTCCCAAAGACCGGAAGAATCCGAATCCTGATGCAACCCGATTTAGCGTTACAATTCAGGGCAGGTAAATTGGAAGATTTGCCTGCCGTCAAAGAAGTTTGCAAAGATGTATGGGGCGGTAACGATTACATGCCTTTTGTATGGGAGGAAAGACTTTCCGAACCGAACATAAAGGTATTTGTAGCCGAGATTGAGCAACAGCTTGCCGGACTCTACTGCCTCAAAACAATGAATGAATCAGGCTTAAAAACCGGTTGGTGGTCGGGAGTGCGGGTTGCTACCCCATATAAAAAGCTTGGCTTAGCCTATCGATTGCTCGAACACGCGATAGATGTAGTAAACCAAGAGGAAATAAACGTGTTGCGCTACAGCACCGCGGAAGACAATATTCCAATGCACCGGGTAGCTGAACGTTTCGGTTTCCGTCTTGTAGCTTCCTACAGTTATGCTATAGGACAGAAGAATATTATCCCATTGCCTGAAAATACAAATATCACTTTTCGTTCCTTGCAGCCTGATGAGTTAAAGTTAGCTTGGGACTTTATTATTAACTCGAGAGAATGGCAGCTTGACGAGGGGTTTCATTGTGACTCATGGACATGGCGAAAGTTGGAACTGACCGACTTGCAAGGTAAGTTGGCGAGAAATGCTGTGACCGGAGGCTTTGAGGGTGATAAACTTAAAGCGTTGAGTGTATTTAACTACGATGAATGGGAAAATCAGCAGGAGATATTTGTCAGTTGGCTGGGTGGTGATGTGCAAACACAAGCTCAATTGGCACAACATCTTGTCCACAACGCAATAGCAAAGCCATTGGAATATTCGCTGGTTATGATGTTGCCGACAAACTCGGATTTGGACAAAGTTCTAGAACAAACAGGATTCGTGCTCAGATCTGAAGATCGTATGCGACTTTACGAATTGTCTCTAGCGGTTGAAAAGGTTCGTAACAGAATGGTATAATTAATCGAGTCCGCTAAATATATCAGTTAACACGGATCAATACAGGTAAGCATATCCGATGTTGAGGAGAGAAATAAAGTATGTCAGGGCACAGTAAATGGCATTCAATCCGACGATCGAAAGCCATCATTGATAACAAACGAGGCGCAGTTTTTACCAAGCTCGCTCGCGAAATTTCGATTGCGACTAGAGAGGGTGGCGGCGCTGATCCTGACACCAACTTTAAGTTACGTGTAGCAATCCAGAAAGCGCGCGCCGAAAACATGCCCGTTGACAATATCAAACGCGCCGTTGAAAAAGGCATGGGCAGCGGTGAAGGCGGTTTGCAGCTTGAAGAAATTTTCTACGAAGGCTACGGACCGGGCGGAACAGCAATTCTGGTACAGGCGCTGACCGATAACCGCAACCGCACCTCTTCTGAGATTCGTAGCGCCTTTACTAAAGGCGGCGGCAATCACGGTGAACCCGGCTCGGTAAGTTGGATGTTTGAGCATGTAGGGTTAATTCGCATCGAACTTGGCAAGTATGATCCAGAAGAACTGATGCTCATCGCGATTGATGCGGGCGCAAACGATGTGCAAGAAGTCAGCGAAGATGACGAGGTTATTGAACTGGAAGTTTATACCGGATTTGAAGAAATGCGCAAGGTACAAGAAGCGTTGGAAAATGGCGGTATCAAAATAATTTCCAGTGAAGCGATCTTCAATGCCAAAACTACTATGGATTTGGATGATGCCAAAGCGCTGCAAGTGCTACGGTTGATGGAACGTCTTGAAGACCTCGACGATGTACAAAACGTCTATAGCAACCTGAATATTCGGGATGAGGTTGCGGCTCTCCAATAGGTTAGCACTTTTGCCCACACCATACAAAGATGAGAATCTGGTACTTGGCATAGACCCTGGCTCGGCTTTAATGGGCTGGGGTTTGGTGCATTTACGACCGGACGATTCGCTGGAAATGATAAATTATGGCGCGATCAGCACCTCGCCGCGCCTGCCAATGCCACAACGGTTGCAGCAAATTTATCGTCAGCTTACAGGTTTGCTTGAAACAGCCTTTCCCTCAGAGATAGCCATTGAAGAGCTTTTTTTCAATAAAAATACCACTACTGTTATAGCAGTAAGTCAGGCGCGAGGAGTAGCCTTACTAGCTGCCGCCGATCATAATATTGACGTTTTCGAATACACCCCCTTACAGGTTAAACAAGCGCTGGTAGGTTATGGTCGCGCCCAGAAAGACCAAGTACAAGAAATGGTGCGGATTCTGCTGAACCTCGACCAGATTCCGAAACCGGATGATGCCGCCGATGCGCTAGCGATTGCAATCTGCCACATACGTAGTCGCCGCTTTATGTCCCGGTTGGAGGCGCAAAATGGCTAAACCGCGCCCTTCTACCAAAAAACGACCAGAAGTTGTGATTGAATCCACTAAAAAGCGGGTTGACCAATGGCTGGTGGAACTGGGTATCGCCCCCACCCGCGAGAAAGCGCAAGCCTTGATAATGGCGGGGCAGGTGCTGGCTGGAACGCGCCGTATTGATAAAGCAGGGCAAAGCCTGAACCCTGTCGAAGCGCATACTCTTAACCTAAAAGAAGGCAGCGCTTTAAAATATGTCAGCCGCGGAGGTTTTAAACTTGAACACGCCCTCGATGTTTTCCAGATTGACCCAACCGGAAAATTGGCGCTGGATGTAGGAGCAAGTACGGGCGGTTTTAGCGATTGCTTTTTGCAGCATGGCGCACGTAAAGTGATTGCGCTGGATGTTGGCAATAGTCAATTAGCCTGGAGTTTGCGGCAAGACTCCCGCGTTTATATTTTGGATCACACCAACGTGCGCTATAGTGAAAGCCTGCCTGAAGTTGAACCCGGTAGGGGTGCAGCGCTAGCAGACGTAGCCGCCGTAGATGTGAGCTTTATTTCACTTAAATTGGTGCTACCGGCAGTACGAAACCTTATTATTCCCGATGCGCCCCTAGTGGTTCTGGTAAAACCGCAATTCGAAGCAGGCAAAGAACGGGTGGGAAAGGGTGGTATAATAAAGGACACCTTAGTGCATCGCGCCGTGCTTGAAGATTTGATAGAATGGTGGAATACCAATCGGTTTACCCTACAAGGACTAATCCGCTCACCTATCTTGGGAACTGAGGGTAATCTCGAATTTTTGGCGCATCTGAAAGCTGTGGAGGAAGTAGTTGATAACTGGGTTACCCCGGCTGCACACGGACTTGAACAACTATTAGGGAGAATGGAACTGTGAGACATATGGCAGTAGTTAGCCGCCCTGCACCTCCACCCGAAGCACAAGGGTTGGCAGATGCAGTTGAAAGGCTATTGACACAAGAAGGCATCAAAGTCTGGCGCGGAATTGTACCAGACGGGGGTGAGTATGCCCGGCGTATGGCAGAATGTGAATTAGTTTTTGTGCTAGGCGGGGACGGTACAATTTTGCACGCTGCAAATCTTGCTGCTGCAAACGGTGTGCCAATCGTAGGGGTGGACTTCGGGCGTTTCGGCTTCTTAGCTGAATTGAGTCGTGAAGAAGCCCTCGATAAGATTCCGGCTTTTGTAAGAGGTGAGCACTGGGTAGAAGAGCGCGTCATGTTAAGAGCCGAGCATATCCGGAGCGGCGAAGTAATGGGGCAATATCAGGCTTTGAACGATATTGTATTGGGTCGCGCGTATCTCTCAGGTATTATTGACGTGCAATTGGTCGTTGACGGTGAATACGTCACTACCTATTTCGGCGATGGCTTAATCGTAAGTACCGCCACCGGCTCAACCGCTTACAATATTGCAGCTGGTGGTCCGGTACTAGCTCCAAATATGGGTGCGATTGTGTTATCCGCGCTTGCACCGCATCTTACACACCTAAGCCATTTGGTAGTACCGCGTGATTCTACCATCACGTTGCATGTGGGAACGCGCAAAGGCGCAGCCGTTACAGTGGATGGGCAACCTGACTTCCAAATTCAGGATAAGGATATGCTGCGAGTAACCCTCGCACCCTTTACCGCTCGGTTTGCACGCCTCCAAGATAAAACCTACTTCTACAAAAACCTTGCCAACCGCTTGCGACGCGGCGGGTGATTTGAGAGCGGAAAACGGGTAAGTTGAAAAATAGGTCGGGCTTCTGGTTTCGTCACGCCATACCTTTCGGGCTTTACTTACTGGGAGCCATCATTTTCACTTATCCGCTGGTTTTAAATTTGGGCAGCCGCATTATCAGTACGCCCGGTAGTGACGGTTGGCAAAACCTTTGGCATCTCTGGTGGGTAAGGCACAGTCTAATTGACCTCAGAGCCTTGCCCTATTACACCGAGATGCTCTACTACCCGCAGCGCATTGATCTGCTGTTAGACCCGCTTAATGTTACTACCGGAACGCTTTCCATTCCCCTTCAATATCTTTTCGGTTTGGTTGCCACCTTTAATATTTGGGTTTTGCTGGCAATTACACTGGCAGGTTATTGCACCTACCTATTGGCAGGCTATCTGAGCGATAATTATCACGCTGCCATTGTTGCCGGAGTTATTTTTGCTTTCAGCCCCCTCATCTCGCTGTGGCTCAATCTTGGACAACTAGAACTTCTTACCGCCTTCTGGTTGCCGCTCTTTGCTTTGCTGTATCTCAAAACGCTGAAAGGGGAAGGACGCTGGCAATGGTACGCCGGGTTTGCCGCTTTCTCTTTTGTGCTGATGTCGCTGACAAGTTGGTATTTTGCCTATTATGGGCTGATTTTCGCCGGACTTTTACTGCTTTATCGTTTACTTAGCCATGAAGAAAAATTGCGTGGCTTACTATTGCGTGGGATTGGTACGCTGCTATTGGCAGGCGTTGCGCTGCTACCGATAGTTTTGCGTACAACTGGCGCGGTAGGGGGCGAACAAAATGTGGGCAGACAGAGTACCCTGAATTTCTGGCTCAATTCGGTAGCGCTCCTCGACCTGATAAAACCTGCACCCACCTTTATTTGGAAAGCCTTCGGCTTTAGCGATAATACAGATCAACGCTGGCTTTTTCTGGGAAGCATTGCGTTGGCGCTGGTGCTATTGGGATTGGCGGTTAATTTCAAAAAGCAATGGTTCTGGGGATTAACAGGAGTAGTTTTTCTTGAACTAGCGCTTGGACCTACATTGCGCCTCGACTCCAGCAATAACCTATTCGCCACTGCCACCGACGCTGAAAACGGCATCCCCACTCCCAACCGCTTACTCTATGCCCTCCCTTTCGGGGATATTGCACGCCGCCCGTTGGTTAGCCTTATTCTGGTGATGCTGGTTTGCGGGATATTGGCAACTTACGGGTTGGATTTTTTGGTCAAACGGCTACAAAACTACAAGCTTAAAGCAGCACTTCCCGCGCTTGCTGTCTTGCTAATCTTTCTGGAGTTCATGCCTATCCCCCGTCCAATGGCAGATGCTTCTATTAATAGCTTTTATCAAAAACTGGCAGATTCACCGGACAATTTTGCGGTTATTGATCTGCCGGATAAAAGCGATGTGCTGGCAATGTACTATCAAACCACGCACGAAAAGCCAATGGTAGGTGGGTATATTGCGCGCGCGCTGCCTTATCCCTTTGCGCAAACACCCGGCATCAAGGAATTGCGTAGCACCACCCCTGCTGCGCTCTCTCGCGATATATTTGACCCTAACACTCTCGAAAATACTTCGGCGGTTTTGCAATATTTCAATATCCGTTACGTAATTTATCATTTGAACCTGACAGACACGGTCAGCGATTCGTATCGTAAAGCACACCTTGAATACATCAACGAAATCTTTCAGGCTGCGCCGCCCTATTATCGAGATTCGGAAATAGTGGTATGGCACGTCCCAGATTTACCGGGCGCGTCCAATCCTTGCGGTGCTAAAGCAATATTGCCGGGTAGGTTAGGAGGCTGGAACGAACGTCAGTTTACCGATTCGGGCGAGGTTTTCAGATGGATGGACGGTAACGCGGAAGTAAATTTCTTTAACCCTAGCAAACAGTCATTACGGGTGGAATTCGATACTGCTGCGTATAGTTGGAATCAGGCGCGGCATTTACAACTCTGGCAAAATAAAAGTATTGCCTATGAAACCCAGATTGGAACCGAACGCGCCCCCTTGCATTTTGAACTAACCTTGCAACCGGGCGATAACCGAGTGCAGTTCAAAACCCTCGAACCCGGTAACAAAGAGGGCAACCGCACGCAGGCTATTGCATTTCTGCCGTTCGTAATCAGCGACTTTGCTAATCCAAGATGCGGTTAGACTTAGGAATCTTCATCGTCAGCCAAATCAAGTTGAGAGTGTAGCAAATTAATCTGGTCGTTTATCTCCTGATAGGTATCTAACCCTAAATCCTGCATTTCATCGCGAATTTCTTCCAGCAAAGACAGACGTTTTGCCAAGTCGCTGGTTTCTCCATTTTGCCCGCGCCCCGAAAGAGAAAGAACCGCTTCCACTTCCTGCAAAGTGCTAAAGCCTGCTTCATCCAAATCTTCCCGCAAGCTTTCCAACCTATCCAATGCAAGTAGTAGCGCGTATTCCTCTGGAGCCTGATCATCACCCGGTTTCTTTGTCATACATTACCTTCCTTTACCTTTGTTAACCACAACCCCTTATGATCCAACAGCCCTTTGAAATTAGGAATTGCTGCGGCAGGTCGCCAATTCAACAAAGAGTCGTCAAAAGGAAAAATCCTGTGCTTAATATTGTACAGAACTTCTTCCAGCGCTTTTTCGGCGCGTTCTATAATCTCGGTGGGATAAATTAATTCCTGTTTGCGCTCCTCAAATTCCTCACGATCAAGCACGAACATTCCCGCAGTACGATCACCTTTAAGAACTCGATCGCTATTAGCGGTTAATAGCATTACATCAAGGTCAAGATCAACATAGCGGCATAAAGAACCGTCTCTTTCAGGCGGCAGCGCAATATTGATATAGTAGTGGTGAAAATCCCAGTTGGCACGCCACGCGATAATGATGTTGAAATCTTTTTTGGGAAATAGGAGCGTTAGATTATGATTTTCATAGTGCTCAAGCCGTTGTTTCTTACCATTCCAGAAAGGCGCACCTGAGGGGGTGTAAGACAACAATAAATCGGCGGTATCTTCCAACAGTTGTGCCGGATAAAAATAACGATCTATATCAGGATATATAAATGATTCGATTCGTAGCAAATTATTCATTTATGAACCGGAACCAAGTTTAATATTCGCCAATACCGCCCAGACCACCAACGCAATGCTGATTACTGATACCACCAGATATTCACGCAGCACCGCTTTATTCAAGTTGCCTGTAAGATGCGCTTGGAGTAATCCGACTAAGATATAGCATATCAAAAGTGGTACTATTCCCCCAACCAGCGCACTAACCGCCCAGTAATTGAGGGCTAATGCCACCTCTCCAAGGGTAATACCAGCAATCAGGCAAGCTGTTAATACCTTACCACGTGGGGCGCGAGTCTGCCTCAAAAGTTCGTATGCCAGCAGCAATCCGGTTAACCCGATGAGCGGGGCGCTGATAAAAGCGCGCCATTTATTTACATACACCGAACTGAATATAAGAAACCCGGTAAGGTAGGTAGTGATATTCAGTCCGATTACCGCCCACCCATAGTAGCGACTTTGCCGTCCAATACTATAATATTGGGCGATTACCACCAATAAAATGAGTAGAGAAAATAGAACCGTTCCGCTTATCTGTACTACCGCATCGGCAAACAACCTGATAAACAGATATGAACCCACTACCAATAGACCCGGTACTATCCAAGCAAAGGGGGCAATTTCAAATTTATTCCTGCCAAAACGCAACGCCGGCAATTTGACCAGATAAATCTGCGGGTGACTGCGCACAACTGCGTCGGCGATTCCCATTGTAATAAGCACCAACGCTGACAGAATAATGACAGTCAGGGGGAAAATAAGATTTTGGTCAATATTAGTAGCAAAAAAACCGCCCGCCGGGTCAAAGACCAGCAAGAAGGCTTGGGTTATTGCTATCAGGAAAACAAGAGTTATAATCCGATCTATTCGCATTTTCTATTTCAGAGCCTCTCGAATGACGCGAGCGGGGATAGCGGTTTCTCGCAATACCCTCAACACTCCCCCGGTGGTATCCACTACTGTTGAATCAATGCCCCCCGGACACATACCACCATCCAGCACTACCTCGATACGCCCTTTAAGGTTAATTAGCACTCCCGGCACATCCAAAGGGCTATCCTTGCCGCTTTGGTTGGCGCTGGTAGTCGCTAGAGGCGAGCCAACCTCGCGAATAAGCGCCAATGTTAGTACATGCGCAGGCATCCGCACCGCTATGGTATCACCACCGGCGCAAATAACATCAGGCAAGTCCGGGTGGCGTGGTAGAATGAGGGTAAGCGCACCGGGCCAGAATCTCTCAATCAAACGATTCGCTAGATCGTTTACCTCTCTGGCAACCAATAGCAACTGTTCGGCATCTTTTACCAGAATCGGAATTGGCTTTTGCATACGCCGCCCCTTTACATTGTACAGGCGTGTAACAGCCTCGGCATTGGAAGCGATAGCGCCAACCCCATACACAGTATCGGTCGGAAAAGCGGCTAAATTACCCCGGCGAATCTCATCAGCTACAATAGAGATTGCACGAGCATCATCGGCATTGATAATACGAGTTTTCAGATTTGCTGGGAAAGAATTCATGCTTAATAATAAAATGAATGTTTGGGATACATTTATGTTACATTTGGTAAGCTAGAATTATAACTATACATCCTAAAGTTAATAAGTCTAGGCTCATTATAGCATACCCATGCCTAGACAAAATCCTAATGTAAATTACATAACCTAATCTATATATAATTTAGCAACATTGTATAGTCTAACGTCAACCCAATAAGTTGCGAAGGAATGGTGGCTAAGGTACAATTTAGCCAGAGTTTGTGAAAAAATAATTTTCTCGGTAGGGGCGCAACTTGTTGCGTTAACCTCAATAATTAATTTAAAAAGGAGAGGCCATGAAGATACATGAGTATCAGGCCAAAGAAATTCTGCGCCAATACGCTATACCGGTGCAGAAAGGCGAAGTTGCCACTACTCCTGCTGAAGCCAAAGCAATTGCCGAGAAATTCGGTAAAGCAGTGGTCGTTAAAGCACAGGTACATGCCGGTGGGCGTGGCAAGGCAGGCGGCGTGAAGTTTAGCCCCACCGTCGATGCGGCTGAACAAAATGCTACCAAAATTCTGGGAATGGATATCAAAGGCAGTATCGTCAAGAAGGTATTGGTTACGGATGCCGCCGATATCGCTAAGGAATACTATCTGGGTATGATTATAGACCGCGCTTCCAAAGGAATTACCATTATGGCTAGCGCCGAAGGTGGTATGGAAATTGAAGACGTTGCCAAAGAAAGCCCTGAAAAAATCATCAAAGTATTAGCCGATCCCTTCATGGGGTTGCTCGATTATCAGGCACGCGACATCGCCATCGGGTTGGGGTTGCCTGCCGATAAACAACGCGGCTTTATGACTATTGCTAAAGAACTTTACAAAGCCTTCATAGCAAATGATTGCGAGATTCTCGAAATTAACCCGCTGGTTATTACCGAGCAGGGCGAGTGGTTGGCTTTAGATGCCAAGTTGGTATTCGATGATAATGCGGAGTTCCGCCACAAAAAACTATTTGAATCACTGCGCGATCTTGGTGAAGAAGAACCAGCTGAAATTGAAGCACGTAGTGCTGGTTTGAGTTATGTAAAGCTAGATGGCAACATCGGTTGTGTGGTCAACGGTGCTGGGTTGGCGATGGCAACTATGGACTCGCTTAAGTTATACGGGGGCGAACCTGCCAACTTCCTCGATATTGGTGGTGGCGCGAAAGCCGAAAAAGTAACCGCTGCAATTCATATAATCCTGAGCGACCCCAATGTTAAGGCAATTTTGTTCAATATCTTTGGTGGTATCACTCGTGGCGATGATGTAGCAAGGGGTATTATTGCCGGATTGAACGCAATCAAAACCAGTATCCCGATTGTCATTCGCCTTGTCGGTACTAACAGTATAGAAGGGCGCAAGATTTTAGAGGAAGCGAACCTGCGCAGCGCCGAGACTCTATCAGAAGCAGCGCAAAAAGTAGTGAGCATTGCCAAGGAAAGAGAGGCGGGCAAATGAGCATACTGGTAGGTAAAAACACCCGGCTTCTGGTGCAGGGTATCACCGGAAAAGAGGGCGGATACCACACCACCCAGATGCTACAATATGGCACTCCGGTTGTGGCAGGCACTACTCCCGGCAAGGGTGGTACTAAATTTGAAACCGTGCCGGTTTTTGACACCGTGCAGCAAGCAGTTGACCAGACTCGCGCCAATACTTCGATCATTTATGTGCCTGCTCCATTCGCGCCAGACGCAATTTTGGAAGCGGCTGATGCCGGCATTGAACTGATTATCTGCATCACCGAAGGTATTGCAGTACAGGATATGATCAAGGTTTTCCACCATGTAAAACGCAAGGGTGCGCGCCTAATCGGTCCTAACTGCCCCGGTGTTATCACCCCCGGCGAAGCTAAAGTAGGTATCATGCCCGGTTACATTCATACTCCCGGCAATATCGGGGTGGTGAGCAAAAGCGGGACACTTACCTATGAAGTAGTAAATGCGCTCACTTTAAAAGGTTTCGGGCAGAGTACTGCGGTGGGCATCGGTGGCGATCCGATTATCGGTACTAGCTTTATTGATGTACTGGAACTATTCGAGAAAGACCCCAACACCGAAAAAATAGTGATGCTCGGTGAAATCGGTGGTAATGCAGAGATACTAGCAGCCGAATACGTGGCACATCATGTCACCAAACCGGTGTTAGGCTTTATCGCAGGACAAACCGCTCCGGCAGGCAAACGTATGGGGCATGCAGGTGCAATTATCAGCGGTGGTGAGGGAACTGCGGCTGAGAAAATTGCCGCTTTCAAGAAGTATGGTATTAAGGTTGCAGATAGCCCGGCGCAAATCGCCGACCTGATTTAAGATTGAGTAATAGCCGCTAGGGGAAAACGCCGGGAAGAAGTATAACCCGGTAGCCTAGCGGTTATTTTTTGTCCGAAATAAGCGCCTTTAGCTGCACAATTACCTGAGCTGTATTCTGATAATGAATCACGCTAAAACCTAGGTTCTTGGCATTTTCTAAATTCTTACTTTGATCGTCCACGAAAACGCATTCCTCCGGCGCAACTCCCAAACTATCGGCGACTAAGCGGTAAACCGCGGGGTCTGGTTTGGCAAGACCAACTATACTGGAATTTATCGCTTCATCAAACCACTCATAAAATCCTAAAGCTTTCCAGTTTTCCGTAAAAGAAGGAATAGCGTTGCTCAGTATGGCAAGTTTGTAGCTACCTTTCAAAGATTTTAGATACTCGACAAACTCGGTTTGAATCGGCACCGAATGATAAAAGCCTAGCCTTACCCACTCGATTTTATCCTTGCCAATTTGCAAGATTTTTTCGACCCCTGACCAATACTCTGCCTCTGAAATCAACCCAACTTTTGCCCGATTCCATAATGTATTATTCTCACCAAAAATACCCGCTTTAAATTGTACGGGGTCAATTCCCAACTTATCGGCATATTTAGCAAGGTTGGTACGACCAGAAGGGGCTTCAACCAGCACGCCACCGTAATCAACCACTATAGCTTTAATCATAAATTCCTGTTATGAACTAATTTTACTTCTTTTCTTCTTCAAGAGCGTCCGCAATAACATCAGGCTTGAGAATCCCGATATAAGGTAGGTTGCGATAGCGTTCGCCAAAATCAAGCCCATACCCAACTACAAACTCATCTGGAATATCAAAGCCGATATAATCAATTTCCACATCGCTAATACGGCGGGATGGCTTATTGAGCAAAGCACAGATACGCAAAGAGTTAGGGTTACGCGCCCACAGATTATCGGAAAGGTAATTGAGCGTCAACCCGCTATCCACAATATCTTCTACAATAAGCACATTGCGCCCTTCAATGGGCTTATCAAGGTCCTTCATTATACGCACAACCCCGCTTGACCGGGTGCTGGAGCCATAGCTGGATATTGCCATAAAATCCATTTCCAGAGGAAGATTGATTTGCAAAGATAAATCAACCATAAACATTACCGCACCCTTAAGCGCCCCAACTAACAAAAGGTCTTGCCCACTATAATCGTTGGTAATCTTTAGCGCCAGTTCCGTTATTTTCGCCTGTAAAGTTTCCTCATCAATCAAAATCCGAGCTATGTTATCCTCAATATTGTTCTGCTGCTGCATGCAATAGCCCTTCCCCCTGGATTCATGTAAAACTAATTGAAAGCCTTAAAATTCGGCTGGTTTCATCTGTCACCTTGAATTCATCCCCGATAGCAAACCCTACCACCCATACAATTTTATCACTATCTCCGGCAGATTGCGGTAGCCGCACTACCAAAGGGTAGCGCTCTCGCAACTGGCGTGGAATTGCTGCATCCACCATGTAATCTTGCAATTTCTTGCGACCGGGCGCACCTAAAGGCTTAAACCGTTCTCCCGCTTTTCTTCCTCTGATCGTGAGCTTTGTGCCTGTTTTATCAGCATCCAATAGTGCAACCCAACGGTCTGTCATCCAATTAGTTTCTTCATCCACTTCAAACACATCACATTCAAGCAATGCCCCCTTGAAGTTAATGCTGGCGGGAGCCTCTATTTCAATTAATTGAGCTTCATCCAGCAGCAATCCAAAATCGGGAATAAGCTGCCCGCGAAAACCCAACACCAGTTTCTCACTATAAACCTGCGCTTGCACATTCCCCGGTAATATAATTTTCCAGCCCGCCTTATCGAGGTTGGTTAAAATACTTTCAATGTGCTTATGTTCTAAGTTCTCTAAACGCTCCTTGAGCCGGAAATAAACCAGTCGAAGCGCCCGCCGCTGTAAAGCCAACGGAAAGCGTGAAAACCCGGCAAGGTCGATTACAATGTGGCGGTCATCCCAATCTCTGGATATCCTAGGGTCTATGAAAATACTACCGCTTTGGTTGCCCTCAACTATGTTCGCCCAATCCTCATACGAAGTAAGCCCCATAGAAGCCCGATTAATCCAGCCTTCTTGCTCAACTGCAACGCTGGAAATTGCCGCCCCGGTTAGCTCATCCAACCACTCTTCCTCGTCCGCTGCCAGCGTTGCGAAACGAGCAAGATTGGCAGCAGCCCCATGCTGATATTTATCTTCCAGCAATGGCAAAAGCTCATGCCGAATACGGTTACGGGTATAGCGCATATCATGGTTAGTAGAATCATGGTGTGGTGTCAGCTTGTGAACAGCGCAATAATCTTCAATTTCATTACGCCATATCTCTAACAGAGGGCGACCTACCCATAAATTAGCGGCTTCGCTATAGGGCAAGCGCGAAAGCGGCAATATGCCCGCTAACCCCTGCAAGCCTGAACCGCGTAATAAACGCATCAACACCGTTTCAGCCTGATCATTGGCAGTATGCGCTACTAATAGTAAAGGAAAGTCAAAATTGGTCATTATTTCGCCGAAAAACTCATAGCGGGCGCGGCGGGCAGCTTCTTCCAAACTCACGCTCAGCAACTTTGCCAGAGCGGGGACATCTTGATCTTTCAAGTGGCATTGCACCGATAGCAAGTTGCACAGTTCTATGACGTAATCGTAATCGTCTTTGGCTTCTTCGCCACGAATGCCATGATTTAAGTGCGCTGCGTGAATTTCAAGATTCAAGGCTTCTTTCATGCCAACTAGCGCATGTAAAAGAGCTACCGAGTCTGGTCCACCCGAAACGCCAACCAACACACGGATAGGACTAAGTATCCGCTCGGCATATTTATCAAAAAATTGATCTAAAGTGGTATTTAAGCTCATAATAGTGGTCAAATAAAAATCACACATCGCAACTTGGCGTATGTGTGAGAATAGTAAAAAGATAAGTTGCGGGGGCAGGATTCGAACCTACGACCTTTGGGTTATGAGCCCAACGAGCTGCCACTGCTCCACCCCGCGTCGTTATTACAAATGCATCATACTCCTTTTAAGAGGTTGAGTCAAACATGCTCAAGCAGTAGGCTTTTTCCCTAACAATAACCGCATTTTATCCAACAAGCGTGGTAATTCTATGGGCTTGGTATCGTAATCATCACAACCCGCTTCAAGAGCTTTCTCGCGATCGCCGGACATAGCATGGGCGGTAAGGGCAATAACCGGGATTTTTCTGGTTGCCGGGTTCGACTTCAAGCGGCGGGTAGCCTCCCAACCGTCCAAGACAGGTAGGCTCATATCCATCAGAATGAGGTCAGGCTGTTCAACACCGGCTACCGTTAGACCTTGCCCGCCATCAACCGCATGTATTACTTCATAGCCTTTACGTTCAAGACGGCGGGAAAGCATATCCCGGTTCATTTCATTGTCTTCTACAAGAAGAATTTTCACCATTTAGAGCACTCCTCTATTACTTCCTAAAGCATATTATATCGGATTCAGAACTCAAATTCACCTGACATTAATACTATAAATCTTGTGATATTATCACTTGAAAATTGTTAAATTTTAATGTTATCTTTGTTGGTGTACAATAAGAGTAGCTATTTCGTTAATTGTTAAGTAGGCTTTAAGTTGTACTTCAATTCGGGTAACACGGAGTTAAAATGACAACGCTACCGGAAGCGCTCGCCAGTTATGTTCCATTTCTGGTAGTGCAAAGAGGACTTGATCCCTTTGCCATTTATGATCAACCCCAAGTTGATCATTTCCCCGCCGCTACTCTGTTCGCCGATATTTCAGGTTTTACTACCCTCGCCGAGCAATTGGCGCAGCGCGGACCGGTTGGCGCTGAAATTCTCAGTGCCTTGCTTAACAATTACTTCGGACAACTAATCGAATGTGTGCTTTTAAACGGCGGGGATGTAGTAAAATTTGCCGGAGACGGGGTGTTAGCGGTATGGAATGTGCGCAACACCAAAGATAACCTTGAAACTGCCATCTTACGTGCTACCCAATGTGCTATCGAGATTCAAGGCAGGCTGAACGATTACGCCCCCTCTGAAGTAGCCCGTCTGTTCATGCGAATCGGTATTGGGGCAGGAGAGCTATTCACCATCCATTTGGGTGGGGTTAATTTTCAGGACAAAAATGGCAACCAACTACCGCCACGCTGGGAAGTACAACTCACTGGCACTCCTTTGACTCAAATGAACAAGGCTACCGGAGTTGCTCGACCCGGTGAAGTGCTTCTATCACCCGAAGCATGGGAACTGGTAAGACAAAAATGCCGTGGAAAGCTTCGAGAAGGTGGGAATGTTAACCTTTCAGCGGTGCTAGAACCACCTGAACCCGCGATTCTTTTCTTACCGGAAACCTCGCCTGAAGCTGAACTTAGAATTCGTTCTTATATACCGGAAACGGTGTTGGCACGCCTCAATACCGGACAAAGCGATTGGCTGGAAGAGTTAAGGCGCATTACAGTGCTATTCATTAATCTTCCCACCTTTAATTTTTCTGAAAAAGGAACGTTAGAAAAAGCGCAATCCCTATTACAAGAATTGCAAAAAATCATCTACCATTATGAAGGGAGCATCAATAAGCTAAGCGTAGATGATAAAGGCGCTACATTGGTTGCCGGGTTTGGTATGCCACCGTTGGCGCATGAAGATGATCCGGTACGAGGCTTGAAAGCCGCTCTGACAATTCAAGCGAAGATGCAGGAATTGGGATACCGCAAGCCTATTGGAGTATCCACCGGGCGCGTCTTTTGCGGACTGGTAGGCAACGAAATGCGGCGCGAATACACCATAATAGGGGATGTGGTAAACCTTGCGGCGCGACTTATGCAAGCAAGCGAAGACGAAATCCTGTGTGACACCGCTACTTTTCACGCAAGCCAATCAAATTTTAATTTTGAATCTCTTTCGCCTATCACCTTGAAGGGTAAACGTGGACTGGTTGCAGTATTTCGTCCTACCGAAACGGTAAAACGCGACTCCCGTCAGTTTAATACGCTGATAGGGCGCAAAAAAGAATTGCTACCGCTTGAAGAAAAGCTGGTAGTTTTGAAAACAGAGAAACAAGGAGGGGTTATCCTAATCGAGGGCGAGGCTGGCATCGGAAAATCGCGCCTCGTACAGGAATTGATACGCAAGGCTGGTGAAATGCGTGTCACGGTTTTCTCAGGGGCAGGTGACTCGATTGAGAAATCCACGCCTTATTATGCTTGGCGCAGTATTTTCAGCCAACTTTTCGACCTTGAGGTTTTGGCTGAACCTGAAGACCGCCGCCGCCATATTCTCGACCTGCTAGAGCTTGAGCCTGACCTCCTGAAACTTGCGCCATTACTAAATACCGTTCTGATGCTTGATTTGCCTGAAAATGAGATAACCACCCAAATTACAGGGCAAGCACGCGCCGACAATACTCTTTATATGCTGCTAAAAGCTTTACAAGTTTCAACGGCGCGTTCCCCTAAAGTAGCAGTATTGGAAGACGCGCATTGGCTAGATTCGCTTTCGTGGGACTTGGCAGTACAAGCCAGCCGTGAAGTACCGCACCTTTTGCTATTAATTGCTTTACGTCCGCTTGAAGAAACAAATGCCTCTGATTTGCGGCAATTAGCCCAAGCTAAAGAAGCTATAGCATTACAACTGGATACCTTGTCACCAAAAGACGTAGTTGAATTGGCATGTGAACGGTTGGGGGTAGAAGAATTACCCGAACCGGTGGCAAATTTAATACGCAACAAAGCGCAGGGTAATCCTTTCTTTGTAGAGGAACTGGCTTACGCTTTAAGAGATGCAGGGGTAATCCAAATCATTGAAAACGAGTGCCGGATTGCGCCTTCCGCCGGAGACTTGAGCAATCTTAACTTGCCTGATACGGTTGAAGGAGTTATCACTAGCCGCATAGATTTACTTAGCCCAGAACAGCAATTAACTCTTAAAACTGCCAGTGTAATCGGGCGCATTTTCGCCTACCGTATCCTGCGTGATATCTACCCGGTAGAACAAGATAGGGCGCAGTTACCCGACCACCTTTCAATAATGGCGCAACTAGATTTAACACCGCTGGAATCGCCAGACCCCGATCTTACCTATATATTCAAGCATGTAATTACACAGGAAGTTACTTATAATCTCATGCTTTTCTCGCAAAGGCGGCAATTGCATCGTGCAATCGGAGAGTGGTATGAGCAAACCTATACGGATGACCTAACGCCGCTTTACTCGTTGCTGGCACACCATTGGAGTAAAGCCGAAGTCGGGCTGAAAGCACTCGAATATCTGGCTAAAGCTGGAGAAGAAGCGCTTCGAGGCGGTTCATACCAAGAGTCGGTGCGTTTTTTCAGTGAAGCGTTGGTAATTTCGGGTGAGCGATTTGGGGTTAACGCTGAGAATAACCTGAATCCGCAAGGCTCGTTACATGCACAATGGGAACGTCAACTTGGAGAGGCGCATTATGGGCTGGGTAATCTTGAGGAAAGCCGAGTGCATCTTGAAAAAGCACTGGCTATTCTGGGCGTACCCTTTCCTGAAACGCGCCGGAAATTGGCGTTAAGCCTAATAAAACAGGCGGGCTTACAAACTTTGCACCGCGTTAGGGGAAAATCCGGGCTGGTAAGACGCTTATTGCCGCCAAAATCAGAACTCGACTCCGAAACCTTATTGCAAGCGGCGCAGGCTTATGAAGGATTAGGGCTGGTTCATTATTTTGATAACGCTACATTGCCTACGGTTTATGCATCCTTTCAGGCAATAAATCTGGCGGAATATACTAAGCAAACTCCAGAACGCGCCCGACTTTACGCAAATATGTGTGTGGCGCTTAGTTTGATGGGACTAGGACAGTTTGCCGAAGCTTACGACCAGAAAGCCGGGAAAATGGTACTAAATATTGAACAATCTCCGGTTAAAGCATGGGTTTTTCAAGCCACCGGAACCTATCGTCTGGGCAAAGGAGATTGGAAAAGAGCCTGTGAATCCCTTGAAAATGCGGTACATATTAACGAGGAGTTTGGCAACCGCCGCAGTTGGGAGGAAAGTGTAGCCTTGTTGGGATATGTGGCACAATATCGAGGCGAGTATGCTGAAGCCTCAGAATACTATAACGAGCTTTATAACAGGGCACGCAGCAACGGACATGCACAGGCACAGGCATGGGCGCTATTAGGACAAGCAGCTTGTACTTTACGCACCGGAAAAAGCAGTGAGGTAACCGGATACTTGGAAAGGGCTTCAAGCTTGTTGACTGAAGCGCTTGATAAAGTGGATGAAATCCGTTTTTATGGGTTGCTGGCTTCGGCTCGTTTGCGTTTGCAGGAATGGCAATATGCTGCTCGGCAAGCAGCGGCTACTGCCGCCCGGTTAATAGCACAATCTCACCCTTCGACCGTATATTCTTATGAAGGTTATAGCGGTGTGGCAGAAGTGTATCTGGGACTTTGGGAGAGTGAATCAAGCACCAGCGCAGCTAAAGGGTTTCGATTTTCACTTGGCGAAATACGTGACTCGACTTTAAAAGCCTGTAAAGCTATGGATAAATACGCGCGCATTTTTCCGATTGGTTTACCACGCGCTACACTGTATCGTGGCTTGTACTACTGGCTTTCAGAAAACACAGTGAAAGCACATAAACTATGGAACAATAGCCTTAGCCATGCTATGCGATTGGATATGCCCTACGAGCAAGGGCTAGCACATTTTGAAATCGGCAGACACAGTCATGGCGAAGAACGTAAAACCCATTTGAATTGTGCTATTGAAATATTCGACCACCTTAACACCCCCTTTGACCTCGAACGAGCCAGAACCATTTTGTACGGGAAATAATTGTTTCAGAATCCTGTGATTTTTCAATTTCCAGCTACGTTATAAATAGTGTAGGGCAGGAACTGCAAAAATAGATGAAAGGATGATTTTTATGAATCTGAAACGGGCAAGTTTATTTATCGGTGTGGTATTGGTTGCAGCAATAGCAGGCGTGTTGGGGGGATTGATTTTTACCAGCAAGCCTTCAAATAATGCTGTAGCACAAAGTGTCTCCGCCAATGGCTCACAGAATGGCGTAGCGGTCAGCGGCGAAGGTTGGGTATTGGTGAAGCCGGATTTGCTACGCTTCAATGTGGGTGTCACTCTAAAAGCGGCAACCGTAACGGACGCACAGAAACAAACCGCCGACAAGATGGATGTTATTACCGCTGCTCTAAAGGCACAAAACATTAAAGATGAGGACATTCAGACTTCGGGGTACAGCGTCAACCCTAACTATATCTATAATCAAGGGCAATCTCCAATCTTAGACGGCTACAATGTCAACTCAACCATCGCAGTTACAGTGCGCGATTTGAACAAAGCAGGCGCAATTCTGGATGAAGTGGGCAAAGCAGGCGCAAACCAGATTTATGGTATAGCCTTCGGGCGCGACAAAGAAATTGACCTGATTAAACAGGCTCGCGTTAGCGCAATGGCAGATGCCCGCACCAAAGCCGAGCAATTATCGCAAGCGGGCGGCTTTACGCTAGGTGGCGTGATTAATGTAACCGAAATTGGGGCAAGTCGTTCCAATGATTACGCCAAAGACCAAATGGTTGCCATGCCCTCCGGTGGCGGCGATACTTCTACAACCATTCAGGGTGGACAATTCAAAGTAGTGGTAAATGTGCAGGTAACTTACGCTATCAAGTAAGCTGATATGCTAACGATGCCTTTGTCCTGTAGCAGGATGGAGGCATTTTTATTTACCGCCCCACGCTTTGCAATGTTCCTGAAATACAACGTATAGCAATCTTTAAGGATTTTGTATGAAAGTTGTATTATACTAATCCTCAGCAAGAATTTTTGCCCAATGTATCCCAATAGCTTATGCAGATTCAGAGGAAATTGTTTATGGTTTTACAGCCACTCTGGGAGCAACTGGCAGCAAATCAAGGTTTGGGAGCAAGCCTCGTAGCGCAAACCACTAGTGCACCGGATTACATAGCCACTTTTTTTGAAGGGCTACTCTCATTCCTTGCGCCATGTGTTTTACCGCTCGTACCGGGCTATCTTTCATACATAAGCGGGGTATCGGTAGCAAAAGCTGCCCGCACCGTCAAAAACCCGGCAATGGCGATTTCTACGAATGCAAACAATGGCGGAGCAGTGGCGTTGCAAACAAATCCACATGAAGCTGAAGAGGAAGTAGCTCAAATCAGTGGAGCGGATACCCGGCGTGTTCTCTTTTCCTCTCTGCTGTTTGTAGCCGGATTTACCACTATTTTTATTCTGTTTTTCGGCTTCTTCAACTTCATTACGGATACTTTCGGCGACATTCGGACTCCGGTGCGGTTAGCGGCAGGTTTGCTGGTAATATTCTTCGGTTTGCATTTTCTGGGCATCTTCCGAATCGGCTTCTTGGATATGGAGCGCCGCTTCAACCTGAATCGCATCAAGCGAGCCAGCTATATCGGCGCATACTTTTTGGGAGGCGCGTTTGCTTTCGGCTGGACACCTTGCGTGGGACCTTTTCTCACCGCCGCTATTTTCACGGCTGAACAAAGTAATGGCTGGGAAGGCGCAACCTTGATGCTAATTTATTCGGCAGGGTTAGGCATTCCTTTTATTTTGGCGGGTTTGTTTTTTAATCGCATGCTGGGCTTTATCGCTCGTTTGCGCCACCATTACCAGATTATTGAAATTGCGAGCGGGATTCTATTACTGCTGGTCGGATTTCTATTGATTACCAACAACTTGAGCGCAATTACTCAAGAACTTTCCAAATTCAGATTTTTCTAACACAGGAGGGTTTGCAAGATTAGATGTATTTCAGACACAAGAGCAGGGGGTGGGCGGCAACGCTTGTAAGCCTGTTAGTTGCGCTAGCGTTGGTTGCCTGTGGTGATACTGCCGCCACTATCGCGCCTGCTGCCACTTCACAAGTAACAGCAAGCGCCAATTCAACAAAAGAAATGCCACCGGTAAAAGTTGCGATAGGCTTCACTGCCCCTGACTTTACCGCGCAAACAATTAGCGGCGAAACAGTACAATTAAGCCTGTTACGAGGCAAAGGGGTTATTGTCAATTTTTGGTCGGTTTATTGACCGAGTTGCCGTCAGGAGTTTCCTGACTTCGTGCAGACTTATAATGATAACAAAGCCAATCTGACAATAGTGGGCGTAGATTGGGGAGAAACCGAGCAAGAAGTGGAGAGCTTCAAAAGCGAGTTCAAAATCCCGTTTCCGCTGACGATTGATAAAACGGGCGACCTTGTAACTTTATTTCGCGCCCCATATCATCCCTATAGCGTTTTCATCAACAAGGAAGGGGTTATAACCGGAATTGTGCCGGGATTGGTAACGCCTGAAATGATGAAAAGCCAACTTTCCAAAATTCTTTAAGCGTGGGTTCTGCCTCCCGTCTCCAATTATAGAGACGGGCTTTTTTATTGGGCTACCTTCCGCGCTTTGTGATAATATAAAGTCGGAAAATTAACCGGATTTTTTCAAACCTGAAAGGTTGGTATGGCACAATCGGACTCGGATTATAAATCGCTGATAGAGCAGGCTGAACGGGCGCTGATTAATGAGGAGTGGCAATACGCGCTAACATTGTTCGAACAGTTGCTACCGCTTGCACCTGACACCGCAGAACGCGCAGAAGTATTGAACGGGCGCGGGGTGGCATTGCTAAAACTGGAACGCTACGAAGAAGCAATCGCCGTGCTGGAAGAAGCGCAGAAACTAGAACCGGGAAAGGCTGAAGTTTATTTCAACCGCGCCTTAATCTGCGAGAGTATCGGCGATTTTGAGGGAGCGTTGGCTTTTTACAACCAGACGATTGAGCTTAAACCGGACGATGCTGAAGCCTATTTTCGGCGCGGTGGCATATATTTTCAGAGCCATCAGTTTGAAGAAACCGTTGCCGATAACACGCGCGCTATCGAATTACACAGCGGCGAAGCGGTTACGGGTCCCTATATTGCGCGAGGGCTGGCTTATCATCAGTTAGAACAATACCCTGATGCCTTGAAGGATTATTCGCAGGCGCTTGAAATTGACCCGCGCGGAGCGGCTGATGCCTATTTCTACCGCGCGCTGATTCATATTGACATGGAAGAAGCTTTACCCGCGCGCGCCGACTTGCAGGCTTACCTGCTGATGACCGATGACTCGGATGGGTTGCTGGCTACGCAGGCGCGCGAAATAATTGAAGTGCTGGATAACGAGGCTTAAATCGCAGGAGATTTTTAGAATGGATACTTTTCCTTACGCCGAAAAATTGCTCAAAGAAAAACCAAATTTGCCGTTGGCGGGTATTAAAGTTATTGATATGACTCGGCTTTTGCCCGGTCCCTACGCCACTATGTTGCTGGGCGACCTCGGCGCAGATGTGCTGAAAATTGAAGACCCGCAACTGGGGGATTATTTGCGCTGGCGCGGTCCTTATATCAACGGCGAAGGAGCAAGTTTTCTGGTGCTGAATCGCAACAAGCGCAGCATGACCCTGAATTTAAAGCACGCAGAGGCACGCGATATTTTTCTGAAGGTGGTCGCCGATGCAGATATTTTGATGGAGAGCTTCCGTCCGGGCGTGTTGGACAAACTAGGAGTGGGTTATGCACAATTGAAAGAAATCAACCCGCGCTTGATTTATTGCGCCATCAGCGGATACGGTCAGGATGGGCCTTACGCCCAACGTGCCGGACACGACTTGAATTATATCGGTTACGCAGGGGCTTTGGGGCAAACCGGACGCGCCGGGGAAGCGCCAGCCTTGCCGGGGGTGCAGATTGCCGATTTGGGGGGAGGCGGCATGCTCTCGCTGGTTGGGATTCTGGCAGCAGTGGAAGGGCGACACCGCACCGGCGAAGGGCGTTTCGTGGATATTTCCATGACCGAGGGTGTGGCAAGTTGGCTAACCTATATGGCGGGTGATTATTTTGCTAGCGGTGAGACTCAGAAACGCGGAAGCGGTAGGTTAAACGGGGGGTTGCCAGAATATGGCGTGTACGAAACCTCAGACGGTAAATGGCTCACGGTGGGCGCACTTGAGGAGAAATTCTTCGAGCGCATGTGCAATTTGATAGAATTGCCTCAATATAAAAATGATGTGCAAAGCGAAGGCGCACGCGCGGATGAGATAAGAGCCGCCTTCACTACCCGCTTCAAACAGAAAACGCGAGAAGAATGGCTGTCGCTGCTGGCAGGAGAAGAAACCTGTGTGGGACCTGTTTACGAGATTGACGAGGCGCTCAACGACCCGCAAATGCAGGCGCGGGGCTTCGTAACAGAGATAGAGCATCCCAAAGCCGGGCTTATCAAGCAATTGGGCTGCCCAATGAAAATGGACGAGTTGCCCGCTAACGATGTATTGCGCGTACCGCCGCCTAGTTTTGGCGAGCATACCGCCGAATTACTCCGTGGGTTGGGCTTTTCTGCTGCTGAAATCGAGCGGTTGAAGAAAGAAAAAGCCATTTAGATTGCAAACTCAGATTTTCAAAAATCCCCAAAAGCAAGTAATTGCAATGGGGATTTTTAGCAGTTCAGGCAAGTAGGCTGGAAAGGGAGGGATGACCAGAAAAAGTGTTAATGAGCGCAACCAACAAGTTGTAACCCTGCTTTTTCATGGTCGAATAGAGTTTTTTATGAATGTTGGGGAAGAAGATGCCAAAATGATTAAAAAACTTATTACTTATATTAGTCTGGTGTTAATGATACAGTTATTTCTCTTGTCCTGTTCAGATGCAACTACTACACCTCTAACGGCTGCTCAAGTTACTAGCCCCGTCAATAATCCTATTGCTAATTCTCCGACCGCTACCTTGACCACTCTGGATTTGCAGAAAAGGATATTGCAGGGCATTCCTTGTAAATTACCTTGCTGGGAAGGTATTACCCCCGGGATAACCGGATTTGATGAGGCGGTTAAAATTTTACAAAGTATTCCCCAGGTATCCAATATAAAGTTTGAAACTTATTCCAACGATATATCTTCCCTAAATGAACCTCCAAAATATGAGGAAATAAAAGTAGTAACTTGGGATGGGAAAGATAATACCGGGGTTGGCGAGTTACTAGCTTATCCAACTGGTAATA
Source organism: Candidatus Chlorohelix allophototropha (assembly GCF_030389965.1). Lineage (NCBI taxonomy): Bacteria > Bacillati > Chloroflexota > Chloroflexia > Candidatus Chloroheliales > Candidatus Chloroheliaceae > Candidatus Chlorohelix > Candidatus Chlorohelix allophototropha. The sequence continues at coordinate 366,065 of NZ_CP128400.1, forward strand.
AGTTAGTAAGATACATTACGCCAAACACTAACGGGGATTTCCTTTTAAAAGATGTAATAAAAGCATATGGGGAACCTCAATATATAATTGCATCTACGCAAATGGAGCACCTTAGTGGAAATGGACAAAGTTACGGTATAAAACTAATTTACCCTGAAAAAGGCTTTATGTTAATAACTGGAGGACTAAACCCACTAATACTGGAGGATAAACTTGTTTTTGGAATGATAATTTATGATGGTAAAAGTTTAGATAATTTAAGATTGATGATAACAATAAGGGATGAATGGTTACAGCCCTGGCAGGGTTTTAAAGATTATGACTATTCCTGTTTTCACGTAGGATTTTTAATTAACGACTGTGGCAAGTTACCTGCAAAAGCTCCCTAGCAGTATGTTTTAATGCTTTGCTCTCAAGCTAAAATATAGGGTTATGACGCGCCGACCGCATTACCGGGTAGGAACACTGCTTTGACAAAATGAGTCGGCAAGCCTTGTTTTAACTTCCCCTTTAGCTCAAATTGTCTTTTTAGATTCATTTGGCTCTTACCGCTAATCCAGAAAAGCGATAATGAATAAGGCTCTGCAATAAGCCAATTCTCCGTAGCGACTCTTGTTTTTTGTTAATAGTAGAAAATGAATAGCCGAATGTGGTATTCTCTAGCGGAAATATAGTTGCGTGTACCGGATAGAAACTATTGCGAAGTAATCCAAACAAGGGGTGCGGAGGCGGTTTGGCGGATGCTCTTTAAGCAACACAAGGCATTAATTATTCCTCTGCTTTTAAGTGTAATAATATTCATAATTGCGTGGATGGCGAATATTGCCACCAACACATTCTTTATAGACATAGGCGCATCAAACCGCATTGATAAAATGTATATGCCGCCCGACAATAACGGGTTTTATATCCCCGAAACGCGCCAAGATGCAAAACCCAATGAAGATAATTCCTTCCGCTGGACTAGCAAAGAAGCAATACTGGATTTGCCGGAGATATTGCTGCTTACTCCTTGGAAAGCCACCATCAAAGTAAGCGCACCACGCCCGGCGGAACAGCCTACCACCACCTTAATTATCAGCCTTGCCGATAACCGCAGCGTGTACGAGTTGGGGCAATTTCCCTTGCCCGCTTCCGCCGATGGCAAGGACATCACTTTCGCAATCCCGGCACGTTATTCGCTTCCCAATTCATCAGTAGATCTCTTGATAGAATCCAGCACAAGTTTCCAACCGGGCAACGGCGACAAACGCACGCTAGGTCTGGTTCTTTACAACCTCAAATTCGAGCCGGATTATACCGCTTACGGAATAAAGGACTGGGGGGCTACCCTACTACTGCCTTTACTGGTCAGCCTGATTGCGCTGGCGATTGAGAGATGGATACGGCTTTTTGGGGCAGGTTTACGCTTGAGCAGCGGGATTCAGATTGTTGCCGCCATTATCATGATTTCCAGCCTGATAAGCTGGCAAGAGTTGGTGGAAACCGCTTACTTGCCGTGGGCAATAACGCTGTGGGTAACATGGCTGGCTTTCCGATTGGCGCAACTCTTTACCGAACGTGCGCCCAGTGTACCCGCACCTTTTATATATGCAGCGTGTTTCATGGGAGTGCTGCCAGTAGTCCAAGTCGTTTTTAATCGCCTCGATTTGAATAAATGGGGCGATACGGCAGTAGTTGCAGCACAAACCGGGGCATTACTGCTTGCCCTCGCCGCCTATCTCTTTGCCCGCAAATATTTTGAACCGTTACTGGTATGGCTTTTTGTGATAGCGGCAGTGATTTCATTCGCTTGCCTCAACTGGATTGCGGTCTTTGACAGCTTTTATCACGGCTTCGACTTCCGGGTATATTATAACCCGCAAGTTTTGATGGAACAGAACGGCACACCGTTATTCGATCTCAATGATATTATAGCTTCGCCGGGATCATCGGTACGCACCCCCCCCACCTTCGCTTTACTAAACTGGCTTTTGCTACGTTTTTACAGTGCAGATGTGCAGGGTGCTTTATACGTATGGCGTATTGTCAACGAATTATTGCTAATCCCAATTATTTTCATCCTTTACAAGCTAACCGGAACGCTTAAATATCGCCTGCCGTTGGTACTGTTTTTGGTGCTGAACTTCCGCCAACTGGCATTTAACATGGATTTGGCACAGCCCAACATTGTAATGCTACTGTTTTTGGCATTGACCGCGATACTCATAAAAAATAAACGCGATACCCTTTCCGGCGCAATACTGGCTTTTCCCATCTGGCTAAAGTTATTGCCGGGTATAACCGCTTTCTATTATCTGGTAGAGCGACGCTGGCGCGGCTTACTCGGACTGATAGCCGGATCGGTGGTGGTAAACGGTCTGGTGATAGCGGCGGTGGGTTGGGATAACGTCTGGTATTACTACTCAAAAGCTATGTGGGGGGTAAATCAGCCTGAAATCGGGCTGGTGGGGCAATCTTTCTGGGGCTTTCTAGGGCGAATGGGCGTTGACGAGGTGCAGAAGAGCTTCACCCAAGACTTCCCCACTGCATTGATGCCAATTGGTTATGCCTTCAGCCTTTGTGCGCTAGGGCTTACTCTTTTCGCTCTCTGGCGCAACTCTTCCCACGATTGGCAAGCAAGTTTGCTCAAATTCAATGCGCTTTTAGTGACAAGCATGGTGATTTCGCCCTTTATATGGAAACACTATACGGTAATGCTTTTAGGTGCAATCGTGGTGATGGCGTTATATCTCAGTCGTATTCGCTCCGGTTGGTCGCTGATTGTCTTTAGCATGGCTTACGGGATAATGGCTTTCGATCAGGATTTTCTGTTCTTCCCCGATAGAGCCTACGGATTAGGGCGAATTGCCAGTAGTACGTTCTTTTTCGCGCTCTTCGCGCTATGGGCGCTCCATATCAGCATAATTCTAAAATACCGCCCTGACACAAAAACAGACACAGCCCAACCCGCCTACGAAGCAAACAAAATGGTGGGTATTTCCAAGTGAGCTAATTCTGATTTGCCGTTTTAAGCGTTAAATTGGTAACAGCCATTGAGAGCTTGCGCTTATCATTGCCTAGTCCAAGATCGGCAGGGCTTTGTGAATCTTCAAGCGGTGAGCGAAACTCAAGTTGGTGTCGCCCGGCGCTCAGAGTGAGTGGGATACTCAGCTTCTTCTTCTCGTTTATCTGCCAGCTTCCAATATCAACGTTGTCAACCCTGATAGTGAGAGTGCGGGGACGGTTAAAACTCCAGATTTCAAATTCAAGATTCGCAGATTGGGTTCTATCGCTGAGGTTCCAGACATAGGAACCGCCTCTTTTATCAAACCAACGCACCTTGCCGGAAGGCTGCAAGTCGGGGGCGTTCTCAGCTTCATGCCAACCACCCTTGAGATCAAAAACAAACAGGGGTTTGCTCATATCCTGCACTTGAGTAGGGCGATAAACCGCCATCTTGTCGTCCTGATACAAGGGGGTCGGAACAGCAAACAGTTTTACAAAATTCTCCATCCATGGAGTGGTAAGGGTAGGGTCATCCAGCAGGAAAGAAAGCCAATGCACCCCCGCAAATGCCAACGCTCGTGAGCCGATTTCCTGCTCAGAGGGCGGGTTTAAGATGATGTCGTTGCTAGAACCCGTAGGCATTTTCCCAAGCGGCGGCAAATCCACTATCGGGTATTCTATATTTCGAGAAAGATAGCCGCCGATTATCGGATGCTGGTGAATAGTCTGGTTGTAAAGCGATTGGGCGCGAGTGCGCGTGTAGGGCAATTCCAGCACTGCCCCTTTTTCGGTAGAACTCCCGATTTGCTGGTAATAGGGCTGTGACAAAGCAGCATTTATCGGGTAAGGCGCGGGTAAATGTTCGCCTAGCAACAATACAGCGATTAGCCCCGCCAGCCCTACTTGCCATTTAATATTCTTGATTTTGGGTAAAAGCGTGGCTATAGCATAGCCTGCTAATATCGAAAAACTCAAAACCGTGATAAGCACAAAGCGCACCGGAACTCTGGCGAAATTTATACCGGGTATATTTTGCAGAATCGAGAAGGGCAGCGAAATATCTTCGTGCAGCGTGCCGCCCGTCTGCAACAATGGACCAAGCGCCAAAATCGCAAAGAGCAATGCCAGGAAAACCCAAAAAAGGCTGCGCTTGAACTGGTAACGGATACCGATTAGCGAAAGCAACACCGGAAGTAGCCCGATAAAAATCGCTTTATTATGCTCAAGGTCGGTTGCGCCGGAGTTGATCCCTTTTGACCAATCACCCCAGATAAAATGGCGGGGGCTTGGCAAAACAAAAGAAAAAAGGTCAGCCGAGTAGGAAACAGAAAAAGCGTAATAAGGCGTATCTACAATTTTTGAATTGATAATATCGAAGGTTTTAAAAATGAGCGGAGCAGCTAAAGCCAACCATACCAACCCAATTGAAGCAGCAATAACAAAGGGCACAAACGAACGCCGCCCTATAGCAATATAAAAAGTATAGAATAGCGTAAATAATCCGGCGAAAATGACATACTGCCAATCGGTCAACATTATCAACACCAACGATGCCAAACCAAGCAAAGTATAGAGCGTGCGCTGCCTCCCTTTGGTGTTGTTCGCCGCGATAAGGCTATAAAAATAGGCGGGAAGCCAGCCGGAAGCGTAAAGGTTCGCCTGCCCCAAATAATATTGGGTTAGTTGGTACGAACTGAAAGCGTAAATGATGCCACCCACAAAACCCGCCAAACGGTTTCCGCTCACATAGCTAACCAGCAGATAAGTCCAGTAACCCGCAAGACTGAACGCCACCAATGCAATAAAGTTGTAGGCTGCCACCGCCCCAAATAAAATCATTATCGGCAAGCCGATCAGCCCATTGGAAATATTCAGCGTGTCGAGATATAGCGGCACTCCATACGGGGCGTACAGCATATCGGTAGTAAAGGGCAGTCTGAACTCACCTAGCGATTTACCCAACCACCAGTAATTCCAGATATTCTGCCACGCATCTGAGTTATCGCCCTGTACCTGAGAGTTAAAATTCAGGATTAGAGGGAAAGTGATTACTATAGTAATCGCCAGATATATACCAAAAGGCAGCAAGTGGCGGAGCGCAAGCAGTTTAAAACGTTCGGTACGTTGCATAGGAACAGGTGATTCAGAACCAGCCCAGAGCGCATGCCGGGTCGAGACAAGCAGTTCTGAAAATGATTTTTTTCGAGCAATAGTAGCAACAGGTGTATTTTTATCAGAATTTTCAATTCGGGAAAAAACGAGGCGAGAAAGGCTCATCAATAGTTACTGACCTTAACAGGATTATTTTTAGAAGTTTATTTATTATTGCAAAGCTAACTTCAAAATACTGAGCAACATTATAGCATATGCAAAAGGAGATTTATGGAGAGAAGAAATAACTCGGTCGTTTTATTTGCAATGAGTGGGGTTAAGTGCTATACTTCGTGCGTTAAAAACGTCGGGGCGTAGCGCAGCCCGGTAGCGCGCATCGTTCGGGACGATGAGGCCGGAGGTTCAAATCCTCTCGCCCCGACTTAAATTAACAACTATCGCTCTATTCTGAAATCATCCACAAAGAACCCGGCATAACCGTTTCCTACATTTCCCGCCCCGCTCACAAAACGTAGTCGTACCTGTATTACTTTCCCGCTCCACTTGCTCAAATCTACTCGCATTGTTTCCCAATTGCTGATTAATCCACTAATCGTTTCCACCGTAGTAAAAGCTTGACCAGCTTGGGCTATCTCTACCAGCAACGTATCCTGATCGCTTGCTCGTTGTGGGCTATCGGTTTGCCCGGTTATCTGGAAAGAGAGCGCAGGATGCTCGATACCGCCCAAATCAAGCGGACGCAAGAGGGTAGCGGAAGTGTTCAAACCGATGCGATACCGCCCATAGTTCTCTTCGCCAAACCAAAGTGCATAAGACCCACTGGCAGACATCCGAGTAGTGAGATGCCACGGTTCATCCAACGTCCAGTTGGCAGTACCGACTTCCTCAAAATTGTCAGAAAAAAGCGTATTAGCCGTCTGCATCTGCATAGGTCTGGGTGTAGGGGTACCTGCTGAGCTACTTTGCGCGAACACACTAATAGCGGTTATGAGCAGAATCGTCAGGATAAAGCCCACCATCAGATATAACAGATTGCGCTTCCAAAGGGGGATAAATTCCGACCTTTCACATGAGAGGCTTTCCCAATCATAATCGGATTCGACATACTCTTCCGGTGTTTCCGATGGTACTGGTTCGGTTGCTACTGCCGCAGACTCTACCGGAGCGCTATCATAACGAGAAAAAGGCTCAGGTGCGATTTGGGTGCGCAATGAGTCGTATTGAGTACGCTGCAAGGGGTCTTTAAGCACCGCAAAAGCGCGGTTAATTTCCTGCATTCGTTCGGTAGATGGCGAAGTAGGGTTGCGATCGGGATGGTATTTTAACGCCAAGCGACGGAAAGCGGCTTCGATCACCTCGAATTCAGCCCTAGGGCTGACCTGTAAGATTTCGTAAAGGTCGTGAGCAAGCCATTCATCAGTATTAGGTATATACCGGGATTGTTCCGCAGTAGATTGCATTTAAGCTTATCCTGACTATTGGTTTTGAATTTTAACCTGAGACACAGCAGAGAATAAATGTTCTAGTAATTATACGAACATCCTTTCTATATGTCAAGTAGTCAGAGCAAATTTGAACGGGGTTGGAACGAAATTGACTTCAGCCAAACCATCTAGTATAATTAACGTTCGCAAGTTTGCGTGGTTTTTTTATGTATAGGCATAAAGATTATCCGGAGGAAAGAATCTCGTGGTAAAAATCAGGTTGATGCGGTTGGGTCGGAAGAAGATGCCGGTGTACCGCTTAGTGGTCACTGAAAGCGCTTCGGCTCGTAACGGTCGCTTCATCGAAACAATCGGAACTTATAACCCTATCGGCGCTACTGAAACTGTTCAATTGAATAGCGAGCGTGCGAAATATTGGATTAGCGTTGGCGCACAGCCTACCGCCGCCGCTGCCGGTATTCTCCGTCGGAATGGTGTCGAATTCAAAGGACATCCCAAAGGCGAATACGTAGCCGCAGATTCCAAGTAATTAAATTTGCCTTAGCGGCAAGGAGATATCTGGTGAAAGATCTCATCCTGTATGTGGCACAATCACTGGTGGATAACCCGCAAGAAGTGCATGTCCGTCAGATTGATAGCAGCCGTTCTATAATTATAAAACTTTCAGTCGCGCCGGAAGATATGGGCAAGGTAATCGGAAAGCAAGGGAAAATTGCCAAGTCTTTGCGTACCTTACTATCAGTAGCGGCTGCTCGTGAAGGCAAGCGCGCCACACTGGAAATCCAGTCTTAATCTCAAACCGGAGTTCTGATGCCACAAAAAAAAGGTTCGCGCCCCTATTTCCATTCCAAAACGAAACAGGGCGCGCCTCGTCCAAAACATGTTTCTCGTCCTAGCAACCGCCCGGTTAGGGCTGAAGAAACAATCCCCCCTAAACCTGCTAAAATTGTACCTACCGAACCAGAGATCGAGACTTTTAGTACCGATTTTATAACGATAGCAGAGATCGTTTCGACTTTTGGCTTGCGTGGGGCAGTAAAAGCCAGCATACGAACCGATTTTCCGGAGCGTTTCGAACATTTGCAGGAAGCGTGGTTATTACCCCCCGGCGCACTGCCGGATGCGCCACGTACCGCTTATAAAGTTCTTTCCGCGCGAGCACAAAATGAAAAACAAGTGGTTATTCGCTTTGAAGGGCTAACCAAAATCGAACAAGCGGAAAAATTGCGGGGTTATATTGTATCTGTACCGCGTGGGGAAGTAGTGCCGCTGCCCGAAGGCGAATATTACATTTTTCAGCTAATCGGCTTGAAAGTTTACTCTGAAAAAGGCGATTATGTGGGCGAGGTGATTAATGTATTGGAGTATCCTGCCAACGATGTTTACGAGGTAAAGGGTCCCTTATCACCAAACTCGGTGCTTATTCCCGCCGTTGAGGATTTCATCCGTGAGATTGATTTGGAAAACCAACGCCTAACAATCAACCTTATCGAAGGGTTAATCTAGCCACACTATTCAGCGTCTCCTGCTGTTATCGGTTCTTCTTCGGTTGATTCTTGTCGTGCAATCTTAGTAATGCTGGAATAGAAAATAAGCAACCCGCCGATTATTCCCAACACGCCACCCCACCAATCCAGCAGCGACCATCCGATCCAACCTAACAATATGGCGGGCGCAAGTAAGACTACCAACGCTAATATATACAAAAAAACTGCTTTAATTTTATCCACTTCTCGATTAACCATCCTGTTTATGGGTTATAATTTACTCTGAAAAGAGTAAAGATTATTATACCATACAGGTTATTTTAAGTGAGGCTTAAACCTTGATAAAAACAACACTTCCCAAACAAGAAAATAAACTTGAAAGCAAATATATAACTCTACAATCCGGTATCCGTACCCATTATATAGATGCAGGACCGCCGGATGCGCCCGTGGTGCTTCTCACACATGGCTTTTTAAGCTCGGTTAGAGATTGGAAGGCGAACATGCTGCCTCTGGCAGAAAATTCGCCCAAGCCCTTGCGCTTCATCGCTTTGGATTGGGCTGGATTCGGTTTATCCGATAAGGGCAATCGCGCCTACTCGCTATATTTCTTTGCCGACTTCTTACGAGATTTTGCAATTGCTATGGGACTGGAAAGCTTTGACTTGGTAGGACACAGCATGGGTGGCAAACACAACCTCGCCTTTGCAATCTTTTATCCTCAATACATTCGGAAGTTTGTACTGGTGGATACGGACGGCTTTATTACCGAATCATGGATGATGAACTCTAGCGGCAAGCCTTGGTTTAAGCCCATTCAGGCAATTCAACTTAAAGCGCTAGGTAGCCCACGTCTAGTCAAAGCCTTCTTTTCGCAGGCATATCACGATAAAAGCTTTATACCGGGCGATGCAAAGCTAAAAGAGGGGGTTCGTATGCTGACAATGCCTGATCAAATTGACGCGCTCAAGGCGTTAAATCAGAACTACCCTTCTCTCAGCATGCGACTTACCGGCTTGATTGAGCGAGTGCCCGAAATTGAAAAACCCACTTTGATTGTTTGGGGTAGGCAAGATCGTATTATTCATATAAGCTGTGCTGAAATAGCCAAAAGCATGCTGAAAAACTCGCGCTTGCACATATTTGAAGAATGCGGACACATTCCACAAATTGAAAAAGCGAGCGAGTTTAACAAGCTTTTGCTGGAATTTCTAAACGAAGACTAGGTACGCAAGAAGAAAGCGGCGCTACGCGGGGAACGAGAGAAGTAAGTTTTCAGAGCGTCCACAGTCCAGTTTTGAATTACCGGGCGACCCGGTAGTGGGTCAGGATTTACCACACTCACCGTATCATCGGAATTGTAACGAAACGCCGCTATAAAATGCCCATTTGGAAAGAATTGGGCATCTATTACATTAATTATTACGGGTGTGCCACTTTTCAAATTACTAATAATTGAATTGAAGTGGCTGTTCAGGTCTCCGCCTTCTCGGTAATCGGTACGTAGGTTAAAACGGTCGCCAATCTTCTTGAATACCGAATAGTCATACAAACCCCTATCAGGGCTGATAGCGTTGTTTTCACGCATAATAGCCAACACATCGCTGGTGCGTACCTGCTTGCCAAGTCCATTAAGTAAAGCGGCAGTGGCAGTAGCAGAGCACGCACTGGCGCTCCACAAATTGTATTCAGCATCATCGAGATATTGCTGACGATCCCGCTGAGAAAAAGCCGGTAGTGTTAGCCCACCCAAATCAGAAGATATTCCGGCTACTTGCGCTCGAAATAGTCCTCCAGAGTCACCGCCAAAGAAAGCAACTTTATCGCCTTCCTTCCGGCTCAACATGCTGCTGATTATTAACAACGCCAGCGCTATAAAGCCCAGTAATATCAGCATATTTAAAAAACTGAAATTAGACTGGCGTTTCATTTAACCAAAAACCCCATTAACAGAAAAAGCAGACCTGCTACTACAATTATACCAAGACAACCTAACAGTAACCTATCTTCAAATGGGCTTGCTTTAGGTTGCTTGTCTAATTGACGTTTGGTTTCAAGAAATCCTCTACGGGATGAAGGATTTTGATTACGCTGCTTCGGAGTTTGTCCTGAACTTTGCTTTGACATATATCATGATCTCTGCTTTAGCCGTTGCGGTAACGATTCATAACACTGCTGGCTCGCATTGCACCTTCAGGGGTAATTTCTATATGCCAATAGCGCACCACCTTTTTGGGGATGTGCCTACCGGTAGAGGGGTCTACATCAGTAGAATCATCGTAGGCGCGTATAAGCTTTGAATCCTTGAGCTGTGTAAGGCTATCCAACACTTCACTTTCGGTAAGTGGGTAACCGTTTTGCTCTAGCGCCTTAAATACCTCTATGCTATCAAGTTTATAGCCCTCATTCTTACGAATGCGCTTGTGAACCATCAATAATACAGTATCAACTGTATCGGCATCCTGCTCATCATCTAGTGGCTGCATTACCTAGTCACCTTTCTGATCGTCCTTTATGCAAACTACCGATTCATTGTACCTGCACAAGAACAATTTTTCAATAATTAGAATGGGTCGGGCGAATTTGAAACCATAGCAGGGCGGTATGTAATTCAGTGCCTTGCTATCTTGCTAAACCTTAAAATCAGATTCAGGAATGAGCTTTGATAAAGGCAATGCTCTCCTGCAATATCAGGTCTTTATCATTATCCAATGTGGCTACATGGTATGAATTTTCAAGTTTAACGATACGCTTCTCCGCGCTGGATAGCTTATTTAGAATATACTCAGCGTTCATTGGTGGCACTACATGATCTTCGGTTGAAGAAAATATCAACGCCGGGCAAGTGATACGTGCCATCAATTCGTCAGCACCTTTCGTCAATGCCAGCACCTCCTTGATGGTGGGAACAGGCACAACCGGATAGGCAATTTCGGTAATACCGGGCGCTTTAATATCGCTGCCTATGCCGGGTATTTCTGAAGGCATTCCGGGCAGAAACGCTAACCCCAGCAAATCCGGATTATTTAGAATCACTGATGCATTAATCGGGATTATCCCGCTGAAGCCTTCGGGATTTAAACCAGCTGCCACCAAAGTTAAAGTACCGCCCATAGAAAGCCCGGTCATAAAGATGTGGTCGCAGCGTTCTTTAAGCCAGCCGTAAGCGGTAAGAATATCGGTAGTCCAGTCAGAAGCGGTGGCTGTAGCCATATCGGCAGGGGAAGTACCATGTCCCTTCAAACGGGGTAAGATTACCGAAAAGCCCTCTTTCGCCAACCCTTCTGCGATATAGCGCATACTTTGTGGGCAGCCGGTATAACCATGTGAAACCAAAACGCCGATTCTGTTGCCAATATGATAATACGGCTCGGCTCCGGGGATAATTTGAGTTTCGCTCATTCTTTCTTCTCCTCGCTGAAAAATCAAAAGCGATGGTGCTACTAATAGTAGGATTTTAACACATAAATAACTTGGAATCTTAAATTGCACTTTGTGAAGCGCATAGCTAAAAAGAAGATTAATTAAACCCAAATGAGTAATTCTTGTGAAATCACTTTGTTATTCTACTTGACAAACAAAGTTTACAGTAGTATAATTTTGGCACATCTCACATAAATTTCTTGACCCTACGTTTTGACAAATATCCTGATAATGCCAAATAGATGGTAAAAGATAGCGTTAATCATACAACAAGCTGGATTAACGGTACCCATAAAGGCAAAGCCGATGCAGGACTAATTGGCGAATTAAATCGCAGCATAGTGCTGAATTTTATCCGTCAGGAAGGTAGTATTTCGCGAGCAGAAATTGCATTGCGTACGCAACTAAGTCGCTCTGCCGTTAGTAATATTATCTCATCTCTGCTTGATGAAGGCATAGTCCAAGAATCTGGAATCGGTGAAAGCAAGGGTGGCCGTCGCCCAATAATGGTTAATTTCAATTACAGCGTCGCATATGTGCTGGGTATTGATATGGGCGCAAACCATATATTGGCATTACTCGCCGATCTTGAAGGAAACCCGGTTGCCGAATTTAACGCCGAGTTCTCGGTAGAAAATGGGCCAGAAATAGGCATACCAATTCTGGTAGAGCTAATAAGACAAATTTTAGAGAGTGAATTCCTCAAAAATAAACGGCTATATGGAATTGGGTTAGGTGTAACAGGTCCTCTTGATTTTGAAACTGGCACGGTGGTAATGCCACCGTTGATGCCGGGTTGGAACAAATTTCCTTTACGCCGTTATCTTTCTGAAGAATTCCAGCTTCCGGTACTGGTCGATAACGATGCTAATCTGGGCGCTATTGGCGAAAGATGGCGCGGCGCAGGATTAGGACAAAACAATCTTGCCTATGTTAAAATCGGTACCGGTATTGGCTGTGGCATGGTTGTAGATGGGAAAATATTTCGCGGGGCAAACGGGAGTGCCGGTGAAATCGGGCATATTACCATTACACGCGATGGGCCTCCCTGTCGTTGCGGTAGTTTTGGTTGTCTGGAAAGTATGGCAGGCGCTCCAGCAATTATTAATCGCATTAAGCTGGCGATTCAAGCAGGTAGAGATACTATTCTGACCAAAATTGGCGAGCCAGATGACCTTACCGTAGCTGTAATCGGGGAAGCAGCAGCCTCTGGTGATCGCCTTTCAGTGGAGGTCATTAGTGATGCAGGACGATATATTGGTATCGCTCTCGCCACACTCGTAAATCTCTTTAACCCCAGTATGATTATTCTTGGCGGCGGTGTCGCTGCTGTGGGTGAGGTAATACTTAATCAGATAAAACAAACGGCTAAAGACCGTAGTCTGGTGGCATCGTTTCAAGGAATGCAAATTGTACCCGGAAAGTTGGGGAGAGAAGCGGTTGCAGTTGGAGCCGCAATGCTGGTATTACAAGAGGTCTTTAAAGGCCCGCAATTATCTTTAGTTACAGGCTAGTGTGGTTTTCAGTGAATGAAGCCGTCTGGTAGGGCATAGAAGCCCCTTATAGTGGTTTTTGTTTTTTATTAGATAGCTTCATCTACGAATTCCACCTCTCTAAGCCATAATTTTTACTTTTGACAGTTCATACCAATATCTCTCCTAAACGAACTGCAAAGGTCGGCTTGCTCACTTGGTTGAGCAAATCTCTCCTCGCTAATTTTATCCTCCGGAATCTAAAAGATTCCGGTTGACGTTTGTTAATTTAATTTTGTAGTCTCACTCTTGCAAGGAGGAGAAAAGTGGCAACTAAAAAGTTGTTTAAGTTTATTTCGGCATTGATGGTAGCTTTAACCATCACAGTTATGTTAGCGGCTTGCGGTGATAACACTGCTACGCCCGTACCGGCTACTACTGCGGCAGCTACTAAAGCGGCTACCACTGCGGCGGCTACCACCGCAGCTGCGACTACTGCAGCGGCAGCTACCACTGCGGCAGCGGCTACCACCGCAGCTGCGACTACTACTGCAGCAGCGGCTACCACCACTGCGGCGGCAGCAGCGTTGCCCGCTATAACCGGAAATATTAGCTTCTGGCACGCATACGGCTCCGGCGGTAAAGGCGGCGAAGCGGATGCTCTGGCAGCAGGGCTAGTTCAATTCCAGAAGGATTACCCAAGCCTTCAGACTGCTCCGCTGGATGTTCCGTTCGACCAACTTTACAAAAAGTGGGAAACCGAAGTTGCCGCCGGCGGCGGACCTGACCTGTTCATCGGCCCTAACGACAGCCTCGGCTCCGAAGCCCGCGCTAACTTAGTTGCGAACCTTGACGAAGCGTTGAAGGGCAAGCTAGATAACATTTTGCCGGTAGCGGTAAACGGTTCTAAAGTAGATGGCAAGCTGTATATGGTGCCTGAATCGCTCAAAGCCGTAGCAATGTTCTACAACAAGGACAAGGTTAAAACCGTTCCCAAAACCACCGATGAATTGCTCGCCGCTGCTAAAGCCGGAACCAAGTTCGGCTTCCAAACCAGCGCGTATCACAACTTCGGTTGGACTGGTGCTTTCGGTGGAAAGTTGCTGGATGACAGCGGCAAATGCGTAGCCGATCAGGGCGGATTTTCCGATGCTCTCAAGTATCTTCAAGATTTGAAAGCGGCTGGCGCACAGTTCCTTTCTGATGCCGACAAATTGCATCAGGCTTTCCAGAACGGTCAGATTGACGCGGTTGTAGAAGGTCCCTGGATGACTGCCGACTTCACCAAGGCGCTAGGCGACAAACTCGGTATTGCAGCAATTCCTGCCGGGGCTAAAGGCGCTGCCAACCCATTAACCGGCGTTGACGGTTGGTACATCAACCCGAACCTCAAAGGCGAGAAATTACAGAACGCGATTAACTTCGCGCTCTATATGACCTCTCCCAAGATTGAGAATCTCTTTATCGCAGTTGGTCATATCCCGGCTGACAAAACCCTGAAAGTTACCGACCCGATTTCACAGGGCTTTGCCACTGCGGTAGCCACTGGGCTGCCTCGTCCGCAATCCAAGTCGTTGGATAACTTCTGGACTCCTTTCGGCGATGCTTACTCGCTCGTCCTTGACAAGGGTTCAGACCCGGTCAAAGCGGTAGCAGATGCCTGCTCTCAGATGAATAAGGCTAACGGCAAGTAGCGTTAGTTAGGAAAATGGGTTTTGCTGTATTGCAGCAAGACCCATTCCTATTAGAATTGCATAATCGTTTTTATTATGATAAGGTTTTTATGTTCCTTTAATGGAGTGGTTGCTCAACCTCTCTCACCTTTTTCACGTTTGACCAAAAAATAATACGGGCTTAAACCCTACACTCTAAACTCTGCCCGTCACGGCAAAGCCAATTTTATTAAATAAATCTGCTCTTGAGGATAGGTCTATGGCTATAAAAAACGTTTCTGCCGTACCAAAGGCTGAACGCGCGAGTTTCTGGGTTCGTTCCAGAGATACCCGTACCGCTTATATGTACATTCTGCCGGCAGTATTGGTAATGGCAGTTATTACGCTGTTTCCGCTCGGTTTTCAGATATATATGTCTTTTACCGATTACGGTTTAAAGAACCTGAAGTACGATGCCCCGGCTGCCAACTGGGTTGGGCTGGATAACTATATCCATATCCTGAACGGGGACACTATTAAAAACGTTATTCCTTCCTTTGATTTCGTAGGGACTCTAACCTTCAACCTGTGGTGGGCGCTTTCTAACGTGATTTTTCACGTGGTAATAGGGGTTCTCATCGCGGTCTTACTGAATATTGAGGGGCTGTGGTTCAAGCGAATATATCGGGCGGTTTATATTCTACCGGTGGTTATTCCCGCCATCATTATAGCAACAGTCTGGAAAAAGATTTTTGATACCGATACCGGTGTCTTTAATATTCTGCTCGGTTTCTTTTTAGGCCCAATAGGGCTGGCTAAAAATGTCAATGGAGTAAGCATCGTAAATATCCCTTGGCTGGAAAATTCACAGGGCGATTTCATGTGGCTTCCGGTTGCTTACTACGCGCTTTTATTTACGAATATCTGGTTGGGATGGCCGCTTAACTCGGTGGTGGCAACAGGCGCACTTCAGAGTATTCCCAAAGACCTTTATGAGGCAGCGACTGTAGATGGCGCGAGTGGTAGCCAACAGTTTTTCAATATTACAGTACCGATGTTGCGGGTTGCAATGATACCTTTTGCAGTGTACGGTTTCATTACCACCTTTAACCTGTTCCATCTCTCTTACTTTATGTCGGAAGGTCGTCCCTTTGGGCGTACCGAATTGCTGGTGACGCAAGCCTTTAAGCTGGTTAATGTTAATCAGCTATACGGCATCGGCGCGGCTTTTGCTATCTATATGTTCTTTATTCTGCTGACAATCAGCCTGATTACCACCAGAATAACCAAAGCAACCGCATCGGCAGATTAGAAGGGAGTATGAACAATGACAGTTGACGCTACAGCCGTACAGACAAAAGCCGTTACAAGCGCAGAAATTAAAATGAAGGGCGCAATTGGTCGCCCACTCAAATGGTATAAGCAATTACTTTATCAGGCTTTGTGCCTTTTTGTTGCCTTTACCGTACTATTCCCAATTGCATGGGTGGTAAGCCAATCAATTAGCACCTCAAAACGTATAACCGGGTTTTTACCGGAAGGCGCGATTACATTTGAGGCATATCAGAAAGTGCTGGATAAGCCTACTACCAACCCTATCTCTTTTATTGAGCTAACCTTCAACAGCTTCAAGCTAGCGGCAGGCGCTTCTTTTGCATCAGTCTTGCTAGGGGTCAGCGCCGCCTACGCCTTTTCCCGCTTTAAGTTTCCCGGACGCAGTGTTGTGTTTTTGGCAATATTGGCAGTATTGATGCTTCCTTCGGTAGCCACTATTGCGCCGCTTTTCGCCTTTATGAACCGGATACAAGTCGGCGAGTTTAATCTGCGCAACTCTCTGTGGGGGGTTGGTCTAGCTATTACTTCCGGTCTTTTGCCTTTTGCCACATGGAACCTCAAAGGCTTTCTGGATACTATTCCAAAAGACCTTGAGGAAGCTGGCATGATTGATGGCGCAAACCGCAACCAGATTTTTTTCCAGATAATTCTGCCACTCTCGACTCCGGCGCTGGCAGTAACCGCCCTGTTTGGTTTTATCGGTGGCTGGACTGAATTCTATTTTTCATGGCAGTTTCTCACCAACCCGAAAGATTTTACGCTGGCAATGGCACTTTCGCAGATGTCAGGACAATATGCTCGTTCCACACCGTGGGATCAATTCTGCGCTTTCGCCTTATTGGTGGCTTTGCCCGTTTCGATAGTTTATCTAGCTCTGCAACGCTATATTGTATCCGGTTTAACTGCCGGAGGCGTTAAAGGCTAATCTGATAGAAACAAGCCCTAGACCTAAAAAACCCCGTTTCTTGAACCGAAGCGGGGTTTTTATTTGCAAATTACTCAAAAACGGCAAAAACGGGAGTGTGATCGGAAGGACGTTCCCAACTGCGCGGTTCTGGGTCTATCTCAGAAGCACGGCAACTTTGCAGCAAGCTCTCGCTCACCAAAATATGGTCAATCCGCAACCCCAGATTGCGCCGAAACGAGTTTTCGCGATAATCCCACCACGAATACGCCACTTTATCCGGGTTCAATGTGCGGAAAGAGTCATACAAACCCCAAGTTTTCAAACTCTCCAGCGCGTCACGCTCAGGTTGGCTGACAAGAATTTTCCCTTCGCGTGCCTTGGGGTCATGCACATCCACAGAGGCAGGCGCAACGTTAAAATCTCCGAGAATTGCCAGCTTTTGCGCCGGATTCCAGTGAGAAATTAAATCTTCCCGAAGCTTTGTGAACCAATCCAGCTTATAAGCAAATTTCTCACTGCCTACTTCCTGCCCGTTTGGAACATATACATTAATTACCCGCACCCCGGCGACAGTAGCCGCAACTAAACGGCGTGAAGGATCAGTGGTATCACCGGGAAAGCCGATTTGCAAATCGGCTACTTGCTCTGCCAGCGAAGTTTTAACCAGCAATGCCACGCCATTATAGCCCGGTTGACCAAACACAAAACTGCTATATCCGGTTGGCGCAATCGCCGCTACGGGAAATTTATCATCGGTGCATTTAATTTCCTGCAAGCACAGCACATCGGGTTGGCGCGATTCGAGCCAACGCACGAGATGTGGAAGCCGGATATTTACAGAATTGACGTTCCAACTAGCCAGTGTTAGTTTCAAATTTACCTCTATGTAATACCACTCTAACGATTCGGTTTATTGACGCTAATTAAATTTTACAACCTAATTTGCCCCTTAAAATATAGTGAGCAATATTATATCTCAAATACATCTTATAATAGCGATCGGGCGGACAATTCTAATACATGGTAAACCTTGAAGCTTCGGAAATAGCAAGCGACAATCTACTTTCTCCCCTGCAACTTCTAATGGAAACGCGCCGCGAACAAGCCCGGCAACTTCTGCAAGAGTGGGGAAATCACTCCCTTTCCTACCTAATGCTAAACCCTGATAACCGTTTGTTTTTTGAGAGTACCGGGCAGGCTTTTGTAGCCTATCGGGTAAATTTCGGCGCAGCAATTACGGTAGGCGACCCAACCGGACAACCGGAAGCAATCAAAAGGTGCATATCAGAGTTCAGCGCTGCCTGTCGCCGCAAAAGATGGATTCCGGTTTTTTTCTCCATAGAAAAACCGCATCGGCATTACCGCACCTTGGGTTACAAAGGAGTGCAGGTGGCGGAGGATGCTGCCATCGAACTGGAATTGCTAGAGTTCAAGGGTAAAAATTGGCAGGATGTACGCACTTCACTGAATCGCGCCAATCGTGAAGAAATCCAGTTTTGCCAATTTTTTCCAGAAAATCATGAAATAATGGCTCAGTTTCGGCAAATCTCGCGGGAGTGGGTGCGCAATAAAAACATGCCCGAACTGGGCTTCACGCTCGGTACTATCGCCAGCCTGCAAAATCCCGAAGTCAGAAGTTATTACGCCATAGACAAGGTAGGCAAGGTACACGGAATGGTGAGCTGGTTGCCGCGCTATACTGCCAACGGCTGGACACTTGACCTGATGCGGCGTAGAAACGAGGCGATGCCGGGCATAATGGAATTTCTGATTGCGCGTTCGGCGCTTGCGTTTCGAGAAGAGGGTTACAGCACAATATCGCTGGGCGCATCACCGCTCACTGCTGACAATAAGCAGGAAGGCATGCTAAGCGCGGGTTGGATGCTCAAACAAGTCAAGCAGTACTTACATAATTATTATGACTTTGAAGGGTTGCACGATTTCAAGCGGAAGTTTTTACCTACATGGAAACCGCTTTACGCTTTCTATCCGGGTGGCTTTGGTTTAACGCAAGGCGGGCTGGCAATTTTGCGCCTGTATTTATCGAACTGACGCAAAATTACCCTTCAGTCTATACCTTATCGCTAAACTCTACTTCCAAACCACTCAGGTAACAATCGTGGCGATGCTCGACCTCAATTGCAGCGCCGTTGCATTCAGGGCAAACCGCTTCTTCGGAAGGGAGATCGCTTTCAAATTGCTTCAAGCAATTGAAACAGCGATAGGTTGCCGGTTGCCATGCAATTCGCAAGGGCACACCTTCCAAAGGCGTACCGGGAGTAAGAGCCTCAAAATAAGTACGAGCGGCTTCTTCGGTAAAGTGGTCGGCTCTGCTCAGAACCATCTCTACCTCAAGAATACGCATCGCACCGGATTGGACAAAATTTTCCAACGCCGCCGTAATTACGCCTTTCATTGCCGCCGCTTCATGCATCGCCAAAACCTTTCTCAGTAAAAGGTGTAACGTTTGTTATAATTCAAACGCGCCACCACCATTATTCTCTATCGGTATTATACTCCCGCTGCCGCGTGACTTTTCATCGGCATTCCAACTTAAACCTTAATTCTTTGTACCCATCGATGGTACTGGTGGTATTGTATCATTTTCAATGAATATAACAGAGGAGATAAAATGGAGCAGATTAAGAATAAACAGATTGTGTTAGCGAGCCGTCCAATCGGGTGGGTAGAAGAAAGCAACTTTAGATTGGTCGAAACGATTTTAGATGCGCCGGATGAGGGCGAGGTATTGGTAAGAAATTCATATCTCTCGCTTGACCCTTATATGCGAATGCGCATGGATGCGGTTAAATCTTACGCACCTTATGTCGAACTCGGGCAGGTAATGGTAGGCGGAACGGTAGGCGAGGTACTCGAATCAAACTATGCCGGCTTGAAACCGGGTGATTTAGTTACGGGTTCATTGAGTTGGCAGCTTTATGGCGTTACTAAAGGCAAAAACCTACGTAAGGTGGAAACTACAAAAGTACCGCTTTCCGCTTATTTGGGCATAGTGGGGATGCCCGGTGTAACCGCTTGGTATGGATTAAATGAAATAGGACAACCCAAAGCGAGCGAAACTGTGGTTGTCTCGGCGGCTTCCGGCGCAGTGGGTAGTGTAGTCGGGCAATTGGCAAAGCTGAAAGGCTGCCGGGTAGTGGGAATCGCAGGTGGGAAAGCCAAGTGCGATTATGTGACAGAAACATTGGGCTTTGACGCATGCATTGATTATAAAAGCCCCGATTTCAGGCAAGCTTTTAAAGCGGCTATCCCGGATGGGGTAGATGTGTATTTCGATAATGTGGGCGGCGAGATTCTCGATTTGGTTTTAGCCAGCCTGAACCCATTTTCCCGCATCGCCCTGTGTGGCGTAATCTCGCAGTACAACCAAAGTGAGCCTCACGGCATCCGTAATGTGCGTTCGTTGCTGGTAAATCGAGCTAGGCTACAAGGCTTTATCATTTCAGATCACCTCGAAAAGTGGGCTGAAATCCTGCCACAACTTGAAAAACTTGTAGCAGAAGGTCAGTTAAAATACCGTGAGAGCGTAGCAGAAGGATTGGAGAATGCGCCCGCCGCTTTCATTGGAATGTTGAAAGGCGAAAACTTCGGCAAACAAGTGGTTAAACTAACCTGATGACATCCTTATTGGATAAATCTCTAAGCAAGCCAAAACCTTCGCTACCTTATAAGTTGCCCGGTGGCAAAATAGCGCTGCCTAATACCGCTACTTATCTGCGTACACTGGCAGGGGCGGCGTTATATATGGGCGTTCCCGCCCAGATGATTCGCTGGTTAGGGCGAAGAGGAGAGCGCAGAGCGATGTGGAATACTTTACGCTGGTTAGCACGTCGTATGCGTCATCATCTCGACATTCGGTTAGAGATTAAGGGATTAAACCTGATTGACCCGCTAGAGCAGTATGTTGTTACACCGCTGCATGAGGGCTTTGCCGATTTTCTGGGGTTGGTAGAGCTACCGTTGCAAATGCGCTTTGTAGCCAGAGATGAGCTTTTTCACGAATGGGACTGGCTCGGTCCGTTTCTGCGCGACACCGGACAAGTTGAAATCTGCCCCGAACGAGGAGTCAGTAGCTACCGCCAGTTATTGCGCCAAGCCGGGAAAGTGTTTGAAAATGGCGAAAGCTTGGTAATTTTCCCACAAGGCAGCATTCTTGGAATAGAAATAGACTTTACAGCCGGGGCATTTGCGTTGGCGCGCCACTTCAAGCGTCCAATCCTACCGGTGGTATTGACCGGAAGCCATCGGGTGTGGGAATATCCCTTCTCTCCACAGTTGCGTTACGGTCAGCATATGAACATGCATATACTGCCACCGATATCGGTTGAGGAGGTGCTGCGCCGTAAACCTGAAGAACTTCGGCTTGAAACTCAAAAACGGATGAAAGCAACGGCGTTCTCCACTAATATAGCTGCTCCCCGCCGTTTTATACCTGAACGTGACGGTTATTGGGACGGTTACGCTTTTCGGATTGATCGGGAATTTCCTGAGTTAGCCGCTGACATACAAATACATCAAACTACCAAGAATAAAATCATATAATAGGCAAAACAGGCAAGGAGTATAAATCCTTGCCTGCTTTGTATTTTTTGATATTGTTGCACTCATTAAATAGCGGGTTAGTTGTTGCCCGGTAAGTAACCAAGCCCTTTTTTAAGGGTGTAAACCCAATAATAGAACTCACTCCAAGGCGAAGTACTGGCATTTTCGATTCGAACCTTAATCG
The DNA here is from genome assembly GCF_030389965.1 of Candidatus Chlorohelix allophototropha. Classification (NCBI taxonomy): domain Bacteria; kingdom Bacillati; phylum Chloroflexota; class Chloroflexia; order Candidatus Chloroheliales; family Candidatus Chloroheliaceae; genus Candidatus Chlorohelix; species Candidatus Chlorohelix allophototropha. The sequence goes on from NZ_CP128400.1 coordinate 387,633, forward strand.
AAGATTTGCCTGTAGTGAAAGAGGTGGGAATTACAAAATCCTCGTCACGCCAGCGAATAGAACTGGTAAACTGACCAGCAGAATACCACAGTCCCACCGGTTGCCCATCCACGTAAACCCTACCTTGTTGGTTCAAATCGCCATAGTCCATCCGGCGGCGTAAAATTACCCCGTTGTTGTCAGGTTGGATGCTAATGGTAAACTCGCTGTAACCGTGTAATTTGTAGCCATCATCGCCGATTCTATTGAGATAACGGTCGCCTTCGTAGAAGGTATCAAGCCTACCACTGAAATCCTTGCCGGTAGCAGTATAGGAATGTGCCGTTTCGGCTACTTTATTTTCTGGACCAACATTCAGGCTGTCGGTTAATTGCAAAGTGCTGTTGTCTAGACCATACCAGAACGCAAGGCTGCGGTAATTTTCATTGGGTGCGCCGGTATTCTTGCCCATATAACCATGTTCAAAGCCAAATTCCAGCGCAGAGTTGAAAGTGATTGCATCACCGAGCATAAAACGATAACCCGACCTACCAAAATATAGCGGGAATGGCGGGGGCCAGTAAGGAGCCATAGAACCATGCAAAGGAAGCGAGAATGGACCTTTCTCAAAGCCCCAACCGCCATTAAAGAAATCCTCAAAACCTGTACCGTAAATATGAGGGGTAGCGCTACCATCAATATAAACGCGATCATCGCCTTCCATCGCCGAATAATGCGACCAGTAACGCATTACCAACCCCACGAACTTGCCGCGCGTGTTTTTCAGGTTCAGAACCTTGTAATCTGAGCCATCGGGGAGATCAGATTGATCTTTAAAAGTGGCATTAAAGTAGCCCGTGTTTGCTTTTACCAATTTGCCATCAGGGTCAGGGTCAACGGCAATTTCCCATTCCACTGTTGCGGGGGTAGTACTATGATTGGCAAGACTTATTTTAGCCTCAGATCGGAAAGGCATAGGCAAGTAAAAGTAATATTGGTGAGTGGTGGGATCCATACCTGCCAACAAACCGTTTACCCGTTGCTCACCCTCGGCACTTCCAAAGAAGAAGTCGAGCGGTGCATCAACCTGTGTCCATGGGCGCTTGTCCCACCAGATTTTAAGGTTGGTTTGAGCGACGACTTCATTATTGTTAAAGTTCATTTTGAGCTTGATGGAACTGATAACCGCAGGACCTTGCAATTGCGGCAAGATTAATTCTCCATTGCCGTTCAGAGTTCCGCTACCCTTGATGAGTTGCCTGCCGGGATTGGCAGGTTTTGGGTCTGCACCGACACCGGAAAAGTAACTGACTAAGCTACTAAGATCTTCTTTTCCGGTAAAGGAAGGAACATTTGCTACACCTGCCAGCCGTTGATAATCAATCTGGAAAAATTCGGGCAATTTGGTAGTGACAATTTTCAGCCTTTTGCCATAACTAATCGGAACGTAACTATAAAAGCCACCGCTCGACACCTGATTATTGCCAACCAAAGGGGTAAGAAATGGCGCAGTTTTACCGGAGAAGAAATCTTGATAGTTCAGATTCACACGAGGAGTATCTTCATCATCAAAATAGAACAGGATATTTCCAATGGTATCGTTAGTCGGCTCTTTGGTCATCCAGATGCGATAGATAGAACCAGCGCCCTTCTCATCAAAAATCACATATCGGCTATCGCCTTCGCGATACAACACATTGGTACGATCCCAGTTTCCGCCATAGGGATCATGGCTTGAGGTTACATAGGTTTGGGTATATGCGCCGATATTAGGCAGGTTATACAGGTTCGTCAGCGCATTTGAGCCAAAATCAAGCCCTGAAATATCCGCTGTTGTTGGGGTAGATGGAGTTGTAGCAGGGGTGGACTGTGTATTATTCTCTAAATAACGCCAGCGAAAATAGTGCTGCCCCACATTGCCCATCTCTACCTTAAAACCGGGCGGGTTGGAGGGCGTATAAGTCAAAGTACGGCGTTCAAATAGTTGCACCAATACATCACGTAACTCGCCGCCCACCATCGCTTGCGTCCAGTAAGGCTCGGTAACAGGCAGACCAAGCACATAAGTGGGATTATGGTAAAAAACCGAGTCTTGTATGAAACTATTATTTTGCCAAACCAATCCATTTTGATTGCCAAAATCTACGAAAACATCAGCAATGTTGTGATTGGTATTATTATCGAATGTTTTTAGATAGCGCACTTCGGGCGGAGTAACCGATTTTACCGTTCCAGAGCGATCGATGTTTTCGGAAATTATTGCAGAAACCCGATTGGGTGCACTGTTTTCAGTGCCGTTAAAGGTTATTACCTTTCGAAAACTGGCGTAAGTGGGCGCAATCGCGTTCAGCCCGTTATCGTTCGGGTCACCCGCTACTTGTATATTGCTAGGGGGGTAGGGCGTAAAGGTTGTGTCACCATCCTGACGCATCCCGGTAACCAATTCTTTTACCAACAGCCCGGTAGTTACGTAGAAAAGGTCACCCGGCTTGGCATTGGAGTTTATTTCCATGCGCGCCTTGTCGAAATATTGCACCTGCCGATTGCCTTGGTTATAGGCTTCAGAATAAACTGCCTTATCGGTGAAATATTCAGGACCCCAAGTATAACCTCGCCCCACACCGGGCATTTCTGACACCGCTTTGTCACTCCTGTTCCAGGTATCGGCAAAGGAAGTATCAATAAAATTGGGGGTGGTAGAAGCTTTTGTGAGAGGGGGTGAATAAGCCGATAAGGTGAGCAAACCAAGTTCAAACATTAGAAGCAGAAACGATATTTTTTTCATGTGTTCAGGACTTTCTAGGTGCTTTGCCCTTTTTTCCATTTACTTCCCTGTAAATGGAAAATACTCCAACACTAATACAATTAGGAAAAACGATGCCTATGAAAATTAAAACGCCTAAGACTAACTAATTAAACCCTTGATTTTAGCAATTATAGCACACCCTTTACCTTTGAATTAGGGTGTATATTACAATCCAAAATGCTCTAAATAGGGCAGTTGCAAGGGGTGTCCTCTGAACTCGCCCTCTCTCCACCCCTCCGACAGCAGCAGCAGGTTATTGCCCTAAAAATGTTTCTTGCAACAGCCCTGATGCCCTAAAACAAATTCTTGACAAAGTTGGTAAACTAAGTTATCTTATTATAGTTGTTATTACGAAGCTCGTATGCCATTTTAATCTGGAGCGGTTGTCAGAAATGTCAGTACAGAACGCAAAAATAGTTAATTGCAATTATTTGCAATAGATGTTATTTTTAATATGTTTAGAACGCATTTATAAGTATCAGTAGTATGTTTAGAGTTTCATTACCTACAAATTGAAAACAAAAGGAAGGAGAAAAGTAATGCGTACAAAACAACGGCTGTTAGCGTTGGCACTGATTACTTTGTTGTTAAGTCTGGCAGTTGCCGCATGCGGGGATAATACTGCCACTCCCGTACCGGCTACTACCGCCGCCGCTACCAAAGCTGCTACCACCGCAGCGGCAGCCACTACCGCAGGCGCTACTACTGCGGCTGGCACTACTGCCGCCGCTACTACCGCAGGGGCGGCTACCACCACCGCTGCATCCGGTAAGACTGTTACGATTCGCATCGGTACAGGCGACAGCGGGGATGGTTTAGCCCCCTACAACCAAACTATTGAAGCCTTCAAGAAAGTCTATCCCGGAATCGACATTAAAGTTGAGCCGGTAACCGACTCTGACTACTACGGTTCGCTACTAACTCAGGTAGCCTCCGGCAAAGCCCCCGACCTGATTTTCATCGGGGATGATGAGGTTGCCGACTTTGTGAAGAAAGGCGCATACGAAGACCTAACCCCCTATATCAACGGTACTGCCGTTCCCGGCGTAAAGCTTGATACTTCGGTCTTCCTGCCCAACACTTTACAACCGGGGCAGCAAGCCGGTAAGCAGTATCTGTTCCCCAAAGACTTCAGCCCGGTAGCTGTTTATTACAACAAGGAACTCTTGAAAGCGGCTGGCGTAGCCGAACCTACCGAAAACTGGACATGGGACGATTTCAAAGCTGCCGCCCAAAAGCTGACCGTGAAGGATAGCAGCGGTAAGGTGACCCAATATGGGGCGCAACTGACCGCCGCTTGGCAGCGCGGTTTTGAAGCAATTGCTTTCACTCAGGGCGCAACCCTGATTGCAGCAGACGGTTCCAAATACTCCGGCTTTTTGGATAGCGAAGCCTCAGCTAAAGCCCTGACCCTAGTAGCAGATTTGTATCGCAACGGTTACGCGGCGCCCCCTTCGGACATTAACAAGTGGAAGGGTGGTAATGACAATTTCGCGAACGGTACTGCCGCTTTATTGATTGACGGACGCTGGCCACAAGCTACCCTGCTAAAAAATCCCAAGTTGACCAACAATATTGGGGTAGTTGGGTTGCCTAAAGGCACTCAAAAAGCAAACGCCATCAACTGGGGCGGTTTCGGCATCTATTCCAAGAGCGCGAACAAAGACGCAGCTTGGAAAGTGCTGAGTTTCTTCGTCAGTCCTGATGGTGGCGGGCAGTTCTTCAAGGATTGGGGTTTGACTCCGCTGAAATCCATTGCCGACAAGAACACCAACGCGCTGGACAAAGTTTGGACTGCTCAAACCGAGTTTTTCAAGCCCATCACGGCTAACTTCACCCCGTACTGGAACAGCGCGGGCGCGAAAGAATTGGGCGACGCTCTTACCAAAGTCATCACCGACCCCAAAGCTGACATCTCGGCGACTTTGAAAGATGCTGCCACCAAAGCCGATAAAGCCCTTAAAGACAAGATTGATTCAAATAAGTAGCTCTTAAAACAGCAAGAGGCATCCTGTGGAAACGCAGGGTGTCTCTTTTACTGGTATAATTGCCTCGCGTCAGAACCATCAGTAAACAAACCTGTTTACCGAGCAGGAGTTCCGTTTGAAAATGATAAAATCCGCTAAACCTCTTGCAGCAACCGAGCCTGTCTGGAACAAAAGAGCCGCCTTCAACCGCCGGGAAGCTATAGCCTTTTACCTCTGCATCTCCCCTTGGCTCATTGGCTTTGTGGTGTTCGTGGCAGGTCCTATGCTGGCTTCGTTCTTGCTCAGTTTTACGCGCTGGGATTACTTTACCCCTATCAAGTGGGTAGGGACGCGCAATTACGAACGCATAATGGAGGACGAGGCTTTCTGGACATCTTTACGGGTAACTTTCACCTTTGCCGCCCTATATGTACCGCTCTCGCAAATCATCTCGCTTGGGGTAGCATTACTACTAGCGCAGAAAATCAAGGGAGTTAGCTTCTTCCGTACCATCTTCTACCTACCCGCCATTCTCTCCGGCACTGCCTATGTAGTGCTGTGGGTCTGGCTGTTCGAGCCGGACAAAGGGCTGATTAACAACCTATTAGATGGCTTGGGAATCAAAGGTCCGCGCTGGCTCTCCGACCCCAATACCGCTTTGTACGCGCTGGTAATAATGAGCTTGTGGGGATTGGGCAGCAGCCTGATAACCTATATCGCGGGCTTGAAAGGCATCCCCGAACAGTTTTACGAGGCAGCCGAACTGGACGGCGCAGGAAAATTCGGTCGCTTCAGGTATATCACAATCCCGATGCTCTCGCCCACCATCTTCTTTAATCTGGTGCTGGTGCTAATTCAAACCTTCCAGAGCTATACCACCGCAGCGGTGGCAACTGGAGGCGGTCCGCTCGACTCCACACTCTTTTATCTGGTGTATTTGTACCGCCGCGCCTTTGTAAATCAGGAAGCGGGCTACGCAGCAGCGTTGGCATGGATACTGTTTATAATAATTTTGCTGTTTACCTTGCTGGTTGTTCGCTCATCTAGCGCATGGGTTTATTACGAAAATGAGGCTGGAAAGGAGAGGCGCAAGTGAGAGGCTTGTTCGGTAAACGCTTTGCCGCCGAAGCTATCCCGCTCAGCGGTACACGCTCATGGCGTAGAATCGGGGGACTGTTTGTAATTTATACCGTCCTAGCGGTGGGTTCACTGCTCTATATCTTACCGCTGGTCTGGATGTTTCTAACCTCGCTCAAGCCTTCCTATCAGGTATCCTCGCCGGATTGGTTGCCCGACCCGTTTGAGTGGAGCAATTACCCGCGCTCTTTCACTTACACCGGATTGGATTTCGGCAAACTTTACCTGAACAGCTTTGTAATTACCATTCTAAACGTGGTCGGTACAATGGTTTCCAGTACGTTCGTGGCATACGGCTTTGCCCGTTTACGCGCCCCCGGCAAAAACCTATTGTTTATCGTTCTGTTGGCAACCATGATGATTCCCTTTCCGGTTACAATGGTTCCCACCTTCGCACTTTTCAATTTTTTGGGCTGGATAGATACGCTCTTACCTGTAATTGTACCCGCCTTCTTCGGCAACGCTTTCAATATCTTCCTGTTGCGCCAATTCCTGATGACCATACCGATTGAGTTTGAGGAAGCTGCCCGTATTGACGGCGCAAACACACCGCAAATCATTTTCCGCATCATGATGCCGCTCATTCTTCCGGCAGAAGCGGCAGTAGCGGTGTTGACTTTTCAGAATACTTGGAACGATTACCTCACCCCCCAGATTTACATCAGAGACCAGTCGCTTTACACCGTAGCACAAGGGATTCGCTTTTTGCGTGGTAGCATCAATCCACAATGGGAACTAATGATGGCGGCGGCGCTTCTCGCCATGCTACCGGTGGTAATTTTATACTTGCTGGCACAGCGTTTCTTCATTGAAGGCATCACCCTCACTGGAATAAAATAATCATTTTTGCCGATTGCACAATCTCTATTATAAATCTATCATTAGCCGTTACATATGTTCTGCTATTATAAATTATTGCAGCCAGTACGATTGTGTACACTTGCATAAATTGATTTAAATCACAAAAACAACCATAATAAGTTAGCCTTTGATTAAGAGCAGTTAGTATAAGCTGTCGGTAAGTCCAAAGAAAGCATATTATACAAATGATGATGAGAAGACGATCTGACCAACCAAAGCCTAGCATGAAGGCATTACGGCGTGCGCTCAGCTATAACAACCACTATCCGCGTATAATGTGGATAGCTTACGGTGCGCTAGTGCTGGCTTCAATTGCACAACTTGCAGTTCCTACCCTTGTACGTAATGTCATTGACGCAGTAACTAATGGGGTACTTGCTCAAAAGATTCTGGCAGTACCAACCACCTTTCAAGCTGCAATTGAAACCCGTTTGGGTTTGTCGCACCAGCAAATACTTGATAATAACGGGAATGCCGAACGAAATATTATTATTGCAGGACTGGCAATAGTAGGATTCGCGCTAATACGAGGGATTTTCGCCTTCCTACAAGCCTATAACGGTGAGAAACTTTCCCAGAGTGTTTCTTACGATATGCGTAACGACTTGTACGCAAAAATCCAGCGCCTTTCCTTCAGCTACCACGATAAGCATCAAACTGGGCAATTGATGATTCGGGCTACCGACGATGTGGAAAAGGTGCGCCTCTTTATCGGACAAGGTTTACTAATGACAGTATCCGCGTTGGTACTGTTTCTCGGCACTATCTTAATCCTGTTTTTAAATAATTTCGGCTTGGCGCTGGCAATACTTCCAATCCTACCGCTGGCGTTCGCCTTGTTTTTAGGCTTCGGTATGTTTACGCGCCCCTTGTTTATGATATTACAGCAAAAGCTGTCAGCCCTTAATACCATTTTGCAGGAAAACCTAGCGGGCATCAAAGTGGTAAAAGCCTTTGCGCGTGAGCCGGAAGAACGCGCTAAATTTAATGTAGCTGCCGAAGAACAAATGCAGCAGCAAATCCGGGTAGCGCGAATTTTCAGCTTTCTATTCCCGATGGTCTTCTTTATTGCAAACTTCGGGCAAGCGCTGGTGCTATTTGTGGGTGGCTGGATGATTATTGATAACACTCTATCGCTAGGACAATACCAGCAGTTCAGCCTTTACCTCAGCTTTGTGTTCTTTCCGCTGGCGCAACTCGGCATGATTATTACGCAAATGTCGCAAGCTGCCGCATCAGCCACCCGCATTTTTGAAATTCTGGATGCTCAAAATGATGTGACCGATAAACCCGGTGCATCGGTTTTACCCACAATTCAAGGTGAGGTGGAATTCCGCGATGTTACTTTCAAGTATCCCGGTGGGGATAAGCCTGTTTTGAGCAGGGTCAGTTTGGTAGCCAAACCGGGACAAACTTTCGCCTTACTTGGCGCAACCGGAAGCGGTAAAACTACCATTATAAACCTGCTGCCCCGTTTCTATGACCCCACCGAAGGTCAGATATTGATAGACGGTATCAATATTCGCGATGTAACTATCGAATCTATGCGGCGACAAATCGGAATTGTGCTACAGGAAACCAACCTCTTTACCGGCACTATCCACGATAATATCGCGTTCGGTCGTTCCGATGCTACTATGGAAGAAGTCATTGAAGCAGCAAAAGCTGCCGCTGCCCACGATTTCATCATGGAATTCCCGGACGGTTACGATACGATTGTAGGAGAGCGTGGTTCGACCCTTAGTGGTGGTCAGAAACAACGTATTGCCATCGCCAGAGCGCTGTTGCTAGACCCGCACATCCTGATACTGGATGATTCTACCAGTAGCGTAGATTTGGCAACTGAATATCACATCCAGAAGGCGCTAGATCGCTTGATGCAAGGACGCACCAGTTTTGTAATTGCGCAACGTATCAGCACTGTATTGAATGCAGACCAGATTTTAGTACTGGATAAAGGTGTGGTAGTAGCACGTGGTACTCACGAAGAATTGATGGAAAATAGCGAAATATATGCCCAGATTTATCAATCACAACTGGTAGATGACGCCCATTCCGAAGACGCGGGCGAACTGGTAGAACAGGAGGCTCGATTATGATGGGAGGGGGCATGCATGCACGTGGTTTGATGGATCGCGAATTCATTAAACCACAGCGTATCAGCAAAACGTTAAAGCGCTTTGCCGGTTATTTCAAACCCTATAGTCTCGTGCTGGTAATAGCAATCACCCTGGTAATTATCTCGGTCTGGTCTCAAGTAATGGTACCAGACCTAATCGGACAAGCGGTGGACTGCTATCTTACCGCTCCTGCTGCCGCACAACAGGGCGAAGGAGGCAGCTTACTGGCTCAAAGCGTGCCCAACTGCACATATGATCCAAACGCTCACAATTTGAACAGTGCAGACCGGGTTGCAGGGTTGGGCTGGCTGGTAGCAAAATTGTTGGGGCTATTTTTGCTAGGCGCGATTGCCAATGGTATGGTCTTCTTTGCCATGGGTTGGGCTGGTCAGAAAGTGTTGAAGCGCATGCGAGTTGATCTTTTCGATCACTTGCATAACCTGTCGCTAGGCTTCTACTCGAAACACGAAGTAGGCGACCTGATGAGCCGTATTACCAACGACTCGGAAACTATCCAGCAGGCAATCAGCTTTGCCTTGGTAAACGTAATGGCAGGCGTAATGCTGATAGTGTGGGTTATTTTTAATATGCTCACCAAAAGCTTAATTTTTGCCTTAATATGCCTTACCATTGTGCCATTCATGATTATTTCCACCACATGGTTCTCTGGGCAAGCTCGTAAAGCCTTCCGCCGCTCTCGTTTGCAAATGGGCAACGTAAACGCCGAATTGCAGCAAAGTATATCGGGAGTACGCGAGGTACAGGCTTTCTCACGCGAAGACGAAAATCTGGAGAATTTCCGCAATGTCAACGCCGCTAACCGCGATGCCAATATCAAAGCGGTAGCTTTCACCAGTGCACTCGCGCCTACTCTTGAAGGACTTGGTTACATCGCGCTAGCCATAGTAACCGGGGTTGGCGGGATTTTGTTGCTGCGTGGGCAAGATTTGTTAGGTACGTCGCTTTCGCTAGGATTGGTCATAACCTTCCTGAACTACATCCAGCGATTGAACCAGCCAATTCAGCAAATCTCAGTGTTGTGGGTAAATATCCAGAGCGCAATCGCGGGAGCAGAGCGTATCTTTGGCTTGCTGGACGAAAAGCTGGAAATTGTGGATAAGCCGAATGCAATCCAAATGCCTCCCATCAAGGGCGATATTGTATTTGAGCAGGTTAGCGCAGAATATGTAGCGGGCGAAACGGTGCTGAAAAACATAAGCTTCTCGGTTGAAGCAGGCAAAACTATCGCCATCGTAGGTCCAACCGGAGCGGGTAAAACCACGATTATTAATCTGATTCCACGTTTCTACGAAGTAACGAGCGGCAAAATCAGCATTGATGGCAAAGATGTGCGCGATGTAACCGCTGCCAGTTTGCGACGCCAAATCGGTATTGTTTTGCAGGATAGCTTCCTGTTCAGCGACACCGTTATGAACAATATCCGCTTTGGTAATCCGTCTGCTACCGATGAAGAGGTGAAAGAAGCCGCACGCCTTGCACGTGCCGATACCTTCATTGAAAATCTGCCGGAAGGCTACAATACGGTGTTGGGCGAACGCGGACGGGGCTTGAGTCAGGGGCAACGTCAGCTAATCTCCATTGCGCGGGCGGCAATGGCAAATCCGCGTATTCTGATACTGGATGAAGCTACTTCGAGCGTGGATACGCGCACCGAACGCATGATACAAGCCGCGCTTGAAAAGTTGTTACAAGGGCGAACCAGCTTTGTAATAGCCCATCGGCTCAGTACCATCAAAAACGCCGATCAGATTTTGGTGCTGAAAGATGGCGAAATCGTGGAACGAGGCAATTTCCAGAATTTGTTGGATGCTGAAGGAGTCTTCTACAACCTGTATATGAGTCAGTTCCGCCGCCAAGAGGCAGCCGCCTAAAAAGAAGTCTTTAAAAATCCGAAAGGCTTGCCGCTCAGTTGAGTTGTGAGCCTTTTTGATTTCCGTAAGTGGTTCAGGTTAGTTGTGGGAAAATTCTAACCAGTGGTATGTCCCGAAGCAGATACAAGAACCCTTATTTCTCGGCGTTGAGAATTTTACTGCATCTTTGGAATCTCTCAAATAGGTTAGGCGGCTACTTCGGATATATCTATATCCAGCCTCTCCAACAAAGAACGGCATAACTCTGGGTTCCACGGCATTGGTTTTCGTGCCTCATTATGGCTGTCCGAACCGCAACTGATCGCCAAATCGCGTTTGCGAGCAAACCGTACCAACCGCTCTATGGCATCACCGCCATGAGAATAGTGGTAAGCTTCTACACCAGCCAAGCCCATTTCAACGAACTCATCTAGTACATGGTCAGAAGCATAGGAGATACCGGGATCGCTTCTACCGGGATGCGCCAAAACCATAACCGCACCAGCCATATTACCGATTTCAAAACCTAACTCGGCGGGTTGGTTAATGATTTCGTCGAAACCACCGCCCATACAAACCGAATAAGCATGATCGTAACTTTGCACTTCGTCGCCACGCACCAACGCGCGAGGAATGTCGTAAATCATAAAATCGCCATCGGGACGGCGTACCTGATCAAGACCGTGTAACTTATAACCTAACTTGTAAAGGTAATTGAGTATTCTTTCTTTTTTCTGAAGCACCCGATATTGAGTATCTTCTAGCAAGGCGTTCAAATGTGGATTAGAGGAATCAAAGTTGAACATCAAGAGGTGATAATTCGAGTCTTTCCAGCCTACCGTTAATTCCAGACCGGGAACAAAACCGATGCCCTGCGCTTGAGCTTTCAAACGCACCGGTTCAACATTTCCGATAGTATCGTGATCGGTTACAGTTATTATTCTCACACCTTGCGCAGCAGCAGTTTCTACCAACGTATGCGGAGTCCACAACCCATCGCTTGCCAAGGTATGCATGTGGAAGTCCACACCCAACCCCGGCATCTTAGTTTGTAATTGCATTTTTAGAGACCAACTCCTTAATTATGCGAAAAATCGCAGTAATTCTTCTTATTCATAGCTTTTATCTATAGCACATAAACCATTCTACCATATCATTTGTGAAAAAACATTAAAGTCTTATTGTGTTTTCAGGCATGTATGCTATAACAAAGCTTGAATCAAGCAATAATCATTCAAAACTTAAAAAGCCATTGCATTATACCATTGCAAGAGCTTTATGACCTGAATCAAACCTCAAGTTTTAGCTAAGCTTTTCCTTAAGTGTATTCGTGACGCGATTCAGGCGTAATAATGGGAAATTGGCGCAAATACGTACTCTCTTTGTGCGTCTGGTATTTGGTGCTTTAGGGTTGATTTAACGCAAGTTTCCTTTCCAACTCTTTAGTTGCCTGAATATCGGCTCGTTCCTGCTGCTGATTCTTCAATTGCAGCGCCAAGAACACCATTACCAGCACCACTATTGCCACACATAGAAAGGCTGCTTTGTAGCCGCTTGCACTGCCTCCCAAGCTATCCGCCACTGCGCCTACCAACGCCCCGCTCAGGAGTTGCCCAACGCTGGAGGAGACCGGAAGCATGCCCTGAGCCGCCGCGCGGTCTTCTAGCGAGGCTTCCGCCAGCAAGATATAGCGCAAAGGCGCGCCCAGCAACCCACCCAAACCAAGCCCGATTATCATTTCAGCGACAATAAAAGCCCATAGTTGGTCGCCCAACAATGCCAAAACGAAGATGCCGAGTGTGGTTGCAGTAGTACCGAATAGTAAAACCTTTTTTGAGCCAAATTTGTCGAGGTAGCGACCTGCCATAGGTGAACCAACCGCCATTGCCAGCACTACCGGCATCAAAAGGAAACTGGCGGTAGATTTGGTAATCGCAAAAGAGGCAACCGCCATCGCCGGCAGAAACACCATCGCACCCTCGCCCGCACCCGCCCCAATGGACAACCCATTCACCAGCAACATTTGTCTCGTTCCCAGCAAGCGCGGATGAATGATCGGGTCAGAGGCGCGTTTTTCTCGCCAGATAAAGAGTGGAATGCAAATTAAAGTAAGCAGCAGGAACGGTCCAACTTGCCATGAGAGCAGGCTGGAAACCAAATCCCCAGTTTCAAGCTGACTGATACCAACGGTCATGCCGCTCAACATTACCGTCAGCACCAGCATACCCATAGCATCGAAAGGTTGGCGGGTAGCAGGGCGAGAGGTTGGCAATTTACGCGCTGCCATCCAGATAGTAAATAATGCGAACGGTACATTGATTAGGAACAGCCATTTCCAACTAAACAAGAGCAAAATGCCGCCCAGAATCGGTCCGATGATAAAGGAAATGCCAAATACCGCCCCAATTAAACCTAAAGCGCTGCCTCGTTTATCTTCCGGGAAAGTATCGCCTATAACTGCGCTTGCCACCGGGAACACACCACCTGCGCCTAAACCTTGTGCGGCACGACCGACCAGCAATAGCCAATAGCTTGGAGCAAGCGCCACCAATAAAGAACCTGCCCCGAACAAAGCTATATCCAATAAGTAAACATTGCGCCGTCCGTAGCGGTCGCTCAGTTTAGCCATCAAAGGTGCGCCGGTCAAATTTAACAGTACATAGCTAGTAAACAACCAAGATTGCCCCCGCTCGTCAATTCCGAAATCTTGCCCAATAGCAGGCAACGCCGGCCCAACGATTGCAATATCGAGCGCACCCATTAGCACGCCAAGAAACAGGATTATTAATACCTGACGACGAGAGTTGGTTTCCATCCAGCTTTATTTCCTCCATTCCTAATCATTTGTTTTTTCAAAGAATAACCTAGAAAAATGTAAATTTTGGTAAATAATAGTGTATTTTATTTCAACGTAGCTATTTTCACAAACATAATAAATATTTACCAACTTTCTACTTCTTTTTACGGTTATTTTTAACCTTTGATGATATAACTATTCAAGCATTGGAGTCCACCCGCCAGACTGGACAGGAGGAAACACGATGTCGAAGATGAAGCTTGCCGCTGGTCTAGCTACCGGATTGGCAGGAGGAGTTGGCTTGTACAAGCTGTTAAAATCCAAAAAACTTTTCTCAATGCCAGGTAAAAAAACCAGTAATCCGATAGAAGAAAATCTTCTTTCTGATGTGAAACCGGGCGTACTGACCAAAGTTAATGATGAACTTCAGCTTGCTACCGAAAGCGTTAAAACTGCACTACAACTTAGTTTATTACTCAAAGCATCGGCTTCTGAGGTTGCTGCTGGTTCAATAGTAAATCAGAATAAAAGCGCAGACAAACGTCTGAAAATGGTGGGCGGACTGGTAGGCGCAATCTGGGCTTCAGGAGCAATAGGGCACTTTACCAAATTAAAAGAATGGCCTGCACTGTTTTTGTATGTGTTTGGCTCGTTCGGGCTTGCCGCTTATCTAGGTAAAAAACAAAATGGCTGGAAAGACATCTATATTACCAAAGATAATATCGGTAAGGCAACCGCGCTAGGGCTTATAGGTGGCAGCATTCTGTTCATCTCAGATGTCGGCAATACCTACGTCTATTACAAACGTGGTGGCGCAGTAATGGAAGAGATGGAGAACATTCTGGTAAAACAGAAAATGATGTATCTGTTCCCTGTTCTCATCTTTGCAGAAGAATTTTTATGGCGCGGCATAATGATCTCGGCTCTCAAGGACAAGAAAGTTAGCACCGGTAAATCATTAATGCTAACCACTCTGCCTTACGCGCTGAATCATTTCTTTGTAGCGCCGGTAAGTTTCAAGGAACGCGCTCTAATGGCTGGTCCGATGGCAATTCCCATCGGCTTTATCGCAGGTTATCTGACCAATAAAACCAAAAACACATGGACTGGCGTAATCATCCATATGATGACCATGTTTTCAATGTTGCTGGATGTCTTCGTAATACCGAAGATGGTTAAAAAAGATAAAGCTGCTTAGAACAAATCGGGGCTGTGAAGTCAAAAGCTTTATAGTTCCATTCCCCTCACACTACTCCACAGTGTTACGGGCAAAACTGCACAAGACTCGATTCTTCTCCAGGGATCGAGTCTTCTATTTTATAAACCTTCTTAGCTCTCCAAAGCAAATAAGTAGAGAAATATTACCGCTAATGGATTCTCATGTCCATAGCATATCGGTATTGCTTTAGATAAAATTAGGGCTAATAATAGATGAAAGCATTATGTGAAGGTATTTCGCTATTCATCATTTCATTTCCCTCAAGGAGAACTTTCATGTTACTCAAGAAGAAAGTGGCAGTATCATTCGTATTAGCTTTATCTCTACTTCTTTCCATTGCGCTCGCAGCTTGCGGTGATAACACTGCTACGCCCGCGCCTACTGCTACACCTGTTCCAGCCGCCGCCGATATAAGCGGGGTCAGTTTGGGAGGAATAAGCGGCTTGAAAGAGATTACGGTGGATGTAGCGGCGTTGGGCGATAGCTTGAAGCAAATACCGGGCGCAGCCCTTAAAATCTACGTTTGCGACGATACCGCCGACAAGGTATCCAGCACGTTTGACGCTGCCGCCATCAAGGCAGGCTTTGTCTTTGCCTTACCGGGAGAAACCAAACCCACTAAACAAGGTGATGCAATTGGCGGGCTATATGCCAAAGGTGATACTTCTGATATCCTTTTCGTCGTTGCTCCAGTCACCGATGACCCTTCAGCGCTGGCAACCCAAATGAACATCCCTGGATTGAATGCCGACGGACTTAAAAAGTTGGTTGACCAAATGAAAGGCAAGAAAACCATGCTGGTGGCTTTAACCACACCCGGCGTGATGTCAGCCATGCTAAAGGGCTTCGCCGATATGGGCGCTACCCCTACTCCTACCAAGTAGTTACGAATTAGTAGAATAATCGCAAAAAGCAGACAAGGGCTTTATACCTCTTGTCTGTTTTTTATTCGTAACTATTCACCCCCCTACCCCCTCAAGAGGGGAAGTAGGAGAGAGGAGTTCAAGGGGACACCCCTTGCGACCCCGCACAGGGGTTGCGCCCCTGAGAACCCCGCTCCGATTCCGTTAGTTACATAGGTCTATTTTCTATCCGGCTGAATAGGTACTTTTATTTTAGGTAAAAGCTCAGAATTTTAAAAGACCTACTTAATTTCGAAATTACGCAAAAACCCTGATTTAATGAAGCTTCAATTGTGTTAAAGTTATAATAATCGGCAAGAAAATAAGCCAAGCTATATAGCTCTCAAACAGGTCTAGCGTGAATATACCGCCAAAAAGTAGAACTAAACCCAAGCAAAACAGACGTAATTTAACTGCCATTCTGGTGCTGTTGCTCAACACCGGCTTAATGTGGTTCGGTTTTTTTATGTTGATACCATTGCTGGCAGTACATATTACCAATGATCTGCTATTGGGAGCAGGAATGGCAGGGCTGGTACTAGCTATTCGACAGTTTGTGCAACAAGGGCTTGGCCCATTCGCCGGTCCGATAGCCGATTGGGTGGGTTATTCCAAAATGATGATGCTAGGCAATCTGGTTAGAGCGTTGGGCTTTGCCTGGATTGCAGTGGCAACCGAACCAATCGGTTTGATTCTAGGCGGCGTTGTGGCGGCGCTAGGCGGCGCATGCTTTGAAGCAAGCGGCAAAGCGTCCTTAGCATACTATAGCAAGGGCTACAACCGCGAAAGTGTTTTTTCGCTCTCCATCACCGTGGGCAATGTGGGTATGGCTTTAGGTCCACTGGTAGGCTCATTGTTACTCAAATTCAATTTTATAGTAGTGGGAATGGTTTCTGGCGGGATCTATGTGCTGTGTTTCTTGCTCATCCTGATATTCGTACCTGAAGTAGAAAAAACTGGAAAAGCAGAAAACCGCGCCAAACCCGGCAATATATTCGGCAAACTAGGGTTGGTATGGAGTAATCGCCCCTTTGTAGTGGTTAATGCGCTGCTGATCGGTTATTACTTCCTATATGTGCAAATTAATATCTGCCTACCGCTAATGGCGGTTGAATTGACCGGTACAGAGGACAGCGTGAGCTTGATTTTCGCCATCAATAGCGGTATGGCAATCCTACTGCAATTCTTTAGCGTAAAATTAATCAGCAAATGGCTGAAGCCGATTAGCATCATCGGTATCGGCATCGCCTTTAGCACTGTGGGCTTATTCGCCATTGCCTTCGTTTCAAACTATTTCCTTTTAATACTATGTGTAGCGGTTTACGCTTTTGGTCGTCTCCTAGTTGACCCGATGGCTTTTACGCTCACCTCGCGCTATGCTACCGAAGATACGCTGGCTAGTTTCTTCGGCTTTAGTTCGCTGGCGCTGGCATTTGGCGGGATGGCGGGCAACTTGCTGGGCGGTTGGCTATACGATACCGGAAAAGGAATCGGCTTTCCAGTTCTGTGCTGGATGGTTTTCGGAGCAGTGGGTGGAGTTGTCACCATCGGCGTTGTAGTGTTCAAATTCTGGGAAGAGCGGCGGATTGCCGCTGTTAAAGTAGCACTAACAAATGATATATTAACCCCCACTTCTTCCCTTGAAAACAATTAATAACTCTCAGGCTACATCAGTTAAGCCATCTCGTCGGTCTGAAAAATCAACTTGCGTTTCGGCGCTACTCAAGGTCTGCGTGAACGGTTGCGGGTTATTCCACATCCGAGCAATCAGATAAAGCGGCATTAGAAACCACGGGGCATTATCTAGTAGCACAAACCATAATTGAGGGGTGCGATAAGGTCCGAATATTTCCTCCCCAAGAATAATCGTGACATTGGTCACCATTACCGAAGCGTAGATAAAGCAAACCTGCCTAATCCAATTCTTCCCTTTGATAAAAGCGTAAAGCGCTACCACATAAAAGGGCCCAAAGAGAAGCGCATCTATCCAGATAGTAACCTGCCACCAAGTAGGGCGTGCCATTAGTAACGGGTCGAAATTGCGTCCATACGAGTGAATAATATCCACCATAAAAGGCAGGGGCCATATCGGATAACTAAAATTATTGGGATCTGGAATGATAATCTGCTCAATATCTACTATATAAGTTATAAACAGCAAATTAATGCTGAAAAAGATTATCAGCGGCAAATCTATCAAGCGGCGACGGAGTGGAATCACCTGTTTCATATTTATCTCCTTAAAGTGGTCAAGTAGCTGCGAGGGTAAAACTTGTTACGGGTAACCGATAGCCTAATCGTAGCATAGATAGGGGAAAATTTGAATAATCCTACAATGTGGTTATTGCAAATATACTTCAGCCCTTTGAGGCGAGGGAACCATCTTGCGGTTTGGATTAGAAAAAAACGGGATCGCTCCGGTGGTATAGATTCAGAAGGGGACTTGAATATGCGTACTTCAAGTCCCCTTTATCGCTCAAACGCTACATATAAATGAATACAGTAGTCCCGGCTTTAAGCTGATAAATCAGCCCGGCATCGTACACAGTGGCATTCACACAACCGTGACTGCGGGGATAGATGCCAAAACTAGCATGCCAGTAAGTGCCGTGAATAGAGTAATCCTCGTGGAAATAGCTCACATTCCGAACTTGCTCCAAACGATAGTAATCGGGATTGGCTTTATCGCTCGCTCCACCCGTCATTGCTTGACTTTTCGGTCGGTAACTACCTTCGATTTTAAATGAGCCGGTTGGGGTACTGAAATCACGGGTAGGGTCGCCGGGACGCGAAACACCGCTGGAAATCAAGCTTTTATAGAGCAGTTTCGGACCATCGTACACCGCCATCATTTGCTTGGACAACGAAACGGCAACCCAAGGTCCTGAAAAAGTTTGAGGTGGAGTAGGCATATCCGGCAACGTGAGTTTCTTGACATTGCCGCTATATACGAATAGGTCGGGATTTTCATAAAACTGTAGCCAGTTGTCGTTAGCACCATCCAGCTTTTCGCCCTTAACTGTTTTCAAAGCTTGAATATGATTACCCTTGTATAGCTGTTGCAGGTAAGGCAAGACATCAGTTTGAGTCGGGTTTGGAAAGGAAGTGCCGGGACCGGTGCGGACATTCAGCATATCCGAAGTCACTTCATACCACTCCGGTTGCGTGCCAGCAAAAATCGGCAAAATGGGAGAGTTGTAAGCAGGTAATTTACCCTGATACCGCCATTTTACATAGTGCTGACCCACATTGCCCATCTCAACCTTGTAGCCGTCTGGATTAGAGGGAGTGTAAGTCAGGATACGTCGCTCGAAAGCTTGGAACAACACATCTTTTTCTTTACCTGCCACCTTCACCTTTGTCCAATATGCTTCGGTGATAGGATAGCCGGTACTGAAAAGCCAATTGTTGATTAGCGCATCGGTGTATTGCCCATTATTGTAAACGGGGCCAGTTTTATTCAAGAAATTCCAGAAGGCAGCCGGAATACCCATATTATGCTGAATCGTGGCAATTTTAGCCTGCGGGTCATTAAAGGCGTACTGAGGCTGGATACCAGTAGAGGCAAGCGTGGTTTGCACGGTTGCGCCAACCTGATAACCAAGCGAGATATTATAATACTTATTCAGGGAAGCATAAGTCGGAAAAGCATTACCCGGATCACCCGCAACTGAAATATCAGCCGGAGTACGAGCCTCAAAAGAGGCATCACCCTTCTGTAATGCCCCAGTAATCATTTCAACGACAATCAAACCGTTAGTAATCGCTTCAGGTTTACTGCTGTCGTTGATCTCCATACGCGACTTGTCGAAATACTGCACAAGCCGACTTCCATAGGGGGTTGAGTCAGAATATTCTTCGTAGAAACCATCACCTAATGGTTTAGGACCCCAATACCAACTTCGAGAAGCCTTATTATCTACTATTGCCTGGTCAGAATGCTGCCACACATTGTAGAAATTGGGATCGGCAAAGGAATTAATAGCTTGGCTCGTAGAATTAGCAGCCATAGCAGGTGTTGAGGTTAAAGAGTTTAGTATAACGGTGAGGGAAAGTGTGATAGTCAGAAATATTGTGGGTTTTGTGGGGGCTTTGCTCGCCAAGAAAGTCATTATCTAACCTATTTCTACGTTTCAAGTTAAGTCACTATGCTTGCACTTTCTACTAACAATCTAGTTCAAAAACGGTAACTACTGCTTAATAGCAGTGAGTCCATTAAAATTATCTTAAAATGCCAAAAGTGCAAAGTTAGCGACTTAAGTGATTAAGCCTAGTACAAAGTATTTTACTGTAATAAACGGATAAATTCCAGCGTGGTTACGCAAATAGAGTGATTCTTTGGAGAAAAATAGGAAATATTGGCTAGACGTTAAATTAATTAATTTTTATAACTTCCTTGATTTGACGAAAAATGGGTAAGCTTGTATAATCTGCAAGGTTATGTCTGTAAAATCCCGGTAGAATTACCGTATTTAGCTAAAGGGGTGAGCTTTCAGTAATGGTTAAACGAACTTGGCAACCCAAGCGCATACCACGCCGCCGCAAACACGGTTTCATGTCTCGTATGGAAACTTCGGACGGACGTGAAGTATTGGCGCGCCGCCGCCGAAAGGGTCGCTGGAGCTTGACAGTCAGCAACGAGCCGCGAGAGCCGCGCTAGTTGGGTCTGGAATGTTATGAAGCGGGCCTCCGGCTCGCTTTTTAATTTTTTACGATGACTATCTTATTTTGCGCTTGTGTATTATAATATACAAGGCTTTGGTAGCCCTAAATAAACTTGCCTATGAATAAGTTATATCGGTTAAAAAAAGGACGCGAGTTTCAACGTGTGCGTGTAACCGGCAAAAGTTGGTCACATCCGCTGTTGGTACTTGTAGCCACAGCTAACCAATTAGCTGTTACCCGGCATGGCTTTGCGGTAGGGAAACGTTTTGGTAAAGCGCACTCCCGTAACCGCCTCAAACGAGAAATTCGAGAAGCGGTACGAGTGCGGCAAGCAGGTCTTAAAATTGGTTATGACCTAGTTTGGATTGCGCGCAGCCAACTGAACGAGCAAACCTCGTTTTGGGAAATTGATTCGGCAGTTGAAAATTTGTTGAAAAGAGCGCGTTTGCTAGAATTTACTCCTCCAGAGGTCGCATCCAGACCAAAGGGTGAGCAAACAGCGCCGGTAAACGGCACTTAGCTAACGCTCTTCTATTTTTTTAATCTATTTTGCGCCGTTTAGAGTATATAATAAATTTGTAGCTGTGCTACTGCTTGTTAAATGAGATACGCTTTTCTAGGGATAATCCGACTCTACCAGCTAACCTTTTCCCGCCTGATACCGTCGGGAACCTGCCGTTTCTATCCAAGCTGTTCCCATTACGGATACGAGGCTGTACGGAAATATGGAACGCTTAAAGGCGGCTGGATGGCAATCACCAGAGTGTTGCGTTGCAACCCTTTTAATATGGGTGGTTACGATCCTATAGATTAAGTTAAAATAATTCTTATTCGTAAATAAATGCACACAAGGAGGCAGTCTTAGTGTCACAAATATGGGACGCCATAGTTGAAGGAATGGCAAGTATTGTCAAGTTTTTCGCCACCCTAGGAGGCAACAATACTGCTATTGGCATTATCCTATTCACTATTGCCGCCCGCCTCATCATACTGCCTCTGACACTGAAGGCAGTACGTAGTAGCCGTGCAATGCAGGCGTTACAACCCGAAATCAAGAAAATAAACGAACGCTACAAAGCTAAAGCGGGCGAACGTCTTTCACCTGAAAAAGCGCAAGCCAAACAGACTGAAATGATGGCGCTATATCGCGAATATAGCGTTAACCCATTGGCTAGTTGTTTGCCGGTAGCTATCCAGATACCGATCTTCTTCGCGGTTTACGGCGCGGTTTCCAAGTCAATTGGCACAAGTGACCCGCTAATTCAGTTTGCCCAAAACACATGGAACCAATTTGCGCCTGACGCACTTAGTGCTACCAGTCAAGCGGTAAATCTGGACTCCAGCTTTCTCTGGATTAAAACGCTAAAAGAACCAGATCCCTTATATATACTGCCCGTCTTGATGATTATCTTCCAGTTTGCCACCCAGCGTATGGCAATGCCCAAAGGTGGTGGCGCAGACGATCAACAGCGTCGGCTAAACAGTATTATGCAGTGGATGCCGATTATATTTGGCTTTACCGCGTTAAGTTTCCCATCTGGTCCGGTTATCTACTGGGTTGCAAGCAGTATCTTTAGTTCTATCCAGCAATACTTTATAACCGGCTTCCAATCGCTAACCGATATACCCGGTTTAGGATGGCTACCTACCAAAGAAATCAAATTGCCACAGTTGGAAAAGAAAGCATTTGATGAAAGCCAGCCGCGCAAAAAAACTTTTATGGAGCGAATGGCAGCACAACAGGATAAAATTGCATCTGAAAAGGTTCAGAATTCCGGCGAAGGAACTTCCATTGAAGCTGCCGCTGATGCCGGTAGACCCACTCCTAACAATTTTGGACGTAAGCAAGGTTCTGGACCAATTACCAGCAAAGTAGCAGCCGAAAGTGTAAACCTTGAGAAAGGTTCTGGCAAAACCGAAGAAGCAGTCAAAGAAGCATATCGGCAACTCAGTACGCGCCCGCCCAAAAAACCTACAAATGGGCGTAAGGGTAAGAAGTAGTTTTTTAAAAGTTGGGGGAAATCAGGCAAATAAGCAGCACCTTATTACATCGCTGCAAACAACCGGGAGGATGAAATTTCAATATGCAGAGCGTTGAAGTACAGGCTCGCACCGTAGATGAAGCGGTTGGCATGGCCCTTGGGCGGCTTGGACGGAGGTTTGATGAAGTTGATGTTGAGATTTTGAGACCGGGCAGCCCGGGAGTTTTGGGCATAGGTGCAGAAGATGCACTGGTTCGGGTTACAGTGCGCAATCCGGCGATGGTTCAACACAATGCCTATCAGCAAATGCCTCAACCGGGACAACCCTTTTATGGTGCACCGATGCCACCCGCTGGCATCAACCCCCCACCACGTCAGAGTTTTAGCCCTCAGGAATTGGCTGAAATCGGACGTGAGGTAATCATGCAGATGTTAAGGCGGATGCGTTTACAGGCACGTCCTCAAATTCAGATTCACCAGCAGATAATTGACCCCAATAGTGGCGAAGAGAGCGAAAGTCCTCTTGTTACTATTAATCTGGTTGGGAACGACCTGGGACAGCTTATCGGGCGGCGCGGCGAAACCCTGACCGATCTCCAATTCCTCTTTAACCTTATCCTGAACAAAAAGACTCGCATTTGGGGTAGGGTTATGATAGACGTGGAAGGTTACCGTACTCGGCGCAAGGATAATCTAATTAACTTGGCACGTCGCATGGCAGAACAGGTTATGGCAACGCGCCAGTCTATCACGCTTGAACCGATGCCCGCCTATGAGCGCAGGCTCGTTCACATGGCGCTGATTGACCACCCGTACATCCGCACCGAAAGCTTCGGTGAGGGTGAAGAACGCAAGGTTACTATCTTCCCCAAATAATTTAAACTCAATTTAACCCCCTTCTTTTGAAGAGAAGGGGGTATGAGGTTTTATGCGCCCTTCGCTGTTCTTTCTTACTATCGGGCATATAGCCGAAGATTTGTTGCCTGATGGTTCCATTACTCCCGGTGGAACCGTTTCTTTTGCTGCCCTAACCGCTCGTAACCTAGGAGAACGCGCTGCAATTCTGACCGTTTCTCCCGATCATTTGCGACATCTAGACCTGTTCCACGATATTGAAATCAGAGGGCGCATCTCTGAAATTTCCACCCGTTTTGAGAATATTTATACCCCGCAGGGGCGCATCCAATATTTACGGGGACGCGCGCCCATCATAGATATTGCCGATGTTCCAGAAGAATGGAAACAACAAGCCGATATTGTACACATTGGACCGATTGCGCAGGAATGTGGGGCAGAGTTGGCAACCATTTTCAAACACGCGCTGATTGGTATAACCCCACAAGGCTGGATGCGAGCATGGGATAGCAGCGACAATCGCGTGCGTCCTGTAGCATGGGAAAAAGCGGAAGAAATACTCAAGTATTCCGGCGCATTGGTGCTAAGCGAGGAAGATTTGCCCAGAAATGACGAGGGCGAAAGACTCCTGCAAAGTTACATTGACCGCTGCCCGGTGGTAGCCTTTACCAGAGGTAGTCATGGTTGTACCGTCTATTGGGAAGGGCAATCCTTTGACTCACCCGCATATCCAGCACGAGAGGTTGACCCCACCGGAGCAGGGGACGTGTTCGCCGCTGCTTTCTTCATCAAATTGCGCGAAACCGGCAGCCCGCCTGAAGCAGCCCACTTTGCCAATGCAGCCGCTTCTATCAACATCGAGCGACCCGGTTTGAGCGGTGCGCCCTCTCTTGCCGAAGTGTTACATCGTCTCACCAATCCTACCCGCTAAGTCCCTTTCGCTTTATCTTTCTGAGGTCTAAATGTCAGAGCAGCACAGTAATACCAGCAACGAACGGCAACGCCTCAATGTAAGCGGCATCGTGCAGGGGGTTGGCTTCCGCCCGTTCGTATATGGTTTGGCTTTGCGCTTGGGCTTGAGCGGCTTTGTGCTAAACCATAGCGCGGGCGTTACAATCGAAGTGGAGGGCGAAAAGCAAAGCATCGCCCTGTTTCAGCGATTGCTTGCCGAAGAAGCGCCCCCTCTATCCCGCATCGATTCTATAACATCCGAACCGCTCGAACTGTCAGGTGAGAAGGGTTTTAGTATTCACGAAAGCGTACAGGGCGCAGAGCGGCTAACCTTGATTTCGCCCGATACTGCCACCTGCCCGGACTGCCTGAAAGAGCTTTTCGATATCACAGACCGACGTTATCGCTACCCATTTATTAATTGTACCAATTGCGGACCGCGCTTTACCATCGTGGAAGATGTCCCCTATGATCGGGCTAAAACCACCATGAAGCATTTTCCGATGTGTAAGGAGTGCTACGCCGAATATACCAATCCGGCTAACCGCCGATTTCACGCCCAACCCAACGCCTGCCCGGTTTGTGGCCCGCAAGTGCAAATGCTAGATGCGGCAGGGCAAATAGTGGAAACAGCCGACTCCATCCACGAAGCCGCGCTACAGTTGGCAAGCGGCGCAATTCTGGCTATCAAAGGTCTGGGCGGCTACCATCTGGCATGCGATGCATATAACTTTGAGGCGGTTTCGCGCTTGAGAGAGCGCAAGCGCCGTGAAGCAAAACCCTTTGCGCTGATGGTAAGTGACTTCGAAACTGCTGCCAAACTGTGTGTTTTAGACAAGGACGAAGAAGCATTGCTTAAATCCTATCGTCGCCCGGTAACCCTGTTGCAACAACGCGAGGATAGCCCTGCTGCACCGGGTATCGCACCCGGTATACAAACACTAGGACTGATGCTTCCTTATGCGCCACTTCATTATTTGTTGCTTCACGATTTCGCGGCGATAGGGCGTGTTCCAGCCCTCGTCATGACCAGCGGCAACCTGAGCGATGAGCCAATTGCATATCGAGATGAAGAGGGCTTTAGGCAGCTTTCAAGCCTTGCTGACGGCTTTCTCACCCATAATCGCCCCATTCATATGCGCTGTGATGACCCGGTTACACGCATCGTAGCGGGTGACATCCAATTCTTCCGACGTTCGCGCGGTTATGCCCCTGAACCGATAAACTTGCCGTTTGAGTCACCCTTGCCTGTGCTGGCAGTAGGCGCATTCCTGAAAAACACTTTCTGCTTAGTAAAAGGCAAGCAAGCATTTATAAGTCACCATATCGGCGACCTCGAAAACCTAGAGACCATTACCTCTTTTACCGAAGGAATTGACCATTTCAAACGCCTGTTTGATATTGAACCCCAAGCAGTTGCCTACGATTTGCATCCCGATTTCCCAAACACCCGTTACGCGCTGGCGTTGGAAATGCCCCATAAAATAGGGGTGCAACACCACCACGCCCATATAGCAAGCGTAATCGCCGAACATGGGCTGGAAGGTAAGGTTATCGGCGTAGCGGCAGATGGCACAGGCTATGGCACGGATGGGAAAATATGGGGTGGCGAAATAATGGTGGCGAATCTGTCCGGTTTCGAACGACTCGCCCATCTCGATTATGTACCGCTGCCGGGGGGCGAACAGGCGGTTTTGCAGCCGTGGCGCATGGCGGCAGTCTATTTGCAGAAGGCATACGGGCACGAGTTTACCGCACTAGAAATACCCTTCACCCGACAACTGGATTTGAAAAAGTGGGAAATACTTTCAAAAATGATTGAGCGGAGCTTGAACAGTCCGCAAACCTCCAGCTTGGGCAGGCTATTTGATGCGGTTGCCACCCTTTTAGGAGTCAGAACAGAGGTAATATACGAAGGTCAGGCAGCGATTGAACTGGAAATGCTGGCAGAAAGTACCGAAACCATTTATCCTTTTGAAATTTTAGCTGAGCGTTTGGATTTCTCCCCTGTCATACGAGCTATCGTGGAAGATTTGCAAAAGGGCGTAAGCTCACCTCAAATAGCCGGACGTTTCCATCGCACCGTTACAGAAATGCTGGCGCAAGCGTGCGTAGAAGCGCGAAACTCCAGCGGGTTGGCGCAAGTTGCCTTGAGTGGAGGCGTTTTCATGAATCGCTTGTTGCTCACACAACTGATGGCTCGGTTGGAAGAACTGGATTTTAAGGTTTACATCAACCGTAAAGTACCACCCAACGATGGGGGTTTGAGCTATGGACAAGCAGCGGTAGCTGCCGCACGCTTGAAAGAGAGAATGATATAGTTAAGTAAGTAATAAGTAGGGTTGGGTCAAGCGGGCAAATAAAGCAAAAAGTGGCGCGTTATTGCACCACTTTTAAAAGGGAAAATAGTAAGGGATACTTACAAATAACTTACTAGCGTGCTTCTGCGGTTACCCACGAACGGCGGTATAACCACCCGGCGCACCCCATTAGCAAGAGGCACAATGGCAGATAAGCCAGCGACCGGATTTGCACCATCGCCACAAAGAACAATAGCAATCCACCACATAAATGCGCCAAAACAGCCAATTTAATATTTCGATCTGAAATCAATTCTAATAGAGACATTGATACAGCGAACCAAGTCGCGGCTACAAGCGCATATTCTATCATCCCGGTCTGAATAGACGCATTAAAAATTCCAAGAGAAGGGAGAATGAGGGTTAAGCTCAGTATGAGCAGTAAAAATTTCTTGTTCGTGCCGCGAAAGTTGAATAACTGTTTCATCGCTAAATTCCTTCAATAAAATTACCTAAAAATCTCTATAAGAAATTCTATAATTGATTTTGAGTTTTTGCAATCCACATTTGGTACAAATCGCATAAGTGGTTTTGTGCATTTTGCACAAATCAGGCTTTTGGTTTCGAGTGCCTTAAACGTGAGTGTTTTATTTATTTCGTAGAAGTGGGCAACACTAAGAATAAAGCTCAAGCGATTTAGTTTTGGGAAGCATTAATACTTAGTTTATATAGATAAGCGATAGATCGGGAGTAAAAGCAGGGTTTTATCGAAGGAGTAAGGGTTTCCCGTCATAAAAACAGGAAACCCTCGATTTAAAACTAGCTCAAGAACAGTATTTCGCGATACTTAGGTAAAGGCCAAATGTCATCAGAAATGACCAGTTCCAGCGCGTCACAAACCTCGCGGATTTCCAACATCGCGGGTAGTACCTTATAGCCCATCTTTTGCGCTTCTTTATCAAGATCTTCATGACCGCTATGTTCAGTGGTCAGTTCCTCAAACTTGTCCATCAACTTGTGTAGCTTGTTGATTAACTTGCTGAGGGACTTGAGATCATCTACCTGATGCTCAGGAGCATCTCCACCAAGCACGTCTTTCAGGGATTGGATCGAAGTAGCCAAGAGTTGCTGTTGCTTGTAAGCAGCCGGTAACACATAAGTCTTAACCAGTTCCTTCAAGGTTTGCAATTCGATGTCCACGTCTTTGACATAACGCTCAACACGGACTGCATAGCGGGCTTCGACTTCTTCCTTGGTGAAAATACCGGAATTTACGAAGAACTCGATGGACTCAGGCTTGACCATCTCAGCCAACGCTTCAGGAGATTTGCGCAGATTGGGCAGACCCCGACGAGCGGCTTCTTCTACCCACTCTTCGGAATAGTTATTGCCCTCAAAGCGGATCGCCTTGGTTTCAATAATGGTTTTCTTAACTACTTCCAGCACTGCTTTTTTGAACTCAACACCCTTATCTAAGCTAGCTTTGATCTGGGCATAAACATCATCCAGCGCTTCGGCGACAGCAGCATTGAGAGTGGTCATTGCCGGAGAAATAGCAGCAGAACTGGCGACAGCACGGAACTCGAACTTGTTGCCGGTGAAAGCAAAAGGCGAAGTACGGTTGCGGTCGGTGTAATCGCGCGCAACATCGGGCAGGTGCGAAATGCTAAGCCCAATGATACGCTCTTCGGTACCGTTCTCAGCTTGTGTACCAGCCTCAATCGCATCCAAGATTCCGGTGAGTTGCTCGCCGAGGAAGGCGGAGATAATGGCGGGCGGAGCTTCATTCGCGCCGAGGCGATGATCGTTACCGCTACCGGCAATAGCCGAGCGCAGCAGACCAGAACGCTTGTAAACGCCCTTCAAGGTTGCGACCAAGAATACTAGGAATTGCAGATTCTGGTTAGGAGTTTTGCCGGGTTCGAGTAGGTTGTTACCATCAGAATCCTGCATAGACCAGTTGTTGTGCTTGCCGCTGCCGTTAACCCCTGCGAAAGGTTTTTCATGCAACAACATCGCCAAGTCATGGCGTTCTGCTACGGCACGCAAGTATTCCATCACCATCTGGTTGTGGTCGGAAGCAATGTTCAATTCTTCAAAGATAGGCGCAGTTTCAAACTGGCTAGGCGCTACTTCGTTATGGCGGGTTTTAATGGGAATACCGAGCTTGTAGAGTTCGAATTCCGCTTCCTGCATGAAAGATTGAATTCGGTCTTTAATCGAACCGAAGTAGTGATCTTCCAATTGCTGACCCTTTGGCGGTGGCGAACCGAGAAGAGTACGACCAGTGGCGATTAGGTCAGGGCGAAGCATATAGTAAGCTTTATCAATCAGGAAGTATTCCTGCTCAGGACCAAGGGTTGCCACTACACGGTCAGAGTTGTTGCCAAAGAGTTTTAAAACCGGCAGCGCGCTCTTGCTGAGTACTTCGATTGAGCGAAGCAAAGGAGTTTTGTGATCCAGCGCCTCACCGTGATAGGAAATAAACACCGAAGGAATACATAGGGTCTTTCCATTCGGCTCTTCCGAAATATATGCCGGGCTGGAAGGATCCCAAGCGGTGTAACCACGTGCTTCAAAAGTGCTGCGTCGTCCACCGGAAGGGAAACTGGAAGCATCAGGCTCACTTTGGATCAGCTGAGAGCCGCTAAAGCGCTCGATAGGCTGGTTTTCATCATCAAAACTCAAGAAAGCATCATGCTTTTCTGCGGTCAAGCCAGTTTGTGGTTGAAACCAGTGACAAAAATGGGTTGCGCCGTTTTCAATCGCCCACTCTTTGATGGCATGTGCCACTTCATCGGCGATACTTCGATCCAACTTTTTGCCTTGCTTGATAGTGGCTTGTAGCTTCTGAAAGGTTTGCTTGGAGAGCTTTTCTTTCATAGCCTTGGTGCTGAATGTATTGATACCATAAATATCGGTAACACGCAGATACTGACCATCGGCGTTACGGGGCCAATCGAATTGGCGAGTTTGCCGATGACTTACTTGATTTAGCGCCCACAAACGCGGATTGCCGCTAGGCAAATTTGCCATTTGCTGTTCCTCCTGAAAAAAATTTGATGTAGCAGTTTTGTGGCATAAAAAATCTCTCCCATATTATAACAGGTTTTTTAAAAAGCATGAGCATATTGCACAATGAATTTTTTGAGTTCGATAATCAATTGGGCAAACAGTCTAATAGTTATGTTTTTAACAACGAGCGATTAGTGCTAAGATGCTAGACTTGAAACTCCGCTTTATTAAAGCCAATAGCGGTGTTAGAGAGCTTTGTACTCTGCCTGATTCTTGCACCTTCACCTTAATGAATCAGGACTGCTCGCTTATCTGTCTTAATGTTTCCAGTGGAATAATAAATCATTTCTATATTAATTTATTATTAACGTGAGGTATGGGCAAAACCCTTGTAGAACTGTATTATATTCTCAACTAGCGGCAATTTTAATGCAGGAGGAAATAATGACCAATAATCCGCAAGAAGATATTCATAAACTGGTACAAGCCCAATTCGGACCGGTTGCTTCCGCTTATACCATAAGTGTTGGGCATGCCAACCGTGATGCGCTTGAGATAGTGGTTAACCTAGCACAGCCGCTTGTCACCGACCGCGCCCTAGATATTGCCACAGGCGCAGGGCATACGGCGATGGCACTTGCGCCACATGTGGCTGAGGTAATTGCCTACGACCTGACATCCCAGATGCTGGAGGAAACCGCCCAAAACGCTGCCAAGCGCAACTTGACAAATCTTGTCACAAAACAAGGCACGGCGGAGTCTTTGCCATTCCCCGACAATACTTTCGATATTGTGACGGTGCGAGTTGCGCCGCATCATTTTGCGAGTATCAAAAGCGCAGTGCTTGAGATGGGGCGCGTGGTAAAACCGGGTGGGCGCGTGGTGGTGGTGGATACTACCGTACCAGAAGATGATACTCTTGATCAAGAAATAAATTATATCGAAAAGCTGCGAGACCCATCACATGTAAGAAACTACCGTTCCAGCGAATGGGTTTCAATGCTGCAAGAAGCGGGTTTGAAAATCTTTTACAATGAGGTGGATTATTACACTGAGCAAGGTCAAATGAATTTTGCCAATTGGACTGGACGTATGCGTACTCCGCCCGCCGCAGTAACAGAACTGACCGAACTGTTTCGCAACGCTTCTCCTGAACTGGTACAGGCTTTGGAGATAAAGCTGGAGGGAGATGAAATATTCTTTAGCTTACCAAAGGTTACAATCGGTAGTACAAAATAATTCACAGCATTAGCAGCCAATAAAAAAAGCGCGGATTATAGTGAGTTCACTACTTCTACCCGCGCTTTTTTTATTTATTTTTTCAGGCTAGGATTTTAAGCCTACTTGCCTATAGTTCAATCCGTTAGCGCATATCCTCTGCTACATTCGATACGGTGTTGGCGATAAGCCGCGCATCCGCTCGTGGCAAGTAGATATAGTGACCACCGAGACGACGCGCCAGATTAGCCGCATCCCCTTTGCTCAAGAAGTTGGTCTGAGTATCCAGCACCACACTGTTCAAGCCATTGCCTGACAGCACCCCTGCCAATTGCTCTACTTCCTGAGTAGCGCGAGACTTACGCTCTTCTTTGCCCAACCCAACGGTATCTTCAGTTTCTTCCAGCAACACATTGCCGCGCCCATCGGTAATCAATACCACCATCGTTTTATTGATACCCTGTCGTTTGGCGCTCTCGCTCATGTTATAGGCGGAGAGCAGCGCAGAGGCAAGAGGAGTTCCACCACCCACCGGAAGCACATCAAGCGAACGCTTGGCAAGTTCCACGCTTTGGCTTGGCGGTAGCAACACATCTGCCTGTCTACCTCTGAAAGAAATCAAAGCCACTTTATCACGATGCACATAGGCTTGTTGCAATAGCTTAGTAACTGCGCCTTTTGCCTCGCGCATACGGTTGAGCGCCATTGAACCGCTCGCATCCACTACGAACACAAACAACACGCCTGCTTTGTCCTTGTAGCGTTTGATGCGTAAGTCATCGGGTTTGATACGAACGCGATTATCATTAGCGGACTTGCCTTTTTTCTCTTTAGTGTCGTTTTCCCGACGCAGAGTCTGGAAAGGCGCTGCTGCTCGAAGCGTCGCGGTAATAGCAAGCCGTCCCTGACCGGGCTTCCCTGCCACACTTTGCACATGCCTGCCGCGTTTCCAGTTATAGGTCTCGCCACGACTACCGGCTTTACTGCGTTGGTTTCGTGCCTGCACCATAGACAGAATATCTTCCGGCACTTCCGAATCCATTGCGCTCATCACCAAATCTTGCAATTCCGGTTCTTCTTGTTTTTGTTCGGGTGGCTCGTCTTCACTTTCATCTTCGTCATTTTGTTCCGGGGGCGGAGGCGGTTCAGGTTCATCCGGTTGCTCAGGTTCTTCCGGTTCGGGTTCGGGCAAGCGAGTAGCACGTGGCAATAGTACCAGTTGCACCGCCGTTTTCAAATCATCATCATCTACTTCGGTGCGCCCTTCCAAAGCAGCGGAAGCTCTGGCAGCATAGGCTGCAAAAATGTCGGCGCGATTGCCCACTACCCCTAAACGTAATGCCGCCTCGGACAGCGCGCTAAACTGTTCATCGGTCAGCTTAACGTTGGGTAGAACTTCACGTCCGGCACCGATTAACGATTTGAGTAGGTTTGTTTCTTCTTCGTAATCAGCCTCGAGTTGTTCTGGAAAGCGATCAAAGGTTATGGCTTGCCGCATAATCTGGGCGCGCATTTCTGTACCGTTAGTCGGTTGCATAGAAATCATCAAGCCAACCCGATCGGTCAAACCGGAGCGTACTTCGCCCTCACCGGGGTCAAAAGTACCGATAAGGATAAAGTTAGTGGGATAATCGGCGCTTAAACCCTCCCGCTCTAGGGCTAACCTGCCACGACTGAGCGAATCCATCAGATAATTACTTGGACCGGTATCGAGCAGGTTCAGTTCGTCGCAATACAAAACGCCTCGGTTAGCTTCTGCCAACACTCCGCGTTCTGCCACGCGCCTGCCGGTTTGAAGAGTCGCTTCCAACGCCAACCCACCAAGCAAACGATCTTCGGTTATATTCAAAGGGAGGTCAATAAAGGGAGGACGCACGTGTACCGTCTGCTCAATGGTTTTTTGCTTGCAATCGCTGCACCAATCAGTTGGTTTATCGGGAGAGCAATGCGAAGCACAACCTACATTTGCATGTATGTCCGGTAGCAAATCGTGGAAACTGCGCGCCAGCGTGGTTTTAGCCGTACCGGGACGCGCTGCAATAATAACACCACCTAGACGTGGTTCTATTGCCAAAATTAGCAAAGCCCTTTTTGCCAGCGTGTGACCCACAACCGCCGCAAAAGGATATAGGACACTATCTCTGTAACCATTTTTTTGTGTAGAAGTCATCACAATCAACCCTCGCATGATAGATAAGAGCGCAAACTTATAGTACTGTGAGATTGAAATTTACGGTGTAGCTATAGTTACAGTAACCCGTGAAGTTTCTCACCAATTCAATAAGTTGAAAAATTAGACTTACTTATTCGGGCATCATAACGCTCAGTAACACCTCCACATTGTAGATGCGATGAGTGCGACGACTCAAAGTGATACGAATCAAGTCACCCAATTGTACCAGATCAAACACCCAGCGCGGAGTTTCAAGGGTAATCGGGTAAACCCCGTGATTTCTCCGCGAAATAGTTTCGGGTTTTTGCTCCAGAAGTTCGGTTGAAAGGGCGGTAGGGTCTGGCGCAAAACGATATTCGGCTTCAGCCACATCGCTGTGGATTTGCCAGTCTGGTTTGCCCAACCACCGTGCAAAGGATTCCGCCGGTACAATATTTACAATACAACGTTGCCCAATCGCTTCACGGTACGCCCAACTACGCCCTCGCTCCTGTTTCCAAATGGTTTGCAAATCATGCAAAGTTACGTAGCAAGCCAGTGTTTCGGGACCCTGCAACAAATCTACCACTTGCTGATACACCCTGAACAGACTCATAACCGCGCGAGAAGTGATATAAATTATCGGGATTAACAAGGGTATATAGCCCTGAAAAGGAGCGCGAAAGTCTTCCCAGACACCCAGCAGCAAACCATATAGGAAAAAGCTTAGTGAACAAGTAATTAGAAATTCTCCGGTATAACGTAAAATATCTACGAGAAACGCCCGTCGGTTTGCTGCCCCCATTTTTACTACCTCTAAACTTCATAAAGCTCCACTACTTCAAAACCCAAACTGCGATAAAGCGCTTCCGCAATATCATTGCCAAGCGTAACCCGCAAAACCGCCGAAGGATAGCCCGCCGCTTTGATACGGCGCAAAGATTCCTCCACTACGGCACGTCCTACTCCTTGTCCCCGAAATTCGGGTAGGGTGAAAACATTGGTCAGGCAAGGTTCGCTTGAATCTTCTTTTTCACAAACCACTTGGCACAAACCCACCAATTTATCGCCATCAGTAGCTGACACCGAAAGTTCTGGCATGTAATCGCCCCAATCCGGGTCAAGTTCACGCTTGATAAGTTCAATAGCATCTAAGGGTGTATTCCAATCGTAGTCAATAGTGCCGTAATAGGCGCGATGCATTGCCTCTCCGAGAATATCAGCTTCAATTGGCGCAGTGGCAAGCGTGTAATTCTGGGCAGAAGCGGGCGAAATCTCCGCACCACTCAAATTAACCCGCATGAGCTTGCGCCTAACAAAAGTAGTGCCATCTGGTAGATAATGTTCAACCGCGTTGTAAAGAGCGTGCGGCTTACGCCCATCAATAACCATGACCCGCCTCGAACCTTCCAAAGCCTTCAGCGCGGCTTCAACTTTGGGAATCATACCACCCGTTATCACGCCACTTTCGATTAAATGATGGCTACTTTTTTTACCTAGCCGCCGAATAGTGCGTTTTTGCTCATCCAGCACTCCCGGCACATCAGTCAAAAAGACGGTGGCATCGGCTTCAAGGGTAGCCGCAATCGCAGCAGCAGCGGTATCCGCATTCAGGTTAAAAGTTCTAGCTCCGTCCTCAACAGAAACACCGAGCGGCGCAATTATAGGCATAAAACCAGAACTTAATACTTGAACTAGCAAATCAATATTTACCTTCACCACCTCGCCTACGTAACCGATGTCACCAAAACGGGTTTCGCGCCGCGCTTCGAGGATATTCCCATCCACTCCGCTCAAACCCAAAGCCAGTACTGGAGTTCCCTCAACAAAGCGGTTAGCGCGATTAAAGCTCTCCACTAAGCCTGTATTTATCTGCCCACGAATCATCATTGTAGCAGCTTGTAAGGCAGATTCATCGGTCACGCGCAAGCCGTTCAAAAAGCGGGGTTGTTCACCCATTTTGCGAAGGAGGTCGCTGGTGGCATTACCTCCACCGTGTACAACCACAACCTGATGACCTTCGCGTGTAAGCTTGATTAAATCATCCAGAGTAGTATCAGGTGAAGCAGTACCGGATTGCCCCCCAAGGGTACTGCCTCCCAACTTAACTACAATAGTTTTATTCATCCTATCCAAACCAGAGCCTCAATTCTAATTGGTTATTTTCGCTTTATATTTATACTGCGCCCGTATCCGGCTAAAACTCGATGCCTTTTTGGGCTTTTACATTGGCATTATAGGGATGCTTTACTTCCACAATCTCAGAAACGAGATCGGCATAGTCTATCAATTCGGGTGGAGCATAACGTCCTGTAATAACCACATGCAAGTTTTTAGGGCGATTATCCAACGCTGCCTTAACTTCATCCCAAGGCAGCCAACCATATTTCAAAGGATAGGTCATCTCATCAATTACAATGAGATCATAATCACCGGAAAGAATTTTCTGCTTGCAAATCTCCCAACCCTCGCGCGCCAGCTTTTTATCATTCTCAATATTATCAGAAAGCCATGTAAAACCATCGCCCAAGGGTAGCATCTCAATGCCTACTTTGCGAGCGGTTTTCTCTTCTCCCCAGTTGGCGGTTTTGGCTTTAATGAACTGGAGCATACACACCCGCAAGCCCTGTCCCCATGCGCGCATCAACAAACCAAAAGCAGCGGTGGTTTTACCCTTGCCGTTGCCAGTATTGACAAGCACCAGACCTTTGCGAATCGCGGTTTTAGTCTTTTTCAAACGTGCTTCATGACTAGAGCGTTGCCGGGCTAGACGCTCTTCTTCGGTGAGATTTAGATCGGCTTCAGGGTCGTCTAGCGCATCCTCATCAAGTTCTTCAAGTTCTTCATCTATATCTTCGGTGGACATCCAGAAACTTCCTTTCATTAACATGTACGATCCCTCAGTTGTTAAGAACAAGGGCGATTGATTAATAGATTATACATGTCAGGTCAAAGTCCAAGCAAATAGAAATTTGTGGGAAATGCACATTAAGATTTAATATTAGTATTGTCTTAGAATTGAATTAGAGTAAAATGTTTTATAGAATCTAATTAAAATCTTTTGGTAAAGTCTCTACCTTTAGATTAAAATCAGGATTTTCGCTTAGAAAAGTAGTATAAAAATTAATGAGGATAATGTTCTAAAGTTCTGTACCTGTAGAGAAAACCCTAAATACTTTTTTTGTACAAAGCCAATAAGCGTCGGTATGAATGAATGTTAAAGGAACTCCCTGATAAATCTGGTCAGAATGATTTGCTGGATAGACTCTCTGACCTAGCACAACAATCTGCTAACATTTTCGATGAGCAAGAGCTAGCTGAGCTTTACCAGTTGGTTATTGAGGATACCGTCCGCTTCATTGATATTGAAACCGTTCTTCTATCATTTATACAAGTTAACCCGTTCACCGCTGAAGAAATTATGGTAGTCAAAGCCGCCTCAACTTCTGCAAAGAATGTTATAGGTGATACCTTCAAACGAGGTGAGCGGTTGAGCGGTAGAGCATGGCAACAAGAGGGTATGATAGCAATGACCGGGGCAGATTATGATAAGCAGGTTGGCGATGCGCTTAAACCGGATCGAACTCTGAGCGCGGTGGCTGCCATACCCATATTTTGCAACAAGCAGGTCGTCGGTATTCTGAACGTTTTGACTTTTAAGCCGGGACGTGTTTTCAATGATTCTGATCTTTTCTTGCTCCAATCCTTCGCCTATTATATCGGGATAGCCTACAAAAACGCTTTAGCTTTCCGCCGTGAAAAACAACGGGTAGCCGAGTTAACTGAAATACAAATCAGTCGTAGTTACGAACAGAAACTGGTTCAAATTGTTTTAGAACAAATGGCGGACGCTTTACTGGTAGTTGACCAAGAAGAAAAAATTATACAAACTAATCCCGCCACAGGGACACTTTTCCGTGTTCCGTGGAAATCGATGGTTGAAACTAATTTAGCCGAATTACGCTGTTATCTGAAATATAAAGATGGCACTCCAATAACTCCTGACAATTGCCTTGTCAGACGCGCACTTAGTAAAGGTGAAACCATCGCCAGCGAAGATATATTGTACCAAGCCGAGTTAGAGCAACTGACCCTGAATATTAACGTTGCTCCAATTCGCCAGCCAGATGGCTTGATAAGTGGAGCAGTCATAACTCTGCGAGATGTAACAACACAACGGCATAATCAGGAGTTTGACTCGCACCAAGAAAGGCTACGGGCATTGGGGCAATTGGCTGGAGGAGTAGCGCACGATCTCAATAACCTGCTATCTGGCATTATGGGAGCTGCTGATATTATTCGTACCGAAACCAAAAACATTCTCATTGAACATCCGCGCATCGGGGAAGCCTTAAAATTAATTCAGCAAGTGGGTAGTGATGGGGCAGAAATGGTGAGGCGCATCCAGACTTACAGCCGTACTACTCAAAAAGGGGATGATGAGGTTGTCTCGCTGGATACTTCAGTTTATGAAGCGCTTAAACTCACCGAATCGCGCTGGAAGGCAGAAGCGGCTATGCGCGGTATTGCCATCAGTATTGAGTCTACCGTACCAACTGATTTGAAAGTTAAGGGGAATTCAACCGAATTGCGAGAGCTATTCACCAATCTGATTCTCAATGCAGTAGATGCGCTTGGAAAGAAAGAGGGACAGATTAGTATAGTAGGTAGTCGAGTTAATCCGGACACAATCAAAATTGAGTTCTCAGATGATGGCTGTGGTATTCCTTCGCATCTACAGAACCGTATATTTGAACCATTTTTTACTACTAAAGGGAATTCTGGAACTGGGTTGGGGTTGGCTATCGTGCGCAACATTGTAGAACGAATGGAAGGTTCTATTCAAATACAAAGCATCGCTGACCATGGTACAACTTTTTCCATCCTTTTACCGAGTGCAAAAATTGCTTTTGTTGAACCTCTTGAACCGTTGGAAAGTGTAGTTGCTCCTGTGGAAAATCTAAACCGTTCTTTCCGGATCGTAGCTATAGATGATGAGCCAATACTGGGGCATATTCTGGGGCGAATGTTGGAAAGTATGGGGCATGCCGCCCGCACATTCAGCGATCCTCGACAGGCAATCCAAGTTTTCAAAGATAATCCAGATGATTTTGATGTTGTCATTACCGATCTAGGTATGCCAAAAATAACCGGATGGGAAGTAGCACAGGCAATTAAGGCAGTACGTCCCAAAACCCCCGTGATAGTGGTCACAGGTTGGTATCTTGATGATACACCGGAGAAATTGCAAGAGAAAGGCGCGGACGCAGTTATTATAAAACCTTATACTTCGCAGCACTTACAAGATACCCTGCGGAAAATTCAAAAACGTTTCTCATAATAATTACGGAACATTCAGCTACAAGGGTTCACCACCATTTCCAGTTGTGAACCCTTTGTCATTCCACAGCTATCAAATAGGTATACAATTACTGGCTTTAATCTGCGGGTACTCCCTGCGTCGCCCATTCAAGGCATAAATCGGGATAGATTTGCTCGCCTAACAGCTTGCGAAAAACAGGTTGTCGTTGTTCTCCCTGCGTAATTACCCGTAAGAGTGGCTCACCCACCAAATAAGTAAAGATATAGGGTCGCCACAAAGGCGATTTTATGAATGACAAGGCTTTGCGGGCTTCGTCTTCATTGCGAAGGCTATAGCGTTTCAGGTAGGCAACCGCCTCAGCATCACTTGCGCCGTCTTCATGGATCATAAAAGCCACATTCCCACGAACCCAGTTCAAATCACCTTGCGCTCTGGCAATACGCGCTTCTTCAGTGGCATTACCACCCACAATCCCGCAACGAGGAAATATCTCCGAAACCTGCCATTCGAATAACTCATCGCCATCAAAAACAATACGCTCGGCAGTGTTACCGATTCCTTCACTGATCACACATTCGGGCGTATTAATAAGCATAATAGAATTTTCAAGATAACCTTTTTCCCGAAATAATTTTTGTTCTTTTAGCGCATGCTCGATATGATGACCGGGATAGGCTTCGTGGCACACCAAACGGCTAATATAGGTGGCTTGCACCGGCAAATCGGTATTTATCTCAATAAGTGATTTATAATTACCCAAATACCAGTTATAAGCATTCCACGGCTCGTTCTTTACCTCCACAATTTCGAGGGTTTCACCTTCCGGCAAATCCAGAAATTGAGCAGAGCGTTTGCGTACTTCCTCACAAGCAAAGGTAGAAACTTCCATCAAACGAGCGGGTGGTATAGTCAACCACTTTTTGCGTTCCTCAAGACGCTCAACTAGGCTACCCTTGCCCGGAACCAATTCATCCAATTCAGTTAGCGCATTTTCAAAAACCTGCTCTGCCACCCGCTCCGGTTTGATATTAAAACAAGTGGCTACTTCTTCGCTATAACTGAAACTTTGCCCACACAGTTTGGCACAAATCAGCCGAATTGCCAGCATTTGTCGTTTGAGATATTCGGTACGACGGTTAGCATAGCCCGCGCTGGGTAAAGTATCCAATAATCGCTCTGCTTCTGCCAATAAAGCGGGGGGTTCAACAGAACTTTCTTGCTCAACTTCTTCCTTAATAAAAGAAGGACCTATATAGGCATCCACAAACCCTTCAAAATGTCGATTTATCAACAATGCCAGCCGGATAAAGCCTCGCGACCAAGCATCATATTTATTTTCCATTGTATTTTTCTCCCTTCACGGATTTTATTTTAAAATAAAGAGCCTAAGCCATTTGACGGTATTTAAGGTTCTTTTTAACTATAAGCGAAAGTTCACATAGCAAGATTGTAACATTTTCATGTATGCCAGGTACATCTTGAACTCAAGCAAGTTAAAAGGGGTTTGACAATGTAATGGTTTTATTTCTATAATGCAGCATACGTTTAGTATAAATACTTACGTGGGGTTCTGCCTTCAGAAAGCTAGCTCACACCCGTGCCAACGCTTAACTGCTCGAACCCGATACCCGTCCTGATAACACTAACGGGTAAGAGTGTAGTATCCTTGCCTTTTCGCCGTTCCAGTAATTGCGTTACGAGAAAAGGGCAGGGTTAGTAGGAGGTTAGTACATAACGGTGTCTCAATATGATGAACCCGACTCCAGAGGTGGTAGTAGCACTGCGGAAGCTCCAAGACCCGAAGAAAATTCCGATAATCAAGATCGTGAACATTTCCATAAATTTGTAAGCAGCCCACGAGTCGAAGCCCGACTATTGTTGGATGAGATCGCAGGGGTTGCGCCTGCCAAGCGCCGCAAACCATCTGACCACAATACCCTTAGAATAATTCGTAAAGTTGTTTTTTCTCCTCTTACATCGCTGCTGTGGATTCTCAAACTGATTTTACGACCTCTTATAAAGCTCGACCTCGCCTTGTTACGCGAGATGCGAAGGTTCTTAAAACACCCCGGTACTTTTTTCTGGTTTAATCGGCTTGCTCCTGAAGCAGCCGCGCAACACTTTGGAACAACCTCAACCGATGAAATGACTCACCATGCCCGTCGTTATGCCGCGCATGTCGCGGTTATGGGTTTAGCTTTGGTGGTAGTAGCCGGAGGCGGTTTCAGTGGTGCGGTAAAACAGATTCTTAATCCCGAAGCGCATATGCCCGTCAGCAATGAACTTACCGACGGCGGCTATTTAACGGTTACCGGAAACATGAAGGGTATCGTACTAAATAGCCTCGGTACTACCGATACCGGAACCAAGCGAGTCAAAGTGTACACCGTACAATCGGGCGATACCCTGCGCAATCTCGCCACCCGAAACAATATAAGCCTTGAAACTATCCTGTATGCCAATCAGATAGATGACCCGGATCAGGAAATAAAATCGGGCGACAAACTGGTAATTCCGCCTGTTACCGGTATGTGGCACGTAGTAACTCGTAGCTCTTTTGAGGTGGACACTATTGCCTCTATAGCGGCGCGGTATAATGTTGATCCCAAAGTAATTATAGATTACGCCCCTAATCAGCTAGCCGGAGTGGACATTAAACAACCCCTCAAACCCGGTAATGATGTTATGGTTCCCGGTGGGGTCAAACCCTTACGCGACACCCTATTACTTTACAAGGTGCGTGCTGGCGAAACAATGCAATCTATCGCCGATAAATTTGGCATTTCCCGCGAGACCATTGCTATTTTTAACGGTCCCGACGAAGCGCCATTGCAAGAGGTTACACCCGGTCTAGAGATTACCATCTTACCAGTTAGCGGGATACGGGTAAGAGTATTGCAGAACGATAATGTAACAAAAATAGCGCAACGTTTCTCTGTACCGGTGGAAAACATTGTAGGGTTGTCCCTCAATAACCTGCAAAGTAAGGATACACCGCTTACCGTAGGCGATTATCTGATAGTGCCTAACGGCATAGTTCCGGCAGCGGCTGTCGCTGCCCCACGCTCAACCACCAGTGGTGGTGCGAAAGCAAGCGAGTCGAGCCGTTATGTGTACATACCGCCTGCGCCTAGTAGCTCTTCCTCTAGCGCCAGTCGCAACCCCTTTGGAGCGCTTTCTGCTCCACCACCGGGTGCGCCGGTAGGTACTACCGGGAGTATGATGTGGCCCATGCGTGGGCTTATTACCACCTATTACGGGCAACGCATCTGGTACGGTATCCATCAGGGATTAGACATTTCAACGACGGTTAATACCCCGATTGTAGCAGCAGACGGTGGGGTGGTGCTATCCGCCGGTTGGTCGAACGATGGTTATGGCATAATGGTGCTGATAGCGCATAGCAACGGTCTGTACACGTTATATGGGCACTTCAACTCAATTTCGGTTCGAGCAGGGCAACAGGTTGTAAAAGGACAGCGTTTAGGGCTGGAGGGTAGTACCGGTAATTCGACCGGACCGCACTTGCACTTTGAGGTACGCTGGGGAAGCATTTACGGTCAAACTTACGATCCGTTACGCTTCCTACGATAGACAAAACTCGGAATAGAAATAACATAAAGCTGTAACCCCCTTTCTACATTTTAGGAAGGGGGTTATATTTTGAATAATGGACGAATCAGATTTAAAAAAAGGGCTGTTAACGGCGACCCTTGCCGGTGAAATTATGTTGAGCAACGGAGCGGAAACCTCGCGAGTGGAGGAAACCGTATCTATTTTGTTGCGCTCTTTTGGCATACCCTACAGCAATTGCCTCGTAACGCCCACCGGCATGTATATCTCAGTAGATGTGGACGAGGTTACGACACCCTTTACCCTAGTCCGGCGAGTTCACAAACGTATTTTTAATTTCAGCAAAATTGCGGCAGTTAACGACCTGTCAAGACGTGCGGTGCAAGGCTCTCTGACGGTGGGAGAAATCTTTACAGCGTTGGAGAAGGTAAACACGCAGGACAAATTATACCCCTTCTGGCTATGGCTACTCTCTGGCGCAGGCGCGGCTTCCGGCGGCACTTTACTTCTAGGCGGCGGGGCGTTAGATGCCGCAGTGGCTTTCGCCGGTACACTGTTGGTAATGTTTCTCACCAAACTACTAGAACGCAGTCAATACCCTGACATCTTTATAGAATTATTCGGCGCAGCGCTGGCAACTGCTTTCGCGCTGGCAATTGCTGCAAGTGGGCTTCCAGTCGGTACAACTCTAGTAATTGCGGGTTGTATTTTGAGATTAGTTCCCGGTGCAGCTTTGCTGGCAAGTGTGCAGGATGGCATTGCAGGAGACCTTTTGAGCAGCGTGGCGCGAGGATTGGAGGCATTTCTCAAAGGGGCAGCAGTTGCCAGTGGAGTGGGTGCGGCGTTGAGCGCAGCCACAGCATTGGGCTTTTCACGCCCGGTTAATTTGAAACCGGACGAGGCGTGGCAAATCCCTATTCAGGTAGTCGCAGCTTTCCTAGCCTCAAT
Organism: Candidatus Chlorohelix allophototropha; assembly: GCF_030389965.1. NCBI lineage: Bacteria > Bacillati > Chloroflexota > Chloroflexia > Candidatus Chloroheliales > Candidatus Chloroheliaceae > Candidatus Chlorohelix > Candidatus Chlorohelix allophototropha. Next base: position 430,274 of record NZ_CP128400.1, read on the forward strand.
CTTCTTCGGGATTTCAATTGACTTGCCACACCGAAACATTGCATTAGCGGGTATAGCAGGGGCGTTATGTTGGTTGACACATTTGAGCTTGCAAAAGCTAGGTGTGACTGAACTCATCTCAGCATTTATTGCCGCTGCATTGGTTGGTACGCTCAGTTGGGGATTTGCTCGCGGACAACACTCCCCCGTTACACTCTATATTCTACCGGGGGTATTACCACTCTTGCCCGGTCTGACCATTTTTGATGGAATGTCTGCCCTGACTCAGAACGACACCCTACAAGGTCTGTTTTTGTTGTTCAAAGCGATTTTTATAGGCGGAGCAATAGGAGTTGGGGTAGCTCTAAGCAACTCCATTGCTCCCGCCATCTGGCGCAAGCCCACTTTCGTTAAGCGTAAGAGCAAAACCTAACAACTCGTTTTCGTAAGCTTGAACCGTTTCGTCAGGATATTCCGCTAAGTCAGGTAGCACAATTTCCTGAAATTCCTTTGCCTTTGCCGCTTTTTGTGCCGCCGGAATAGCTGTTTCTAGCTGCGCCCGGTTTCCAAAGGGTAGCGCCCCAACCCGTGCCAATGCCACCAACGCCCGTGAATTAACCGAGCGTCCCGGCACTCGTCTCACAAAATCGACCAACCCGATATAATCGCCACTCTCATTTCGCAATGCAATTATTGCTTCCACGCCAGTAGGACCTAATCCTTTGACTGCTGATAGCCCCAGCCGCAAAGCTCGTTGCCCATCCGACAGGTTTTCAAGGGTGATACGCGCCATACTTCGATTGATATTCGGGGCGAGCAACGGCACATTCAGGCGGCGACATTCGGCAGCCGCTTTTCCCAGTGCCGCCAAATCACCCCCCGCCGCCCCGAGCAAGGCTGCCATATATTCGAGCGGGTAACTGGTTTTCAGATAAGCGGTGATATAAGTCAGATAGCCATAAATGATGGCATGTGCCTGGTTAAACCCGTAAAAGGCAAACGGTGGAAAAAATTGCCAGATTGCTTCTGCTTCCGCTTCGGATAGCTCTTTGGTTTTGCGCGCACCTTCCACAAAGCGAATGTGTTGCGCTTCCAACTCCACCTGATTCTTCTTGCTGATTGCTTTACGCAAAGCATCGGCTTCACCTAGCGAATAACCGGCAACTTCCACCGCAATTCGCAGCATAGTTTCTTGGTAAACCGGCGCACCATAACTCTCCGCCAATAAGGGTTCAAGAAAAGGGTGAGGCGCTTCCAGTTTTTCGCGACCACTACGCACCGCCATTATCTTGCCCAGAAAGGGCATCGGACCGGGGCGGTAAGCCGCAATCAGGAAACCGAGGTCGGCGATACTGCGCGGCTTCATGTTTGCCGCAAAATCGGTCATGCCCCGGTTCTCAAGCTGAAAAACGCCTGTGGTAAAACCCTGCCCGATAGTATCATAGGTTTTTTCATCATCCAACGGCAATTGCCACACATCCAACGCAATATCGCGCTCTTGTCTGATAAAATCAAGGGTGCGAGTAATAGTTGACCAAGCGGTTAAACCCAGCAAATCTATTTTCAGCAGACCGCGCTTCTCGACCCCTTGCATATCCCATTGGGTCATAACGGTAGGAGTAAACCAGCCCGTACTTTCGGTATTCGGTTGCGAGGTATCACGCTGTTGCTGCGCCAAGCCTTCGGTGCGAATGAGCGGCACATATTCTTGAGTAGGGCGCGGGGTAATCACTACACCTGCCGCGTGTGTGCCGTTATTGCGCCCTGTACCTTCGAGCAACAAAGCAGCATCTATCAATTCTTTAGCCGCTTTATCGCGCTTGTAAAGTTGCTGCACCTCTTTAACTTCCTCAAGTGTACGCGCAAGAGTATAGGGGCGTTGAAATTCGAGAGGCACTAAGCCGGAAAGACGATTTACCAATCCGCTATCAATATTCAAAGCTTTCCCCGCATCCCGCAACGCCGATTTTGCGCCCTCAAAATTATGCGTAATAATATGCGCTACATTATTTACGCCATATTTTCGCACCACATAATCCAACAGACGAGGACGGTCTTCGTCGGCAATATCCAGATCAATGTCGGGTGGGGATAGGCGTTCAGGATTTAAAAATCGCTCAAAAACGAGGTTGAAATCTAGTGGGTTAAGCGGGGTTATACCCAAAGCAAAACACACCAACGAACCCGCGCTACTACCACGCGGTGCGCACAGGATACCCAATTCGTGCGCACGCTGCACAATATCAGCTACTATCAAAATGTACTGATTAAAGCCTGCTTTTTCGATTACTCCCAGTTCATAATCCAGCCGTGTTTGCATATTCGTGGGTATTTCGCCATAACGCGCTTGCAAATTTGCGGCTGCCACTTGTGCCAGATATTGCCCTACCGCTGAATAAGTTACTCCGGTGTCAGGTTGAAAAGTGGGCGGCAAGACGTAATCAGGGATAATTAGCCCGGATTTTGGCAAGCGCACCTCACAAGAAGCCGCAAGCGTGGCGGCATTGCGCAATGCCTCAGGAACGGCAGCGTAAATTTCTGCCAGTTCTGCCAGTGTTCGCGGGTAGGCTTCGGAGGAAGCAGGGCGACGGCGGTTTGGATCATCAAAGCGCACGTTATCGGCAATCGCCCACAACAGGTCGCGGGTTCTAGCTTGTTCAGGGGATATGTGATGTACATCAGAAGTAGCCACTATCGGCAAGTTATGCTGCTGCGCAAATTCTGCCAACCGCACACGCTCAACATTTGCCGATTGGTGTGAGAGCAATTCTACATAGAAATCTTCGCCACAGGCTTCACGTAAACGGGAAGCACGCTGCGCACCAAGTCCATCAGGGAAATCGCTACCGATTACCGCTATTCCGTCTGCTTTTCCCAGCAACTTGCTTTCTGCCAGTACAGGTTTATTTTGACCGTATAAATCAAAACCTTCAGTACCAGCCCATGTCAATAGTCTGAAGAGGTTTTGTAACCCGCCTTCGTTCTTTGCCAATAATACCAGCTTGTAAAACTGCCCATTTTCATCTGCTACGGTTGCATCCACCCCAAAGATAGGTTTGAGGCTATATTTATCTGCCGCCTCTTGCAACTCGATGAAACCCGCCGCATGATTGTGATCGGTCAAGGCTAATGCCGGACGACCCAATTCTGCGGCACAGCGGGCAAGTTCAGCCACCGAACACACGCCATCGCGATAGCTATAGTGCGAGTGTACTCTCAAATCGGAAAAAGCGGAGAAAGGTTGTTCCATTGTTTTTTACTTCCGAAAAAATCCCCCTTACCCGGTAGGGTGAAGGGGGTATGAATTTACTGATTAATCTATCTAGGCTCTCGCAGCTTTGCGCATGCAACTGCGCCCAAACTATTTGCGGGGTTTGCTCTTGGTTTCTTCTTCTGCAAGCTCTGCTGATGTAGGCAAGGGCAAATCGGCGCTGGGTTTCGCCACGCGGTTAGCCAACCGATTCAAACCGTACCAATAGGTGTTTCGCACCAGCGAGGTATTGCCGGTGAAGATGAACATGGTACGCAAGAAGGTATGTGTTACCACGATTGCGCTGAAAAGGCTGACAAAAATACCAAGCGCAAGGGTGATGGCAAATCCTTTGATTACGCTTGTTCCGGTGAAATCGCCAAACCAGTACAGAATGATACAGGTAATGATACCGGACATATTGGAGTCGCGGATGGAGAGCCAAGCATTGCGGAAGCCGGCTTCGACAGCACGTTCGATGCTACGCCCTTGCCGCAACTCCTCTTTCATACGCGCAAATATAAGGATATTGGCATCTACCGCTATACCAATCGAGAGGATAAAACCAGCGATACCGGCAAGAGTCAACACCACACCGATAAGCTTGAAAATAGCAAAGGTTAGAACTGCGTATACTACCAACGCGAGGTCGGCAATGAGACCGGGAAGGCGGAAGTAGAGCAGCATAAAGAGCGCTACGATACTCAGCCCAACTGCACCCGCAATGTAACTGCGATCAATCGAGTCCTGACCGAGGGTAGCGCCGATCTTGCGGCTTTGCAAAATATCTAGTTCTACCGGTAATGCACCATACTTTAGGTTGAGTACTATGCTATCAACTTCTAGCTTACCTTGGGTAGTACCCCATTGAGTATCATTGGTAATCTGACCGGAGTCGCGAATAGCGGCGCGGATCACGGCGCTGGAAAGAACCCGTCCATCCAATACAATTGCCATATTCTTACCGATGCCCGCGCTGGTAAAGTTATAAAAGGTGTTGGCGGCATCGGCGCGGATACCGAAGTTAACCTGCGCTGCGCCGCTGGTAGAGTTAAAGCCTTTGTCAATCTTAGCTGGATCCAACTCGTTACCCGTAATGATAGTCTGATAAACTTTGGCGTTAGGATCAGGCGTTTCTGTAGCGCTAGGGGTGGGAGTGGTACTAGCAGAAGTAGTGGGTATAGGTGTTCCGGCAGCGTTAGTTGCAGCAGCAGTTGTTGCGGCGGCAGTGGTAGCCGGAGTAGTTATTGTCGGAATGAAGTTAGGCACAATCTGCGGTTTTACATTCCCACAAGTCCCGGGCACTGAAGAATAAAGCGAGCCGGTAGTGCAGTAGGTGGTTTTCACCAATTGCCCTGTCTGCAAATCATCGGAACCCGCATCGATAAATTCAAGTCTGCCGGTGCTGCCGATTACACTCTTTACTTGGTCTTCATCCGTGACACCGGGCAATTCTACGCCAATACGGTTATCACCGACCAAACGTACTACAGGTTCGTTGGTACCGAGACCGCTCACGCGCTTTTCGATAATACCACGCGCCCCGTTCATTTGGTCTTTAGAGACATTTGCCTGTCGAGCTTGCAAGGTGATTTCATAACCACCTTTGAGATCTAGCCCCAGTTTGGTTTCGCGGCTGAGGTTTAATCCAAAGATACTTACGGGCGTTTCTCCACCAAATACCATGTAGGCGGATGCCAGTAGTAATATTAAAATCCCTAAGAGCGACAGTATATTATTTCTTCGCCGGTGCAATTTACAGACTCCTGCTTGAATAGAAATTCCCCATTTAGGTTTAGCCTAACGATTATATGGGATGAAAAGCTTAGAGTCAATTAAAAACCCCTTGCCTTTAAAGTAGCAAGGGGTAATAGCCTATAAGCCGTATTAGTTTTAGAAATGAATGTTCACGTGTGAGCCGATACTAAGGAAGTTCCAAGCGAAAAAGCTGTCGTCCAGACCCATATTAACGCAGCCATGGCTTGCCTGATAACCAAAAGAGGAACGCCACCAAGCGTAGTGTAACGCATGCCCTTCGCTGGTGAAATACTGAGTGTACAGCACATTGTACAGATCGTAATAATCCTCACTGCCAATGTCGCCGCCCTTCATATGTTCGTTCGGAACACGACGGAAGATAGCGAAAGTACCTACTGGGGTTTCGTGTCCGGGCTTACCAGATATAATTAATATGGTTTTGACCGGAGTATCGCCTTCCATAAAGGTAGCATTAAAAGTGGTCAGATTTACATCCACCCAATGTTCCCAGATGGAAGTATCTTTGGTTACCGACATTACGCTCGGATCAAGCCCACTTGCTTTGGTACTTACATTGCGGGCTGCCGCCGCCAACGGACCGAGTTCTGCCAGTTTCACCCCAAAGCTAGGATGGAATAGGAAACGTGCCCGTTCAAAATCCTGCGCCGCTACCCATGTATCGCCTACCAGCAAAGGATATTCCTCACTGATGGGATAACCGAAAAAGTATAAACCGCCTTGTGCATTCCAGAATTGCTGGAAGCCCCCCCCCAAACTATGTTTGGTAGGTTCAAAGTAAACCCGCGTATCGCTATTTGGGAAAGCGGTGATTGGTTGGTAAGCCGGGTTAGCGCGTTCTTCCGGTGAAGAAGCTGAATATAATTCCGTGCCGAGCAAGCCTAGACTTGTCTCCCATTGTGTCCCGGCTAAATCAGGATGATACTCCATACGCGCTTTTTGAAAATACTGTACCGTGCGCCCATTCTCGGTAATTTCATCGGTTACAGGACAGCCAAACGAGTCGAATTTGCCGTTCATTTGCCAGAACTTCAAGAAACCATAACTGAGGTAGTGCCCACAATCGGAAAAATAGATTTTATCCGGGTTGGGGGTCGGCGAAAAATTATTAGCGTAGGGTATAGTGGGTACGAAGGATTTAACCTGATTAACCTGCAGTGCAGAAGTAGTTGAACTTGACTCCGAAGCCGCAAAGGTCGTACTAACGCTACTGGCAAATATCAGCGTAAGGGCAAACGCTAATAACCAGCGATATTGTTTAGCCAGTAAGGACACCGGTGAAACCTCCAGTTATTATTTTCCGATTTTTCGCTTAAACCTAGACAGGGCTTTTTATATACAAGCAGATTAATCTTCTTGCCAAAAGCAGGAGTCAAGCGCAAATCCAATATTAATATATTTTGCAAATTTGATATAAAAACGGCAATCCACCGAGCTTGGACGCCACTTAATAGTATAGCAGTTTTTTAGGTTAATCGCACTATTTTTGTGATTTTTCGAGCGCCTGCGCTAAATCCCACTGTATATCTTCAATATCTTCCAACCCCACCGAGATGCGCACCATGTCAGGAGTAACACCACCAGCCAATTGCTCTTCTTCGCTCATTTGCTGATGGGTAGTGCTGGCAGGATGTATTACCAGTGATTTGGCATCTCCTACATTGGCAAGGTGCGACAGTAGTTGTACGCTCTCGATAAACTTGCGTCCGGCTGCCAGTCCACCCTTGATACCAAAGGTAAAGATTGCGCCTGCTCCTTTGGGTAAATATTTTTGCGCCAGTTTATAGTATGGGCTGGCTGGAAGCATCGGGTAATTTACCCACGAAACCGCCGGATGCTCATTTAAGTATTCCGCCACCGCCAGTGTGTTTGCCACATGCCGATCCATTCGCAAACCCAAGGTTTCAAGACCTTGCAGGAACATGAAGCTGTTAAAAGGCGATAGAGCGGGTCCCATATCGCGCAAACTCTCTACTCGCGCTTTCATGATAAAAGCGAAATCCCCGAAGGTTTCATAGAATCGGATGCCATGATAGCCTTTGCTTGGTGCGGTAATACCGGGAAATTTGCCGTTGCCCCAATCGAATTTGCCGCTATCCACAATGATTCCGCCGATACTCGTTCCATGCCCGCCGATGAACTTGGTAGCAGAATGAACCACCAAATCTGCGCCCCATTCTATCGGACGGCACAGGTAGGGGGTGGCGAAGGTATTATCTATTACCAGCGGCAAACCCGCTTCGTGCGCGATTTTTGCCACTGCTTCGATGTCCAACACATTTATCTTGGGATTGCCGAGCGTTTCGGCGTATAACACGCGGGTGCGCGGAGTAATGGCTTTGCGAAAGTTTTCAGGGTCTTCCGGGTCAACGAAAGTTGTATTTATGCCCCACTTCCTGAAACTGATGTCGAACTGGGTATAAGTACCGCCGTAGAGGGTACTACTAGAAACGATTTCATCGCCTTCGTTCAGCAACGTAAACATAGTGATAAATTGCGCCGCCTGCCCACTACCTAACGCCAGCCCTCCAACCCCACCTTCCAGTGAGGCAACCCGCTCTTCCAGAGCAGCAGTAGTTGGGTTCATGATACGGGTATAAATATTGCCGAAACGCTGCAAGGCGAACAGGTTGGCAGCATGCTCGGTATCATCGAACACATAGCTGGTGGTTTGGTAAATGGGCATGGCACGCGCCCCGGTGGTAGGGTCTGGGCGTTGCCCAGCATGCAGGGCGCGGGTATTAAAACCGAATTTGCGATCTTCTGCCATTATGATCACTCCACCCCTATATTAAAGCTCTGTTCAATGTCGTCGCGGCTGTACACCTTGAAAGCCACCATCGTAGTTGTATGTATAATTGACGGGATTTGGGCTACTTTAGCAGTTACTACATTGGCAAGGTCATCGTATTCCTTAACCCGTACCAATGCTACCAAATCGAACTCGCCTGTAACCGAAAAAACTTCATATAGCCCGTCAATTTTCAGCAATTGCTGAGCGGTTTGCGGCACACTGCCCCGCTCTACATTTATCAAAATTAGCGCTTGTATCATATTATTATCCTCTTAAGTAAATTATTTGCGGGTAACTTCCCGGCTGATTTCCTCAGCTAATTCATGGCGGGCTGACGGTTCGCGCCAGTAACGACTTATTTGGGCGTACATTTCGGCGGCAGGACGATCATATAGGTCGGGAGTCATACGCCATTGGTAGCCCTGCGCCCGCTCTAAATCCTTACCCCGCAATAGCAAATCGGCAAAGTCTTGTGCGGTATTGCTGCCAGTTTCCAGTTTGAAAAATATCCCCTCATTGCCTTTTTCCTCGCACAGCCTAACGTCTGTTATATCATTCCAGTTCAATTCTACGCTTCCGAAATAGTGATTGTCGAAAAGGATGGATTCGGGCGAGAGGCGCGTGGATATGCGCTCCAGCAAACGGGCAAAGCCCCGCCGTGACATCATCATGCTCATCAAGAAGCACAACAGCCCCACAAGCGCAAAGCTCACCAAGCCACCTACCCAACCATCGTTACTCGAACCGGATAGCAAACCAAGTGTGGTATAGTATAAAAGCCCCCCGCCTAACAACACAAATACGGTGGCAGGGAGTACACGCGCCATCAATGCGAAACGACGGGTAAAACGATTATCCGGTTTTATGATCACTTCTGTGAATTACTCCTACTTTGTTTGGCGGCGCGCCAATGTTGCTCTAATTGCTCGTAAAGCGCGTGGGCGCGAATTTCAAATCCAGTCAGCTCTAGCACTACAAAGAGCGGACGGTCGGCAGCAGCACGCGCTTTGTATAAGGCGCTATTCGGGTAAAGTTGCATAACTGCCATAGGTGGAAAGTTACCCTCCTGCCACTCTAGCAACGCCACATCTCGCCATTGTACCGTTTCGTGCGGATAATTAAAGTAGCGCAGGGTGAGATTATCGGCTTCAAGCGTCAATTCCATTTCCGGACGCAACGGTTGTTTCGGGCGCAACGCCGAGTTGGTAGCGGTTATATAGCCCACCACGGTTAGCGCCACTATAATTCCCGCCAGTATAAATGTACTCAGCGTAGGAAATTTCCCATGCAACAGCCATGCAAAGAGCCAGTCTAAACCCGCCATGACCAGTGCGTTCTGTACCACTAGATACAGCAAAAACCACCAGCGAAAAGGTTGCGTTGCTTTTGTTGCAAGCGGTGGCGCAGGTTTTACCAGCAACACGGCTTCGTCCTAAGCATTCGGCACTTGTTGGTGTGCATGATAACTACTGCGCACCAGCGGACCACTCTCTACATATTTAAAGCCCAATGACAGCGCCACTTCTTTGAGTTCCTCAAATTCCGTTGGGGTATAATATCGCTCGACTGACAGATGCTTTGGCGAAGGACGCATGTATTGCCCTAGCGTCAGCACGTCACAATCCACCTCACGCAGGTCGCGCATAACTTCGACTAGTTCTTCTTTTGTCTCGCCCAATCCTACCATCATTCCAGTTTTGGTAATTACATTGTAGGATTGCCCCAAATCTTTGGCGCGTCGCAGCAATTCAAGGGTGCGAGGATAGCGGGCTTTGTGGCGTACATGGCGATAGAGACGCGGCACTGTTTCGGTGTTGTGATTAAGGATTTCGGGATGAGCATCCAACACCATTTTGAGGGCATCCCAATTCCCCACAAAATCGGGGATGAGCAATTCCACCCGGCAACCGGGTACTTCCTGATGAATCAGCCGTGTAACTTCGGCGTAAATATGCGCCCCACCTTCGGATAGGTCGTCCCGGTTCACGCTGGTAATTACTACATGCTTTAGTTCCAACGCTTTCACTGCCTCAACCACCTCGCGTGGTTCATTTTCATCAAGTGGCAAAGGCTTACCACTAATCACATCACAAAAACCGCAAGCGCGGGTGCAAATATTACCTAACATGAGAAAAGTGGCGGTGCGGTTTGTCCAACACTCGGTGATATTGGGGCAATTCGCCTCCTCGCAAACGGTATGCAAGCCTTTTTCACGCATCAAGCGTTTCAGAGCGAAATAGTTAGGGTCGCTCGGTAACTTTTTCTTGAGCCACTCCGGTCGTCTTTCACGTGGCAAATCTACCGGGTGCGGGGTCGCCTTCTGGTAAACTTCATCGCCTTTTACCAGCGGAATAATCTCTATGGTACGTCTAGGCATATATTACTTCCCTTGCAAAACTTCTAATTGCTTCAACCAGCGTTCTTTTAAAGGCGTAGGTGTATAAGTAAATTCTTGCTGTAAGACCTCGCCGCTTATCATAGTGGGGAATCCGGTTACCATCGCCTCACCCAATGTTATAGTAATATTGGGGTTTAACTGTTCAAGAAAGTGCTTGAGCATTCCAAGTTCCCATGTCTCTGCCGGAGTATTGTAAACTTCATGCTGAATTTCTTCGGCATTAACCAGTTTTTCCAACACCGCCGCCACCTCCTCGGCATGGACAAAGGGAAACCTCTGATCGGCTCTATACGGGATATGTACCACAACAGGTGTATTGGAAGCTGCCTTCCCGAAAAGCTCCGCGCGCCACGGTGACGAGGTGACAATCGAACCTGCTCCAAGCACCGTTGCGATTCGCAAAGCTACAAAGTTAAAGCCATACTGAGAGCTTAAGCTTTTACCCAACGTTTCTACATAATACTTGCACGCTCCGTAAACATCTTCAGGTAGAGTGAGATTGGACTCTGAAACCACCTGAGAAGGCGGATAAGAACCGTAAATACTGATAGAACTACCGTAAATAAAGCGCGGTATTTGATAATCTCGCGCCAGTTCCAGCAGGTGCAGGCTACCTAGAATATTAACCCTTGTAGCAGCTACCGGATTATTGCGGGAGGCTGAGTTAAGTAGGGAAGCCAGATGTATAATACAATTGAACTTGTTTTCCTGAAAAAGAGTAGTCAGGCTTGCCTTATCGCTGATATTACCCTGATAAAACGTTACCTCCCCTGCACGATCAGCATAAGGCGCTAAATCCAACGAAACAACAGCCAGACCGGAAGACAGCAAAGTTCGGCAAACCATTCTGCCGATAAAGCCTTCTCCACCGGTTACCAGTATCGTTTTTTGCATAACCGACCTCTTTTACCTGTAACAAAGGCAACTGTTTACGGGTCTAACCGTTAAGACTATGTTGATTGTCGAAAAATTATACAACTATTATATTGTGGTCGCAATTTCGGATTAATAGCTTGCCAGTGTTTCATTTTCATAATATGCTGAATTCAGACGTTCAATTAGCTTGCTTGTGAAGAAAGAAGGGTTTATTATGTCAAATCAACCGCCGCCCGGACAACCTCCATATGGTGGTCAACCACCTGACCAACCACCCTACGGAATGCCACCGCAAGGGCAACCACCTTATGGGGGACAGCCGCAAGGACAGCCACCTTACGGAATGCCACCGCAAGGGCAACCACCTTACGGAATGCCGCCGCAAGGACAACCACCTTATGGAATGCCACCGCAAGGGCAGCCGCAATATGGATATGGTGCACCACCACCGGGCTATTATCCAGCACCTCCTCCTCCGCAGAAGAAAGGCGGGTTGCCTTGGTGGGGTTGTCTGCTGATTATCCTGATTCCGGTGATAGCCATTGTCGCTTGTATAGCGGTATTTTTCTCGGCTACGCTTGGTACGCTATTTTTTGCCAAAGGTCAGGTTGAGGGGCGCATTGACCAGTATATGAAGGCTGCCGTTTCCGGCGATGTAAGCAAGATGTCCACTATTTCTGCCACTGTTGTATCCAGAGATGAGTTGGCAACTTTCGCAAATAATAGCACAGTGAAAAATTATGATAGTCTTCAGCTTGATTGGTATATTAGCGTAAATAGCACCGGCAATCTAGCTACAACCGAATTGCGCGGTAAGATGAAATTCAAGGATGGAAAATCCAGCACCTTCCAAGTTCTTCTAATACCCGAAGGAAACCAGAGCAAGTTGGAGGATTTCAAAATTTATGCGATCAACATTGACCCGCCCTCCTAGCGGTGCATTATCGCAATATTCGCAGCCTCTTCCCAAAGCTGGGAAGAGGCTTTTTTTCGACCAAATACCAATTGTATGTAGTGCAATATGCTGTCATAATTAAATTGAGAGTTTTATTTTGAGACCTTGTAGCTGTTGCTGCGTAGTTTATAAAGATGGCACATTCAAAATAATTAAGAACAGGCACAATGGAAATTCTCTTTTATAGCATACACGAAATCCCCTATGGCTGCTTTTCGAACTTCTCGCCGCATGGTTTTGAATTGAATGGGAAGTGGTGGAAAACCAGCGAACATTACTTTCAAGCGCAAAAATTCGCCGGAACACCCTACGAGGAAAAAGTGCGAATTGCTTACACCCCCAAAGATGCCGCCAACTTCGGACGGCGGCGCGATTTCCCCCTTCGCTCCGATTGGGAAGCTATAAAAGACGAGGTTATGCGAAAAGCAGTGCTGACTAAATTTGAAACACACGCCGATATTCGTGAGATTTTGCTTTCTACCGTTAACGCTACGCTGGTTGAAAATACAACTGGAGATTATTATTGGGGACGAGGTTCACGCGGCGATGGTAAAAATATGCTGGGTATTATTTTAATGGAAACACGCGAGATTTTAAGAAGCAAATCAAGGGGTTAAGTAGAAACAAAAGTGTGCTTGGCAGTGTCTGACTATAAACAAGCAATCTAATTATAAAATAAGAAAGAGCCGGAATGAAACTCGAAGAATTGACCGAAAAAGGGCAAGAAGCAATGGCAGCGGCGCATACCCTTGCCGAGCAGCGCAACAATAGCCAGCTTGAACCGGAACATTTGCTACTAGCATTGCTGGAACAATCCGATGGCATTACCACCCGTATCATTAGCAAGCTCAACGCAAATCCGGCGCGAATCAAGGTAAGGTTGGAAGGAGCGATGATGCGATTGCCCAAAGTTTTTATTGAAAAGCTAAATCCGGTTATTTCGCTTGCCACTAAGCGCGTGCTGACTCAGGCTAAGGATGAAGCCTCGCGCATGAAGGATGATTACGTCAGCACCGAACATTTGGCGATGGCGTTGGCTTCACCGCTGATTAATCATGAAGCGGGGCGTATTATGCGCGAGGAAGGGGTGAACCGTGACGCTATTTTTGGCATTCTGAGCAGCATTCGCGGACCTAAAGTTGAGCGCATTGTGGACAAAAACCCGGAAGCATCTTACCAAACCCTAGAACGATATGGGCGCGACCTCACCGAACGGGCTAAAAACGGCAAACTTGACCCAGTTATCGGGCGTGATGAGGAAATGCGACAGATAATTGAGGTGTTGAGCCGCCGTAGCAAAAATAACCCAGTGGTGGTAGGCGAACCCGGTGTGGGCAAAACCGCCATTGTGGAAGGACTGGCGCAGCGTATTGTGCGGGGCGATGTGCCAACTACGCTCAAGGATAAAAAGCTGATTTCGCTCGATTTAGGCTCTTTGGTAGCGGGAGCGCGTTATCGAGGCGAGTTCGAGGAGCGCATGCGGGCGGTACTGAAAGAGGTCGAGCAAGCCGATGGCAAAATCATCCTCTTTGTGGATGAGCTTCATATGATTATGGGCGCGGGCGGTAGCGGTGATGGCGGGATGGATGCCAGCCAAATGATTAAACCGGCGTTGAGCAGGGGTGAACTGCACTTGATTGGAGCAACCACGCTGGATGAATATCGCAAGAATATCGAGAAAGACCCCGCGTTAGAACGCCGCTTCCAGCCTATTCAGATAGACGAGCCGAGCATACAGGATAGTATCAGTATTTTGCGAGGCTTGCGGGACAAGTACGAAGTGCATCACGGCATAAAATTTACGGATTCGGCGCTGGTGGCGGCAGTAGAATTAAGCCAGCGGTATATTACCGACAAGTTTCTGCCGGATAAAGCCATTGACCTGATTGATGAAGCCGCTGCCCGCATGCGTACCGAAATTGATAGCTTGCCGGGTGAATTGGACGCAGTGCGCCGCGATAATACTCAGCTAGAAATGGAACGGGAAGCCTTAAAGAAGGAACTGGATACCGAAAGTGCCGAGCAACTGGTGGAAGTTGAGCAAAGATTGGCGAACCTGCGCGAGAAAGACCACCAACTAAGCCTGCAATGGGAAAACGAGAAACAGGCGATTGAGAAGATTCGCGAATTGAGCGAACAAATAGAACAGACTCGGCGCGAAGTAGAAGAAGCTCAACGCGAAACCGATTACGCCAAAGCCAGCGAGCTTAAATTCGGCAAACTCAGCACGCTCGAATGGCAACTTAAAGAACAGGAAGCCAAATTGATCGAGGTGCAACAGGGCAACGGCTTGTTAAGCGAAAACGTAGATGAGCAAGAAATCGCCGAAATTGTTTCGAGGCGCACCGGCATCCCGGTCAGCCGTATGATGGAAGGCGAAATCACCAAGCTTCTAAATATGGAAGAACGGTTGCGACAGCGCGTGGTAGGGCAGGAAGAGGCTTTGAAAGCGGTAGCGGATGCGATTCGCCGCGCTCGTGCCGGTTTGCAAGACCCCAATCGTCCGCTTGGCTCTTTTATGTTTCTTGGACCTACCGGCGTGGGTAAAACCGAACTAGCACGCGCCTTAGCAGAGTTCATGTTTGACGATCAGCATTCGATGGTACGCCTTGATATGAGTGAATATATGGAAAAGGCGGCAGTCGCCCGTCTGGTGGGTGCGCCTCCCGGTTATGTGGGCTACGAGGAAGGCGGGCAACTTACCGAGGCAGTACGCCGCAAACCCTATACTGTGGTGCTGTTTGACGAGGTGGAAAAGGCTCACCCGGATGTATTTAACATGCTGCTGCAAATTCTAGAAGACGGGCGACTTACCGATAGTCAGGGACGTACCGTGAATTTCAAGAATACGGTAATCATCCTAACCTCAAACCTCGGTAGCGACAGCATCATGGAAATGACCCAAAATGGCATCCCGGCTAATTCCAAAGAAATGCGCGAGGCGGTTATGATTGCGTTGCGTGGGCATTTCCGACCTGAGTTCCTGAACCGGATTGATGAAATTATTGTCTTCAAACCGCTTGGAAGAGAACAAATTAACATTATTATAGATATTCAGCTGAAAATGCTGCTGAAAAGATTGGCAACCCGCAAAATTAATCTGGAAATCTCGCCCGAAGCTCGCGAAATTCTGGTTGAAGTGGGTTATGACCCTGCATTCGGGGCACGTCCTTTGCGCCGCGCTATCCAACAATTGGTGTTAGACCCATTGGCGATAGAATTATTGGGCGGGCGTTTCAAGGATGGAGAAACTGTTCTGGTATTGGGGGACGAAAAAATCGGCGTTCCGATTGCCGAACGCACTTTGCGTTTTGCCAGCAAAAACAAGGAGGGATAAGTTATGAATCCGAATGGATTTAGCAAATGGCCCAATCCTGAAGAGTCCTATGTTGGGCGTGAGAGCGCACCTACACCGATGCCGGAGGGCTACTATTCCAACTCTGCGCCTGTAAATCGTCCAACCTATACTCCGCCACAGGTTGCTTACCCGACACCGCCGCAAGTTTACTACCAAAGAGCGGCTGATTATCACCGACCTGTTTATCCTACGCAGCGAATCAGACACGAGTATCGCTATTACTATCAGCGTTACAACCCGCATCCATCGTTAGCGGTGCGCCTGCTCTACTTTCTATTTATAGGTTGTTGGTTGGGATCAATTTGGTTGGCGTTGGCGATAACGATGTGCATTACTCTAATCGGATTGCCATTGGGCGTTGCGATGCTCTTTGTAACCCCTCGTCTATATTTTCTGTAAAGGGGATTTGGGGCAGGGGAGTTTAACCCCTGCCTCGCGAAAGATTCAGGCTCATCTGCTCTCCTTCAAAATCGGTAGCAAGATGAAAGGTCTGCCGATAGCGATAGCCATCTTCGGTGTTGAGCGAACGTTGCCCGGACAGCAGCACTTGCCCACTATCACCGATAAAATCGGGCGTGCCGGAATCTGCTGCGCCTTCTCCGCCTTTACGTAGTATTCGAGCAGAATTTGAGCCGGGACGACGATAATCTCCGCTCATATCAACCAGCGCCTGAATTAATTCAGCATCGTTAGAAACCGGTTCAGGCAAAAGCCATTCCAGCACTCGCTCGATTTTTTGCAAAAGGTCGGGTGGCAAGCGGTTATATTGAATCGGTTGGTAATTCGCGCGGGGTCGCACTAACTTATCCCACCAACCACGAGCCATATCCTTGAGTTTCAAATCTTCTTCGCGATTGCCTAAAAACCAACCCTTTGGTTGAATCGAGCTATGTTCACCCCACGGTGGGTCGTGCATATTTGAAACGAAATTCGGTCCGGTAGCACGCAAACCAATAGTTGGGTCACCTAGCATTACAAATTCGAGCAGGGTTTTGGCATCATCTCCGGTCAGGTTATGCCCTGCCGCAAGGCGAGCGCGGGTGTACTCGGTTTTGGCAGATTGCAACGCTTGCCCGAAAGAATAACCCTGCCGCAAAATTCCTTTCCAAAAATAATATGCCAGATGGCTGGCGCATGAAAGTTCAGGTCCTGCCGAACCATAGCTGATAACGGTGGAACTGACCACTGCCGCCGCGCCTCTCTCCAGAAAAGAAAGCGCAATACTATCGTTTACACCCTTGTTAATCAGGTTGCCACTGTAGCAAGCCTCTGAGAACACCACCGCCCCGGCAGCTTCGAGTTCCGAGGATAGGGAGGGGGTGTAAGCCAGAGGCAGCGAAGAGAGGGAGGGCATAATTCGACCACCCTGCGCTTGCCCGTACCAGTTCGGGTTATCGCGGAAACCATGCAGATTAAAGTGCAAAAGACGGGCTGAACGCAATAGATTAGGGTTTAACGAACCGGCATTGGTAGGAGGCGAAAGCGTAACCGGATAATCCGAGTTGATAAAGCTGCGTAAGGTATCGGTGCTGCGCTTCCAAGCTTCCGCGCTATAAAAGAAAGGCGACCAACGGGCGGCAGCATTCTTGTCCAGAAATTTCTCACCGGAAGCCGATTTGAACCATTTTTGCTCGAACTGCAAACCGTTTTCTATGGACTGCAAACCGGCACGAGCGCGAGCGGGCAAAATATTATCCATCACTCGAAGCGGTAAGGAAGGCGCAATTTTGGGAGCGATTAAATCGGCACGCTGACGAGCTACAACCTCACGCAAGCGGCGCAAGAAGAATGAAAGATCACCCCTACCATCATCCGGCAAACGTCCCACAATGCGTTCGGGTAAAAGGTAAGTGCTGTCCTGCGAACCATAGGGGTTATCGCTGAAAACTTCCCTATCAGAATCGAAACTTGGATTGGAAAGTTTCCAGAATGGAATTATATCCGGTCCACCAATGATGAAAACCACATTGATAGTCGAGGATTTAGCTTCACCCGGCAAGGCAGCGTTTATAAGGCTGCAAACCAGTTCGGGCTCGTGGGCGCGCACCGGGTCGAGGAAATCGAAACCGTTCTCGCGTAAAGAGTTGCCGCTATCCACCATGAGCAAGCGACTATCGAAACCGCGCCGACGCATAACCTGCACTAGTTCTTGCAGCATGTCTTTAATTTGGGCGTAGCCGTTTGTACCGTATTTGGAAAGCAAATTGCGTTCACTACTGACCAGCAAAACGGTAGTCTGTTCCAGTATTCCAGTTTTATGGTCACGGGGAAGCGCAAGGTTAAAGTCCGTTGCTTTTGCTGACCGTCCGCGTTTCTGGGTAGTTGCGCCACCCTTTGGGACTGCCACTACCGGTTCAGGCGGTTTTGGTTTCCCATATAGCAAGCTCTCCACCTCAGCCAGTTTTGCCGCAATTTCTCTGATGTCCGAACCAGAATCACCTTTTGGTTCTACCGCAGCACTCAGCGCATTCAAACCGATAACAGGCGCTTCATCCGCCTGTCGTAGGTTAAAGCCCACCTCACGCCGCGCGTCTTCTTGACGACGTGCAGTTCTCAGCAGGTCTTCCAACCAAATCGGATCAAGGGTTTCAAGTGAGATTCTTACCGGAATTGCGCTACCCTGTTCCATCGCCCCTCGCGGAACCCACAACCCTTCAGGCATGGTAAAGCCTGCCCCATCCAACATTTCGGTAGCACGTTCCAGAAAAGGATCGGCTTTCCAAACTGGCTCAAGTATCCGATTCAAGTTTTCATGATTCTTGCTCAGCGAACTGCGACCCAGAAAAGAGGTCAGGAACAAGCGAGGGAGAATTAGTTGAGGCTGTTCTAGTAATAATTCGCTGGCAAGCGCACTGGCACGTTTCTCTTCATCGTTCTGGCAAAAAGCCAGAAGTAGCCCGGTCTTAAGACTCAAAGGAGCAGATTGGTTATGAGCAAAACGGTTTAGCGCCTTCTCAAAGTACTGGATAGCCATCCAAGGCATGCGCCGACGCAAATATAGCCGCGCCAACCCACCCGCATCATCTTCAAAAAGATCGCCCGGTTCTGGTTCGGTGTTGCGCTCAACTGCCTTTAACCAGCGGCGCGCCGGGGCAAAAGCAGGATGGTCTGGAAGTTTCTCCAACCAGCGACGCAGCCACAAGTTATCCGGCGCAGATTGTACCGCCAGCCATAATTCTTCTCCGGCACGCTGGTGGTTAGCAGTACCGCTGCGCAGATAGAGCAATGCTGTTTCAAGTCGCATACGCCAGTTATCCGGGTCAGCGTCCAACACGCGCCTGAGATGAAAAGCAGCGCGGCGGGCGTTCTCCCCCGGAAGTGGTTCTATAGATAACGCCCGCCCCACCGCTACATGCAATGGTAACGCCTGTGGAAAATGCACCATCAACTGACGGGCAAGACTGGCAGCCTCCGAACTATGTCCCATACGTAACAGGAGGCTAACCAGTGTAATCCCATCAAATAAGTTGACTTCGAGTCTGAGCGCAGAACTTTGAGTCGCTGTCATTTTGTACCTGTATCCCGTTTACCCGGCTTGTATAGCTTCTTTTTCCAGCTTTTCGTTGCGGAACATATCAATGAACTGGTCGAAGAAAGGGATTTGCCGCAACTCCTCGTGTGCTTCGGCAAATTCAGGGTCTATTCGCAACGCCTTTGATGCCGCTCGTTTAGCCATAGTGTAGCGTTTCAAAAAGCGGTTCATACGAGCTTCGGCACAATGATAATGCGGGTTTTCAGGGTCAAGTCGGGTACACCACTCATAGTTGCGTAGCGCCCAATCCCAATTCTCATCCGCTTCATAAATCAAGCCGCGCTCGTAATAGGCTTCCGGCAAGTTATACGCAGAAATAACTGTTCCCACCAATGCCAGCGCTTTGCTGCGTTCGCCAAGGTAACAAGCCGCGCGTACTGCCGCCAACATATAGGTCGGTTTATCAGGGCGCAAAGCCGCCGCCTGTTCAAAGCACTCCAGCGCCTCTGGGATTTTCTCGATAAGCTCGTACTGACGCGCCAACAGATAATAAATTTCACCATTTTCAGGTTCAATTTCCAGTAAAGCTTCCAGAATCGGAATAGTACCCTGTCGCTTGATGCGGTTAGTCAAGCGGCAATAATGGAGCAAGTACCCTAACAGAAAATCCCGACTATATTGTCCGGTTTGAGGGGTGTCGTTAGCCTGCCAGTTTGTGTTGCGATCTGTGTTGCTGCTTGTAGCAAAATATTTCGCCAGATTAGATAAATCAAATGCCATAATTCTGTAAACTCCTCCGTTTTTCCTGCGCCGGACATGCGGCATGGTAGAAAGGAATAAGGTTTAAGGATGTAAACCTAAGCTACATAAATCTTCTCTATCCGAACAGATTGTGAGTCTACCCCCAAATGTCCCAGGAACCCGGTAAAGCTTATGAGGAACAACGAAGGTGAGTGAGCAAAAACACCTTCGTTGCAAATTAGGATGCTCGAACTGTTTCTAAAACGTCAGAAAGACCCCGCTCCATGGTTTGGAGTGCCCCTTCTAGGTCTTCCTCCATCTCTTGGAGATAAGCGAACTCTTGCAGAGAATGCGGGTCACCGGGGAAAGCTTCGACCGCTTCCTCTAGCAAAGTGCGTACATCCTCTATTGGACCACCCCGCAAGCGTTTGATACGAGCAAAATCAACTTTATAGTGCGGGTTGTTAGGCTGTAACTGGTTTGCATACTCGAAATAGCCCTGCGCATCATCATAACGTCCCAACTCACAGAGCAACCGCCCGATCAAGTAGTGCCACTCAGCCCCCACGCGCTCGCCTTTTTGATCTAGCACTTCGCGCGCCACCTGAATAGCCTGTTGCAACTCACCATTTGCGCCAAGCGCAATTGCCATGTTATAGCGATAATCTATATTCAGAGGGTCAAGGTTTACCGCTACCCGAAAACTCTCCAAAGCATGCAGATAAGCACGTTCTTGCAAATAGATTTCACCCAACTCAGCGTGCCAACGGTGCTGATTCGGCGCAAGTTGCACCGCATCCATGTACTCATTGGCAGCTTGAGGTAGTAGGTTCAGTTCCAGATATGCCCTTCCCAGATAATAGCGAAACTCAGGATTGGAAGGCTCTTTTTCGGCAGCCGCCTGCAATTTGTCAAGCGCTACATCTGCCATGCCGTTTTCTAGCAACACTGCCCCATGCTGATGCAACACATAATGATCGTCTGCCCCAAACTTCAGGGCATCTTCAACCAATTCACGCGCTTCGTGCAAACGGTTCATTTTGAGTAAGGCACGCGACATATTGGCGAGATAGCGCGGATGGTCGTTTGCCAAATGTTCGGCACGTCGGAAGAAGTTATACGCTTCGCTGTAACGCCCGGAGAGTAAGGCAATTTCACCCAGATCGTTCACCGATTGGTGGTCATCCGGCAGAGCTTCCAATAATTTCTGCAAGGTCTCACGCGCTTCTTCATTCTCGCCTAGTTTCAGGCAGGTGAAAGCATAAAAGCGCATATATTTTGCTTGGGGCGCATCCGCACTTTCGAAGGCAGCAGAGCGAGAAATTGCTTGTTCAAGCGCCTTTTTCATCTGACGATAATCGGTTATGGTCGAATATGACTGTGCCAAATCGTACCAGTAATTTGCCATCTCAGGGTCAAGCTGAGTAGCTTTGCTGAGGAAATCAATCGCCTGCTGACGGTAAGCTTCAGCCCTCCGCGAGTATTGACCCGGTGTTGTAGCAATGCGCAAGGCGGCTACTCCGGCATTGTAATGATAAATGGGGCTGTTCGGCTCAATCTGCAAAGCCTGTCGGAAGGCTTTGACACTATCTTCAAGTTTTTGCTGCTCAAGATAAGCCTCACCCATCTCATTATGCAGGGCAGGGTCTTGCGGGTTAAGTTGTAGCGCCTGACGGTAGTAATCGAGAGCTTCAGAGCCGCGCTCCAACTGCCGCATAATACGCGCCTGCAACGCCATAAAAGCATAGCCGGGAGAGCTAAACATTGCTTTCATACGCGCCTGAGCATGTTCCATTTGTTCAAGCGCAGTTTCGGCTTGATTCAAAGCAAGATATGAGCGCGCCATCAATATGTAGGCAAGCGGACCAACTATCTGTCCTTTGTTTAGTTTGAGATATAAATGCAAGCAATCAATCGCCCGTTCCTCACGTTCACCCATAGAAGCGGCGCGTGCTGCCAGCAACCAAGCATCCTCGCGGTGCTTGTAAAGTTTGATGGCTTGTTGGGCTGCGTTCCAAGCAGGATTGGGTCGCCCTAACCTCAAACTCGACTCCGCCAGTAATAGCGATGCCTCGTAATTATCAGGGTTTATTCTCAGCACATTTTGACAAGCAATTTCGGCAGTTTCGTAATTCTCGGTCAGGAACTCGGCTTGAGCCATGCCCATCAAATATTCTTCAGTTTGAGGGCTGAGCGCGGCTGCTTGACTCAAATGCTCCCGCGCTTTTTGCAACGAAGCCGGGTCGGGCGCATTACTCTCCTGCGCAGGAGTCCCATTCTTCGATTCGTTGGTATCCACACCGGGCAAAGTTCCGAACATTCCCGCTAAATCGGGGGGCAATATATTGGAAAGCTTCTGAGTCGAACCGAACGAGTCCAGATACAATTTGCCCAAAGCATGACGCGCGGCTGCATTGTGATCTTCCAGTGCCACTGCCTTTTCTAGAGCGTTACGAGCAGCATCAATCTTACCGGTGCGAATGAGCACTTCCCCGCTCTTCAACCACGCCTTGGCTTCTGTAGGGCTTAGTTCGGTAGCCTGCTTGTATTCGGCAGAGGCCTCCTGTAACCAGCCCAGTTCTTCAAATAAAGCTGCCAGTTCAAAGCGATAAGCCGGATTATCGGGTGCACTGAGAACCGCTTCCTGCAAAGGTTGCACTGCCGCAAAGCGATCACCCTCTCCAAGGAAGGTATCCGCCACCGCCATATGCAATTCTGGATTCCGGGAGTCTAGTTGCAGAGCGCGAGTATAAGCAGCGCGTGCCTCGCCAAAACGGGCTGCCTGACGATAAGCATGACCAAGGGCAGCATGATAGTCGCTTCGGTTCGCCATTTCAGGACTTGCGGCACGTTCTAAATGCTCAATTGCTCTTTGCGACTCGCCCTCACTTTTAAGATATGCTTGCCCCAAGCGGTAGAGATTTGAAGGAGTAGGACGAAGATCGGCGGCGCGTTTAAAGCTCAGCAGCGAATCGCGGCTCAGATTCAGCAATTCCTGTACCTCACCTAAGGAGGAATGAGCTTTTGCACTATCAGGATTGAGACTGATAATCGCATCGAGTTCGGTATGCGCTTGTTCCAGTTTACCTAATTCCAGTAGAGCGCGGGCGTAATCCATGCGATAAGCAGCTTCGAGCGCGGCGCTTTCATCTTCGAAATTCCCCTCATCATCATAATAAATATCTTCCAAGCGACGAGGAGCATCTTCAGTTTCGGCATGTTGGCGCAGTTCAATGGCAAGACGGAAAAAGCCAGCCGCTTCCAGTTGGCGATTTTCAGCCATTGCGCGTTCCCCCTCTTCATAACGAAGCGCCGCCTGTAAAGCTAGAGGCAACTGATTGCGTTCGTTCAGGGGTTCAAAATAGCGTTCCATTTGGTCGAAAGCGCGGGCTTTACGGGCAAGGCGAGCTGCCACCAGATAATAGCCCGGATTTTCGGGAGCTTTAACCGCTAACGCTGCCTCAGATCGCGCCTTTTCAATTTCGCCTGAACGCTCTGCCAAACACGCTGCCAGCAAATGCGCTTGTGCCATTTCCGGGGCAAGTTTCAATAAACGTTGTACCATCTCGGCGGATTGGTTACGATATTCAAGGCGATAAGCAAGCAGAGCAGCACGTGCTAGATAAACAGAATTGTTTGGCGCGTACTTCAACGCCTTCTGGTACAAATTCAGCGTAGTTAATAACGTAGGTGTATCGAGCTTGCGACTCGCCAATTGCAATTCTGCCATCTCGGCGTAAATTTCGGGCATGTCAGGCGCAAGGTCGCGGGCAGCATTCAACTCATTCTGGGCACGCTCAAAATCGCCACCGATGAGCCAACCCTTTGCCAGCGAGAGACGATATTCGGCATTATTCGGAACGTCCGCTGCCGCCACTCGCAAGAAGGGCAAAGCTTCGCGCAAATTCTGTTGTTCCAGCATACTCTTGCCAAGTTGGTGGTGAATAGCCGCGCGGCGTTGCGGTAAATCCGCGCTATTATTCTTCTCTTTCTCTGCCAACAAAGCGCGCAGCATCTTCTGTGCCTGCGTATGTTGCCCCTGTTCGCGCAAGGCAATTGCTTGCCGGAAAGGCAATTCAAAGACAAGCTCTTGCGGCTGAGAAAATAGGGTGAGCAGCGATAAGGGCGGGGCGACTTTATTCAATTGCGCTATCCCCTGCCCAAAGTAATCGGCGGCATCACGGTAGCGTTTCTGCTCTAATGCCAACAACCCTTTTTCATGCAAGATTTCAGGCGTATTAGATTTTACATCTGCCAGCACTTCCTGAGCCTCTAGGTGCTGCCCTTCCTGACGCATACGGCGCGACAAGTGCAAAACTGCTACGTGTCCCACCGGAGCATGTTCGTCGGTTAAAGCTAAATTAATGCTTTTGCGATAACTTTCTGCTGCAAGTAGCATATAACCACCTGCTTCCGTCACAACCCCAGAAATCAGATGCAACAAAGGGTTAGCCGGTTCAAGTTCGGTAGCTCGGAATAGGGCAGAAGAAGCTTCGGCATAATTACCAAGATTGTATTCAGCCGCCGCCAGATAGATTAAGGTTTCTGGATTAAGCCGTCCCATCTCGGATTTAAGCTCGCTCAATCCTTTACTACAGGCTTCACGCGCTTCAGCGGCTTTGCCCAATTTCAAGGCAGCTAGACCCAACAGGGTGAAATATTCCGGTTCAACATCTTCTTTATCTACGGCTGCCTGCAAATACTGAAAGGCTTCGTCATAGCGACCTTCCGCCAGCCATGCGCGACCCATCTCATAGAGATACCGCGAGGAAGTGCCGTTCAACTCGATTGCACGCTTGAAATGGTTGAGTGCGCTTGTGGTATCACCACGTTCCAGTTGAAGCTTACCTAAATCACAATAGGCTTCTGCAAAATCGGGGGATTCGAGTATAAGTTCAGTGAGTTCTTGCTCAGCGCGATCATTTTTGCCGAGTTTCGCCAAGATTTGCGCCATGTTGTGACGGTAAACAGCGGCGCGTTGCGGGCGATTTCCCTTAAATCCGGCACGTTTGGCATAAACCAACGCTTCTTCATGATTGCCCTGATCGCGATAAAGCAGAGCAGTTTGGTGGTCAATTTCAGCCTGATATTCCTGAAGATTACGCCGCATTTCCTCTAGGCGATTGGTAGCCTGCTCGGTACAACCACCTTTGGATAACAACCGCACCGCGCCTAATTCGCCTTCAAGCGCAGGTACGCTACCCGGACGGGACAGTTTCATAAAGGTATCCAGCGCTTCTTCGCGCTTGCCCAATTGTTCCTTAACACGAGCAAGATTCAGGTGCAAAGTATCATCGGCATGCCCGTCTTGGAGTAGTAATTCAAGGGCTTTTTCGGCAATACGCAAACGTTGGTGAGAAGGGTTAGCTTCGTTTATGGTTGCAAAAGAGCGCAATAATTCGGGCGCTTCGGTACTTTTACGGGTAAGATACTCACCAAAACGCTCCAATAAATCGGGGTCGGATTGACCAGCGCCGAACGCCATATTGAGGCGTTCAGAATCCGGCTTATTTCCCAATATAGCATCGAACAGATTATGCCGTTCATCCGCTCTGGTAAGACTGTAGAGCAAGCGGGTCAACTTTGCAGCTTCGTTCTTGTCGAGTCCTGACAAAACTCTTTCAAGGGTAGCGGGCAAAGCTTCGTGGCTGGCAGCAAGGCTATACCATGCGCCCAACGCAATTTTAAGGGACGGTTCAAGCAAGCGAGTCCAACCGGCAACCGGATGCTTCTCGAAAATGCCGAGGTTCAGCATTCTATCCAGCCATTCCGGTTCTATCTCTTTGCTATGCCCATCGGCAAAGCCTAGCCAACGCAACAATCCGGTTGCCCATTCGCTTTTCCCATCGAAAATCGTGTTCAGGAGTGATTGGAGTAACGACCTTAAATTTGCGAAAGCCGGAATCGATTCAAGTGTGGAACGCAATAGCGCCGGATTGGTGAATAGCGACATCAGCCCGGATTGTTCAAGGATTTTCGCATCTGTGTCGCTCAGACGTGGAATCAACACTTTGCGGACTTGTTCGAGAGCTAACCCAATAACACCAAAAAAGTTCCATTGCTGTTCTTCACGGAACCAAGGATGGTATAGCGCAAAGCTAAGATAGCGGCAAGTAATAATTACTCGTGCATCTGGAGCTTCATCACGACACCAGCGGTTTAGCGCATACATAAAGGCAGGCGCAACAGCCGGTTCCAGGAGGTCGAGGCTATCAATCAGCAATAAGGGGGTAGTTTGCTTGAACAGGGTTGCGGGGGCAGCAGCAGAACCGGCACGCGCCAAAGCAACCTGTAATGAACTCTGGAAAACATCCTGTTGTTTTGTGCCTTTTTCCAACTCTAGATAAATTGGGAGTAGCGGGGCAGGATTGGGTGAGGTAGCCCTTGCAAGCTGTGCCTGTTTTACCCAGAAATCGCGAAGCATAGTAGATTTACCGCTACCGGGGCGACCCAGCAAAACCACGCGGCGATTATTTCGGGCAATTTCGTCCAGCGCCAAGCCGGGTTTAGCAACAACCGAAGCCAGCAAGCGATCAAACTGGGCAACGAAATCGCCGCTTTCTTCCGGGTTCAGGTTGAAGGCAAATAGTTCGTAGCTCGCGGCAGTCTGTTGGTTGCCACTAGCAACTGTTCCTTCAACCGACCGGTAATAACTTTCCAGCCAACCGGTTATATCCATTTCGCTCTTTTGCTCTTTATTATCCGGAGATGCCATGTTGTTACACCTAATTCGAAATCATCCAGTAACCCAGTATGCACAAACCAGAGCCAAGTAAACACAAAAATGCACCCACCCCTACCGCAGTTTGGATAAGCTTATTGAGCGTTTCCATTAGTTGGACTGATGTATCGGCAAGTGGCTTGACCAATTCTTCCATCGGTGATTTAATCGCCAGCTTGGGACTTTGTGAGGAAAGGGTACGAACAGCTTCCTGATATTCTTTTCTTAAGATTATGTAAAGTCCACAGAGGGATGCAATTACTCCCAATATGAAAATTAAGCAGCCCATTACTATCTTTACCGCTTGCATATCAAACCCCATCCTGAATCGAACAGGCTCAATTGAAATATCACCATAGTAGGAATAAAACATGTGGCTAAGGAAAGTGCAAGATGCACTAAACCAACCGATAAATCTACTAGGGTTAAAAGGAAATGGAAAGAGCCTGACCCGAAATTTGTTTAATAAAACAATGGAGACCCGTTAAAAAAAAGAGAGGACCCGATACTGCAAAAAGAGGACCCGGTTTCGAAACGATAATACGAGACCGATAGCAGAAGCTTATTCGAGAGTATAATCCGACTCTATTACGCTTGTCAATATATATTTCGTTCTATTTTACCTGAATTAGCTCACCATTCGTGAGTTTACCCAGCCACCGCTATTGTCATCAGAAATTAGATACCAACGCGAGCTATTTTGATAGACCGGACCAAGATCGGTGTAAGCTACAAAATTCAGCGTGGCACCACGCGAAAGAGTGCGCAACAATGTGCCGTCATAAGAGGAAATCGAGGGACGTAACCGCACATAGGTATTGTTATACAGTACTGAATGCGGACCACTCTTTTCATAGACCACACCTGTCACGCCTTCTATCCAGCGGCTATAATCAACCCCGGCAGGTGGGGTGGACGGTGGCGTAGTCACTGGAGGGGTATCGGTTGGAGTAACTGGTGGCGTAGTCACTGGAGGGGTATCGGTTGGAGTAACTGGTGGCGTAGTCACTGGAGGGGTATCAGTTGGAGTGATTGGGGGCGTATCAACGGGTGGAGTAAACACAGGTATTGAGACCGGAGGTATCAAGCCAGCCAGATCGCTCATAAGCTTATTCCAAGGAAAGGTGTTACCGGGGCAAGCCGCTCGATTAATCTTGTCTATTTGGTAATGCCCAATAATATACTGACGATTGGGCTGTATATTGTATTTGCTGCACAGGTAACGATGCAGCCAGAGCGAGGCATAATACTGAGCATCCGGCATGGCTTTACCACTGAAGCCCTCATGTTCAATCGAGATAGTAACATTGTTATAGTTGATATTTTTCGTGGTGCAATCGGCAATCCAAGGAATTGAGGTGTCCGGGTTTCCGGGGATACCATTGCCCCATGCGGCATCATCTTCTTTCACCCATTGCCAGATGCGTCCGTCCAGCGCTACTCCGAAGTGACTACTGGCATCGCTGCGCCGATTTTTAAACCAACTATCGGTTGATTCCATCGTACCTTGCATAATATGGTCAACAATAGCCACAAGTTTATTGCCATCTCGACCACTCCAAAAGTTCGAACAACCTCTCCACTCAACTTTGTAATCAATCAAATAAGCGACCATTTATTTCTCCTCCTGAGAATATCACCAAAAGTTCTCTGCACTTCTTACCTTATTTTGGATTTCCTTCAGGGTAAATAATACAAGTGTGCAAATAAAACACCTGACGGAATATAGGCAAGCCCTAATTTTAGAAATGACCCGGAGAAATAGACCCGAAAAATTCAGAGGTTCTGGTTATAGTAATCTCAAACCAATTTAACCATACTAATTATAATCTGTAAACCCTACATTATTAAAACTTATTTTCTAAGGGATATGTCATTCTATAGCTTGTACGTCCGGACGTACAAGTTACATCAGTAGATTTGATGTTCTCATGCATCCAAAAATGTGTTATGATTAGGCGGCATTTTGAGCTAATTTTTTAAAATAAGTGTGTTTTCTGGAGATAAAATGGGTCCTGCGCGTGTTATCGCGGTTGCTGCCCCTAAAGGCGGAACCGGCAAAACCACCACTACCTTGAATCTTGGTGCGGCTTTGGCTGAGATGGGTTACAAAGTATTGTTGGTGGATTGTGACCCACAAGGAAATCTAACACTCAGTGCCGGTGTGGAAGCCAGCAATATAAAGAATGGTCTTGACACTGCCATAAAGCACTATCTGGCAACATACAATTCTGAACTGGCTAATACCATAATAAAATCACCTGCCGGGCTAGACCTTGTACCGAGCAATATTCGATTGGCAGGTATTGCAGACGAGCTTTTGATTAATTCACAGGGAGTTTTCATTCTTCAAAAATTACTGCGTCCGGTTCGTGGGAGCTACGATTTTATTATGATCGATACCCTCCCCTCTTTGGGAGTATTGGTCAAAAATGCCCTGGTTGCGGCGCAAGAAGTGATTATTCCACACGAGTCGGAACCTCTTTCCGCTGAAGCAGTAGCTATGATGCTCAAACAAATCGATATTATACGCCGTTCCGAGCTTAATCCAGAACTAAAGGTAGCAGGTATTCTGCTGACCAAAACCACCCGCTCCAAATTACATCGCGAAATTATTGATTTCACCCGCGAGGAATTCGGCAAGCAGGTTCCGGTGTTTAAAACCATTATCGAGCGGTCGGTGCAGTTTGCGGAATCGCAAGCTTTGCGCCGCACTATTCTGAGTTACAAACCCCGTGATAAAGGGGCAGTTGCCTATCGTAACGTGGCGCGGGAATTGGTGTATGGTCCGGATGCGGTCGAGGAAGTAACACTTGACGATAGCGGACAAGGCGAGGTATAAGCCAGATGGCAAGCAAGCCCAAAAGCTTTTTGCGAAACCGTGAAACTTCTCCCAGTTCCGCTTCGGACGAAGATTTCGAACTGGTAGTGGGCGTTATCAGTCCCGGTATCGCCAGCAAACCCGTATTCAGCCAGAATGTTCCGGTAGAGCGCATCGAAGCCAGTCCATTTCAGGCACGTCGCAACTTCGATGGAATTGATGAACTGGCAGAAACCATAAAAGCGCAAGGTTTTACCACTCGCCTCAGAGTACGCCCACATCCATTAAAAGAAGGCTATTTCCAGCTTACCTACGGTGAACGAAGGCTTCGAGCAGCGCGGTTGGCTAATCTAAAAGAAGTGCCCTGTGACGTAGCCAATTATAGCGACCCGGAAATGATGGAAATCGGGTTAGCAGAAAATATCCAACGACAGGATTTGAATCCGATGGAAGAGGCGCGTGCCTTTCGTTCGTTTATGAGCTTTGGTAGTCTCACTATTCGCGAACTTGCAAACCGGATCGGCAAGAACAAAGATTATGTAGCCGGACGATTGCGTTTATTGGAAGCACCTGAAGATGTACAAAAACTGGTAGAGCAAAAACCCGATGCTGTGACCGCTGCCCGACGCATTGCGCAATTGAACGACCCTGAAGAAAGGCGTTTGTTGATTGAAGCGCTACTGATGGGTAAGCTCAGTAAAGAAGAAATTCGCACCATCGTTCAAGCAGTACGTACCGGATTTGATGAAGACAGTGTGACCACTGATGACACACATGAAAAGCCTGTACGTCTGGACGTACAACACCCTCCCAAACCAAGCGAGCGAGAACTAAACAGCCGTAAGATAGGGCGCGATCTTAACCTGATACTGGCAACCTTAGCTCGCTGGCAAATTGCGATGCCGCGCTTAAGCGATTTTGAACGCAGGCGAATTGTGGATGCCGCCAAAGATATTATGTTCACCGTGAAACAAATTCAGGATAGCGGTGAGTAGGATTTCCCCTTATGCCCAAAGCCAAACGTGAGAATGAAGACATAAGCGAGTCATTTGAAACACTCCTGACTCGTTTTGAGCGACTCAGAAAAGAGGAACCGGATTTGCCAAAAAGAATGGCAGGCTTGGTTCCATTTGTGCTGGAAGTGGTGCAGGGATCGGGTGGCGTTAAACAACTCGAACAATTAATACACTACTCTTCTGATCAAGAAAGCGCAGCTGAGTTAATAGAAGCAATCTTGCCAATTCTAGCAAATCTTACGCGCGATGTTCCCGGACTGGAAAAGGATATTGCGTTACTGGCAGAAAAGTTGGCACGCAATAATATAACTGTACCGGGCATTTCACCTTACGAAGCAATCCGGGATGCGCTGGCAAAAAACACCTTCATGCAGCTTGATAATACTCCTTGGCCTACCGCAGTTTTGCAAGAAGGCGAAGCTAAAGGTCAGGCGCAGTTAAAGCCTGCTATGCTAGATGAACAACCTTTGATGCCACCGGAAGAGGTTGAAAAATGGTCTGCCCTCATGTGGAAGCAACGCGAAGAATTGAGTGACCTCGATGCCGATACACTGGACATGTTAAGCCACGTCTGGTTACAGCAAGCTAACACGGCAGACAATTATGCGGTAGCAAGTGTGGATGATTTTCTGCAAATGCGTGGTTT
Source organism: Candidatus Chlorohelix allophototropha (assembly GCF_030389965.1). NCBI lineage: Bacteria > Bacillati > Chloroflexota > Chloroflexia > Candidatus Chloroheliales > Candidatus Chloroheliaceae > Candidatus Chlorohelix > Candidatus Chlorohelix allophototropha. The sequence continues at coordinate 461,077 of NZ_CP128400.1, forward strand.
AAAGCCAAAGCGAGGCGGAGGGGGCAGGCGCGGTGGTTATGAACCAGAGCAACGCACCGATATGCTTAAAGCCCTTGCGCATATTCAAAACCTGTGGCTGAATATGGGTGAAGTTGAAGTGAACGAGGAACTCGGCAAAAAAAGGAAATTGAACCGAAGTTCCAAACAGGCAGTACAAAGTCGCGCCTTCGTAATTACCGACCGGATGGGACAAACACGGTTGGATGGGCATATGGATGTACAACGCTTTGCGTTTAGACCCGGTATTTTGTTTGCCCGCTTTTTGTTTGGACCCGGTCGTCAAACCGCGTTGCTTTCTGCCAAAGCAGTGCAATATGACCCCTATCGTCAGAAGTGGGAAAAGCGACTCGCCCGCTATTTTAGCTGGCAATGGCGGGTTCGGGCACGGCTAGGCGATTATAATAAACCTTACCAAGTACAGGCACTTTTAGAAGCCGTTGGAGAAGAATTAAATATTCGATACCCTGCTAAAACCAGAGAGCGGCTGGAAAAAGCGTTGGAAGCTCTTAAAGAAGATGGAGTAATCGCCGGGTGGGAGTACGAAAAGTGGGAAGAGCAGATAGTCGAGCAACGCGGCTGGGCAGAAATATGGTTGGAAGCTACTATATTAATAATACCTCCGCAAGCTATCCGAGATACTTATCGCTTCTTAAAACGGCATGGTGATGAGAATGCCGGTATTGATCTAGCGTTTAACGATGGCGAAGGAATGGCAGAGCTAGTAAGAAAAACTCGCAAAGATAGAAAATTATCGCAAGCACAGGCAGCGGTGGAACTTGGTGTAACACAAAGCTACCTGTCAAAGCTTGAGACAAATCAAGTAGAGCTATCCAATGCTTTCAGAAAACGGTTGGAAGAATGGCTTTCCGGCAAGAATTATGATCAGAAATTATGACTTGAGTCGGGGTTATCCTTCACAGTGATTCATATTTTTATGACTTGAGTCGGGGTTATCCTTCACCGGATTTACAGCATTTAGGTTCAAACCCGTTATAAATATTCCCAATTTACTCGTATTTTCCTCAATAATTTTCCAGTAATAAAAAAAGAGATGTTGTATCATGCGACTCAAAATAGGGATAGTATCGTCTATTTCGTTGGAGTTTTGTTGCGCGGTTTAGTTTGTGGTACACAGCTATTCGGGCGTTGAGTACTTATTAATTAAGTATCTCCTCGCAGAAGTGAAATATATTCGGCGATCAAAAATAGCCGACTAATGGGCAAAAAAAATCGGGCTATGCGGTCACATAACTCGATTGATTAATTCAATATGCTTGCGCATCCTTGAGAGATATTGAGCGACTAACTCATCTTGCTCTGGATGCGTATGTTCTAGCCTTATATAAGGAGATTTTACTATGCCTTCCACCCAACTTTCAAGTACCCATAGTGAGCAATTTTCATATTCACTGCACGAATCTGAACAATTCGTACAAGTACCGCTTGATGTATTGAAAGCTGATATCAGTCCGGCTGCCCTAAAGCTGTATATGGTAATGCTCAGTTTTGCCCGCCAGTCCGTTAGTTGTTGGGCGAGCCATCGTCGCCTCGCCGAAGAAATGGGTTTACAGCCTAGGCGGGTTATTGATCTGATTAAAGAACTTGAAGCGGCTGCACTTATCAGCGTTGAGAGTCGTGCTAGGGAAGGTCAGACCAATATCTACCGCTTGCAAAGGCGTGCGAGTAAGCCTAAAACTACCCAAAGCTATGCAAAATCTTGCGAAGGGACTACGCAGGGAAAAACACATGATAGTCTGCAAGATTCTGCATCCAATATACATGAATCTAAATTACATGAGTTAAATACAACAACTCCTGTTGCGTTAGATGTTACCGACAAAAAAATAGATCACTCCTCAGAAATTAGTGTCGATTCAGAGAATCAATCCCAACGAGAGATTTGTTCGTTATTACTTCAATGTGGAATTACTACCCACAGCGCTAAAAAACTTGCCAAGATAGCGTTTCAAAACAAGCGCAGCGCAAAAGAGATTGAGGAACTGATTCAAACGGTGCGTGGAAATGAAAGAGTTGAAAGTATTCCGGCTTACGTTTCACGCTTGGTTGAAATCAATTGCTTAAATCTAGGCGCTTTTAATCGGGCGAACACCCACCTTTCACCAAATAGGAATAGCAGTTCTGGGTTACATTCGGGTAATATAAAGCACGAAAAACCCACTGATTTTAGTAAATACGCTCCCGGCGGTAAATATTGGTATCTGGTTGCCAGTCGAGCTAACTGAATTCGAGAAGTAATATTTTGGATAACTTGTGATATGAATTACTCTTTTTTATTGCGAACCTGTGTTAAACTGAAGCCAAGTTATATTATCGGGAACGTGAAACTTAACTTACCGGACTTTACAATCGGTAGCCAGATTTCACTTTTATAATCCTCTTTTGCCGATTAGGGGCAAACTAATCGCTAAAATCTGCCAGATTTCAGTTTATTAATCCAGAAGGGGCGAATTTTATCTTGCTGAGGATTAGGAAACGTAGTAAAAATTGGGACTTACGCTAGTTTGGAGAAAGTAAAATGGATAGCGCTGAAAGTTTTGTGAGCGCTGTACTCGCAGCACAAGATGACTTTAATCTGTGCTATGTCCTTGAACAGACTGCCCCAACTCTTAATGATACTCTAGCTCAACAAGTAAAAAGCCGCGCTAACGAACTCGTTTCTTCGGATAATCAGGCGAGCCTGAAGATTGCCGAGTCTTTGATTAAAGCTGGCGTGGTGGCAAATAACCTGCTCTATCAGGCGTTAGGTTTGATGGTTCAGGGAAATGTAATGATGCGACGCGGTGAATTGCAACGGGCGATTGAATTGTATGATGATGCAAAGGTAGCGGCGCTTCGGGCAAACAATCCAATTGAGGCAGCGCGTTCACAGGTGGGGAAAATTGGCGCTTTGATGTATCTGGGAGATTATAAATCCGCCATCGAAATAGCCCAACATACCGCTGAAACATTGGTAGCTTTCGGTGATTACTTCCCCGCTGCCAAAGCCTATGCTAATGCGGCAATCTGTTACGGTGAGCTTGAGCAAAATGAAAAAGCGGTTGAGGAATTACAGAAAGCACGCACTCTGTTTGAGAAGCATGATAGTCGGGAGGCTCAAACCGGACTTGGCTTATTGCTTTACAATTTATCCGTTACATTATGCGATTTGGGACGTTACCACGAGGCATTGGATTGTTCCTTGCGCGCCAGCGAGATTGCACGCCGTTATGAATTAAGCAATGATGAAGCGCTTTATCAAGAAGCCTCCGCAATTTGTTACAGCTTGATGGGCAATTATAACCGCGCTTTGCGCTTGCACCTTGAAGCGCGAGATATTTTTGAAAAAAATGGTCTTATTCCTCAGCTTATTGCTTGCGAATATTTTATCAGCGAGGGTTATCTTGAACTGGGTCGTTATGAGGATGCGGCAGATCAGGCAAAAGAGCTTATCAGCCTGTTAGAGCAGCGCAACTTGGTTAATAGCTGGAATGGGACACGCACTTATCATGTGTTGGGACGCGCCTTGGCTGGTTTGGAGCAGCCTTCCGAAGCTGCTGCTGCTTTGTTGATGGCACAATCAATTGCTGAGCAACTGGGCGCATCAGGATTTAAACAGCGCACCGATCTGCGTTTGGCTGAGACTTATCTTTCAACCGACAACCCGGAAGACCTTGATCGTTCGGAAGAATTACTCAATGCTTTGCTAAGTAACCCTCAAGACCTACGCATTTTACCCAATGCCCAACTTTTGCTTGCGCGTCTGGAAACAAACCGGGAGCAATATAGCGCCGCAATTGAATTGGCTAAAAGCGCTCTGACACAATTTGAATCGCAGGGTATTTATAACACACTTTACAGTGTTTATTGGCAACTGGCTAAAATTTGTGAGCAACAAGGCGAATTAAATCAAGCTTCGGATTATCTTGATTTAAGTATTCAGCAACTTGAACAATTGCGCGCTCAGGTTGCCGCCGAGACTCGCCATAGTTTTCTGCTTCAGAAAGAAACCATTTACCAGGACGCAGTTAGAATAGCTCTACGTTTCAACGATTCACAGAAAGCCTTTGATTTAGTAGAGCGGGTTAAGTCTAGAGCGTTGGTAGAGTTGGTCGGCAATCAACTTGACATAAAAATAAAAATACGTTCTGAACGTGATCGCCCGTTGGTAGAAGAGTTGGAAAATTTGCGGGCACGCCATAACGATTTAACAATGCGGTTAGCGCGTTGGCAGGATGGACAAGATGATAAGGGTGAATTGGTTCCAGTTGCCAGTAATGAAAACCAAAACGAAAGTGAATTGCTTCAAAGCGAAGTGCTTGTTTGTGAAAAACGTCTTATAGAACTAACCGAGATACTTCAAGTCAAGAATGCGCTTTATGCTGAAGATGTCAGCCTTATACAGTCTTATATATCTTTTGATTTTGGGTTGTTGAACCCGAACGAAGCAATAATCGAATATTACCAAGCTCGCGAAGAGATGTTAGCCTTTGTTGTAACAAGGGCTGGTATCAAAGCGATTACCTTATCTGCTACTCCTTCACAGGTAAATCGTTTGGTTTCGTTGTTGCACCAGAATTTTAACCAGACTCCCAAGCTTGGCGCTGAAAAACTCTTGCTTAATAGTCAGAACTTTCTTAGCAAGCTGTATGCTTTGGTGTTTGAACCGCTTGAGTTAGAGCTTGCGCCGATTACCGAACTGAGAATTGTATCGCATGGCACCTTACACTATCTGCCTTTCCATGCTTTATATCGTCCTAGCGATTCTACTTATTTGCTAGAGCGCTTTAGCGAAATCAGCTATGTACCGGCGGCAAAACTATTATTATCCTGCCGCGAACGTGCTAAAAACTCAACGGCTAGTGGAGCGTTGGTGTTGGGATATTCTGGTAATGGAAAGCTAACTTCTACGCTAGAAGAAGCTGAGGAAATTAATTGCATTCTGAGTCGTAAAATTGATACAGAGTTGGCATTGGAGAATGATGCTAATCTGGAATTGTTCCGGCAAGCAGCGTCTTCGAAAAGACTCTTGCATCTGGCTACACACGGCAGTTTCCGTGAAAACGCCCCGCTCTTTTCATCAATTCAACTTGAAGGTGGCGAACTAACTGCCCACGAATTGTACAACTTGCAACTTGAGGCTTCATTAATGACGCTTAGTTGTTGCGAATCGGGTCTTGGAGTTATCGGTGGTGGCGATGAAGTAATGGGTTTAAGCCGATCATGCTTGTATGCCGGAGCAAGTAGTTTGGCTCTCTCTCTTTGGCGAGTAGAAGATAAATCCAGTTCGCAGCTTATGCAGTTGTTTTACCGAAACCTACTTGATGGTATGGGTAAAGCAGCCGCTTTAAGGCAAGCTCAACTCTGGTTGATGTCTGAGCCACAATACCGACATCCATTTTACTGGGCGCCTTTTATTTTAATTGGTGATAGCGGTAGTCTCTAATAGTTTACGGAGGTTTAGAACAGATGAGCAGGAAACCCGATTTCGAATATATTCTGCAAACCCAGCCACTGGAGCGTAAAAGGCATATACAGGACAATAGCACCGGCCCTGTTTTTGCCCAGAACCGCTTAATTTTATCTGGGCAGGGCGAGAGTCTTGAAAGACTCTTCAAACGTTACATGGCTAAACCTCTGGAATTGGATGGTTGCAAGAGCTATCGGATTCGCGACGTAGTGCGTGTAGGCGGCGATCTTTTTAGGGATAATGTACCTGTATTGCATACTTTAGTTAAAGGTGAGCCAATTGCTCCTATCCTGCTTGATAATTATATGACCAAGGATGAAGATGAAGCCTTGCTAGGCTATGATGATGACGATAATGAAGTATTGGAAAGCTATGTGGTTAGCTTTGATCCTCCGGCGAAATCCGAAGACCTGAAAAAACTGGCGCAGGAACTGGTTGAGCAAAGCCGCTTTTTCCAAGATACCGAAGATGAGGTAAAGGGTTTTAGCGTAAATCATGACCATGTATTTAGCCTGAAACGTGTGCCATTTCTCAGCCCTTTCCGAATCAAAGGCGGTTCTTTAAATATTACGCCTTTTGCCACCACCCAAAATCAGAAGACTGTGGAGGATGTGTTTAGAGATCAACCCTGCTGGGACGAAATCGGTTTCTCCGACGAATCACTTAATAGGGAGATTACCGGACAAGCAACCGTGGTGATTTTTGATACTGCGCCCGATATTAAAGCAATCCATAGCGCCCTTACGAATAACATCATCCAGTATTATATTGATATGAAGCCGGGTACTTTCATTCCTTCGCAAAAGCCGCAGGATATGGATTTGAAAATGCTTCACCGCTGGTCTTCTGTTCGGGAAACTCCCCCTATCTTTACCGATAAGGGTAAGGATATTGAGCCTGAAGATCTGGTTCCGTATCATGGTGTATTGGCTGCCAGCCTTATCCATCATATCGTACCTGACGCACAAATAATTCTGGTGAACGTTTTCGACCACGATGGCGAAACTACCGGTTCCACTCTCACGGGCGCGTTGGATTTAATTTTACGAATTTGTGACAACCCTGTGGAAATTTACGGCGAGGAGTATCTGAAAATTGATCCGAGCAAACTGGTTTACAACTTGAGTTTGGGGATACCGCGTAGCTTGGCTGAGTATGTGGATGCCGGTTATTTGCTGAAGGCTTGCAAGCGTGCCTGCAAGAAAGGCATGTATAAATCTCATGAAAAACCGGATCAGACCACCGGAGCAGTTATTGTGGCGGCTGCCGGAAATGATAGCTACTACTTGCATATGTTTAATCCGGAAGAACCCGCCGCTTATGGTTTTTACAACGATGATTGGGACGTTTACAACAAAACTATTGCTGTGGCGGGAAGCAGGATAAAATCAGAAGAATATGTCTTGTACAGCAATCAGGGTAATTTGGCGGCTCCCGGCGACTACCTCTTGATGGATACCGGCAACGATGATGCTCCATTTGGGCGCTATGTGTACTGGGCAGGCACTTCCTTTGCCACTCCGCTTGTTAGTGGTGCGGCAGCGTTTTTGCTTCAGAAGGGCTATACACCGGATATTATTAAAAATCAGCTATGGAAAGGCGCAACCCAGAACGCTATTAATAAAAACTTTACTTGGAAGGCTGCCCCGATAATCAATCTGGCGCTTTCCCTCTAACCTGAAGTTTAGGCTAATCCGCTTGAATTTAGACAAGGTGTGCAAGCTCCTTGTCTATTTTCTTAAAAAGCGATAACTATCAGAACGATGTGATGTGCGACACATTTCTTTTGTGATGAACTGCATACCTGATTATCAGCAAGTAGCCTAGAATAGTAATGTAAGCGACAAGCTTACAAGTATTTCTAAAACTTCTTACATCTTCTCTTAAACTCCTCCTAAGAATTCAGAAGGCTACTGATGAGCAGCGGTAGCCTTTTTTATTTTCATAAGTAACTTTTGTCACCTACAGCCTAAATCTTCCTTGCTACAATTACGTTAATCGGCTTTGAAACGAGCAACAATCCACAACCGAAAGGCAAATGCAAAGATGGATAAAGGTTGGAAACGGTGGGCAGCAACGCTTGGTGGTGCCGTGGTAACGCTGGCGGCAGCTTATGATGGTATTCGGCGTAGTGAGAAGGGCTTGAAACGCCGCTATCTTTCTATACCGGGCAGGGCGGGTGAAGCGCCTGTTCCGGTGCTTGCTCTTGAATCAAAAGCGGTGCAGCCCGAATCTCCAATTTTGCTGGCGACACATGGAGTTGTTTCCAATAAAGAGTATATGCAATTCATCGGTTCGGAAATTGCCGGTATGGGCTTACGAGTTTTCATGCCTGACTTGCCGGGACATGGGGCTAGTAATGCCTCTTTTGCCACTCCGGTTCAGGATTTCTCCAATGTAGTGGGGGGCAACGTGGCGCAATTGGAGCAGCTTTATCGCTATGTGCGCGAAAAATTCCCTCGCGCTCCGATAGGGGTGTTAGGACACTCGATGGGCAGCGGCGCAATTCTGAATTTTGCGGTGGATAAGCCCGAACTGGCGGTAGCGATTCCTGTGTCGGTAGCGGGGCGGCAACCGGCTACTCCTGAGAATCCCAAAAACATGTTGCTGCTGGTGGGCGAACGCGATATTCCAATTTGTCTTTCAAGTGCAAAGCAACTATACGAGGCGGCAACCGGTTTGCCAGAACCACAATCAACTCTGTTCGGCGCGTTTGAAACTGGCACAGCCCGCTTTCACAAGGTTTTACCCCGCCTTGACCATATTTCCATCATGCTTGCACCTCAAACCGCTCAGGAAATCAGGGAATGGCTAGGGCAGACATTCGGGCTGACACCCGGCGATAATAAAGCGATGGTAAGCAGATTGCGCTGGACTGGGGCGGGCTTAATTTCTTCTATTCTCTCCTACTTGCCTTTTTCGGCTTTGCTGACGCGCATGTTGGGCTTGAAAGCGGCACCTGCTAAAGCTCCTCAACTGGCTTTCAAAAACAACCTCGCGGCAATAGGCGTGCTTGGCGTAGCTCCTTTTGCCAGTGTGTTGCTGCTGCACAAGCTTAAAAAACCGCATCTGGTATCGCTAGTGTTGGGCGACTATCTTGCCGCGTTCTTTGCACTGAGTGGGTTGCTTAGTTGGATGGGGTTAGCAGTGGTACGGCGTGGCAAACTGAACCTGTCCGACATTAGCGCCGGGGCAAAAGGCTCCACACGCGCTAAATTGCTCAATTGGGTGGGGCTACCGCTGGCTTTGTGGGTTTATAGCTATGCTACGCTCGGTCGTTTTAGTCGTCGCTCATGGTTTAGCTTTGCACTGAACGGGAAACGCGCCCGCACTATGCCGATGCTGACTGCATGTGCCTTGCCCTATTTCCTCGCCAGTGAAGCGACCTTCAGGCGCATGCCCGGTTTCTCCGGTTATACTGCCAGCACCCTCACCAAGTTCAGCCTAACCGCTTCTATGATGGTGGCGGCACGTTTGAAGGATGAGCAGAATTTTCTGGCGATTCTGGCAATGCCCATGTCGCTTGCCTACTTGCTCATGGATTGGTACGCCCTGTGGCAGTATCGCCAGAACCGCGATTTTGTAACCACCGGGGCGTATGATGCGCTGGTACTGGCATGGCTGGTAAGCTCATTATTCCCGCTGGAGGATTAATTCAAAGTATAACGCCGACCCTTTTTGCTGCCTTCTATTTTTAGGCTGCCCTGTGCTACCAGCATTTCAAAATCACGCAGGGCAGTTGCCTCCGATACACCTGTGAGTTTACGGTATTCTCCGTTGGTGATGGCACCATGCGCATGCACGTATTCCAGCGCTTTTTTCAACCTCTCTTCCAGCGTCAGATTTTCTTTTGGTGTAATAGGCGTTTCTGTTTCTTTTGCTGTCGCGGCAGTTTTACGAAATGTCACAATAAATTCGTTTTGTAGCTTGAACTCCGGGGCGGGACTACCTTGCTGGCGCATACTGTTAATCATAAAGCTGATGCCCGTACCAAGATATTCCATATAGCCGCCGGGAAATTCGGAAAGCAGGTTTGCCAACAGTGGGTTGCGCGGCTTGGAGCGTTCGCGCCCCTGCTGCAAATCTTCGAGTGTTATGCCGGGCATCAACAAGCCGGGGCTATGTACCTCGATGTGGTCGGGATAATAAAAGACGCGCACTTTCTCACTTTTGAGAGAATAATCGCGATGTACTACTGCGTTCACCACCGCTTCGCGTAGCGCTTCCATAGGATATTCAAAACGGTCTTTGCGGTGGAAGCCTTCGATTATAGCGGCTTGCCGGGTGTTACTTAGGAAGAACTGTTCTGCCTGATCAATCTGCCGAGCAAGCGCCCCCTTGAGGTTCTGGCGGTCTTGGTAGCGTTCCAGTCCTAGCGTATCAGGATATAGCACACAAACTACCTCGGTTTGTGGTAAAAACTCTTGCGGTTCTTTGCCGAACAACAACAATCCCGCGTGGGTAGGACGCAAAGTACCTTCCACATTCACAGCGCAGCGACTTTTGAGCAAGAAGCTCTCAATATCCGTAATTCGGCTCTCGCGAGTGCGCCTTCCAGCGCGGTGGCTTAGAAAGCTTTGTACCAGTTCCAAATCAAGGTCATCAAGGCTGGCAAGGTCGGTGGGGCGCGTTTCCCAATCTAGCACCCCTGCACTACCCAGATATTCGCCTATTTCGTGCAATTCGAGCGGGATGGTGTAAGTGCCACGCCTAATCCAGAAAATCCCCCCTGCTTGAAAAAGCTGTCCACGATATGGAGAGATAGTGGCAACTACCAGCATTTTACCATCTAGTTCCACCACTTCCGGGGTGGCAGGATCAAATTTAAGGATAGGCTTGCAACTGCGTGCCGCTTTCAGCAGTAGATCTATTGCTTGCGCCGGGTTTTTAACCCCTTCCACCCGCCATGTGCCATCTTCCACTCCTATGACGAGATAACCACCCTGCCCGTTTGCCAAGCCGCAAATGCGCTCTGCCAATTCGGGGAGGCGCGGCGCAGCGATTTTGAACTCGGTGGTTTGGCTCTCACCACGCCTTATCAGCTCCTTGAGAAATTCGCGCTCCAAAATAACCTTCTTTTATCGCTCAATTATCGCTCGTGAGGGAAATATATCCATCACGAGGGAAATATATCGCTCATGATTGAAAAACTGAAGGAAATAACCCTCATTGTGGCTGTCGTAAACTGCGTCCTTCATAGGTTTCAAAGCGTGCGACCCATTCATCCGGCACCGGAATAGTGCGGTTTGCCCGGTAATCAAAAGTTACGTGTGTGCCGTTTCCTTCTGCCACCAATCGTTTAGAGGCAACATCAACCATTTGGAAATCAAACCCGAAACTACTACGCTTTATCCAACTGGTGCGTAAGCCCACCATCAGCATTTCCCGATAGAAAGCGGGCAAGCGGTAGTTGATGCTTTGCGCTGCAAGGATAAAGGGCATATCCTGAAGCGCGGGCGATTGCTCTTTAATTTCCATCACATGTATAAAGTATTCAATACGCGCTGTTTCAAGGAAAGTAAAATAAGAAACGTTGTTAAGATGTCCCATTCCATCAACATTACCGAACTGCACTGGAATGAAAATTACGAAATTATAGCCTTCAATCCCGTCATGCTGGATTTTGAAAATATCGCTCATACTTACACCCCTACTGTTAAGATAAAATAAAGAGCTACAAGGCGGAAGGATAGCATTTTTTGGGCGTGCGCTCAACCTGAATAGTAGAAAGCCAAGTTTACATAACGTTAAACATCGCGCCCCACAAAGTATTCGAGTCGCTATAACCTTCATGGTCTGCTAGAATGCTACCCTATGAAAGAACCGGAAACAAAAAATAAAATTGCCCGACTGGCAGAAATAGTGATTCTGGCAGGGGTGGCGCTAGTCATTTTTCTTGACTTTCAGACAGATGGTCCAATGGTAATCTTGTTGTATGGCTTGCTGTTTGTAGCGGGTGCGGTGTACCTTGCATGGTTGGTAACAAAACATCGTTCGGATGAGTAGCAGCTTTGTAAATTAATTATCCTCTCATTCTCCCCCCAAAATCCAGATTAAACAGATATTATACAAACAGTTCTATTGAAAAAGTTGTTATAATCTGTTACAACTATTAGTAAATGCAAACGTTTGCCGTAACGAATATTATTAAGAACAGAGGAGATAAATAGATGCACATACCAGATGGCTATCTGAGTCCGGTGGTTTCACTGGGCGCAGCGGTAGTTACCGTTCCGGTGTGGGGGATTGCAGTTCAGAAAGTTCGCAACGTACTAAATCAGCGAACTGTACCTTTACTGGCGATATTTTCGGCTTTTGCCTTTACCATAATGATGTTCAATATTCCGGTACCGGGTGGTACTACGGCGCATGCAGTAGGCGGTACATTAATCGCTGTAGTGCTAGGTCCGTGGGCGGCGGTGCTAGGAATCAGCATGGCGCTGATCTTGCAGGCTCTTTTCTTTGGAGATGGGGGCATTCTGGCGATTTTTATCAATTGCTTGAATATGGGAGTATTGCTTCCCTTCGCCGGTTATTTCAGCTATCGCCTGATTGCCGGGCGCGCCCCTGTTTTGTCGGTTCGGCGAGTGTGGGCGGCGGGTATTGGCGCATATATTGGCATTACCTTATCCGGTTTGGCGGTAGGCATTGAGCTAGGACTTCAGCCGCTATTGTTCACCGAAAATGGTCGCCCCCTTTACAGCCCTTATGGACTTGAGGCGGCGATACCTACCATGTTAGTAGCGCATATGTTGGCAGCTTCAATTGTAGAAGGGCTGGTAACAGCATTGGGCGTGGCATATCTCCAGAAAAATTATCCCGTATATCTTACCTCCTTGCGAAAAATCGTAGCGGGAGCAGACATAAGCGAGGGTGCAACAGGCAAACAACCCTTCTTGCCCGTTGCAATAATCGGCGGAGTAGTTGGGCTGGCGATTATAGTGTTTGCCGGGCTAATTGCCGGAGACTGGAATTTAGGTAGGCTTTTCGGCGCCGATTGGTCACAGGTTAATTGGTCGGATGTGGCTTTAATGTTATTAATAGTGGGTATTATCGCTGTGGTGTTAGTGCCACTGGCATGGTTTGTACTGCCACGCAATATGAAGAAGGTAGGCACATACTTTACTGCTATTGCCGTGCTTGCCCCCCTCGGTTTGATTGCGCCCGGCTTTGCCTATGGCGAAGGTAGCGCCGAAGATGTGAATAAAGCCTTTGGCTATGTGCCGCAGGGTCTTAAAGACTTCTCTGATTTCTTCAAAGCCCCGCTGGCAGATTACAAACTGCCCTTCCCGCCGTTTAATGGCGCTAATTCCCAGCTATGGCAGCAGGGGGTCGGATACGAGGTGGCTGGTATAGTGGGCATCCTGTTGTTGGGCGGCTTGATGTTCGGGTTGGCGCTACTTCTCAAGAAACGTGGTGCGGTTGAAGAAACCCTAGGGGTTATAAAGAAACCCGGAGAGGCGCCAAACCGATGACAGCAACTACTGAGGAAAGAAGTGGTTTGAGTCACTCGGTTGCTAAAGCCCGCCCGAAAAAGGAAAAACCGAGTTGGCTTGAGAAAACCGTGGCGGGTATCGCCGAGTCTATCCAACGCGCCGTGTTTACCGAAGAACACGCGCGCAAGGACGGCTGGTTGCAAAAAGTTGACCCACGCGCCAAGCTGATAATGTTTTTGGCGTTGGTATTGGCAGCCAGTATCACCGGCTCAATTCTGGCTTTGGCATTGCTCTATGCCGTTACTTTGGTAGCGGCTCGCGCCAGTCAAGTTCCCTTCGATTTTTTTGTTAAGAGAGTCTGGGTTGGTATCCCACTTTTCGCCGGAATCGTGGTAATACCTTCGCTGTTCTTTATTCCGGGCGATCGCCTTTTGTTCTTCTCGATACCGGGGCTGATCAGCGCGATTATTTTTGTGGCACGGGTGGGGGTAAGCGTTTCTCTGGCGGTGTTGCTGGTGCTGGTTACGCCTTGGGCGGATGTGCTAAAAAGCTTGCAAGCCCTTAAAGTGCCGTCAATATTTATCTTGCTGCTATCCATGACCTATCGCTATATCTTCCTTTTCCTGCGTTCGGCTACCGGGTTGTTTGAAGCACGCAAGAGTCGCATGGTGGGGCGTACCAGTGGCGGAGAACAGCGTAGTTGGATTACAGCCTCGATGGGCGGCTTGATGCACCGTTCTTTCAAAATGAGCAATGAGGTTTATACCGCGATGCTGGCGCGAGGCTTTAGTGGACAAGTGCGTTCTTATAATTCTTACCGGATGAAGGGCGGGGACTGGCTTGCTTTGGCGGTTACCGTTATAATTGCAGCAGTTGCCCTGACATTAGGACAACTTGTTAAATAATTACGGAAAGCTGAAAATGCATATAAATAAAGATTTAGAGCCTGTATTTCATTTGCGTGACGTGCGGTATCTGTATAACGGGCGGCAGGAAGCGTTAAGTGGAATTGACCTTGATATACATCGGGGTGAGCAGGTAGTTTTGCTAGGCGCGAACGGTAGCGGCAAATCTACCCTGCTCAAAATGCTGGATGGAATAATCGCTCCTTCCAGCGGCACTATGCGGGTGCTTGGGCAAGATGTGGCGGCGGTAGCAGCGGGTGAAGGATCTTTCAAATTTCATCGCGAGGTGGGGTTGGTTTTTCAAGACCCTGACATTCAGCTATTTAGTGCGACAGTTTTTGATGATGTGGCTTTCGGTCCGCTCCAGTTGGGTTTGTCCAAAGACGAAGTGCGTAGCCGTTGCGAACAGGCGATGGAGCAAATGGAGATTAATCATTTGGCGAAACGCGCTCCTTTTGAACTCTCCGGTGGAGAGAAGAAAAGAGCGGCGATTGCTTCGGTGCTATCCTTGCAACCCGACGTTATCTTACTGGATGAGCCGACTGCTTCGCTTGATCCTCGTACCAAATGGGTGCTGGTAAATTTGATAACCCGGTTGGGGCAATCCGGCAAAACTATCATTACCACCACGCACGAGCTTGAGATTGTGCCGATTATCTCCAATCGGGTAGTGGTTATAGGGGAAGAACGGCGTATTTTGGCAGATGGTACTCCAGAGCAAATTCTAGGGGATAGAGATTTGCTGATTAAAGCCAATCTGATTCATCCGCAACTGCACGAGTTCGGGGCGGTTAACTATTCGGTTAAATCCTGAGTAATCTCGTTACATAGGGAATCTTATATGAGCGGTTATATATTGCTAGAAGGGGGCGCGGAATTCGGCGGCAAAATGGCAGAGCCGGACAAACGCGCCCTTGTGTTGGCGGGTGGATTCGATGCGGCGGTAGTGATTATTCCTGCCGCTGCTGCCCCTGATAATAATCATCGGCGTGCCGGACAAAACGGCGTTAATTGGTTTCGCAAGCTTGGCGCAAAGCAGGTCGAAAGCCTTCCCATTATAGATAAAAGCTCTGCTAATGACCCTGCGCTGGCGCAACAACTGGCTCAAGCGCGTCTGATTTACCTGTTAGGTGGTTTCACGGGCTATCTGAATGAAACGCTAATGGATAGTTTGTGCTGGCAAGCCTGTGTTGAGGCTTATCGAAAGGGCGCGGTGATAGCAGGCAGTAGCGCGGGGGCGATGGTGCTGTGCGAATACTGGTATGACTATTCCAAAAAGCAGGTTGTAAATGGGCTTGGGCTGGTGATGGGTTGTTGCGTATTACCGCATTACAACAATTTCCGGCGCGAATGGACTCAGAGCCTCGCCCAGCTAATTCCTCAAACTAACCTGCTCGGCATTGATGAGGTTACGGGCATACTTTCAGAAGCGCCGAATCGCTGGCAAGTGTATGGCGGCGGTACGGTTACGGTTCAGAAAGGTGAGCAAAGCATGGTCTATTCTGCGGGTAATAGTTTTTCGCTCTAACCTGTAGGCAACCCAACCAATTCTTGGCAATGTGGGCAAATTCCCATCCCTACGAAATGCCCAATATTCAGTTTGACTTTATATTGTTCCCAAACCTGATGGATGAGTTTCTTAACCATGCCATTTTCTAGCTCGATTTCGCCGCCACAACCTTCGCATAGGGCGTGATAATGTGGGCTTGCCGAAACGATCTCATAACGACGCAGGTTGTCCCGTCCCTGTATCTCCACTATTATCCCGATTTCGCTGAGTAATTCCAGCGTACGGTAAACGGTAGAACGGTTCACTGAAGGAAAAGCTCTGGCAACCTCAGCGTAAATTTCTTCTACCGAGAGATGCCCGGAATGACGCTGTACTGTATCTAATATAAGCTGCCGTTGAACCGTCCATCGCAAACCACGCTTTTCAAAAAAAGTAGCAAGTTCGGTTAAATCGGGATAGTGCCGTGACATTTGAACAGAAATCCTTTCTCGCGGTGCGACAGGGTAAATCAAACCGGGTTCATCGCGCTGTGATAATGCGGGTGGTCGTGGTCGTGCTCCACCCAATGTTGGTGAGGGTGGTGGTGAGGCACACCCGGTGGTGGCAATTCTTCGGGAGTGTGATAATGCTCACCTTTTACATGTCCGGCATGGTCATGCCCAAACCAGCGACTCCCCTCCTTGTAATTGTGTACTAGCAAACTTTCGCCGTGATGCCAGCGCGCCCGGAACAAATCATAATTTTTCTTACTGCGGGTTTGCTGTTCTTCGGGGGTCATGCTATACCACTCTAAATGAGGGTGTTTGATGACTCTAGCTTTAACCTGAGGGGTTGTCACCACGCGATAACCCGCCGCCTTGAAGAAGAAGCTCATGTAAACGTCCATCATTCGGTAGAAGCGGAACTTTTCATCTATCAAGCCGATTTCTGGCAGACATTTGCGGCGGAACGCCAACATATAGCCTTCAATCGCGTCCACCTCGCCTTCCTCTTCCATAAATTCCCGCAGATCGTAAGTTACCAAACCATAAGGACCAGCTGCACCCACTTCCTCAACGGAAAGAGTTTTCTCAAGCTCAGTCCAAATATTGCCGTTAAGTTCAATTGAAGTATCCAGCATTACTATGATGTGTCCGCGACTGGCTTTGAAAGAAGCGTTGCGTCCGGTGGCAAAACCGAGATTGTGGTCGGCGAAAATAACTTGCACTGCTAGGTCGCACTCATGAATGCTTTTCGTATCTGCCGCAAGTTTGCGTAAGTATTCAAGGGTGTCATCGGTAGAACCATTATCGAGAATCACTAATTCGAGGTTGCGCCCATAGCTGTGGTTTACAATACTATTAACACAACGCTCAAGGTCTGCTCGGCTGTTGTGTGAAATCAGGTTAATTGAGAACTCGTACAGGTCAGGCTGATTGCCATAATCTGGCGCATCGCTGGAGCGGCTGATAGTTTTAAAGTCTTCTTCTGGGCGACGAGGAAGCACCAAAGTTCCCTTCGGAATATCCCCCAACGTGTAGCCGACTTCTTTGAGGTGATTGCGAATGGAGTCGGCGCGTTTATAATCATGCGCTTGTCGCAAGGTTTCGCGCTCTCTTACCAAATTCGCCAATGTGGATTCGAGATTGGACAGGCTTAATGCTCTATCGAATTGCTCTTTCCAGACACCGCTCTTTAAATAGTGCTCTAACTCAAAGCCCAGCACTTTGTCCCACTCCAGCAACAGCTCTAAGCGTTTGGCGGGACTAAGATTCGAATCGCGCAACATTTGCCAAACTACCGCCATAGCGCGGGGCATATTCAGGTCGTCTCTTAATGTGGCGCGGAAAGCCTCGTCCCACTCGTTGCCTGCTTCGTGGTTGTCCAAACCCTTTGCCTGTTCTGCAAGACGCACGGCAAGCCCACGCAAGCGATTTAATGAGGTTTGGGCGGCTCGCAAGGCGGAAAAGGTGAAGTTAATGCGGGCGCGGAAATGCGCGGTGGTGAAAAAGTAGCGCAACGCCAACGGTTCAAAACCACGCGCCTCGATCTCGGACAACGTGTAGGAGTTGCCGGTGGATTTTGCCATTTTCTGCCCATCTGCGAGAAGATGTTGCGAATGCACCCAGTAATTCACGAAGGTTGTGCCGGTGAAAGCCTCACTCTGAGCTAACTCGTCCTCGTGATGCGGGAAGATATTATCCACGCCTCCGGTATGGATGTCGAAGCGCTTTCCAAGATAACGCATTGCCATTGCGCTACATTCGATATGCCAACCGGGGAAGCCTTGCCCCCATGGGCTATCCCATGCCATTTCGCGACCCGGTTCGGCTTTTTTCCAGAGCGGAAAATCCTCCGGGTTGTGGCGCAGTTTATCGGTTAAATCCTTTGCGCCTTCTAGCAACCCTTCCAGCAAATTGCCGCTCAGTTTGCCGTAGGAATGATAACTCTTGATGTCAAAAAAGACATTGCCATCCACTTCATAGGCATAGCCGCGTTTTACCAGACCTTGCACAATTTCAAGCATTTCCGGCACATGTTGGGTGGCGCGGGGGAAAATATCGGCGGGGATGATATTCAGCTTGCTTTCATCCTGCATAAACGCTTCGGTGTAAAAAGCGGCAATCTGGGCGCTGGATTTGCCTTCCTTGCGTGCCTGTGCAATCAGCTTATCCTCACCCCGATCTAGCATTTCAACGCGCATGTGCCCCACATCGGTAATATTCTTTACATGGGTAACTTTATAGCCCTCCATTATGAGGGCGCGTTTCAGCCAGTCCGCCATTGTAAAGGTACGCAGGTTGCCGATGTGAATAAAGCGATAAACTGTGGGACCGCAACTATATATTTTGAAATGTCCCGCTTCAAGCGGAACTAACTCTTCTTTTTGTCGGGTAAGTGTATTATAAAGTTTCATGGTTTGCCGGAAAATGACCTCCAAACCGTCAAATCGGGTAATTGAACAACTATTCAACAACAGGTATGATATGCGTCAGGTCGAGCTTTGTCAATTAATCACGAAGCTGATCCCCTTGCCGAATATTAGGCTGGTTTAGAGATTGGTTATAGGCGAGGGGTGAACTACTTTTACTTAGTGATGGTCACATTTAGCAGAATCAGGTTGCCTTCCTCGATTCTCTCGGTGGTTGGTACTTCTGTAACCTCTAATCCTTTGAAATCGGTGGCGCGATATAGCCCGATTTTTAGGCGGTATTTGCCCGGCGGCAAGTTTGCGGGAATCGGCAAACTCTGGTCGTCATCTAGTATTTCCCCGAGTTTCCAACTAGCGGTGTGAGTTGCGCCGTAGCGTGGTTCGGTATCGCGTTGGGCTACCTTCTGCCCATTTTGGTCTAGTAGGTGAATAAAAACGGTATAATTCTCACTACTCTGCGCTTCACTGCGCCAAAAAACTGTTAGCGGAATTTTGTTTTCTCCCGCTTTGAGTTTGATTTCAGGCACAGTATCAAAGCCCAATAACCTGATCTTATCCCCAAAGAGCGCACCCGATTGGTAACCAATAAAGCGTATGCTACTCAGAATGTCAATTTGGTCACTATGAACCCGGTTAATGAAGCTGCTACCTATTCGGCTGAGCGTATTGGGCGCTATCAGGGTTTTGGCAAAATCGCCCATTACAATAAAATCGGAGTTGGCGGCATTTTTATACCAGTTTTCCTGTGCCTCGGCAGTAACCCTTATTTGCTGAAGTTCACTGCGAGATTGTTTAGGCTCGAAAAAGGTTTTTTTGAGAGCTGCGCTCAAGCTCAATTGATCCAGCCCTAGCCCAACATGCTCGACATATCCCACACCGTCAACCGCATATCGGTTGTAACCGTCTAATTGTAAAGGTCTGCCCAAAATGAAATTGTAGCGGGTGTCCAGCGCCATAACCGAACCGGCAGGCAATTGCAACTTCTCAAAGTTGTCTGCTACTGCTCTTTGCAAATTCCATTCCGGCTTGCTTGGCTCTGCATCTGACTGTAACACTGAGGGGGCTAGTACCACCAGCAACGCAAGCCCCATCGCCCCACTCAATAATGCGCCAAGTCTGCCCCACCACCACTCAACCCGCCAGAAATTGACGATACCACCTGCCAGTAACGCCAACGGTAGCGCCATATGGTCATAATAGTGCGGGAAGAAGTAGGCTTTTCCGGTATAAAGATAGGTGGTAAAAATTGCCAACAATACTACCGGAATCCAGCCTTGCCCGCCTTTACCAGAAATCCAGCGAATTGCGATGGCAACCAACCCGAAGCATGCACCTAGCAAGGTAAAAGCAAGGTAAGGTCGTCCATACATATAATCTAACGCGCTGGTAGTAGTGAGGGAGGTAAACCCGCTCGTAACGGCTATATCATTGGCAGGGCGCAGCAGTTGCCATATATATACTTGCTTGATAAAGTCGCTTCCGGTGGTAAGCAGATAATAGCCGTTTACCAACAAGAAGGCTACCACCCCACCCGCTGTATAGAAACCCAACGCTTTCCAGCGTCGCCAAATAACCAACGTTAGACCAAGCGCTAATATGAGCGTTATCGCGGGGACTTTAACCGAGAAAGCCATTCCCGCAACGAACCCAACTAAAGCAGGTGTGCCAAAAGAATAGAGTCGCGAGTGCCCGTTTTGGTTGAAATCAAAATGGACGAACAAGCAAAGTGCCAGTGCGCTGAAAAAATTTACCAGTGGTTCGAGCAATATCTGTTGCTCTGCCCGTACTGCGCCCCCGTCAATTGCCAGCGCCAAGGCTGCTACCGCTCCGGCAACGGGTCCCGCCCATTTACCACCGATTCGCCGCCCTGTTAGATATACCAACGTGATGGTGAGCAACGAAACCAACGAAGTAAAAAGACGCACCCGCAGGAAGTCATACAGGCTGCCCCATTCTGCTCCTTCTAGACGTAGCGGCAAAGACCATAGCAGCACCCCCCCGGCGGGATGTCCAAAGAAGAAATCATGATAAAGTTGTTTGCCGTGTGCCAGTAACAAAGCGGTTTCAGCATGTACCCCTTCGTCATAATCGGTGCGTACTAAGTCGGTTACGCCAATATCGCGCGCGTCTGCAATTCGGTAAATAGCTGCCAGCACTAGAATAGACACCAGCGCGGCTATGCCTACCAAACGCCAGCTAAAATTAGCCCATTGCGGCAACCGGAATTCCAACCCGGCAATCCGTAATGTCGAATTTTGCTTATCGGTAGATTCGGCTATTTGGTAGGGCGTAAATATGAACAGGAGAATTATTCCGGCAATGAAGCTGAACCAAAGGGCTTGAGGGTTGCTGATTAGGAAGTTGCTGAACCCGGAGAGAATGCGGTCTTCGGCAGGAATATAACGCCCCCCATTCAGGCTCGCTTTGATAAGTTGAAAGAAGGGAAAAATACTAAGCCATCCCAACGCAGCAAAACTTATCAGCGCTATGCCAATAGCACGTAATATCACGTATGGACGCAACCGGAAGGAATTTTTCTGTGTCAGACTCTCTTTTTCTTCAAGCACCAATACTTACCCTTGAATAATCTAAGCTAAAAGCAAGGGGATTATATACCTGCTTTATGCTTCTGTAAACTTTTTCACACGCTATTTCCTATAACGACAGTTATATTAGCCAGTTTTTCACGCTCTGCAACTATCATATTAACTTCTACGTATTAATATTTATAAGGAAAGAAGGTGCAGTAACGTGCCAATTTTTGATTTTCTCTTGCACCGTTAAATCGGGAGGTAGATGAAATGTTTAAGAAAATCTTGGTTCCGTTGGATGGTTCACCGCTTTCGGAAGAAGCAGTCCCGTTTGCCGCTAATCTTGCTTCCAGATTAAATGCCCAATTGTTGTTATTTAGAGTGTTAGAGCGTGGGTTGTTGGAAAGAGATACTCACGACTCAGGCTTTGAAACTGAAACTCGCGAGTATCTTGAGCTTATTAAGCAGCGTTTGGTTAACGACTTCGGATTTAATTCCGAATTGGTAAAACTAAGAATGGTTTCCGGTGAGCCGGCTGAAGAAATAGCCTTGTTTTCGCATACAGAAAAATGCGACTTGATTGTAATGGCTTCTCACGGGCGTAGCGGTTTGTCGCGGCTCATTATGGATAGTGTTGCGGCGGAGGTAGTAAGAAAAGCTCCTGTGCCGGTGATTATCCGCCATTCTCGCCTACGAGAAGAGTTTGTCGGAAACCCTTTGCTAACGCCGATTGTAGTAACGCTGGATGGTACTCCAACCGCTGAGTCTGCGCTTGAACCAGCCTTTGAGTTGGCACAACAATATGGCTGCCCTTTGCTCTTATTGCGGGTGCTAAAGCCTTTTGTGCCGGTAGATGAACTGGAGGAATGGTTCGCTGAGAATGAAAATAAGGGTCAGGATTATCTGGACTCGCATGCTTTTGATTCGTATCGGCTTAAAGCCATGAACTATCTAGAGAAAGTAGCCGCACCGCTAAAAGCTAAACTGGTGCAATGCGATACCGCGTTGGTGGTAGGTGACCCTTCTGAAGAAATTACCAAATATGTACGAGCGGTGGAGGCAAAGTTACTGGTTATTGCTACTCAGGGTCACGGTGATATATATATGTTTTTGCTTGGCAGTGTTGCCGATGAAGTATTCCAGCATTCTGATGTGCCTGTGATGTTGGTACATGTTGCGTCGCATCCGCATAACCTCAAATCCACAGAGGAAGTGGCAACCCCGGTATAAAATAAAGCAGCTGTTTTTTTGAATGATTCAAAAAGACCCTCGTTTATAAAGGCGAGGGTCTTTTTTGTGGTACTGACATAAATTACTGGAATTACTCAGCTTTTGTTAGTTAACCAAGGTATATTCTGACCACCGTAACGCCAGTAGTAATAATGTTGTCCCACATTGCCCATCTCAACCTGAAACCCAGTTGGATTAGAAGGCGTGTAGGTTAAGGTGCGACGTTGGAAAAGCTGTACCAACACGGTTTGATCGACCCCACCCACTTTAGTTTTAACCCATAGCGGTTCGCTTATGGGAAATCCCATCGTGGCAACCCAATCAAATAACTTTTCCTGTACCGCTTGACCGTTCCGATAAACAATTCCGCTCTGATTCAGGTAGTTCCAGAAAGGCGCAGCAATGTTATGTCCGGTTTCACTAATATACGCAGCATTGGCGACTGAAGGGCTAGAACATCTGACTACCATACCATCTTTGTTGAGACACTCGTGGATAATTCTTGCGGTAAGGTTGGGCGCTTTGTCAGCCTGCCCACTTTCGGGAACATAAATTAATTTTTTGAAAGATGCATAACTAGGTGCATCCGCATTGTTATAATAATCGCCTGCTACCTGTATGGTATTGGGATAGCTACCTAGAAAAAAGCCATCTCCGTACTGTATTCTTCCCGAAACCATCTCGGTTACCAGCAAACCACCTGTAAAGTAATAGGGGTCTGAGGATAGCTTGTTCGGGTCGTTTACTTCAATACGCGCCTTATCGTAATAATTTACCACGCGCTTACCTTCGGGCGCTTCAATATACTCTTCGGAAGTAGTGAACCAGTTTTTAGGTCCCCATAACCATGATCGGCTGGCTAAGCCATCCATTAAAGGTCCATCGGCTCGGCGCGTGTAATCGTAAAGCGCCGCACTGTCTGTTTCAGCGCGATGTCCCCAAGCCTGTCCTTTCGATACAGTTTGCGCTAAGAGCGTTTCCCCATAGCATAGGTTTCCATTGCATTCTGACCAAAGCGCGCGGCTTTCTCCGTCCGGCGCAATGAACAAAAGCGGATTGTAAGAACTACCTGCCGTATAAGAGATATTCACCGGAGAACTCCAGCCGTTATCGCCACGCCTGCTCCACAGAATCTCTTGATTCTCGATTCTGAAATTAATTATTCTTGTGCCTACTCCTGCAACCCATGCCAGTTCTATTCGATTGCCGCTTACTGCCAACGATGGTGAACTAACGTTACCGGCTACCATCTCGCCTGCACTCAGGTTATTCAAAGTGCCTCGTTTGTAATAAAGGCGGTAGGGCATGCCGATATACTGCGGATCAGGCGCAAACAATACATACGCGAGGTGCAACGTACCATCAGGTGCTACTACTGCTGATAGTCCACCTACCGTCCATGGATTAAAGGTGTCGTTGGTATAGCCGGATATGCTGACAGGTGTGCTCCAGTTATTACCAAGCCACTCACTCCCTAGCAATTCGCTACGGTAGCTGCCGCCGGGTCCGGGTTCATGTCCTTGTTCCCACATGATGGTTAAATTCTGGCTGCCGGTAGCCAGCAGATACGGTCTGTAACGTCCGTATCTTTGGTCACCCGGGTCGGGTAGGTAGCTTATGTGGTTATCCAGTCCCCGCACTGCGATTTTCATTTGCCCGCCTGCTTGCCAAGCAAATGCCAATCTGCCATCGGGCAACGCCGCTATATTCGGGCTACTTAGTGGAGTTGCACCGGACACAAAAGTGCAATCTGGTTGACTCCATTCAAAGTTGTTCAGAGGACGGCTGGCATAGCAAACAGTTTGCAACTGAGTATAAAAAAGATGCAGCCGATTATTGCTGGTAGTAGCGGCAAGCCGCCCGTTTATCTGTTGCACAAATTCATAATCTAGGGGCAATGCTTTGGTGGTTTGTACTTTGCCGTTGGCATATACCACCTCTTCTAACTTTGAATTTAAGTTTATCCAGACTATATGAATTGCGCCATTGGCATCCGTTACTGCGACCGAATCGTGACCGTTACCGAGTTTTACAAAAGGGGCTACCGGGCTGTAGTCTACCGCTTGTGCTGTGAAACTCGGTAGAATCAGGCTTGCCAGCATGAGGGTGCTTATCAAAGCAATTGCTGACGACATGATTCTTGATTTTGTTCTGCTCAACATATTAAATTTTCTCGCTTTCTGCTATCCACATTTCCTGTCCTATATAGATTCAACGAACTCAACCGGGAGATGTTGCTTTGAAACTGAACAATCGATTCGGCGAGAAGAATTCCGGCGCATACTGTGAGTTACGCCGGAGAGTCTCTAAGGCATTGGATTTTCTGTGGCTTTAACGTAGTGAGAAGAAAGCTACCGCCCCTGAGGTTGTAATTGCCATCAGAGTTTTGAGCTTAGATTTTGAGCGTGGTAAGGCTAATCCAAACAGGGCTACATCGGTAATCGCGTTGAATGCTAGTATTCGCCTCCATTGTTGCGAGGCTTCAGGTTTGGTGCGGTTCAGTAGCATGCCTGCTCCCATTGAAATATCGCGCATACCAAGCAGCCTGATCATCAAGCGGCTTTCCATGTTTTCAGATAAATTAAGACCTGCCATTTTATTCATAAAACCGGGTAATAGGGCAAACATGCCACCCAGACCTACCGCCGCTACACCTAATCCCGATGTTATTTGTTCCTCAGTAAGTTCCATTTTCCCTCTCCCAAATAATGGTTTTGCTACTAAAGATTATTACTCAATGAGTATAGACATATACATTCAGGTGTGCAAACTTATTGTTCAGGGTTATACGCTTGGATTATCTAGTATTTTTGTCGATGCTGAAAAAGAGAAAGTTGCGCAGGTGGGATTATTTCAAGGTGAGAAGATACGCCACCAAATCCTCAAGTTCGGAAGGACTTAAGGTATTGGCGAAGCTCGGCATGATATTGCGAAGGTCGGGCAAGCGCAAATCTTCAGGTTTTAGAATAGCGTGCCGGAGGTATTGAACCGCCGTTACACCCTCAACGCGAGTTGCCCCAGTCGTACCTATTTTGTCTAGAGCAGGCGCTCTACCTTCTAGCCCACCACTACCATTCAGAAGGTGGCAGGAAAGGCAAGGTAGGCGATAAAAAACCAACTCGCCGTTGGTGGCTTTACCGTTATTGGTAAGAGGTTCAGCTTTGAAGGCTTTGACAATATCGGGTCCGGCAGTGGGGTTAGTAAGGGCATCTTCGCTACAGGCTGCCAGCATAACAGCGACTAACACCAACAAACTAACAAGTTTAGTCAGTTTCATTGTGTTCCACAGATTGAGCCTACCGCCCACCTTTGAACGGGCGTGTATAAAGGCGAGGTCCGCCACTGCTTATATATGCAACTGTTAGACCTAGCACTGTACCGATCACTACGAAAAGAAGTACCAGAGGGTCATTAGCTAACAAGTCGAACAAAGGCTGGATAATATAATTAGTGAAATAGGGTAGCGGGTCTATATATGCCAGTGCATGCCCATCAGGTCGGGCAATATCCAGCGCGAGGTTTACAAAGCTGATTTGATTGATATAATTGGTTATCAAGAGGCTTAAGGCAGTGTAACCCATTGCTATCCAAAGCTGCGCCGTACTGTCGTGGCGACCTGAGCCAAAATAGATAGCTTTACCGATTACAAAGCCGGGTATAACCAGCAAGTATGCCCCAATATAACCCCACATTACCTCGAAAGTTTCGGAGCGATTTAGCCAGATAAGCGTGCCAAGCGCGGTAGTAGTTATAATAAAGGCAATCAAGCCCCAAACTGACGCCATAATCAAATCCCCAAGGGGGGTTTGTTTATCCGTCTCTAATTGCATACGCTCAAGGCATTCAGGGCAGACTACCAGTGATGTTTCGTAGCTCCAACGGCTTTTAGAGGTAACGGTTAATTCTTCCACAGGCGTAGGAGTTTTACACATAGCGCAGGCAAGTACCGTCTCGCCACGTTCTCCGGTACTGGTATATGGGGGAAGTAGGTCTGTCTCTCCGGACTCGCTCAGCCCATCAGCGGGGCTAAACGGTTCGATGTTCGATTGTTTAGATTTTTCTACCATGCCCGTTACCTCCTTCTAACTGCTTCATTATAGCATGTGCTACAATATTACAAGCTTATTAATTCGCCATAGATGCTGTAACTGCAATAGGAGAATGGTCATGCTATCGGCGCAGGAAGTTTTACAAGCAGCAGCACGCCTTCACGCCAGTGGTTATGTGCGCCGTACCCCCTTGGAAGAGTGTGAATCACTTAGTGCAAGCACTGGGGCGCAAATATTCCAAAAGCTGGAAATATTCCAACGCACCGGTTCTTTTAAATTGCGCGGCGCTACCAATAAATTGCTAAAGCTGGCACAAGAATCCCCGGATTCATTCAAACGTGGGTTTGTGACTGCCTCTGCCGGGAATCATGCGCTAGGTATGAGCTATTCGGCGCGAGAACTGAAAGCGCAACTCACTGTGGTTGTACCGCGTGATGTATCTCCGGCTAAACTGGAAAGTCTGCGTCACTATCCGATAGAAGTAATAATTGCTGCTGGTAATTACGATGTAGCTGAGCATACTGCCCTACAACTGGCGGAAGAACGCGGTTACACGTTTATCTCCGCTTATAATGATCCAGATGTTGCGGCGGGTCAGGGCACTTTGGCACTGGAAGCGTTGGAAGATTTGCCTGAAGCAGATGCGCTACTTGTGCCGTTGGGTGGGGGCGGCTTGGTATCGGGCATTGCGATTTGGGCTAAAACCATTGCGCCTAATATAAAACTTATCGGGGTTCAAAGCGAAGCCTCTCCTGCTCTTTACGAATCGCTCAAAGCCGGAAAAATTGTACAGGTTGAAGATTTGCCAAGTCTGGCGGATGG
The DNA here is from genome assembly GCF_030389965.1 of Candidatus Chlorohelix allophototropha. Taxonomy (NCBI): domain Bacteria; kingdom Bacillati; phylum Chloroflexota; class Chloroflexia; order Candidatus Chloroheliales; family Candidatus Chloroheliaceae; genus Candidatus Chlorohelix; species Candidatus Chlorohelix allophototropha. Next base: position 487,959 of record NZ_CP128400.1, read on the forward strand.
GTTATCCGGCAATATTGAAGAGAATGCTTTTACCTTCTTAATTGCGCAGCAATATTTGGATGAAGCAATATTGGTTAAGGAATCTGAAATTGCGGAAGCAATTCGATATCATGCTTCTGAGCTACGTTATATTGTCGAAGGCTCAGCAGCGGTGGGTATGGCTGCGTTACTGGCTGGTAAAATCTCGTTGCAAAACCTTGGGAAGCAGAAACCCAGAATTATAGATTTTGTGACCGGGCGAAATATTTCCGCTACGCGCTTGAAAGAAATCCTGAATAGTTGAGAATCACGCTGCCTGAAAAACTTTCGGGGTATTTTGCTCAGTGCCTTTACCAAAGTCTAATATATGCGGTAAAATCAGTAAAATTATTATTCTCAGCGAAGACGCGAGATATCGCGTCTTTTTTTTTATTCTAGGGGAGTGGTCTCATGAGCGGTGGGAGAGAACGAGATATTCAACACTTGGATGAACAACTGCGAGGGTTGGTAAGTCGCCTTGCTTCGATTCTGGGTGATGTTTTACGCGAGCAGGTGGGCGAAGCGCTTCTGGTAGAAGTCGAAGAAGTACGCAAATATAACATTGAATTGCGCGCCAGTTGGAGTGAGGAAAAGCAAAACCTTATCATTCAACAGATAGAAAATCTCAATCCAGATATGGTTTTTGCGCTGGTGCGTTCGTTTACACTTTATTTCCATCTATTAAATCTGGCAGAAGAACGCGCCCGTTTAATAACTCTTGCTAGACGTGAGCGTTCTGCTTACCCTGAACCATGCAGCGAGAGTATAGCTATGGCGTTGAAGGAGTTAAAGCTAGAGGGTGTAGGCGCACAATCGATTCGCCGCTTGTTGAGTCGCATGCTTGTTGAGCCGGTTTTTACTGCCCATCCTACCGAAAGCAGACGGCGCGCCAACCTTTTCCACCTACGCAATATTAATCGTCTTGTAGCTGATCTTTCCTCTAACGAAATACTCCAATCTGAGCAGGAATACCTTGAAGAAGAACTGCGTCGGGCTGTAACCTCGATGTGGCAAACTGACGAAATTCGAGCCTCTCGTCCCACTCCACTCCATGAAGTTGCCAATACTCTCTATTACTTCGAGAGTACGCTTTATCCAATGGTTCCGCGTCTGTACCGAGACCTTGAGAAAGCGTTGCTACGTTATTATCCGGGTGAGTCTTTTATGATTCCTACTTTCTTGCGCTTTAATAGTTGGACTGGTGCAGATCGTGATGGAAACCCGCATATTACCGCCACCATTACTGCGATGACCTCCCGCTGGCAGAAAAAAACGATTCTCAAACTATATCGGGGTAGCCTAGAGCGACTTGCCGAAGAGTTGTCGCCTAGCCTACGCCTCATTCAGGTTAATCAGGCGTTACTCGATTCGCTGGCGCGTGACCGCCGTTTGATGCCTGACTTAGCCATAAAATTCGAGAAACAAAGTGTTTTTGAAGTTTATCGCCAAAAAATCAATTTCATATTGGCGCGCCTTGATCGCACTATAGAACTTAATCAGGCTGCTTACGATGCTGAGCAAGAGGCTATAAAAGCCGGGATTCCACCCTCGCAGGCAGCCACTGGTCTCGCAAATGTTCGACAAAACGATTATTGCTATTTTTCTCCGATCGAATTACTGACCGATCTCGCCATTTTAGAGGAAAGCTTGCGTGAGAATCGGGGTCGGCGTATTGCGGACGGTGCGCTGGCAGATTTGATTACTCAGGTGCAGGTTTTTGGCTTCCATCTTGCCGGGTTGGAAGTGCGGCAGCATAGTTCACGCCATACTGCTGCTTTAGCTGAAGTTCTCCGATTCGCTGCGGTTTGCGATAATTTCTCCGCTTTGTCAGAAGAAGAAAAATATAGTTTGTTGGAGCGCGAATTAGGCGACCCGCGTCCGTTGGTTATCCCCGATGCAGATTATAGCTCGGATACGCAAGAAGTGTTGGAAACCTTGCGGGTGATGCGTCGTATGCAGCTTGAAGTTAACCGCGAGGTTTGCGAAAACTACGTAATCAGTTTTACTAACCAACCTAGCGATGTCTTAACCTTGCTGTTGTTGGCAAAGGAAGGGGGTTTGGCACGTCTCGACCCCACTTCCGCCACCATTGACTGCGATTTACATATTGTGCCGCTTTTTGAAAGTATCGAGGATTTGCGGCGGGCGCCGGATATTATGCGCCAGCTTTTCAAAACGTCGCTTTATCGCAGTTCTCTTGCCGGCTATAGTTACTTGCAAGAGATTATGATCGGTTACAGCGATAGTAACAAGGATGGAGGGTTCTTTACTGCTAACTGGGAATTATATAAAGCCCAGCGGCAGTTAGCGGAAGTTTGCCGGGAGGAAAGCATTGATCTGAGGTTGTTTCATGGGCGCGGTGGCGCAATTGGGCGTGGCGGCGGTCCGGCAAACCGGGCAATAATGGCACAACCGCGTCATAGCTTGGGTGGTAAACTCAAAATGACCGAGCAGGGCGAAGTAATATTTGCGCGGTATTCCAATCCTGAAATTGCGCATCGCCATCTTGAGCAAGTTACCAATGCCGTTTTCAAAGCTACTCTCAGCCCCCAAGCGCGGGCATTACGCACCGGTGCAGAGGAGGAGTGGTTTCCGGCTTTGGAGGGGATGTCCGAAACGGCTTTCAAGGCTTATCGGGAGTTGGTTTTTGAAAACCCTAATTTTGCCCGCTACTTTTTTGAAGCCTCACCCATCAACGAAATCGGGCTTTTGAATATTGCTTCACGTCCTGTTAGTCGGCGTGCTACCGGACGCATCCAGGATTTACGTGCAATCCCTTGGGTTTTTAGCTGGACTCAGAATCGCCACTATTTACCGGGATGGTATGGCGTAGGATCAGCTTTACATAACTATATGTACCCGAATAATAGCGCCACGCTGGACGAACACCGCTTAGCTTTGTTGCAGGAAATGTACAACGGTTGGCCTTTTTTCCAAACCATCTTGCTAAATTCGGAGCGTAGTTTGGGCGCTGCCGATCTAGAAATTGCTCGGCTCTATTCAACGCTGGTGACGGATGAGAAAGTGCGTCGGGAAATTTGGGAATTGATCGAAGCCGAGTATCACCGCACATGTGCCGCAGTTATGCTCATAACAGGGCAAACAACCTTGCTGGATAATATCCCGGTCTTGCAGCGCAGTATTCGTTTGCGTAACCCCTATATCGATCCTATAAGTTTTATTCAAGTAGCCTTGCTGAAAAGACTGCGACAGAAATCGCAGGATAATTTTGCGATTGATCAGGATCGTGAGGAATTTGAAAAAATACTCGGTATAGTTTTGCACAGTATCAATGGAATAGCGGCGGGGGCACAAACCACGGGTTGAGGTAGCCTTGTGCTTGAAACATTGCTCGGCATGGTACGTAAATTTAAAAGGGTAATTACTCAGGTCGTTTGAACGAAAAAGGGTGCAGGGGAATCCCTGCCGGGGTCGCAAGGGGTGTCCCCCTTGAACTCATCTCTCTTTTCCCCCTTGCGGGGGTTAGTGGGTGAGTAATTACTTAAAAGATTGCTATTGCTATTGATAAGACAAGGAAGCTGCGTATATGGTGACCAGTAAACGTCCGGTTTTGCACTTGCACTACAGTACTGGTGAAAAAATTCTGGAAGCGACAGGGCTTGTGCTGGTTGGGTTGGCAATTGGCTTTACTATCAATTCTTGGGGAAGTTTGCCTGAGCGTGTGCCGACTCATTTTAATGTATTGGGGCAGCCTGACAGTTATGGAGAAAAAGGCACTTTCATAATAGTGCCGGTTATCCTGACAATTCTCTATCTGAGTTTGATAGGGGTAAGCCGCATACCGCATTATTTCAACTATCCTTGGAATATTACACCGCAAAATGCTGAGGGACAGTACCGACTGGCACGGCAAATGTTATTGCTGCTGAGAGTAGAAATTGCCATCGTATTTTTTTACATCCATTGGCAAGGATTGGAAGTATCTTTCGGGCGCTCATCCGGGTTAGGTGTATGGTTCTTGCCGATTTTTTTGGTGCTGGTGTTTGGCACTTTGATAATATATATAATTAGGATGGCAAAAGTGCGCGAGTAAATTAGTTAGCAGGGGTTGGAGTGCGTGTTATATCGGGGGTAGGCGTAAGTGCCGGGGTGGGCAACGGCGCAACTGTATCGAGTTGGTGTACCAGACTTACCAGCAAACCGTTTACCCGTGTAAGCTGTCGTGTACCCTCGTTCAAGTCTTCATCAGAGATATTGTCGGTGCCGCTAACCATATAATTTATGGCGGTTATTGAAACCAGCGAGATTTCTTGTAAGCCCTTGTACACCGTCAAAAGCTGTGGTGTAGTCGGTCCGGCAAGTTCATCCACACGCTTTTTCTGATCCTTAATTTCCCCTTGTAAATCGTGATAGCCCTTTTTAAGCTCTTCCCAACGCATTTTACCTGCGTCAAATTGGCGATAAAGTTCTCTTGACCTTTCGAGGAATGAATTATAGCGTTCCAATTGTCCCCGCAATCGCAATGCATAGGTTTCCTCTGCGCTGGGAAGTGGCGTGGAGGTGGGTGCGGGAGTGGGAATGGGTGCAAGGGTAGGAATGGGTGTAGGTTGCGCTTCAAAATTGGGACGCGCTACTAGAATCCACATGCTGAGTATTGAGAAAGCCATTAAGCCCAGCAGCAACCCGATAGATAGTTTTAATCGGTGATGAAGTTGAGGCGTTTTTTTCTTGCGGGAACGTCGCCAGCGTGGTTTAGTAACCTGTGCACCACCCACCGGGAGGTCATCCACATGTAAATCAGGGTATTTTTCACGCCAGATTTCCAGTGCTTCGCTCATCCCAATTTTGATGCTGGAAGGGTCTGGCTGTTCTACCGACAACGCCTGCTCTTCCTCAAACTTGACCAGCGCCATTTCTTCGGCTACAGGGACATATTCAGGCTGTTCTAGAATTTCTGGCTCAAGCTGTTCAGGTTCGGGCGGGTACATAATCTCGTGGATATATTCCAGCCCTTTTTCGGCGCGGATGTTATCAGGATCAAGGGTATATGCGCGTTCTAGGCAGTAAAGTGCGCGTTCGGGGTTGCGGTCTATCAGCAAACCGCCTAACCATGTCCATGCCATTGAATGATCAGGGTCAATACGGACGGCATGGCTTAGGATTCTAAGCGCTTGTTCTTTCTGGCTATTATGTGCTAGTTCTCGCGCTTCCTCTACCATTGCATCGACTTGCGCATGAATGAGGCGATCCAATTCATTCCTATCAGGTGTAAGAATCGGTTCAGGGGGTGGCGTATATTCAGGTTCCGGTTCTGGAGTCGGTAGGGGACGAGACCCGTAAACAGAGCGAATTGCTTCGCGGATTCTCGAGCGAGATTTACGTGCTTCAGGAGGGGGGTCTCCGCTATCGGCGGCGCTATCGTAGAAATACAAAAATTCCTCAACCTGTTCGGGCGAGGTTTTATCATTTTCTATGGTGTCTCTGCCGCTCAAGTTGTCGGGCATTAGGCGGTCATAACTTTACAAAACTACAATTTGGTTGATATAAGTATCCCACCGTATTTTAGCCCACTATACATAAGTTTGCAATAGCACAACTTTTAGCTTCGATTATAGGTAGAGATAATTTCAGGCAAGGGGCTTAACCCCCTGCCTCTAGTCTTTAAATATCCTAGTTGAATTGCTTCGTCCTGTTTTATTTTGGGCTAATCTGCTGAATGCTCTTTCTGGCGATACCAAGAGAGCGGTTTGATATTATAATCTGCACCCTCGTTGTGTGCGGCAGCGACAGCAGTTACGGCAGCGCGGAAAGTATCCAGCGAGGTATAGCAGGGGATGCCATTTTCAACTGCGGCGCGCCGAATCTCAAAACCATCCAGTAAGGGTCGCCGCCGTCCGCTGATAGTGTTGACCACTGCTTTTACCTGCCCACTTTTAATAAGCTCAACCGTATCGGGATGTCCTTCACCGATTTTGATTGCGATTGCATCCACAACCATCCCGGCATTTTCGATCATAGCGGCGGTTCCCGAAGTAGCGTGGATACGGTAGCCAATCTCGGCTAAATCGCGAATGAGTTCGAGACCTTCCGTTTTGTCGCGATCGGCAATGCTAAATAATATCGCCGCCCCCGGTTTTGGCAGACTCATGTTGGCGGAGATGAGCGCTTTGTGCATTGCTGCCGCATAGGTTAAATCCACGCCCATAACTTCTCCGGTAGATTTCATTTCGGGTCCGAGTGCGGTATCTACTCCTGAGAGTTTTGCCATACTAAAGACCGGGGCTTTTACCGCTACGAGAGGCTGCTTAGGCCACAAACCGGGGGCGTAGCCTTGCTCTTGCAAACTCTTCCCAAGCATTATGTTGGTGGCAATTTTAACCATCGGCACACCTGTAACTTTGCTCAGGAATGGTACGGTGCGACTGGCGCGAGGGTTCACTTCCAGAATATAGACCTGTCCCTGCCAGATTACATATTGGATGTTAATCAACCCTTTTGCTTGTAAGCCTATCGCAATACGGGTAGTGTAATCCACAATGGTATCAACCTCATGGCGATAAAGGTTTACGCCCGGATATACTGCAAAGCTATCACCACTGTGTACCCCCGCTCGCTCGATGTGTTCCATTACGCCGGGAATAAGCACTTCCTTACCATCGCAGATTGCGTCAACCTCAACTTCTTTGCCTTCAAGGTATTTATCAATCAGCACTGGGTGTTTCTCGCTGATATTAACCACTGTACTGGTATAGCGTTGAAGGTCTTCTATGTTATGGCAGATTTCCATAGCCCGTCCGCCCAACACATAGCTAGGACGTACTAGCACCGGATAACCGACGGTTTCCGCCACTTTGAAGGCATCCATGTAATAATTTACAGTTGCGCCGGGGGGCTGACTGATGCCTAGCCCTGCTACGAAGTTTTCAAAGCGCTTGCGGTCTTCCGCAATATCAATGCTGTCAAAACTGCTGCCGAGAATCGGCGCACCCGCCAGCGATAATGGTTCCGCCAAGTTTATGGCGGTTTGCCCACCGAATTGGAGAATCAACGGAGGCATATTCATAGTGTTACCGGGCGCTTCGGATAAATCCTGCCCTTCGTTTTCGAGAATATCCATCACGCTTTCTACATCCAGCGCTTCAAAATAAAGGCGGTTGCTGGTGTCGAAATCGGTTGAGACTGTTTCAGGATTGCTGTTAACCATGATGCTTTGAACACCCGCTTCTTGCAAAGCCCATGCGGCGTGTACGCTGCTATAGTCAAACTCAATGCCTTGTCCGATGCGGATAGGGCCACTACCGATAACCACCGCTTTGGGACCGGTGATAGAGGGGGCTTCGTTTTCTTCCTCATAGGCGCTGTAGAAATAAGGGGTTACCGCTTCAAATTCGGCAGCGCAGGTATCTACGGTTTTGTAAACCGGTACAATGCCTTGACGGTGACGCATTTCGCGCACTCTCTCCGGCAAGTCATCGGTAAGTGCGGCAATCTGGTCGTCGCTGAAGCCCAAACGTTTCGCTTGCCGCAATAGGTTGGAGGTCATCGGTTCTTTGAGTAAACGCCGTTCCATTTCAACCAACAACTGGAATTTGCGCAGAAACCAATAATCGATTTTGCTGCGGGCGTATAGCTCTTCGATGGTCTCATCGCGGCGTAAGGCGGCAAAAACTGCCCACATACGCCGATCATTCGCTTTATCAATATATTTCCAGTAGGGCGCTTCTTCGCCCTCAACCTTTTTGCTCCATTCGGCTTCCTCCCACATGAGGGACTTGCCGCCGAGTTCGAGACTACGCACTGCTTTCTGGAAAGCGGCTTCAAAGCTACGGTCAATCGCCATCACTTCGCCGGTTGCTTTCATTTGTGTGCCGATGCTGCGATCTCCGGTGGGGAATTTGTCGAAGGGCCAGCGCGGGATTTTGACCACACAATAATCAAGGGCAGGCTCAAAGGCTGCTTGTGTTTTGCGGGTCACAGCGTTCTCAATTTCATCGAGACGTTTGCCGATGGCGATTTTGGCAGCAACCCGCGCAATCGGATAACCCGTAGCTTTAGAGGCGAGCGCGCTACTGCGACTGACCCGCGGATTTACTTCGATTACGTAATACTGGAAGGAGACGGGGTCGAGCGCATATTGGATGTTGCATCCACCCTCTATGCCCAGTTTGCGAATAATTTTGATGCTGGCGGTACGAAGCATCTGATATTCTTTGTCCGAAAGGGTTTGGGAAGGGGCAACCACAATACTATCGCCGGTGTGTACCCCAAGCGGATCGAGATTTTCCATGTTACAGATGGTGATGCAAGTATCATTCGAGTCGCGCATCACCTCATATTCAACTTCTTTCCAGCCACCCAGATATTTTTCAACTAGAATCTGATGAATCGGGCTGGCGCTCAAGCCGCTTTTGATAAAGTGATCTAACTCTTCCCATGAACGGGCAATACCGCCGCCCGTGCCGCCAAGCGTATAAGCGGGGCGAATGATGATGGGTAAGCCAATGCTTTTGCCGACTTCCATAGCGAAATCATAATCACTGGCGATGTCGCTTTCGATTACGGGTTCGTTAATATCCAACAAAACCTGTTTGAAAAGCTCTCGGTCTTCAGCTTTTTTGATGGTATCCACGCTAGTGCCGAGCAAGCGCACTTGATATTTATCCAGCACCCCTGCTTCGTGCAATGCCACGCCCATATTCAACCCGGTTTGACCGCCCAATGTAGGCAGTATGCCGTCAGGTCGTTCCTGCTCAATGATTCGGGTGAGGGATTCGACCGTCAACGGCTCGATATAGATTACATCTGCAATGCCATCGTCGGTCATAATGGTAGCCGGATTGCTATTAACCAGCACCGTTTCAATACCTTCTTCCCGCAGAGAGCGGCAGGCTTGGGTACCCGCGTAATCAAACTCCGCAGCTTGCCCGATTACGATGGGTCCGCTGCCAATCACCAGCACTTTTTTAACGCTCATTTTCTCCCGTTCGCCTTAAGACCTAAAGTATTAAACGCGGGGCGGCATTGCCCTGTAAATCAGCCTATTATAACAAGAATTTGCGATTTCTTCACAAATTCCAGAACCCGATTTAACCTTACAATAGTGAAATGTTTTGGTCGAAATTTTGTACTAAAGGGGTTACAGTCTACTTAGTCATATTGAGTTATTCCTGTATGGCTTATAATTAATGTGACAAACCTAAGGAATTGCTATTATTACATTATCCTTGTGGGAGGTTTCACATGAAATTATACCGTTATTATCTTTCTACTGCCTGTATACTTATCGTGTTATTGAGCCTTACTCTTTCCGCATGTGGCGATTCAGCTTCTCCCGTTAGTGCGTCCGAACCCACCACTACTGGAGATACGACAACAGGCGTTCCCGTTAAGGTCACCATTACTCCTGCTGAAACTGCCTCTGACGATACTATTACGCCTACTCCGCTTCCAAAAGTAGCGGTGGTTGCATCGGGTGGTTTTGTAATCAATTCCAGCACTATTGATGCCTCTAATTCGCTTATCCCGCAGCAATATCTCGACAATGCTAGAAATCTGAAAATCCTTTTCAACCATCAGTCGGTGGGTTATAACGTGCTGGAGGGGTTGGACGCACTCGCGCAGAGTAACCCTGACCGCTACAGCCTTACCACTGCCGATGTGGAACAAGCGAACTGGTATCTTGAAAATAATGGAGTAGGAGGCTTTACCAGAGGCGAGAATGAGAATCCTGCCTCAAAAGTCGTGGGCTTCAAAGAGTTATTTGATAATGAAGGCTATGCAGATCGGGTACAGGTAGCCATGATGAAGTTTTGTTTCGTGGACAATACTTCTGCCGCTTCAAAAATATGGGAAAATTATCGGGATGGCATGAACTACCTTGAAACGAAATATCCTAAAGTTAAATTTGTGTGGTGGACTATGCCGCTTATTACCGATGGCAACCAGATTCGAGACCAGTACAATAAGTTAGTTCGGGATTATGTTAAAGCCAATAACAAAATCCTGTTTGATATTGCCGATATTGAAAGTCACGAACCTTCGGGCAAGGCTGTCACCAATAATAATTATCCGGCATTGTTTAACAATTATTCCTCCGATGGTGGACATCTGAACGAGCAAGGTTCACAAAGGGTGGCGCAAGCGTGGTGGTGGCTGACCGCTCGTTTAGCCGGATGGAATGGAATTACAAAATAGGCTATTAATCTTGGAGAATAAAAAGGGGACGCAATCTATAGCGTCCCCAAACAAACCGTAATTGCTAGTTCTGTTCGTCCCCTAGCAAACGCAGTCGCACCTGTTTCTCCGTTTGTTTTGGACCTATTACAAGAACCTCATCGTGTCGATTCAAAACCAATTCACCGCGTGGTACGATCACTTTGCCGTTTCGCACAATAATAAGAATAGAAGTTTCGGCAGGCATACTAAGGGTGCTGATTGCACGATTAATTGCGGGTGAGTCATCTTCTATAACCACATCTACCAGTTCCAGATTCGAGTCGTGTAGATTCATCATTGAACAGATCGAGTGGAGTGGAATTTGTCGTTCTATCAAATTCAGAATAGCATCGGTATGGCTGACCGTTGCGTCAATACCAAGCTTGTGGAAGATTTTTTCGTTCTTGGGATTGTTAACGCGCGCAATAGCACGTTTTACCCCGAACTTGCGCTTAGCCATCTGGCAAATGACCAGATTATCTTCATCGTCTCCGGTAACGGCAATTATTACATCTGCTCTGGCAGAACCGGCATCCATTAGCACCTGCGCTTCGCATGCATCGCCCTGTACCACTACTCCACCAAGTTGTTCGGTGTACATATCAACCTTGGCTTTAATTTTTTCGATGAGTAGCACTTCGTAACCATCGTTAACCAGCGCTTCGGTTAGGTATCGCCCAACCTTACCGCCCCCGGCGATTATAATATACATTCGAGTTTCCTCACTTACTCTGACTCATCGGGTAAAATGTCTTTAATGATCTGGGCTGTTATAAGAGTGGTAGGGCAAATCGTCTCCAGTCCCAGCATATGATAAGTTGTTTCACGCACCGGGTCATAGATGCGAGCAATGACTCTTGGTACATTGAAAATTTCTTTGGCGACCTGTGAAGCCATAATATTGGTATTATCGCCATTGGTGACAGCGGCAAACACATCGGCTTCCTCGATACCGGCGCGTCGCAGTACATCCTCGTCGATACCAGTACCGACAACCTCTTTACCCTTGAAATCGGAAGGGAGGCGTTTAAAAGAATCGGCGCTTTTATCAACTACTGCTACGTGATGCCCCATATTGTCCAGGGTTGCCGCCATTCGCGCACCAACACGCCCGCAACCTAGTATTACGAAGTTCATATTTGAACTACTCCGTTATTGTTGAATTCTATTAAGTGAATCCCGATAGATCCAGACAGGGCATTGGGCATTTTTCAAAACATAGGGCACGGTTTTACCCATATTAAATTCGCCCAAGCGTGTCCGGAAATTAACCGCCATCATTATTAAATCTGCTTGTCGGTCAGTAGCCTCTTCTACGATTGCGACTCCGGCTGAACGCGCTTGCAACATGCCGGTTTCAATTCGCACCCCGTGTTCATGCGCGATACGCTCAGCATCAGCTAGTACCTTTTCACCGACTATCACTTCTTTGGGCATTTCGGATTCGAGTGGGAGTTGTTGTTTTACTACAATAACGTGGACGACATACAGCTTTGCTTTGTTGCGTTTTGCTGCCAGTGCTGCTTGCCGCAATACTTCTGTTTCGGAAACTTTGCCACAAAGCGGTACTAATATTGTGCCATCAATTAGATTAGTTTCGACCATTTTCTTAAAATACCTTGATAGTATCAGCCTATAGAATCAAAAATTCCATCATAGAATTAGTATAGCACTTTTGAGAAGGTGGAGTTAGAGACCATAATCTAATCTCATAATCAGGCGTTGAGGTAAACCTTGGTCTTGCATCAATTGTTGGGTTCGTTTGATGTCGTAAATCACCCGTTTGAAAACTATAGTTTCCTCAATATCATCGTAAATAGCATAGGAAGCTTTGGAATCGCCATCGCGTGGTTGTCCCACACTGCCGGGATTGAGAATCAGCCGTCCGAAACCAATGATAATAGTCTGACCGGGGTCAGGTATATGCATTTCCACCTTGGGTAGATTAGTACCGGGGCGCTTACCTTCGAGCATGCGAAATAGGCGCGGCAAATGTGTATGCCCTACGAAACAGAGCGGGGTATCAAATTCAGGAAAATTTCTTGAAGCAGCATGGGGGGTGGTGAGGTATTCCCAGACAGGTTCAAGTGGGCTACCATGTGCTAAGGTAACATTTTCATCAAATTTTGCTTTGGTTTTAAGTGACTCTAGCCACTCCCAATTTCCTTTGGTAAGCTGCTCACGGGTCCAGAGATTTGCTTCAATCGCATCGTGATTAAATTCTTGCAATTCGAGCAAGCCCAACACTGCCATGTCGTGGTTGCCGAGGATAGTAAATAACTTATATTCACGGAGTCGCTCGATTACTTCGTTGGGCTGTGGTCCGTAACCGACAATGTCGCCCATGCAAAGCAAGCCATCTACCTTACCAAGGTCTTTTAAAACAGCCTCAAGGGCAGCTAGATTGCTATGTATGTCCGAGATAAGCCCGAAGCGCATATTATCGCAAACTTCCTAGATAAGCAGTTACAATGTGGCTGTTACTGGTTTTGTTTCCGGTGCACATGGCACTCTTAACAGAGTGCTGGTATTATTTGCAAATGAATATAACATACTTTTACACCATGCTCAATTACATACAGGTTAAAATTAGTATTTAACACTCAAGGTTCACAAATCCAATATTACAGTGAGTAAATCTGGAAATAATTCTACCCGTTGGCATTACGCTTACATTATTCTCGGCACAGGCATGTTATGCTTGGTTAGCTCGCTAGGCTTTGGGCGTTTCTCTTACGCACTATTGCTCCCGGCAATGAGGGCGGATTTTAATACCAGCTATACCCAAATGGGTTCGATTGCAACTGCCAATGCGCTGGCATATATGATTTCAGCGCTGGTATGCGGTATCTTGACCGGGCGTTTTGGGGCGCGCGTAGTAATAACCTGCGCTCTAATATTATGCGCCATCGGTGTAGTTTGCACAGGCTTGGCTCAAAGTGTAGAGCAAGCGGCTATCTTTCAATTTTTGTGCGGCTTAGGTACTGGCGGTGCAGTTGGTCCGGTTTATGCTATAACCAATCCTTGGTTTGCGCCCCACAAACGCGGTCTAGCGACCGGGATTGTGCAAATGGGTTCGGGTCTTGGTTTGTTGGTAGGCGGTTTTCTGGTGCCGCAATTGCAAAATGCCGGAGGCGAATCAGGTTGGCGTTATGCTTGGTATGCGCTTGGTCTTCTGATATTTGTAGTCAGCTTCTTGGCGGCAATCTTGCTCAGAAATAACCCGGCTGCGCAGGGGTTATCCCCTTTTGGCAGTAAAAATCAGCCGTCAAAGGTGGCTCATCCTACTCACGCTCGTTCTTCACAACTTGCCAATCTAAAGAGTGTTTATACTTCTATCCGAATCTGGCATCTCGGTATAATTTTCTCCTGTTTTGGGCTATCTTACGTGGTTTATACTGTGTATTTTGCGGCATATCTGGTCAGCAATGGCTTGAGTAATCAGGAAGCCGGGTTTATCTGGAGTGCTGGTGGCTTTGTAAGCGTTGGTGGTTCGCTGCTTTGGGGTATTGTAGCAGATCGGAGAGGTTCTCGATTCTCACTAATGGCGGTGTTATCGATTCAGGCAACCGCATTGCTGATTCTCAGTCTGTTCAACAATACGCTCGGCTATTACTTGGGTGCAATGCTATACGGTTTAGCTTTATGGGGTATTCCGGTAGTAATATCTTATACCACTGCGTTGGTTGCGGGACCTAAAATGACCGCTCCCGCGCTCGGTATGGTAATTGTCTGTTTTAGTGTTGGGCAGGTAATCGGACCGTTGCTGGCGGGCTGGCTTAAGGATGTGAGCGGTTCGTTGGTTATACCATTGATAGTAGCTTCTTGTATTGCTTGGGTAGGGGTATTGCTTTCCACAATGGTCAAGATACCGCGTTACTCATAAAAAGAAGCCTCACCCTGTAAAGTGTGGTGAAGCTTCTTTGCAAACTTACGGCTGACTAATTATTTACCGACCAATCATCGGTGGCTATTGTTTTCCCGTCTTTGTTCTCTATTTCTATTTTCTGGAAAGTAACCGAGATTTCTTCCAACTGTAGCCCATTGCTAGGATCACCGCTTTTAGCTAGGCTATCTTCAGTGTAATTGATATTAGCTATATTCGCATTGGTTAATTTAATGGTAAAGTACACATATTCTTCGCCATTGGCGTTGGTTTTGGTGAACTCAAACAGTACTGATTTCAAATTTTCATTAGTAGTCATAGCTTGGAAAAACTGTGGGGTAGCTGCACCCCATTCTTTGGTGAATGAAATCGGTTTGTGCAAGCGCTTTCCGGTAGCTAACCCTGAAGCTGCATCACGGGGAGAAGTGATTCCATAACTAAAACGAATGCCATCTATTTTATTGGCATTTTTACTCTGCAATGATTCGCCCTTGAACTTACCTTGCTTGGTGCCTTCCACCGTAACGTAGAAGCGTGTTATGCCGTTGGTGGCGAGCTTACTGACCAGTGGGTTAAGCTGGCTGCCGTCATCTTGGGTTACGTTGGGGCTAGTAGTGGTTGTGGCGCTGCTGCTAACAGGCGCATTATCGCCGCAAGCCGCCAGCGTCAGGGAAAGGGTTAAAACCAGCACTGGCAAAATGCTCCAGAATCTCGTTTTGAACTTGTTGCCAGAAAAAATGTGTCCCATTTCTGTTAACTCCTTAATTTTGCTATGAAACCACTTAAATTCTAAATTTATAAACTTCTTGCGTTTTTTTGAATTGAAATTTCGAGATAATTCTAGGACTTATATGCTTGATTCATTATGTGCTAACTCACATTCATACTATTATGAACCTCACATTACCGGATTTTAGCGATTTTAAATTTTCAAACTCATGACAAAGGCTATACTCATTGTGATTTTTTTCTGGGTGGGTATAATTAGTTATTGGAGAACTACTAAAAACTACATTGGTGGCACTTTTATAAATTCTCGTAGATAATGTTGTTTACAGGTTTTTTGCGCCGGTATCAATAGAAAGCGAGAGTGAGGCAGATATGCCCGATTTTAAAATAGTATCTGATTTCAAGCCAACCGGAGATCAGCCGCAGGCGATTGAAAAGCTGGTGAACCACCTGAAAAAGGGTGTGAAAGCCCAAACCTTGCTGGGTGTTACCGGTAGCGGCAAAACTTTTACTATGGCAAATGTAATAGAAGCAGTACAACGTCCCGCTTTGATTCTAGCGCATAATAAAACGCTGGCTGCTCAGTTGTACCAAGAATTTAAAGAGTTCTTTCCTAATAATGCAGTCGAATATTTTGTCAGCTATTACGATTACTACCAACCTGAAGCATATATTCCCCGCAATGATACTTATATTGAGAAAAGCGCGGATATTAACGAAGAAATAGATAAATTACGTCACGCTGCTACTCGTGCTTTGATGGAACGGCGCGATGTGATTATTGTCGCTTCCGTTTCTTGTATTTACGGCTTAGGTTCGCCCGATGAATATGGCAAAGTGGTGGTGCAATTACGCAAGGGCGAAACTATCCGGCGAGATCGCGTGTTGCGCCATTTGGTGGATGTGCAGTATAACCGCAACGATATGTCTCTTACTCGTGGCACTTTCCGCGTGCGTGGCGATACGCTCGAAATTTACCCTTCCTACGAGGAACTGGCGATCAGAGTTGAGCTTTTTGGTGATGAGGTAGATCGAATCACCGAAGTAGACCCGCTTACCGGAGAAATCCTTCGCGAACTGGATTCGGTGGATATTTATCCTGCCAAGCACTTTGTAACTTCTGCCGAGAAAGTAAAGCTTGCGCTTCAAGATATCCGCGATGAACTGGAAGCTCGTGTCAAAGAATTAGAAGAAGAGGACAAGGTGTTGGAAGCGGCACGTCTAAAGCAACGTACTTTGTACGATTTGGAAATGCTGGAAGAGGCAGGCTATTGTAGTGGGGTAGAAAATTACTCCCGCCATTTGGCACGCCGCGCACCGGGAGAACAACCCTGGACACTGCTAGATTACTTTCCAGATGATTACCTTCTGTTTGTGGATGAGTCGCATATTTCGCTGCCACAGGTGCGGGGTATGTACGGAGGCGATCGTTCGCGCAAATTAACCCTGATTGACTACGGTTTCCGTTTGCCTAGCGCTGCCGATAATCGTCCACTCACTTTCCAAGAGTTTGAAAAGCATACCAATCAGGTAATTTTTGTTTCCGCTACGCCCGGTCCTTACGAAACGGAAAATACCGCCGAAGAAAATGTGGTGCAACAAATAATTCGTCCCACCGGCTTGCTCGATCCTGAAATTAGCGTGCGTCCCACCCGCAACCAGATTGATGATCTGATAGGTGAGATTCAGGCACGGGTGCGGAAACGCCAACGTGTGCTGGTAACGACTCTCACTAAGCGCATGGCGGAAGAACTGGCGGATTACCTGATTGAAGCCGGTATCAAGACCCAATATTTGCACAGCGATATTGTAACGCTGGAGCGGGTAGAGATTCTACGCGATTTACGGCTTGGGATTTTTGATGTAGTGGTGGGCATCAACCTATTGCGGGAAGGTTTGGATTTACCCGAAGTATCATTGGTGGCGATTCTTGATGCCGATAAAGAGGGTTTCTTACGTTCCGAAAGCTCTTTAATCCAGACTGTAGGACGCGCTGCGCGCCATAGTGAAGGTCTGGTAATAATGTATGGCGATACAGTTACTAATTCTATGAGACGTGCTATCAACGAGACTTATCGCCGTCGCGCCCTTCAGATGGAATATAACGAAAAACACAATATCCAGCCTGCAACTATTATTAAAGAGATTAAAGATATTACCGACCGGGTGCGAGCGGTGGCTGAAAGCCGTGCCGATTATACAACAGGGGCAGAAGCCGGAGATGCGTTGCCCGGCGCATTACCAAAAGACGAAATTATGCGGTTAGTCAAAGACCTTGAAAGCCAGATGAAAACGGCTGCCAAGCAACTTGAATTTGAAAAAGCAGCGTTGCTCCGCGATCAGATTGTGGAGTTGCGCCGCCTAATTATTGATGAGGATCCGGTTACCCAACCCAAAAGGAACATATTGTAGGGTTTATTCTTCAAAAAGCTTTTTAACTTTGAGAGTAAAACCGGGTATGACATCGTGACCTTCGAGCATGTCTTTCTCGGTGAGAGAAGCCACAGGTTCAAGGCTATTTGGCTGAAAAACCTCGATTGCCTTGCTAACAGGGTCAACCAGCCATATCAGTCGCACCCCTGCTACCTGATAGCGTCTTATGCGGGCGCAAGCGGCAATCGTGCCCTCTCTGGTAGAAGTTTCGGTGGTTGATAATACTTCAAGTACAAGGTCAGGAATCACAGTCAACGCGCTTTTGCTAACCCCTTTGGGTAAGCGTTCATTGGTAATATATGCTAACCCCGGCAATGCTACATTGTATTCGCTTAGTTTGAAGGCAGAATCCACCCAAGCACGTCCTTGACGACGTTGTTGATCAAACGATGAGATGTAAAAAGAGAGGTTGCTAACAATCAGCAAATGCTCATCATCGTTTACTTTTTCAACCAGTTTCCCCTCGATCAGTTCGACAGGCTCTTCAAATTCGGGTAATTGCTCAAATTCAGCGCAGGTATAAGTGCGATTAAGTTCCTTAAATCTTGAAACTAAAGCCATTAAAACTACTCCTGATTATTTATAGCAAGTGGCGATTTTGCAACACGGCGATAACGCGCTCGTGTATTTGTTCAGGTGGATACATATTTCCGGTGGCTTGGTCAATTACATCAAGGCGCACCCAATGCGGTTCACTCTCACACAATTGTAAGTACATCTGCGCTACTTCGGATAGATAACCGCTATTGCGCTCGTGAATATCGCGCTGATGCGTGGTATAGTTGCGGGCTTCCTTGCGATCAACCATACTTTGCGCTACAGCCACTTCCGAGTTAAAAAAGATTACCAAATCCTCGCGTGGGATGGCACTATGGGTTTCATATTCAAGTTGCTTGATCCACTCGACAAATTCTGCACGCTTATCAGAGGGCAATTTCACACTGTGATAAGCCATGTTAGCGCTGGCGTAACGATTAATTAGTATTATATAGCCATTGTTTAGCCAATTCCATAGCTTGGTTGCGGAATCTTTGCGATCTTCTGCATATAGTAGCGAGGAAATATAAGGGCTTACTTCCATTACATCGCCAAAATCACCATTAAGGTAGCGTGCTACCAATTTACCGTAGAAGGAATCGTAGTCGGGGAAATCGGCGCTGGCGATTTTTTTGCCTAGTAACGTTAATTTCTCCAGCAACAGCCTGTGCTGCACCGATTTACCGCTACCGTCTAACCCTTCCAGAACGATAATTTTGCCTTTTGGCTCCATTGAGGAAAAACTTTCTAGCAAGAAAAGAGATTTTATCAGTTAAATCCGGTAAGCTCCACCGGGTTTTCGGCGTTCGTTAAGCGCGTTATCGGCTTGATGTACTTTCTCTTGCGCTTTATCGAACCGCCGCATTGCTAGATTAACATATAGTGCGTCAATCACGCTCAGGTGGGCAATGCGGCTTGCCATTGCCATGTTGCGGAAAGCGGTTTCGCGTGCAGTAGTAATCAACTTAATATCTGAGAATTCGGTGATAGGTCCTCGCACATTACTGGTCAGGCAAATGGTGGTAGCGCCATTCTCGCGGGCTTTACGCAAAGCAAACATAGCTTCTTCTGTGCGTCCGGTGTGGGAAATGGCAAAAGCAACCTCACCTTTTTTCAGTTGAGTGCTAGAAACAGCCTGCATATAGCTATCGGTAACAACCGTTGCAGGCAAACCGATGCGTATAAAGCGATAATAAGCATCAATTGCGGCAGGGGCAGAACTACCGTTGCCATAAAATTCAATTTTGAGAGCTGAGCTTAAAACGTCAACTGCTCTTTCCATCTCTTGACGGTCAAGAGTTTGCAACGAATCTGCAATTGCCTGCAAATCGCTGCGAAACAGCTTACCGGTGATGGTCATTACATCGTCGTTGCGCGAAATATCCTCATGGATTATAGAAACTGCCCCGCTGGATTCGGCTGCCAGCGCCAATTTAAAATCCTTGTATCCGGTGAAAGCCAACGCCCTGCAAAATCGAACTACAGTCGCTTCGCTGGCACTAGCCACGCGCGCCAATTCATTAACCGAATAGGTGGTAACTTCGTGTGGATGTCCAATTATATATTCGGCAACTTTACGTTCAGCCGGGAAGAGAGTGTTATTTATAAGGGCAGTTTCAATGCGGGCAATACAACTGGTAAGCTGGATGGTATCTGCTTCACCGCTAGTATTAATTATTTCACTCATCTCCTTAGGTCTTTTCCTTTGTGAGAAACTAGATTTCATGAAGCTTGCTGAATGAGGAAATTATACCATAAGTTAGAGCTTTACACGGCGCGGATGGGTTCTTAGTTTTTCGGCAGTGATGATTGCTATAATTTTATCAACCGTTTCGGCTAGGCGGCTTTCGTAGTTTATTACAACATAGTCGAAGGTGGGTATGGCTTTCATTTCGACTTGGTAAGTATTCAAACGGCGGTTGAGGCTTTCGGGCGTTTCGGTATTACGATTCCCTAGACGATTTATCAAGGCTTCAAAGGTAGGGGGCGCAAGGAAAATAAATAAGGCATTTGGCACTTCTCGCTTGATGTGTGCTGCACCCTGTACATCGATACGTAGGATGGTATCTTCGCCCCGGTTTAGCGAATCGCGTACATCGTGTTTAGGTACACCGTAGCTATTGTTATAGACTACTGCATTTTCAAGCAGTTCACCCGATTTGAGTAATTGATAGAATTCTTCAGGGGTATAAAACCAGTAATCTTTGCCATGCACTTCATCCGGTCGTTTAGAGCGCGTGGTGGCAGTAACCACGAAATGAAAGGGTATTTTCCGCTGCTTTAACTCATCAATTACTGCATCTTTGCCTACTCCACTGGGACCACTGATAATTATAAGAAGCGGATTTTCCTGCCCCATGTACTCAGACAATTTCACCTCCCCTGACTGCTTTGCAAATATGGCTCTGTGCATTTAAACCTGTGCGTTGTCGGTATTCTTGTACGACCTTTTCCTCGAAATCGGGCAAGCACTTAGTGGCTACGATATTGACGGTACAACCGCCAAAGCCCGCACCGGTCATTCTAGCCCCGATTACTCCGGGGACAGCTTGTGCTAGATCAACCAGCAAATCAAGCTCGGCACAACTAACCTCGTAATCATCGCTCAGGCTGGTGTGGGAGGCGTTTAACAACTCTCCAAAGCGCCGGAGATTGGCAGGATTTGTGAAACCGGCTTGCATACGTTCAATTGCTTCAAGCGTCCGCGCATCTTCGGTGATTACGTGGCGAGCGCGCATTCTCAAAGTTTCGGGTAATGTTTCAGCCTGATTGTTAAAGTCGGAAAGGCTGATGTCACGTAATTGAGAACGGTTAGGCAAGCCTAGTTGGTTCGAAAGAATTCTAGCGGCTTCCTCGCACTCGGCGCGCCGTTTGTTGTAGGCGCTTCCGGCAAGGGTTCGTGGCACGGCGCTATCCACTGCCACGATTTTGTAACCAAGTTCCTCTAGCCCAAGCGGGATAGTGCGAAATTCAAGCGAACGAGTGTCTATGAGTAAAGCCGAGTCCGGTTCGCCCATTGCAGAAATGAACTGATCCATTATGCCGCTTTTAACTCCAATATACTCGTTTTCGGCTTTCTGGCACGCCAGCGCCATTTGTACTCGCTCGAAACTGCTACCCCCCAAATGTAAGAAAGCTAATGCGGCGGCAACTTCAAGCGCTGCCGAACTGCTCAAACCTGCTCCACGCGGGACATCACCCTGAATCAGCAATTGCGCTCCCGGTAGCCCATTTAAATCCAGCAACCCGCTTTGCGCCAATGCCCACATCACCCCTTGCACATACTTAGCCCACATCGGGGCTTTACCGACAATGGGTTCCAGATTTGCAGGCTCAAATGTGGCACTATCGTTGTATTCGAGCGATACCAGTTCAAAGTGCCGGGCATCGGTAATTGGCGCAATTGCTATCAAAACACTGCGATCAATTGCTACTGGAAGTACGAACCCACCGTTATAGTCGGTATGTTCACCTATCAAGTTGACACGACCGGGAGCGCGCGCTACAAATGCAGGAGCTACCCCAAACGCTTTCTTGAATTCAATTTTTACTTGTTCTATTCTAATTGATTCTTCCATAATCCTTATTATAGCGAGTCTGGATAAAATCTGCATTACCTCTGCTAATATAGCCTGAACCGGAAAATTATTATTAGTGCAAGCTCAGTATGTTTGCAATTTAGGAGTCTATAGGGTAAACTTATTGTGTATAAGGTTAAGAGTTGGACTTGCTGTTGACCTTGAAACTATATGATGGTAATACCGGGAAGCTATAAATACTTGGCTGTACGGTTTTATGTGGCATACAGTCGAAGGGAGAATAGAGAAATGGCAAACGGAAATCTTAAAAAAACCTTGCGTAAAGTCGTAGAAGGTGAGCATTTAGCAGCTAACGCTTTAGCAGTAGCTGCTAGTAAAGCAAAAGAACTGGATTTACAGCAACTCTTTACTGAACTTAGCACTAAACATGAAACGAATGCAGTTAACGCCGGAACAAAGTTAAAAGAGTTGGGCGGAAAATATCCCACTCCCGGTTTGCGGGACACCCTTAAAAAGGGGTGGGAATCGGTAGCTACATCTCGAACAGCTTTAGATGCTATTAAATTGCTCCAGAAAAAAGAACGCGAAGCCCTTGTCGATTATAAGGGAATCCTGAAAAATACTAAGGATGAGGGATTGGTGAACATGATGGCACGCCATCTCGCCGATACCGTAGATAATGTGACCAAACTGGATCAAAAGGTTACCGAATTACAGAAAAAGAAAAAAGGCGGTAAATTTTTGGGTTTGCCGCGTTTGGTGTGGCTGGCAGCTTTGGGCACAGGAGCCGCAGTTTTCGTAATTCGGCGTCGCTCTAGTGCTCCAGAAAATCCCAGCACTCCCACTAATTCGACCGGTACGCCCGCCGGCGATAGCAATAAATCATAAGGTGGGGTTCGAAGGCATGTTGCTTTACACCTGTTTTGGCGTAAATGAGATGCCGGAATAGTTAGATACGGGGCGAGCGACTCGTTGTGCGTTCGCCCTTTTCGTTACCAAGGAGTAGATACTATCGAATCGAATGAATTGGCTCGGTTGATTGTTGAAATAGCCGAGGACAAAAAAGCCAGCAACATCATTTTGTTGGACATCCGAAATGTTTCAATACTTGCCGATTACTTTGTAATTTGCAGCGGTAATAGCGAAAGACAAGTTAAGGCAATCGCGCGTGATATTGAAGAACGCCTAAAAGAACAAGAAGTGATGGTGGCACACCGGGAAGGCATGGATCCAGGTCGGTGGGTTTTGCTGGATTATAGCGATGTAATTGTTCACGTATTCACCCCTACCGAGCGAGATTACTATCGGTTGGAGAA
The DNA here is from genome assembly GCF_030389965.1 of Candidatus Chlorohelix allophototropha. Classification (NCBI taxonomy): domain Bacteria; kingdom Bacillati; phylum Chloroflexota; class Chloroflexia; order Candidatus Chloroheliales; family Candidatus Chloroheliaceae; genus Candidatus Chlorohelix; species Candidatus Chlorohelix allophototropha. Next base: position 510,593 of record NZ_CP128400.1, read on the forward strand.
ACTCTGGTCAGGCGCACAAACTGTGCTTGTGGTACAATAAGCGGGTAATAGGGAATAACGACTTAGGGAGCAATATGAGTAAAGAAGCTAATGCCACAAAAGTAATCAGTAATCCCGAAAATAGTAAGGAACTTCTCACGGGGGTTTTAATAGGTGGAGCATTAGGGGTAGCAGTCGGCGCGCTTGCTACTATATTGGCGCGGCTGTTTATTGGTCTAATCCGTAAGGTTTTGCATCTCGACGATCAGAAGTTTGACCCTCGCTGGTTATTGCAATAATTCGGAAGGTTTAAGTTGCTGCACATGCTCACAAAGCTTGTTGGTGTGGGTTGCCACTTGTTCGTTGTTTCCTTGTGAAAGAACTGTTACAAACATGCTTAGTTCTTCCTGTATTTTTGTAGCAATGATCTCGGTTTTGTGAGCTAGCCTTCGGAAACGGATGCGCTCTTTTTCTAGTTCGATGAGGTACTCTGCGTTTAGTTGCTGGCTATGAGCTAGCTCAGCGTAGAGTTTTTTTATTTCCTGATTTAAAACCGTATTTTGAACTTCAAGTATTTTATGTTTCTTTTGCAAGGGTAATCTCTCTATAAATTCCTTGAGTTTGTATAATATTACACAAATACTACAGGCTGATTATACAGACCTTGATAAGGATAAAGCAATGCTGTTGCAAGAGCATCAAGTAAAAGGCTGGTGAAAATTCGATAAATGAAACACGCTTTAACTATAAAAGGTAAAACTTTTGTTTGGGGCGAACGCGCTTATGTGATGGGCATTCTCAATCTCACTTCCGATTCTTTTTCCGGCGATGGGTTGGGCGTAGATTTTGAAAAAATTGTCACACAGGCAAGAACCTTTGCTGAACACGGTGCGGATTTACTTGATATAGGAGGTGAAAGTACCAATCCATATCATTCCAGCCCGGTTACGGCAGAAGAAGAATTGAGAAGAGTTATTCCTGCTATTCGAGCCATTGTAGCTGTGACCGATTTGCCTATTTCTATTGACACCTATAAACCAGAAGTTGCCAGCGCCGCGCTTGAGGCAGGCGCAGATATAATTAATGATATTCATGGGTTGGAAGATACGCAAATGCAGGAATTGGCGGCAATAACAGGCGCTCCGGTGATTGCAATGCATATGCGCGGAACGCCTGCTACAATGCAGCAAATGACCGATTACAACGGTGATGTGGTAGGCGCGCTGTTTGCTTATTTTAAGCGAAGGATATCCGAGCTTGAAGTTGCCGGCATAGCTCTTGATAAATTAATAATTGATCCCGGTTTTGGTTTTGCCAAAACCATAGTACAAAACTATGAATTGCTGAATAACCTTCCTATTTTCAAGACACTGGGTTTACCGTTGCTGGTAGGGGTTTCGCGTAAAGGGTTTATCGGGCGAGGTATGGTAGAACCGGGGCAAGAACCTCCTCCACCCCAAGACCGAATTCTAGGAACGGCGGCGGCAGTGGCGCTTGCCATTGCAAACGGTGCCGATATTGTCAGGGTTCACGATGTAGCCGAAATGATGGGAGTAGTGCGTCTCGCAAATGCTATAACCCGTAGTTAGCGGTAATGAAACAAAACCCGAAAAGCTTGTGTCTTAGTTTTTAGCGATATAAATTGAGATAACTTGAGGGAAAAATTATGAGCGAAGATAATAAAACTGAAGTCTCGGAAGTAAATCAAACTTGGCCCAACCCACAACCTAACCCGCGTTATTCACCACCTACCGGTTATGTTCCGGCTAACTCGGCGCCTGAGTGGAAAAGCGCCACCTCGTATCAGGCAGATAATTATAATCCAAATCCTTATAATGCTAATCCGGTACCACCTTACCAGAAAACACCGGTCGACCTTTATCGGCTTGCCGAGAAAAGAGTCAAGGAAAAGATGCGCTTTTACAAGCATCTGACCAGCTACCTGACGGTAAATGCTTTATTGTGGGCGATCGCGTTTATCGGTTGGCTGAGCAACGGTTCACACAACCTCTGGACTCTGATTTGGCCGATTTGGGTTACCGTTTTCTGGGGAATCGGGTTAGTGTCGGACTATATAAAAATATTCGGTTTGGGCGAATCTACTCAGCAGCGGATGATTGATGAAGAGCTACGCCGTTTGAGGCGGTAAGGCTTAAAGTCTAATAAAAAGTTAAATGACAAATCTTTGCCAACCTTGAAAAATTATGCTATGCTTTTATTTATAGCATGAGTAGTATAACTTCGAGATTATCAAACTGCTCAATATTCTAGGCTAAGGGTTTGTCATAATAGTATGGCTGCAAAATATGAATATGGGGTGTTAAATTACTACCCAACACCACAAGCCTGGATAATTAATTTCACTGCTACCGATTCGGCTCAAAATATCGAGCGGAAAGCATCTTCTAGCGCCGAAGGTATCCGAGTCGATGTTTTCCAGGTTTTGAAAACGCTTGGTGAGGTCGGTTGGATTGTGTTTCAGGTGGATGGTTACATAGAGCGCGAGTATCCGGTTTATCATTTGAGGAGAGTAAGCAATTGAAGTTCACTTTGAACCTTAAGAAGTTAGGAGTTGGGTTCAAGATCGGTAAACAAAAAAACGCTCTTAATTATCCCTATACTCATAATTTCCAGGTACAAGACACTCTCCTTGAAAATCCACTACTGCCTACTTCAAATCCGTTGGTTAAGGGTTTAACTGAGAGTAAAGCTTCTCAATCTTGGTTGGAAGAAAAACAATCCAGAGATGTTAAAGCCTTAGTTGTTCCCTTAGAGCAAACACTTAACCACTACGAAATTATTCTCCAACGCTATGACTCGATGGTTGGAAAACTTTTGCTGGATATGGCGGGGGCTTCCCGGTGGAATCGGCTTATTTCTAAGCCACGCCTCATTCAGAAAAAAGGCAAGTCTATAAACGGTTGGGGTTGGGTTATTTATCGAGTACACTCTTCTGGGGAAGCAATCTTACCGGAGAATCCTACTCCCAATAACTACACCCTCTTTAACTTTTGGCAGATCACTTTTGATTGTGCCTTAAAACCCGATTTTTCTAACGATTACAATCTCTGGAACTTGCATGCAATTGATAGTCTGTCCGAATTTGAGCGTTTGGCTCCCAGTGAAATAGAAAACTGGCTTAAAGAACAACTCTATCGGATGTATAAAACAGGGTGTTTATGGGTTGCACTTCCTGACTTGCTCGATAGCAAAGGACGCAGCCGAAAACCCGATATTAATGATGCCTTGTACACATATAATATGCTTAGCTTTGGACGCAACTACGATCCTTACCAAACTGAACAACACTTCTACGATCGTCCCCCCTACTCTAACCAATTTATTCCGGGTTACTTTAAACGCTAAATATAATTCTTGATTAATTTGTTAAGAAGAATTATTGCGGTTTAAGTCTTGCAAAAGCAGATATATATACTATAATGTGACTTAACCAGCATTCCTCACTCCCTACGAGGCGATTCTGGTACACCACCCACGCATGTTCGGATGTAGTAAATGGAGGAAACACATGGCAAAAATGCGGATTCTCTCACACCTCGGCGATACTGTCGTTGTTTATGATGTCGAGAAAGCCACTGAGGGTGATCCTGATTCAATAAAAGCTGTTAAAGAAGCGGAAAGAATTTTCAAGGAAGCTCGCGCTCGTGGTGCGACCGCTTTCCGAGTTGATGCTCCTGATAAGGCTGCCGAACGAATTGATAAATTCGATAAGACTGCCGAGCAAATTATCGTTGTGCCGCGAGTCGCCGGGGGCTAATAATGGATTTATTGAGTAGCTTTATTGCGTTTGGAGTATTTGCGCTACTCGCTATCTCAATATATATGGTCTTTTACGGGCGGCTTGGGCTTCGATACCCGCTTGGAAATCGTCATGCGGCTTTTGCCCGCTACTACGTTAACAAGCAGGAAGCGGAGCAACGTGCAGAGCAACTCTTGAAGATCCTACTCCCTTCCGAGCAATATAATCACCTTGTTCGTAAAGGCTATCTGGAAGTCCAGAGCGGGATGTATCCTTATCGTACTTATCGTATTCCTCGTCATCGCGGGAGTGTGGAAGTATATGAAATGGGTCGTCTTGTAATGAGCCTTTGCGTACAACCTACTGAAGTTATACCGGATGCTGATGTGGTGGTTATGCACAAGTTGATGATTGAAGGGAACGAGCGCGAATATCTACGCCGCGCTAATTATTTTGATCGCCAGACTGACCCATTCTGGTAAAAAAAATAGTGCTGGTTGGCTCTCGGAAAACATTCCGAGAGCTTTTTTTATTACAAATAATTAATCTCAGAAACTATAATTAAATTGATTATTTGCCACATTAATTCTAGAACTTGATTCGCATACATGTTCATAAATACATGACCTCAAACCGATTATATCTTAATTACAATGCCGATTATTAAGATATCAAAATTAAATCTTATTAATTGTGCAACCATTCTATTGCATGTACGTTATTTATTACGTATAATCAATACACTTCGTGACAATATCATTGTCACATTTTGGGATAGTGATTTTCGCCAAAAATACCTAAATGATTGAGAAAGGTGGGCAGTTATGGCACGTGGACGTACCAATAACATTAATGATTACATTGATGACTATGAAGCCGCTTCACGGGACTATGCTGAAATGGGTCCTTTATGGGCCGAGATGTACTTCCCGGACGACTTTGAAACTTTGAAAGTAATTATGGGTGGCAGGGATAATAATGCTGAAGCCGCATTTTCTCAATCTCAGGATTCAGGTAAGGTAGCAGGCATTAAAAACTAGGGACTTTTAGGGACTCATTTAAATATTATTGACCCCTGCTTTGTTATGGCAGGGGTTTTACTTTTTTATAAGTATCGAGTTTTGGGAATAAATATAAATACGGCTAGGGTGATTGCCCCGAATATTAACACGCCAACAGCTATTGTCATTGGTGCGCCTATGAATTCGGCAGCTGTACCCCCTAACAAACTTCCGATTGGTAGCAGTCCCATTGAGGCTAGTTGCCAAACGCTGATTATCCTGCCTCGCATATTGTCTGGTACGTTGGTTTGAACTATAGTATTAACCGAGGATTGTACCGTTACCATTGCGCCACCTGCAATAGCTAGGAAAGGTAATGAAGCAAGTATAATCGGCATAAATGAAAAAATTACCAGCGAGAGAACCATTATAAATGTGCCAATTTGTACGAAGCGCGCTCGTTTCTCAAGCTCGCTCAAGCGCGCTATTATCAACCCACCGATAACTGCCCCAACTCCTACCGCTCCCATTAAAAGCCCATAGGAATCTGCGCCTGATCTGTACACGTCTTTGGCAAAAACCGAAAGTAAGCTTAAATAGGGGAAAACAAAAATTGAGAAGGCGGCTGATGACGCTATCAAGCCCAACATAGGCTTGTTACTCCACAGGAAGGAAAAGGTCTCTCGAATTTCAGAGGTGACAGTATGTTTCTGTGTGGTTGTAGTAATCGCCGGAATTTGTACCATAAACAAGGCGAGTAATACTGCTCCAAAACTCAGAGCATTTATAAAGAAACAGGCTGCTACCCCGAAGATTACTACTATCACCCCTGCAATTGCCGGTCCGATCACTCGGCTCAGGTTGAACTGGATTGAGTTCATGGCGATTGCATTCATCAGGTTTTCTTTCCCCACCAAATCGAGCATTATAGTCTGGTATGCCGGTGCGTTGAAGGCAGACACCATTCCCACAAAGCTGACAATTATTACTATCAACCAGATATTAATCAGGTTGGTAAAAGTCAAAATTGCCATTACCAGTATAGAAATAAGCATAAGACTTTGGGTTACCAGCAAAACGTTTCGCCGTGAGTTTCGATCCGCGATTACTCCCCCGTAAAGTCCGAACAATAGCATAGGCAAATTACCGATAAAGTTGACCAGACCGAGAATGAAAGGGGATTGGGAAAGCGAAAGTACCAGCCAATTCTGGGCAATGGTTTGCATCCAGTTGCCGATGTTGCTGACAAATGCGCCGTTCCAGAACAGCCGGAAATTGCGGTTTTGCATAGCCACGAACATTTTGCTGGGTTTGCGCTTTTTGGTTGCTGGAATAGTTGGGAATGCAGGTGAAGCAGTTAAAGTTTCCCCGCCGGATTCAAAGTCCGTGCTTGGTTGATCTGCCATTCGGTAATTGATTCTCCTCCTGTAGATCAATTATACATCTGCGTGCAATGAGTGTCACCGGACGCGCCTCTGGTCGGGATTCTGATTGCCTTACACTCGCGGGTTTTTGGTTTGGATAACGGTTAGCTTGTCCCCTGTTCGGATAGTTCCCCGATTCTCATGTATGAGATTCTGCCCAAAAAGTACCCCACCGTTTTGAGCACGTCGGAAAGTGGCAAGGGTTCGGAGCGGTTCTTTACTAACGGCGGCATTACTTTGGTCGGTACAGGTTATCGGGCAGCGGGCGCAGGGTTTGACCGCACTAAAGGTAATTTCTCCAAGCTGAAATCGTTTTATTTGGTCTTCCATATAGGGAATACCGCTGCCTTTTAGCACAATATTGGGACGGAAGCGATTCATGGGCAAAGGAGTTTCCAGCCGCCCGTTCAAATCTTCAAGCGACTCTTCCGAGAGCAACAAAAAAGGGAATCCATCGGCAAAACCCACTTCATCGCTATCACTCACAGCGTACAAAGAATTAACGCCACGCACAAAGTCGGGTGCCATTTTGACCAGACGACAATCGACTCGTAAAAATTCGCCAAGCCATTGTGCGACAACCTCGCCTTGATCTATACACTCACAACGGCTTTTCCAGACCGTAGCTTTTACCTTTCCCCCTTCGTTTACCAGCGGCACTTGCAGAGATGGCATACCGGGCGCAACGAGAAACAGCGTTTCGTTGCGGATTTCCGGTTTTATGAATGCCATGCGGGGTAATTCGCGCTGAGTAAGGAAGAGCATATCATCTGAAGATACCACCATTAATTCACGGTCGTGTTCAAAACCTTTTGCGCCTATAGTTCCCTCATCTACCCTGATTCCGGCACATGATTTTATAGGGTAATAATACAATGCCGCAACGGTGGCTCTTTCCAGTTGCGCCTTTTTATCCTCTTTTTTTGTAACGCTGCTCATTATTTTCAGCTTTCTATAATTTTGAAGGTAGCTTTATTTTCGGGTTTTGCAAATAATACCATTGCAATCTGTTAAAATCTATCTGAAAATTGCGGCATTAAACAGAAAGAGGCTATAAATTAATGAAAGCGGCAGTATTTAGCGACGTAGAAGGTACACTGGTATCCGGTAGCCTACCCGCTACCTTTCTTGAGATGGGCAAAAGCCTGCATCATTTTTCAAAACTCAAGCGTTTTCAGATTGACGCGATTGGTTTATTCTCGCGGTTGTTGCCGAGCAAATTCCAACGGTATTCCCAATTAATCAGCCTGTTAATTGCCATCAAGGGCGAGACCCCCGGACAGGTACAAGAACTGATAGAGCAAGTAAATCCAGAATTGATAAAGCGGTTGAAAATGGAGGTAGTCGGGCGAATTGAGGCGCATCGTAAAGAAGGTTTGCCGCTAATTTTGGTGAGTGCGGCGATGCATCAAGCGGTGGTACATTTGGGAAAAGAGATGGACGGGAGAGGCGAGGGAACGCATATTCGTATAAAAGGAGGTCGCTATATTACTAAAGTGGAAGGCGGCATCTGTCAGGGGGAAGGCAAAGCAGCCCGCGCCCGCGAAATCATAAATGAAATGGGGCTTGACCCGGCTTTGTGCTACGCTTTCGGCGATACCGGAAGCGATATTCCTTTCCTCGCATTATTCGGACATCCTTGCGCGGTTGACCCTGATGCGAAACTTGCGGCGGAAGCCATAAGCAGAGGCTGGGAAATTATCCACACCCGAAACGGTTAGCCTTGACGCATGCAAAAACCGAACATTTAGTCTATAATCTATATGTAAGGATAAATTAAAAGGCATTCAAGAGGTTAATCAGGAGCGTTATGGAACCCGAAAATATTGTAATTAAGGGCGCAGAGCAGCATAACCTGAAGAAAATAGATGTAAAAATACCCCGTAACAAACTGGTAGTTCTAACCGGAGTGAGCGGAAGCGGCAAGTCTTCGCTGGCGTTTGATACTATATATGCGGAGGGACAACGCCGCTATGTAGAAAGTCTTTCCTCCTATGCCCGGCAATTTCTGGGACAGATGGAAAAGCCCAAAGTTGATTTCATTGGTGGGCTTAGCCCTGCGATTGCGATAGAGCAAAAAACTGTCAGCAAAAACCCCCGTTCTACCGTAGGCACAGTCACCGAAGTGCTGGATTACCTGCGGGTGCTGTATGCCCGAATAGGCACTGCGCATTGCCCGGACTGTGGTCGGGTGGTGCAAGCGCAAACGGCACAGCAAATTGCCGATCAATTGGCAAACCTTCCCTCCGGTACGCGCCTACAACTTCTTGCGCCAATCGTGCGTGAACGCAAAGGCACACATGCCGAACTGCTAGAACAGGCGCGTAAGGATGGTTTTGTACGCGCCCGTATTGATGGCAAAATTTTGGATTTGAGCGGCGAAATCAAGCTGGCAAAGACCAAAAAACATAATATCGAGTTGGTGATTGATCGCCTCAAAGTGCCGGACGAAGAAGGGGAAGTGCGGCAGGATTTTGAAAAGCGGTTGGCAGACTCGGTTTCTACTACGCTGCAAGCTGGAGATGGATTGCTGGTAGCCGATTTGGGCGAGGGTAAGGACTTGATTTTAAGCGAGCAAAACGCCTGCCCGAATTGCTCTACCAGTTTCCCGGAGTTATCACCACAGCTTTTCAGCTTCAATTCACCGCTTGGGATGTGCCCCGATTGTCATGGGCTTGGCACAAAAATGTCGGTTGATCCAAACTTGATTGTTTCGCGCCCCGACCTTTCATTAATGGATGGGGCATCGCGTTGGTATGGTGAACTGCGAAAGAAAAAAGAAGGCTGGACTTTCAAGCAACTCAAGACTCTGGCAGAATATTATGAAGTTGACCTAGAAACACCTTGGAAAGATTTGCCTGAAAAGTTCCGCCATATAGTTTTGTACGGTTCGGGCGATGACAAGATTAAATTCAGCTATGAGAATCGCACCGCCGATAGCACTTGGACTGGCGAGAGTCTGCGTGTTACCAAAGGCATTGTGTATCACGCCGAACGTCTTTTCCGACAAACTTCCTCCGAATATACTCAGCGTTTCTACGCCAGCTTTATGAGTGAACAGCCCTGTGACGGTTGTGGCGGGGCGCGTTTACGGGCAGAAGCACGTGGGGTAAAAGTTGGCGGTATATCGCTGACCGAAATCGGCTCAATGACTATTGCTAACGCGCTCGAATGGGTTAAAGGGCTGTATCGGCAACTTGACCCAGAACAGTTTCAGATAGCGGGCGAAGTTCTGAAAGAGATTCGAGAACGCCTCCAGTTTATGCTGAACGTGGGGTTGTATTACCTGACTCTAGATCGCCCTGCGCCTTCCCTGTCGGGTGGTGAAGGGCAACGTATTCGCCTTGCCAGCCAACTTGGTTGTGGCTTGGTAGGGGTGTTGTACATTCTGGATGAGCCGAGTATTGGTTTGCACCCTCGCGATAACCGCGCCCTGCTGGATACCTTGCTGCAATTGCGCGATATGGGAAATACGGTGCTGGTGGTTGAGCATGATGAAGATACGATGATGAGCGCGGATTGGTTAATTGATATGGGACCACGCGCCGGGGTGTTGGGCGGAGAAGTAGTGTCGGCGGGTTTGCCTCGACAAGTAGCGGATGATCCGCTCTCTCTAACCGGGCGATATTTGAGGGGCGATTTGGTGGTGAGTGCCTCGAACGAGTCGCGGCGAACTCCCAACGGGAAATATCTTTCGCTGGTGAATGCGCGTCTCCACAACCTTAAAAATGTGACCGCCCGTTTTCCACTCGGCTTGTTTACCTGTGTTACTGGCGTAAGCGGTAGCGGCAAAAGCAGCCTGATTTCGCAAACGCTCTATCCTGCTTTGGCGCATACCCTACACCGCGCCGAACAACGAATCGGGTTACATGATCGCCTTGAAGGGCTAGAACATCTCGACAAGGTAATTAACATCACGCAAGAACCGATAGGGCGCACCCCACGCTCGAATCCTGCCACCTACGTAGGTTTGTTTGATGATATAAGGAAAACTTTTGCCGCCTCACCAGAAGCACGTACCCATGGCTATGGTGCAGACCGTTTCAGCTTTAATGTGAAGGGTGGGCGTTGCGAGGCTTGCAAAGGGCATGGGCTAAAACGGATTGAGATGCACTTTCTGGCAGATATGTGGGTGACTTGCCGGGAATGTAAAGGGATGCGTTATAATCGCGAAACTCTCTCGGTGCGCTTCAAGGGTAAGAATATTGCACAGGTTTTGGATATGGATGTACAGGAAGCCCTCGAATTTTTCGCCAATATCCCCTCCATTGCGCGCGTTCTGCAAACTTTGCACGATGTTGGGTTGGATTACGTTAAACTCGGTCAGAGCGCGACCACTCTAAGTGGTGGCGAGGCGCAGCGTGTAAAGTTGGCTTCGGAGCTTTGCCGGGTATCCACCGGGCGTACCGTCTATATTCTGGATGAGCCCACTACCGGGTTGCATTTTGCTGATATTCAACGCTTGCTGGATGTGTTGCATCGTTTGGTAGATGCGGGGAATACAGTCATCGTGATAGAACATAACCTCGATGTAATAAAGACCGCTGACTGGCTAATTGATCTAGGACCAGAAGGTGGCGAGGGCGGCGGTGAAATTCTGGCGGAAGGCACACCAGAGCAGGTGACGTTGGTTGAGCGTAGTTATACCGGCAAATTCCTGAGACAGAATTTTGAGAAGAATTTAACTCCAAACTTGCCCTAGCTTTACCAGCCTGTTATAGTAACTCTGTCTAAATTATCTCCAGACGAGGTGAGAACAATGGGCATACTTCAAGATTTATTTGAGCTATTGCGGGATAATAGCAGTTTACAGGTAGAAGAAGAAGCTGGACGCGATGTAATAATTGCTCTGGCAGGTAACAGCGGTGAAGTGCGTGATAGACTACAACGCGCTTTAAGTTCGCGCCTTGAAAGCCTCTGGACAACTAGCCCTTTCAGAGTGGTTGAGACTAACGAGAATCCGGGACTGGATAAGGAAAACAGTGAAGGTGGTCTGCTACTGTATGTGCTTTACGCGGGCGATCGTATCCCGGAAGCCAAGAAGTTGTGGCTGGAAGGCGTAGTAGCGAATACCTCGGTGGCGGGGTTGGTCGTAGTAATCCCGCCTGTGAGAGATGATTCATTTGACCGTAATAGAAAAAGCCGTTTTAATCTGTTGCGCCTGATCGGTAATAACGGTGAGAATAGCGCCGAAAAAGGTTCTGAAAATGAACCAGCGGACTGGGAAAGCGAGTTGGAACGCTTTACACAGAACAATGACCGACTCGGAATGGTCAAACTGACCTCACTGGAATTCGAGGATTTGCAAAAGCAACTGTTGCCCGCTATTGTGCAACGCCTGCCCGACCGCTTGCTGGCGTTGGCAAAGCGCGCGCCTCTATTCCGTAATTCTGTCGCAGATTACTTTATAAGCCGCGCCGCCCGTGAAAATGCAGAACTGGTATTACTCTCGAATGCCACTTCATTTATACCGATTCTTTCCGACCTTTTTGGCGGCGGGGCGGATTTTGTACTGTTAAGTAAAAACCAATTTGAATTGAGCAATCGGCTTGCCGCTCTTTACGGTCAAAATCGCTCAAGTCGTTTTGAAATCTGGCTTGAAGTGTCTCCGATTATAGCCAGCGCGCTGGTATGGCGCAGTATTTCGCAGGTGTTGACCGCTAAATTACCGCGTTTACTACACATTTTGCCCAAAGCCGGTATCGCCTATACTGCTACTTATGCGGTAGGTCAGGCGGCGCGCTATTATTATGCGGGTGGGCGCACTGCCCCTGCTCAGTTATCTATGCTTTTAAGCGCTGCCTTTGCGCGTTTTCGAGAACGCTTCCAACCGAACGGCGACTCTAAGCACGATGGCAGCGAACCTCCCCGGCAGCTCAGAAGGCTATAAGCCGGGTTATGGAGCGCGAGTTACCTCCGCCAGATTTCTTCAAAGGTGTCGCTGAGTTCAATGCTCGTGAGTTTTTTGAATGTCACGAAACCCTTGAGAAAATCTGGCTGGAAGAACCCGGCGAAATCCGGAAGCTGTATCAGGGTATCTTGCAAATCGGGGTGGGTTTTTATCACTGCCTCACTCGTCAAAATTATCGGGGCGCAGTTACGCTTCTGCAAAACGGGATTGATAAATGTCGCCCTTTTGCGCCACAACAATTCGGGCTAAATCTGGAAGCGCTAATAAAAGAAACGGAACTTGCTTTAAGTAGGATTAAAGAGCTGGGTACGGAGCATATTGCTAACTTTGACTCGTCGCTGATACCGACTCTAAACGAAATCTCTCAAATTGGGTAAAGTAATATACAAATCTAACATAATACTCGCCTAATCCGCTTGACGTACTGGCTAGCTTTAGTTATAATGCGAAAAGGTTGCGGGTGTTTCTCGTAATTTTGCCTCGGCTCATTCAATTATTCCTTCTGTTCACGGTTTCACAAATTCCAGAAAAAAGCCAATGTTGATTAAGAGCCAGCCCCAGAGAAACCCAACAAAAACTTGCAGCATAGCACATTTTCATTCCTGATTTACAATGCCCGGCGAAATATTGAAAATAAATTTCCCTCTTACCAGGTTAGTAGCCTGATAAAAGTGTATAAGCTCATTTTAGATGTCTTCTGCGCCGCTAACAGCCTGCTTAATCATAGCGAAAGCTAAAAATAATGGTTAATCCCACTGTTCACTCAATTGCCCGGTTAACCTCAATGCTGAAGGTTAACCTGCTTCTCAGAGTGGGTCAATATAGATTATGTTAGATGTGATATGCATGAGTTGAAATTAGCGTGTGTATGAGCCAGCCGCTAATTATGTTATTTGATAATTCAGGAGTTTAATTTAGTGAACCTCGCAGAGTTAGAAACCAAAACAGTTGAAGACCTTCGTGATATGGCGCGTGAGCTTGGTATGAGCGGGTTCAGCACCATGAAGAAGCAAGACCTGATAATGAAACTTATTCAGGCGCAAGCTGAACAACAAGGCAACATCTTCGCTGCCGGTATCCTTGAAACAATGGAAGATGGCTTTGGCTTTTTGCGCCAGGATCGTTACCTACCCGGTCCTGATGATATTTATGTAAGCCAATCCCAGATTCGGCGTTTCGGGTTGCGCACTGGCGACCGTGTATCCGGTCAGGTACGTCCGCCAAAGGATAATGAGAAATATTTCAGCCTTTTGCGCGTAGAAGTAGTCAACGGCATGGACCCTGAAGTGGCGCGCCGCCGTCCGAATTTTGACAGCTTGACCCCGATATTTCCACGACAGCTTATTGATCTTGAAACTGCGCCAAATATACTTTCCACCCGTCTTTTGAATCTGGTAGCGCCTATCGGTCGGGGGCAGCGCGGTATGATTGTATCGCCGCCCAAAGCTGGTAAAACGATGCTGCTAAAATCAATAGCCAACGGCATTACCGCTAACTACTCTGACATACACCTGATGGTATTACTCATCGGTGAGCGTCCAGAAGAAGTTACCGATATGAAGCGGAGTGTAAACGGCGAGGTTATCAGCAGTACCTTTGACGAAGAAATTGATAACCACACTAAAGTGGCGGAAATGGCTTTGGAACGTGCCAAGCGTTTGGTGGAAGGCGGCAGGGATGTAGTTATCCTGCTGGATAGTATCACCCGCCTTGCCCGTGCCTATAACGTAGCAATGCCTCCCAGTGGTCGTACCCTTACCGGCGGTATTGACCCGGTAGCGCTATATCCACCGAAGCGGTTTTTCGGCGCAGCCCGTAATATCGAGGAAGGCGGCAGTTTGACCATTATCGCTACTTGTCTGGTAGATACCGGCTCTCGTATGGACGATGTAATTTACGAAGAGTTCAAGGGAACCGGCAATATGGAATTGCACCTTGACCGCAAACTGGCGGAACGTCGTATCTATCCGTCTATCGACATCCAACGCAGCAGTACCCGTCGCGAAGAATTGTTGCTCGACGAGCAATCGCTCAAGCAAGTCTGGACAATGCGCCGAATGGTTTCGGCTCTGGGTGGTACTGAAGGTATCGAACTGCTATTGCAACGTATGGCTAAAACTCACAATAACCCTGAGTTCCTCACAACTCTAACCAAGGATGTACTTTAGAGCTGTGACTACGCGAATTTTCACAACCACACTTCCCGGGTTGCTCAAGATACAACGTCCAGAGCAGCCTGCGGAAGATGCAAAAAATCCCTTTGTGGAAATTGCAGACCTTGCCGAGCTTAGCCGTATTAGCGGTAAAACTTTCCAGACTCTCCAGATAAACCATTCACATTCTATGCAGAATGTTTTGCGTGGGTTGCACGCCGAGCATTGGGATAAAATTACTTGGATAGCCCGTGGGCAAGTAATGAGCGTGATTGTGGATATTCGCCCGGACTCGCCCACTTTTGGTAAATACGAGATTTTTGAACTGAGTGATGAAAATCGCCTTGCACTTTATATCCCGGAAGGGTTTGCTAATTCCGCCTACGCCATCACCGAAATAGATTATATGTATATGGTTTCCAAACTTTATGATGGCAGTGATACCTTTGCAGTAGCGTGGGACGACCCCGATCTCGCTATTCCTTGGCCCACTACAAACCCGATAATCAGCGAACGCGATAAGCAGAACCCCCGGTTGCGAGAACTTTTTCCGGATAAATTCCAATAAAGGAGGAGCGTCTTTGCAAGAACACGCTGAAAAGATTCTAAAGCCACTTCTCAGAGGGTGGTTTCATGCTTTTGCCGCGATTGCTTGGATTGGGGTAATTATTTTTCTATGCTGGGAATCTTCCGAAGATTTGCCACGCATGTTCAGTGTGTTGGTTTTTGGGGTCAGCACCTTTATACTATATGCCGTTAGCGCGATTTACCATATTTTTGATTGGCGCGGTATTTGGCATAAGATTTGGCGCACTTTTGATCACGCCAATATTTTTGTACTCATAGCCGGAACCTATACTCCTATCTGCTTTAACGTGCTTTCCGATTGGGTTCGCATCATCACCTTGAGCGCAATTTGGCTGATGGCGCTGGCAGGCATAGTCATTTCAATTCTGGGAAATCGCATTTCAAGAGGAGTACGAACCGGATTCTATCTGAGTATGGGCTGGGTTTCGTTGCTAACTTTTCCCGCGCTAATCTCGGTATTGCCTTGGTATGCGGTAGGCTTCTTAGTGCTTGGTGGCGCGTTGTATACAGTTGGTGTGCTGGTTTATGCGCTACGCCGTCCTAATCCATTTCCTAACTATTTTGGTTTCCACGAAATCTTTCATATATTTGTGATTGCGGGTGGAACGGCATTTACCTTGTGCATTTATTTCTGGGTATTGCCCTACCCGCGCATTTGAGTTTGCTTTTATTCGGGGCATTATCTAGAATAATAGGGATTAAATGTAGTTGTCTTTTCTCCAATGTGGTGACATATCCCTATGAATAGACCCGGTGACTCAAAAGTTCGCGAAGCAGTAGCCAGCCTTTTCAGCCTTCAGAATGAAGGGTCGGGCGTAGCGGGTGTTAATAGCAATCTCAAAAGTCGCACCCTTCTCCATCAATGGCCGCTCTCGCGAGTTGAACGTCTTAAGTTTCGAAGCTCAGAGTTGCCTAATTTGATTTTCAAAACCATTTTACCTCCCCTCCACACCGAATTATTAACTTATCAGTATTTATTTGCCCAGCGTAATCGCTGGACTCCTTTGCTTTACGGTACCTTTGAAGTGGGTAACGAAGTCTGGCTTTTTCTGGAAGATTTAGGTGACCGCACTTTGAATAAGGAGAACTCCGTTGAAAATCTTTATCGGGCTATTTCCACTCTTGCTGGTTTGCATACCTCTTTTGAGTCACAGGTAAAAACGGGCGAATTGCCTTCTAATTTAGACTTGCCCTTTTATGATGCGGATAAATATCGCCAGAGCGCAGTGGATGCGCTCAGAACCACCGAATTGCTGGTAAAACAAGGCAAATATCGGGCAGTGACTTCTCGCCATCTTGCCAAGCTTGAAATAGTGGTGGATAGATATTCCAGAATTGTTAGCACTTTGGTACAATTGCCGCAAACACTGGTACATGGCGAATTTGATGCCGATAATATAATATTTAGCGCGGAGGATGGTCGCGTTGTAATATTGGATTGGTCAACTGCCTGTTTTGGCGCTGGTTTGCTTGATCTCGTAGATATTACCAATTTTGCGGTTACTACCTTTGGCAATGAGATGATGCCGAGGGTAACACAGGCTTACCGGGAGGCTTACCGCGCAATTAGTGGCACTCCCTTTCCGGTGGAAGATTTCGAAGAAGCGTTGGTGAGCGCGCAGATTGAAAAGAAAATGAGCATGATTCGTTGGTTTAACCAATGCGGTTTGCATTATATTCCTTCCGGTCTGGTTGCTTATAATTATTCAGTTTCAAGCTTGATTGATGAAGTTTTTGACCTATCTACGATATTAAGATAGAAGCTTTAGTTATTTAATCACGTAACAATTCGGGCAGATAGAAAATAGACCTATGTAACTAACGGAATCCGAGCGGGGTTCTCAGGGGTGCAACCACTGTGCGGGGTGGCAAGGGGTGTCCCCATAGGTTACAAGTTAAGGGTTCTAAAGGATTGTCAAGCAAAAAAGAAGCAAAATAGCTTATAATTTGAGGTATGAGTACCCAAAATAATAATAAAAAGAATACCAAAACGAGCCATTCACGTCAGACCAGAGCAATAATGTTGGAGCGCTCAAAACGACCCGTCCCCGCCCCAACCGAGCAGGAAATAGAGCAACTGCTCAATCAGTTGATCGAACCAGCAATTCTAAATCTGACGCAGCATTATCAAAGCTTAGGCTTACGTTGCCGTACCCTCACCCTACCAGTAATGGTTTGTTTCCTGATTAGTCTAATCTGGCGACAATTGGGTTCGGTCAGTGCCGCGGTTAGAGAACTTAATCAGTACGGACAACTGTGGCAACCAGCCCTTAAAGTAAGCCAGCAAGCCGTGAGTGAACGTTTGCGAGAGTTGCCCGCTAGTCTATTTGAAAGTATTTTAAGGGAGGTCTTGTCAGAAGTACAAAAACGTAGCCAAGCTCGCCAACGTCCCCTCCCGAAAGAGTTGCAAAAGGGACTGGCTGAGTTCAAACAGATAGTGGCAGTGGACGCTTCCAGTTTGGATGCCTTGATAAAGAAAGTGGGTTTGTTACGGGAAACTGAGCAGACGGTATTAGGTGGGCGAATGTTAGCAATGTTAGACTTGCGTAGTCAATTACCTACCCAAGTATGGTATGAGGAGGATAGTTACTGCCACGAACAGAACTGGTGGGAACAAATTTGTGAAAGCCTGCCCAGTGGAGCTTTACTGCTGTTCGATTTAGGCTTCGTGAATTATGGGCGATACGCTCAGTTAAGCTCAGAAGGCAAATACTTTATCAGTCGGGTCAAGAGCAGAATGGTGCATCAAGTTCTCCAGAAGTTAAGCTGGAGAGAGGGGCAGCGTGAATGGCTAATACAAGTGAAAGATGCGGCTAGGCAACCGTTAATATTAAGGCAAGTGGAAATAGAATATGCGGGTAAATGGTACAGTTATGTCACCAATGTGCTGGAGCTAGAGCGGTTAAGTGGCACTCAAATCGCCGAACTATATCGGCAACGCTGGCGGATAGAGGATGCCTTCAAAACGGTAAAACGGTTGCTGGGCTTAGCTTATTTTTATGGCAGTAGCCAAAACGCCATATTATTACAGTTATGGACAACCTGGTTAATGTACAGTGTCTTGATTGATTTGAGTGATGAGGTGGCGGAGGAATTGGAACTGCCTTTGAGCCGAATTTCGGTAGAAATGGTATATCTGGGGCTGGGTCATATAAGCCGTGTGAGGGCTAGAGGGCTAGAAGTTAGTGTGGTTCAGTATTTGGCCACTAATGCCAAACTTTTAGGGATTGTCAAACGTCCAAGACCCAGACCTAAACCTGATTTGACTTTCCCTTTAATTTCTTAACTTGTAACTGATGGGAACACCCCTTGAACTCCTCTCTTCTATTCCCCCTTGAGGGGGTAGGGGGTGAATAGTTACTTAATCACATAGATTTTGAAATAGCTTATGGAAAACACCGAAGATTTTGCTGAAAAAACCGTTTCTTCTTTTGAACTTGTGCGAGTATATTCATTGCCAGAATTACCCCCCGGTAGCCGTAAAGTAGTGCATATTGATACTGGCAATGTATTGCTTTTAAATATCGATGGCGAAATATTTGCGATTTCTAGCCTCTGCCCGCACGCTGGAGGTCATCTAAAATACGGCTATCTTGAAGGTTATACCATCGAATGCCCGCTGCATTACTGGCCGTTCGATGTGCGCGACGGTACTCTCGTAGGGATGAATCAAGCTAGTCTTTTTGAATACCAACTTGATATCTATCCGGTGCAACTACAAGGTGATCAGATTTATTTAAAGCTCGCACGCCCCTCTTAAAATGTTCGTCCGGTTTCGCTTTGTTCTTTCATGAACCAGCCCCTTACTTTGCGCCACACCTTCCCCCAATTTGTGCTAAAATTACGCCCGTGAATAACAAAAAAGAAGGAAGCGGGCAAATGGGGCTGCAATGATCAGCGGCATCCTGAATATCTACAAAGAGATCGGCATGACCAGCCATGATGTGGTGGCGGGGGTGCGTCGAATATTACACGAAAAAAGGGTAGGGCATGCCGGTACTCTTGACCCCGCCGCCGAGGGTGTTTTGCCGGTTTGTGTGGGGCATGCTACTCGTGTGGTGGAATACCTCAGCGATTCCCGCAAAATCTATTGCGCCGATTTGGTTCTGGGAATTGAAACCGATACCTACGATCGCGAAGGTATAATTCAGGCTATCGGCGAAGTGCGCAATTATAGCCGTGATGAGCTTGAGCAAGCGGTGGCAAAGTATCGGGGCGCTATTATGCAGGTTCCACCATTGTATTCGGCTATCAAGGTGGCAGGACAGCCGTTATACAAGGCGGCAAGGGCAGGTAAAGGCGCGGATATTGAACTCGTCCCTCGCCCGGTGGAAATTTATGAATCCAGAATCACCTTGTGGGAATCTCCTTGGCTGCGCTTGTGGGTAGAATGTGGGAAGGGCACCTATATACGCTCACTGGTGTATGATATAGGAAAAGAATTGGGTTGCGGCGCTTATATGCAACATCTGGTAAGAGTCCAGAGTGGTGGTTTTCATATTAAGGATGCTATTACCCTGTCCGAACTGGCAGCGCGAGTTAAAGAGGATACCCTAGAAGAAGTACTTATGCATGCCGACCGCGCTATAGGCACTTTCCCGGCAATTATAGTTGACCCACGCACCGCAGAAAAAATCCGACAGGGACGAAATTTGCCACTAGAAGAAGATTTGCCACTTTCCCAGTGGAAGGTAAATTTAAATGTCAGCACCGATCTACCCTACCGACGAGTTTATACTGATGAGGGTGATTTGCTGGCGTTATTGGAACGCGAAGGGCAGGAATGGCATCCTGCCAAAGTCTTTATTTAATTAATCCGGTTTAGGTTTGGAGGTTTTAGGTTTGGAGTTACTGCACGACCTGTACCAGTTAAAGCAGCGCGATGAAAAATTAATCATAACAATCGGCGCATTTGACGGTGTACATGTAGCACATCGCGCGCTAATCGCAGGTGCGGTAATGCGGGCGCGTGAACAAGGCGTGAAGTCCGCAGTTATTAGCTTCAATCCGCATCCTGATACTGTAGTGCGCCCTAACTATCCCATGATTTATCTCACTACGCTGGAAGATAAAGCCGAGCTTATCGCTGAAATCGGTGCCGATTATCTGATAATCCAGCCCTTTACTACAGACTTTATGCAACTTACCCCTGAACAGTTCGTGGAGTGGCTTATCACACCCGCCAATGTAACCGAAATTCATGTGGGAGAAGATTTTGTTTTTGGGCACAAAGCTTCGGGAAATATTATAAAATTGCGCGAAATGGGTAAACAACGCGGTTTCCATGTGCACAGCCTTGCCCCGCTTGAAGTTGGCAATGAGATAGTAAGCAGCACTAGTATTCGTAAGCTTTTAATAGCAGGTTATGTAGATCATGCTTCCCGTTTGCTTGACCGTTTTCACAGTGTGCAAGGCATAGTTTTACATGGGGCGCAGCGTGGGCGAGTTATCGGTTTTCCAACTGCTAATATCGAAATCCCTTCAAATTTCGCCATTCCGGGCAATGGCGTTTATGCCACTATTACTACTATCCTGGAAGGGAATCGGCGACACGAATATTCTAGTGTTACAAATATTGGAGTGCGCCCCACCTTTGATAACGGCTCTCGCAGTATCGAAACCCATCTGTTGGACTTTTCAGACGACCTTTATGACAAGCATCTGAAAGTGCAATTTGTCGCTAAATTACGAGATGAGCGCAAGTTTTCGGGAATCGAGGAAATCCGCGCCCAACTCCAATTGGATGTAATGAAGGGGCGCGAGGTGCTGGCAGCACACGGGCACGGCTGATTCCTCAATAATATTCAGTTGGAAGAATTATTTGACAACCGTTCGAGTAAAAAGTATAACGAACTTGCAGTAAGCCCAGTAATAATGCGCTTATAACCGAAGGTTTATTTGAAGCGCATGCAGTAATGTACCAGGAGTAAGTTTTATGTTGTACGAAGTTGTACGTGAAGAAACCGATTCGGCAAAACGCCCTACTTATCAGGTTTTGAATCCGGCAAACCGTGAGGTAATCGCCGAAGTTGAGATTGATAGCCCGGATGATGTGGCGCTGGCGGTAAAACGCGCCCGTGTTGCTCAGAAAGAATGGGCAGCGCTGAGTTTCAAAGAACGCGCAAATCGTTTATATGCCGCACGGAAGCTTTTGTTGGAAAACAAAGCACAAATGATAGAAACTGTCGTGCTGGAAACCGGCAAACCTGCCCCCGAAGTTTTGATGGAACTGCTCTATGTCAGCGATATTATAGGCTATTACGGGCGCAGGGCTGAAAAGTTTTTGGCAGATCGCAAAGTATCATTTCACCTACTGAAGAATAAGGGCGGCACTATAGTGTATAACCCTTATGGAGTAGTGGGAAATATCTCTCCTTGGAACTTCCCGCTGTTACTTTCCTTCGGTGATACGGTACCCGCGCTGCTGGCAGGGAACGCAGTAGTGATAAAACCGAGCGAGTTTTCGCCACTTTGCGCTCACTTGATGATGGATTTCTGTCATAAAGCCGGAGTTCCTCGCGATGTATTACAAATCGTCAATGGGATAGCAGAAACCGCAGGCGCGTTAATCGATGAAGCCGATCTAATTTCGTTTACCGGCAGCGTACCTACTGGCAAAAAGGTAATGGAACGCGCTGCCCGTACTCTTAAACCGGTATTGCTGGAATTGGGTGGAAAAGACCCCATGATAGTGCTAAGTGATGCTAATCTCGAACGTGCAGTACATGGCGCAGTTTACGGGGCTTTGTTTAATTCCGGGCAAGTGTGCATCTCGGTAGAGCGGGTTTATGTGGAAGCGTCTATCTACGACAGTTTTGTGCAAAAAGTAGTAGAACAGGTACAAAAATTACGGGTAGGAGTGGAAACATGCAGCGGGGATAGCGTAGATATGGGTCCTCTGATGTCTGAACGCCAGTTATCTATCGTAGATAGGCAGGTGGAAGATGCCCGTGCCAAAGGCGCAAAGATACTAATCGGCGGACGACGACGTGAAGATTTAGGCGGCTATTTCTACGAGCCTACGGTTATTACCGATGTCACCGACGATATGCTTTTGATGCAAGAAGAAACCTTTGGTCCTGTATTGCCCATCATCAAGGTTGAAAACGCGGAAGAGGCTTTGCGCCTTTCCAATGCTAGCAAGTACGGACTAAGCAGCAGCGTTTGGACTTCTAACAAAGTTCGGGGTATGGCGTTGGCTCGTCAGATTGAAGCTGGTTCAACCTGTATAAATGATGTGGCAATAAACTATGTGATCCCCGAATTACCGATGGGTGCTATCAAGCAAAGCGGTTTTGGCTATCGGCATGGTGCGGAGGATGGTATCCGAATGTTTTGCCGGGCGCAAGGTATTTTGTCGGACAGAGTGGGGATGAAGCGCGAATTATACTGGTTTCCCTACAACCGCCGCAGTGAGAAGTTAGTAGGCAAAGTATTAGATTTCTTATTCAAGCGATAATCAAACAAGGGCAGGCGATTCTAAACCTGCCCGCATACCTTTAACAATTGGAACTGATGACGACTACCGATAAAAACATGAGGGTGGGGGGATTCCGGGAAATCAAATTACCACCGGGTGATCTCGCAAAACCTTTCTTTTCGTTTGACCTTGACGGAGTAATAGGTACTCCATTACTTGGGTTGGATTGGACTTTGAGCCGCAAACTGACCGATGATGAAATCGGCGAGGTGCGACGGGTTGATAGGGCAGTTTCAGGCTTGCCCGGCAGAGTTTCGCTAAAATTCAAAGATTTATCCCAACAGTTGCGGTATTTTGGGCGCAGACCAATGCCGGGAGCACATGCGGGAATTGCCGAAGTGTATAAACATCGTAACCTGATAATTATTACCGGGCGTAGCTATCTGGCACGCAAAATCGTGCAAGCGTGGCTTAAACGTTATCAACTAGATAAGTATATTTTGGATGTTTTTGCCAATTATACTGACCAATCCACCCGTAAGTACAAACTTCATCTGCTACGCCAGTTTGAAATCAACGAGCATGCCGATGATGACGGTGGCATTGTGTATTATCTGGCAAAATGCGGAATCTCCCACGTCTATCTGCGGGATTGGCGGCGCAATGCCGGATTGCCTTATCCCTCCAATGTGGTACGCTTCACCCACATTGCCGAGATTGCCCGTGATATTGAGAGTCGCGCTCGGCAGCAAGCCTTATGAGCAGACTATTTGAGGTAACGCTACCCGCTAGCCTGCGTCCAAAACTAGCACAAGGGCATCCGTGGGTCTATCGTGAAGCTATTACTCAGGATGTGAAATTACCAAGTGGGGCATGGGTTAAGGTACGCTGCGGCAATTTCTCCGCCTTTGGTTTGTGGGATAATTCCAGTGCCATTGCAATTCGCATCTTTTCTCAGCACCAAGTACCGGATGCAGAGTGGCTACAGGCGCGTGTACAGGAAGCGTGGGAGAACCGCGCCCCTATTCGCGAACGTCAACAAACCACCGCTTATCGCTGGTTATTCGGTGAGGGCGACGGCTTGCCGGGTATTACGGTTGACCTCTACGGGCAATTTGCCGTAATACAGACCTACGCTGAAAGCCTCGAAACCCTCAAGCCTATGCTAATCGAAGCCCTATGCAAGACTACCAAGCTCAAGGGAGTACTGGAAAGGTGGCGCGGTGAAGGCGACGAAGAAAGCCCGGTCAAATCTCGGTTGGTGTGGGGTAATATGCCGCCCCGTAACTTGGTAATTACCGAGCATGGGCTGCGTTTCCGTGCCAATCTTTTTGAAGGGCAAAAAACCGGGCTGTTTCTTGACCACCGCGAAAACCGCCGCCTTATGCAGGATTGGTGTTCCGGTAAGAAAGTGCTAAATCTGTTTAGCTATACCGGAGCGTTTTCGGTATATGCGGCGCGTGGCGGGGCTGCTAAAGTGGTCAGTTGCGATATTGCGGCGGCGGCTACCGCTGATGCTCGCCAAAACTTTGAGCTAAACGGCTTTGATGCATGGGAGCATGACTTTCTTTCTGAAGATTGCTTTGAACTACTAACCCGTTTTGTGGCAGAAGGTCAGAAGTTTGATATTGTGATTCTCGACCCGCCTAGTTTTGCTCACAACCGCAAGAATGTATATGCTGCCTTGCGCGGTTACGAGAAGTTGAACCGTCTTGCGCTGCAATGTGTCGCACCCGGTGGCTTGCTGGCTACCGCCAGTTGCACCGCTTATGTCAGCCCTGATATGTTCCGTGATATGCTGGCGCAAGCTGCGATGAGTGCCGGAAAACGTTTGTTATTGCAACATGATGCCGGGCAGCCTCTGGATCACCCCGTTCCCGTCCATTTTATGGAAGGACGCTATCTTAAGTTCGTTCTTGCCCGTGTGCTAGACATCCCCTAAAATTGTGGATTGACAACCACTGCTCGTTGGGCTACATTTCACATTGTAAAATATAGCCCAACATTATTTCAAATAATGAAAAACATGACGGCACGATTTGAAACGCAGGGTTATGAGGTGTAATATAGCGCTATTCCTGTTGCATGCTTAAAAATTTATCAGGAGGAAGCTTGTGAGCGTAAGCACCCACACTCGTATAGATACTCGCCTTGAACGCTCTATTTTGATAGTTCCGGCTGCCAATTTCAGAATAATCGAAAAAGCCGTTGCCAGTTCTGCCGATGCTGTTTGTATCGACTTGGAAGATTCGGTTGCGCCCAGCGAAAAGGAAGCCAGCCGCGCCAATGTGGTCAAAGCCTTGCGTGAACTGGATTGGGGCAAAAAGCTGCGCCTGTACCGCATCAATGGGCTAGACACATATTTTGCCTACCGTGATTTAATCGAAGTGATAGAAGCAGCAGGCGATAAGCTCGATTTGGTGATGGTTCCAAAAGTGAATCGCCCAGAAGATGTGTATGTGGTGGAAACGTTGCTTTCCCAGATTGAAGCCTACAAAGGATTTGGCAACCGAATCGGGATTGAGGCGCAGATTGAAACTGCTTTAGGTTTGGTAAATGTAAAAGAGATTGCCAAATCCTCCGAGCGTCTCGAAACGCTGATTTACGGTCCGGGCGATTATGCTGCTTCGGTGCAGATGCCGATGGATAACATCGGGGAACTGGACGAGAACGACAAGCTGTACCCCGGTCATCGTTGGCACTATGTGATGCATGCCATCGTCTCGGCGGCGCGTGCCTACGACCTACGCTGTATGGACGGACCCTTCGCCGGAATTAAAGATCCGGAAGGTTATTTGCACTCTTGTCGGGTTGCCCGCGCGATGGGGTTTGACGGTAAGTGGTGTATCCACCCTAGCCAGATTGAAGCGACCAATAAAGTGTTTTCACCACCGGAAAAAGATATTCAATGGGCGCAGACGGTAGTGAGCGAATATGAGAAAGCGCTGGCAGAGGGGCGCGGCGCAATCACGGTGAGCGGCAAAATGGTGGATGCTGCTTCGTTGCGGATGGCACGCAACATCGTGGAAAAGGCTAGAATCGCGGGGCTGGTTTAGACAGAGAGCGCAAAAGAGGATTTATGGCAATTGTTGAGGATACAAAGCTAATTGACCGGGAAAAACTGGCACGCGACCTCATGCAAATCGTGGGGGAGAGCGGCGTGCTGTGGAAAACCTACGACCTGAAGCTATACGAATATGACGGCTCTATTGACCGCCATATGCCGGAAGTGGTGGTTTTCCCGCGCAACACTCACCAAGTAGCCGAAATCGTTAAATATTGCAACCGCGAGAAACTTTACTACACGGCGCGAGGAGCAGGTACGGGCTTGAGCGGGGGCAGTATCCCCTTGCGAGGGGGTGTACTGATAACCTTTACCCGCATGAACCGCATCGTTGAAGTGGATGTAGAGAACTTGCGGGCAGTGGTAGAACCGGGCGTGGTGAACCTGCATCTTTCTCAGGCGGTAGCCGCCCAGAATCTTTACTATGTGCCTGACCCCAGTAGCCAAAAAGCCTGTACCATCGGCGGAAATGTGGGCGAGAATAGCGGCGGACCTCATACCCTGCTTTACGGTGTAACCACCAACCACACTCTAGCTTTGGAAGTTGTAACCCCTGACGGAGAAATTAGACGTTTCGGCGGCGCGGGTGCGCCCGATGCGCCCGGTTACGACCTGTGCGGGCTTTTTGTGGGCAGCGAAGGGACAATCGGGTTAGTCACGCAGATAACGGTGCGGCTCACTCCGCTCCCTCCGGGAGTTAAAACCTTTCTGGCGGTTTATGACGATATTGTGAAATGCTCGGACGCAGTTTCAGAAATTATCAAGGCAGGTGTGATTCCCGCCGCACTGGAGATGATGGACAATTTGGCGATACGGGCGGTGGAAGCCTCTGTCCAAGCGGGTTACCCTGTTGAGGCAGCGGCAGTGTTACTGGTGGAAGTGGAAGGCTTTTCCGAAGCGTTAGAGCAACAATCCCAAGCTATCGAGGAAATTTGCCTTAGCAAAGGAGCGCTCTCCTTTAAGGTAGCGAAAGATAATGCCGAGCGTGAAAAGCTGTGGAAGGGGCGCAAGGGTGCATTTGGCGCGATTGGGCGCATGTCGCCCGATTATTACGTTTGCGATGGGGTAGTGCCACGCAGTGTATTGCCGCAAGTATTATCACGCATTTCCGAGATTTCCAAAGAATTTGGACTACCCATTGCCAATGTGTTCCACGCCGGAGATGGCAATTTGCACCCCCTGATAATGTTCGATGCTAATAAAAAGGGCGATACCGAAAAAGCGGTTGCTGCCGGAACGGAAATTATGCGAACCTGCGCCGAATTTGGTGGCGCGTTGTCTGGAGAGCATGGCATCGGTGCGGAAAAGCGCGACATGATGTGCTTTGTCTTTAACGAAGAAGATTTAGGAGTGATGCGGCGGGTGCGTGATGCTTATGATACGCGGGGGTTATCCAATCCCGGCAAGGTTTTCCCAACTCCCGGTCGTTGCGGCGAAACCCGCATCCCAAAACAAGGTACAGCGCAAAAAACTTACGAACGCGATGGTATGCAAGCCTGGTAGGAGGAATAGATGCAAGATTTGGAACTGAAAACTATCACGCCCACCTCCGCCGAAGAGGCTTCTGCTATACTGAGGGCAGCTTGGGAAAAGAACCTCGCGATTAATATTCAGGGTGGCGGAACACGACAATATATCGGTAATCTTTCTACCGTCAAGCCCACTATTACCCTTTCCACTTTAAAACTGAACAAGTTGATAGCTTATGAACCGAGTGACCTGACCATTACTCTTCAAGCCGGGGCGCGTTGGTCTGAGGTTAAAAAAATTCTGACAGAGCGGGGACAATGGATACCGCTGGATATTACCGAACTCCCCGACTCAACGGTGGGTGGGGTAGTGGCAACCAATGTGAGCGGACCCAAGCGTTTGCTCTATGGTACGCTGCGTGACTTGGTAATTGGCTGTGAATTTGTGTTGGCGGATGGCTCGCTTGGGCATAACGGTGGGCGGGTGGTAAAAAATGTAACCGGCTACGATTTGCACAAGTTGCTAATCGGTTCGCTCGGTACTTTGGGCTTGCTGACCGAAGTTACCTTTAAAGTATTGCCCTTGCCTCAAGCCAGTCGCTGGTTTATTGCCCATTTTAGCAGCTATGAAAAGGCGCTGGAGACCGCTCGTAAACTGGCGCGTAGCAATAACAGCCCTTCTGCTCTTGAGCTAATCGCGGAAAGCTCAAGCAAAGTAGCCTTATACGGTGCAGCGGACGGCGTAGAAGTGGCAGTAATCAGCCAGATAGAAAATATGGTGGCGCTATGCAAAGCGAACGGCGCTGCCGAAGTGAATCTTGTGACTGAATCGGCAGAAGCCCATGCTACTTGGGAAAAGTTGCGAAATTTATCTCAGGGTTACACAGTAAACTTGCGTTTCAGCGTCTTACCGTTAGATATACCTTTAGCTTGGAAACTAGCTTCAAAGATTGCCGGTCAATTGGAAATGAGCGCGGAGTTACAGGCACGCGCCGGAACGGGCTTGGTATATCTCTACGGTGATTTGGAAGAGGAACAGTTCAAAGATGCCGCCGAATTAATAGAGCAGGCGCGTTCGCAAATACAAGCCAGAGGTGGCAGCCTCGTTTTAGAAAAAGCGCCGGATGGCTTGAAAAAACTTGTCGAGGTGTGGGGTAATCCCGGCGGTACTAACAGTCTCACAAGTATGCAGGTGCTCAAAAACAGCCTTGACAGTAAAGGGTTGCTAAATCCCGGTAAGTTCTTGAAGGGGCTTTAAGCTAAATTATTGCATAAATTATAGAGGCAATATGAAAACTGTCAATAAAAATGCCATAGCGGGGGAAAGCCTCTCGCCATATAAAGGCAGCCCGATTCTGGACATTATCACCGAAAAACAGCTAAGAACCTGCGTGCATTGCGGGTTGTGCCTTAGCTTTTGCCCCACTTACAAAGCCACCGGGTTAGAAATGGATTCACCACGTGGACGTATCTACCAGATACGCGGCTTGGCTTCGGGCGAAATCTCCGCAGATGACCCTGATTTACGCAAACATCTTGACCTTTGCCTCGGCTGTCGCGCCTGTGAAACTGCTTGTCCTTCGGGCGTGCCTTATGGTTCGTTGCTAGAAGCGGCACGCGCTCAATTAGAGCCAAATTCTAAAACTGAACGCGCTATACGAAAGGTAACTCTTGGATTTCTGTTCATGCGTCCTTGGGCGATGCATTCTGCCGGATTCGGTTTGCGCCTTTACCAGAAGGGCGGCGTACAGAAAGCGGTACACGCTACTAAACTTCTCAATGTATTACCGGGCAAACTGGATGAAAAGGAAAAGATGCTGCCGGATGCGCAGGGCGGAATCCGAAAGCAGAAATTTGACGAGATAATCCCGGCAAAAGGCGCAACAAAAGCGCGAGTGGCTTTCCTGACGGGCTGTATCCAAGATGAGCTTTTCCGTGGTACAAACGCCGATACTATCAACGTTTTGACCCGTAACGGCTGCCAAGTGCTGATGCCCAAAAATCAGGCTTGTTGTGGTGCGCTCCATTCTCATACGGGCGATATTGAGCATGCTCGTGAGTTGGCACGCCGGAATATTATGGCTTTCGAGCAGACAGGCGCAGACTTCTATATCGTCAATGCCAGCGGTTGTGGTTCTGCCATGAAGGATTATGCTCATTTGCTGCACAGTGATGCTGCTTACGCTGAACGCGCCAAAAAATTTGTGGCTAAAGTGCGCGACCTTTCCGAAATACTGGTGGAAGTAGGTTTTGTGCCACCTAAAGGTCGGTTAAAAGCCCGCGTTACCTACCAAGATGCCTGCCACATGCGACACGGGCAGAAAATTTTCGAGCAACCACGCAAACTTATCAAGCAGATTCCGGGCGTGGAATTTGTGGAAATGAAAGAAAGTGATTGGTGTTGCGGAAGCGCCGGTATTTACAATGTGGTTCAGCCGGAAATGGCGAACGAAGTGCTTGGCTGGAAAACCGCCAATATTCGCCAAACTAACGCCGATATCGTAGTGGCAAGTAATCCCGGTTGCGCTATTCAAATCAGCTATGGCTTGCGCGAGGACGGTCAAAAAGCCGAAGTATTACACCTTGCTGAACTGTTAGAACGCGCTTATAAAGCCGGAGAATAAATTTAAAAGGGGAGAGAAGAATGTCAGATATAAAAAGAGTGGGTTTTATTGGATTGGGCGCGATGGGTCGCCCGATGGCAGAGCAATTAGTGAGCAAGGGCTTTGAAACTTACGTGGTAGCGCATCGCAACCGTAAACCATTAGAAGAGTTGCTTGCTCTGGGGGCGAAAGAAGCGGAGAATGCGTCTGATTTAGCGGGTAAGGTCGAAGTTATCGTGACAATGGTTCCAGACGCGCCTGAAGTAGAGGAAGCTTGCTTTGGCGCTAATGGGATTATCGAAGGGGCGCAACCCGGCTTGCTGGTAATTGATATGAGTACAATTTCCCCGGTTGCCAGTCAGAAAATCGCAGCACGCTTGAAAGAAAAGGGCATTGATTTTATAGATGCTCCGGTTAGCGGCGGGCCTTTCCGCGCTGCCACCGGTACATTGGCGATTATGGCGGGTGCAGACGAGGCTATTTTTGAGCGTGGTAAGGTTGTACTCAGCGCTATGGGTTCTCCGGTGCGGGTTGGTCCACAGGGTATGGGCGAAACCGTAAAACTGGTAAACCAAATTATCATTTCCCTGAATACACTGGCAATTGCGGAAGGCTTTGCCTTTGGGGTAAAGGCGGGCGCAGACCCTCATATGTTGCGCGAGGTATTGTTGAACGCTACCAGCGCCTCTTACCTGATGGACAAATGGATTCCCAACAATTTGCTCAAGGGCGATTTTTCCACGGGCTTTGCCACCGAACTGCTGTATAAGGATTTGAATGCGGCACTTGGCGCTGGTAAAGAAATGGGCGTACCGATGATGGGTACGGCGTTTGTGCAACAACTCTTTGGTATCCTGAAGGCTACGGGGCATAACCGTGATGACTACACCGTATTAGCAACGCTCTACACCGATGTTACCGGGAAACCGATTGCGTAAAGCTATGGTGTTATTTCTCCCTCTTTCCGGGCTGGGAAGAGGGAATCTTATTTTAAACAGAACATTCATACTATATTTATAATATTTCTCTGTTATAATTACATGTAAAGTGTTATTTATGACAAGTATTATTCGGAGTAATTGGTCTCATTTGTAGAATATAAGGAGACAAGTAGATGGGTCGTGTCATACTTTATGGACTTATTATAATAGCTATTCTTATAATTATCGGTATGTTTGTCGCCTTTATCGTGAATAATACTGCCCAAACCGTTATCAAATAAACGATGCGATATAGGAGTAAGTTCTAATGGGAAAAAGCTCAGGCGGATTTTTTGCCAAGCTGATAGGTGTGTTGGTTATCGCTACAGTGGGGATTGTTGGCTACCTGTATGTTACTTCGGGTTCCAATCCATTTACTAGCAAAAGCGTGGTGAATACTCCCGCGCCGATTTTGATTGGAAATATTACCCGCGAGTACAAGCTGATTACGGCTCAGGTAACCGGCTCTACTACGGTAGAGGGTGAAACTAAAAATCTAATACCGTTTTCCACCGAAAAATGGAATTATCAGATGGTTATGACTGTTACAGCCGGAATTGATATGACCAAAATGAAAGATACAGATATAAAAACCGATATGGAGAATCTGACGGCATCAATAACCTTACCTGCTCCAGAAATTTTAACAAAAGAAAGAAACGGTTGGGTTGTAAGTAAAGATTCACAGCTATTTAGCGGTACTAGCACCGACAAGAATATTGTAGATAAGATGCAGGCTACGGGTGAGCAGAAAATACTAGATGGCATTTTGCAAGATGGGAAGTTATTTCGAGAGGCGCGTCTGAACGCCGAAATTCAGTTGCGGAATTTTATTCTCCAATTGGGTTATCGACAGGTCAAGTTTGATTATGCTGATCAGCCAACTATCACGCCGACTACACCAACCTCTAGCTTGACTGCCCCACCTCGATAACATGAATCAACCCCCTTCCCGGTTTGGAGAAGGGGGTTTTGATTTCTAGGGGTGGTCAAGGGTTGTTAGAAATTCTCGTTCAAACGTTGGGTGGCTCGGCGAACTTCGAGGCGAGCGCGCCCTAGATTTCCTCCAGTGGTAAGCACAAATACCAACAGGTGATCGGCATCTACGCTGGAAATGAGATAACTTAAGTTATCAGCGCTGAGTATAATTTCACGTGCTTTTCCAGCTTTTAGGACACCAAGGGTGCGGTTGATGTTGCTAACCAACCCGGCAATTTCAACCTCAACCTCTACACTATCGATTCCTTCTACGCCTTCTGCCAGTATCGTATCAACACCTATCCCATCCAGTCCTACCAGACTGGCAGCAATGATGCCATCTACGTTCTGAATTGCCTCTGCTAGAATTTCCTGGAACGTCATTTGATCAAGACCCCCTTTTATGTAGAATTAGTAATGAATATTAACCTGAGTACCCATTGGCGCCCAATTGTAAATCCACTGTGATGCCGGAGTAGGTAGGTTAACACATCCATGGCTCATCGGATGACCGAAATTGTTGTGCCAATAAGTGCCATGAATAGCATATGCTTGGTAGAAATACATCACGTAAGGTACATTCGGCAGGTAGTAATAACTTGCTCCGCTACCGCCGGTCATCAATTGTGACTGATATTTTACATACACTTGGAAAGTACCAACCGGGGTGGCAAGTCCGGTCACTCCGGTACTTACCAGCGAACTGAAAACTGCCTTGTCGCCTTCATAGGCAACCAACCTCTGTTGGCTAATATTTACGTCAATCCATTTACCATCTGAAAGCGGGTTAACGCTGTTTGCCGCTTGTGGTGTTTCAGGTGTTTTGGTAGGTGCTGGGGCACCACCTTGCCCGCCCTGTGCGCTGGGTATAATTAGTTCTTGTCCAACGTTAATGACATTGGGGTCTGCGAGGTTATTTGCCTGTACAATGTCCGATACATTAACGTGGTAATAAGCGGCGATTGACGAGAGCGTTTCCCCTGCTACTACCTTATGTTTAACACTGCCTGTAGAGGCTTTTGTGTTGGCAAGGGCTTCGGTAGTTGCAACCATAGTGGTAAGAACGGTAGTAGGCACAGGAGTAGCAGGCGCTGTGGTAGGCTGTGGTTTGGGGGCAGCAGCTTGTCCCGGTATGCGGATTGTTTGCCCGATATACAGGTAGCTCATCACAGACAGGTTATTGGCGCTGGCTAGTTGGGAAATGCTGACACCGAATCTAGCAGCCACAGAAGTGAGGCTATCACCCGCTTGTACGATATAAGCTTCATCGCCCGTAGTTTGTGAAGTGTTAGAAGCTGTGTTAGTAGTCTGCCCTTGCGTGGGGATTTTTAATACTTGCCCGGCGTAAATGTTATTTACATTGACGATGGCGTTTGCCTGTGCGATTTCGCTAACGGTTACATTGAAACGGACTGCAATATCGCTCAGTGTATCACCGCGTTGCACCCGGTAGGTTGAATCCGCTGCCTGTGCTGGCGCTGCCACAGACATCAGAAAACAGGCAGATATAAGCACCATAATTAATAACACTGAGATTCGGTGGCGCATGTGCCTTACACTCCTTCGGTCTTCAAAATGCGTGTCTTTCCCCACACTGTATTTAGATATTTAGCATTCTCTTTTAACATTTCGGCGAGCCTATTTTTCATGGCTTTCCGAGCAAACCTGGAGTTGCGCGCTATAGTTTTACATAATTCTATATGTAAATTATAGCACCATTTTTTAACTTGACAATAACCTGTGTTGACTCTTTATTTAAGAACGTGCCAAGGTAATCAAAGGTTTCGCTTAGCTTGGCTTATATAATAGTTTTGAACAAAGAAAAGCTTAGACTACAGCAAAGTACTCAAAAGCTAATAGACTGATGGTAACGGGAGAACCGAGGTCTCGACTTACGGCTTCATAACTGGATAGCAGTGGAGAAGACCGACTTGCAAAGACTGTTCCCCGACCATTAGCGCTAGTAGCGGCAATTAGGCTTGTTACAGCGCAGTTATGCGACTGGCTATCCGCGATAAGCTTACGCACGCGCTGAATGGTTGGGTGTCCCGTAAGTTCAATAGTGCATTGTGTAGCAGCCCTTTTAGCTGGACTAAGGTGCAAAAAATGATTACTCCTCCATGTGAAACCCCAAAGCAAGCCTCAATAGGTCGGCTGTTTGCCGTGGGTATTGATGTAGGTTGTGAGAAGTGTAGTATAAGTGTACTTCGCCCTGACAAAACAGTAGTCATCAAGCCTCTCGAATTTACTAATGACGCGCAAGGTTATGCTTTTGTGCTGACTAAGCTCGAAAGTTTAGGGGTAATACCAGCTCAAATCACCATCGGCTTGGAAGCGACTGGACGTTACTGGGAAAACTTGTATCACTATCTAGCCAGATTGGGTTATAATTTAATTCTTTTACATCCGGTCCAAACCCATCAGTTCGCACAACGTCGTGGTTTACGGGCTAAAACTGATGCCTTGGATGCTGGAACGATTGCCAGGGTAGTCCTAAGCGATGAGGCTCGACCAGCTTATGTGCCAGGTGATTTGGTGGCGACCTATCGCGAATTAGTTCGGCTTCATTCCAACCTAGCCGATGAAATTGGTCGCTATCGAAATGAAATTCACGCCTTACTTTTTGTTATATTTCCAGAATATACTCAGGTCTTTGCTGACCCCTGCCGCCCCACTGCCCTGTCCTTATATCCTAGCCGTCAAGCAATTGCAGAAGTTCCTATAGGAATTCTAAGTGCTAAACTCATTGAATTAAGTAACGGTCATTATGGTTTGAAAACCGCTGAACGGCTACTTACATTGAGTAAAAAATCTGCCAGTAGTGGGCTTGCCAGTAATGCCCGTGCCCAGGGCTTAGTGATTTTGTGCGACCAATTGCTACATACCCAGGCTAACCTTGAGATTTTAGAAAGTGAAATTGCTCAACTACTGCAAAAAGATGAAGCAGCCAAGAAGTTGGCTGAAATCCCCGAATTTGGACCAAAAACCATCGCAGGGTTACGGGCAGAGCTAGGCGAAGTTGGACGTTTTACCAATTGTAATCAGGTGGTGGCCTACGCTGGGCTAGATTTAACCGTGAAGGAAAGCGGAAAATGGAAAGGCAAGGTGAAACTTTCCAAGCGTGGCAGTGGTCGGTTGCGGCGCCTGTTATACATGGTGGCATTAGTCAGTTTGCGTCTTAAAGTATCTGCCTTTGGGGACTATTACCGCGAATTAAGGAAGCGTGGCATGAATGGGCGCAGTGCATTGATGGCGGTTATGCGTAAGATGTTAATCACAGCTTACTCTTTGTTAAAGAACGACAGCACCTTCGACCCGAAAAAAGTCTGGATCGGTGCTAAGTTTGTGGCCAAAGAGTTACCATTGGTTGCTCAGGTGGCTTGACAAACTACGATGGCTTCTTCGCACAATATTATAAATCGAGATCAGAGCGGATTGCTCAAGAAGAGCGCAAATATATCCCCTAGGATGTAAAAAGGATTTGTGGGAACTATTTTATATCCCGGATGCCCTACGCAAATTTATGCAAAAGCAAGTTGATTTCATAGCACTATCGCATATACAAAGTGTATCTACACATTTCTTGCAAAGATACTATTAAGAATAGTGCTACTGTTAATTTCAGAAAATAGTAGAGCAATATGCCTATATGTTTAGCAAACTTACCCGGCGTAACCCGCGCATTTTTCGGAAGGATACGCCAGCTTCAATCGATTTGAGTAGAGTGGGCATATCGGAAACCTGCACGCCTGACAGCAAATTTACTCCAAACTTGAAAAGTATTGGCGTGAGGGGAGTAGAGGGACCGAGCATAATAACTTTAGTTCCGGGTTGTACAAGCTCAAGAATACTCTCAAGGGTGTGATTAATCAAAGTGCTGCTGGTAATTGCCAGCAAATCGGCGTAGGGTATCACTTTGGGAGCATCTGAAGCAGGCAAATCTCCTTCGCGCGGGTCTAGTTCCAACACCCAAAGCTTGTTCGCTATCGGTACAAGCTCTTTCACAAATGGAAAATGCCCTACAATTGCAACCTTACGCCCAATAGAATGTTCAACCAACCAATCGCCGGCATCAATGTCGGTAAGCGTCGTTGGGTCTGGAGAAAGCATACTATTCAGTGTCGCCAGTCCTAATGCTGCCTGAACAGGCGCAACCTCCCTAACTTTCTCTGCCAATATGCGTGCATCGCTAATAGGCAACTGGTTCAAGCCGTAATGAAATTGCGTTTGCGCGTTAAATTCCTCTGGTCCGGGGGTAGCAGCAATGCCAGCACGAGTTAACCCCTCCGGGTTAATAATCTCAACCAGTGTCCAGTTAACCCCGATATTGATCTGTTTTATTTTCCAGCCGTTGGGCAGCGTTTCAATTATAGAGTCAAGTATTATAGGCATAGCTTAAGAGCCTGCAACCTGTATGAAATCAGCCAAAGCTTTATCAAAAGCCATTTTGCATCTGGCAGCGCAAAATCAGAATCTAGCTATCGCTATTTTGGGTGCTTTTCTTTTTTGATGATTGTCTTGAGCGCAATATAATGAATAGTAGCAACAATGAAATTGCAGCACCAACATATAGAGGACGACGGTTGGGGGGAACAATATCTGAAATCACACCTTTAGCCACTCCCATTGCAAATTCAGTTTGGTTAGGAGCTTCTATTTTTGGTGGTGGGAGGCTTTCTTTCTCGGCTTTAGCTTTAACGACTGCTTCTATATATTGATTAACACCATCGAGGCTTTGCTTGGTAAGAGCTTTTGCGGCGCTTTCAACGAGGCGTTGTCCTACACTGGCAATACGACCGCCCACATGGGCATCACCCTCATAGGTCATCAGCGTTGTATTCACGCCTTGCTGTTCCAGCTTAACATGTCCGGTTCCTTTTACAAAGCCAGGTGCGCCGTTACCATTGATAGTCATAGTATAGCTCTCAGGCGCATTAAGGTCGGAAAGCAATACCTTGCCTTTAAATTTTCCTTTTACAGGTCCAACGTTAATTTCCAAAGCGGCTTCGTATTCATTATCACCCACAAGGGTTAATTGTTCGCAACCCGGAATAATTTTGGAAAGAACTTCGGGGTCTTGTAGCATGTGAAAGACCATTTCGCGAGGTGCTTCAAATGTATAATTACCATCAATTTTCACAGTCAATCCTCGATTAAAACTTATTATTTTTACTACTAGTCATCTCAAGTGTAGCTGCCTAAATTGTTGAGAGGAAAAATAACCTAACAACAAAGCTGAAATTAAAACCCCTTATTGTTAATGCTGCTGAGGAAATTCACTTATAAATGTATAAACAGGATAAAAGACTGGGATTCCTCCCCTGACATTTCCTTTGTTATAAATAACCGAACAAGTGGATTTGGGCAACTCTCAATTTTTTGATAGTAGCACAACTAAAGAGGATTGACAATTAAAATAGCGAATTCAAAAGCGATAAAATGGAGTAATTACTCAGTTAAGGCAAGCAGGGATGAGAGACTTTCCCAAGAAGGTCTGGTGCGAAGTATAAAAGGCACTGATTCCCTGCTTGCGTATCGAGGAAATGTAACTGTCTAGTATACTGAATTGGGAATAACGTTATAGATGTTCAGAAAAGGTTTTTGGAAAATACGGCAATACTTAAGCACAAAACCTGCCAGAAGATTCCAAAACCAAATCTGAACATCTATTTCTTGTAACTCTACAGTAGAGTTTGAAATATACCCAAACAAGCGAATCCTTGCCTAGTAGGGTGCTCGCCAATTTTTCGCCTTAACCCAATCAGGATAGCAAACCGCCGCTTTTGCTTGTTTTGTTATTCTGTGAATCACCCTGATTCAAAACGAAGCAATATTGACGATCAGAACTGCGAATTTTGGAAGCGCAACCAGAAATTCCCGCTAAGTTTCGCCGGGTCGGCAATAACGCCAAAACGCTTGAAATAGCGGCATAGGTTTGTAATATCGCGCTCCAACAGCCATTCAGAATTCTTGTTAAAGCGTGCATCCACCGCTTGCGGAAAATCAATAATCCTGATTTGCTCTTGCCAGTAAAGCACATTGAAGGGAGACAAATCGCTATGGACGATATTCAGGCTTAGAAATAACTCAATGTTGTGCATCAAACGCTCGAAAACAATCTTAGCTTCCGCGTTCTCCAATTCGACATTGTTAAGAATCGGGGCTGCCAGATCGCCTTCGCCCAGAAACTCCATCAATATAGAATTGCCACGTTGGGCATAGGGTTTTGGTACGTCCGCACCAGCCCTATACATCATGTGCAAATAGATATATTCTTGATTACTCCACAACCCGCTGGACATCACTTTGCCCCACTCGCTCTTTTTTCGCATGGCGCGAACATCATGTTGATTTAGCACAACCCGCCCCTCTCGGTAGGTAGCGTCGTTCTTGAAGTTGCGATTCTCACGCGGGATATAAACCTTTAGAGCCAGATAATCCGAATCCATTTGTGGGGTGGCTTCGCAGCAATAAACTTTCGCTTCCTTGCCGCTTTTAACCAAACGCAACATCTGCGTGATCATTTTTTCTTTCACATAAGGCTCGAATGGATTAGATTCGGGTTCTTCTCGACCCTTTTTCCGGTTAAATTGTTCAAACTGGTCTAGTAGCTCTGATTCTTCGCTCTTGTAATTAAATTTATTCTTCAAGATAGTCACCTCAGTAGAATTAAAATTTTTAGTAGGCTTGGTAATACACCGCCGCACCTGCAAAAGGTCTTTTAATCGAGTTGCTATTCTGAAACAACAGAGCTTTCAACGAATAGATTTAACCAAAAAACCGGCAGGCTAATAGTTCGCGCCTGCGGTCTTCAATCCATTTATGAGGAAAAACCGAATGGGGATTTCTCAGGATAGAAAATTATCAACCTTCAAGAGCGCGAGAGTATGCTTTTTAGGCGGTGTAAGGTACTAACAAGGACTTTCTTCATACTGCTTTCCTCCTAATAGGGTATAACTCAATACTTTGATTAGCTGTTTGTATTATACGCACAGATTGTAAAAACGTCAATAGGTCTTTTGAGTAGCTAAAAATAATAAATCAAACGTTAATATTTAGTAACGTCATATTGTTAATAGGATTCTTGACGTTTAGATAAACGGGGCTATAGGAAATAGAAACCCGTATCGGAACTTACAAAAGAATGACAGTTTGTAGCCAGTTACCAGCAAATTTAACAGCGAATATTCGTCAAATTAGAGGTAGAAAACCCCTTTTTGACCACCTTATAGCGGGTAGCCGGTCTTACTTTGGTGCCAACCGCTCGACCCTTCCCATTTCCTCGCACTTTGCTGGCTTTGGCCGGACTGCCCAACTGCACAATTATTCCGGACAAGCCTCGTCGAATTTGCTGAGGGCTTGGCTGTCGTTGACTATTTTCCCAAGGTCGCAACACTTCCAAGCCCAAGCCTTGAGCGATTTGCAATTCGTCGTGTACCAAACTGACTATCGCCGTCCACAACTCAAACTGGCTCGGATAGCGCAAGCGTGGTTTTTCCCACAACAAATCTTGTTTGTCAAAACGATAGCCGTGTTCTATCGAGTAACGCCTCTTGTAATACGACCA
The DNA here is from genome assembly GCF_030389965.1 of Candidatus Chlorohelix allophototropha. Classification (NCBI taxonomy): domain Bacteria; kingdom Bacillati; phylum Chloroflexota; class Chloroflexia; order Candidatus Chloroheliales; family Candidatus Chloroheliaceae; genus Candidatus Chlorohelix; species Candidatus Chlorohelix allophototropha. The sequence continues at coordinate 549,490 of NZ_CP128400.1, forward strand.
GACTTGCGTCAGGTCAAGCTCAGTTTGACCCGACCACACATACCAACTTTCCAGAGGGTCATGGGTTTTACCACTGGCTGCCTCACGCTGTATTCGGATTATGCTCAGTGCCAGTTCAGGTGCTTCCCTCAAATGCAGCTCAGTCCATGCGCTTACTACCAGTTTGTGTCCATTTTCGTCCGTCCCAACCCACACTCGCTGCGGCAAACCGTGCGTATTGGGATCATTACATTGGAAACGAGCACCGTGTTTAGCGGGAGCGCCGCGACCTCGTTTCTGCTCATCTCTCACCACTTTTCGATAGAATACTCGGTTAGACTTGAGCCGCAGCAGCAAGTCATAGTCCTTACTGCTATTTTGAATAAATGCTTTGGTGGGGTAGTACCGGTCTCCCAGATTGAGCGGTCTTTCAGCAAAATATGGGCGCAATTCGCTCAGTTGCTGGCTGGCTACCTCTGCTGGTGTTTGACTGGTTTTGATCCTGCGGTTGGAGACAATGTATGTATGGCTACTGGTTTGAGCCGGCACCACCACCACGGTCGAGAATTGCCAACCCACGGTCACGGGCTTATCACAATTGGGCAGATTGTGTTTGTAAAGCCAGCCACGATCTGCAGATGTAGTGCTAAAGGGTCGCTCGATATTGGTAGCATCCACTGCCAGTACCAATCTTTCACCATCGAAGGGATGAGGGGCGTAGCGCACCATGGTTTGCTCGAAGCGAGTTTGGTTAACTTGACCCATTTGCAAAGCCTCATACAAACTGGGCCATTTTCGCTCAAAATTGGGCGAAAGGGTCAGTTCCAGTACCGATTGAGCCTGGCTTTCTGTCATAAGGGCATCCGCCAGATTAAACAATGCGTCACTGGCGTATTCAAAGCAGTCATAGATTTCGTGCCGAAATTCTTTAAGTGTGTTAAGGTTCATACGAGTAGTGTCCTTTCTCAATTAGAACATTACTCGTCTGGGCAAGTTGTGCCAACACTGCTTGCCCTTTGGTTTATCTAAACGTCAAATAGGTAGATTAATATTTAATTAATAAAACTCAAATGGTATAATTAAATAACAACTCCGCTAGATTTAAAAGATTAAACGAACAACTAAATATTGGTGAAGCCGAGGTTTTGCCTGTTGCACACTATTTAGAAATAATCGAATATACATTGAGTGCTACTTGTATAAATAACTGCTCAAAATGCTATCATTGGTCACAATCTTGAAGTTATTAAGCCTACACACCCCCGAAGACAATATAGACATTGTTTCTAGCTGACTTGACTTTACTTTTTGCTAAAGGCATAATAAGCCGTACTAAAAACGGCGTATTTTAACGAACATTATCGAAAAATTCACATGTGGCAGAATAGCTAGAATGACAAAACCACTCGTTGCCATTGTTGGTCGTCCCAATGTGGGCAAATCTACTTTTTTTAACCGCGTAATTGGCGAGAAATTGGCAATTGTTGAGGATTTACCCGGTACTACCCGTGACCGACTCTACGGTGACGGTGAGTGGAATGGGCGTTATTTCACTTTGATTGATACTGGCGGTCTCGAATTTGAATCCGAGGATGAGCAAAAGAAGGAAAGTGAAAACAAAGGGGTAGACTCTATTCGAGAAATAGCACGTCAGACCCGCGCTCAAGCAACTGTGGCAATTGAAGAAGCCGATGTTATTGTTTTTATGGTAGATGCAAAAACCGGTTTAACCTCAACTGACCGGGACATTGCCGATATCCTTAGAAGAACTAAAAAGCCGGTGCTTCTCGCTGCTAACCGCGCCGATAGCGAAGAGCGTCGCCAAAATTCAGTCGAATTTTATGAACTTGGACTGGGCGACCCCATTCCGATTAGTAGCTATCATGGCACTAATACCGGAGATTTGCTGGATGCGATTACCGAAAACCTACCTCCAATACCTGAAACTATCGAACAAGCTCAAATTAGAATTGCGATAATCGGTCGCCCGAATGTTGGAAAAAGCCGCTTGCTCAATTCTTTGCTAGGGCAAGAGCGGGTTATAGTTTCGGACGTGCCGGGTACAACTCGCGATGCCATTGATACTGAGATTATAGTTGGCGACAAAACAGTAACCTTGATTGATACCGCCGGTATCCGTCGTCCGGGTCGCATAGACATCGGTGTAGAGAAATGGAGTGTGATGCGAACTCTTCGCGCCATTAACCGCTCTAACGTGGTGCTGTTGGTGGTCGATGCTAGTGAAGGAATTACCGCTCAGGATGCCCATATCGCCGGTTATGCCCTTGAGGAAAGTAAGGGTATCGTGCTGGTAGTGAACAAGTGGGATAAAGTTGAGAAGGATAACACTACCATGAACCAGTATGTCACTAAGATACGTGAACAACTGGATTTCATGTCGTATGTCCCGATGATTTTTATCAGCGCAAAATTTGGGCAACGTGTCAACAAAGTTCTGGATGCTGCCCTTACAGTGGCAGAAGAACGCCATAAACGTATCCCTACCGCTACCCTGAATAAGGTGATGCGAGATGCAATAGCGGCGCATAGTCCTGCTACTAAGCCGGGAAAATGGCTGAAGTTGCTATATGTAACACAAGTGGAAGTCGATCCACCAACATTTGTGTTTTCGGTGAATGACGCAAAACAGGTGCATTTTTCATACCAACGCTATCTTGAAAACAAGATTCGCGAAGCCTTTGGTTTTGAAGGTACTCCTCTTAAAATGATATTCCGTGGTCGCGACGAATCAGATGATTAACGCCGCAGGTTAGAGCATTATGGATTGGCTGCTCTTTTTGCTCTTTTTGCTGGTGGGATACCTGCTTGGTTCTATTCCCACTGGCTTAATATTAGGCAGATGGCTGAAGAATATTGATGTGCGTCAGTTTGGCAGTGGCAAAACCGGCGCAACCAATACCTTGCGAACGCTTGGTTGGAAAATCTCACTGTCTGTTTTCCTCATCGATGCCCTCAAAGGTGGAATTGCTGTGTGGCTACCAGTGTTGTATTTCACCGATGCCCCCGACAACTGGCTGCCATGGGTTCGCATGTTGGCGGCTTTTGCATGCATGTTAGGACATGACTTCCCGATATGGATCGGGTTCAAGGGTGGGCGTGGTGTGGCTGTAGGTGTAGGTGAGTTGCTGGTAGTCTCTCCGTTTATCTGGATATTGACATTCTTTGTCACCTTTCCTACAATCGTTATTACCCGTTATGTATCTTTAGGTTCGATTGTAGGCTCAGTTTTCACCGTTGTATTTACAGTAGTAGCAATATTTGCGATCAATTTGGATCCACGTTATTTAGGTTTTTCCATTGTTTCAGCCTTGCTGGTTATAGTAATGCACCGTGATAATATTACCAGATTGCTCAACGGCACCGAACGTAAGCTTGGAGATAAAGCCTCGAAAGTAAAACCATCTTCTGAACAGAATCCAACCCATTAATAAAGAGGTCTGAGTATGTGGTTAATCGAGTACAATGGCAATCGCCCACAAATAGGCGAAAATGTTTTTATTGCCCCAAACGCTACTTTAATCGGAGATGTAGTAATTGAAAACGGGGCGAGTATCTGGTTTGGGGTAGTGTTACGTGCTGATAATAACCGCATTATCATCGGAGAGAATGCGAATATTCAGGATAACACGGTGGTACATACCAACGATGACGACCCTCCCACAACCATTGGCGCTTGTGTAACTATTGGGCATAGCGCGGTGCTGGAAGGCTGTATTATTGAGAAAAATGCGGTTATTGGCATGAATGCTACCGTGCTAAGTAAAGCTGTGGTGGGTGAAGGCGCGATGGTAGCCGCAAATTCGGTCGTGACAATTGGTTCAAAAATACCGGCATGGAATCTGGCTGCCGGAATTCCGGCACAGGTTAAGAAAGAGTTGAGTGGGCAAAGCCGAAAACAAGTGGAAGAAAATTGGAAAGAATATACACATTTAAGAGATACATATTTAGCCAAAGGTATTGATAAAATTTTCTAATCATTAATTCTTTATATTTTGAAATATACCTTGATTAATTCACACTTATAGTATAATTAAATAGCAGTATTAGTCTCTCTTAGTTTGTATTCTTCTCAGACCAAATTTGTTTGTAGTTTGCGCCAGTGTTGCTGCAAGTAAGTTACGCTACGGGTCATGTAACACAGGAGTAAGGGACTATGGGTCTTTCAAATCACGAAATTTATATTGAGCGACTTATACGTGAGGCTCAAGAACAAGGCAAGTTTGTTAATTTAGCCGGGCAAGGAATGCCGCAGCGCATTGAGGATCAAAATCCTTATTTAGCTGATGAATGGCGAATGGCGTTTAAAGTTCTTGAAAATGGAGGTTATAGCCCACCTTGGATTGAAATGGACAAGGAACTCGAGAACGATTTGGAAAGAACTTATCGTGATCGATTAGAACATCTGAGGTGGCTAAGGCGACGGCTTGCTGATATAAAATCTGGTCCTATCCAATATTTTGCGAGAGATATGCGACGGTTACATTCCTCACACCAGCATTTTCTACGCGCGCATGCCGAGAAAATTAGAGAATTGAATTCAAAGATTGAGCGATTTAACTCGATCTGCCCGGTAGTAAGTTTGCAGAAAAAGATTATGATTGTGGATGAACTTATCAGGCAATTTGACCTTGCTTGTCCTGCTATTCCCCTTCTTTAAATAAAATGATGTTTACCCCATTATGGGGTTTTTTTATTGTCTTTTATCACTACTTTTGTACTGATACACTTTTTCTCGTTTCTGGTAAGTGACCTCCCGCCTTCGCGTAAAATGCCTATTGGCAAGGCAACGGTATTCGATTAATAATTAAGAAGGATCGGGACCTGCGTAAAATTTGGTGGTAAAAGATCAAAAGGCAGACAGCGGTGGTCAAACTGGCTAAGCCATTTCCGCCCCTAAAACTATGAGCTTCAACAAATCAAAGCTTGCTTTCCCATAAAGTTTGCGTTTGATCATTTTCAGCTTATTTACTTTTCCTTCCACCACTCCTTGGCTCCATATTTCGCTTAGCCCTGCCCTTACCGCCGCTTCATCCCGTTTGATCCCACCCCCGAAACTTTGTAATTCTGTTATGCCACTTTCTTCAGCCTGTACTAACCATTCAGCTAATTTTTCAGCCTTTCGCTCCTGTATCATTTTACCGAATGCCTGGATCAAACCATATGCTTGCGCTAAAGTAGCATCTGCTTCTATAACTGTTTTTAGATGGCTCAAGGCTGGCTCTTTTAAGCGAGAAGCGTGCGGTTAATGGAAACCAGCGGTAAAACAGCGGTACAAATCGCTAGAGAATTAGGGGTATCGGACAGTGTACTTTACCATTGGCGTAAAATATTGGCTGAAAAAGGGGCGCAAGCTTTTCCTAGTAAAGGTCACCAAACTGAGGCTGAAGAAGAACTCCGTCGGCTGCGAATGGAGAATGAACGACTGCGGATGGAAAGGGATATCTTAAAAAAAGCCATAGCCATCTTCACGCAGAACCAAAAGTGAAGTTTCAGTTCATTTATGAGCACAAGCAGGAATTTCCGGTGAGGTTAATGTGCAAGGTGAGAAAGTGTAAAATAGTGTGTGTAAAAGGAAAAAGCTGATGGTAAGATAGCCGAAAATAAAAACAGCTATTAAGGAGAAAACCAGTGGCGGCTAACAACAAACCAGCTAATCCAGCAAAACCGATCAACTTGCCATCAGTAGAAGTGGTTCAGCAAGAACTGGACAAGGCTAGCTCCATCGAAGATTTCTTCGGTCGGGAGGGGATTTTCGCCAAACTGTTCGCTCGCACCCTGGAGCAAATGCTGGAGGCGGAACTGACCGACCATCTGGGTTATGAGAAATATGAGGCTAAAGGTCGTAATAGTGGTAATAGCCGAAACGGCAAAGTTACTCGCCAGTTAAACGGGTATGTCAATAGTGCTGTGTAAATGGAATTGACTGCGAATTCAAATAGTTACTCTTTGCTTAAAACAGATCGAAAGCTGGTTCAAAATACACGCCCAATTAGGTATCGGCATGGTCCAATCGCTGGTAATATCACAATTTGCCAGGTAAAATAACTTCCGGACAGACTCCGCGGAGGGAAAAGCCCCCTTGGTTTTGATCACTTTACCCAATTGGCGATGGTAGCCCTCGACGGAATTCGTGGTGTAGATCAGCCGCCGGATATCAGGTGGATAGGTGGACAGCTCCGCCCAATTGTTCTCCCAGCTCTTTACCGCAATGGCATACTTCCCACCTCATTTATCGGTCAGATTTAGCAGGTTGAGTTCGGCTTCTTCCCGAGTAGCCGCCTTGTAAACCGTTTTCAAGTCAGCCATAAAGGCTTTCTGATCCTTCCAGACCACATAGAGCAGGCTGGTGCGGATTTGATGAATAATGCAGCGCTGAACCTGGGCGTAGGGAAAGACCGCCTGGATCGCCTCACTGAAACCGCTTAGCCCGTCCACGCAAGCGATAAAAATATCCTCGACCCCACGCCCTTTCAGAGCACTGATCACTCCCAGCCAGAATTTAGCTCCTTCCCCAATGACCCAGAATATCGCGCCGCCCTTCCAGATCGACCCCCAACACATTGTAAACTGCCATATTCTCGACTTTGCCTTCCCGGCGCATTTTCACAAAGATGGCGTCCAGATAGATGATCGGGTAAATAGCTGCCAGTGGCCGGTTCTGCCAGGCTTCTACCATCGGCCAAATCATGGCGCTGATGGTAGCGGGCGAGATTTCCACCCCATACAGATCCTGTAAAGTCTCCTGCAAGTCTCGGGTAGAGAGCCCTTTGCCATACAGACCCAGGATCTTTTCTTCCAGTTCGTTGGTGTTATGACCGTACTTTTTGAGTAGGGTGGGTTCGAACTCGCCATTGCGATCCCTTGGCACCTGGATGGTGGTGCTACCGGCTGAGGAATTTAGCTGGCGAGTAACTTTGCCGTTTCGGCTATTACCACTATTACGACCTTTAGCCTCATATTTCTCATAACCCAGATGGTCGGTCAGTTCCGCCTCGAGCATTTGCTCCAGGGTGCGAGCGAACAGTTTGGCGAAGATCCCTTCCCGACCAAAGAAATCTTCGATGGAGCTAGCCTTGTCCAGTTCTTGCTGGACCACTTCTACTGATGGCAAATTGCTGGATTTGCTGGTTTGTTGTTAGCCGCCACTGGTTTTCTCCTTAATAGCTGTTTTTATTTTCGGCTATCTTACCATCAGCTTTTTCCTTTTACACACACTATTTTACACTCTCAAAAGCCAGTCCGGTGAAATCCCTTTCTTTTATACTTCCGGCAATTTTGGGTGAAACTTGTTTTCGCTCAAAGTTGTCGAGCGACAGACCGCTGCCTGGAGCTATCTTTAATTACAACCAGGTTTTTCTTCAAGCTCTAGCAGTTTGTCGGAGTAATTAAAATGTAGATACCTTATCGAAAGTGTTGTGAAACCAGCGACTCAAGTTGTTGTAGATACGACGCTTCCAATAACAAATAGAATATATGTTCTATTTACGTGCCCCTTTTTTATAGTATGCGCAAACTGCACAAATTATAGTGTTTATGGCTGCGTAAAGATGACTATCTATATTGTTACCTTGATTGCTAGTCCGCATTAGAATCTGTTTTAAATGGAGAAGCAAACAAAAAACAAAGCACTGCAGTTGAAAAAAAAGAGCAAATGGATAAACTTTGGCTATGACAGCACTAACAAAAAAGCCTACACAAGCAATTTGACCGAAACTGCGTGGCAAATCATATTGCCGCATTTACCACCACTCTGCCCAATCCGACGCAAACCGAAATGGGCGCGGCGCGATCTAATCGATGGAATGTTGTATTTATATAGAGTAACCACAACTTTATTTATCAAATTATTCCGCCTGCACCCTGTAATTTAAATGATGAATTAGGCGCGGTTTAATACTGATAAGTTTTGCTCACAGGATTGCTTGAGGATGCTTACGGGAAGGTCTTCGATCATATCTTCCGAAGCATATTTTCGCAAGGCTGACAGCGCATGGCGATACTCACGAATGGCGGCGGCGGTTTGTCCGGCATTGCGATAGATATCTCCAAGATACATATGTGCCGGAACAGACTCAATATCTATATAAATTACTTGCTGGAATTCAAAAATACTTTCCGCTAGATTTCCCTTGCGGTACATAATCAGCCCTAAAATCAGGTGAGCCTCTTCACAGAGTGGGTCTGCTGAAATAGCACGTCGGCATAATTCTTCTGCTTCCGTATAATTTGAAATTTTAGCCTTTAATCGCGCTAGCGCTATCAATGACTCTAAGTTTCCATTTGAATAATATACCGCTTTTTCCAAATAACGACCCGCTTCTGTAAACTCATGCTTTGCCATCCTCGTCAAACCATCTTTCAGAAGCGCCTGCCAGTTACTATCCGCACCAAAGCTAAGAGGGGGAGGTGTTGCTGCTATAGGTTGTCCGGTTTGCAAAGGAGCAGTATCGACTCTTGGTGGGGGTTTGGTAGATTGCGCAGCGCTAGTTTTTGCAATATCCGGTGGCAACGGTGCAGTAATACGCGAACTATACTTTAGAGTTTGAGCCTGATCTTCTAGGGCGGTTGGTTTACGGTAATAGAAAGTGTCAAAATTATTGATCAGTTTGAATTTATCAGAAATTTGCCAGAGTGTTTCGCTATAACCTATGAAAAGATAACTAGCCTCGTTCATAGCTCGATAAATATTATCGATAACCCGACGAGTAATTTCCTGTGAAAAATAAATAGTTACATTTTCGCATATCACTAAATCAAAATTAGAAAACAGATCGACCGGATAATTATCTGAGGCAAGGTTGAAATAGTAAAATGTCACTGCCGCTTTAATCTCTGGTTTTATGAGATATGTGGCGCGACTCTTGCCACGCGCATGCGGGGCGCGACCATACCCTGAAAATTGCTCCAATTCCAAAGGAGCAGTCGCAACACGTTCATGGGTAGGCGCAAAAAAATACTTATCAACCAGCGTGCGCTCTATCTGACTAATATCATCATTGCGATAACGACCTTCTGCTGCAATGTTCAGGGCTTTTTCACTAATATCGGAAGCAATTATTTGAACTTCCCAATTCTCTTTTGTACCTTTTCGGTTCTGAATCTCGGTAATAGCTTCGGTAACAAGCATTGCTATCGAATACGGCTCTTGCCCGGTCGAGCAACCAGAACTCCATATCCTCAGTTTTTTCTCGCTTGCCCGGCTTTCAATAAGTTCAGGCAAAACTTTCTCACGTATTGCCCTAAAATGTTCTTTATTCCTGAAAAATTTCGTCTCGTTTACCGTAAGTAACTCAACCAAACAATGCGATTCCCGAGTAGCTGAGTTAAGCGCTTGTTTAGATTCACCGAATGTTCGAATCTCGCTGTCAATAGGAAAGGAGTAACTCGCCTCGGCTGCGGCAATAAGCTCAATATAAGCAGCAATGTTCTTAGGCTTGATTTCCTTGAACCTCTCTTTTACGGCGCTCTTTAGAGTGGGGAATTTGGAGGTATCAAAATACAATCCAAACTTGCTTTGAAGTATTGAGGAAAGCAGGTTAAAATCATCTAGGTTAAATTCATCGCCGCTAGCGCTAGAATCGGTCATAGTATTGTTCTCCGTAATAACTGCTTACTGAGAACATTTAACCGTGGCGCAATAGACTCAAGCGGCAAAACCTCGCTTACTGCACCCGCTTCAAAAGCAGCTTTCGGCATCCCGTAGATCAGGGAAGTTACCGCATCCTGCGCTAGGGTACAGGCTCCCGCAGCGTGCATAGCGGAAAGACCTTTTGCACCATCATCACCCATTCCGGTTAATACTACGCCAATCGCGCGGTTGCCATAGTTTTCTGCAACCGATTGCATTAGTATATCGGCATTTGGACACAATATTACCTTGCCAACCGCAATAAGGGAGACTCGCCTATCTTGTGTAACCTTAATATTATAGCGGTCAGGGGAAAACAAAACCACACCCGGTTCTAGTAATTCGCCATCCTTTGCTACTCGCACTTCAAGCGGAACCTCACGATTAAGCCATTCCACTAGACCACGAGTAAATCCTTCTGAAATATGTTGAACCACAATAAATGGAATAGGTAAATCAGAAGGAAGGTCTGTCAATATTTTCAACAGGGCGCTAGGTCCGCCGGTACTACAAGCGATGGCGATAAGCTGATATTGATAATCTTCATAAACAAGCGCTTTATTAGAATGAAAGTCAAGTTGAATCGGTTCAGTGTTAGTTGTCACATAGGCAGGTGTGGTTTCTGCAAGTTTAGATTCAGATTGCATCGGAGAAGACTTGATATAGGTTTTTATTCCTGCCAATAACCGAGCTTTTGCAATCAGCTCTTTTTTCTGGCGCGTCCACATATCCCAACCACTCATCACGGGCTTTTCAATGACATCCAGCGCGCCAGCCGCCATCATGCGCAAAGATAATTGCACATCTTCCTTAAGATTGGTAGAGGTAACCACCAGAATAGGGGTTGGATTAGTCGCCATAATCCGCTCGACCGTCTGAAAACCATCCATAACAGGCATCCAGACATCCATCGTAATAAGATCGGGATTTAAGCGGGGCAGTAACTCAAGCGCCTCCCGACCGTTGGCAGCCCGCCCGGCAACTTTAATATACCGGTCACTCTCCAGTGCCTGAATAAGTATTTCAGCTACCATGTCAGAATCTTCGACTACAAGAACTTTAATTATATTCATCAGGAAGCCGAGGAGTAATTGTTAAAATTGCTAAAATTAATTGGCGGGCTTTCCCTCTTCTTCTTCAAGCCCACGCAAGCGGAAAACCAGCTTAACGCGGTAAGGTAAATCTAAAAGGTCAAATTCTTTCACCAGATAATCGTCAGCGCCTACTCTGAAACCTGCCAGTTTCTCTTTGATATTGCCCCGCGAACTTAGCATAACAATGGGCAAGGATTGAGTTTCTGGCTTTTCGCGAAGGCGACGGCACACCTCAAAACCATCTATACCCGGCATATATACGTCCAGAATCATTAGATCAGGAATTTCGGCGCCAACTTTATCAAGGGCTTCTTCACCGCTGAAAGCCAGTTGCACCTCATAGTTATTTGCCTCTAGCTTAGCTTTCACCGCTTCTGCTACCAGAGTGCTGTCATCCACTACCAGTATTTTTCGTTTTGGCATCAATGATCTCCTAAGATAATGAGACACGCACAAATATCTGTAATTATAGCAAAATTTGAATACTTTAATCTGTCAAATATTCAATTGTATTAAGTAAACTATTCTGATTAAAATCGCTTTTTGTAATATAAGCCTGCGCACCAACTGCAATACCCTTACGTTTTTGTTCTTCATTATTCAGTGAAGATACAATTATAACAGGTAAATGACGGAGTTTAGAATTTGATTTTATACTAGTGGTTAGCTCAAATCCATTCATATGGGGCATCTCAATATCAGATATTACAAGATCGTAGCGGTTATCGACCAATAGAACCTCAAGAGCGCGAGTACCATCATCGGCAATATCCACCAGATAGCCATTTGCCTCAAGAATACTCTTTTCCAGTTCGCGGGTAGTAATGCTATCGTCCACTACCAGAATACGCTTCTGACGCGGTTTTTCCTCTTTTAACCTCAAGCTGCTGCGGGTAGTGGTTATTTTTACACGGGCAGTTGAAACCAGATTTGGAACATCTAGAATCATTACCACTTTACCGTCACCTAGAATAGTAGCACTATTGACATGCGGAACTTTTAACAACTTTCCTAGACTCTTTATTACGATCTCAACCTCATCTTCGAGGGAGTCGACCAACAAGCAGAAATGGCGTTCGCTTGAACCAACTACAACGGCTGGCATCCGCTCAAAATTAAACCGTGCTGGATTCCGGCGCTCGCTTTCCGTATTCATCATCCTAATACGGGTACTCGCGGTAGGGTCAGCCAGTGTCAACCCGCTTAGCGTATCGGTAATAGCCTCTTTCGAACTTGAGATACCTGTGCTATAGCTACCCTTAACCGCTAAACCCTTTCCTGTAGTTTCATTCCGGTTTCGTTGCATAGCAGCTAGTTGCCATTGGAAAACAGGATGTTTGGCGTTGGCAAATTCCCCCAATAATTCGCTCAAGCGTATAATCGGAACCAGTATATTCCGGTGCATTACTACATCTCGTCCGGCTCTGGTTAAGATATCTTCCGGCGCAAGATAAAGCATCGACTCGATATTGGGGGCAGGAATAGCATAAACCTGTGAATCAACCTTAACCAGCAAAGCGCGACTGGTGGCAATTGTCAAAGGTACTTTCAGGTTAAAGGTGGTGCCTTTTGTTTCTTCGCTTATTATTGAAACCTGACCACCCAACCGCTCCACGTTCTTCTTAACTACATCCATCCCTACGCCACGCCCGCTGACATCGGTAATTATTGCGCTGGTGCTAAAACCGGGTTCGTAGATCATTGTGATCAACTCTTCTTTGGACATGCTGCGCGCCCGGTTTTCCGAAACCAAGCCTTTCATTATGACACGTTCCCTGACTCTATCCAGATTTATACCGTTGCCATCATCCGAGATTCTTATCGTTACAAAGCTCCCTTCCTGAGCCGCTTCCATTGTCAGGCGACCTTCTTCTGGTTTTCCCGCCGCAAGCCGCTGTTCTGGAAATTCTATCCCGTGATCAAGCGCGTTTCTGAGTAGGTGTAATATCGGGTCGCGAATATCTTCCAGTACTTTCTTATCAACTTCAATTTCACCGCCCATTACGGTTAGCGTAGGGTTGCCACGCCCCAAAGAGCGCGCCAAATTACGTACAAAGGGGCGGAATTCCTCAAATAACGTGCCGATTGGTAGCATCCGAATACTCAGAACATTGCGCTCTAGTTCATCTACTGTATTTTGCAGGTGATTGGCATGTTCCTCGTAAACTCTAAAGGTGGAGCGCAAAAGTCCTTCTAGGAGAGTATCAATTTCCTTAACATCGAACAGTTCATCGCGCAATTCAAAAAGGGTTGCAATCTCGGAGGGGTCGCGGTTATTTGTAATAAGCGCGCGCGATAACGGTCCAGAGCGTTGCTTGCGCCTTAACAAATCCATAATCTGCCGCAATTTATCCAGTACCGACATTGCTTCCATTTTACTCAGTACAAATTCGCTGGAAATGTTCATTAGGTCGTCCAGCTTGTTGACATGCACCGCTAAAGTTTGCGCTTCGAGGCGATTTGTCAATTGAGGTGGATTTTTCTGAACGGAAATAGCGGGAGGTACTTCTATCTCTATCTCATGCGTGTTACCAAGCAAGCTGTGTAATTTCTGAACTAACTCGCTGGTATTCTCATCGGAAGGTGAATTAGATACCGCATGCTCGATGTATTCTAATCCCTCAAAGATAGTATCGAGCATATCGGACTGTAGCTTCAAGCCATTATCGCGTGCAGCAGCAAAGATTTCTTCAAGTTCGTGGGCTACCCTCTTGATGCTATGATACCCAAGCATCGCGGCGTTACCCTTCAAGGTATGTGCTAACCGGAATATCTCTTGCAAAATCGCGCCATTGCCGGGCGTACGTTCCATTTCAACCAGCAACTGGCTGATTTTTAGGAGTTGCGTTTGCGCTTCTTCGGAGAATCTTTCATTGTGTGATTGAGTAGTGCTAACCGCTGGAGGCGCTTTAAAGAGTACTTTCAGTTTATTGGTTATTGAAGTTATATCCGGCATGGTTGCGCCCGAAGTAACCGAAGCGTCTACACAGCTTTGCAAAATGTCCAACGCTTCAAACAGCAGATCGGTTATTTCCGGGCGCATAGATAATTTGCCATCACGCATATCACCGAAAATAGTTTCCATGTCGTGCGCCAAATTGCTGACCGGAATAATATTCAACATTCTGGCGTTACCTTTAAGCGTGTGCGCCGCTCTGAAAATGGAATTAATCAATCCCAGGTTCTGCGAATCTCGTTCAAGGTCAACCAATTGCTGGCTTATTTGCAGAAGTTGCTTATCGGCTTCTTCTTTGAACTTTGGTAGAAATCTATCCCTTTCCAATTTCGTCCACTTCCCGTGTCAGTTCTGCTACTAGAGCAAGGAGTCTTTGTCTCTTCAATTCTGAGAAAAGATTGGGTCTTTTAAAAACTTTGTGCAGGCTATTTTCCAGCCGCTCGGCTTTATCGGCAATTTCTTGCAACCCCACCATTGCCGCTGAGCCTTTAATAGTATGCCCCAAACGGAAAAATTCCCGCAATTCAGGATTGAGCGCAGTAAGTTGGTCAGTATTTTCGACAGGTTGGGATGGTATGTTAGGCTGCACTTGGCGCAAGCCCTGCTCAAGCAGTTGCAAATGCGCTGCTGCTTCCTGCTTGAAACGAAGCACCCATTTCAAACTTGTTGGTGGTACACTCATTGCAACTTGCCTGAATAAATAATATCTTTTATGGTAGCTAGATTAATCAAGGCTATCGGGCGGCGGGTATCGGTAGCAATGTTATTTCTACCCACATTTGCCCCCTCTAATTCCGGTTTGCCGGACACAATAGCCTTATTCTCAATTGAGCTTATCAAGTTAACCGGCTGTAATATTCCAGAATCTAGTAATGGTTCATCTTCCGAGAGCAGCAACTCATGATCCACCAGCACCATTCCCATCAAAATACCTTTGAGCGCAGGGGCTACCCAGTCGGGTAGCGTATGAATATCGGACAGACGGAAGGTTTGGATTGTAAGTAGGTCATCCAACGCAATACCGAAGGGTTGTAAAATCTTGTCACCTGCTCTGGATGTACCACTAACCAAGATACGAGAACGATCAAGCGTTTCCACGAGTGGTAATTTTAACAGACGCGCTAATTCTAACACTGGCAATTTACTGTCCTGATATGCTACTTCAGCCCATAGAGTTTCATCATTGGGTTGTGGTGAGTGTAACACCTGAATACCAGAAACAATAATGTTATAAATCTGGCTCATGAGCAACGCCACCGGTTGATTTCCGGCATAACCAAGCATAAGGGAAACCTGCTTGAGCGTATTCGGTTTGCCAGTTAGGGCAGCGCCTTTGAGCATTAGCTCAGTTAGCCCTTTGGAAAAAGAAGAAAAGTCAGGAGGCAAGCTTACAAACTCATTTCGTTAGATTACGACTGATCTGCACCGGCTATCATTCTTAATATTGCTTCTATATTTAAAACCCCAAGCATTTTACTGTCAAGACTGATTTCAGCATTAATATAGTTGCTAATACCGGAACTGCTATCCACCTGTTTGTTCAACTCACTTTGACGCACGTGTTTAACTTCGGTGGTCGAATCAACCAGTATTCCGAAAGGGTGGTGTTCATGATTGATTATTACTATGCGACTGGCACGAGTCGGCAGCGAAGGAATCAATTCAAACATTTTGTGCAAATCAATCAATGGGTATATAGCGCTTCGGTAATTAACAACCCCCAGTATGTAGTTTGATGCTCCCGGAACTTGTGTCACTTCCAACATCCGCGCTACCACTTTTATCTGCTCTAGCAGTATTCCAAACCACTCATCTCCAAGGTAAAAAGTTAGCAGAGTTACATCCGGTTCAGGGGAGTTTTCCCCTGCGCGCTCGCTGTTGCGTTTTTCTAACTCAAGGGCAAGGAGTTCTGCCTCGGTAAATTCTTCGCCTTGCATGCTCACTTTAGTTATATCCCCTCCGGATTTAGTGAAGGGGCATCCAATTTGTCACGATAGGGTATCTCCTCATTTTCCGGCTCTAAACCGGATGTAATGCCATTTGTTGAGGAAGTGCCACCGCTGCCCGTTTCATCAAGTCGTATTTTGAATTGACTAGTAAGCTGTTTCATAGTTTTAGCTACTTCATCTAGTGAGGTTGCCAGTTTGCTATTGTGTACCGCAGAAGCTGCCGCATCTTCAATTACTATAGCTATTTGTCGCATGTTTGCAACCACTTGTTCACTGGCGCTACGTTGTTGCTGGGTCGCCAGAGAAATAGCATTAGATAGTTGGGCTGTCCGATCAATCTGCTGGATTATATTCTCGTTAGCATCGCCGGAACGATGCGCCAGCACCACACCGTATTCTGCCTGTTTCATACCCTGTTCGGTAGACATTACGCTGGCAGCAGTAGCATATTGGATTTCGGTTAATACTTCTTGAACCTCACGAGTAGCTGCCCGACTGCGCTCTGCCAGCTTTTTAACTTCCGCTGCTACCACCGCAAAGCGTTTCCCGCTTCCTCCCGCCGCTGCGCTTTCGATAGCAGCATTAAGTGCTAGCAAATGAGTTTGGTCAGCAATTCCGGTAATTTGCTCAATTATATGACCTACGCGCTGTGAACGCTCGTTCAAAGCTAGAATTTTCTCGGCAATATCCTGCACTTTCAGTTTTAGCTGGCTTATGCTGTTAATGCTTTCCTTTAAAGTAATCTGACCTTCACCAGCATCCACCAGAGCTTCTTCAGCCGCTTTTACCACCAGTGAAGCTGCTTCGGCAATTTCTCCGGCAGTATGATTTAGCTCCTCGATTGTCAGGGTAGCTTCCAGCACCGCTTCAGCCTGTTCATTACTGGAAGTTGCAGAAAAGCGGCTGGCAGAGGCAATCATCGCTGAAGATGCACTAATCTGGATGGATTTTTCTTGTAATTGGCTATAGGATTTGGCAAGGCGATGGATTGTCTCATTGTAGGTTTTGCCAAGATCTCCAAATTCATCCCGATTGATTATCTCTAGCGAAGTAACCAAATCACCTTCAGCCAATCCTTTAAGGTGCTCTTTAAGAGTCAGAACCGGACGTGTAAACAAATAGCTGAAAACTGTCCCAAGACCCAATGCCAACGTTATGGCTAAAAGACCTGCAAATAATAATATCCAAAGGGCGGTTTCCTTGTATACATTAGCTTGCCGCACAGTCTCGGCATTCTGACCCTGAATTTTTATTTGGTTTTTCTGAACCGCATCCTGAAAATTGGATAAATTAACAGTTATCGCGCTAAGTTTTGTATCAGACTGTACCCATAGAGTACGAGCCACTTCAGGATGGTTAGTAACACTTAAATCTACAACCCGATCTAAATCCGATAAAAGAGCCTGCAAATCACTTATCAGGTTTTGCGCTGTCTGCACAAGCTGGTTAGTTTTCGCACCTTGCAAATCAAAATTGGCGGGCAAATCCTGAATTTGCTGGAGAGTTGAATCAATCTGAACTCGTTGTCCCTTAAAATCCATCACATAGCCATTTATAAGAGAAACGGCTTGTGTAGATTGAGCCATATTGGTCAAAACCAACTCATTAGTCCGATTGATTGTATTTATGTCAACTCTAATACGGGAAAGCTCATTCTCAAGGTTATCAGCAGAGTGCATTAGATTGAGCGCTTTATCAACTTCAAGTTGCGAAGAATAGACCTGATTCAGGTTATCTATCAGATTAACTCTTACAGAAATTCCGAAGATGGCAATGATAATAATGCAAAGGCTGGTAACAAAAAAACCACTGAGCAATTTAAAAAAAATGTTGGCTTTCCACAATTCCAGCCAGCGCAACAACCTGTTCATTTGCTCTGATTACCTGCCTTTCCAGGTCAGATTTATGTAGTAGGTAATGAAGTTAAAACTTGGCAAATATAGTACAATTTTTACAAGCTTCATTAATTAATAATCATTATAAAAATAATACTACCATAAAAAGAGGGTTTTGACAGTAATGATTCTTAAGGTTTAAACCAGCAGAGCAAGCCCACTCTCTGCCAGTTTAAGGGCAAAAGAAGCAGAGGAAGCCAGTTCTTCAAGCTCGGTCAGATTTAGAGAGTCAATATTGATTTGAACCAGACGATCTCGCTCATCTTTGGCTTTAGCATAGAATTCGCTGGCGCGCACCGGAACCGCCTGCTTTTCATTTATAGTCACTCGCAGGCTGATAACCGCTTGCTGCAATTGCTGAACCAGACTCCGCGAATTAGCCAGTAGCTCTTTAACGCGGTTAGCTTCTTGAACGGCGCGTTGTAAGCCATCCTCCAACAAATTAAGGGCTTCTACCGAAAGTCGGTAGCAAGTAAGGTTCTGGGGAGGGTTTGCTTTGGTAGCTCTACGCGCTTCGCCTATGCGCTGAATCGCCTCAAATAAATAGGTGTTGGGTTCAATTTTGATAATTGGGGTAAGACTCTCCAGTTCGTTTTTAACTTCTTGTAATCGACTGAGAGCTTTTTGCAGCTTTTGTTCGGCTTCCCCCGCAGCCTTTTCAAATTCTTTTCCCGCCAGTTTGATACTATCCAGTTTGCTCATAGCCGAGTCAAGCATGGAATCGGCGCGCTGGCATAAATCCAACACCTCATGAAAAACCGAACGTTGATGTGCTTGACGAGCCGCTGCAAGAAGCTGAGCCGCCGCTGAAGTTTCCCGCTCTGAAGTTAGCAAGGCTGCGCTAGTTTCGGGGTATTTTTCAGCGTGTGCTAACCCCATTTGTTCAACTACTGGACGAGCGCTCGCCAATGCCGAATCAACGTTCAATTTCTTCTTTTCCACATTAACAAGGCTCTGATCAACATTCTGGCGAGAGCGATCAAGTTTCTTTTTGAGGTCGGTGGCATGTTGTAGATGCTGGCGCATTTCGGCGGCTTTCGCTTCAATGCGCATAGCAGGCTGCACCAGCATATAAGCTTCTTGATCGGTTATGCGTTCCCCAACACTGGAAGCGGTCATCTGTGCCACTTCTTTGAAAAGGTCATCTAGCATTAGCTGTCCGCGCTCTACCAGCTTTTTCAGGCTATCCAGTTCGCTAGGGCGATAATAGGGTGCATCTAGTTCTGTGCTAATCCGAATTTCCGCCAATGCCGAATCAAGGTCGGTTACCTGTGCTGCCGCCACATTGCGCCGCCGGGAAACCGCTTCCGCCCTATCCTGTGCTTCCTTTTTACCCCCACCCGGAAACATAAATTAAGCTATTGTGATCTGAATATTATAGCGAGTGCCGATTTTAATCACATCCCCATTCTTGAGTTGCACCGGTTCGCCCGGTGGCATATCTGAATCATTTAGAAGAGTGCCATTAGAGCTTTCTAAATCCTGAGCATAGAATTTCTCATCGCTCGCTTCTTGCCAGATAGCAAGATGGCGGCGTGAACTAGCTGCATCATCTAGCGCCACATCTGGGAAGATGCGAGTTTTTATATCCTGCCGTCCCAGTAACAATTCACGACCTATGTAAGTAACTTTTTCCACGCCATATGGTCCTGAAATTGTGAGAATTAAATTTCCAACGGCTATGGCAGGCGCGGCTACCTCTTGTACAGCTACTGCGGCAAAACCCGAAGCGGGTTGAACAGGAGTCGCTACAGGAGTCGGTTGGGCGATTTCTGCCGCAGGCAGGGGCGCACCGCTAGATAACATTTTCTCAAACTCATCTGCGCTAATATCTGGCTGTGAGTTACTATTCACCGCAGTGGCGGGTTGCGTTGGCGGATTGGAAACTGCCGCTGCTACTTGAATCGAGCTAGCGGGTATGGCGTGCTGCTTGGTTAAATCGTAACCGCAATTGAAGCAAAATACATCGCCGATGGTAAAAGGCGCTTTACAATTTGGACAAATCAGAATATCAGAAACCTGAGCAGAAGCAGGGGTGGCGACCGCTGTGGCAATTATTCCGCTTGTCGGTACGCTCACCGGAAGTTGTGCGCCACAGTTCTCGCAAAATTCCACGTCATCAGGATTTTGATGGTTGCACTGCTGGCATTTTACGCTCATTTTTTTCCTCTTGGTAACTTATATATTCCTGTCAGATGCTTACTTCAAACGGCTAGTTTTACCGCTATTAACCGCCACACTCTTGAGGTCAACGGCGCTGGCAGATTTGTTCAATCGTGCCGTACCGTTCGGCTCATTCGTTACAATTTTCTTGAGCATCTGGGTCATATTCTCGTTGCCGGTTTGCTCACTCAATTGCAGGGCACGTCCCAGTAATTGAGTAGCGCGCTCGTTGTCACCTTGTGCTAACGCTTTGTGACCTTCTTCAACAATAGTGCTAAGCTCGCTCTGATTGGTGTAATGTGCCACATGCCGCTCAATTTTAGAAGATTCTACCGGATCATCAGTCCATTGGGCGAATATCCAACCTTTTTTATCGGTTTTCTCCTCAATATCACCCTGTCCGGCTACATAATACAACAGGCTTGGACGCGCCATCAAAAATTGCTGACCCGGGGTGTAAGTGGGAATGGTTAAATCTACTACATAATCGCGCTTTTCATCGCGCCCGAACGAACCGAGCTTGAATTCGGTAATTCGTGGACTATCCGGATTTGGCGTACCTGTCAAAGGCAAAATACTGGGATAAACCTGCTGCACCGCTTTAATAGTTACGCCCACAGGTGTCCAGAGATTTAACCGCACATTGGTAGCGGTAATTTTTTGCATCTCGGAAAAGGCAAAACCAAAAGCTCCAGCGATCTGGTCTGGAGATGGGATTATATCGGCGCTGCCCTTTGTTTCGTTGGCAATATATTTTAGTTCGTTTTCATCCCAATCTACTCCCATGCCCCACGCGCTAACCTCAATATCGGCTTCTTTCACCCGCTGTACCGCTTTATCAAGGATATTGCGCTTCTCTCCTTCATTCTTGCCATCTGTCAGAAACAGGATTTTGCGAGCGCGTCCTTGCGCTGAAGACATTTCACGGGCTACCGCCGCTAACCCGGTGGACATACAGGTGCCGCCATTGCTATAGATATTGCGGATAGCCGCAATAGCGCGTGTCTTACTTTCGGTGGTTGCCGAAGTGGGTGGAACAATCACATTAGCAGTTTCATTAAAGGTAACTACCATAAAAGCGGTGCTAGGGTCAGCCGATTGAATTACTCGAATGGCAGCATCCTTAGCCGCCTCAATCTTTTGCCCTTCCATTGAACCGCTGCGATCAATAATTATACTCAGTGCAAGTGGCATAGAACCAGTTTTGACCGGACCACTATCTTCGAGGCTAAGTGACACCACAGCCTGCATCGTAGATGCGCCGGTACGTAAATATGGGTTCTGATAAGCCGAAACATCGAACATCGGAGACTCCTCATCGGTGTTAGTTCGAAAATGGCATGATAGCGCCTAGCTATCTATATTTATACGGAATATGACACCAAATAGTCGCATCTCGTTTCAAAATTCACTTAACAAATTTTAAGCTTTAAATCAGTCGCCATGGTGCAACCTTGAACTTGGCTCGCACTATCGCTTCCCGATTAAGAGATTGTGGAACACGGTGCAGATATGCCCGATAATTTTCCTCTGCCAGTTTACCCAACACCCGACGCGAGGGCGTAGGTGGCGGTGTTGGGGATAAGGGTTGGTGAGGCAAGGAAAATTGAGGCGGTAATTTGTTTTCAGCCACCAACTCAGCAGCACGGCGGTAAAAATCCGCCATAACCAGCAGGTAATCGGGAGTATCTATCCCCAACTGGCTGAGTCGTCTCAGCGATTCGGAAGCAACCGCCAAATCATCAGGACCGTTTTGCGGCTTGCGATACAGAAGAATCCGGCAGATTTGCAAACGTGCTTCGATATACCATGAAGAGTTTTCATTTACCCGTTCCAGAATATGTGCCGCATCGTCAAACCGATTTTGTTTCAGCGTCGCTTCGCAGGCTCCAAAAATAGCGTCGGTGTTGTCCAAATCAGTAGTCATAACCAAATTATAGCTAGCGAGCGCGGCTGGAATATCACCCATCGCCAGTTGCACCCGTGCAAGCGCCAGTTGGGGAGGCAATTCACCGGGCAGATGCTTTGCCACTTCCATATAAGTCTGGCAGGCGGCTGGGAAATTTTCCTGCACCTCCAGCAAACGTCCACTAAGCCAAACCGCTTTCCAGTTAAAACCGGACTTTCCGTACACCACATCTAGTTGGGTTTTGGCTTCTCCGTACTTCCGTTGTTCGATTGAAACTTCTGCCAAACGCAAATGCGCGTCCACACTATCCCGGTTGCGACCGACAGCCTCGTTATAAATCCGCTCTGCCGATTGTAAATCTCCGCGCATCATTGCCATATCGCCCTGACGCAAGAAATCAATAGCAGAGTCACTTTCATCTAGCAGGGTATAACCTTCCGCATCCAGCCGATTGGTTTGATAGAGCGAACCGGACGCAAATAACTTGCTACGTATCGGAACGCCGGGTTTGCCGCCCTCTATAATCCGAAGCAGCCCATTTAGCTGATCATACAGTTCATCGGCGCTTTGGAAACGACGCGCCGGTTCAGGATGAGTACCTCGATATAACAGGTAATACAAAGAGGGTAGCGATTTATACACTGGGAAGACATCTATAGCAGGCATCCCATACTGGGGTTTGTTCAAATCCATCCATGTAACCATCCATGCCAACGAGCGGCAAATGGTGTACAGGTCGGTTTGGGGAGAGGGATGATCAACCGCTTCGGGAGCATAAAATCCGGTTGTGCCGTAAACCGCTTCGGGGTCTGGTTCGTATTTGATTACCGTACCGAGGTCAATCAGTTTAACCGTTTGGGAACCATCTTTGAGGGTTTCGACAATCACATTCTGAGGCTTGAAGTCACAATAGATCAAACCGAGCTTGTGCAGATAAGAAAAAGCGGACAGAATTTCACTAATATAGCGAACTGCGGTAGCCGGGTCAAAGGGACGGTTTTGCTGCTCCATAATCTGATAGAGAGTGCGCCCGTTCACGAATTCCATCACGATGTAACCTTCAGTACCGATGTTGAAGAAATCGTAGATGGAAACTATGCCGTGATGCTTCACGGCGGCAAGGAACTCGCGCTCTTTGATACTGGCAGCTACCAAGTCGGGGTCATCGCTATGCAATAAAGCCTTGATAACGACCTGACGTTTCAGGATAGTATCGTCCGCCAGAAAGACTGCTCCCATACCGCCTTTACCGACCATGCGCGTAACCCGGTATTTGCCGTTTTCACCCAGCATCATACCTTCGCGCAGTTCGGTGCGAGGCGCTTCTTGCGTGGTAAGATGTGGAGAATTGGTTGAAAGCTTGCTGCTGGTTATCAAGCCCGCGCCGACAAAGTTAAAACCGCACTTGCGGCAGAAACGGTCGCCTTCTTGCAAGGGCGCGGAACAACTGGGGCATTTGGTTATCGGTCTGGAAACACGCCCTGAAATCGGACGCGCCGATCCGGTTGTGCTAGAAACAGCCTTTTGCCCGCCACTTGCAACGCTAACCACTCCATTTTTGGTGAGTTGCGCCCCGCAATTTTCACAAAAGTCGTCCCCGGGATTGGGTATTTTCCCGCAGTTTTTGCACTGTAATCCGGCAGCGGTAGCCACAACGGGAGTAGCAGCCTTGTTTGAAGGCGGAATCATAGGACTGCCCGCCATTACATTAAGAACAACTCCGCAATTATCGCAAAAATCATCTTTCGGCGAAACTTTAACACCGCAATTAGGGCAGTTCATCACCCAACCTCATTAACTGTAAATAGCTTCTACGATGATAACACTAACGTTGTCCTGACCACCATTCTGGCAAGCGGTTTGTATAAGATGCTCGACAGTTTGGGGTAAATCTTTTTCATTGCCCAAAATCTTTTCAATTGCAGGGTCTCTAACCATTTCCCATAACCCATCCGAACATAAAAGAAGTTTATCGCCCGTATAGAGGGTGCGGTCATACACATCTACCACGATTATTTCTTCCGGCGAGCCAAGCGCATGTAAAACCACATTGCGGCGCGGGTCGGTATAAACTTCATCGCGGGTAAGTAGCCCTTGTTGTACCAAGTCCTCAACCAACGATTGGTCACGGGAAACACGCTCAAGATGCATTAATTCAGAGGCAGGAGTGAAAGATGGAGAACCGGGTTTAGTCAATTTCTGGGTTTTTGCGCTGGTAGAAACCGGAGAGAGGCGTTGAGTAGGCGCGTCTGCGGTTGTTTCCGGCTTAAGCCGCCATAGGTAAGTGCGGCTGTCCCCCACATTAGCCACTACCACCAGATCATCCACTACACAGCAAAGTGTGGCAGTAGTACCGGAGTCACAATTGTGGTCGGCATTATACTGGCGGATAAACATATGAGCTTCGATCATGCTTCGCTGTAGCACCTCACCGATTTTTTCCTTGCTCATAGTTTGTCCATCGAGCCAAGGAAGCAACAATTCGGTTATTACAATCGAAGAAACCGTTTTGATTGCGCTTTTACTGGCAACCTCACCGGCTGCCTGCCCGCCCATTCCATCTGCAACCATGTAAAACCCGAAGCTTTCCGGACGCGCTTCGTACATTCGGCGAGTTTCAAGCGTAAAAACGCTATCTTCGTCGGCGTTACCGCGACGGGAAATGCCTTCATTGGTATTACTGGCGCTATGCAACCGCCACCCCAATCTAACTCCACTACCTTCCACCATCTTTATGGTTGGTTGTGGGTATAACAAAGGCTCTATCTGTTCAATTTCCGGTAGCCCGGTTGTAACCCTTAGCGCACCACAGCTTTCACAGTATTCCCCCGCGTTCTGGTTCTCAGTTTTGCACTGAACACACACCCAACTTTCAAGCAATTCAGCTTTCGCTTGCGAGATTGGCGGGGGTATTAAATCGGCAAAAGAACCAAGGGTGAGTGGTTCTGAAGGTGTGTCGGGCGATTCTAACTCTGCAAGTTGCTCAGGAGATTCCAACTGGTGGGTCGGCGCAACTGGCATTTCTCTTAACATTAAATTTGGCGCTCTGGGTCCTGTTAGAGACTGTCCGCAGTTAGCGCAATAGGCATCGTCTTCGTTAACATCACGTTTGCAGGTAGGACAGGTCAACGCCATATTCATTCTCTCTTGCCGTTTCAGGTTATAAGTATCAGAATTAAGCCACTTTGCTGTTCTGGGAATCTTTCAGCTTGTCAGTAGTAACCTTTTTAGACAAAGCTTCGGGCGAATCGGCTGGCTTCTCTTCCGTTTCTGAATGAGTTTCCAGCCGCTCGACTTTTAAACGAGCGATTCGCAGATTGTCCATTTCCTCTACTCGGAGGTTATATTGTCCTAACGTAATCTCGTCACCAACTCCGGCAGTACGCCCCAGTTCACCAAACACAAAACCGGCGATGGTTTCGTAATCGGTTTCTTCAAATTCTACTCCGAAACGTTCTGCAAAATCAGGTAACGCCATAAGCCCATCCACCGAACTAGAACCATCGGGCGACAATTCTACTTCAAGGCGCGACCCTTCCTCGCGGGTATCGAACTCGTCCTGCACCTCGCCGACGATTTCCTCCATAATATCTTCCATCGTGACAATGCCCGCAGTCCCACCATACTCGTCAATCACTACGATTAAGTGCGCCTGCTTAGATTGCATCTGGGTTAGCAAATCTTCGACCAGCACTGTTTCCGGCACTTTTAAAACCGGACGCATAACATTCAATAGGTTAAAAGGTTTATCCAATACCCGGTTACGCAAAAGCGGGAAAAGGTCTTTAACATGGATTACCCCGATAATATTATCAAGGGTATTATCATAAACCGGGAAACGGGTGTATCTTTCGTCCGCAGCCATTTCCACTAGCTGTTCGAGTGTACTATCTTTGGAGACACCCACAATCTCGGTGCGCGGCATCATTATCTGATTGACTGTTTTGTCACCGAAATCAAATACACGCCTTAATAATTTTTCTTCCTGCCGATCCAGCACCCCTGCCTCACGGCTTTGCGTTACCAGCATTTCCAGTTCTTCGACCGAATGTACTGAAGCGTGTTCGCCAGAAATCGACAACCCCAGCAATCGTACCACTGTACCGGCAACCCCGTTCATGAAAATAATAAACGGTCTGAAGACTACGGCAAAGATATAAAGCGGGCGAGAAACAAACAAAGCTACGTTTTCCGCTCGTTGCAAAGCAATGGATTTCGGCACAAGCTCGCCCAACACGATGTGAAAACAGGTGATTAGAGCAAAGCCAATTGCAATTGCTACACTATGGGCAACCGGCTCTGCTGCCTCTCCTGCAATCCCGATAAAGAGAGGCTCGAGCAAATGTGCCACTGCGGGTTCTCCAACCCAGCCCAGGGCGAGACTTGCCAGCGTAATACCAAGTTGAGTTGCTGCAATGTAATTATCAAGCCGATTCAATTCGGATTGAACTAATAAGGCTGAACGTTTTCCTTCTGCCACAAGCTGGTCAATGCGGGTGGTACGTACTTTTACCAGTGCAAATTCTCCCGCTACAAAAAAGCCGTTAGCGCTGACCAGCAAAACAACCGCCAACAGCCCAAATATGGAACCAGTATCCAAGTATTTAAACACTCCACAAGGTTAGCTACAACACTCAAAAATTGATGAATTTGTAGCACACCGCTATTATTAAAAAATGGTACTTTTATTATACAGGATTTACGCTTTTTTTAGTAAAAAGTTTGAATGAACCGCACTTTTTTTGAATCTGAATCATTATACCAGCCGCTCGTGGGTAAATATTACTTCGCGTATGATTATTTTTCACCAAAAGCCGTTGTGAAGGTACAGGAGAAATAATTAGCAAATTTTAGAGGGTAAATGAGCGGGGCTGTGACTTTCGAGGATTCACAGCACAACCCAACCCATTCCAGATTGAACTACAGAATATAACGGCTCAAATCCTCATCTTCTACTAGATCGCCTACCTGCTGCTGTACGTATTCGCGATTGACCACAAAACAGTCACCCTTCCGCTCGGCAGCACAGAAAGAAATTTCCTCCAGCACTCTTTCCATTACGGTATGCAAACGGCGCGCCCCGATATCCTCGTTGCGCCGATTTACCTCGCTGGCTACGTAAGCAATCTCATCCAAACCGTCATCTTCAAATGTTAGGTTAACGCCTTCGGTAGCTAACAACTCGATATACTGATGAGTTAGCGAATTATGAGGCTTAACCAGTATTTCCTTGAGATCTTCCTTATCGAGGCTATCCAGTTCAACCCTGAGCGGGAAACGACCCTGCAACTCTGGAATCAAATCGGAAGGCTTGGCGTTATGGAATGCCCCTGCCGCGATAAAAAGGATGTGGTCGCTTCTTACCGAGCCGTAGCGAGTCATTACGGTAGAACCTTCAACGATTGGCAGCAAATCACGCTGTACCCCCTCACCCGAAACATCTGGACCGGTTTCGTTACCATTTCCGACAATCTTATCGATTTCGTCTAGAAATACCACGCCCATTTGCTCCGAGCGCCGCAAGGCTTCATCCACTACCTCATCGAAATCGATCAGCTTGTGGGCTTCTTCGTTGATTAGCACCCGCCGCGCCTCCTTAACGGAAAGGCGGCGAGTACGGCGGCGGTTGAGTGAGCCAAGACTCTCCATAAAATCTGGAAAGCCATCACTATGATCATCAGTTCCCATGCTAGCAACAAATTCAATTATTCCGCCAAAGCTCCCGTCATGGTCAAGATCAATTTCGATGGTCTGCTCTTCCAATTTCTTTTGGTTTAGCATATTAGCAACATGGCGACGACGGCGTTTCAGGCGACGTTTTTCTTCAGGCGAAAGCTCCGGTTCAGCTTGCTTTTCGTCACTCTCGACAATCTCAACTTGCTTTTCCAGTTCGGCGGGTTTCTTATGGTCTTTATCTTTGTAGTAAAGTTGCAACACCAGATAGTTTACCAGCTTTTCGTTAGCCGCAATTTCAGCTTTCTCGTTTACTTCCTTGAGCTTTTCTTCGCGCACCATCTGGATACTAGCTTCCAGCAAATCACGAATTATTGACTCAACATCGCGCCCTACATATCCCACCTCGGTAAATTTAGTTGCCTCTACCTTGATAAAAGGTGCATCAATAATTTTCGCCACCCGCCGCGCAATTTCGGTTTTGCCAACCCCGGTGGGTCCAATCATCATAATATTTTTAGGTGCTATTTCCTCGCGCAATTCCTCGCTCAGACGCAAACGGCGATAGCGATTGCGTAAGGCAATCGCAACAGCGCGTTTGGCTTTATCCTGACCAACAATAAATCTATCTAGTTCCGCTACAATCTGTGGTGGAGTTAGATCGGCAAGGGTATTTAAATTGGTAGTTAACTCAGGAGGGCGATGGACGCTCTCTGGGTTTTGTGTGTTCTTCAGTATATCGTTCAAGTAAACAGTAACCTCATCTTATCCAATATTCAGGTTTATCCCAAAAACCTGATTAGTACATAATTATAACATATGACAAGATTATGGCACTTCCTTCGCCAATAATTTTTTGCAGCTCATGCTATCATAGAATAACGATTTAGGTCATAAAAATGGAAGAAGGCTAATATGGCAAAATTAAAAAGTGACGAAGCGTTAATTGCAGGCGCAACTCGTCTGCCTACCGGTAAGTTTCTCGGCGCACTGAGTGGGTTTACCGCTCCAGAATTAGGTGCACTCGCTATTCGTGCTGCTATGAAACGCGCTGAGATACGCCCCGAATTGGTCGAAGAAGTAATTATGGGAAACGTGGTACAAGCAGGAGAAGGGCAAGCTCCAGCGCGCCAAGCTGCTATAAAAGGCGGTGTTCCTGATGGTGTTCCGGCGCTAACCATCAATAAAGTTTGTGGGAGTGGCTTAAAAGCGGTAATGCTGGCAGCTAATTCCATCAAAGCGGGTGAGCAGGATGTAATGATCGCGGGCGGCATGGAAAGCATGAGCAGCGCCCCTTATATGTTGCCCAAAGCTCGTAATGGCTACCGGATGGGTAATGGCGAACTGGTTGATCTTGTTGTCCATGATGGTTTGTGGTGCGCTTTTGAAAATCTGCATATGGGTATGAGCGCGGAGCTAATCGCTGATAAATTCGAAATCAGCCGCGAAGCACAGGACGAATTTGCTTATAACAGCCAGCGTAAAGCTGCGCAATCTATTGAAGCAGGAGTGTTCAAACGCGAAATTACTCCGGTGGAAATTAAGACCAAAAAAGGTGTGACCTTGTTTGAGGTGGATGAACCGCCGCGCTTTGATACTACTCTCGAATCGTTAACAGCCCTGAAACCCGCTTTCAAGCCACAGGGCGGCTCGGTAACCGCTGGCAATGCCCCCGGTTTGAGCGATGGTGCCAGTGCGATGGTGGTACTCAGCCGCACCGCTGCCGAACGATACGGGATTGCGCCACAAGCCCGCATCACGGGGTATGCTTCCGCCGCACTTGAGCCTAAATATGTCTTTGCTGCACCACCGCTTGCAGTAAATAAATTGCTTGAGCAAACCGGCTTAAAGTTAGGCGATTTTGATTTAGTAGAAGTCAATGAAGCGTTTGCCGCGCAGGTTCTGGCAAACCACAAAGAACTGCACTTCGACCTCTCTCGTGTAAACGTGCGGGGTGGGGCTATCGCTTTAGGGCATCCAATCGGATCTAGCGGCGCGAAAATCCTGACTACCTTGATTCACGCCTTGCAAGATACCGGCGGCAAACGCGGGCTGGTAACGTTGTGTCTGGGCGGTGGTGGTGCGGTGGCGCTTAGCATCGAACTTATCTAATAACCGGAATCCGGGGGATATCTTAAGCGGTATCCCTTTTTATTTATTCAATTTTGCTGCTCAGCGGGAGACTCACAGGCTGCTGTCATCGCTAAAGTTTGCCAAAGCAGTCAAGTTTGCGCACCGCCCTTTTTTTGACCCTCCCTGATCTGTTACATTTAGAAAGTAAAAATAAATCCACTGCACTATTCCGAACAAGGACAATGCAAAATGCACTCATTGTAATTGTTAGATTTATATCATAGAATGTCTAAGGTTTACACAGAGAATTTATTAATGATAATTTAATCTCTTTAGCAGAGATTAATATGAGCCATTTATAATCTGTTATATATCCGTTTACACAAGATTAAAGGTTGTGCCTGCTTGAGCCTATACTACGAGACTTCGATAGGTTTTTAGCCCGATTTTGTACTTTCCTGCTTATATTAAGAACGTAAAAAGCTTAGTGTTTTAATTATTGTTTAATCAGAATATCTATAAAGACTATTCTTTTCTGTGAGATATTAAACTCAGTCTTATTTTGTGGTTACATTCGCCCTGCTAGTTCTCCATTACACCCCACCCAATCCATTTTCCAAGCAGGTGGATTGGCAAGTAAATAAGCTGCTGAACCTGATTTATAGTGATAGTTGGGTATATCCGCTTCAATTATTGCAGATGGTAAAAAGGATTTAATGTTTTAGTATTCGGGATTTTACAATGTTCTGATAAAGTTTGACTTCAAAATTACTACACCACATTTAGTAATTAGCCAGAATAACTACCGTTTCAAAGATGTCAATAAAGACATTAAAATTTGGTTCCGTGAAGTGTTAAAAGTAATAATAATTGAAAATACAACCACTTGGAACTGTTTGTATTGCGTTAGAACTAACTAATTAATACTTTCATTGATACAGCTACCCGGTTAACAACAAATACCCTGGGCACCAATGTACTGGATAGCCGGTATACCTGGAAGGAGGCAACTCAGTGACTATTCGTGTAATGATTGCTGATGATCACAACATTGTAAGACAAGGACTACACTTAATTCTTAAATTAGATCGTGGGCTGGAAGTAGTGGGAGAAGCAGCGGATGGTGCAGAAGCTATATCGTTGGCGCGGAAGCTTAAGCCCGATGTAGTATTGATGGATCTTTTGATGCCGATAGTAGATGGGATTACAGCTACCTCAATTATTCGTAAGGAATTGCCTGATACCGAAGTACTGGCTTTGACCAGTGTTCTCGAAGTGATTTCGGTGGTAGATGCGGTGCGCGCCGGTGCAATCGGCTATGTAGTTAAGGATAGGCAGGCAAAAGATGTGTGCCAAGCCATTAGAGCGGCTGCGGCAGGGCAAGTGCAACTATCCTCGGATGCAATGGTACGAATAATGCGCGAGATGCGCGGGGACGAACATGCTGTGCAACCCGCCGAGCTAACCCAGCGAGAGATATGCGTACTGAAGTTGCTTTCTCAGGGCTATTCTAATAAACAGATAGCCGATAGTTTGGGTATTACCGAAAGAACTTCCAAAACCCATGTGAGCAATATTCTCTCAAAATTAGGAGTACAAAGTCGTACCCAAGCGGCTTATCAGGCTATCCAAATGGGAATGATTCATTCTCAAAAGAAGGAGTAGCCACAGCGACCGAGCACTGAAAGGGGGCGGAAACACGCAAAAAACCAGTCGGGAAAAAAATAACACCTCTCAACAACCGGAGCAAAAATTACTGGATAGCGAAAAAGGATACCAGCAAATTTTTGAGAATTCCAGTGATAACCTGCTGGTATATGAGTTGAAAAGCAATCTTATTACTGAAGTTAATCATGCTTGCTGTAAGTTATTTGGCTGTTCGAGGCAGGAGTTAATCGGGCAAAGTCTCGATAGTTTTATTCATCCTGATTATCTAAAAGCATTCAAGGAATTTACTGAAAAGGCTAAGACCCAAAATCAATTTCAGGGTCAATTTCTCTGTCTGAAACACACCAATACCGCTTCTTTTAATAGTCAGATTTTTGCAACAACTCTCAGTTACCGCTCTAGTAGTACCCATCTTCTTATGGTAATTCAGGATGTAACTCAGCAAATAGAAACGTACCAATTGCTTGAGCAAATGGTAGCAGCACGTACCCAAGAATTATCTACCCTGTTGGAAATTTCGCAGCAGATTGTAGCCACTCTTGACTTGAAAGCTCTTGAAAATGTCGTTTTTAAACAGCTAAAGCGTATTGTAAATTACACCGGAGCTATGCTCTTTTCCTATAAGGGAAACGAACTTGAACTTTTGTTTAAGCAAGCGCCCTTATCTGAAGAGCAAGCTATGGTAATGGTTTCTCCTCTGGAACATTTGGCTATCGCAAACCAACTGTTGCAGAAACGAAAACCGCTAATAATTGCGGATGTACAAGAAGAATCTGGGCGTACCACGCTTAAGCTACCCGAACTTGGCGAATCGCATACCTTGATTTATTCCTATGTGCGTAGCCAGATGTTCGTTCCGTTGGTCATTAAGGATAAAGTGATCGGAGTAATAAGCTTAGTTTATCACGAACCGAATTATTATACCGAAGAACATGCCAATCTGGTGCTAACCATTGGCAACCAAGTAGCGGTAGCGTTGGAAAATATCCGGCTTTATCAGCATGCCCGTGAATTAGCCACCTTGCAGGAACGCCGGCGGGTTGCGCGTGAATTACACGACTCAACCTCACAGGTACTCACCAGTATTTTATTGGTATCCGAAACAGCGCGTTCATTAGTTGAACAAAAACTGGATGAACCAGACCAACTTCTCACCTTACTAAGCCACGTAGTGGCGTTAGCAGAAGGGGGTCTGGAAGAAATGCGCACCCTAATTTATGAATTACGCCCAGAAACGTTGGCAAAGAAAGGGTTAGTCGCTGCCTTGAAAGGCGAGATAGGCTCTTTGCGTTCCCGACATGGTATCGAAGTAACAGATGAGCTTAACGTAGTCGAAATGCAAGGGCTGTCGCTAATAATACAGGAAGCGCTTTATTGGATTGCACGGGAGGCATTGCACAATGTAGTCAAGCATGCTCATGCAACCTCTGTAAAAATTTCCATTCAATGCCCTGAAGAAAATAAAAGTGTTGTTGTGATGAAGGTAAGCGATAATGGGCGGGGCTTTAAGATCATAGACTTGTTCAAGAATCATCAGGGTTTATTGACCATCAGGGAAAGAGTAGCCGAACTGAACGGTATCCTTGATGTCAATAGTTCCCCCGGAGTTGGGACGTATCTTAGCATAAAATTGCCCCTAGAAATGCCTGTTTCTGAGGGTTAAAGGGAAGTGGTTCTAGTACTTTGGTACTAGAACACTACGACTTTAGGACTAGACGCTTTATAAGCCATTATGACAAAAATAGAGCCGGAAACCTGATACTTTCTATACAGTTTGAACCGTCCTTTCGCCTGTTACAAATCTTTTAGCAAGCCTCTATAATGATTTTATACTGAAAATTAATAGAATCATAACACTTCATTCTATATCTGAGTTTTAAGTAAAATTCGGTGAATTTTACCAATATCAGAAAAGACTTGAAATGGGATGTTCTTTGGGAGAGAAAGATATGTACCAACTTAAGCGGTTAACTAATTCAAGTGCAATGGAGCATTAGATTAGTTCCCCTTAAGCTGGTATATCTTCCTAAAATATTAGTTTCGAAATCAATTTAATGCTTTTATTTAATTTTAGGGTTGCTGCTAACAGTAATCCTTAGATTTAGTTGTGCCAATTGACGGTTCATTATTTAACGTCTCATTAGGGTTTTTGACCAGTTACTCCACTCACCTCAATCCACCAATGCAGTGTTGCAATATAACATCCAAGCCTGAGGTCAGGAGAGTTTTCTATAGATTAAATAATGGCAAGAAAGGTTATCGAAGAATTTCCCAATTAGAACTCTCGCTCAATTGTAGTAGAAATGAGCCTAGAGTAGAAGCAAGGGGCTTGAGCAAAATGCTTGAAACCCTTTAAGAAAAACACACGAATGTCCTTTGAAGTATTTCTAATAAGAGAGGTGCGAAACGGAATATGAGTAGCGTGCATACTGAGCTGGTTGATAAATTTGGGGTGATAACCCTGAACCGCGAAGAGAAGCGTAATGCTCTATCCGCGGAACTAATTTCAGATCTAGTCGCAGCTTTGGATTTTATGAAACAAAGTAATGTTCGTGCAATAATTTTGCGAGCCTCAAGCAAAAGCAAAACTTGGTCAGCCGGACATGATGTATCGGAGTTGCCTCGGAATAATGCTGATCCCCTGCGCTGGAGTGACCCCTTGGAAGAAGGCATTCGAGCCATTAACCGCTTTCCTACGCCGGTGATTGCTATGGTGCATGGTACAGTCTGGGGTGGGGCTTGCGACCTGACTTTTAACTGCGACTTAATTGTAGGCGACCCCACTTGCGCTTTTGCGATCACTCCCGCCAAGCTAGGCGTTCCCTACAACCCAAGTGGCATTATGCACTTTTTGATGCGGTTACCTTTGAATGTCGTCAAAGAAATGTTCTTCACAGCTTTACCCTTAAACGCCGATCGGGCATTACAAGTGGGAATTCTAAACCATTTGGTAAGTGAGGATGAGTTGGAAGCTTTCACTTATAACCTAGCCACCCATATCTGCACCCTATCACACCATAGCATTTCGGTAATCAAAGAACAGGCTCGGATTATAGCCGACTCCTTTTCGATTAATACCGAAACTTGGGAATACATTCAAGAGTTACGTAGGCGGGTTTATCAGGGACGGCATTACCACGAAGGTATCGAGGCTTTCTTAGAAAAACGCTCTCCGA
Organism: Candidatus Chlorohelix allophototropha; assembly: GCF_030389965.1. Lineage (NCBI taxonomy): Bacteria > Bacillati > Chloroflexota > Chloroflexia > Candidatus Chloroheliales > Candidatus Chloroheliaceae > Candidatus Chlorohelix > Candidatus Chlorohelix allophototropha. The sequence continues at coordinate 583,674 of NZ_CP128400.1, forward strand.
ACTTTGTCTAGCCTGACAGGGTTTAGGAGTCTCTTACCCTAGGTGAAACAGAAGATTTTGTTAGGTAATTGGTGTCTGCTTAGTCTGGCTTGCTTTTTCCCAGACTAGCAACGTTCTATAGAACAACAAGGAGAATTGATCATGGCGCAGAGCGCACGGGAAGAAGTGGTAATAGTAGCAGGAGCACGCACCGGAGTTGGCACTTTTGGTGGGCAATTTAGTGAAGTTCCAGCCGCAGAATTGGGCGCTACCGCGATTAGAGCGGCAGTTGCGCGCGCCGGTATAAATGGCGCAGATATAAACGGGGTTGTAATGGGTTGTGCCGGACAAGTTGGCAAGGATGCTTATGTATCACGCGCAGCCGGTCTAGGCGCGGGTTTGCCAATCGAGGTTCCGGCTGTAACAGTCAATCGGCTTTGTGGTAGCGGTTTGCAAGCGATTAACCAAGCTACCTTGGAAATCAGCAGCGGCAACGCCGAAATCATGGTAGCAGGCGGCACTGAGAATATGACCCGTTTTCCCTACTTCCTAGAAAAAGCCCGGTACGGCTATCGAATGGGCGACTCACCATTAATGGATAACCTGACTACCGTGCTCAGTGATCCTTTCACCAACAATCATATGGGAATAACTGCCGAGAATTTGGCAGAGAAGTTTTCCATTAGCCGTGAAGACTCAGATGCTTTTGCCTTACGTAGCCAGCAATTAACCGATGCGGCAATTAAAGCAGGGTATTTTAAGGATCAAATAACCCCGGTCACCATACCCCAGAAGAAGGGCGAGCCATTACAAATAGTTGCCGATGAGCATCCTCGCCCACAGACAACGCTGGATACGCTTGCCAAACTAAAACCGGCTTTCAAAAAAGACGGAGTTGTGACTGCCGGTAACGCTAGCGGTATAAACGATGCGGCAGCAGCGGTAGTGCTGATGTCTGCTTCAAAAGCTCAGCAACTTAAGCTGAAGCCAAAAGCACGCATCGTGGCGCAAGCGGTAGTGGGCGTACCACCGGAGATTATGGGAATTGGTCCGGTAATGGCGATATATTCGGTGCTTTCCAGAGCGCAAATGACCATTGACCAGATTGACATGATAGAGTTGAACGAAGCATTCGCTACCCAGGCGTTGGCTTGTATTCGCGAGCTTGATTTGGATATGGACAAAGTAAATATTAACGGTGGCGCTATTGCGCTTGGACATCCTATTGGCGCGACCGGTGCAATTCTAACCGTCAAGCTGATGTACGAACTTGAACGGCGCGGCGCACGTTTTGGACTGATTACAGCCTGCATAGGTGGTGGTCAAGGTATCGCAACAATCTTGGAGAACCTGAGCCTCTAATAGCAGAGGAGTTGAGTAGGAAGGGTCACAAGCTTTTTTATCTGAACCCTTCCTCTTCCCTCCTCTTAATTTTAAGGGGTGCAATTCCCTGATAAGGCTGTGGAGATAATACAATGGTAGATTCGTTGGATAAAAGTCAAAACTATCCTTTTGAAGCTTGGAACAAATTCATTCAAACCACTCTCAAAACCAGTTCGTCGGTTCAACCTATGCCCTTGCCGATTCTGGATGGTAGTAAATTTGTAGACCCTTGGCTGAGTATGATTAATCAGGCTTGGAAAACAAATCCCTACAAAAAGTTCCTTTCCCTTGAACCGGCAGAGTTCACAGAGGCATTTCAGCAATTGTGGACAGACACAATGGCTAATGCTTTCAATACAATGAATAACTACAGCCATTTTATGCAGCAATATGCCGAGCTAATGACCACCGAAACCATGAAATTCTGGGGCAATCGCAATAAGTTGGAGGCGGTAGCACAACCAGAAAAGGGAGACAAGCGGTTCAACGCCCCGGAATGGGATGAATATGCGGTTTTCGATTCTCTCAAACAGTTTTATTTGCTTACGGCTACTACCCTGCTCAAAACCACCTCAGAGGCGCGTGGGTTGGATGAAAAACAGCAGCATAAGCTAATTTTCTATATTCGCCAGTTCCTTGATGCAATCAGCCCGACTAATTTTACTTTTACCAATCCGCTAGTGATTGAAGAAACCGTCAAAAGTGGTGGTCAAAATCTGGTTGCCGGTATGCAACACTTACTTAGGGACATAAAAGCTGGGCAAATTAAAATGACCGATACCGAAGCTTTTGCTCCCGGTCGCAATCTGGCAATTACCCCCGGACAGGTGGTTTATCGCAATACTCTGATAGAGTTAATCCAGTACACCCCAACCACTGCGAAAGTACATGAGTTTCCCATTTTATTTTTACCGCACTGGATAAACCGCTATTACATTCTGGATTTGCAAGCCCATAATAGCCTGATTAAGTTCTTGGTCGATCAGGGCTTTACCGTTTTTGTAATTAGCTGGAAGAATCCGGATGCTTCTTGTGCGGATATTACTTTCGATGATTACCTCACAATGGGTTCTCTCAAAGCCCTTGAGATTGTAAAGGATATAACCGGCTCGAAAAAGGTAAATACAGTTGGCTATTGCATTGGCGGTTCGTTACTTGCCATGACATTGCCCTATTTAGAGGCAAAGCACGATGATACCGTAAATTCAGGAACCTTCTTTGTTTCTATGCAAGATTTCAGCGATGTAGGCGAAACCAGCGTATTTATTGACGAACCACAGGTTGCCTTAATGGACGGGCAAATGCAAAGTCAAGGCTTTCTGGATAGTCGCCAGATGGCTAATATGTTCAACCTATTAAGAGATAATGACCTTATTTGGAGCAATGTAGTTAACAATTACCTGCTCGGTAAAGAGCCGCCCGCTTTCGATCTGCTTTATTGGAATGCAGACGGTACTCGGATGGCTCCCAAAGCACATTCCTATTACCTTCATAACATTTATCTTGAAAATAACCTCATCAAACCGGGCAAGATAGTGCTAAATGGTGTGCCGATTGACCTGAACACTATCAAACAGGATGTGTACTCAGTCGGTACTGAGCAAGACCACTTAGTACCCTGGAAATCGGCTTGGCGTATAACAAAGCTTATCAAAGGTAAGGTGCGATTTATTCTGGGAGGCAGCGGGCATATCGCCGGGATTATTAACCCCCCTTCCAAAGGACGGGGGTACTGGACAAATGATAAACCCGTTTCAACTGCTGAAGATTGGTTTGAAGGAGCAGAAGCACATAAGGGTAGTTGGTGGACAGATTGGGTGGAGTGGCTAAAAATCCGCTCGGGTAAGTTAGTGGATGTACCTTCAATGGGCAACGAAAAGTATCAGCCTTTGGTTCCTGCACCGGGCACCTATGTTTTAGAAAAATAACTTTTGTGCAGATGCTATGGAGAGAAGAATGAAGACCCATACTATTGAGTTTGAAGTACAGCACGAAGATACCGATATGCAAGGTGCTGCATTCAATCCCAAATATCTCTTCTGGTTTGATACGGCTACAAATGCTTTTCTAAAATCTGTTGGACTGCACTATGGACAGTTATTATCCCAATATCACTATGCCTACCCGGTAACCGAATGTGGATGCCAATTCATTAATACCATGCACTACGATAGACCGGTTAAGGTTGCTACCAGCCTTACCGAATTAAAGGAACATTCTTTCAAGTTGCAGCACGACATTTTCAGCGGTGACATGCTATTGGGCAGCGGGTATGAGGTGAGAATCTGGGTGAGGATTGATCAGCCGGAAAATAACAGGCGTATTGTGGTTGTACCGATTCCCGAAGAGATGGTTTTAAAGCTTTTGGAGGTTAGCAATAGTTATCAGACCGGGACTTACAGTGAACATGACAATTTACAAGACTAAAGGTGTAATTACTAGTAAACCAATTTGTTCAATAGAGTTGTAATTCTTATTGAGGCTAAAAAAGCCCTTTTGTGATGTACAGGAGGTTTAGTTGGTTATGAGAAAGTTAGAAGGTAAGGTCGCGATTGTTACAGGAGGCTCCAGAGGAATTGGACGCGATATTGCGTTAGCTCTGGGAAAAGAGGGTGCGGGAGTAGTGGTCAACTATGCCCGTAATCAGGATGAAGCCGATAAGGTAGTGGCAGAAATCATGGCATATGATAGCCCGGCGGTTGCGATAAGAGCAAATGTTGCCAACCACGAAGAAATCGCCGAAATGGTGACGGCAACTCTAGAGAAATTTGGTCGGATTGATATCTTGGTCAACAACGCTGGTATCAATCGCGATAAATCTTTCAAGAATATGACGGTCGATGCCTGGAATGAGGTAATTGCCACCAATCTTGGCGGTGTCTTTAACTGCACTCATCTGGTATTACCGACTATGTTGAATCAAAAAAGTGGCTTTATCGTAAACATCGGTAGCGCCAATGGGCAGGTTGCCTCTTTTGGGCAGACCAATTATAGCGCATCAAAAGCCGGTATTATCGGGTTAACCCGAAGTTTGGCGCTTGAATTGGGCAGAAGTGGTGTAACAGTAAACATAGTCAGCCCCGGTTTTACCAGCACCGATATGCTTTCAGGGATGCCGGATGACGTTCTGGATAAGATAAGGGCAAAGATTCCTATGAATCGCTTGGGCGCAGCGGAGGAAGTGGCTAAAGGAGTTTTATTCTTGGTCACTGAAGGCAGTTACATTACCGGACAGCAGATTAATATTAACGGTGGCTACACTATGTAGCATGCCCTACTTTGCCATAGATTTGGCAAAGCCTTAAACGATTGCAAATAGAAGGCGGCAACCTGTCCGGCAAATTGATGTCGGTGGGATAATGCAACTAAGTTGTTCCGCCTTCTAACTTCATGCACCCAATGAATCGTACTTGTTCGGGCAATTGGACAACCTAAATTTGTATTCCCTGCTTTGGGCAAAAATACCGACCTTAAAGCCGCTTCAAACTGCCCTTAAACTTCTGGATATTGCCGATAGCGAAATGAAAGCCTATCTACCCGATTATGCCGGAGCAGTTTTGGAAGTGGCTAAACGCTAGGTACAAGCAACCCTTGTGAGGTCATGATTCCGAATAATGCAGATTGCCACCCGCAACAAGCGCCTTTACCTTCTCAATATACTGATATAGCACCGTATCGCTTTCAAGAAAGGGGACATGCTTTCGCACCAATTCGTAAACCGCGCGTGTACCGTTGCCCAATTGCGCGCCCGGAGGCAATTTTTCTTTGCGAAAGTCGATACCCTGCGCTGCCGACATTAGTTCCAACGACAAGATATGTTCCACATTGCTGATGATTTGACGCGCATGTAGGGCAGCGTTACAGCCCATGCTTACATGATCTTCGATGTTAGCAGAGGTTGGAATGGTATCAACACTGGAAGGATGCGCCAGCACCTTATTCTCGGTTGCCAAAGCAGCAGCGGTATATTGCATAATCATAAAACCTGAATTCAAGCCGCTATTTCGAGTCAAAAAGGCGGGGAGTAAAGTACCGTGCACTCCCTCATCCAGAAGGCGCATGAGCCTGCGCTCAGAAATATTGCCAAGCTCTGCCATTGCTATGCTCAGATAATCCAGCGCAATTGCCAGCGGTTCGCCATGAAAATTGCCGCCCGATAGCACTTCTATAGATTCGTCCTCTTCATTTACAAAGATCAAGGGATTATCCGTAACTGAGTTCAGTTCGATTCGCATCATCCAATCCAGATAAGCGATTGCCTCGCGAATAGCTCCATGCACCTGCGGAATACAGCGCAGTGAGTAATTATCCTGTATATTTTTGGGGTCAGGCTGGCGCGTAAAATTGCTGTTTTCCAGAATCCGGCGGAGATGTGCGGCACATTCCATTTGGCGAGGCAACGGGCGCAAGCGATGAATCCTCTCATCAAAAGCCTGCACCGTGCCGTTCAAAGCTTCAAGGCTCAGGCATGCAATCAAGTCAGCCGCACGCATCAATAACTCGGCGCGATGGGTTTCAAGCACACCCAACGCGCACATAACCGAGGTGCCGTTGGTGAGGGCAAGACCTTCTTTTGCTACCAAGCTTACCGACTCTAGCCCGGCGCGTTTGAGCGCATCTAATCCCGGCAGCACTTCTCCGTAGAACTCTGCCTCACCTTCACCGATTAGCACCAAGCTCATATGCGCCAGAGGCGCTAAATCCCCGCTTGCGCCTAGCGAACCTTTCTCCGGTATGCAGGGATGTATCCCTTTATTAATAAGGTCAACCAGCCGTTGCAAAGTTTCGTAGCGGATGCCAGAATAACCGCTGGCGAGGGTGTTGGCGCGAATCAGCATGATTGCTCTGGTGGTGGGGATGTCAAAAATTTGCCCTGTGCCAACCGCATGGCTAACAAGGATATTTTGCTGCAACCGCGCAACTTCTTCACGCGGAATCAGCCGATCCTTTAGTGCGCCAAAGCCAGTAGTGATGCCGTAGGCAATTTGCCCGCGCTCTACCAATGTGTTTACCGCTGCGGCTGCCCGCGCTATCTTCGTTTTACTCTCCCCACTGATTTCGACTCTTGGGTTATTGGGGCTGCCATATGCCACCGCAATTACCTGTTCAATGGTGAGGTTGCTACCGTCCAGAATAACCGTTTCAGCCATTCAGCCGCTTGCCTTTCTTGAAAATATGTTTCACCAGATTTACGCCAAATTGATATGCTAGATGTCGGTAATCTGATACATCTAACACCAGCAAATCTGCTTGTTTTCCAACTTCGATAGAGCCGATACGCTCGCCCATACCGCTTGCATACGCCGCATTAATCGTCACCGCATTCAAGGCTTCGGAAGGCAACAAGCGTTGATAGCGGCAAGCTATCGCCATAACCAGCGGGATAGAGGGGCAAGGCGCAGAGCCGGGATTAATATCCGTTGCCAGTGCTAACGCCGCTCCCTGATTTATAATTTCGTGGGCGTTGGCAAAATGGTTACTGCCAAGGTTAAAATTGACTGCCGGGATAACCACTGCCACTGTTTCCGAGTTGGCAAGTTTTGCTATCTCGTTGGCATGGGTAAAATCGAGATGGTCAATCGAGGTTGCACCCAACTCAATTGCTATGCTCGTACCCCCTAACGGCACAAATTCATCCACATGCGCTTTAAGCTTAAAACCGAGCTTTGCGCTTGCTTCCAGCAATTGACGGGTTTGTTCTGCGCTAAATGCGCCCTGTTCACAGAAAATATCCACGAAACAGGGTTTACCATGCGCTTTAAAACTGCTTTGAGCATACCAGTTTGCTACGGCTGGCAGCATTTGTGCTATCACCAGTTCGATATACTCGTTTGCGCGTCCGGCAAACTCAGGCGGAATGCTGTGCGCTCCCAAAAAGGTTGGTATAAGTTCAATTGGCTGCGTTCGATCTAGTTCCTCAATTACCCGTAGCATTTTTAGCTCGCTGTCCGTATCCAAGCCGTACCCCGTTTTTACTTCGGCGGTGGTAGTTCCCAACATTAGCATAGTTTGCAAACGTGCTAGGCTTTCCTTGTAAAGCTGTTCCGGGCTGGCAGCGCGGGTTTTGCGCATCGTACTGTTTATCCCGCCTCCCGCCTGCATAATTTCGAGGTATGTTTTTCCGGCAATCCGCATATCAAATTCATCTACGCGCTCTCCGGCATACACCGCATGGGTATGTGCGTCTACGAAACCGGGGCAGACTACGCGCCCCCCGGCATCATATTTATCGGTAGAATCGTACTGTCCAAGGATTTCGGGAGAAGCCCCCACCGCTAGAATTTGCCCGTTTTTAATTGCCACCGCTCCATCGGCTATTTTCCCAACCTCGCGCATTGCCGCACCGCGTTTAGGCGCGTGTTGGCTGGCGCATGTAACCAATTGCCCTGCATTATAGATTATCAAATCCGCTTGCATACTTTGCTTAACCTTTATTGTTGTTCCATCATCGGGATTTTCAGGTGGTTTGCACGGGCAAAGTTAATTGCTTCGGGATAGCCTGCATCCACATGACGCACCACGCCCATTCCGGGATCGGTGGTCAACACGCGCTCTAACCTGCGTGCCGCTTCGGGTGTGCCATCTGCTACTATCACTTGTCCGGCGTGGATGCTGTAACCTATACCCACTCCACCCCCATGATGCAAGCTAACCCACGTTGCGCCACCTACCGCATTTATCAGGGCGTTTAGCAAGGGCCAGTCGGCGATAGCATCCGAGCCGTCGCGCATCGCTTCGGTTTCGCGATTGGGGCTTGCAACCGAGCCTGAATCGAGATGGTCACGTCCTATTACAATAGGCGCTTCCAGTTCGCTAGAAGCCACCATCTCGTTAAATTTCAAGCCAGCTTTCACTCGCTCGCCGTAGCCGAGCCAGCAGATACGGGCGGGCAACCCTTGAAATTCCACCTGTTTGGCAGCCATTTCTATCCAGTTGCACAGGTGCTTGTCATCCGGGAAGAGTTCCATTATGGCACGATCGGTTTTATAGATGTCTTGCGGGTTGCCAGATAATGCCACCCAACGAAACGGGCCTTTTCCTTCGCAGAAAAGCGGACGAATATAGGCAGGTACAAAGCCGGGATAATCAAAAGCGTTTTTCAAGCCATTATCATAAGCACGTTGACGTAGGTTGTTGCCGTAGTCAAAAACGATGCTGCCTTTAGCTTGCCAATCCAGCATCGCCTGCACATGCTGCGTAATCGAATCCATTACGCGCTTATCGTAGCTGTCAGGGTCACTTTCGCGCAGGGCTTTTGCAGCATCAAGGCTCAAGCCAGCCGGAATATAGCCATAGCGTATATCATGCGCGGCGGTTTGGTCGGTAACAATATCGGGTACGACTCCGCGCCTGACCAGTTCGGGCAGCACTTCGGCAGCGTTGCCGATTACCGCAATTGAGCGCGGTCGTTTTACATCCAGATATTCCTGCGCTACTTCCAACGCTTCATCGAGGTTAGCATAAACCACATCCACTTGACGCATGGACTTGCGCCGTTCCGCTCTCCAAGGGTCAACTTCCACGAAAAGACCCACCCCACCGTTCATAGTTACCGACAACGGTTGCGCCCCACCCATTTCACCCAACCCAGCAGTTACCACGAATTTCCCTTTCAAATCCGCCCAGCCGTGTTTGCGCGCTAATGCGCCAAATGTTTCGTAAGTGCCTTGCAAAATCCCTTGCGTACCGATATAAATCCAACTCCCGGCGGTCATCTGACCGTACATTATCAACCCTTCCGCTTCCCACTTGTCGAAATTCTTTTGGGTAGCCCATGCCGGTACGATGTTGGAGTTGGCGATTAGCACTCTAGGGGCATCGGTATGTGTCCTGAAAATGGCTACGGGCTTGCCGGATTGTACCAACAGCGTTTCGTCCGGCTCAAGTTCACGTAAGCATTTAAGGATAGCATCATAGGATTGCCAGTTGCGGGCAGCTTTGCCCCGCCCCCCATATACAATCAGGTTATCGGGGTCGAAAGCCACTTGCGGGTCAAGGTTGTTCTGGAGCATGCGATATGCCGCTTCGATAGTCCAGTTTTTGCAGCTAAGCTGCGTGCCTCGTGGCGCATGTATTTCCCGGTGCATAGCTGACTCCTCTCAAACCACGCTATTTAAAGCCGTTAAATAAAAATATATTGCGGTTGCCACCAAACGGCTGGTGCGCAAATCAAGGTCGAAAAGTGGGTTTACTTCGCTGAATTCTACCAACCTAGTGCGATTATCCTGTCCCGCTATCCGAGCGATGGCGCAAAATTCTTCCGCGCTCAAACCCAACGAGTTAGGCGCACTTACGCCGGGCGCAGCCGCTACGTTTACTGCATCCACATCAAACCCCCAGAAAATAGCCTTTGCCGTTTGCTGAGAGAGTAGCGAACGAATTAGCTTTTCCACGCCTATGGATTTTAGCTCCTCAAGAGCGTGGATATTCACCCCTTTTGCTTCTAAGTAGCGGTGATAGATTGCCGAATTACTGAACGGCTGGTTGCCAATTTCATAGAATTTTGACGGTTGTAGATATTCTTCTTCCAGCAGTTGGCGATAGGGCGTGCCGCTATTGCGGGGTATATCGGCACGCACATCATAATGAGCGTCAATATTAAATACCATTACTTCCTGAAAAACAACCGAAACAGCAGCACAATCGGGATAAGAAATATCGTTGCCTCCGCCCAACACTATCAGTCGCTTCCCATCGCCCAAAACCTGTTCTATGATACTTTGCTGAAGGGCGTGGGTCTCTTCCAGCGTAGGCGCGATTATGAGATTCCCTAAATCGAAAAGGTTAAGTTTGAAACTATTAGGGATAGGCAACTTGTAAAAGCAACGCCGGATTTCGTCAGGGGCTAATCTTGCGCCGGGTCGCCCTTTATTGCGCGTTACGCCCTCATCCTGTGGGCAGCCCAAAATTACCAGATTGGCAGCCCTATAGGAGTCCCGTTTGGTAAGCGTTACTTCGCCGAAGCGCGGGTCGTTTGGGTCATTGCGTTTATATAGAATTTGTTCGTCCGGTCTGAGGGTTAAATCAAAAATATTGAGCATTGCCACGCTGCAAACTCCACAATCAAAAATCAGAGGTGAAACTTCGCTGTGTTCAGCATAGCTTATTACGCTATGCTTGAGAAGAGGGGAAGGGTAAATGTTTGTAACAATTCAGCCAGGGTCAGTTGACGAGGCTGGTAGACTAATAAAATGACATTAGAAGAGCAATTAGCCCAACTTCAAAACGATTACGCCCAACTTGAAGCTAAAGCCGCTTCACAGGCAGCTTTGATTGCCCAACTGATAGAGCGAATTCAAACCCTTGAAGCCCGGCTCTCTCAAGATAGCCATAATTCTTCCAAACCGCCTTCTTCCGACGGGTTTAAGCGCTCGCCCAAAAAACGCAGCTTGCGCAAATCCAGCGGTAAGAAACCGGGTGGTCAACCTGGTCACGAGGGTCAGGCTCTTAAACAAAGCGAAAACCCGGATACAGTGATTGCGCATCTGCCCACCACCTGTGAAAAGTGCCAGACTGACTTAACCAAAGAAGCAGCGCTACCTCACTTCGAGCCTCGTCAGGTTTTTGAGCTGCCTACTCAACTCAAACTGCACGTCACCGAACACCGCACTTACAGCAAAAAGTGTCCTACTTGTCAGACTGTTACCAAAGCCAAATTCCCGCAGTCCGTCAAGAATTGGGTGCAATACGGACCTGGGTTTCGGGCTCTGGCAGTTTACCTGATCACTTATCAACTGCTGCCTTATGCCCGGGTGTGCGAGCTACTTAATGAAATCTACAGCGAAAGTCTTTCACCCGGCAGTTTGGTCAATATGATAGCGGAGTGCTACGAGCAATTGGCTGAGCCAGAAAAAACCATCAAGACAGCGCTTACCCAGGTCAAAGTGTTACATTGCGATGAAACCGGGTTGTACGTAGAAGGCAAGCGCCACTGGTTGCACGTAGCCAGCACACCACATTTAACCCACTATGCTCACCATTTACGGCGAGGTAGTAAAGCCACAGACGAGATTGGGATTTTACCGGCTTTCCAGGGCGCAGCGATCCACGATGGTTGGTCTAACTATCTGCGCTATGCCTGTACCCACGGTCTGTGTAACGCCCATCATCTCAGGGAACTTGCTTTTGTCCACGAACAACTCAAGCAGGCGTGGGCGGCTGAGTTCACCACCCTTCTTGTGGACTTGAAAGAAGAAGTGGAAGTCGCCAGGGCTAGGTCTGAAACCAGTTTAAGCAGTGCACGGTTAGCGCATTTCGAAGAGCGCTACCAGCAATTGATCGCACAGGGTCTGGCAGCTAATCCTCCTCCCCAGGGTGGCTGGCCTTGTGGAAAACGGGGCAAGCCCCGGCAGAGCAAGCCTAAGAACTTACTGGATCGGCTGGATAAACAGCGTCATCAAGTGCTGCTGTTTGCCTACCGTTTTGATGTGCCTTTTGATAACAATCTGGCCGAGCGTGATATTCGGATGGTTAAAGTGCAACAAAAGGTTTCAGGTTGTTTTCGCAGCCAGGAAGGTGCCAGCTTCTTTTGTCGGATAAGAGGCTACCTTTCCACCATGAAAAAGCAAGGTGAAAATTTGTTGGTTGCGCTCCTTGACACTTTTTGTGGGCAACCTCCCCTTCCCAAGCTTTTGGTCTGAACTGTTACAAATGTTTTACCCAATCCCCGAAAGCTATTTAAACGAAAGTCGGCTTTTTAGCTAGAGGCAAGGCTTATCAATAAAAAGAGCATAAAACCGACAAAGAACATTGCAGTGCCGAAAATCGTATCATGCTCTTTGTGGGCTTCCACCAGCAGTTCCTCGGTGACCAGAAACATAAGCGCGGCAACCCCGAAAGCCAGAAAGACTTCAAGCACTGCTCCCGATAGCCCGCCAAGTAAGGTTGCGCCGAGTACACCCCCTATACCTATCAATAATGCCAATCCAAAATGTAGCAGAATAGTTTTTTGTCTTGATACTTTAGCTCTGCTCATTGCGCTAGATGTAGCCAAACCTAGGAAGAATATTTCGATGCCGAGCGCAACGGTTAGCAAAATACCTTCACGTCCACCAGCCGCAAAACCCAATCCAACCAACAAGCCATCAATCGAAACATCAATTGCTACGGTGATAAACAAGCTAGTGGGTTGCTTCGTCCCTTCTTCTATTCCTTCCGCGCCTTCCGCAAACTTTTTGATTATCAGCATCAAAATTACGCCAACCGAAAAGCCGATGATAATAGCGATCGGCTCTTTCTCCCGCATCATTTTTGGCAATAATTCCACCGCTACCGCAAAAAACACTACTCCGGCAGCAAAATGTTGTACCGTGCTTGTAAATACCGGACCCGGTATCATAAAACTGGCAAGAATGCCACCCCCCACAATCGCTGCCATCGGAATCAGTACGTATAGCAGCACTTCGGTAATCGGGGTGTGTTCCACTGCTTGCGCCATCACGCTTGTCAGAATATTAGCCTGCAATTTTGGCTCCTCTCAAACTTAGCTAAGGTTAGGTGTTTGCAATTCTCTAAGAGGGGCTAACTTATACAGAAAGCCCCTTTGTTTGTACTGCACTATCTATGTGGTAGGTTGAATTTTAAAGAGCCTAAAATGAGGAATCTCGCATTAATATATCATGCTTTTGCGGTAGCAGTTTCGGCAATAACCTCTGCAATACCCTTAACCAAGCGGTCAATATCTTCTACCGAATTGTAAAATCCCGTAGAGGCTCTGACTAATACCGGGTCTGGAGTTGGTCTTACCTGTATGCCCTTTTCAGCCAGTTTTGTGCTTAGGTCAGGCGCGGTTATTTGCTCAAAAGAGAAATGAACCAAACCCGCCATACTTTCTTTGGGAGTGTACATTGAGACACCCGGAAGCTCTGAGATTTGTTCGTAGCAATACTGTCCTAATTCAGCTATACGCTTGTAAATCCAGTCCCAGCCCACCTCCTGCTCAAGCCATTCCAGCGTGACACGCCAAGCCTTGACCGAGGGAGGGTATAGGGTTGCAGCCATGTAGCGTTTTGCGCCATCGTTTGGTACAAAGTTACCGGAGTAATCACTGGCTTTTATTCCAAAATACCCAACAAAAGTTTGTGCCAAACTCCCGATAAGGTTTTTACGAATGAACAACGCGCCTGTTCCATCAGGACCGCAAAGCCACTTTTGACCTGATATAGCGTAAGCATCCACGCCTAGTTCGTAAACGTTGCTGGGAACCATCCCGCAGGATTGGGCGGCATCGCAAATCAGCAGCGCATCGGTTTGATGCACTAAGTCGGCAATTTCACGTATGGGCAATACCATGCCACTGCTCCACGAAACATGCGAAAGCACCACCGCCTTAGTTCTGCTATTCAATACTCGTTTTAATTCCGTAATTGGGTTTACACCGGGTTTTCCTATACTGGTCTGTCGAATTTTCACGCCGTAGCGTTGCTTGAGCAGATAGGCGGGATAAAGACCGCCGGGATGTTCGGTAGTAGCGGTAATTATCTCATCGCCTTTGCTCCAATCCATCCCCATCAGGGCAATATTCATCCCCTCGGTGGTATTGTGAGTCAAGACTATTTCTTCGGAATCGCACCCAAGCAAGGTAGCCACTGCTTTGGTAGCAAGGGTAAATTCGCGAAACATCTCAGTAAAAGACTCAAAGCCGATTCTGCCACTTTCGTATTGTTTCTGCGCATATTCAAGCGTAGCTTTATGACCACACTCAGGGAATGGACCATTAGTGCCGGTATTCAAATACGCCTTGGCTAGAACGGCTGGAAAATTCGCCCTTATTTGCTCGATTTTTTCGGCATCCATTTCTATAACTCCTGCCCTTCAAGAACTTGATAGAACCAAATTAGCCAAGAAAACAAAAAAACACGCCAAACCAAGATTCGGCTTAATGCGATTTCTATTTTCGGCTGAGGTTGGAAATAAATCCAGCTATCCCGAATGTAGGCTCAATATTAGCGGTTGTTCCGGGACTTGGAAAGATTTCGACTGATCGAATCATAGCACATCCTATCCTCGTTTGTTTTAGAACATAGCGATTTGTTTCCGCTGCCCATTTTAGAATGCTACAGCTAAGCTTAACAGTAGTTGCGGAAATTAATCCAATTATTAGAAACTTCTAATAGTATTCCAATAAAAACTTGTTAGTCTATTCATAGCTAACTAAATAAAAATGTTAAGGAGAATGAGCAAAAATGACCATGAAAAACTTGATACCAGGCTTAATATTGGGAGTAATCTTTGTAGTAGCCTTCTTTTTTGGTATCGCCCTCCTAAATAATGGCAACACAAGTAATGCCACTTCTGCGCCTGCCTCGACGGTGGTAGTTCCGAACTCTGGAGGAATCTCGGCTGACCCTGTGGTTACCACCACACAACCGGAGGTGATCAATAGTACGCCCGATGCTTCCACTGTCACTACCCCTGTCGTCACTAAAAAGGCATCTCATGAAAGTGAAGACGATGATAAAAATGAAAAAGAGGGTCACGATTAATTTGTTTTTGGTATTTTAGCTAGGTAAGACTAGACGAGTACCATAAAAGTAGTTATTGCCCCTTGTTGTCGTAATAAGCTGATAATGCGGGATTAAGATAAACCTGACCTGAGCTAATATCTCTGGGTCGGGTTTTCTTTTTTTAGTATGTGAAATGCCCAACCAGCTAGGGTCTGATTCTCGTGTTATGACTCTTTGCTCTTAATGCGGTTTGCGCTTATAATGCGGTTTGAATATTTCGTCAGCTACTTCAAAATACTGCTCAAAATTCGATGTCAGATCAGTTAAAATTAGGCTCTACCATATTAAATAAGTATCTTATCGACTCCATCATTGGTACTGGAGGATTTGGTGCAGTCTATAAGGCTTATGACCTAAAACTCAAACGTTGGGCTGCTATAAAAACTCTACTCTATACGCAGAGTAGGCTGGATAATCGTTATGGAGTCGGGGCATTTGAAGAATTCCTGAGTCGTTTCCAACGAGAAGCAACCGTCAGTAGCTACTTTACTCAAAATCCCAATATTATCACGGTTTATGGTCTGGAAGAAGACGAAGATGGGGATTATTACCTAATCCTTGAGTTTGTCGAGGGTGGTTCCCTAACCGATTATATCCGTAATAATAAAAAATTAACTATCGAAGAAACCTGCGCAGTTACACTCGATCTTTCTAGGGCGTTAGTTGATATTCACAATCATCCTGCCGATATTGTACACCGTGATTTAAAGCCCAGTAATATCCTTCTACGAAAAAATGGGCAGGCGCTTATAGCAGATTTTGGAATCGCGCAGGTCGGTCACGAAAGCCAACGCACTACGATTGGCGCACGACATCCGGGTTCATTACCCTATATGTCGCCCGAACAGGCTAAGGAATATAGCTATCTTTCGCCAACCTCTGATCTTTATTCTCTAGGCTTGATTATTTATGAAATGCTGACCGGTATGCTGTATGCCAAATACAAACGCATGCCCCCAAGTTCGGTTAATCCTGAAGTTCCAGCATGGTTGGATGACTTAGTAACCCGCCTACTTAGTATTCTGCCAGAAGAGCGCTTGCAGAAAGCCGAAGAAATAAGCCACCTATTGCTGGAAAATATACCTGAATTAGAAAAATTCAGAATAATACCGCATAGTTCTGCGCCAGTAACCCCTCCGATAGAAGCAATACGGACTACCCCACTAGAAGGGGCAGTAAACAATGAACTTCCTACAATTGATATATCTGATAAAAAACTACCTGAAACTCTGACTGAGACAATTGCTTTATCAAAACAGCCTACCGCTTTACCGACTACCGACAAACGCAGACCAAACTTTATATGGGTAGGCGCAATTACAGCAGTTATTCTATTTCTAGGAATAGTCGGCGTTTTATTGGCGGGTAATGGTCAAAATAACAACAATTTAACTGCAACTATTGCGGCAGCAGTAGAATCAACTTCAAAAACCACTTCAACTGTTACGGATAATACAACTTTATCCATTTCAAATATTAATACTGTAGCCACAATGCCCTTGACCGATTCCGTTACAGCGACTGAAATCCCTAGCACACCCACTCCTGGACCTTCATTGATTATATTTGGGGTTGGCACAACTCAACGAGGTGATGTTGAAACAGTCCAACCTGCCGATGCTACCGATACTTTTACGCTTGGAAGTGAAGCCTTTGGCTATATAAATTTCGATGGCGGCAGACCGGATTTGGATAAAGTGGAACTGTCCATAATTTCGGATTCGGTTACACGAACTCCCATTACTATAACAATTACCAAAAAATCTGGATTCCAGATTTTGTCGCTTGGAAAATTGGAACTCGGTTCTTATCGAATCGAATTGCGCTACAATGGGCAGTTATTACCAAATCAACCTCAGTTTAAAGTGGTAGCGCCACCCACTACTGTAGCAATCCCAACTCAGCGCCCTGTAAACCAGCAACCGCTTCAAACTACTACAGCACCTACACCCCGTACAACTGCGCCTATACCTGCGCCAACTACTAAAACTGTCTGCCCACCGGGGCAATGTTAACCCACCAACTCACTTTCTATTATTTAGTAAACACATTGTGAAATTCTGAATTTGTAAGGCGTATTTATGCAATTTTCCAATGCATTATTATTTTTAAATTAGTATAATTCTATCTGTCATTCTGCTTTAACAATTCTCAATAACTCCCCATCAATTTTGGAAGGGTAATGTACATGCGAAAACCTGCAAATATCTTAATAATACTTGGGATTTTATTCTCCATTTTTACTTCTATTGGAACGGCGAATGCTACCGAGGATAGCCGTTATTTTTCGCAAACCGATAAAACCGTAAGCGGGAAATTTCTTGAGTATTGGGACAAAAACGGCGGGTTACCCGTCTTTGGCTATCCAATTACCGAAGCTCAAATGGAAGTGAACCCGGAAGATGGGCAGGTTTATCTGACACAATGGTTTGAACGCCATCGCTTTGAATTACATCCAGAGAAAGCGGGTACACCCTTTGAAATTTTGACGGGATTACTTGGTAAGGATTTAAAGCGGGAAGGACTTTCCATTGACCCCGATTTTTTACCGGCGGCTGTATTGTATAACACTGCACAGCCTAAAGAGCAGCAATGGTATTTTGACCAGACCAAACACAATCTCCGCTTTCGTTTTCTCGAATATTGGATGGCTAACGGTGGTTTAGAGCGCTTTGGCTATCCCATTAGTGAGGAATATAAAGAGGTTGACCCTGAGACCGGGAACGTATATATCGTGCAATGGTTCGAGCGGGCGCGTTTTGAATATCACCCTGAAAATCAGCGACCTTACGATGTTTTGCTTGGTTTGTTGGGAAAACAGATAAAAAATGCAAAACCGGGCGACCTAAATTACCTTTGGAAAATTGGCGCTGCTCAAAACGATTTGCGCGCGCCCGGACCTATTGCAGTCGGACCGGATGGTAGCGTTTATGTTGCGGATAGTGGTACACGTATTCAAAAATACGATGGGGATGGACACTTTTTAGCGCGTTGGGGTACGGCAGGTCTCTTGGATGGGCAATTCAATGGTATTAATTCCCTAGCTATAGATAGCAAAAATAATGTATATGTGCTTGAAACCAACCGAGTGCAAAAATTTAGCAGTGATGGAACCTTCTTGCTTAAATTCGGTGCGGTAGGTAGCTATGACGCTGTATTGGATACGCCGACTCAAATGGTGATAGACCCACAAGGTAATATATTCATAATAGAACGATCAAAATACTTTATCAAGAAGTTTGACAGTAACGGTAAATATCTCAAGAAATTTGGCGGGCTAGGTACTCAGGATAGTAACTTCCAGCAGTACCCTGAAAGATTTAAGCTGGACTCTCAGGGGAATCTTTTTGTGCAGGCGGGAGACTCGCTTCAAAAGTTTGATAAGGAGGGGAATGCTCTGCAAAAATGGCAAGGTACGGCTTTTGAGTTGTCTTTTCCAACTTATACAGATAAAGTCCCTTTTTCACGGCTTACGCTCCTACAAATTACCCCTGAAGGGTATTTTTCCTTATATTATGGGATTAATAATATGGTTTATGTGGTGGATTCCAATTTAACTATCTTAAAAAAATGGACTCCATTGGGTGGTATCAGTAACAGTGCGACTGATGGTGTAGGAAATCTATATCTTTCAGGTGAAATGGTTTATAAGTATGACAGCAGCGGGAATTTCATTCTCAAATGGGGCGCTCAAAATTCTCAATCAAGTCTAATAAATAATTGGTATAACATCAGCGCGGATTATACCGGGAATTTGTACTATCCTGATAATTCCAGCATTGTTTGGTTGGACGAAAACTTAAGAGAAACCCAGCGAGTTGATTTTGCAAGCCTCACGAGTGGGCAGTTCAACCAGTCAATTGGTAGGTTTAGTTTTGATAATAACGGGAACATTTATGTGCTACTGGGTAATACAGAGTCAACAAAATACTTGCAAGTTTTTGATAGCGCAGGACATTCCCTCAACAAATGGACTTTGGGTAGTTGTTGCGGTTGGGAGGATGGCAAGATAGACCAAATCTATGATTTCGAAGTGGGCGGCAACGGCAATTTCTATTTGATAGATTACTACAATTATGATGCTAACCACAATTACAGCTCCACTATTAACCTACTTCGCGTTCAAGCCTTTGATAACCGTGGAAATTTCATGGCAAAATGGCTAGTACCTTTTTCATATATCGGGTTAAATCTGACTACTGACCCGCAAGGGAATCTGTACATCCTTTCACACTCTGATGCAGATAAAGGTACTGATAGAGGTACTATCACCAAATATAATGGCAATGGCAATGTGCTGGGCAAATGGGATTTGGCAGCCGCAATACATGCGCCTTCTACCGCTTCACCAAGTTTTTCATTAGTAAGTGACCACAAAAATTCTCTGTATTTGACTGCCAGAAGTTATGACCAGAGTTCTGGTATCGTAGAGGGAATAATAAAATTATCTTTTGACGGGCAATTGCAGGCTTTCTGGCAAGTCAATGATCCGAAGAATACCGACCAAGGTGACATTTTCGGGGTTCCCTATGGCAATATTGTTGCCACCTCTAACGGCGCTATTTTTGTTAAAACATATACGGCAATTCAAAAGTTCAGAATACGTTAACCAAACTATTAGCAGGCAGAGGAAAGTCAATGAACCGCATTAAATTTGCAGGAGTGTTCTTTAGCGTACTACTGATGTTGGGTTTATTTGTGTCGGCTTTAACCCCCGCCTTGGCTGACGATAGCGAATATTTTGAGGCAACCGGAAAAACTGTAAGCGGCAAGTTTCTGCAATATTGGCATTCAAACGGTGGGTTATCGGTTTTTGGCTATCCCATTACAGAAGCCCAAATGGAAGTGAATCCCGAAGATGGACAGGTTTATCTGACGCAATGGTTTGAACGACATCGCTTCGAATTGCATCCAGAAAAAGCCGGCACTCCCTTTGAGATACTCACCGGGCTTTTGGGAAAAGACTTGCGGCGCGAGGCTTTAGAGGTTGACCCCGATTTTAAACGAGCCGATGTTCTATATAACGTGCTTCAGCCTAAAGAGCAGCAATGGTATTTTGAGCAAACCGGGCATAATCTGCGTTTCCGTTTTCTGGAATACTGGATGGCTAACGGCGGTCTGGAGCGTTTTGGATATCCCATCAGTGAGGAACATCGCGAGGTTGACCCTGAAACAGGTAAAAGCTACGTGATGCAGTGGTTTGAACGGGCGCGTTTTGAATACCACCCTGAAAACCAGCGTCCCTATGATGTTCTGCTCGGCTTGCTTGGCAAACAAATCAAGAATCCGGTTCAAAACAAGTTGGAATTTATGTGGAAGATCGGCGCATCTGCCAATAATTTTAGAAGGCCGGATGCGTTGGCAATTGATAAAAGCGACAATGTTTATGTGGTAGATATTACTGGCAAGCGGGTATTCAAATACGGCAGTAATGGACAGTTTCAAGCAAGGTGGTCGGTGGACGGTCCTTCAGCGCTGGCAATAGACAGTCGCGATAATTTATTCGTAGCTAGACGTTCGGCAGCGCAAATAGCCAAATATGACTCGAATGGTAGTTTACTTTACCAAAAATATTTATATGCGATTAATAATAGTAACTATAGAAGTAATATCCAACTCGGTGTTATTGCAATAGATCCGTATGACAACCTGTTTGTTGCCGATCCCGATACTGCGCAGGTTCATAAGTTTGATGGAGAAGGTAATTTTCTTCTTACGATTGGTGGAGAAGGGGCTGGAGATGGGCAGTTCGGTTTTTCCAAATACGGCTATAATTTTATCAATGGTTTGGGTTGTGATGCTCAAGGAAATTTATATGTGCTTGACCCGGTTAACAGCAGAATTCAGATTTTCGATAATAACGGGAATTTTCTAAGAAAAATCACTAAAGTTTCCGGTATCGATCTTGGAAGAGCAGACTCACTTGCGGTAGATGAACAAGGTCAGCTTTATCTAACTACTTACATCGTCTTAAATTCTACCAATTTCAACTATTCCCTGTTGAAACTGGATAGCAACGGCACTGTGCTGTTAACGGTGCAATTGAATAATCAAAACAACAACAGTTCGGTTATTACCGTTCGGAATGGGAATTTATATATAGGTAGTTACAAAACCAAATTGGTATCAAAATATTCTACCGATGGGCAACTACTACTTTCATGGGGAAACAGCACAGACCCCAATACCCGTTTTGATTTTATTAATCATTTATGGCTTGACCGTCAGGACAATTTATACATTATTGATAATCAAACTATGCGGAAGTTCGACAATAAAGGTCATTTCTTGCAGGCGTGGAATCCTCCTAGTCAAACTTGGGCAGTTTATTTTGACGGTAATGACAAGTTCTATTATAGCGAGGAACTTCGAGATACCGATACCCAGCCATATGAACGAGTTACGGTACTTAATACTACGGGGGGTCAAATCTCTCAGTTCTCGATAAAAAACCAGCCTTGTAAAAGCTATTCTTATGGTGGGCAACGTTTCTCCGGTGTAGATCGTCAGGGAGATCTATATTTCCTTTATTCCTACGACCCGGGTTCGAGTTATCCGGGGCAGCAAAAGGATTGTATTCAGAAATTTGACTCAACCGGCAAGTTGCTGGCAGAGTGGGGCAGCTACGGCAGTGGTGATGGGCAATTCAAATTTAAAATTATTAACCCTGATGGTACAGGTTCGGGTTATATACCGCAAATTGCTTTGGATGAACAGGGCAATTGCTATGTTACTGACTTGGGTAATTACCGAATCCAGAAATTTGATAGCACAGGTAAATTTCTGGCGCAATGGTCCTTATTCATACCACCGGATTATAAACGTGAAGATATGACTCCAAACAATTTGATCGTTGATAATAAAAGTCAGGTGTATGTAGAAGTTGCAGGCTATTTACAAAAATATGACAGCAACGGTAACCTAATTATTAACATCAAAACAACAGATGATTATTCCATAGAATCGGCAGATGGAAGTTTTTTCTCTCGAAGTATAGCTATAGATACCGCCGGGCATTTGTTCGTAGGCGATTATAGTGAACGTGTTCAAAAGCTAGTTTTGAGGTAATAAAATCGGCAATATCTTCATCGTGATATAAAGTAGCGTACATGAAAAGCCCTACCTTGTAAAAGGCAGGGCTTGCGAGGAAAGCTGGAAATCTATTTTATCGTTACGCTACCGTTACCGGCGCTAATTCGTAAGGTAGGTCCATCGGCGGTGGTTAGAACATGGCGTTTATCCTTGATTTCGAAGTTAACGCCGCTCAGTTGAAAATCTATATTGCCATTACCCGTAGTAGCATCAAATATTACGGCATTTGTTTTGTCCAAGTTCAATTGGATTGAACCGTTGCTGGTTTCTATCATTCCGGCTGAAGTCTGTACCAACGTACCGTTTATATCAACCTGACCGTTGGAGGTACTGACCCGTTCAAGGTTCAGGTTGCTGTTATTGGCTTCGATTCTGCCATTACTGGTAGAAGCTTTTAACGAAGCGGTTGAATTATTGATAGTTTGAGCGCCGTTACTGGAATGAAGCTCCAAAACTTTCGCTTTAACTTGCTCAATCCGAATTGTGCCATTGCTGGTTTTAAGATAATTTGTAGCTTCGCTGTTGTTAAAATTCCGCAGAGTGATGGCACCATTACTAGATGTCAGGTTGGCAGCCATCGTTTGAGGCAAACTTACGCTGATTTCAACTCTAGCGTTGCCGATAAACCAATTTTCAAAACCCTGCGCCTTACCCGCTTTAATAATAATATTATCACCCTGTTGCTCTGCGGTAAAAGTAAGACGATCTATCGCTGTAGCGTCTGTACCATTGACGATTTTAACGGCGTTTATTGTAACTACAGTAGTACCGGGTACGCCGTTTACATCAATCTTGCCGTTATCGTTTTCAATTACTATTTGACCTTTCCCGTTTACTTCGAAGGTTTTATTAACATCTTGCCTTTGTTCAGGCCCAAGACCGCTAATTAAGCTACCAAAACTGCCGGGAGCGAGTGCAACAATTATTAGCGCGACACTTACCAACACTACTAGGGCAATACCTAATAAAATGCCTGCCTTACGCATCGTTTTAAACCTTTCAATTTTAGAAGTTTATTTATTTCTGATCAGTAGGTGTTTGATAGGTCGGATAATTGGTTACACCCATTTTGCGCATTTCTTCATCGATCATTCGGTTGGTGTTGTAAGTGCCATCACCGAAGATAAATACTGCCAAGAAATTGAAAACTAATCCGATACCCCAACCGGCTAAGGGCCAGATAAACCAAGGGTAGTAGAGTCCACTCGCGGCTAGGGCGGTCAAGAGATAAATCCCAATTAAAAGCCCATTTACTACCAAGTAAGAGGCGAGATGCCAGTAAAAACCGACTTTAGCTTTGACGCGGCGCTCAGCTTGGCGATAAGCTGTTTCATACTGTACTCGTGTAGGATCGTAATTGTACATAAAATTTCTCCTTTTGATTTCTGATTATTTTTATACTACTGCTCACATATTTATCTTATTAGAGATTGTAAGGTTTTACATCAGTCTTGAAGCTTGGGTTAAGTAGGGAAGAGGGGTGAACCGAATCTAGGTCTTTGGGATTACTTAAATGTAGGGTAAAGAATAAGACTGCCTACCAAAGAGTCAGTGAACGTTTATTGAGCGAGTTAAAACCAGAATAACAAAAAGCAAGAGTTGCATTGATTACAACTCTTGCCTTTGGGTTTAGCTCACAACATTGTGTAGCCAATTCCTAGTTATTAGTCCGCGGTAGTAGCGAAACCAAATATCTGCGAAGTACCGGTCAGATTACCCATAGTGCTTAAACTCCAGTTACCAACTGAGGGTTTGTAAAGGATAACCAGTAGATAGGTATCAACTGCATTACCACTTGTATCATACTCGGTAATCAAGCGGGTATAGTTGCCGCCGAAAGTCTGAGCCAAGCCTTCAGGGTCGGTAGTTTGTACACGTACTTGGATGTTGCCATTGTCATCAGCCGTAATGTAACTGGCATCTAACGCTGCGTTCTTGGGATCAGTTGTCCACAAACTAACACGTTCGCCTGCGCCATAGCCACTACCTTTCATGGTAAAGATAGTACCAAGTGCGCCAGTGGCAGGTGTAGCGATAATGGTGCTGCTACTCTTTTCGCCACCAAGCACTTGGAAATTCATAACTTGCTGTACACTGCTAAGTTCGCCGTGTCCGGTTACACTCCAAGTACCAACAGATGGTTTGAAGAGAATTAGTTGCAGGTAGGTATCAACCACGACCCCGTTTACGTCAAAATCAGTAAATAAGCGGGTGTAGTTACCTCCTAAAGCTTGTGCTAAGCCGTCAGGGTCAGAAGTTTGTGCCTTTATTAGAAAACTCCCAGTTTGATCTGCTAGAACATAACTAGCAGAAAGTGCAGCCCCAGAAGGGTCGGTAGTCCAGAGGTCTACCTTCTCGAAGGGTGTAAACCCGCTCCCCTTCAGTGTAAAGACACTTCCTTCCAATCCAGTTGATGCATTACTGGCAGCATGCGCTGTAAAAGCACCTAGCGAATAAAAAATCATTCCTAGCATTAACAATACCGCCAGCCCCATTTGTAAGGTAGTACGCCTACGGGAAATTTGGCTTGAAAACATTAAATTGCTCCTTTCGTATATTCTTTAGTGTTCGTTACTGCTTGGCTATTGCCAAGATCAATATAACCCTGTAGTTTTAAGATTTCGGTCAGAATTTGCTAAGTAACCGACAAGATTTAATAAAAACTTTTTTAATATAATCGGGAGTATTTTTACTTTTATGTGGGGTTTTTGAGCCTACAGGGGAGTTAGAACCATCTAGTAAATATTAAATTTGCTCAGAAAATTTGAATTGTCTTTGCATTTACTTAGTTTTTTCATATTATTTTTACCTTAAAATGATTTTGAGGCGCACACATTTCTGCAAAATCAATGTAAAAAGCACAAGCACTTTGTAAAAAAGTAAAATAGTTTGGTAGGGTTAAAATGCTATGGTCTTGAGATGGATTAATCTCGGTGTAAAGGCTGATATAGCAAAGCCGAGTGAGAGAATATTTCAACCTGAAATTATTGAAAAGTCGCAGCAATTAAAGAAAATATTAATAATAGAAGATCAGGCTGATATTACCGATTTTATTACACCTTATTGTGAAAAGGAGGGCTATTACGTAGAAAGAGCAAATAGTGGTGAGCAAGGGCTTGAGATGTTTGAGTCGTTGCAACCCTCAATGATATTGCTCGACCTCGTTCTTCCGCGGCTTGGCGGCTTAGAGGTCTGTCGTCGAATTCGAAATGCCAGTGAAATACCCATAATAGTCATTTCGGCACGTCATGAGGAAGTAGATAAAATACTGGCGCTAGAGACAGGGGCGGATGATTATCTTACCAAACCATTTAGTCCCCGTGAGTTGATGGCACGAATCCGGTTAATTATACGTCGTTATGAAAGAGGGGTAACCGAAAAATCATTAGAGCACGTTTCAGTTGATCATTTCTCCGAATCAAAAATACTAAAAATCGGTAAGCTTTCTATAAATCTTCAGAACCGGGAAGTGCTTTATCTACGCCAGCAAATAACAACCTTGACCAAAATGGAATTTGAATTGCTCGTACAATTGGCACGGTATCCGGGTAGAATCTATTCTTCTAATGAATTGGCTGAGGCAATTTATGGGTTAGATCATGCGATAGAATCTAGAGTAATCTCAGTTCACATCTCAAATCTGCGCAACAAACTACCTAATCCTGAATTGATTGTCACTTGTTATGGGCTTGGTTATAAACTAATACGCGAGTCTGATTGATTATTAAGAATCAGCATGCGTTTCTAAGCACCGGCAATGTTGCAATACAAATATCCGGTGTTTTAACTTATGCTAAATTAAATAAATATGGTATAATGCCCTCGATTTGCGAACATCGCTGTGCGCATTATTTCATTGAGCAGAAATATGCGCTAAATTATTGTTTATCTACTAACGTTATACCAAACATTCTAGTGATACGGATTATATAAGTGAAGAGAAAGCCGAAAAATATTGTAGTTGGGGTCAGCCTTGCTATTATATTGCTTTTCTCTGCAACCCTATTACCTGTAACCGCCGCAAGCCCTGAAAACGGATTTTCCTACCTCGCAGAAGTTGCAGCAGCCGTTAATGTTCGAAACCCTCGTCAATTCCAATATTATAATCAAACGGGGCATAGTGTAAGCGGACCGCTATTGAGATATTACCGCAGTACCGGTGGAATTACCCGTCATGGCTATCCTATTACTGAACTCCTTTTGCGCGATGGTCATTACGTCCAATATTTTGAGCGAAGTGTGCTAGAGTTTTACCCAGATTACAGCGGTACTCCCCAAGAAGTTGCCCCAGTATCTTTATTTGGAGCCGATAATATCGGTGATAAAGCTACGGTTCAAGCTTTTGAAAGCACAGCTGATCGCTGGTATTTCCCAGAAACTTCCCATAGTGTGTCGGGAGAATTCCTGTCATTCTGGCGGAATAATGGAGAGCGTCAATCTCTTGGTCTGCCACTGAGCGAACCCTTCGAAGAAACTCAACCTGACGATTCTAAATTGCTGGTACAATATTTTGAGTATGCCAAGCTCGAATATCACGCCGACTCGGAAGGGATTCAAATTGCCCATTCCGGGTTAAAGAGAGCAGAGTCTGAGCTTGACTCACAGCTTTTTGCTACTGCTCCTTTGGCACGTCTGACTGAACAGCGTCAGGTAAGAATACCCTCGCTGATGTTCCATTATGTTAGAACGGTAGATCGAAAGAAAGATTTGCTTGGGTATCGCCTTTCGGTAACTCCCGAAACTTTTGGTAAATATCTGGACTGGCTCAAGGAGAATGGCTACCATACTGTAACGCTCGCGCAAGTTATGGATGCGCTTAAATATGGAGTGCAACTGCCTGAAAAAGCGATTAACCTACGTTTCGATGACGGACATGCTGATATGTGGACTGCCTACCTCGCTTTAAAAGAGCGCGGCATGACTGCTACCTTTTATGTAATCACCCAACGGCTTGAGTTGTTGCCGGAACAATGGCGACAAATTGACCAAGATGGTTTTGAGGTTGCACCGCATACCCGTACTCACCCAGATTTGCGGACAGTGCGCGATCTAAACGCGGAAATAAGCGGTAGCAAACAAGACCTCGAAGAGATGTTGGGGCATCCAACCCGCACTTTTGCTTACCCCTATGGCAAATACAGCGATGCTATTATTAAAGCCACTACCGATAGCGGGATTGAAATGGCGGTTTCCACCGATGGCGGCTATAACTTCCTCTTGAATAATATGTACAAGCAACCCACGATTAGCGTAACCGGAGACGATACTATGCAGGACTTTATCAATAAAGTAAAAGCCGGAACCCGTTGATTTACCGCAGTCACACCAACTTTCCACAGGAATAATTAT
This sequence comes from Candidatus Chlorohelix allophototropha, assembly GCF_030389965.1. Taxonomy (NCBI): domain Bacteria; kingdom Bacillati; phylum Chloroflexota; class Chloroflexia; order Candidatus Chloroheliales; family Candidatus Chloroheliaceae; genus Candidatus Chlorohelix; species Candidatus Chlorohelix allophototropha. Next base: position 610,982 of record NZ_CP128400.1, read on the forward strand.
CCCACATTTATCCACTAAAAAGATTTAGATTTACAAAGAAAAAAGCTGCTGGAATCGCTAACAGCGGGTTGACCGCTCCTCAGTGTGGACAGCAAGAAAAAGGAGTTGATCGGTAACTTCAAGAAAAGTGGACAAACATGCAGCAAAAGCCAGAGTATGTAAATGTCCATGATTTCGGTCAGGAAGGGTTGATCTAATCTGTCCATCCTGAAGAAGCTGCTTTAGGAGAAAACGGGAAGTTGTTTTTTTACGACCCCTGCGTTTTGTAACTTTACTCGGATAAAACTAGTGTTTTTTCACTTTGCAATAATACTTCGAAATCTGCGGCTGGCACTGGACGGCTAAACAAGTAGCCTTGCATCTCATCGCAGTTCTGTTGCGACAAGAAGCGTGCTTCAGATTCGTTTTCGACTCCCTCAGCTACTATCTTTAACCCTAGGTTATGTCCTAATTGGATAATCGATTTAGCGATCGATTGCGCCTCAAGGTCTTGAGATAAATGTATTACAAAGGAGCGATCGATTTTGAGTATATCGAAAGGCAGTTGCCTTAAATATGACAGAGAGGAATAACCGGTTCCAAAATCGTCAATTGCCAATTCAATACCCAACATTTTAAGCTCACTAAGTATCCGACTGACCGTACTAAAATCCTTAACCAGAATACTTTCAGTTAATTCTAATTCAAGGTTATGGGGATTGAGGGAACTTTCTTCAAGGGTATCTCTGATTTTCTGGCTCAATAGAGGGTCAGAAAATTGGCGGGCTGAGATATTGACGGCAATTCGAAAATCGGAGAAATACTTATCGCACCATTCTTTTGCTTTCAAACAGGAGACCCGAAAAATATAATCCCCCAATGGGATAATCAAGCCGGTATCTTCGGCGATAGGTATAAATTTAGCTGGGGAAATTATCCCCTCTTCTGGGTGTAACCAGCGTATCAAAGCTTCCGCACCCACGATTTTTCCTGTTTTCAGATTTATTTGAGGCTGAAAATAAACCTCAAACTCGTTCCTCTCCAAAGCCCGATGCATTGAAGCTTCGAGCTTAAGGCTTTCAATAGATTTATTATGTATAAATGGGCTATAAAACTGGCTTCGGTTTGCGCCTAATTTTCTGGCTTCCAGCAAAGCTTCTTCCGCCCGTCTCAGCACAATATCAAAATCATCGCCATCTTCTGGATAAAATGCAAAGCCTATATTGGTATTAATATAAACTTCTTGATCCTTTAGTTGGCATGGTTTGAAAACCGTTTCGGCAATAATTGTGGAGAACTCCTCCATAAAGTCTTTTGGTTGGGGCAATGAGCTAAATAAGACCGCAAATTTATCATTATCGACACGGGCAAGAGTTTGATTCTGATCAAGCAAATCGTTCAATCGTTCCACCACAGTTCGAACTATGGTATCACTAGCTTCCTGACCTAAGCTGCTGTTTATTTCATTCAGCCTTTCGATACTTAATACTAAAACTGGCAATGAGAGCAGGTCAAGATCAATTAGGTTTGCCACAGCATCTCTGAAACGACTGTACATCTGGCGACTATTGGGTAACCCTGTCAGATTATCGAAAAGCAACAGGCGATCCATTTCTTCTTTTATTTCTGCTTGATATTTTTGTTTGCGAGTCTGTTGCTTGGAAAGTTGGGTTCGGATAGCGTCTAGCACTTCAATACGAGTAAAAGGTTTGGTTAGATAATCTTCCGCGCCAAGGCTCATTCCCTGCCTGAAATCGGCTTTAGAAGCGCGAGCTGTCAGGAAAAGGAAAGGAATTGTATCTGTAGTGGCATCATTTCTAAGGGTGGTTAAAACCCCATAACCGTCCAATTCGGGCATCATCACATCACAAATGATCAAATCAGGCAGTTCTTGTTTGGCTTTTTCAACCCCAAACCGTCCATTTTCTGCATCAAAAGCCTCATAACCTTCTGCCAGTAAGAGTTCAACGAGGTTTGCTCGGACGTGTTTTTCATCTTCGATTACCAGTATTTTAACCATAGTTACCTTTAAGCCTTGTTAACGTATGCTAGAACTTTATGTAAGAGGGATAACCACTTGAATAGTTGTTCCAACCCCTTCGATACTGGAAATATTAATTTCTCCCAAATGTCGGTCAATGCAGCGCTTGACAATGGCTAGACCTAAACCTGTACCCGGAATATTACCCACATTGTTGCCACGATGAAAAGGTTCAAACAAGCGGGAACGATCATTTTGTGGGATGCCAATACCTTGGTCTTTGATAGTGAAAACAATCTTATCAGGCTCACGTTTTAACTCGAATTCAACGATAGTGTCCTGTGCAGAATATTTTGTAGCATTAGTCAACAGGTTCCAAAGTATATTGCGTATCAATTTCCAATCGGCAAATACATTAAAATCCGAACCTTCCTGACTGAAATTTATCTTGTGGCTTGTCTCATCTGCAAATTGCACCTCTTCAACAAGTTTTAAGCCGAAAGCTGCAATATCGAATTCATAAGGATCAAAGCTTAGTTTATCAGATTCTGCTTTCCCGATAATAAGTATATCATTAAGCAAAGTCGTCATGCTTGTTACACTTGACTTGATAAATCCAATGTGTTTTAAAACTTTCTCCCACGCCCATTTCTCTCCATAAAACTCCATTAATTCAGCTGAAGATAAAATAGTGGTTAACGGAGTGCGAAATTCATGGGAAACCAACGATATAAACCTGTTTCTAAGTTCAGTAAGCTCTTTCTCAGTTTCCTGTAACGAGTTTGATACTTCAAATATTTTATGATCTGTGCCCTTAAAAATGAATTCAATAGTCCCTAACTGATAACCTGATTGATCTAATAATGGAATAAGTTTCATTATATAAGATTTATTCTCATAGTGAAATTCGATTATAGATTCTATTCTAATAAATATATCTGATAAATATGTTTCTATTTTAGAATAAATTTCTGATGGTAAAGTTTCTCTAATGTGCTTTCCAACTACATGTAACTCGGCTAAAGGTTCATTTTGGGTAACAAATCTACCTTCAACCATAGTATAAATCAGGTTATTATCCAGTAATGCCACTAGTTCAAAAGGCATATTCTGAATCAAAGTTTTATTTTGATATGCCTGTAACTTTAAAGCCTCTTCTAACCGCTCCTTTTCCCTTAACGCCTCTTGCAAAAGCAATCTGGTTTCATCCAAATTCTCCGATATTGCTTTAGCAGTATAATTTGTATTTTTTTCCTGCTCGAAATAGCTCATCACTTAGCCCTCAATGGATCGGTTTCGATGCTGCAAAGCAATAATCCAATTTTTACCAGATTCATAATTAATGCTTTCATATACAATTTTACTACATTTCGCGGGTAATCAAATCAGCAATATTTTAATTACTTGTGGTATTGCATGGAATCGATATATAGAAAGTTGTACCGATACCGGAGGTACTCTCAAATGTTATTACACCCTTATGCATCTCTACAGCCTGTTTGGTAATCAATAAACCCAAGCCTGTACCGGTTATCTCTCCAACATTATTAGCACGATGAAATGGCTCAAATAAGTTAGCCTGATCTTCAGGCGGGATTCCGATACCCTCATCTTTAACTTTGATTACACAATTATCACCTTCAGCAACTATTTCGATTAGCACTTTACTACCGAATGAGGAATATTTAATGGCATTTGAGATTAGATTAGAGAATATTTGTCTGATTAATTTGAGATCTGCTAGTAGCACCCCATGAAAATTACTTGCAAAAACTACTTTATGCTTTGCTCCCATTGTAAGGCGCATCTCACTTATAATACTTTCAGCATAGTTTGAAATATCTATTAATTCTGGTCTAAAATTAAAGCGTGAAGTCTCAAGCTGCCCTATTAGCAATATATCATCTAAAGCCTGTGATAAACGCAAAGCAGCGGATTCTGCATGTTTTAAATAGATTTGATGCTCTTCTAGCGTTAATTTATCACTATAATCTCGTATTAAATTTATAGAAGAAATTATTACAGTTAGGGGAGTTCGAAATTCATGAGAAAACATAGATATAAATTTTGATTTTATTTTGAAGCGTTCTTCAGCTTGTATTAGAGACTGACTCAAATCCTCAAGTTTTTGCTCATAATCTCTTTCCAGAATCTGCTTTTTTTCCAACCGCGCTTTTATTGATTCCAATAATTCCGAGAGAGTAAAAGGTTTGGTGAGATAGTCATCTGCACCCAACGCCATCCCCCGCCGAATATCGTTTTTTTCGGTTCTAGCCGTAAGAAATATAAATGGTACATTTACCAGTTTGGGTTCAGCGCGAACGCCTAATAAAACTCCATATCCATCTAGTTTAGGCATCAGCACATCACAAATAATTAGATCAGGAACTTCGCCTATTGCTAATTCGAGTCCTTGCTGCCCATCCGAAGCGCTAAGCACCACATAGCCTTCGAATCTCAGATTCTCTGAGACCTCTTCTAATAGAGGAGCTTCATCATCAATTACTAAAATGCAAGTCATGCGCTAAATCTCCAAATAATGCTCAAACCTGAAATGCTGGTAATTCAACAATGAAGGTAGAGCCTTCCCCTACCTGACTTTCAAAAGAAATTGTGCCATAGTGTTGCTCAACGGCGTTAAGCGTAATTGTTAAGCCCAATCCGGTTCCTGCCACAGAGCCGACATTTGCTGCCCTATGGAAAGCATCAAAGAGCAACGATTTATCCTTTTCGGGTATTCCTATGCCAAAATCTTTAACTTTAATTATTATATTACTATTTACCCTTGCCAATTCAAAGATAATATTACTACCTACGGGTGAATACTTACAGGCATTGGTCATCAAGTTATTTATTACCTGCCGCATTAGCTTACGGTCAAAAAGAGTTACTAAGCTTTCATCATATGCGTTAAAAGAAAAATTATGGCGGTTTTCATCAAGCGTAATTATTTCATCTACTATATCCAAGCAGAACAATCTCAAGTCATCCAGCACCGGGTTAAACGGTACACGTTCTTCTTGAATCCGGCTTATTGATAAAACGTCATCCAATAATTGGGTCATATGCTTTACTGCGTTATGGATTTTATCCACACGTCTATGAACCTGTTCAATATTCATTCGTTCTATATAATCTTGCAGCGCATCGCTGGCAGCTTGAATGGTGGCAAGAGGAGTTCTAAATTCGTGTGAAGCGGTTGATACAAAACGGGATTTTAATTCGGTTAATTCCTTTTGCTTTTCCAGTGCTTGGCGTAAGCTTACTTCAGCTTCTTTACGCTGTGTAATATCATAGAGCGAACCAAAAATATAGTTATTATCACGTGTATGTATTTTATAAGCGCGTATTTCAACTACCAGCTTTACGCCATCTTTTCTCTTGAAATTAACCTCAAGCGTTGGTATCGCAATAGTTCCTTCCATTTTTTGGAACAATGCTCTAATTAGCTGCATATCATCTTCAGAAACAATGGCAAGTTGCACAATCGGTTGTTCCACTGCTTCAAAACGACTATAACCACTCAGTTCGGTAAAAGCATTATTAACATCCAACACTATGCCATCCATAGTGGAAAGCATCAAAGGGTCTGGCGAATATTCAAACAATACTTTAAAACGTTCTTCACTTTCGCGTAACGCTTGCTCTACCGCTTTTTGCTCGGTTATATCCTGGAATGTTCCAAATAAATGGGTTACTTTTCCATTCTTGATAATTGGCTTGATTCTATTGTAGAGATAAATTCCATCGCCTTGCGGATTTATAAAGCGAATTTCCCCATCAAAGTTCACTTGATTGGTAGCAACATCCTCAAATGCATTTATTAGTAATTGGCGATCCTCTGAATGGCATGAATTGATTAAAGCGTTAAAATCAGGGATGTCTATTGCCTGTTCGTATCCTAGCACTCGGTGCGCCTGTTCTGACCAGTTAAACTTTTTTTGCTCCCAATCCAAAGACCAGTTTCCAATGCTTGCCATACGTTGAGCTTCCGCAAGAACTGCTTCATTTTCTCGCAGTTGTTCTTCCATCAACTTACGCTCGGTAATATCAGTGGAAACACCACAAATGGCATAGGCTTTTCCATCCAAATCAAATAGCGGCGACTTAATAGATAGGTAGATATGAATCCCGTCCGGTTGCGGCACTATTTCCTCAAACTGAATTGGTTTTCTTAATTCCATCACTTTCCGGTTATTTTCTAAATATTGGCGAGCATTTTCAGTCTGATATATATCGAAAAGATTAATCTTTCCAGAAAAGGAACGATCTTTTATAAATAGTTCCTCATATCTACGGTTTAGCAGCAGCATATTGCCATCGTAATCAGTCACATAGATAATTGCACTGGAATTATCCATTATTGCTTGCAATTGGTCGGTAGTTTTGCGCAAGGTTTCTTGGTAACGTTTGCGAGCAGTAATATCACGGCTTACACATACTGCGCCGATATGTTCACCTTCATCATTTTCCAGCACTTCTATTGAAGACAACAGGTTTATTTCTATTTCATCTGCTCGCATGTAACAGATTTCTTCATTCCAATTACCTTTATCTTCGAGTTGTTGCAGAATCTCGTAACGACGTAATAATAATTCGGATTTTTCACCGAATACTTCAAAAAAGTCGCGGCTTATTGCATGTTCCGCCTTTAAACCGAATATACGCTCAGCAGCTTTATTCCAACTGCGAATTTTAAAGCTTGCATCCGTAGCAACCACCGCTTCTTGAACGTTATTTTGCAAACTGGCGTGGTAGAGCATTTGCTGCTCCCACTGCTTGCGCTGAGTAATGTCCCGCACAATGCCAACTACACCGTTTTCGCCGGATTCATCGGTTATTGATGATATGGAAAGTTCGGCTTCGAAAAAATCACCACTCATACGTGTGGCTTTAAACTCAAGTTGCTGTGTTATTCCATTTACCAACACTTCTTGCATTATTAATTGAAGTTGAGCTTGTGATTCAGCGCTAGCCAGCTCAATAAAATTCTTGCCGATACAGTTTCTTTCACTACAGCCAAAAATTGTGATGAAGGCTTGATTTATCTGTGCAATCCCTTTCCCAATGTATTCCAGAAATATTGCATCACTACTATTATGAAATATGAGTTCTAGCCGTTCTTTTGAGCGTTTAAGTTCATTAGTGCGCTCAAGAACCCTATTTTCCAGTTCCTGTGAATAAGTTACTATTTGTTCGTGTAAGCTTGCCTGTGAAATTGCAATTGCTAGCAAATCAGCTACTTCGTGAACTATTTGTTGGTCATAAGGGGAAATAGAAAACGGAACTGACGAACTAATCCATAAAACACCTAACAATTCATCTTGTCGGATCAAGGGCACTTGAAGAACTGAGCGCACGTCTTTAGGATAGAGAATAGTATTTCTATCTTTGATAGAATTTATATCATCTAAAAGTAAATCTGAACCTTCGCTTAAATTCTCAATATCAAATATATTTAGCGGTATTTGGCTTCCTATCACAATATTATTCAGCCAGTCGCTTTGATAACCAAGAATAGAAGCTTCTGATCTTTTCAGGTCAAAACCGATTACACCTGCGTTCTGGCAGTTTGCAAATTCTTTTATATGTGCCAACGCTTTTTTAGTTATTATTTGCGGAGAATGCTCACCAAGTATAGAGCGATCAAGATTATGTAATCCTTCAAGGCGCTTAGCGGTTATAATCTGCGCCTCCTCTGCAATTTTACGCTTGGTTATATCAATCATGAAGCCGATTTGATGACGATTGCCACCCTGTTCATCTTCTAATATATGTACCGTATCGTAAATCCAGACAATTCTGCCATCTGCCGCTATGAAACGGTACTCATGCTCGTAATCAGAGTTTTTGTACATCATCTCGTTCATTAAATTGATGGTAGGGGTTCTATCTTCAGGATGTAAATGATTCTCCCAAAAATAGTTATTAAGCCACTCTCTACGAGTATATCCAAATATGGATACTGCCTGTGGACCAATATAAACAATGCGCTTCTCAACAAAATCTGCTTCCCACAAAATTGCATTGGCTTTTTCTGTTAGAATCCTAAACTTGCGTTCATTTTCTTCTATATCTTTCAAGGCATTTCGATAATCGGTAACGTTGGTTAGCGCGCCTGCCACCCGAATCATAACCCCAGCTTCATTCCATTCAATAAAACCCCGACCCAGAATATAAATGGATTCACCTTTTATATCCTGCATTAGCATTTCTCTAGACCATTCATTTTCACTATGCCCTTCGTAATGCCGAGAGTTTGGTAAAGCTTCTTCAGGTTGGATGAGCAGGTTAATCAAAGGGGCATCAAAACTGATTTCTCCAAATAGAAGCTTGAAAGCATCATTTGTCCATACCAGTCGGTTAGCGAGGTCGATATCATAAAGGGCATCATTAGAAGAGCGGGTAATTAGTCGTAGTCGCTCTTCGCTTTTTTTCAAAGCGCTTTCAGCCTCTTTTTGTTCGGAAAGATCGTTTGATGTTCCAACAATATATTCTAGCAATTTTAACTGGGCATCATTACTTTTTTGCCGTAGGTTTTTACCCACAATATAGGGAAGAAGTTTTAAATAAGAATTATCCAGCCCTTTTATCAAAAAATCGGCTGCGCCCTCTCTTAAAGCTTTGAGCACTAATTCCTCATTACCAGATTCGGTGATAAAAATAGCTGGAATATCTCCGGTTAGCCGAAGTATATCAAAGACAGTGCCATCTTTTAACAAATCCGCGGTTATAATTAGCTCAAAGGAATGCGCTTGAAGTAGAATTAGAGCCTCTACCACCGATGAGGCTATCCAATAGTTATAAGGTAGCATTTCTTGTGAAATGAAATTTTCAATTGCCGCTTGGTCATCAATGTTACTTTGAACTAGTAATACCCTAACTGTTTTGTCCATATGCTATATTTCTTTTTACAAGGGAAATTATTAACAAAGAAATAATATGCGAAAGTTAAATAATTCAATAAATCCAGAATGATTAGGATTACCTTCAACAATTATATACATCAAACTATATTATGTGGGTAGTGTATATATATTTTAATGCCCAAAATATCTTGAGATCAAACTGATTTGGTAAACTTTAGAAATGACATCCCAAGAAGAAAATAGTCTACTAAAAGCAGAAATCGAAATCGGAATAGATGCTAATCAATATAAATCCTCACTTAAACGTTCCAAACCCTCCTGATTAGACCGCCACACATTCGGATTTCCGCTCAATTGTTATGAAAATAATACTTTCTTTGCAATTGGATAATACCTTTTTACAAAATGCCAAATCTTTTGAAATATCTATTAGTTAAGATAGAACTGTAAAGGAATACGAGCAGTGTGCTCGAACGAGGTTTAATCAATCTAAAATGAAGGGCAATTAGTATGAATTATAATAATGAAATTCCATCCCAGGAAGGAAACGAAAGCTTCTCGCCTTATCCAGAAGAGTATAATACTAACGAAATACCACAGCCAACCACTGGCATAGGCAATACGAGTCAGGCTTATTATGGCTACACGCAGCAAACTGCTAATTGGTATAACCCTACACCAGAAAATTTCCAGAATCCAACTGCACCATACAATCGTGCGCCTCGCAAAGCCGGAAAAGTGCTACGTTTTGTCATGTTTCCTGCACTGTTCTTGCTGGCGTTGATATTTGGTATGGTAGCTTCAAACATGTTTTTGAACGTAAATAATAGTTCTAAACCCGCAGGGTCAGTAGCCACTATAAACAATAATATCCCGGCAAAAGTAGTTCCGGCAAGTCTTTCCACTACTGCGGCAGGACAATTAACCGTTACACAAAACGCAGAAAAGAATCGCCCTGCTGTAGTGCAGATTACTACAATGCAAAACGCTAGCACCTCATCTCGAGTTAGTCCCTTCAGTGGAAACTCAAGCTCAAGTCCTATACAAACTGGCGTTGGCTCTGGTGTTATCTATGATGCCTCTGGCTATATTCTTACCAATTACCATGTGGTGAACGGAGCGGATTCGCTACTCGTATCGCTACCGGACGGGCGTTCTTTTGATGGAACAGTGGTTGGTAAAGATATGATAACTGACCTTGCCGTGGTCAAGATTGATGCTGGTGGCGCAAGCTTACCGGTAGCTGAGCTTGGCGACTCTTCACAGCTTAAAGTCGGCGATGGTGTAGTGGCAATTGGTAATGCCTTAGCTTTGCCGGGTGGTCCTACCGTTACCGCTGGCGTGGTTAGTGCGCTTGACCGTAGCGTAACTGAACCAAGTACATCCGGTGGTAATAGCCTGCGAAGTAATACTGCCAGTGGTCCCCAACTTTATGACTTAATTCAAACTGATGCCGCTATCAATCCCGGCAACAGTGGTGGCGCTTTGCTAGATATGCAGGGTAAAGTAATCGGTATCAATACACTGGTAGCTGGTCAGGCAGAAGCTGGTTATCAGGCAGAGGGAATCGGCTTTGCCATCTCTATCAATCAGGCGAAGCTAATAATTGATCAACTGGTAGCAACGGGCAAGGTAGATCATGCCTTTCTAGGCATCTCGTTCCAACCTCTAACCCCGGCGGAAGCTAAAAAGCTTAGTCTTGCTACGGGTCAGGGTGGGTCGGTTGTGATGCAAGTACAAAGTGGTTCACCGGCAGCTCAAGCAGGAATTAGCAACGGAGATGTAATCATCTCGATAGATGGTCAGAAAATAATCGGTGAATCGACTTTGGGCGAGATTATCAGCCAGCACAAACCGGGCGATAAAGTAAAGCTCGAAATCATCGGCAGTAACTCACAGTCACGGACTGTAGAAGTGACCCTAGGATTGCGAAATTCAGCTTAACTTCCTAACCTTCTTTTCTCTCTTCTAAAGACCGGTATCTCTGGAAAATATCTAGGGCGACCGGTCTTTGGATAAATAAAATTTATTATTTCAAGTAGCTTAAGGAGATTTGTCTGTGAGTATAGGTTCTATGGTTTTTAGAAAAAAGAGTTTTGTAGGTTTAATGTTTCTTTTGTTGTTAACTATTGCTCTGGTAGCTTGTGGCGATGCACCTACCAGCACTCCGGTTCCCGCCAACAATGCAACTACTGCCGCTGTTTCAGGTAACAACAACCTCTCACCTGCCGGACAAACTCCGGGCGCTGGTTTTAGACAGGGCAATTTCAATCCTTCTATCAGTGGCACAGTCGATAGCTATGACGCAACAGCCAAAACTTTGACTGTAAAAGCGGCGGACGGCACAATTCAGAAATTTGATGTTTCTAATGTGCGCCTCACCAAAACCGATAAGATTAGCCTTGATGAATTGACTAAACTTGCTGTGGCAAACGAAACAATTCAGGTAACGGGTGATAAAGCCAGCGATGGTAGTTACAATGCCACTCAGTTGACAGTATTAGACCCCAACGCTGTAGGTGGTAACGGTGGCGCAGCGGGCAGACTACAACGTCCTGTTGGCACTGGCACGCCCGGTAATAATGTCCCTAATAATGGTAACGGCACTCCCAATGGTACGTTCGGTAATGGGAGTCAACGAGCAGGCTTTCCCGGTATCGTAGTCCAGAACGCGGTTGTATCTGGCAATAAGCTTACCGGTACTGACTTCGCCGGACAAGCTATTACTGTTAACCTGAGCGCTACAACCACTGTGTTGAAACGGGCTGCCGGAACAACCGACGAGCTTAAAGCAGGTGTGACAGTTAGCGTAAATTATGTAACGAGTCAAAGCAGTACAATCACTGCGGTTGCTATCGTTATAGAATAATTTCTTTTCATACATTTTTAGGTCTGGAAGTACGTGTGTGCCGCCAGACCTTTCTTTATTACCATGTACTTTACATAATTATTTGAATAGAATCACAAACATGCCAGCAATCATACTGCTATAATATGTTTCTAGTGGCGATGTGAAACTGATTTGTTGTGAGGATTAAATATTATACTTGTGAAAAAAATAATATCGGTGTGCTTGATCGCAGCTATTCTAATGATACTGGCAGCTTGTGGAGATGCTACCGCTACCCCAATAGCTGTTACGCCTACTCAAATTCAGGTGCAAACAACTATTCCAGCAACTACGCTTATTCCCACCACTTTGCCAATCGTGAGCACCATTACCCCAACTCCCATTCCGGCAACTTCTCCGGTTTTTTCCAGTGAGTTTTCGCCTAAAGCTTTCAAGAGGGTATTTCTTATTATTCTGGAAAATACCGATTATTCCGAAGCGATACGACAAACCTATTTGGGGCAACTGGCGGGTAAAGGCGCTTTGCTGAAAAACTATTTTGCTGTAACGCACCCTTCGTACCCAAATTATTTGGCGTTAGTAGGTGGCAGCACTTTTGGAGTTACCAGCGATGGTCAAACCGACCTTGATAAAAGCAATTTGGCGGATTTAATGGATGCTGCCGGGATTAGCTGGAAAGTTTATGCGGAAGGTTTGCCCACTACACCCTGCTATAAGGGTGTGCTTTCCGGTGATTATGCCCGTAAGCACGAACCTTTTGTATCTTTCCTGAATGTGCAGAATAATCCGAATCGCTGTGCCAACATTGTACCTGCCAGCCGTTTGCAGTCTGATATAACAGCAAATAGCCTCGCCCACTATATCCTGTATGTGCCGGACCAAAAAAATGATGGGCACGATACGGGACCAAAATACACTTCAACTTGGTTGCAAGGCTTCTTGCCTCCCATGCTGAATAACCCACAGGTCAGTCAAGGCACGCTATTTGTAGTTACTTTTGATGAAGGGCTAGCGGGTAGCTCAAATCAAGTTTATACCGTACTAGCGGGTGATATGGTAAAAGCGGGGAGTAGCAGCGACAAACGCTATACTCATTACGATTTGCTGCGCACAATTGAAGATAATTTCCAGTTGGGGAATTTGGGGCGTGAGGATGCCACTGCTACTCCGATAAGTGGTATTTGGAATATTGCCCGTTAGTTAATAGGATAGCGTATGGATGACTATGGGTTGGATTTAAGGTATTGTGATGATAAAAACCAAGAATTACCAACCCAAAAACCATTACAGCTACCGGACAGTTACCTATTTGCATCTGTACTCAGAGGTTGGTATAATCGCACTTTGTCAGACATAAGATTCTTATTCACAGGAGTATAATTTTGGGCGGATTTCTAAACGTAATTCAGCTTATCTTGGCTATTTTTATAATCGTGCTGATATTGCTTCAAAGCAAGGGTAGTGGCATTACTAGCTCGTCAGCGGCTGATAGCAGCAAAATTTTCAGCTCACGCCGTGGCTTTGAGTTGCGACTTTTCCAATTTACCATATTATTTTCGATTATTTTTGCATTGGTTGCGCTGTCAAACAGCTTGATTAAGCAATAAAGGAACTGGCATTTGGTTAATCGACTACGGCTTCAGGTTTTTGTAGCTGGAGTCGGCTTCCTTGCTATTGCATTGTCGCTGGCTTACTTCTTGTTGGCAGTGCCACGTTTTTCTACACCCGCTCAAGGTGGAACATATGTTGAAGGGTTGGTGGTAGAGGGCATTCCTGAAGTTGCTATTAACCCGCTCTTACAGATTAACGATCTTAGCCGTGATATTTCTTCATTGGTGTTTACCGGTCTAACACGCAATGAGGCAGATGGTACAGTTAAGGATGATATAGCCGAAGCTCATTACGACCTCGAAGGTGGCAAGGTTTGGGAATTTTACCTTCGCCATGATGTTTACTGGCAAGATGGTTTCCCTGTCACATCCAAAGATGTAATTTTCACTGTAAATGTGCTTAAAAGCGATGATTTTGCCACTTTTAGCCCCTCCGCCCGTGCGCTCCACGATATTTGGAAAGATATAGAAGTTGACCGTTTGGGTGATTACGCGGTACGCTTCCGCCTGACCCGAAGTGTTTGGACTCCTTTTCTGAATTACACTAGCGTTGGACTATTGCCAGAGCATCAATTAAGATCAGTACCAGTAACAGAATTACGGCGAGCCGATTTTAACCTGACCCCAATCGGTACAGGACCTTATCGCCTTCAGAAAGACGGTATTTCACCGGATAGTGTTTCTTTGCAAGTAAATCCTCTATACTACGGTCAAAAACCTTATCTGGAAAAGATTTGGTTTCGTTTCTATCCTAGTGCAAGGGCAGCGTTAACTGCGCTTGAATCCAATCAAGTAGATGGTATTTCTTCGGTCTCACCCGAAGATCAAGCAAAAATACTCAATCGTACCGATATACGCGAACTAACCGCGCCCTATGCTGCCAATACTTTCCTTTTCTTCAACCTTAATCGGACTGACCTTTTCGGGCAGAAAGAGGTCAGGCAAGCAATAACTCAATCAATTGATCGAAATACGCTGGTGAAGGAAGAATTTGCAGGGCAAGCAGTCGTTAGTAACTCACCTATCCTCAGCTTTTTGTGGGCTTATAAAGCCGATATAAAAACCTTCGATTTTAACCCTAGTGCCGCACGAAACTTGTTGGATCAAGCAGGCTGGAAACTAAATCAAGAAAACATCAGGGTAAAAGACGGGCAAACCCTAACTTTTACTTTGCTTATTGGCAGTGCCGATGAACAAGTGATAGCCGAACGACTAGTATCAAATCTGCGTGATGTTGGAATTGTAGCGGCGGTACGGCTCTCGGCAAGCCCTCGTGAATTTATTAATGATCTTGATAAAAGACGCTATGATGCTGTTATGCTGGCAACAAAAGGGGTAACTAATGACCCCGATGTATTCCAGATTTGGTCTAGCTCAGGGGTATTCAATTACAGCAACTGGAAAAATGATAAAGCCGATCGCTTGCTAGAAGAAGCTCGTCAGATTTTGGCACAGGACGAGCGCAAGAAACGCTACGACCAGTGGCAAGATTTGTGGATAGAGGATTTACCCGCCGTGCCATTATATTACCAATTATATACCTACGCTGTCAGCGATCGTGTACAAGGGTTGGATAGTACCAAACTAAAGGTAGTTAATGAAACCAGCGATCGTCTAAAAGATATAGCCAATCGTTATGTGCTTAGTAATACAAGGTTTGGCAATTAAACCCTTGTAAATCATGGTTCGCGGAAATTCAGACGGAAAAGGAAATAAACGGTAAGCTGTTTAAAATAGTGCTTTCGGCATAGTCCCAAAAGTGCGGATTTCCTTTCGGTTAGCAGCAAACAAGCCACCCTCTTTTTATTTACGTCTATCCCACAACGTTGACAAATTATCTCCGCAAGCATAAATTTATAGCCAAATTAGTATTTCATCTCCGCTATACAGGAAAATAATCATAAAGGTAGATAAACAATGACGATACTATCGGATAGTCATCGGGTTTACCTTGCTTACCCGCATTATTGCGTGCTGGCAACTATCAATAAAGATGGCACTCCCCAACTCAGCACTGTTTGGTTTGAACTAGAGGGCGATGAATTACTTTTTAGCCTAGAAGCAGATAGCCTTAAAATTAGAAACCTGTTGCGAGACCCACGCTGCGCGGCGAGTATTCCTAACGGTGGTCGCTTTGTGTCAGTCAAGGGTACTGTAACAATTATCGAGGATTTTGACCAGGGCTGGAACGATTTAGTGCGGCTTGGTACACGCTATTATGGAACGGTAGAAGGCTTGAAACAGGCTGAGTTCTTGGGTGGTGGGGACAAACACCACTACACGGTACGCTTGAGCATCGAAAAGGCTTCATCTGTTGGTGTGGGTTAGGTTTTGTCGGGAATGAGGGTAGTTTGGCAAGTTTGTTATTATTTATGGTAAGCTGTATATAAACTTTACCCTAACAAGCCATTGACTGTAAGATATTAGCTGATTCGAGGATTCAGAGATTTGAAAGCGCTTCGAGATTTTGCAATGGTTTTGATCAAATAAATAATTTCTTCAAGAGTGGAACAACATTGAAAGTTTTAGTGTAAAGAAGACTCTAGCAACGGGTACGCACCACAGTTTATCAATCGATAATGAGAGTAGCATAATCTTAAATTTCGGGTTACTTCTAGCATTAGTATGCGCTAGAATTTACCTGAGCCAAATTTTCAGAAAGGGATTAACATGAACAAACGCGATGCAATTTTGAGTGTGGTCGATAGTAGCAAACCGTTCTCCTACATCCCCGCTGCATTTTTTCTGCACTTTCCGGATGAATTTCACGCTGGACGTGCAGCAGTTGAAAAGCATCTAGAGTATTTCCGCTATACGGGTATGGACTTGCTAAAAATACAATATGAGGGTAAATATCCTACGCTTCCAGAAATCCAGTCTCCTGCCGATTGGCTTAAAATGCCTTACTATGGTCGAGAGTTTTATGAGGGACAATTGGAAGCAATAGAGGGGTTGGTTAAAACTATTAAACATGAGGCAGTGGTAGTAGTTACCCTCTACTCCCCCTTTATGTGTGCAGTGCATTCTACCAGCGATGCTATTGTCAGTAAGGCTTTAAATAACGAGCCTGAATTAATCAAGAAAGCTCTGGAAACAATTACCGAAAGCCTTTTGCTGTTCGTGCGCGAGTGTATTAAGTTAGGAGTGGACGGCTTCTATACCTCAACTCAGGGCGGTGAAATCGGACGCTTTAACGACCCAACCGTTTTCGATAAATATATCAAACCCTATGATTTGGTTTTAATGGAAGAAGCAAACCGGGAATGCCTGTTCAATATTCTGCATGTTTGTGATTACCACCTCGATTATGATGATTTTGGGAAGTTCGTGGATTATCCCGGTACGGTGGTAAACGCGCCACTAAATGTAGGAAATAAAGAATTGACTCCTAAAGAAGCCGCACAATTTTTCAAACGACCCTATATGGGTGGTTTGGAGCGCAAGGGGATTATTACCAACGGTACACCCGACCAAATCCGCCAGAATGTTGAAAAGGTTATTGAGGAAGCGCCGGAACGCTTTATTCTGGCAGCCGATTGCACAGTGCCTTCCGATGTCTCATGGGATAACTTAAAATACGTAATTGACCTAGCGCACAATTACAGGCGGAGCAGCTAAAGATAAATCCGGGCATAACTACACCCGGATTTGTTCAATTATTTAAATCACTTAGTTTTAGCCTCAGCAGGGGCTTTTTCATCCTTAGTCTCTGCCGAGGAAAAACGCTTTACAGCCTTTGATAAAATACCACCAGCAGAATGCTTTGCGGGGGTTTTTGGCTTTTCCGCATCAACCGACTTAGTGGGAGGCTTTTGTATTCTCGGTTCAACCGACTTAGTGGGAGGTTTTTGCATTCTCGGTTCAACCGATTTGGCGACTGGCTTTTGTATTTTTGGTTCAGCCGGTTTCGCTACTGTCGGTACTTCCCTTGCGGTGGATTTTACGGTAGTTAGTTTTTTCTCGCGATTTTGAATGCTTACTTGAGAGGCATAGCGGGTGAAGTTAAGTTGCCCATCAATTCTCCCCAAACCTTGTTCGGCTAACAGTATGTTCAGGGTCTTGTTGCCTACTCCCGCACTATCGAGATATATCACTACGCCAGCAATAGTTGCCAAGTCCACCACTTTAAGTTTGAGCAAGCTCAGAGGGGTTTTAAGATCGCTTCCTTCCTTTGTACCAAATCGTCTCTTGGCATTTTCGCCTAGCGCTTTAAAAGTACCGGCGTTCCGTTCTCCGGCTAGTTCCCGGATTTGTTCTACCAATTCCTTTACAGTTTTGTCCGGATTAAAGGACTTCACAGCTTTTGTTGTAGTTTGGATGGGATTTTCTTGGGACATGTTAACCTCCCGGTTAAATCATATCTACTGCTGACTGAGCATAAAATGATACTGCTACTACAATAATACCAGAAAAATTTTAGGCTACTATATATTTTAAGAAATTTGAAGTTACCAGATTAGTTTGACCGGATTATTGGCTGTACGTATAATCCTGACAAGTAATTTTATACCACCCGAAAAATATATTCTGGAGGAAGAAGATGGCAGATACTCGCCCCCTGTATCATGATTTTGTCGATAATTTCACATGGGATTTACTAATGGCGCGTTGTGGTTGGAATCCGCGTGAACGTTATAACCTTGGCTACGAAGTTTGTGATCGTTGGGCAGAAGACCCGGCAAAAGCCGATTCGACAGCTTTGCGTTTCGAGTTAAAGGATGGCACGCATGGAAATTACACCTATCGCCAGTTACGCGATCTCTCCAATCGAGTAGCTAATACGCTGACTGCGCTTGGTGTCAAAAAAGGGGATAGGGTAGCGGGTTTGTTGCCAAAAACACCGGCTATTTTGCCGACTGTAATTGGAATTTGGAAAATGGGTGCCGTTTATGTACCGCTATTTACCGCTTTTGCGGGACCTGCCGTAGCCTACCGCCTTCGCCATAGCGAGGCAAGCGCTGTAATTACCGATGTCACAAATTTTCCCAAAATACAGGAGGGGCTAAATGAAGCGGAAGGGTTACCGCTGTTAAAGAATATTCTGGTAATCGGGGATGAAGAGGCATATTCGGGTGTGGGTATAACTAACTTCTGGGCAACAGTTAATGGAGCTTCCACTGAATTTGCCATAGTAGAAACGAAACTGGATGATCTGGCAGAAATCCAATATACCAGTGGCTCAACCGGACAAGCAAAAGGCGCAATGATTTCACATAAAATTGGTCTGTCTATCCTGCCCTATGTGCTTTATGCAATGGGTGTGCGTGAAGATGATGTTTTCTGGGGTGGTGCGGATCCCGGTTGGGCTTATGGCTTGATTATCTGCTTGCTTGGACCATTGTTGATCGGAAACGCTGCTACAATGATTGAACCGACCTTTAGCGCTGAACTATTCTGGCAAGTGGCAGAGCGCTATGGGGTTACAAATATCGCCTACGCCCCGACCGCTTACCGGGCGTTGGCAGCGGCAGGCGCGGATATTGCTCGTAAGTATAAGCCAAGCGTAAGAGTTGCCAGCAGCGCGGGTGAACCACTCAACCCTGAAGTAATTGATTGGTTCCAACGTGAGTTAAATGTACCGATTTATGACCATTACGGGCAAAGCGAATTGCTGATGATTGTAAATAATTACCATGCTTTCAGTGACCCAATTCGTCCGGGTTCGATGGGTCGCCCAATGCCCGGTTTTGAGGTTGAATTGGTTGATGAGAAGGGCAATATTGTGCCTACCGGGTCTGTTGGGCAAATTGCTCTAAATAAAACCTGTTTGGGTTATGTCTTTAAGGGTTACCTGAAAGAGCCTGAAAAAACCGAAGCGCTATACGCAGGGGATTGGCATTTAACCGGAGATATGGCGCGCCGAGATGAGGATGGCTATTTTTGGTTTGAAGGACGGTCGGATGACCTGATCAATACTAGCGGCTATCGGGTAGGACCGTTTGAAATAGAAAGCGCCTTGCTGGAACATCCGGCTGTAGCAGAAGCGGCGGTTATCGGTGTGCCCGATCAGCAGCGCGGCGAAATCATTAAAGCCTATGTGACTCTAAAAACCGGAAGTGAGGGAAGTGAAAAACTAGTAGAAGAATTGCAGCAGGTTGTACGGAAAAACGTCGGTAAGCATGCTTTCCCTCGCCAAATTATTTTCACAGATGCGCTTCCAAAAACACCTAGCGGGAAAATTCAGCGGTTTTTGCTACGTAGGGAAACCGCCAATTAATAAGTCGGTTTCAATTTTTATTCAAATACAGGGTGGAATTAAAATGGTTCTTATCCTATTCATCCTGTATTTGAAGGGATACGTTTGTGAAGCTAGAAATCTCCATATAACCTCATAAATGACAGTTACGGGCGATTTAGCCCCTACACAGGACTTGCTAGGACATACCAACCATGCCCACCACCCGTATTTATGCACAAATCAATGAGCGTAAAAAACAGGGCGCACACCATCAAGTTTTGGCGATTGCTTTATGCTTTTATACTGGCGGCAAGTTCACCGGAGCGGGCTTTGCACCATTCTTCTAGGGTAATGAAGGGTCTGCCAAGAAGAGCTTTTGCCGCGTTACTATCGCCGTTTTCGCGCACCTTCCCAGTATAGTTGAAAAATGGAAGCACCTGTTTTAGTTCCTTGTTACCGCTCATTAGGGCAATGAGTCGTGCCATTCCCATCGGAAGATTCGAAACAGCTGTATTCGGGCTAAACGTTCCACAATAGATTTTCAGGGCATTTTCCAAAGTGTAAGCTTCTGGACCTAGCACATAAATAGCTTTTCCAGCAACTTCAGAACTTCTATATGCTTTGGAAACCATCTCGGCATAATCAACTGCGCTCACCCAATGCCAGCTAGAGGGTTGCTTACCGATTACACTGGCTCGCTTTCCCTGAACAAAGCGGGGAAGTGATTCTATAAAGAAAGTGGCTTTAAAGATGGTATAAGCTAAACCTGATGAGGTTATAGCCGCTTCAGCCTGATACTTTGCATTTGTACCGGCAAACCAACGATTTTCCTCGCAAACACTTGCGCCGGACAAATATGTTAGTCGCTTTACACCAACTTTTTTTGCTGCCTCGACGATATTGATAACGCCGCGCCTTTCCAAATCAGGGTCTTGCCCACCGTCCAAATTGATATGAACCCCATCACAATTACGCAAAGCCGCTTCGAGTGTGCGGGTATCTTCAACATCACCAACGGCAATTTCGAAATTAGCGCCGTATTTCGCTTTGGCTTTTTCCACAGAGCGGCTTAAAATACGAACTGTATAACCATCCGCTTTTAATTTGCGTGCCACCGGTTCGCCCAACAGCCCTGTTGCTCCAATAACCAATATTTTTTCTGCCATGATTTTAACTCCTTTTGTTCTTGACAAGACATAGAATTATATATATCATTTTACATATGTATATTATTACATATCATTTAATATGTCAATGCTTTTATATGTAAATTATTACATAAGGATAGAAAATGACAAATTTAGGTTATGCTTTGTTGGGTATGCTGGCGGATGAATCTCGAACGGGCTATGATTTGGCTCAGCTAATGAAACAACAGGTTGGATATTTCTGGAGCGCTAAGCATAGCCAGATATATCCTGAACTCGCCCGCTTGGAAAGCGAAGGTCTGGTAGCTTTTGAGGTAATTGAGCAGCAAGACCGTCCGCATAAAAAGCTCTATCATATTACGCCAGCAGGCTTAGAAATTTTGCGAAATTGGGTAACTACTCCGGCTGAATCAGCCCCGGTGCGGGATGAACTGATATTAAAAGCGTATTGTATTTGGTTAGCCGAACCTGAGAAAGCAATTGAACTGTTCAAACAAGAAGAGCTTCGCCATCGTCAGCAACTAGCTCACTATGAGCAATTATATATTTGGGGAGAAGAAAATCTGCAAAGGGAGCAACGCAGTAAGCATAGCTCTTTGTTTGGCAAGTATCTAAGCCTAGCGCGAGGTATTGGTCATGAACGCGAATATGCCGAGTGGTGTCGCTGGGTTATTGAGCAATTGGAAAAGCCCGATTTCTTCTAGCAATATCCAGTGGGATTGGCTTCTTTACTGTTGTCAGTTCCATCGCTATCGCGGAAAAAGTATAAGTGCTTTCTTAATTTTCCATCGCTATAGCGGAAAATAAAAACGCCTCTTTTTGGAGACTTTCAAGCTGACTGAATTTAAATCAATTCATTTAGCTTGTCGCTAGATATTCTCTTCTCTTTTTTCTACCAATAAATACATCTCTTTGATACTTATTCCATTATAATATGTATACTCCACGTACGCTCTAAACGGCGCGGTTCCATTCTTTATTCTTCCTTCTTCCACAAAGAATATTTCAGAACTCTTCAGCGCTAACTTATCTGCAACTTCCTTTATTGTCTCACCCCTCGCTACCCTTCTCCTTCTGAGTTCTTCTCCTAGTTCAATTATTACCTTCTCCCCTTCTTCTTCATTTGAATGAGGTGAGAGCAGAAATTCAAGATCATTATTTATTGTCTCCAGCTTAATTATGTTTTCGCTTTCAGCCAATTTCTTGACGACACTACTTTTCAATTCCTTTTTACAGTAGGGACATTTGCCAAGGGTGAGGGGGTTGGTCAACAGAGGAATTTCACGATTACAATGACCACAACCCTCTAATAGCTGACAGTGATGCTCAGCGCAACCGATATTCTGGTTGTAACGCCAAACAAGTTTATAATAATTATATTGCTCTAAACAGAAGGGGCAAAAACGGAGATGAGGAGATAAGCTACCCTCTAGGAATTTTGAGGCAGTCAAGAATGTTGTTGACGGATAATAAGAAAGAAGGGCGTATTGCATCATCTAAAAATGTAACCCGATTTGCCCTTGTTGCATCATTTAAGATCATACCCACCCAGGTGTCAATCTACTTGTCCGGTAAGCTGGCTTCTTCTGGCACTGCTTCGGTAAATTTCCCCCGCAATGGTTTCGGTAATGTTTTTACCGAGATTACTTCATCTTCTATCCAGCCATCATCAAACTCGACTAGCATACTCACCCGCCATTCGTGTACCCGCCCGCCGTAAAGTTCTTTGCAACACATCGCGGTATTGACCAGGGTAACGCTCTTGCAACTCAACAAACAACGATTTGGCTGTTCGCCCAGGTTCCGCCATTAGGGCAGCCTTAAGTTCTGCATTTACCGTCTCAAATGGGTCTTAACCCATCCATCAGAATGCCTCCTTTGCTACTATAGGTTCACGCTTTTTTGATTGGTAGGGATTATTTCTAAATCTGACTTTGCTACCGTACAGATATAAAGGAGAGGAAAAGGAGGAGAAGGTTGAGGCAGAGTGGTAAACTGTAGTTTTCTTACCGACCAAAGTAGAAAGCAAAAGGATACCAAAATGAGTGACAACCTTCGCCGACATCGTGCCATAAAACAGCAATTGTTGCAACTCCACCCACAAGCGCAGGGGCGCGAATTACAATATTTAACAATTCTAGCGATGGTGATCAGTGGGATTGTAGGTAGTCGGCATAGTGCGTTGCCTAATATCGCCGCCAAAGTGCCAGATAAAACTAAACGGGAAAGCCGCATCATCCGAATGCGCCGATTGCTCAAAAATGATAACTTTAACCAAAAAGTGGTGTATGCTCCTTTCGCCAAACAATTGCTGAGTAGCCTGTGTCATTGTCCACTGGTACTGGTGATAGATGGCAGTCAGGTTGGTGCTGGTGGAATGGGCTTAGTAATCAGTGTAGTATATCAGGGGCGGGCTTTACCTTTGGGTTGGTTGGTGGTTAAGGCTAAAAAGGGACATTTAGCTCAAGCTTTGCACATCAGATTGTTAAAGCAAGTTCACTCGTTGGTTCCGTCTGGTAGCCAAGTAGTCTTTTTGGGTGATGGTGAATTCGATGGCTGTCGTTTGTTAAGACGGTTAGATTATTACGGTTGGCAGTATGTCTGTCGTACTGCTAAAAATAGCCAGGTCTGGTTGGATGAACAAGCTCATTATGCCATCAGTAAGTTAGGGGTTCAGCCTGGTCAGGTAGTGAGTCAGAGCGGCGTAGCATTCAGCAAACACGAGTACGGACCAGTACTGGTCATAGCGGTCTGGCAAAAGCCTTACCGTGAGCCACTTTATCTGGTGAGTAATTTGGCTCTAGCCCAGGAAGCAATCCGGTACTACAAAAAGAGGTTTAGGATTGAAACCTTCTTTTCCGATAGCAAGAGCCGAGGGTTTCGGCTGGACAAGAGCCATTTGGATGACCCTAAACGGCTAGAAAGGTTATTGTTAGCGGCTTGTCTGGCTTATCTTTGGATTGTACATCTGGGTACGATAGCTTTAGCTGAAGGCTGGAACCGGGTCATTCATCGCACCGAACGACTGGATTTGAGCCTGTTCAATTTAGGTTTGAACCTGCTTGAGCATTTTTTGAATGAACATTTACCCTTACCAGTCGCCTTTATCCCTTTTCTTTTAGAGGATTTCTAATTGTGTACGGTAGCAAATAAAAGATTTGGTTTTTTTACCTGAGAGGTGTGCGAATGAAGGCTTTTACCCAACTCCAGTAGGTAATCCCGACCCTTATAGCCGTTTTCCAATCCTTTTACCCAGCTTTCAGGTATGCTTTTAACTCCGTTAAAGGCCCCTGATATATTGCCGTTAATCGCCGCCATTGTGTCGGTATCCCACCCCGCATTTACGCACAATAGCACACTTTGTTCGAAATCTGTCGGGTGTTTTAGAAAGGCGTAGACAGCCGTCATCATTACATCACCAACCGGGCTACCGGTGGCTCGGCTATTCTTTAGTAACTCTTTTAGCGCTTCTTCTTCGGGCTGACCCAGCATTTCTTCTAGAGCCAGCAGATTCTTGCTCATAGTTTTATCGAATTGCTCTGCCACTCCGGCGATTTTATGAAGATATTCTTGCCTGTTTAATTGGCTATGGGTGAGACAGTAGGCAATGGAGAAGGTACTTACCAGCGCGCCAGCGATAGCGGCGGGGTGAGTGTGAGTGATGCGGCTGCATTCAACCGTCATATCAAAAAGGGTAGACTCCTGATTATAGTAGTATAGGGCGAGAGGGGCCGAGCGCATCGCGCTTCCGCTGCCCGGTCGGTTGCTACCGGTATTTTTCAAACCCAGTAAGCATTTAAAAGAAGCATTTTTGATGCTACGTCCACTCAAGCGGGGTGGCACCAACCACCAGCGGGCTAATTTCCGCTTGAAAATCCTGGACTGGAAACCCTGACCTTCGAGCAGGGTTTCAGCAAGGGCAATCGTTAACTGGGTATCGTCGGTGAAGTAGCCTCGGCCAGGTCTTACCTTATATTCGGTCAGGCGGCCATATTTTGTTTTTATTCGTTGAGGGCTTAAATTTTCGGTGGTAAAGCCAAGAGCGTCACCTACTGCGCCACCTAGCAAGCAGCCTAAAAACCGATATTCTAAATTTGTCTGGGAAGTTAGCATTATTTTACCTTCTTTCCGGCAATAGGGTCAGCGTCAACGAGGTGTCCTTCAATTTTAATCATGAACTCAAATTTATTGAACATCTTATTCGCCCCTTCGTCTTTTCCCTAGCTCTTCCTGAAGGTAAGATATAGCTAGCTTTCTATAAGAGTAACCTCCCACAAGGGATTTTGTGAGAGGAAACTTCTGTCTCCCGGTATGGCAGCTTAAAGCCCCAAAATTTCCCATAGCTTGATAGAACCATCCTCATGACCTGTCACCAAAAGCTTACCATCCGGCGAGAGAGTAAGCGCAGAAACTAGGTCAGCGACAGTGTTGCTAAGCTCCTTGCCCGAAGCCATACTCCATAGCTTGACACTGCTATCAGCGCTTATGCTGGCAATCGTCTTTCCATTTGGGCTGAACGCTACCGCTGTAACATAGCTAGAATGCCCCATGAGAGTGCCAAGTTCCTTGCCAGAAGCCACCTCCCACAGCTTCACGCTTTTGTCTTTACTCCCGCTGGCAAGGGTCTTGCCATCCGGGCTGAAGGCTACCGCATTGACATAGTCAGCATGACCCCTGAGAGTGTTAAGCTCCTTGCCCGAAGCCGCCTCCCACAACTTGATAGTAGCATCCCAACTAGCGCTAGCAAGGGTCTTGCCGTCCGGGCTATACGCTACCGCTGTAACATAGGCAGAATGGCTAGAGAGAGTGTTGAGCAGATTGCCAGAAGCGGCATCCCACAGCTTGATAGTTTTATCCCAACTCCCGCTGGCAATAGTTTTCCCATCCGGACTAAACGCTACCGCTGTAACATAGTCAGAATGACCCGCCAGGGTGCGTATTTCCTTGCCAGAAGCGGCATCCCACAGTTTGATATTTTTATCCCAACTCCCGCTGGCAATAGTTTTCCCGTCTGGGCTGAAGGCTATTGCTGTAATATAGTCAGCATGCCCCGTCAAAGTGCGTATTTCCTTGCCAGAAGCCGCCTCCCACAGCTCGATACTAGCATCCCAACTCCCGCTGGCAAGGGTCTTGCCATCCGGGCTGTATGCTACCGCTGTAACTCCAATGGAATGTCCAGAGAGTGTACCTATCTCTTCACTAGAATTCGCATCCCACAGCTTGATATCTTTATCCCAACTCCCGCTGGCAAGGGTCTTGCCATCCGGGCTGAACGCTACCGAAAAGACCATGTCAGTATGCCCTGTCAGAGTATCAATCTCCTTGCCGGAAGCCACTTCCCACAGCTTCACGCTAGTGTCCCGACTAGCGCTAGCCAGCATCTTCCCGTCCGGGCTGAAGGCTATTGCTGTAACATAGTCAGTATGCCCCTTGAGGGTGCGTATTTCCTTGCCAGAAGCCGCCTCCCACAGCCTGATATTTTTATCATAACTGCCGCTGGCAATTGTCTTTCCATCTGGGCTGTACGCTACCGAAATAACCCTAGCAGCATGCCCCTTAAGGGTGTTGAGCATTTTACCGGAAGCCACATCCCACAGCTTGAGGTTATTATCATAACTCCCGGAGACAAGGGTCTTCCCGTCCGGGCTGAACGCTAGCGCTACGACATAGCCAGCATGCCCATTGAGGGTGTTAAGTTCCTTGCCCGAAGCCACGTCCCACAGCTTGATAGTTCTATCATTACTCCCGCTGGCAATTGTCTTCCCGTCCGAGCTGAACGCTACCGCCGCAACAACGTCAGAATGCCCCTTGAGAGTGTTAAGCTCATTACCAGAATCAACTTCCCACAGCTTGATAGTTTTATCATTACTCCCACTGACAAGGGTCTTCCCGTCCGGGCTGAAAGCTACCGAAGTAACAGCGGCAGAATGCCCAGAAAAAGTGCTAAGCTCATTACCAGAATCAACTTCCCACAGCTTAATAGTTTTATCCCAACTCCCACTGGCGAGCGTCTTCCCATCCGGGCTGTACGCTACCGAACTGACCCCGGCAGAGTGACCGGGAAGGGAAGGCGTAGAGTAGCGGAGCTTCAGAGCGGGCAGATTACTAGCCGCCGGTGTACCAGATACTGCTACAGTGGCGGTTTTAGCTACGGTTGGGCGAGCAGTAACGGTTGATGAGGCAGTAGCCCGTGCGGTTTTAGCTACGGTTGGGCGAGCGGTAGCAGTAGGGGCGATGGTGGTAGCAGTAGTATCGTCACACGCTACCAGTAAGGTTGAAACCAATAACACTAAAGCTAGTAGAGATAAGCGAAACCTCTTCATAAAACAAACGTTCCTTTCGTTGTGCTAGGTCTCTTGTAGCAGTACACCATTTCGGGGTGTTTGGAATGCGCCCTATAAGACCAGACTACATTCTAGCCGCTTTTGAGCCAACCAATTATGTTCAAAATCTATCGGCGATAAGTAGCCCAAAGACGAATGTAAGCGACCTTCATTATAAATCCGTTCCGGGTATGTCAATAGTTTTGTGTAAATGGAATTGATTGCTGAATTCAAATAGTTACTCTTTGCTTAAAACAGATCGAAAGCTGGTTCAAAATACATGCCCAATTAGGTATCGGCATGGTCCAATCGCTGGTAATATCACAATTTGCCAGGTAAAATAACTTCCTTACTGACTCCGCGGAGGGAAAAGCCCCCTTGGTTTTGATCACTTTACGCAATTGGCGATGGTAGCCCTCGACGGAATTCGTGGTGTAGATCAGCCGCCGGATATCAGGTGGATAGGTGGACAGCTCCGCCCAATTGTTCTCCCAGCTCTTTACCGCAATGGCATACTTCCCACCCATTTATCGGTCAGATTTAGCAGGTTGAGTTCGGCTTCTTCCCGAGTAGCCGCCTTGTCAAGTCAGCCATAAAGGCTTTCTGATCCTTCCAGACCACATAGAGCAGGCTGGTGCGGATTTGATGAATAATGCAGCGCTGAACCTGGGCGTAGGGAAAGACCGCCTGGATCGCCTCACTGAAACCGCTTAGCCCGTCCACGCAAGCGATAAAAATATCCTCGACCCCACGCCCTTTCAGAGCACTGATCACTCCCAGCCAGAATTTAGCTCCTTCCCCAATGACCCAGAATATCGCGCCGCCCTTCCAGATCGACCCCCAACACATTGTAAACTGCCATATTCTCGACTTTGCCTTCCCGGCGCATTTTCACAAAGATGGTGTCCAGATAGATGATCGGGTAAATAGCTGCCAGTGGCCGGTTCTGCCAGGCTTCTACCATCGGCCAGATCATGGCGCTGATGGTAGCGGGCGAGATTTCCACCCCATACAGATCCTGTAAAGTCTCCTGCAAGTCTCGGGTAGAGAGCCCTTTGCCATACAGACCCAGGATCTTTTCTTCCAGTTCGTTGGTGTTATGACCGTACTTTTTGAGTAGGGTGGGTTCGAACTCGTCATTGCGATCCCTTGGCACCTGGATGGTGGTGCTACCGGCTGAGGAATTTAGCTGGCGAGTAACTTTGCCGTTTCGGCTATTACCACTATTACGACCTTTAGCCTCATATTTCTCATAACCCAGATGGTCGGTCAGTTCCGCCTCCAGCATTTGCTCCAGGGTGCGAGCGAACAGTTTGGCGAAGATCCCTTCCCGACCAAAGAAATCTTCGATGGAGCTAGCCTTGTCCAGTTCTTGCTGGACCACTTCTACTGATGGCAAATTGCTGGATTTGCTAGTTTGTTGTTAGCCGCCACTGGTTTTCTCCTTAATAGCTGTTTTTATTTTCGGCTATCTTACCATCAGCTTTTTCCTTTTACACACGTTAGGATACACTCTCGGCTCAAAAGCAGCTAGAATGTGGTCTGGTCATATAGGGGGCATTCCAATCTCCCCGTTACGGTCTCTGGGCACGGCTATTTCGGTTTCACCGACGCTGGAGCGGTTGATTTTGCCGTTGCGCGAGTTGCCACTGTTTCGACCCGCCGCTTCGTATTTGTCGTAGCCGAGGTGGTCGGTGATTTCAGCTTCCAACAATTTTTCGAGGGTATGGCCGAAAACCCTGCAAAGGATGCCTTCTTTGCCGAAGAAATCGTCCATACTTTTGGCACTGCCCAACTGTTGTTGGATTAACTCCATGGGTGGTAAGGATGCCTGAATAATCTCCTGGATCTGCTTCTTTTTTGAATTCGAGTTCTGGTTGCTGTCTGGCATAAATGGTTTTCTCCTTATTAGCTGGTTTTAATTGCTTTATTGTAGCAGCAGCTTTTTCCATTTACACACACTAATGTACACCCTCATTTACGGTGTTGCGCCGCTTCAGCCTTCGGTAATCGGGATACACCACGAAGCCCTAGTAGCTTCTTCTGTCCGACCAGATAATGGCTTTGGTGGTCAGATAACACCATAGATTCTATACCCTATCCAGTAGCAAGCGCACTTTCCTAACAAGCTCTATAGACGAAAAAGGTTTCTGGATAAAATCCGTTGATAGGAGAATGCTATCATCGTAAAACATGTCTTCCGAATAACCTGACATTAAAAGTATTTTCAGGTCGGGGAAATGTTTTGCCAGTTCTACAGAAAGTTCTTTCCCACCCATTCGGGGCATCACCATATCACTTATCAGCAGGTCGATTTTACCTCCGTAATTCCGATACATTTCTAGAGCTTCATGACCGTTTTCTGCTTCCAGAACCGTGTAGCCGTTTTTTCTCAGTAGCGCTCTAGCTAATTTTCGGATGAGGTTTTCATCTTCCACTAAGAGTATCGTTTCGGAACCGCTCGTGGGCAGGTTTACGACTGGTTGCTCAACCACTTCAGGAGTTGAAATCCCTTCCAGTTTTGGTAAGTAGATTTTGAAAACAGAACCCAATCCCGGTTCACTGTAAACAGAAATATAACTTTGGCTTTGCTGGATTATCCCGTACACAGTGGCAAGCCCCAGACCAGTGCCCTTTCCAGGTTCTTTAGTAGTAAAGAAAGGCTCAAAGATATGGCTTAGCGTTTCATTATCCATTCCGCAGCCTGTATCGCTTGCTTCTAGCAAAACATATTGTCCTGGTTTTATAGTCTGGAAGTAGCCGGTGTGTCCCTCATCTAACTGCACATTGGAAGTTTTCAGCTTAAAGCTACCGACTCCGCGCATTGCATCCCTAGCATTAACCGCTAGGTTTATTATAATTAGCTCTACCTGAACCGGGTCAGCCATCACCATACCTAGGTTGCGGTCAAGTTCACACATTATCTCAACATTATCCCCAATCAAACGCTTCAACATTTTCTCAATATCCAGAATCGTATTATTGAGGTTTAGCACCTTTGGTTGAAGCCTCTGACGACGGCTGAAAGCCAGCAGTTGCTTGGTTAAAGCGGCAGCTTTTTCCCCTGCCTTCTTGATTTCCTGCGCATTTTCAAGCAGCGGGTCTTGTGAATGCAAACCGTTAGCTATTATTTCGGCGTAAGCTTGGATTACGGTCAGCAGATTATTAAAATCGTGTGCCACGCCCCCTGCCAACCTGCCCACCATCTCCATTTTCTGAGAATGGAAAAGTTGTTCTTTGCTCCTGATTACCTCATTTTGCGCTTGTTTGAGCGAGGTTAAATCGCGAGTAATAGAAAGTAAGGATACTAACTGCTTTTTGGTGTTAAATTCTGGGACTATGCGGGTTTGGAGATAAAACACTTGCCCAAATAAAGTGATTTCATAATCTAGCACCTGCTCTTGCCCGGTTTCGATTACTTTTAGGGCAAATTCCTGCCAAGGTTGCAAAACATTTTGGTCTATTGCAAGCTTCTCTGGAGTTTTTCCAATTAAAGACTCTGCCGACTCACCATATAATTGAGCTGCTGCCGGATTAGCATAGAGCAACTCAAATTCTATATTATGTCTGACGATAAAGTCTGGAGAGTTTTCCACCAGCGCCTTAAAACGGGTTTCGCTTTGGCGCAAAGCTTCTTCTCCATGCTTGCGCTGGGTGATGTCCACCATAATGGTAGCCGCTTGTAGAATATTCCCGCTGTCATTGAGAATAGGGAAGATGGTCTGTTCCACATCAATTAGCCGACCATCCGGGGTTTTAAGACGGTTTTCTCCACTCCATTGTCCGTTTTTTAAGGCATACGGCAAATATTCATTAAGGGCGCGTTCTGCATCTTCCGGCAAGTGAAAATCGGCGATTTGCTTACCTATAAACATTTCCGGTTGGTCGTAACCGAGCATAATTGCGCCACCCCGGTTCATAAAGGTAATTTGTCCTTCCAGATTACTCATTGCGATGAGATTTCTTGACTGGCGCAATAACTCATTCTGCATAAGGATTTCTCGTTCTGCCATTTTCTTATCGGTAATTTCGCTGGCGTAAATCAGCGCCGCATAAGGCTTTCCCGTGCTATCCCGTATCGGTTGCAGGCTAGTACGAAACCAAACTGATTTCCCGGCAAGAGTCACTTCAGGTTCAAGGACTAAGCCTTTTTCGAGGGTTATAACCCGATTTATATCAGCCATTATATTGTTGGCTTGTGAGGGCGGGAATAAGTCATGCACGGTCTTGCCCATCAGTTGCTCAGGCTCTACACCAAAAGGAACGGCAGCGATTCTATTCAAATACAAATAACGTCCGGTGGAATCAACCATCGAAAATGCACCATCCGAGCTTTCAATCAGGCTGCGATACTTTTCTTCGCTGTCTCGCAAGGCTGCTTCCGCTCTTTTGCGAGCGGTTATATCGCGAATAATTGCCAGCACTTCCTCAGTATTATCTAACGGTGCAAACCGCGCTTCAAAGAAATGCATATCTGCTTGAAAGAACAGCTCATATTCGAAAATTACAGGTTGTCTCGTGAGGTCAACCTGCTTGATTGCCTCCAGCGAGCGGTTCGCAACCCACGAGGGTAAAATGTCCTGAATATGTTTGCCGATAAAAGCTTCCGGCGGAACTAGCAAATCGGTTTGGGGACCATGAAATTCTACAAATATTCCTTCAGGCGTTATACGAAACAATAAATCAGGGTTCGCCGAAAGTAAAGCTTTCTGTTGAGCTTCGCTGTAGAGTAGCTTTTCTTCAATTCTTTTGTGTTCGGTGATGTCGCGTCCGACACTTTGATATTCGATAAAGCGACCACTTTTATCGAATATAGCCCGGTTTGTCCATTCAATCCAGCGAAGTTTCTGCCCGGGTAGGCTATCTTGATATACCAATTTTGCAACGGGACTATCAAATGTTAAGGTTTTGACATGGGCAATTGCCCGCTCTCGATACTCTGCCGGAATATTATCCAGAATATTACTACCCAATAGAGCTTCAATAGGCTGCTCGTACCATTCGCTGTAGGCGCGGTTGGCAAAGGTCAGCCGAAAATCGGCATCATAACGACAGATAAGCTCTGTCTGATATTTGATAATGCTCTCGTAATACGATTCATCCGATTCTTTTGTTAAATGCCTCGTTTCAAGCGCTTGTCTGACAAATTCTATAAGACGAAGGTAATCCGTCTTTTCAACGAACCCGCTTGCCCCCAGACGCATCATATCTACTGCGACCTG
The DNA here is from genome assembly GCF_030389965.1 of Candidatus Chlorohelix allophototropha. Classification (NCBI taxonomy): domain Bacteria; kingdom Bacillati; phylum Chloroflexota; class Chloroflexia; order Candidatus Chloroheliales; family Candidatus Chloroheliaceae; genus Candidatus Chlorohelix; species Candidatus Chlorohelix allophototropha. Next base: position 643,143 of record NZ_CP128400.1, read on the forward strand.
CACCGTTGCCCCTTCTGAAACAAGGATAATTGGGGTGGTGGGTTGGGAGTGTTTGACTAACTTAATCACATCGACCGAGCTTAGCGTAGCTAATACAAAATTGCACAAAACTAAGTCCCACTCGCGCTCTTTGAGGGCTATTTCAAGCTCAAGGGCATTTAGGACAAGGCGATATTCGAAGTTGATTTTCGCAGAATCTCTGAGTAATACAACCAAGTAGTCAACATCGGACGGGGAATCAGTGATAAGGAGAATATTGTTTTTTTCGGGTTCTACAACCTTTGAATGGCGCATGGTCATACCTTTTGAAAACCTAGCAAATTTGTATTACGACTAAGCAGTTATTTGGATGCCCTACTTACAATTATACTTCCTATTGGAATACTTCCGGCTGGAAAAAGTAAAGGCTAGGAGAAGTCCCACGAAGAAATGTGGAGATGGGGTAAGGCGTAAAGAGAATTCCGAAAGCGCGAAGCGCCGCCCTAAAAAGTGGTAGTCAGCCTATTGGCTCGTAATATAATGGGTTTGCGGGGTTTATTAGCCCGGTCAGGCTACTGGGTAGGTGCTGCGGGGCGGTTCTTTCAACAACAATGAAGCTAATGTGTCCTGTGTGTACCACAGCAACAACAACCCTAACAACAGTAACAACAATATTGGGTTTCGGTTGGTGGTGTGTTCCGATGACCTGTCTAACCTTCAGAGGGCGCAATCCTTAAAACGGGTTGAGCTTGCTTCCAGAAATGTCGTGCGATTACGGTTTCACGTCCGAGGAGAAGGCGGCAGGATAGCGCCGGCGGGTCTGGTCTGCGTGTGCAAACGCCAGGCACATATCTAGGGCTTGGGTACAGTCCAGTTTTAGCGTGCCCTAAAATGATGCAGGTATTTTAAGCTTGTGGCTTATTCGGGCGAACTAAACGGTCACGAATTACTTCGAACACTCCCAGTGTTGAAATTATAAAATGTAATGATTAGGACTAGATCGGACACGTATGGTAAAATCAACACAAGCATTATCAGAAGGAGTGTCCGATGTCAGTCGAACGAAAAATCATCAAAGGGCGAGTAGGACTGCTGAAGCTAGCCGAGGAGTTAGGCAATGTCAGCCAGGCCTGCAAAGTCCTGGGCTATTCCCGCGATACTTTCTACCGCTACATGGTTGGAGTATTACAATCGGGAGCGCGCGCATATTGGGCGGTATTGTTACGGCAAGACCCCTTTACAAACTTTTCGAGATAGCAAGCACTTGGCAGATCAGAAACGATTGGATAAACTGTTAGAAACTACCGCCACCAGAAGTCAGGCGGTTACTACCCCTCTTGTCAGTTAAGTCGCTAGTATCCGATCTAGTCCTGTCTACTACATTTTTCCCGCGTTACCACTAAATTTTACGCAGACCCTGATCTTTTCTTAATTACTAATCGAATACCACTCTCCACCTACTGGTAGGTGGCTATTTTCACAAGAACGTCAAAGGTATCAAACCCCTTGACAATTTAACACATTGGACACGTATCCTGTTCCTAGAAGTTTGTCGGAGAAAGCCTTATTTTGGCGTAGACACTACCACTGATAGTAAAATTCTAGCAGACTTGTCTATAAGTGGTAGGCATTTCGATTACTCCGACAAGCTGCTAGGTGTTGTATGTTAAAGATGTTTTAAATATGATGAGATTTGCTCTAGCGAAAGTACCAGGGTAGCAGCTTTCAGGTCTATGGCAGCTTTGGGCATACCAAAAACAACCGAAGTGGATTCATCCTGCGCTACCGTAACTGCACCCGCATCATGCAGCTTTTTCAAACCGCGCGCGCCGTCATTCCCCATTCCGGTCAGAATTATGCCAAGCGCATCTGCCCTGGCGGTTCTGGCAACGGATTCAAACATCACGTCTGCGGAAGGTTTGTGCGCATTAAGACCGGGGGATTCGTCCAACGTAAGTTTAAAACCAGGATTCAAAACCAGATGGGCATTATCCGGGGCAAACCAGATTTTTCCGGAATTAAACTCTAGGAATGCGCCGTTACGGACGCATGCAATATCTCGCCCGGTGGTTTGGCGCAACCACACCACCAATTGTTCGAGGAAGCCGGGCAGAATGTGCTGGGTAATCAGGATGGGTATTTTAAAATTGGGCGGCAGGGCTTTCAAGATTTTTTGAAGCGCCGGAGGCCCCCCGGTACTGCCCGCTATAGCAATCAAGCCGGGGGGTTTGTTACCCGGTTTTGGGACACTAAAGTTCAACTGGTTAGTATTGATGCGATTTAGCAGGTTACGCCTGACAACTTTGACCTCGGACATTAACTTTACAGTGTTAATCAATATCCGGGCGGCATTTTCCGCGCCCGTCCCGCTTAATGCTCCCGATTTTGGCACTACCGTTAAAGCGCCTGCTTCCAGTGCAAGCATCCCCAAATTGACCTCTTCTTGCAGCAGCCCAGATAAAATGACAATTGGAACTGGCATATCGGACATAATTGAGCGGGTGGCTTCTATACCATCCATTATCGGCATCTGAATATCCATCACGATAATATCAGGATGGAATTTCTGGTTGAGTTGTATGGCTTCCTGACCGTTGCCCGCTACCCCTACCACAAATAATTGGGGGTCGGTTTTGAATATTTCAAACATGTAGCGGCAAAATACAGGCGAATCATCACAAAGCAATACCTTGATCATTTTTTACACCAACTGCCTGATGGTAGTAAGTAAACTCTGCTGGTCAAAGCTGTTTTTAACAATATAAGCATCTGCTCCGGCTTGCAATCCTTTGGCTTTATCTTCGTCTGATCCCAGAGATGTAACCACTACTACTGGCAGTTCTGCCAGATGCGGGTTTTGTTTAATTTCGCGCGTGAGTTGGTAACCGTCCATTATCGGCATCTCAACATCGGTGATAACTAGGTCAAAATGGTCATGCTTGAGAAATTCCAGCGCTTCTAGCCCATCGCGGGCAGTTTGTACAGAAAAGCCTGCCACCTCAAGGATATTTTTTTCAAGGGTGCGGGTGGTAATCGAGTCATCCACCACTAAAATATGGTTTTTTTGAAATTGGCTGGCAACTTTTGGCTCCTGTGTCTCCGGTGCATTAGCCTTAAGCGAGACGGCAGGCGCTAAATCATCCTCCATAAAAATCTTCATTAGGTCGGCGGTATTTACAATCAGGGCAACGGTTTTATCGGGCAGAACGGTAGCTCCTGCCATATATCGCACTTGCATTAAAGGCTTGCTGAAGTTTTTAACCACCACTTCCTGATTTCCCAACAAGTCGTCCAGATAAATTGCGCCATAATGATTCCGATTATATAGTACCAGAATAATATTATTTTTACCGCTGCTTTTTAAACCCAGTACTTGCGCCATAGAAATTACGGGAACTTTTATCCCACTATACAATAAATATTGGCGGCTGCCTATATTAACCAGATTTACATCGCTGACCCGGTAAGCATGAACCACGCTGTCAACCGGGAAAATAAAAAGTTGCTCGCCGGATTTAGCCAAAATCCCCTCGGTAGTAAACAGGAAATTTGGAATCGAGAAAATAAAGCTCGTGCCTTTATCCTTCTCGCTTTCCACATCAATGCTTCCCGACAGATGGGTGGCAATTTCTTGCACCACATCCATGCCCACCCCACGCCCTGAAATCTCGTTTGCAGTGCTTCTGGTGGAAAAGCCGGAGTTAAAAATGAACCGAATAATCTCATTATCGCTCAGGGTGTCGATTTCCTCCTGAGTTATCAAACCACGTTTGACGGCGACCTGCTTTATCTGTTCTCTATCAATGCCCGCGCCGTCATCGCTAAGCTCAAACTCGATCCGGTGCCCTTGCTGCCGAAATACCAGCTTTAATTGTCCTTCGGGCGATTTGCCCTTGAAGATGCGCTGCGAAGGGCTTTCAATTCCGTGATCCAGCGCGTTGCGGATCAGGTGCAACAGCACCACCCGCAGCTCACCCAAAAGTTTTTTATCCAACTCCAGTTCCGCCCCGCTAACCACCAGATAAGCTTGCTTTCCAAGAGAGTGCGAAAGCTGCCTTATCACTCTTTCTAACTCTTCCACCAGTAGGTTTAGCGGGACAAGGCGCAAGCGGCGAGTTTCAAACTGGATTTGCCGGGAAGTTTGGGCGAGGTGATCCACACTGCGCTCAAAATGCTCGCTGAAATTGTTAACGCGAGTTTCCAGTTCCTTAAGTTGCTGCTGGTTTTGTTCAAGGAAGTGCAGCAGATTTAAAAGGTCTTCTTCTTTTTTGGCAGGGCTGGTCGAGTGACCCTGAAGCGTGCGTGTATATGCCCCGCGCATACCGCGCCATAGTTTTGACCAGTTGCGTAGTTGATTTTTTATTTCGGCAAGGTCTTGCTGGTGATTACTGACGCGCAGATGCGCTACCAATAGTTCGGTTGAAACCGCCAGTAAATCATCCAGTTTTGCGCCGTTAATCTGGATGGAGGTATCCACCCCAACCGCCGTTGTAACCGGGCGGGCTACGCTTTTGGTGGTCTCAGCCTTGATTTGTTCTGGAGAAGTTGCGCCGTTCTTGCTCTCCTTTTTCGCATCTCCGGGCTTTTTATTCTGCTCAAGCTCGGCAATGAAATCCAGCAAGGTGTTGATTTCAGGCGGTTGCCCCAGCGTAAGGCGGTTGAGCAGTTGGTCGAGCCAGTTCACCCCATCGTAAAGGCGATCTATCGCCCACGACCAACCATCCATAGAAAAATCCGGTTTGGAAGCGGCAGCTTTGAAAGGCAGCAGCAGCGCTTCAAGGGCATGGGTCAGTTGTTCGATTTGGGTATAGGAAAGAACTCTGGCAGCGCCTTTCAGGTTGTGCAGTTCGCGTAGCAAAGCTTTATAAGACTCGGCTGGCAGCCCCTCAGATAGAGAAGTGGGAGCCTGGAAGGATTCTTCTAAAGAGCTTAGATGCTGGGAAATAGCCAGGATGCGCTCGTTCATTTCCTGGCGAAAATTCTCCTGCATGGATTTTTGCAACTCTGCTTCAAACGACATTTACCACCTGCTTGTACTTAGCATGCCCTGTGTTGCTATTGATAATAACCGTTAGACAGGTTGAAGCGTTGGTTGAGCGCATTAAAGCGGGTCGCAATAAGTTTGAGGCTTTCCACGCTTTGTTGAATCTGGCGCGTACCGACTGCACCCTGAGTAGTGACTTCATTGATATTGAAGATCGCTTGCGAAATTTGTTCAATCCCAATTGTTTGTTGCTGTACCATCACCTGTATCTGTTGGGTGTTGCCGATGTTTTCTTTCAAAACTTCATTCAACTGGCTAATAGCTCCTCCAGTGCGATTGGCAAGTTTAACCCCGTTTTCTACCCCTTTGGTGCCTTCTTCGGTAACCATTACCACTGCATTGGTAGCTTTCTGAATGTCGAACAGGATGGTACGAATTTGCGCGGTTGCCTGTTTAGAGCGTTCCGCCAGCACCCGAATCTCGTTAGCCACCACCGAAAAGCCCCTGCCGTGTTCTCCGGCGCGCGCGGCTTCTACGGTTGCGTTCAAAGCCAGCAAGTTGGATTGCTCGGCGAGGTCATTCACAGTGGTGATAATCTCGCCAATTTGCTGGGTTTGTTCCGAAAGCACAAGAATATTCTCGGCAATAATCTGCACTTTCTCTTTGATTTGGCTCATGCCTTCGATGGTATCTGCCACCACCTTCTGCCCATCTTCCGCTACCACCGAAAATTGTTGAGCGCTTTCCGAAATCGCCATTGCCCGTTTGCTGGTCTGTTCAATGGTCGCCCTTACTTCGTTTACAGTTGAGGCGGTTTCATGAATAGCGGCGGACTGTTCAGTTGCGCCTGAATTTTGCAAGTTGACCAACTCAGCCAATTGTTCCGCCGAGATTTTCAGTTCACTGCCGGATTTATTGATTTCAAGGTTAAGCTGTATTAAATTATTCACCATCTCCTTGAAATCGCGCGCGAGGTCGCCGATTTCGTCGCCACGATTGGACTCAATGGTCTGGGTGAGGTCGCCCGCCAGCACTGCTTTAGTGACCAAGCGCAACCTTTTGATAGAGCGCACAATCGAATTGGAGAGCATGTAGCCCACCAGCAGGATAATTACTACCAGCAGCGACGAACCACCCAGAATAGACCAAAACAGGTTTGAGTATAAATCTCGCCCTTGCGCCAAAATCTGCTGTCCTTCTTGTTGCTCGTTAAAATTTAACTTGTTCAGCAAGTCTATAATAGAATCGCTCTGGTTTGTCATGCTGATGGCTTGAATAGCCTTTTGTTTGGAGGTGGGGTCATTACTTGAAATCAGAGTTATCAACTCCTGCTCAAAGCCGCTCCAACTCAGCCACTCTTTATCAACTTCCATTATCACAATCCGGTAATCTGCGCTTATAGAGAATTTTTTGTATGCTTCCCAACTGGCGGAGAAATCCTGCAAATCCTTCTTAGTACTATTGAGTAAAACTTGAACTTTAATCTGATTCGGTTCAAGCATTGCTTGCCTGACGGCTACCCGTACCGATTGCAAGCTTTCAAGGCTGGCATTAAGCAGGTTCAGGCTGGTAATTTGCTCGCTATTCAACTTGTCCAGATTATCTTTCATGGCACTGGTGCCGATGATAGCCAGCGTTCCTATCAAGATAACCAAGGTTAGAATGACAAAACCTGACAGCCCGAATTTTTTCTTGATTGTAAGTGAGCGGTGGTTTAACATCCTTTTATCCTTCTTTTTAGTGTCTGCCGACCTTTTGAAATCCCCACTAATTTTGATTAACTGTAAAGGTATTACTGTTAGTAATTGCCAGCAAATCTACCCGTATAATCCCGGTCAGATCAATCCCTGAGATATATTCATTATGGTAGTCCAAAATCATATCAAGCGCCTGCGTAAAATTATCCGGGCTGTAGTGGCTAATCAGCGGGTATCCATAAGATAACAAACCAAATTCCATCCCCGATATTTCAGTTATAACTACCGTACAATCCCTGTCATAATTATCAGGCTGGGAAACAGCCTTCTTTTGAATAAATTTCTCAAGATTTACCAGCGTTAGAATTTTCCCGCGCATATTGATAACACCTGCGATATGGGCGGGCACACCGGGTACGATGGTGAGCGATTCGAGCGGGATTATTGCCTTTACTTCCAATACATTTATACCGATTCGGCAATGAGCCTGGTTCAAAATGACCAGCATATATTTGTTCTGGTCAGAATAGGGGAGATCAATGGCTTTGGCTATCTCGCGGGCGCGCTCTAATAGTGTTTTCTCTACTTGTTCTGCATCGGTCAGCTTAGCCTCAACCTCAGGCGCGGTTGAATCCAACTTTCGTGAATTATGTTGCGCAAGATATTGCTGCAAACGGTATTGGGTAGCGGCGATTGAATTTAGATTGGGATTCATGATTTCTATAACCTGTATCTATTAATTTTCAAACTCCGTCTGATACTGAATTTCTTTTAACCCCGCGCGTACCAGATTCAGCAGTTCACCGTAGGTAATACTGGGCAGATTAGGGCTGTGCTCGGCAGGATTTGAATTTTCGAGGATAGAAATTATGCGGTTGTAAGCGCGCGCCTGACGTTGTTTATTTCCGGCTTGTGCTTCAAGGTTGATAAGGTAAAAATAGCCTTCCGGTTTGTGCGGTTCCAGATATACGTACTTTCTCGCCATTTCCAGCGCTTTGACGGGGGCGTTTTGCTCCTGATACAAAGCGACAAGGTGCAAATATAGCGCGGAGTTCAGCGGGTCTTTTACCAGCTTTTCTTCAAAAGGGCTGATTTCAGAAATTATTTCAGGCTGCGAAGTAGGGTTAATGCTCATATGTGCCTGCACCTTTTCCGCCTTTATGTGCGAAATTTTGGGCGAAACCGGAAATTCATTTTTAACCAGCAGTGGGCGGCGTAAAATTCTGTAGTTTACCGTATCGATTATCTCAAAATCTGCGAAAAGTTCTTTTGAATATTCGCTTGGGGTGATTACCAAAAAACCGCCCGGCGCAAGGGTCTGGTACAACCGTTTTGCTACCGCTTTGATAGTTTTTTGATCAAAATAGATAAATACATTCCTACAAAAAATGAGGTCGTACATGTAAAGGTCAGTTTTTAGGGGTTGGGAAGTGTTTTCCAGCAGGTTAAGGAATTTAAACTGCACATTGCGCCTGTATTCTTCTTTAACCTGTAAATTTCCCCTGCCTTCTACCGGGGTAAAAGCCTCCTTGAATCTGCTTTGATGCCTGAAACTATTCAAGCCATACACTGCCTGCCGCGCCTTTTCCAAACGGCTTTTGTTTAAATCGGTGCCCAGAATATCTATTTGCCAATCCTTGCCCGCGAAATATTTATTGAGAAAAATAGAGAGGGAGTACGCTTCTTCGCCGCTGGAACAACCGGCGCTCCAAACTCGCAGGCTACGCTTATACGAGCCAAACTGCTTGACCAGTTCCGGCAATACCTCTGCCGCCAGCAGATCATAAGCTTCATAATCCCGGAAGAAGTAGGTTTCGCCGATAAGCACTTCATCCAGAATCGGCTGAATCAGTTCCAGCACTCTGGAAGGGTTAAATGAAAAACGCTCGACCAGCCCAATCAATTCTTCAGGGTCTTTATTTATATGCGCAAAACCGCTCTCAAGGTGCGAGAGTAACTCGGCATTTAGACCATCCGGGAATTTAAAGCCGGTATAATGCCTAATTATGTTTACCAGAGCTTTTACTTGTTCGTTGTTCAGCTTCATATCAATTTGTCAATTCGTCAATTTGCGGTCATATTAGTAAAAGCATTAGTATTGAATCTTCTTATCAATGCTGCATTATTCAGAACAGGCACGAGTCCAATCTCCAGTTTTGCGATAAACTCAATAATTTCGTTATCCTGCGTATCTGTTATCACCTCTGAGATATTTTTAACTTCATTAGGGCTTTCGAACTTTAGCACCTGATCTACTAGCAGGCAAAGCTGCGGTACAATTAAATCTGTACCGTTACTTAAAATCAGCATATGTTGTTGGATCAAGGGGATCCCGAAATCTACGCCAAGTACCTTGCTGCCGCTAATGACCGGGAGCAAGTTTCCACGATAGTTGATAACGCCACAAATCGATTCGCTCGAACCCGGCACATTGGTAATTTGCACTGCTTGAATGATTTCCACCAGAATCCCCGTTTCGAGAGCGTAAAATTTATTCCCAATTTCAAAAGTCATCAAATTAAGCATCGGTTTTATTTTTACGATTCCGCTTTTGCTGCGCCATTATTGCTCCAACCCTCGCCACAAGGGTGGTGAGTTGCTTGTCACATAAATATACTTTACTATCCAGATCGGCTATATTGAGAGCTTCAAGGCTATCTTTGGTAGTGTTCAAAATTATCGGCAGGTCCTGATTATGTGCGTGCAACTTCCGAATCAATTCGAGACCGTTCAGGTCGGGCAAATTTAGGTCGGTAATAACTAGGTCATATTGAGAATTCAAGGCTTTTTCCAGCCCAGCGCTACCGCTCGTTTCGGTATCAAGCGAGTAGGTAGGAGGTACAAATTGCATTCCCGCCAGTTTCAGGAAGAAAGAACTATCATCAATGAGTAGAATATTTAGCATAATTCGGTACGAGCCTTTCGATATATGCCAGCGTTCTTGAAATTGAGCCTGTCCTCACTATTAGTATATTATATATGTAAATAATATATAAAAATAATTTCACATATTTATAAAAATAATTTAATAATATTGATTAAATATCAAATAACTCTTGTGTTAAATGATAAAATAATATTGAATATGGGTTTCATTATCAGCCGCACTCACTCGGCTGCGATAATCTGATTTACATACTGCTCAATAACAAGCAACCTAGAAATACAGGCATTAATCCAGAGAAGGCAAAGGAACTAATATGCGTGTTCTTATCGCTGAAGATAATAATGTCTCACGCCTGATACTTAAAACTGTCCTACAAAAAGCCGGACACCAGATTTATGAAGCAGATAACGGCTTTACCGCCTGGGAGTTGTTTCAGGGCAACGAGGTAGATGTAATTATCAGCGACAGAATGATGCCGGGAATAGACGGCATCGAGCTTTGCACACGCGTCCGCTCTTTACCCCGAAGCATTTATACCTATTTCATTTTCCTCACTTCGATGGATAACAAAAGCCAGTTGTTGGACGGTATTAATGCAGGGGCAGACGATTATTTAGCTAAACCGCTCGATGCTGAAGAATTAAAGATTCGACTCCATGTAGCCGCGCGGATTACTGAACTACACCGCAAGCTAGCACAACAAGCCGAAGAACTAAAGCGATTAAATCAACTAAAAAACGAGTTTGTTTCAATTGTCAGTCATGAGTTCCGAACACCGCTTAGCAGTATTTTATTTTCGGCACAGTATTTGCAACGTTACGAAACAACCGCCAGCGCCGATAAAAAATTGAAACATCAGGTGCGCATCGAAGATTCGGTAAAGAGCATGATAGAACTGCTGGATGAGGTTTTGCTGGTGGGTAAGGCTGAGGCAGGCAAGCTCGATTTCTTAGCTGAGCCGTTGGATTTGAGCGAATACTGCCGCGATTTAATCGAGGAATTTCAGGAAAGAGCGGGGGCACAATACAGCCTGCAATTGGAACTAAAGCACGCCGTCAATTACAACGATTTCAGCGGTGATAAAAAATTACTGCACCATATCCTCGGCAACCTGCTTTCTAATGCCATCAAATATACGCCACAAGCCGGAAAGGTTACGCTTGCGCTCGATTATCAGCGCGATAATGTGGTGCTGAAAGTAATAGATCAGGGAATTGGAATACCGGAAGCGGATCAGGTGCGCATGTTTGAGAGTTTCCACCGCGCAAAAAATGTCGGCAATATCTCCGGTACCGGTCTTGGTCTTTCAATTGTGAAACGTTGTGTGGATTTGCATCAGGGCAGCATTACGCTGGAAAGTCAGGTAGGGGTTGGCACTACCTTTATTGTGACACTGCCGCGTATCCCTGCTTCAAGCCCGGCGGTGGTAGCGCAAGGTTAGAAAGTATATTTATGACAAGAATTCTGGTAATTGAAGACGAAGAGGCAATCCGGGACGATATTCTGGATTTGCTGGAGGCGGAGGGTTTTGAAACCACCGCTGCCGAAAACGGCGCGGTTGGGGTTACTACTGCCCGCCTCAAACTGCCGGATTTGATTATTTGCGACATCACCATGCCCGTATTGGACGGCTACGGAGTGCTGGAAGAGTTGCGGAAAACACCAGAAACGCAGCTAATCCCTTTTATTTTTCTGACAGCAATGGTCGACAAGGATCACCTGCGGCAGGGCATGAATCTGGGAGCAGATGATTATCTCACCAAACCGGTAGATAGCGATGAATTACTACGCGCAATCCAAACGCGCTTGAACAAGCAAGCCGCCATCAGCGAAGCCAATCAAAAGCAGTTTAAAGAATTGCTCGGCAAATTAAGTGACAGTTTACCCGAAGAATTCGTTGAACCGCTCTCGGTGATTATGATGTCTTCTGAGATTTTGATCAAGCACGCCGATACGATGAAGGCTGGTCAGTTGGAAGAGTTGGGTCAAAACATTAATCGTACCGCCACCCGCCTGAATCGTATGATCCAGAACCGTTTGCTGATTTCCAAACTTGAACTGCTGGCAAAAGAGCCTGCAAAAGTCAATTTATTGCGCAGCCTGCAAATTAATGAAGTCACTATGGCGGCGGTCAACGGCAGGTTCACAACGATGCTGAAGGAAAAGGCGCGCCAGCACCACCGCATGACCGACCTTGACTTGCAGTTAAACCCGGCGGCGGTGCATATCTCGGAAGAACATCTAAAGAGAATCGCAGAGGAACTGGTAGAAAATGCCTTTAAGTTCTCCAGAGCAGGTTCCGCAATTACAGTGGTGAGCGGTTACAACCAGCGGCGCGACCGTTATATTTTCGCAGTTTATAACTACGGTAAAGAGTTTGATCGAGAAATCTCAACCAAATTTTCAGGCGGCGGCATTTTTAAAGACTCTGATGATGCAAAATGTCTGGGCTTAACAGTAGTCAAACGCATTCTCGAACTTTACAACGGGGATCTGATTATAGACTACCTTTCAGGAAGGCAAACTGTGGTAGCAGCCCGGTTGCCGCTTTAATAATCCTCCGGTGGAGTATTCGTCTTAGCACATAGGTGACAACTTAAGGATTTGACGGACTTGTCAAGTACAAAATCAGGAATATTTAGCCGAATTTCGGTTCTGGTGCACAGGGTATGAAAATTTTCCAAGTTAGTAGCGTATTTAACTAATATTAGTTCACACTACCCTTACCCTTTCCACCGATTCACGCAAAATGCACCAGAACCTGAATTTCATACCAATTTTGGCTGATATGTTCTTAAGTTTCTCAAATGTGACTGCTTTGGCAATTACTACTCGGACAAAATACAGGCTTTTTGTTGCCAAACAATTATTTTTACCGAAGATTGACCACTTTGAGTATCATCGTAATCAGCTTGACAACTTCAGTGGAACCTTAAGTTGTCAACTATGGTCTTAGCACTAACCGGTTAATAGCACATAGCCTCACTAAGAGAGTGTAAAAAATGGACGAGAATAAATTAAATGTGAACGCGGCGGTGACAGATAGCAGCAATACCAATATGGATTTCACCATGCTATCAAATTTGTTAAAACTGGCAGACGGTAGCGAAGAATTTGTACTATCAATTGTCGAGCTATATTTGGAAGACACGGCAAAGTTACTCAAAGAGATAGATCATAATTTGATAGAGCATGATGCCAAAGCCCTTAAGTTTAATATACATACCATCAAGGGTAGTTCCGGGAATGTCGGGGCGCTTGCGGTTATTGCGCAATGTACCGAGATTGAAAACCAGCTAAGTGCCGGGGATTTAACCGGAATTGAGCCGATCTGTAACCGCCTAAAACTGGAATTTGAAAGAGTGAAAGACGTTTTGGAAGTAAATAACCTGATGCCTATTTTGGGATACTTACAATCTTTCGGGTAAAAGCGACGCTAAGGAAAAATCACAAACTTTTGAGCAAAAAGAGATGCTAAGCTATAGATCTTCAGGTTTGGTTTTGGAATCTTCTGGCAGGTTTTGTGCTTAACCATCGCCGTATTTTTCAAAAACCTTTTCTGAACATCTATATCAATTTTTAGAAATCCTCACCACCAATGCTAGTTTTACCGGGTTGGTGCCCAATATCACCTAGGAACAGGATACGTGTACCGATGAGTTAAATTGTCAAGGGGTCAGGGCCTGGATTTTGAAAAATTATAACGCCGAGGGAGTGAAACAGCCCATTGCTTCTATCTACGTTAGCCCCTCCCCACCGACTGTTTCACGGACGCAGGCGCGGTGCTGAATAAGCGCCGCTTTTCTTTTTTTAAGCATACACAAAACAAACCTGGTTGAAAGTAACACAACCAGCCAGCTTTACGTTTAGATTGTTCTCAGCGCTAACCAGCTACTTCCGTGGCTCGCGCTGCTACCAGGGTGTAAGCTTGCCCATTCCAGTTGAAACTGCTTATTTTATCCTCCAACTTCAAACATTGAAGCTTTTGGAGCAGGAATTCTCGAGTAGTCAACCGACCTCGCCCTTCCAATTTCAATTTGGCACCCCAGTTCATTAGTTTGCGGGCTACCAATTCCGGATTGCCAATCACCTCCTCTTCCTAGAACTTCTTTTCTGTACGATAGCAAAGCTCAGAATAGAATACTACCGTTCTCAAGCACAATTTTTGCTACAATAAAGATACTTCGGTGTAGATTTCTCTAAACTTTAGTTGCAGTAGAGGAGGTAATATGTCTGGAAATAGTGCGACTGAAATTGAGCATGTATCTGAGCTAATTAACCACCCCGACCCCTATAGCATCCCCTACGCAGAGTTGCAAGCCTTGCGTTTGAAACTCTTGCAAAAATGGTTCGACCAGAATTATCGGCAGATTCCTGTTTTACAAAGAGCCGCCGACCGCAAGGGCATTACACGTATCGAGAAAGCCGAAGATGCCATTCCCTTGCTTTTCTCGCATTCCACCTATAAGACTTACCCGGAATCTTTTTTGGAGAAGGGACAGTGGGATAAGCTGAACCTTTGGCTGGCTACTTTAACGGTGCATGGCGACAAATTAAAACAGATGAATACCGAAGGAATTTCGGGACTGGACGATTGGTTGTCAGCGGTGGAAGCGCAGGGCTTTGCTATGAGCGTCTCGTCTGGTACCAGTGGCAAACCCTCCTTTATTCCTCGAAGAGCCGAGGATGGGCCTCTTTTCTTCCGCAGTTTCATTACCATGCCCAAACTCGGACAGGGTTTTGATGAAGGTGTGCAAATACCCATTCTGCTAGGTTTCTTCCGAGAGGGATGGCACGTCTTGAACCTGTTTGCCAATGAATTGCTAAGGCAACTGCCAGATTGGGGAGTGACTTTTGCTTTTGATGGTCGTCTTTCTCCTACCACTATTCGTCAAGAAATTAAAATGCGTAGAATGATTGCGGAAGGGAAACTTTCACCCGACGAAGTAGCAGCTTTTGAGAAATTGGCAGAAGAGCAAAAAGCGATCAGAGGGGCAGTATTCCAGCAATTCATCCAGAAGGTGATGGTTAATAAGGGTAAAAGAATCTTTTTGCTGGCGCAAACCTCGGTGATGTATCAGATGGCAGCTAATGGCCTGGCGTTAGGGCTGGAAAATTTCTTCGCCCCCGACTCAATTATTATGCATGCAGGTGGCGCAAAAGGATTTAAACTGCCCCCGGATTATCAAGAACAGATGGCGCGTTTCTTTGGTGTTCCGCTGCAAAACGTGGTTAACTTTTATGCCATGTCCGAAAAAGGCTCTGCCTCCCTCTTTTGCCAGTACGGACGCAATCATGTTGCGCCTTGGGAAATTCCGCTTATCCTCGATCGGGAAGGGGAAAAGCTTCTGAATCCTGAGTTTGGTTCCGGCGAGGTAATTGTGGGTCGGTATGCCTTTGTTGACCTAGTAGCGCAATCCCATTGGGGCGGCGTAACCACTGGGGATCAGGTTAAGGTCAGCTTTGAGCGTTGTCCATGCGGTCGGGAAGGTCCGCAAATACTAGAGATTGCCCGTTATTCCGATCTGCCTGACGCTCCTGACGACGATAAATTATCCTGCTCTACCGAAATGGCATACTACGTCAATGTAGAAATGGAGTTGGGAGTATGAAAGAGGTGCTGGCGGAAGCCAGCGCCAAACCCATCCCGGTCAAGTTTTTCATACGGGGCGAATTGATTGAAGGTGCCGAGTTAGAATTTTCCGGCAGAGGAGGAGAGACAACTTTCGTTTCCGCCAACCCGTCCAAACTCCTGAATCGGATAGTTCTGCGCGACCCCCAATCGATGGTGAGCGATTTTAAAGGTTTGAAAACCTCTGATATTGTTGATTTTCTGGTAGCGTTGGGGGAAAAGTTGGAGTTTGACCGCAACCCCTTGATGCAAGAAGCGTGCCGTGTTTCCACACTCTTTAGCGGTCTAACCCCTTCTATCCTTGAAGGTTGTTATCGCCGGATTCCACTAGTTTTCTCGCGCCCGGCGTTAGAAAGCCTCGTGGAAAATGAAGTAGGCATCAACTTTTTAGATGGTTGGGTGGAAGTGCCTGTACCGTTGGGACGTGCTAAAGTGAGGGCTTATGGTGCGAAAACCCTGCACATTATCGCCGGGAATGTACCGCTGATTGCAGCAATTAGTGTCATTCGGGGGGCATTAATCAAAGCGGATAATATTATCAAACTCCCTTCCAACGACCCGCTTACCGCTACCGCTATTCTCACTACCATGCACGAGTTTGACCCCGGTCATCCGCTGGTCAAACATTTTGTTTCGGTTTACTGGAAGGGCGGAGATAGTCGGGTTGAGCGTCCTCTTATTACACCACAACATCTGGAAAAAATCATTGCGTGGGGCGGTCACAATTCGGTCAAGCATATCAAGAATCTAGTTGGACCGGGCATCGACCTGATTACACTTGACCCCAAATTCAGCATATCCGTCATTGGTGCAGAAGCCTTCACCTCGGAAGATGTGATGCGACAAGCGGCAGGGCGGGCGGCGTTAGATGCTGGCACTTTTAATCAAGAAGCATGTGTCAATTCCCGCACCCAATTTGTACAAACCACCCCAGAAAAGGCGGCTCGCTACGGTGAGTTGCTCTATCAAGCATTACAGGAACTGCACCCATCCATAAGCACTCGCCCCAAGCACTTTCCCGCGCACTTGCGAGAGAATCTGGAAAGTTTGCGCTATATGTATGATTTTTACCATGTGGCGGGGGGCGAAAAGGGTGAAGGGGCGGTTGTCACCAGTCTCACCGGTGACCCGGTAGATTTCTTCCCCTCCTGCAAGGTCGTAAATGTAATACCCTTTAACGAAATAACCGAGATTTTACCGCATATAACGGTTGCTACCCAATGTGTGGGGATTTATCCTGAACCTTTGAAAGAGGCGTTAATGGATTCGCTGGTAGCACAGGGAGTGCAACGCTTCGTTTCGTTGGGCAAAGCCACTGAGGGCGGTATCGGTGTTCCCAGCGATGCGATAGAGCCGATGCGGCGAGCCTGTAAGTGGATTGTAAATGAGATAGAGGCATAATAGAGAATGGAGAAATAAATGTACCACTACGTCGGAAAAACTGCGTTAATCACCGGAGCCTCTTCCGGTATCGGGGAAGTTTTTGCCAGAGCGTTGGCGAAGCGTGGAATGAACCTTATATTGGTTGCACGTACCGAAAGTAAACTGAGAGCTTTGGCACAGGAATTGGGCAGCCAATATAGGGTTAACGTGGAGGTGCTTTCGATAGACTTGGGAAATCCCGGAGCGGCGCAAAGTGTTCGCCAAACTACCCGCGATGCCGGGTGGCGGGTAGATTTATTGGTGAATAATGCCGGTTTTTCTACGCTTGGGGCATTTGAAACTATACCGCCTGAGTTGGAACAACAGTGCGTGATGGTGAATATCGCAGCTTTGTTGGATTTAACCCACGCCTATATTCCTGACATGCTAGAACAGGGCGAAGGGGCTATTATAAACATGGCTTCGGTGCTGAGTTTCGTAGGGGGCGGCAGACAAGCGACTTATGCCGCCACCAAAGCTTTTGTATTTTCCCTGAGCCAAGCGCTGTGGTCAGACTATCGGAAGCGTGGAATACGGGTGTTTGCGCTATGTCCCGGTCCGGTAGCTACCGGTTTCTTCGAGGTGATGGGGGCAGATGCAAAGCTGAATTTTATGGGGCTAATGGATAAACCGGAAAGAGTAGTAAAGGTCGGTCTAAAAGCTTTCGAAAAAGGAAAGCCCTATAAGTTGGTAGGCTGGTTTACCAAAGCAACGGCACTTTCTACGAGAATTCTGCCACGCACCTTGATGAGTCGGGTTGTGCATTTTATGACCGTTTTCATCTACAAACCTAATGGGAAAAGGCGGTAGTTGCGGATAAAACTGCACCATATGACCTTCCGTACAACATTGGAATAATTTTGGGCGGTAAGCTTGAAATGATGCTACTGCTTATTATCAGAAGCTCACCTTTCTAATATGACTTGAACGATCCAAAACTATTTGAAGTGTTTTATCCTACCCGAAAAAGCAAAACAGCGATTATCTTCTCACTAGGGGTTACTTACCGGAAACGGGAAGAAGTGGTTCATCCGCACTTTGTGTGGGTTTCATCCGAATTTTATGTGGGAACTTTTGGCGGAGCTAAACGTATATTAGATAAATCTCTCAAGGAACCTAAACCAAATGATAAGGAGCTAAATTTATACCTTTGAATCCTTTTGAATTTTTATTACCGGCTTCAACCGGTTTGCATCTCGATCGCCTGCTAGTACTAATCGACCAGGTTTTACTTCCGGGTAGCAAGAGAGCATTACTGCTCTCCCGACCCCGTGAATCTGCTCGTGCGAGTTTCCCCGCAAGCAGCTTGAGCCTCTACGAAGGTAGCTACGGTTGGCTAAACCACGCTTTTTTAATACCTTCATTACCGACTGATCGGTCATAATTTCCACTCTGACCTTGCCACTTTTATGCAATGGGCAGAAGAGCGCCCCGGCAGTGTCACCCCGTTGTCCTAACCAGACTGCCAGAGATTTAGCGGCTCCACCTTTGACATACACCAGCCGGTCTTTGCCGCCCTTGGCTCCTCTAAGGGAATTAAAAAGAAAAAGGTATCCTGAGGAACTGGTATAATCTTCTTCCGGTAAAGAGATTGGGAGAAGAAAAGTGGAATTAACCGAAAGCTTAAAAGAAACATTTATCACAACGGCTAAGCAACTAAAGGGTAGTGACCGACGAATATTTATGGCCCGGATTACCAGAGAATTAGGAGCAGGGGGTCAAACCAAGGCTGAAAAAGAGTTGGGTTGGAACCGTAAAACCTTAAGAAAAGGCACCAAAGAATTAGAAAGTGGGGTGCCTATTGTGGATAATTACCAAGCTAGAGGGCGTAAACGGGCTGAGGAACATTTGCCAAACCTATTGACAGATATGCAGGAAATAGTGGATAAGCAAAGCCAAACTGACCCTCAATTCAAGAGTAACCGGCTTTATACTCGCTTGAGTGCGGCAGAAGTAAGGCGACAATTGATCGCCCAAAAGGGTTACCTGGAGGAGGACTTGCCCACCGCTACTGCGATTGGCTACAAGCTAAATAAAATGGGGTATCATCCCAATCGAGTGCAGAAAAGTAAACCGAAAAAAAGATAGCCCAAACTGACGATATTTTCGAGGAAATCCACCAGGGCGGATAATGCCCCCAGCCAGTTGCGGGTCTCACTGGATGCCAAAGCAGTAGTCAAATTAGGGGATTTCAGCCGAGGAGGCAAGAACCGGGTAGCAGTAAAAACGCTAGATCACGATTTTAAGCCGGAAGGCACCGTTACCCCGGTAGGACTGCTCTTACCTGGTTTGGGAGAATTGTTTCTTTATCTGGTACTTTCCAAAGTGACGAGTGACTGCCTGGTAGATATTTTGGAACAGTGGTGGGAGCAGGTAAAAGCACGGTTCCCAGAGGTAGGTGAAATAGTGCTGAACCTGGATAATGGTCCCGAGAACAACAGCCGGAGAACTCAATTTATGTATCGGCTGGTGGAGTTCGGTAAACGAGAGGGTTTAACCATCACGCTGGCTTACTATCCACCCTATCATAGCAAGTGCAATCCGGTGGAAAGATGCTGGGGTATTCTGGAACAGCATTGGAATGGCGACATCCCAGACTGCCTGGAAACAGTGAAAAGATTTGCTCAGAGTATGTCTTGGAAGGGCAAGTTCCCTTATTGACAAGCTGTATCAAGCGGGGGTTAAGCTTTCTAGGGAAGCTATGGCTACAGTGGAAGGGTTTCTGGTTCGCCTGCCTACTTTGCCTAATTGGTTTGTTACCATTCCTTGCCCTGTTCTTGATCCGAATACTTAATTATTTTTGGTTCCCATTATATGCTTATCTTCTAGGTGTATACTAAAATATGTACTTGGAATAAGAATAGGAACTTCTATGCAATCAGAAGCTTGAAGCTTGTCTCTTTATTTCAAACTTGGTCTGCCACCGAAGCAATCCGTCGTATTTAGTAGTGTAAAAGCTCAGTGAAACTAACAGGCAAGGAATGATTACACTTCACGCCCTCTGGGATAGCATAGATAAGGGCAGTTTACTTCTATGGGGAGAAGAGGCTGCTTTCTTTGAAGCTGCGGTAAAAAGCAAAAAGGCGTTGTCGTTGCATCCCTACGCCCTGACTACCGCTCGTTTAAAAGAAGCGCTAGGCGAACTTTGCGGTAGCCTATTGGTCGAGTGTGGTGAACCGAAAAT
The DNA here is from genome assembly GCF_030389965.1 of Candidatus Chlorohelix allophototropha. Lineage (NCBI taxonomy): Bacteria > Bacillati > Chloroflexota > Chloroflexia > Candidatus Chloroheliales > Candidatus Chloroheliaceae > Candidatus Chlorohelix > Candidatus Chlorohelix allophototropha. The sequence goes on from NZ_CP128400.1 coordinate 662,928, forward strand.
AATCAAGCTCAGATTGCCCACCGGTGGCAAACACCCCTTGCCCTCCCCTGAACTGCGACTACCGAACCGGGTTGAGGAAACACCCCAGAAACTGGGAGAATGGCAAGTTCCAGCCCTAACCTTTACCCCTTCTTCGGCGCTGGATTTACTTGTTGGCTTACCGGATAACCCCCCGCTGTGGCTTGGAACAGGTGCTTCCCTAATTTTCTGGGAAGAAGCGGCAAAATTGGCGCTGGTAATTTTAGCCGGGCAGCATTTTGTACCTTCTCTGGAAGAAAGGCAAGCGGGTAAAGGTAGCAGTTACCGCGCTATCTGGGAACCGCATCTGGAAGAAGAGTTAGAGAAGCAACTACAAATATTGGCAAAAGCTATGCCGCCGGTATGCCAAGCTCTTACAGGCGCAACCTGCTCTCCCACCTTACTCCTGAAAGATTTCCTGCGCCGCACGGTAGATACTTTGGTGCGACAAACGCTGCAAGATAGCCGGTTACTACCTGCCACACGGGGTAAGCCCTCTCTCTATCGGCAATGGCTCAACGGCTTGGCTTCACCTGTTTCCGCTAACCTCGATGCCTCCCCTTCCGAGTTGAAGCAATTCGCCAAAACCGTAACGGGATGGCTGGAACAATTGAAACCAGACCCCGCAGCTTTTCGAACTTGTTTTCGTCTCGACCCTCCCCCGGAAACCAGCAGTAATCCAATATGGTCGCTCAACTTCCATTTACAAGCCAATGATGACCGAAGTTTGCTGGTTCCCGCTGAACAAGTCTGGAAAACACGCGGTAGCGCCTTGACCTTCCTTAAACGCCGCTTTGAAAACCCGCAAGAACGGCTATTGGCAGATTTGGGGAAAGCCTCGCGCCTTTTCCCACCGCTAGACCGCAGTATGACCACCGCCCGTCCGGTGGAATTAACCCTCGATACGGCTGGCGCATACGAATTTCTGCGGCAAGGTGCGCCGCTTTTGGAGCAGAGCGGTTTCGGGGTGTTTTTACCGCCTTGGTGGCAAAAAGCCAAAGCTAAAGTGGCGGTCAAGATGAAATTGAAGGACAGCGGCAAAACTACCTCCGGCTTGCTGGGTCTGGACGGAATTGTGGCTTATGACTGGCAAGCGGCGGTAGGTGACCAAACCCTCTCGCTTGAAGAATTCGCCCGCCTTGCGCAAATGAAAGTGCCGCTGGTACAGGTGCGCGGTCAGTGGGTCGAGCTAAGACCGGAGGATATTGAAGCCGCCATTGCTTTTTTCGAGAAACAGCAGCGCGGCGAACTATCTTTGGGAGAGGCGCTCAGGTGGGGGTTGGGGCAGGAGGGTGATACCTTTCGGGTAGTGGAAGTAGCAGGGGAAGGCTGGATTGGCGAACTACTTCAAAAGCTCAACGGAAAAGCGCAGATAAAGGCGATAAAACAACCCGTCTCTTTCAAGGGGCAACTCCGTCCCTACCAGTTAAAGGGGGTGGCGTGGCTTGCCTTCCTCAGACAATACGGCTTGGGCGGGATTTTGGCAGATGATATGGGGTTGGGTAAATCAGCCCAGTTAATCTCCCTCTTGCTATACGAACGCGAGCATAATAAAAAAGGCAATACTCCCGGAACAACTCTGCTAGTTTGCCCAATGTCGATTGTGGGCAACTGGCAGCGGGAATTGTCCCGCTTCGCGCCATCTCTCAAAGTAATGGTGCATTATGGCAGCGAGCGTTTGTCGGGAGAGGATTTCAAAACCGAAGCGTTGCAACACGATTTGGTGATTTCCACCTACTCGCTGGTGCATCGCGACACCGAGACCCTTACTGCGGTGGAATGGGAACGGGTAGCGTTGGACGAAGCGCAGAATATAAAGAACTCGGCTTCAAAACAAAGTCTGGCTATCAGAAAGCTAACTGCTCGCTACCGGGTAGCCCTTACCGGCACTCCCGTGGAAAATCGTCTTTCAGAACTATGGTCAATTATGGATTTCCTGAATCCGGGCTATCTTGGTTCGGCTACCGAATTCCGCAATCGCTATTCGCTATCCATCGAAAAGTTCCGTGACCGGGATAAAGCCGAAACCCTGAAAAAGCTGATACAGCCCTTTGTGCTGAGACGGGTCAAGACCGACAAAAGTATTATCAGCGATTTGCCCGACAAGTTGGAAATGAAAGTGTTCTGCAACCTGACCCGTGAGCAAGCTACTCTGTATGAAGCGGTGGTCAAAGATATGCTTGAACAGATTGAGCAGGCGGAAGAAGGTATCCAGCGCAAGGGTTTGGTGCTGTCCACTTTGATGAAACTGAAGCAGGTATGCAATCATCCGGCGCATTTCGCCCAAGATGGTAGCCCCTTACCGGGACGTTCCGGCAAACTGGCGCGGTTGGAAGAAATGCTGGAAGAGGTGTTGGCGGAGGGAGATCGTGCCTTAGTTTTCACTCAGTTCAGCGAGTTCGGAGGGCTATTGCGGGGCTATTTACAGGAGACGTTGGGTTGTGAAATTCTCTTTCTACACGGGGGCAGCACCAAGAAACAACGTGACGAGATGGTGCAACGCTTTCAGGAGGATAAACATGCTCCGCCCATCTTCCTACTCTCGCTTAAAGCGGGTGGCGTTGGTTTGAATCTGACCGCTGCCAATCATGTTTTCCATTTCGATCGTTGGTGGAATCCGGCGGTGGAGAATCAGGCTACCGACCGGGCTTTTCGCATCGGGCAGCAAAAGAATGTGCAGGTGCATAAATTTGTGTGTGCCGGAACTCTGGAAGAGCGCATCGATATGATGATCGAACAGAAAAAGGAGTTGGCTGACAGCATTGTGAATAGTGGCGAGGGCTGGATTACCGAATTCAGTACGATGCAGTTGCGGGAACTTTTTGCACTCAGCCGGGAAGCGATAGGAGAGTAAAGATTTATGCCGCGTAATAGGAGAGGTTGGGGGGATTACTACGATTATGGCAGCGGACCACGCCCGGTAGTGGGCGGTATAAAGGCGAAAAGCGAGCGAGGGGCTATCGGGGAAAGTTGGTGGTCAAAACGCTGGGTGGAAGTGTTAGAATCTTTTGAACTGGGCAATCGTCTAACGCGCGGGCGCAGTTATGCTCGCAAGGGGCAGGTGGTTTCTCTTTTATTGGAAAAGGGGCAGGTAAAGGCAAAAGTACAGGGTTCGCAACCTAAACCTTATAACGTCACGATAAAACTGACTCCCCTGAACCCGCAGGAATGGGAGCGGGTAATTGTGGCTATGGCAGAGCAAGCCATCTTTGCAGCTAAGTTGCTGGCAGGGGAGATGCCCCAGAATATTGAGGAAGCCTTTGCAGTCGCGGGGGTTTCACTCTTTCCCCAAGAATTGGACGATTTAGATACTAAATGTTCCTGCCCGGATTGGTCTAATCCCTGCAAACATCTGGCAGCCGTATATTATCTGTTGGCAGAGCAATTCGATGAAGACCCCTTCCTCATCTTCAAACTGAGGGGGCGAGAGAAAGAGGAAATAATCCAGGCGCTTAGAGAGAAACGGGCGGTAGTAGCAGAGGTAGGTAACCCCGAACTTGGGTCAGAAACGGGCATCTCCGAGACTGAAGCCATAGCAGAAAGCTTGCCACTTGAAGACAGATTGCCTACATTTTGGCTGATGGGGGAGAGTCTGTCCGAATTTCGGCTCTCGATTGAAGCGCCACCGATAAACGCAGCTTTGTTAAAACGCTTGGGAACACCTAGCTTTGCCGAGAAAACCCCGGATGTACTGACACTACTGGCTAAAGGTTACGCCCTTATAGCGGAGGCTGCCTTACACAAAGCCAACCGTTGAAACTGGCAGCTTTCTGCTGAGAAATATTAAGAAACAGGAAATGCCGAGAGGTGCGTCAAAACTGGAGTCAGATGAAACAGAACAGCACCATTGGATAGAACCCAAGTGGATTAGCGCTACTCCCGTAAAAGTCGTGGTTCGGGGTCAAATTCTACTTTAGCGTAGATGCGCTCTAGCGATACTTCGATTTGTAGACTTTCAAGAACTACTACTTCTCCCAAGCCCGTATAAACTCGTTGTACCCATTCATTTGGTCTCAGTTTGTGATAATAGGTCACATTTATGTTTATGATAATTTAAAAATGGTTCTGGCGCACTATGCGTGAATCGGTGGAAAGGGTAGCTAGCTATTATTGGTATAATTTAGGGGGGTAGTAATTGTGTTCTAATTCCTAGAAATAGCTAGCCTATGTTAGAAGAAATTGTTTTACCTACACGCTGGGAAATTCAGCTTGATGCCTGTAAAGAAGAAGGCAGTACCCTGCTTCTCGAAGCACATTTAACATACCAGACTACACAATGTCCGAGTTGTAGATTTACGGCGGAGCGGGTGCATAGCCGTTACAAAAGACAACCGACAGACTTGCCGTTAATCGGGCAACAAGTAAGCTTGAGTTTAACCATACGCCGTTTCTTTTGTGATAATTCTGGTTGCCCGCGTCGCACTTTTGCGGAACAAGTACCAATTCTGCTCGAAAGAAAAGCCAGGCGTACCATTCGCCAATATCATTTGCTCGAAAATCTGGCTTTTGCGCTGGGAGGTAGACCGGGTGTTCGGCAAGCTGCTAAAGAGGGTGTAAAAGTAAGCCGTGATACTCTATTACGCATTATTCGAAAAACGCCGATCCCTTTACAACCTACTCCTCGAATTCTAGGAGTGGACGATTGGAGTTACAAGAAAGGGGTCGAATACGGCACGATCTTGATCGATTTAGAGCAACATTGCCCGGTAGATTTACTAGCTGACCGAAAAGCCGACACATTAGCTAAATGGCTGGAGGAACATCCAGGGGTGGAGGTAATCAGTAGGGATCGTGCCAGTGCTTATGCTGATGGTGCCAGGCGAGGAGCACCAGAAGCGATTCAGGTGGCTGATAGATTTCACCTCTTGGTGCGCCGTATAGACGCTTGTTGGATACCTTTTAGAGAAAGGAGCGGTTGAGAGTAACAGACCGTTAGGACGGTGGCTTACTCGATGGGGAAAACCCAGACAGGACAGTAGCATGCCACAAAACCTCAGCAGACTGAAGACGTTTAGGTCTGGTTGAGGGTGTCCTGCTCGCTATGGTGAAGCTGAATTGCCGAACCTAATCTACCAACGGTGGTAAGGAACACTCAGCGTTAATAACGTTTATCGCGCTGTCACCGAAATATGCATCAGATTACGAGGGATGCAAAACACTCTCTTCGGTGAGTGATGGGTAATGAACCCATTCAAGGAGATGAAAGGGCACCTAAGGCGAGCTAGAACGTCTAACAAGTGGGATGCGGGATGACCTACGGGTCGCGAGACCTACGGTCACGGAACCCCCATAGTAGTCCGGGCTGAGGAAAACTCAGTACATGGCGAAGGGGCAGCCTTTGAAAGAAGGCCAGAGTTGACCCTTTGACAAAGGTCAGCAGGGTAGGTGTCGGCGAGTTGAGTATAGAAAGGGGCGCGTGATGCGTGAAGCCCGTAATATCCTCGAACTCATCCAAAAGCGCGGTACTCAAAACTTACCACTAGAAAGAGTGTATCGCCTTCTCTACAATCCTAATCTCTACCTAATGGCTTACGGTAAGATATATCGGAACAAAGGAGCCATGACGGCAGGAGCGGATAAAGAAACCGCTGATGGGATGAGCCTGACTAAAATTGAAGCTATCATCGAGAAATTACGTCAGGAGAAATACCATTGGAAACCAGCCAAACGAGTTTACATTCCACGCAAAGATGGCAAACAGAGACCGCTCGGTCTACAATCTTGGTCGGATAAACTGTTACAAGAAGTAATTCGCCTCATTCTTGAAGCTTACTATGAGCAAAGTTTCAGCAACTTCTCACATGGATTTCGACCAAAACGAGGTTGTCATACCGCTTTACAACAAATCTATCATAATTGGGTTGGCACAGTTTGGTTTATAGAAGGAGATATCTCAAAATGCTTCGAGAGTCTGTCTCATGAAAAGATTGAGGCCAGGCTCAGAGAGGATATTAAAGATGAGAGGTTTGTTCGGCTCATCAGCCAATTGCTAAAAGCAGGCTACCTGGAAAATTGGCGATGGAATGCCACCTATAGCGGAGCACCGCAGGGTTCAATTCTTAGCCCCCTTTTGTCGAACCTACTTTTAGACCAACTGGACAAATGGGTCGAAACTACACTTATTCCAGAATACACCAGGGGCGAACGAAGAAGACTTAATCCACAATACGAGAAGATCAAGCACAGTGCCTATTACCAAACTTCCAAAGGGCGAACGGAAATAGGACGCGAACTATGGAAACAGGTTCAAAAACTGCCTTCGCAAGACCCTGATGATCCAAACTACCGACGTTTAAGATACATTCGGTATTGCGACGACTTTCTATTAGGTTTTATTGGCTCTAAGGCGGAAGCAGAAGAGATTAAGCGAAAAATCGGAGAGTTTTTAAGCCAGAAATTGGAATTAAAATTATCCGAGGCTAAAACGTTGATCACGCATGCCAAAACCCAAAAAGCCAACTTTCTCAATTACGAGATACACACAATCCACGAAAACAGTCGGCGCGATACAACTGGTCGTCGTTGTGTCAATGGAAACATTGGCCTCAGAGTGCCAAAGGAGGTTGTGAAAAGTAAATGCCAGCGTTACAAACAACACAGCCGCAAAGTTTTACAAAGAACGGAACTAATTAACGATAGCGTTTTCACCATCATAAATCTGTATCGTTATGAGTTTCGAGGGTTAGTCGAATACTACCGACTAGCCTACAACCTCCACACGTTTACCCGATTAGATGGGGTAATGGAAACTTCCTTAACCAAAACAATAGCGGCAAAACTCAAATTGTCGGTACCTAAAATCTACCAGAAATACCAGACAGAATATGAGTTAGAAGGAAAACGTTACAAAGTCTTGGAAGAAACCATTGAAAGACCAGGGAAGAAACCGTTGGTAGCACGCTGGGGCGATATTTCACTGAAGTGGGATATTAAAGCCTCGATTGAAGACGAGAAGAAAGTTTTCAACTGGCCACCTCGAACGGAATTGGTCAAACGACTTTTAGCGGACAAATGTGAAAATTGTGGAGCCAGCGGAAAAGCTGAGCGAATACAAGTCCATCACATTAGAGCGTTAAAAGAGCTTGAGCGATACCCTGGGCGAGAGAAGCCAGGCTGGGTCAAAGTAATGGCGGCAAGAAAGCGCAAAACTTTAGTTTTATGTGAAAGTTGCCATCAAGATGTAACCTATGGACGACCATTTCGACGAGTACCGAAGTCCGCGACAGGCTAGACCGATGCTGGAAAGCGGTGTGCATTGAAAGATGCCCGCACCGTTTGGGAGAAGGCCGTTGGAAAAGTGCTTTTCTTTGGAAGAGTAACTCGCTGGCGGCCCATCTCACGTGAATCTGGGAGACCATCTCAAAACTATGTTTGAGCGTAAAAGTGCTTGTTTACTCCCCAGGCAAGTTAAGACGGAGCAACTGGAATGTAGCCGGGTAGAACAAGTTGAAAACCAAGAATTTGAGCCTGTAATTCTTTCAGAGAACGAACAAAGAAGGAAGGTAGGGCTAAAACTTGAGACTGCTTTAACCACCCTAGAAAATGAAGATAAGGAAATTTCTGCTGAAGAAACGCCACTAACCATACCAATTAGTCGCAAAGATTATTTATTTGAACATATTAAGGCACTATGTGAGGAGGGCTTAACCCAACGCAGAATTGCCAGGGAATTAAGAATTAGCAGGCAAACTGTAAAGAAATATTTGATAGCCGAACAAGTACCACGTTACACTCCCCGTGCCTCCGGGCCAAGTATATTGGATTTGTACAAACCTTATATTGCACTGAGATAGGCAGAAGGAGTTTACAAAGGGGTACAACTTTTCCTTGAGATTAAAGAGCGTGGTTACACCGGGTCGTGGGCACTTATGGCTCAATATCTGGCAAAATACCGATTGAATCATCCTCCGCCAAAACCACTGAAAACTGGTCGTGGAAGACCACCTGGAGCAAGTAGTGCAGAAGGTAAGGCGCTCCCTAAGCTAAAACCACAACCACTGCTAAGTGCCAGAAAAGCCAGTTTTGTAATGTTGAAGAATACAGAGGATTTAACCGAAAAGCAGCAGGAGTTGTTGATCCATCTACGAACCTTTGATAGTGAAATAGAGACAGCTTACCAACTCAGTCAGGAATTTGTGAAAATGCTGCGAGGGCGGCAAGGTCAGAATTTAGAAGAGTGGCTGAAAAAGGTGGAACAGCAGGTGGGGCTGGCACAATTACAGGAATTGGGAAGTTTTGCGAATGGGATAAGGCAAGACCAGGCAGCAGTGAAAGCTGGTCTAACCTTGGAGTTCAGCCAAGGTCAGGTAGAGGGTCAGGTTAATCGATTGAAAACGATTAAGAAAACAATGTTCGGTCGCGCTAGATTCACGTTGCTAAGGGCGAGGGTATTACGTCCTACTGCGGCTTAACTAATCTGGGTTATCGCCCATATTTTCACGCAAAGTGCGCCAGAACCCTTTTTCCCTTGACAAAAATAAATATCGAGCGGGGGCGGTTGGTGCACCTACTCAAGGAGAAAATCTCAGACCCTGTTCTGGTACAGTTGTTAAAACTCTGGCTCAACAACCCCCGGCAACTTAACCGAGAACCGGAAATGCCGTCCCAACCTGCCCCACACAAGCCGGGTCTTGCGCCAACCCCAACTTCAGAACTTACACCGTCACAACCGGAAGGGAATTTGGTTGATCGGTTGGCTGAATTCACCCGGTTGGCCTTAGAGGGGGGGCTGGACTGGGGCATTTCCGCCTTGAGCAGTGGACAGGCGGGTTCAAATTCCGGGTACTACCGCGCTTCGGCTGGTTTCGGGACGAAGAGGGAGACGAGTGGCGCACGCCCACGCGGCAACGCTCCGAAGGGCATACCGGGCAGGAAGCCTTGAAACGTCTGGGAATGGAAGGAGCTTTGACCGGATTGTGGTTGGCAAAAAGGTTCGTGCGGCATGGTGGGGCGCTGGGTAAGGTAGCCTGCGCTAGCGCAGCGCTGGGAACTGTTGGCTCGTTAGGGCTACTGGCGCATCGGATCTGGAAAAATCGGCAGAGCTACCGTAACGCCAAAGACTCTTTAAGCGCCACGCCACAGGAAGAGGGTCGGTTGAGTTTAGAACGCACCAGAGGTATTGCCCAAGGTTCCATCCTGCCACCACTCTATTCCAATATTTAATTGAAACACTAAGCTCGGCTTATATAATAGTTTTGAACAAAGAAAAGCTTAGACTACAGCAAAGTACTCAAAAGCTAATAGACTGATGGTAACGGGAGAACCGAGGTCTCGACTTACGGCTTCATAACTGGATAGCAGTGGAGAAGACCGACTTGCAAAGACTGTTCCCCGACCATTAGCGCTAGTAGCGGCAATTAGGCTTGTTACAGCGCAGTTATGCGACTGGCTATCCGCGATAAGCTTACGCACGCGCTGAATGGTTGGGTGTCCCGTAAGTTCAATAGTGTATTGTGTAGCAGCCCTTTTAGCTGGACTAAGGTGCAAAAAATGATTACTCCTCCATGTGAAACCCCAAAGCAAGCCTCAATAGGTCGGCTGTTTGCCGTGGGTATTGATGTAGGTTGTGAGAAGTGTAGTATAAGTGTACTTCGCCCTGACAAAACAGTAGTCATCAAGCCTCTCGAATTTACTAATGACGCGCAAGGTTATGCTTTTGTGCTGACTAAGCTCGAAAGTTTAGGGGTAATACCAGCTCAAATCACCATCGGCTTGGAAGCGACTGGACGTTACTGGGAAAACTTGTATCACTATCTAGCCAGATTGGGTTATAATTTAATTCTTTTACATCCGGTCCAAACCCATCAGTTCGCACAACGTCGTGGTTTACGGGCTAAAACTGATGCCTTGGATGCTGGAACGATTGCCAGGGTAGTCCTAAGCGATGAGGCTCGACCAGCTTATGTGCCAGGTGATTTGGTGGCGACCTATCGCGAATTAGTTCGGCTTCATTCCAACCTAGCCGATGAAATTGGTCGCTATCGAAATGAAATTCACGCCTTACTTTTTGTTATATATTCCAGAATATACTCAGGTCTTTGCTGACCCCTGCCGCCCCACTGCCCTGTCCTTATTAAAGCTATATCCTAGCCGTCAAGCAATTGCAGAAGTTCCTATAGGAATTCTAAGTGCTAAACTCATTGAATTAAGTAACGGTCATTATGGTTTGAAAACCGCTGAACGGCTACTTACATTGAGTAAAAAATCTGCCAGTAGTGGGCTTGCCAGTAATGCCCGTGCCCATGGCTTAGTGATTTTGTGCGACCAATTGCTACATACCCAGGCTAACCTTGAGATTTTAGAAAGTGAAATTGCTCAACTACTGCAAAAAGATGAAGCAGCCAAGAAGTTGGCTGAAATCCCCGAATTTGGACCAAAAACCATCGCAGGGTTACGGGCAGAGCTAGGCGAAGTTGGACGTTTTACCAATTGTAATCAGGTGGTGGCCTACGCTGGGCTAGATTTAACCGTGAAGGAAAGCGGAAAATGGAAAGGCAAGGTGAAACTTTCCAAGCGTGGCAGTGGTCGGTTGCGGCGCCTGTTATACATGGTGGCATTAGTCAGTTTGCGTCTTAAAGTATCTGCCTTTGGGGACTATTACCGCGAATTAAGGAAGCGTGGCATGAATGGGCGCAGTGCATTGATGGCGGTTATGCGTAAGATGTTAATCACAGCTTACTCTTTGTTAAAGAACGACAGCACCTTCGACCCGAAAAAAGTCTGGATCGGTGCTAAGTTTGTGGCCAAAGAGTTACCATTGGTTGCTCAGGTGGCTTGACAAACTACGATGGCTTCTTTGTACCTAACTGTTACTACCTAAAACTATTATATAAGTCGAGCTTAGCAGAGATCTGTTCCTTCCTTTTTATTTGCTTGTTAAAGTCCTATTTTTGTTCAAACTCTGTCTAAGGGCATATGTTTCGGTTGTGCGCTATAATACAACAATTAAAAAACAGGAGGAATAAAAAGCGATGCCAAAGATAAAGAGACTCGGTGCGCTGGCAGCAAATTTTTTATTAGTTCTGATGTTGCTTGGCGCATGTGGTGATAACAATACCGCGACCCCCTCTCCTCTAGCCACAACTACTGCGGCTACGACTATTATAACAACACCTGTAACTACCAACACTAATACGACTGTCACTACCACAACCAACGCGGCACCCGCAGCGGCATGGACGCAAGACGGGGTTTGTTATTCACTATTTGTGCGCAGTTTTTTTGATAGTAACGGGGATGGCAACGGGGATTTGCAAGGTGTTATAGCAAAGCTGGATTATCTGAATGATGGCAAATCCGGTTCTTCCAAAAGTCTGGGAGTCAATTGCATCTGGCTATTGCCGGTAACAGAATCACCTACTTATCATGGCTACGACACCACCGATTATTACAAAATTAACCCGGACTACGGCACAAACGATGATTTTAAGAAGTTGGTACAGGAAGCGCATAAGCGCGGCATCAATGTTCTGGTGGACATGGTGTTCAATCATACCTCGATAAAGCATCCTTGGTTCCAACAAGCAGCAGCCGACCCCAAATCTCCTTACCGTAACTGGTACATTTTCAGCGATACCGATCCGGGTTATCCGGGTCCATTAGGTCAAGCATGGCATAAAAATCCATTAGGCGAGGGCTATTACTACGGTGTGTTTGATTCAAACCTACCCGATTTAAATCTGACCAACCCGGATGTTACTAAAGAGCTTTACAAAGTAACCGAATTTTGGATTAAAGAGATGGGTGTAGATGGCTTCCGTATGGATGCAATCAAGCATTTTATCGAGGATGGGCAGAAGCAAGTGGATACCCCGCAAACTCACCAATGGTTGCGTGATTATCGCAAATACTACCTCTCGCTCAAGCCTGATTTTTATACCATCGGTGAGATTTCCGCAGGGTCATCGCTACTTGGTTACTATCCTGACCAACTGGACAGCTATTTCGAATTTTCGCTGGCTTTAAGTTTTGTAAATAGCGCCAAGCGTGGGCAAGCTTCCTTTGTAAACCTGATTAAAGATGCCAATAAGAACTGGCCTAACCAACGCTATGGTAGTTTTCTTACCAATCATGACCAGCCACGTATTATGGATGCGCTGGGAAATGATATGGCGATGATGAAGTTGGCAGCTACCGCTTATCTAACTTCAACAGGTTTGCCCTTTATCTATTACGGAGAGGAAATCGGGATGCTTGGGACAAAGCCGGATGAGCAAATTCGCACGCCTATGCAATGGAGTGGCGATTCAAAAGGCGGGTTTAGCACCGGTACACCCTGGGAACCGCTCAACCCGGATGTAGCGAAGGTCAATGTACAGACGCAGGATAGCGATTCCACTTCGTTACTAAACCTCTACCGCAAGCTGATTCAAATTAGGCGAACAACTCCAGCAGTAGCGCAGGGCGATTATACCCCGCTCAACTCTAATTATTACAAAGTAGCTACCTATTTACGTCACGCCGAGAATAGCGATGTGCTAGTAGTGCTGAATATGAGTGACCAACCTATCACCGACCTGAAGCTAGATATAGATAAATCCAGTCTTGCCTCTGGTCAGTATAGCCCCACCTTACTAATGAGTCTGGATGGCACTAATCCTGCCCTTGCGCCGCTCACCGTTCAAGCGAACGGTGCAATCGTTGGGTATGCCCCATTGGCAAATATTCCCGCAACCAGCGGTTATATCATCAAGCTCAAATAAATTGAGAGCCTTGCATAAGCATCAAAATAGGCAAACCCCCGGCTGCGGGTTTGCCTCCAAATCATTTAGTCGAACTTAGTATAACCGCGCCTTGTAAAGACGCGGCAACTTTCTAATTGTTCAATTCGTGTATCAGACGCAAGCCTTGCAGTGTCAAATCCTGATCTACTACATCAATTACACCGGGCGCACCATCTGAAACAATCTCTGCCAGACCACCGGTAGCAATCACTTTTACTCTGGTTTCATTTGGATTGTATAATTCTTCTAACTCGGTTCGAAAACGGCGCACTAACCCTTCTACCAAGCCGATATAGCCATACATTATGCCAGATTGCATGCTGGCGGTCGTATTTTTACCAATAGCATTGGCTGGAGGAATCAATTCCACCCGATAAAGTCGGCTGGCTAACTGAAATAAGGCTTCGGCAGCAATACCAATACCGGGCGCAATTGCGCCGCCTAAATATTCACCGTTGGCTGAAAGCGCATCAAAGGTAGTGGCAGTACCAAAATCAATCACCACCGCAGGACCACCGTAGTAATGGAATGCCGCCACCGCGTTTACAATGCGGTCTGCGCCGACCTCACGTGGATTCTCATAGCGCACCGCCACTCCGGTTTTGATACCCGGTTCAACCACCAACGCTTTATCCTTAAAATAGGTTTCCGCCATTTCAACCAGAGCATTTGTCAAAGGTGGTACTACGCTACTGATTACAACCGAGTGCACTTCTTTAGGATTTATACCACGATGCTCCAGCAGAGTTAAAAACATCAAGCCCCATTCATCCGGCATACGCCGACGTTCAGTTTGGACACGCCAGCTAGCTTTAAGCTCATCACCGATGAAAACACCGACTACTACATTGGTGTTACCCACATCAATTGCCAGCAGCACGTTATCTCCTCCTATTGGCTCACAGAATATTTTGGAAAATGTATGCTCAATTATACAATACTCTGCGGCATTGAAGCAGGTTATATCCGCATCAGTTCAGGAATAAAAAAAAGACCGTGAAGACTAAGCAGGCAAGCCTGTCGGTCTTTACGGTCAGTGTTGGTTTAGAACAGGGTTATCAGCACAAGCCAGTTCGTGCTAATACTACTTTACCGTATGAGCTTGTAAATTCCATTACAAAGGCGGCTAGCGTAATTACGGTTGTGTCATTTTTTAACGAGTTTTTAACGAAAGTCAATCTAATTGATATCATCCGTTTTTAACTTTCTGAATCATAACAAAGAATGCATTACTGACGAAAAGCCATACATTTATCACCGAAGGATTGCTAACATTATTCTATTTTCAGAGAATTATTTAACAAAATTATAAGATTTAAATAGACCATTATGATGCTATAATACTTAATAATTATGGAGAATAAACTACTAAAAATTGCATCCAGTTTTATTTTAACTATCTGCCTTTTCATCTTCGGTGCGAACACTGTTTTCGCCAATGGCGGTACCATCATCTTTGCGCAGGATGTGGGACCATTTAACGTTATCGTATCTCGCAGCCCTACTCCGCCTACCATTGGCGCTTCTGTACATTTGAGCATTCTCATTACCAAAGCCAGCAATCCCCAGAAAGTTACAGATGCCACTGTTATTGTAAATCCAGCTATGCCGGGTATGGATATGCCGGGTGTGACTCCGGTTCGAGCTTATCGCGGTCAAACCGAAAACACCTATGATGTGGATATTCCGGTGAACATGGAAGGGCAGTGGACTTATAATATTCAGGTTATCAGCCCTCAACTAGGCGAAAGTAATTTTCCCGTGAAAGACAAAGTTGAGAAAGCCGACGCACCTTGGATTATTATCATTGCGATTCTGGTAGGCTTACCTATAATGGCGGGCGTGACATGGTTCCTTCTTTTCCGTAAAACTTCTTCGGACGATGAAGACGAGGAAAAGACAATTTCTGAGCCGACACCCGAAAGTAAAAAACGCTAACCTATTTAAACTGGGAAGGAAATCTCAGTGGCAAATAAAAGAGTTATTCAACTTCAACCCATCTTTGATTCCACCGATATTAGTAATGCACATCCTCGAAGAGGTGAACCTGATAAGGAAAATCACGGTTTTGACCTACTTGGAATTCGCTGGTTGCGGAAAATAATGCTGTGGAAACACACCCGCAGCGTTTTTCAGACCGTTCTATTACTTTTTTCGGTTATGATTATTCTGGATGGCTTCCTAGGTGAACAATTTGCCCCCAAAAATGTCGCCACTACCCTGAGTTGGATTGATTACCGCATGATTTTGGCGCTGAGTGTATTGGTAATCGGCGGGGTTTTTTGCATGAGTTGCCCTTTTGTGCTGGTAAGTCGCCAGATACAAAAGCGAATCGGGCGTAATCTGCCCTTTCCTCACTTCCTGCGAAACAAATGGCTTCCCACCATCTTGCTGTTGCTTATTCTCTATTGCTACGAGGTTTTCAGCTTGTGGAGCAATCCATTATTGACGGCAGTTGTGACACTGGTATATTTTGGTGGGGCGGTTGCGGTGGATAGCGTTTATAAAGGCAACGCCTTTTGCAAATACGTCTGCCCGTTAGGTTTATTTACTCAGGCATATTCGATGGTAGCCCCCACCGAAGTCAAGAGCAAATCTTTCACCTTTTGCCACGACCATTGCAAAGGTAAGGAATGTATAAACGGCAATAGCGGCAAGCAAATCACCGGTTGCCAAACTTTTCTGTATCTTGGTACAAAGACCAGTAATATGGATTGTAGCTATTGTCTGGACTGTATTCGGGCTTGCCCTCACGACAATATTGCTCTACAGGTGCGTCCGGTTACCCAAGAGCTAAAGGGAAATCTCAAAAAGCGGGACTTTTCTCTAGCAGTGATGGCGTTACTAATCTCGTTTGCCTCGCTGTTCAACGCAGCAGGAATGATTGCACCGGTACAGGAGTTTGAACGCTCCTTTGCTGAAACTCTCGGTTTGAAAGATACGATTATAACCTATACCTTGATGTTCTTGTTTGGTTTGGTGGTAGTACCTTTAACTCTGGGATGGTTGGCAAGCCTGCTCACTAGAACGTTGGCTAATACTAACGATACCTTGCACAACATCTTCAAACGCTACGCGCTAGGACTTTTTCCGGTAAGTTTCGGGATGTGGATTGCACATTATCTTTATCACTTTCTAATCGGTGGCTTGGGTATCATACCCGCTTTCCAGAATTTTTTTGTAAAGATGGGAATACCTGTCTTCGGGCAACCCGATTGGGCAATCTCAACTGTAATTCCCCGCGACTGGCTAGGGGCAATCACCCCAATGCAAGTGCTGATTGTTTACGTAGGTTTTATGGTCAGTGGGGTTAGTATTTGGCAAATCAGCCATAAAATGTATAAGCGCAAGGTAGCCGGTAAGGCAGCGTTACCTTTCTTATTTTTAACATTGCTAATTGCGGTATTCGGAATCCTCATTTTGCTACAGCCGATGCAGGCACGCGGTACTTTCGGAGCATGATAGCGCCCGCGAAACAGGCGCGATTAGAAGCGCTTCAGAACAAAACCATTCGGTTGGAACTAAAAATTAAAAGACTCAAAGCTGCAAATGAGCGTTTTTTGTGGATACGCACGCTCCTTTTTTTCGGATCAATCCTGTTGGCAAGTATTGCCGGGTATAGTTGGGGTATTTGGCTGGCATTGTCAGTTTTAGCGCTGTCACTGATACCCTTCGTCTTGATTGTGCGAATAAACCAACGATTTGATAAGTCAATCGAACGCTATAACGGCTGGATGCGCCTTACCCGACAGGATATAGCCCGAATCCGCCTTGCTTGGTCTGGTATCCCCTCCTTTAAAATTCCGGCTCTCTCCGGCTTTGACCATCCTTTTGATAGAGACCTCGATATTTGTGGCGATTTTTCGCTACATCAATTAATTAACACTGCCTATACTCAGGAAGGCAGTTTGCGCTTGCGTGATTGGCTTTTACAAACCAACCCTTGCATAGAAGAAATCCAGAAACGTCAGAAATTAGTAACCGAACTGGCGCAACTCACTCTTTTTCGTGGCAAGTTACAACTGATTACGAGTTTGAATGCCAATAATCTCTCTGAGGTTTGGAATGGTCGTCGTTTGCTGGAATGGCTACAACGCCATGTAGTCTCAAAATCACTTGTCCCTGTCACCTTAATTCTGAGCGGATTAGCTTTCCTCAACCTATTGCTACTGGGATTGTTTGTAATTCAGTTAGTTCCGGCGTTGTGGCTAACCACTTTCGTACTCTATATAATCATTTATAACCTGAAAGGTCTGGAAACCAGAGGCATATACGAGGAAGCTTATAGCCTTCTGGACGGGCTGAGTAACCTCAAAGAAGTGTTACTATATCTGGAAAAATACCGTTACGGGCATCATAAAGCATTGTATGAGTTATGCCAACCCTTGCTGGAAAGCAAAAAGCGCCCCTCCGCTTTAATCAAAAGACTTAATCGCATAGTAACCGGAATAGCGCTCCAAAGAAATGGGGTTATTTGGTTAGCTTTGAATGCAGTTATACCTTGGCGATACTATGCCACTTTATTACTTGGCAAAATTCAAGCCGAAATTCTGGCGGATTTACCGGGTTGGCTGGAAGTATGGTATGAACTGGAAGCGCTCAATTCACTGGCAAGCTTTTGCTATCTGAATCCTGAATATACTTTCCCCGAAATAAAGGACTCCGGTGAGCCAATAATCAAAACGGAGGGTTTAGGACATCCTTTGATTGCCCCGGATGCCAAAGTTTGCAATGACTTTTCGATGCGTTGGCAGCATACACAACTTGCCTTGATAACGGGGTCGAATATGGCAGGCAAAAGCTCTTTCCTGAGAGCAGTGGGCGTAAATTTGAGCCTCGCTTACGCCGGTGCGCCGGTAAACGCCGCCAACTTTACCACCTCGCTTTTCCGGCTTTACAGTTGCATCCGAGTAAGCGACTCGGTGACAGACGGCTTTTCTTATTTCTATGCGGAAGTGCGGCGCTTGAAAAGTTTGCTGGAATCTGCGCGTGCTGCCTCAGCACAACCGCTTTTCTATTTAATTGATGAAATCTTCCGAGGCACAAACAACCGCGAACGGTTAGTGGGTAGTCGAGCTTACCTCCAAACACTACTCACCGAGAATTGCATGGGCTTGGTTGCTACACACGATCTCGAATTGGTTAAACTCGAAACCGAAGCCGCCTTGCTCAAGAATTACCATTTCAAAGAAGATGTTCGCGAGGGTAAAATGTTGTTCGATTTCAAGCTCAGGTCGGGACCCTGCCCCACCACTAATGCTTTGTTGATAATGCGTTTAGAGGGTCTTCCGGTTGGAGAAGATTGAACGGCATCAACTCTTCGACTTCCCCAGATAAACCTCACAAGCATCATCCTGACATGCCACTTCTTGCTTGCCCATCAGCAAATAGCGATTGTCGGCTACCAGCAAATAAGCCGATTGCGCCAACACATCGAAACCCGGCACTTTCCAGAGATAGGATAGCGGTTTAAGCCCCTTATTTAAATACAAAATATAGCGAACTGCTTGCGCCCCTTTGATAATTTTGCCTTCAGGGGTCACAATGTGCATTTCACGTTGCGCCGCTTTTGCTTTGATATGGTAACGCGCTTGAATTTCAGGGTTATTTATGTCAAGTGGCTTTATACTACCCTTTGGAGCCAGCTTCAAAGCCTGTTGACTGCTGGCGGTGCAAAAGCGACAGGTGGCATCGTATAGCAATAACGCCGGGGGCTTTTTAATAATACTCATTTTATATACCTCGCTCTAATGCTAGCAGCCATCGGAATTGATGTCAATCATTATAGTGAGTGAACAGGTCAGAACTATTGATAAAAATCGTTTCCCTACTACCCCACCGTCCAATATCTTCCGTTGGTTCAAAACCTCTGGGCGCTGTTTCAAACTCAATGACTTTTTGAGCATTGCGGTGAGGAATAAAGAAGGTAATGTCAATTCTCTTGTAACTGCGAAATGAAATAGGCTCAAACGAATCCTAAAATAACATTCCAATTGCGAAATAATTTTTTATAACTGCGAAAAAGTATGAGATTCTCTCATAACTGCGAAAAAAGTATTTTGAACTCAAAATCTCCAATAACTGCTTAGTCGGCAAGTTTTTTTTCTCAGAAGTATTGAAATAAAACCAACTAACTTCTATGCATTTGAAAGGTTTCCACACCTAGTGAATTTATTTAAATTCGCTTACCCTGATGTGTAATAATTCTTTTTATTGTTAGGGCTGAGCGTTTTTACTTTACAATCTCGAGCTTAGCTCGAGATTGAACAAAACAGGTTAATAACAAGCGGCAAAAGCTAGCCGTTCAAGTTCAGCCCGGGTAACTAAACAGATTTCTGGGTAAGAAGGGGATGTCTGAAAACTAAATTCCCTCCACAATCCCCTTCTTACCCCGGCTAAAAGATCACCGAAAGTCAAATGCTCCTTGCGATACCAGGCACTCTGCGCTGGTTTTAATTTCCCTGCCTGATACAGCTTCTCGCCTATCAATGCTACCAGGTTGTATAGCCCTAATAGTAATGGAGTGCTTCGCTCACTCGCCCTGTCACTCCAGTACCGCTGGGTTTCAAAGCCTAAATGGGCTCGGCTTTCTTCAAATGTTACTTCCAGTGACCACCTTTTCACAAATTCAACTACTATTTCCCCGGTTGGTTGCCCCAGATCGGTAGAGAAAAAGGCTCGAACCTGCTCTTCTTTCTCCGGGTCTCGTACCAACACCCACCTGATCGGTAGTGGGGTCTCCCCGGTGTGATACCATAATGCAGTTCCGCTACTCAGTTCTAACCTTTTGAGCTTTCCTCCATACCATTCTAATTGGCTAAATTAAATTGCCAACTGGTGGTTGCATCTGTCAGGCGTTCGTTTAGATTTGGTTGCCGCTTGCCTACCACTCTTGGTCTGCCCGTCCAGGCTCGCAAATCTCCCACCGGGTCGAATAGCCTAGCATCCAGTCTAAGCGGGGCAATCAATGTAATATCAAGCTCCCGGCACTGGTGCCCAAATTTAAGGGCACTGTAAGCGCTATCGCCCACCAGTTTCAGTTTTAGCTTGGGCTACCACCGTCTCATTACCCTGAGTAGTTGAGCCGCTACCTCCAATACTGTCTTATGCCGCACCCCTAATTTCTGGCTGGTTTTAGGGGTAAGAACGGTAGCAGTTAAAAAAGGTAAAGCCCAGTACAAAGCGCTCCAGGGCACTTTTACCGCTAGGGCTATCGCAGACCACTATTGGTTATATTAAGTCCACCACTGGAAAGCAGGCTATCCCGCCAATGACCTCGTTTGCTTAGTTTGCGACCCCAACGCCGTTCTAACGTTTCATCAATTACCAGGGTAACTTCCTGGTCAGAACCTACAAACTGTTGCAGCAGGACTGCCAATAAGGTACGGCTAAGCAAAAGGGTAGAATAACGTGCCTGGTTGAGCAGATGGTGGAATTTGGCATAATTAGGGTTATTGGCTAATCCCAGGTAACGCAGAGCCGCGCTAACCGTATGCCGACCCCTGGTTAATATTACCCCGGAAAACAACAACAGCATTTTCTGAAAAGTAGGGCGGGTAAAATGTGGGCGGAAATGCCCCAACACGGTTATAATTTCAGTTGGAAGGAACATTTTCTCCTCGCTTTCGATAGTGGTTTGGTGATTACTATCTTAGCAGAGCTCTGTTCCTTCCTTTTTATTTGCTTGTTAAAGTCCTATTTTTGTTCAAACTCGAGCTTAGACAGAGTAGAATTGTGAGATAAATCATTTGAAACAACCGCAATTATTATTAGTCTTATACTAAACTAGTCGCGATGAAGAGTCTTTTGAATAAAGTTTTCTGCCACCGCTGCACCACCTTCAAATTAGAGCGTTTGAGCGCGAGTTTCCGCTTTTATTTCTGAGAATAGCATAGCATATTAAGTCCAGAGTAGCGGTTAAAAGCTTTAGCATGACTGAACTTTAACCCTAAAAGGGTATTTTAATACTGTGAATTAATTGTATAATATTTTTACTAGATTTTAACCTTTATTTACGACAATGGGTAGCGTCGGAAAGCGGGGTCTTATGCCTTTAGAAAATACTCAGCTTGGTGCATATCGGTTACTTTCCCCCGTAGGTCGGGGTGGAATGGCTGAAGTATGGCTAGCAAATCAACTTAATTTGAATCGTGAAGTCGCCATAAAAATTATTCCCAATCGTAATGATACCAATGACGAGCTTAATATTACCGCTCGTTTCGAACGTGAAGCACGTGCTATTGCTCGTCTTGACCACCCTGCTATCCTGCCTGTGATTGATTTCGGTAACACTGATGAGTATCTCTATTTGGTGATGCCTTACCTACGTGGTGGTAGTTTGCAGGAACGTATCAAGCGCGAGACACTAACCCGCGTGCAGGCTTTCGAGATTTTCGGGCAAGTTTTGAGCGGGTTGACTTATGCCCACTCTCGCGGAATAATTCATCGTGATCTTAAGCCCGCTAATATACTGCTATATGATGAACGACGCGCCGTGATCGCCGATTTTGGGGTTGCTAAAACACTGGGAGAAAATGTCAATCTTACCCAAACGGGTTCAGCGGTAGGTTCACCGCTATATATGGCACCAGAACAATTTATGGGGCAAGCCGATTATCGCAGTGACCTCTATTCGATGGGTGTTATTCTGTTTCAGCTTCTCACTGGCAGGGTAGTATATTCCGGTACTACTTCGTGGGAAATTGCCACAAAGCATTTCAGCGATGCTTTACCACTGCCCGACCAGATGGTGCCGCTCCCGTTAGAGCAATTTCTTACTCGTGCTTTGCACAAGCGTCCCGAAGGACGTTTTGCAAGCGCACAAGAGATGGAAACTGCGTTTCATGAAGCTGCCCGCCGAGTCACTTCTGCCGATTTGCAGGTTAGACCTGTAAGGCAAGCGCAAGGGGCGATAGCGACTCCTTCTTCCGCACCACAATATTCCAACCCTGCTAATGTTTATACAATACCGTTAACGCCTACACCCAATCATCCCGCCACCTATTATCCGGCGAATTCAGGCGGTATTCCTACCGGGTTGCAACCAAATGTAAATTATGGCGCGGCGGTACCGCCTTATCCCACTCCTACTCCACCACCTGCCCCTGCTAAAAAATCTTCTATGCCGCTTATCATAGGTGGTGTAGCGGCAATGTTATTGGTGGCTGTTACTGCGCTACTATTGTTTGTTTTCCTCGGCAATTCTACTGCCAAAACTGCCAGTAATAGCAATGTGACGGTAGTGACAACTGTGGCAGGTAACGCCCCTTCTTTAAAGGTGCAAATTAATCCTGCTAGTGGCACTAAAGTTTCAGGTTTTGGTGTAATTACGGATATGGGCAATGGACAGGTTCGAGTTGAAATGAATATTACCGGACTAGAACCCGGTGCGCATAATTCTCACATTCATAGTGGTTCTTGCGCAAATCTCGGTCCAATCGAATATGCGCTGAACCCTTTACAAGCAGATTCGAGCGGCAAAGCACAAACTGTCACAGTTGTTTCCGCCAGTTTCGCCGAAGTTACCAGGGGCGGTTTGTATCTGAATGTCCATAATGAAACGGGTACACCGACTTATAATGCCGGTTGTGGAGATATAATCTCTTAATTATTCGATGTAAATTTTGGAGATTAGCTTCATTTGACGTTTTTGGGGGTTACAGAATTCCTAACTTGCAGTGAAAAATAATTCCAAAAGTCTCTGAAACCCCATTTTGGTCAACTATATATGTGTTTTCCTAGATCGTAGAATGTCGAGCTTTATATTTCCCTAACCCAGCATAACTAAACGCGAAAAACTGCCGTGCATCTTAATTTCAAGTTCAAACTTGACAATGGAACAAATAAATGATATTAACTTACGTGTTAGTTAGCTAAATTATTGGAGCTGTCCAGAACCTATGAAATCTGATTTAAGAACTACGGATACGAAAGAGCGGGTAATTGCCGAAGCACTGCGGCTTTATCAGCTTGGCGGTTATAGCTATCTGAATATGGATCATATTGCCAGAACTCTCAAGATTACCCGTCCTGCTCTTTATTTTCATTTTCCGGGCGGCAAAGACCAACTCATAATTGAGGTTATAAAATCTTGGGGTGAAGAAGTAATCAAGCAGGTGGAAACCGCAATTCGAGAAAATGAAGATGTCAGAACTCGCTTAAAGCATATCATGTACGGAGTTACGCTCTTACCTCTTCCCGATGATAAAGAAATAGCCCAAGCGCAACTATGCCATCTTAATCAGCAAGCACAGGAACAGATGCACCTGTTTATTATCTCGATTAACCGAATAATTACCGGTGTAATCGAGGAAGGTATTTGCAAGGGAGAGTTACGGCAGGTTGACCCTAACATTGTATTTATCAGCTTTACAGGTTTATGCCATCAGGTTGAAAAATTGCCGGTTATACGTCAATTACTTCCTCAGGAATTTGCCAATAAATTTCCTGATACTGTGGAAGAGTTAGCCGATAAACTGCTTGAGCTTTGGTTCGAGGGCATAATTGCTCGTTGTACTACCTAATTATTCGCGGCTTTAAAACTGACTTAACTGTAAGTCAGTTTACTCAAATAAATGATATCTAATTGAATATCGAAAGGATCATTTTTGATGACAAAAGGGAGAAAGTATGCCATCGCCCTAACTGCTGCGTTAGGTTTAATAATGGGCATACTCGATAATACAATTGTGAATATCGCGCTGGTGCCGATTGCTAAGGAGCTAAAGATTGATCTCAGCACTGTGCAGTGGCTGGTGACCGGTTACTTCTTGGCGCAAGCAGCAGTAATCCCGGTAGCCGGATATTTGGGAAATCGTTTCGGCAGTCGGCGCATATTCATGGGGTCTGTAGCGATATTCACCCTTGGCTCGCTATTATGTGGCGTTACACAAGACCCTACAATGCTGATCACTTTCCGCGTGCTGCAAGGTATCGGCGCGGGTGCGCTCTTCCCGTTGGGTCAGGCGCTTGCTCTCGACCCTTTCGAGCCACACGAAAGACCCGCCGCAATGTCTTTGCTGGTAATTCCTATCCTGTTGGGACCGATATTGGGACCAATTCTGGGTGGTTGGTTGAACGATAGCTTTGGATGGCAATACCTATTCCTGATTAATGTGCCAATCGGTTTTATAACCGTTTTCCTGACTTGGCGAGTTATGCCCCACGATCATCATCGTACCCCCGAAGAACTGGCTAAGAGCAAGCAGTTCGACTATGTGGGGTTGGTGCTTTCCACTATGGGTGTGTTGGGCATAGTATATGGCTTTTCGCTGGTAAATGAAGTTGACCCGGCTACCCGCACCCAACTTAACCCTTCTGGTATAGCCTATGGTTGGGGTTACTGGCTGGTGTGGACGTTGGTGGGGGTTGGAACGGCGCTGGTTGCTGCTTTCTGCCTTTACGAGTTGCGCAGACCAGACCCGATGCTGGATTTAAGAATGTTTAAGAAATATAGTTTCACTATTGCTACGATTGTTTCCTGCGTTATCAGTGGCACAGTGTTTGGGGCATTGCTACTGCTGCCCGTATTCCTGCAACAAATTCGTACGCCTCATCTTACTGCGCTAGATACCGGATTGGCATTGATTCCGCAGGGAATAGGTTCATTAATCGGAGCAGGGTTGGGCGGACCCTTATTCAATAAGCTAGGCGGACGCATTATAACCGGAGCAGGTGCAATTTTTGTAATAATTGCGCTATGGCAATTCGGTAATCTCACACCTACTACCGATGGTTGGGCGATGACTCCTTGGAACTTCTTACTTGGGATGGGGCTTGGTCTGACCTTTATACCTTCGCAAACGTTGGCTTTCCTTTCGTTGCGAGGAACGGCTCTGACCAAAGCCAGTTCGCTGCTTAATGTCACCCGTCAAATAGCCGGTTCGGTGGCTACAGCAATTACAATTACTCTGCTGGGTCAACAAACTACTTATCACTTTAATTTGTTGCAGGCTGATGCTATCAAGAATCTACCGGCAGGCGCACCCACTCCGAATCCGGCAGACCCGCAATATGCGCAAGCGATGCAGCAACTAGGCGCACAGGCGGGAACCAACGGCATTAACGATGTCTTTATCTATCTGGCAATCGGTACAGTTCTGGTGTTCTTGCTCTCCTTTGCCCTACCCAGTCGCAAGAATGTCATTGCGATGGAGGAAGAAGCCGAGCGATTGCACGGTAGTCTGGAAGTTGCGCCTATTCATATAGGATAATAACCCAAATGAATTTTAGTCTTAAGCTTGTTATTCTATGGAACAGCGTAGTTAGAAGAATGCAAGTTGTGAAGCAGATATATAGTTATTAACTAGAAAAGAGAAAAACCAATGACCAAACTTGCAGAAACAAGTTATGCAATTCACGAACTTCTCGCAAATCGCTGGAGTCCCCGCGCCTTTTCCAGCCAACCGGTGGAAGAGGAAAAACTTCTGAGTCTTTTTGAAGCGGCACGTTGGTCGCCTTCCGGCGGGAACAGTCAGCCGTGGTCTTTCATTGTCGGTACTGAAAGTGACCCGGAAACGCACCAAAAGATTTTTGATGTTTTAGTTCCCGGAAATCAGCTTTGGAATAAAAACGTTCCAGTGCTGGTGTTGTCGGTGGCAAAAATGGCTCTCCAACCCGAAAAGCCCTATCGCTGGGCTTTGTACGATGTTGGTCAGGCGGTGGCACACCTGACGGTTCAAGCAGGAGCTTTAGGCTTGTATGTCCATCAAATGGCAGGGTTCGACCCTGAAAAAGCCCGGCAAGTTTTCCAGATACCGGAAGGGTATGAGGCAGTAACCGCAATTGCAATCGGCTATCCCGGCGATGCTGACCAATTGTCTGAACCTCTTCGGGAACGCGAACTAGCGCCGCGCACTCGCAAATCTCTTTCGGAGTTTGTATTTAAAGGAAGCTGGAATCAACCATTGAAGCTACCGGAAACTGAGATTTAGGGAGATTCTTTCCAGCCCTTCTAATTATTAAAGGACTTTCGTCTGGAATGTTAAGGATGAATCTGAAACATTTCTAAGACGAAAGTCTTTTTTAGAGAACCATTGGCAATGCCGTCCAAAACTAAACTATCGTTGATTCCCATTACTGCCAGCATTTTGGCGATTGTTCCGCCTTTTCCTGCCTACTTCTGCGTATATTGGGTTCATTAAGCTTTCCTCCCACACCCTTTTCGGGATTCCACCCTTTTTTTGTACGGTTGTTCGTTAGCGAGAAACAAAAAGAGAACTTTCCAGACTTATTTCGTTTTTATTGATGTAAGATAGAAATAAGAGGGTAAATTGTACCGGATAAACAAATTTTATGAGTAATGGCATTTTGAAAAAAGCGGGAATAGGCTTTGTATCGCTGCTGATATACTTGCTGGCAGGGCTTGCGTTGTGGTTCAGCCTTTCCCATCCAAAAGAGCAGGCTAACCCGCTCATACCGCAACCTGATGCACAGGTTACTTTGTTAGCGGTGGGTGATGTAATGTTGGGTAGAGATGTAGCGTTATCTTCTGCTGCTGCGCCTGAGAAAAGTGATTATCCCTTTGCGGTCATGTCCAAACTGCGGAAAGGCGCTGACCTGATATTCGGGGATCTTGAATCGCCCATAGTCGCACCTGTGAACCGCGCAAATGCCAGTTCAGGCGGCTATCTTTTCCCGGCTGACCATGAATCGGCGGGAGCGTTAAAACGAAACGGCTTTGATATAGTAACGCTTGCAAACAATCACAGCCTTGATTATGGAATCGCAGGGTTGCGTGATACTCTAAGCAATCTGAAGTTTGCGGGGGTGGCGTATGTTGGGGCTGGTGATGATGCAGCAACGGCAAATCAGGTAGTGTATATAGAGCGGAACGGTTTGAAGCTGGCGTTTATTGCGGCTACTTCGGTCTATCCTTCCGGGTTGGATGAACTGCAGGCGGCTAGTTCTCCGGTCGCGCTATTTGAACCCAAAAAGATTCTTGAAGCGATTCGGCAAGCGCGTACACAAGCAGATGCGGTAATTGTAGCTTTGCATTGGGGCGATGAGTATAATTCGGCGGCTTCTACAGCCCAACGTGATTTTGCTACACAGGCTTCCGAAGCAGGGGCAGACCTTATAATAGGCGCACATTCGCATGTGGTCGGTGATTTTGAGATTATGAATCACACCTTTGTAGCATACAGTCTCGGTAATTTTGTGTTTGATAGTCGCTTCCCGCCAGAAACCCGCCAAAGTGTAGGACTTTACATAAAGCTGGATAAACGCGGAGTATCCGCCGTGTCAGCCGTACCGCTAAAGATTGAAGCAAACCGCCCAGATTATTATAAACCGAGTGAGCTTGAAACCGCTTTTACTGCTCTTTCGGGACACTCGCTTAACTTACCACCCACCGAAGCAGCATTCTGGAATGGTAGCGAGTGGCGAACTACTCCCGCGCTTGCCTATATGCGTGAGTCGAAAGCGGATAGCGTAAGCTTGCCCGTTTCTAGAACCGTTCAAGTCAGGGATATTGTGGCAGATAAGGGCGGCTATACCACCGGACGCGCCGTTGAAGATTTCAGCAAGGAATTGCAAACGGCCGAACGGATTGAGTTGAAGAACGGTACGTTGCGAATTTGGCGGTTTGACTTGAATAGCGCAAGCTGGAAATTGATCTGGGAAACTAAGGCGGGCTGGCAAGTAGAGCAATTTGATTTTGGAGATGCAGACGCGGACGGCAGACCTGAGTTGATGTTCAGCATGTGGAAAAACGATGGTTGGGATGACGCAGGGCAATATCGCAGCCATCCGTTTGTTTATGGTTGGCGAAGGGATGCTTTTCGTCCTGTTTGGGCAGGTTCAGCCCTAACAGACCCCATCAGGGAATTTGCGCTGACCGACCTTGCCGACGATGGCGGTAACGAACTGGTAGTGCTTGAGGGAAAATATTCGGATGAACGCACTACCCCGGCGCGTTACTTTACAATCTGGCGTTGGATGGGTTGGGGCTATGAGTTGTTATACCGAAGTGAAGCCGGTAGCTATACGGCTTTATCAGAACTTCCGGGTCAACCATATGTATTTTTCAGGCATAATTGAAAGGACTAGAAGCTAATGAGTGATCGAGTCAAATGGCTAAAAATTTATGGAATAATTGGGTTGGTAGCTCTAACGTTAAATTTGTTGCTGGCAGCATGCGGCGATGCTACCGCTACCCCTTCGGGTGTAAGCCAGACCGGAGGCGGGATTCCGTTTTTACAAAACAAAACAGCCACTCCTACCACGGCGGTGGTGGCTACGACACAGGCTATCACGGCGGCTACCTCGCTTGCTACTACGGTGGGTCAGGTTACTACCGTTGCCACTACCACAACCGCAGCGGCTACTCCGGTTGCAATCCAGCGCTATAACCCGAATTTTGCTACCTACAAAGAACAGCCCTCGACTATTAAACCGAACTTTCCTGCCTACACGGTAAATTCCGGGCTGTCGAATGTATCTAACCTTGCGGACTTTAAATTGAGCGATGCTCAGAAGAAATTACTCGAACAGAATTATTTTGCAGTGGAACCGGCTCAATTTAAGCAATTTTTTCAGGCTTATGAGAGTTTCCGGTATGACCAGATTCCAACTTACATTTCTACCGACAGCGTAACCCATGTTTACCACCTGCTATTTGATAAGCTATTACGCGATACCGAACGAAACTTTCTAACCAAAGACTTGGTTGGACTTACCACCGCGCTATATGATGCTTCGCTGGCGCAATATAACGACCTCAAGGGAACGGCGTTAGATGGCGCTGTCACCCGGAATGTAGCTTTTACGGCGGTAGCGCGCAAACTGGCAGACCCTAAAGCCGATTTGAATTCGCTTCCTGCCACCGCCGCTAAGTTAGTGGATGCTGAAATGAAGCTGATCAGTGGCACGAGCGGCTTTGCTCTCAGCCCTATCATGGGTAGTGACTATCAGGAAGATTACAGCCAGTATATCCCTCGTGGACATTACACTATATCGGATGATTTGAAGAATTATTTTAGGGGGATGATGTGGATCGGGCGCATGAATTTCAGGCTCAAGAATGACAGCGAAACTCAATCCGCTTTGTTGCTATCACAAGCAATTTTAAATGGTAAGTTTGGCAATCAGAAAGCCAAAGACCTTTGGCTACTGCTATATGAGCCAACCGCTTTCTTTGTGGGTTCTTCGGATGATTTGACCTACCTAGATTATGCGAATCTGGCAAATGCAATCTGGGGTGAGAACGGTTTGAAAGACCTTAAAACTCTAGCCGATGCTACAAAGTTCGCTCAATTCAAAAAATCGGCGGATACGCTGCCGCCTCCCAAGATTAATTCGATGTACACTCTGATAACCGAAAGTCAGGAAACCCAGATTAAGGGTATGCGGTTGATGGGGCAACGCTTTACGCTGGATGCCTATATTTTCCAGAACCTCATCTGGCGCAGGGTAGGCACTTTGGAAAAACCGCGTGACCTACCTACGGGTTTGGATGTGTTTGCCGCTTTTGGCAGTGATCAGGCGCAGAAACTTTTGCAGCAAAAAGGCGAAACCAATTATGCCAATTTCTCTACCCAATTGGATAAGGTAAAAACGCAAGTTGCTGCTATCAGCAACGACACTTGGACTCAGAACCTTTATTGGGGTTGGTTGTATAATCTCAAGCCGTTGGCAGAAAAGCGCAGCGATGGTTATCCGAAATATATGCAAAACGAACTGTGGCAGCGCAAACAACTTGTAACCGGGTTGGCAAGCTGGACGGAATTAAAGCACGATACTATCCTTTATGCCAAGCAAGTTTATGCGGAACGCGGCGGTGGCCCAGAAGATTTACCAACTGGATTTGTAGAGCCAGAACCAACCTTCTACGCACGTATAGCGGCGTTGGCGCAACTGACCCGCACCGGACTCGAACAGCGCAACCTGATTGATAAGTCCAATTCGGATGTTTTGCAAAGGTTGGAAAAAACTGCTCTAACTCTCAAAACGATTGCTGAGAAAGAGTTAACCAACCAGAAGCTTACCGATGAAGAAAAGACCTTTATCGCGTATTGGGGCGCTACCATTGAGAGTTACACCCTTGAAGCAGCCGATGCGGATTCTTCCGGTCGCAAGTATATCGACAAGCAAGATGCGGCGTTGGTAGCCGATGTAGCTACTGGTATAGATAAGGTATTGACCGAAGCAACCGGACGTGTAAATCTCATTTATGTGGCTGTGCCGATAAACGGTAAAGTCATATTGACCAAAGGGGCGGTTTATAGCCAGTATGAGTTCACGGTAAAACCTAACGAACGTTTAACCGATGAAGCATGGCAGCAACGCCTCAATGATGGCAAAGCTCCAGCTTTGGAGGATTGGAAGAAGAGCTACACTGCGCCCGGTGTAGCGGTGCAACCTGCACCCTAATACTAATAGCTGTTAACTATTTTAGCTCCGGCATTTTGAAAGCTTCAAAATAGGCTTGACAAAGTGCCGGAGTTATCGTATACTACATTCGGCTAATCAAACAAGATTGGTCAGCTAAAAATGTGTGCCTGTTTGTATTTTCCAACACCTCTTTAGGCAGGAAGGAAACTACTTTGACCCATTTCGGTAGTACAAAAAAATATCTCGAATCGCGTTTTCCAATGCGGTTGTGGGGTTATATCGAAAATCCGGGCAAATCGGTTGACTTTACCTGTTTCAGTTCAGCCTCTTACGTCCGGTAAATAACCCAGAACCTTTAATTTTAGCGCGAACTTACAATCCAATAATTTGGCTATTTGTGCTTTATTTTAAGCGTTTGTTTAATGTGCTTTGCGTCTGATACCACTTGTATTGGGATTTTGCAGGCAATTTTAAGCAAATCTGGCACAAAAATCTCAAGTTGAAGATATATAAACGGGGAAGTTAGCACAATTTCCTGAAGTAGCCTTAACTGGGAATTTTCACCACTAGCCAATTTAATTTTCTTACTTTCCGGGCTAATCTTTTTACCGGTTTATTAGGCTCGCCTTAGCAGAAAGGATGCAAAAAAATGCAGGATCGCAAAATGGAGAGAAATGAATTCCGCCTTCCTTTAGGGTGGAAAGTCGCCTTCTTCCTCGCGTTCGTTCTGGCGATCTTTATACTCGATCCTGGCATTGCGGCAACTGTAAGCCACTACGTCTTAGAGCTTCTGCATAGGGCAATCGAGTGCAAAAATGGCTGCCCCGGAAATTAATCCGGGTGTAGCGCTAATCGAGCGCACTAGTTTAGCCTCTCTCCGTTATTACGGGGAGAGGTTTTCAATTCCAGTGAACTTTACATAAGTGATAACAAGCATTTATTGATCTTCTATGGTTATAGACAAAACAGGTATAATTGGAATTATTGACAGTGACTATAGCTTGCGGAGTGCAAATCAATGGGAAATAATAATCAGATCGATTATGCTTTCAAGGTTAAGGCGGGCGAGAAAATCAAGTTACATGAATACGACCCGAATTTTACCTCCGGTTTGAAAAAGGAAGATGCCGCTGCCCATTTCGCCAAATATAGCGCAGAACTGGAAGAGCTTCAGGAATTATTGATTGCCAGCGGTTCGCATAGTGTGTTGGTAGTTTTACAAGGCATGGATACCAGTGGTAAGGATGGCACTATACGCCATGTTATGAGTACCTTGAATCCGCAAGGCTGCCGCGTGACCAGTTTTAAAGTGCCTACCGCTAATGAGCAGGCACATGATTTTCTGTGGCGAATTCATCTGGAAACTCCACAAAAAGGCGTAATTGGGATTTTCAATCGCAGCCATTACGAAGATGTGTTGGTAGTGCCGGTGCATGGGCTTAAGCCTGAAGAAGATGTTGAAAGATATTACGACCACATCAACAATTTCGAGCGATTACTTGCCGATTCTGGTACGATAATTCTTAAATTCTTCCTGCATATTTCAAAGAAAGAACAACTGGCGCGTCTTAAAGAACGTGAATTGAATCCTTCAAAAAGATGGAAAATGTCGGTAGCGGATTACAAAGAGCGCGAGTTATGGGACACGTACCAACGCTATTATGGAGAAGCCTTGAGCCGTTGTAGTACCAGTCATGCCCCTTGGTGGATTGTACCTGCTGATGCCAAGTGGTATCGGAACTTAGCAGTTGCCGAAACATTGGTGGAACATTTGAGACCGTATCGCGACAAATGGAAGAAAGCTCTGGACGAACGTGGGCAGGCTGCTATAAAGGAATTGCAAGCGGCACGCGCGAGAGGCGAGATTAATAATAACCATTCTTGAAATTTAAGGATTTGCTTGCGATATAGCCTTTCCTGCCTTATTATTAGTCGGATAATATAAACCTTACATATACAAGAAAGGTCTCATATAAGATGAAGCTTATATCAGAAGAGAATCGGGCTTTTCTTACAAAACGCTTTTCCGAAGAGCTAATAGACCCGGTGAATATAGAGCTTTACACGCTTGGGAAGTACCATACCTCGGATGAGGAAGTTACCAATGATGGCGAAGAATTCGAGGTAGTAGAAGAGGAAGCCTGTCGGCTAACTCGCCAATTATTAGCCGAGCTTTCTGATGTGTCCGAAGGAAAAATACAATTAGTAATGCATGATATGGAAACTCCTGAAGGTGTCGCAACCGCTAATCTGGAAGGAATTAATCCGGGTATGTTACCTGCGCTGGCTTATAAAGCCACCAGCCTCAAGGGTAAGTCGCATTATTATGGGCTGCCAAGCGGCTACGAGTTTGGCACAATGATTGATAATCTAATATCGCTATCCAGTGGAAAAGCCGAGTTGAGCCAGAAGGCACAGGAACAGCTACAGCACATGAATAAATCTGTTTCTTTGCTGGTTTTCGTAACCCCTACCTGACCGCATTGCCCCCCCGTCGCCAGTATGGCGCATCAGATGGCAATGTTGAATCCCCATTTTAAGGCGGAAGTGGTCGAAGCTAACGAATTTATGGAATTTTCGCAGCAATACTATGTTTTTGGCGTACCAAAAACCGTAGTAAACAATCTGCTTCAATTTGAGGGGTCTGTACCCGAATCGGCTTTTATGAATTATATAGTGCAAGCCACTAGCTGATTTGAAAAAGGCTGCCAGAATACTGTAAAGTAAGGGCGTAGAAAATGTCTGCGCCTTTTAATATTGCCGGAGAATATATGTTGAAAACACGATTTACAGAGCTTTTTGGAGTTGAGAGACCTATAGTACAGGGTGGGTTGCAGCATCTTGCGCTTGCCAAACTTGCCGCCGCCGTTTCTAACGCGGGGGGATTGGGACAAATAACCGCGGCGGCTTTTCCCGACCCGATTTCTTTCAGGGAGGAAGTACGCCTATGTAAGAGCCTTACCGATAAGCCTTTTGCTATAAACTTTGCGCTTGGACATCGCCCGATGTTTGATCTTCTTGATGTGGCATTGGAAGAAGGGGTGCGTTGTATCAGTATCACCGCCGGAAATCCCGATACAATGATTCAGCATGTGCGTAATGCCGGGCTTGCAGAGGAAGTAAAAATTCTAGTGCTGGTGGCAGGTATTCGTGCTGCGCAGAAAGCCGAAAGCCTTGGGGCACATTGTGTAATTGCGGTAGGTTACGAGGGCGGCGGGCATTTAGGACGCGATGATATAGGTACATTAGTGCTGGTTCCAAGAATATTGGATGCAGTGAAAATTCCGGTGCTGGCAAGCGGCGGTATCGGTGATGCGCGAGGTTTGGCGGCGGCGTTGGCGCTTGGCGCGTCTGGCATTGAGATGGGGACTCGTTTTGTTGCTACCCGCGAGTGTATTGCTCATCAGAACTACAAAGAAGCGCTTGTGGCTGCTCGCGAAACTGACACCGAAATTATTGAACGTTCTATCGGGCGACCGGGCAGGGCGTTAAGGGGTAAGGTATCCCAAGATATTATAAAATTGGAAGCAACCAATCCTAGCCTTGAGCAGTTATTACCCTTTATTTCCGGGGAAGTCAATAAACAAGCGGCAGTATCCGGCGAAATGGATGCAGGCTTTGTGTGGGCGGGACAAATTGCCGGATTGATAAATGATATACCCACCGTACAAGAGTTATTGGAACGAATGGCTAATGGCGCTGAAGAAATTTTGAGCAATTTGGCTAAAAATGTAGTGCAACCCAAAGCGTAGGCTACCATGAAATTTTGCCCGATGTGTGCTACTCCACTGAAAGCCCTGTTGAATTTCGGGACAATCCGTCCCACCTGTCCAATGTGCGGTTATATAGTATTTCAAGACCCAAAAGTAGTAGCGGTGGTGTTGGTAGAATATGAGGGTAAAGTTTTGCTGGGCAAGCGCAATATCAATCCCGGTTTAGGTAAATGGAGTTTTCTCAGCGGCTTTGTTGATCGCTGCGAAAAAGTAGAAGAAGCTGCCCTCCGTGAAGTAAAAGAAGAAACCAACCTTGATGTAACCCTAACAGCTTTATTGGGTGTTTACAGCGATACTAGCAACCCGAATATTTTGATAGTTTACCGGGCTGAGGTAAAGGGTAGTATTCTTGATATGACTCCTGAACCTGAGGAAGTAAGTGAACTGGCTTTCTTCAGTTTGGATGCTTTACCTGAGCTGGCTTTCCCCTTTGATGGCAAAATAATACACCATTTTGCCACAGGCGACCGCCAAATAGCGCTAGATTAACCATAAATTGTGAATTAAAAAAGGAGGGTTCTAAACACCCTCCTCTTTTTTTATTTTCTAGTAACGATCGCGACCGCCACGGTCACCACCGCCGTAACCACCGCGGTCACCGCCACGGTCACCACCGCCGCCGTAACCGCCGCCGCCGCCGTAACCGCCGCGACCACCGCCGCCGCGATTACCACCGCCACCGCGAGGTGCGCCTTCTTCACGAGGGCGAGCTTCGTTTACTGCAATAGGACGACCCATAAGCATATAACCATCGAACATCTGGATTGCTTTGGTGGCATCTTCTTTAGTGTTCATTTCTACAAAGCCAAAGCCGCGTGGACGTTGGGTATCGCGATCAGTCACGATGCGAGTAGAGATAACTTCACCTGCCTGCTCAAACAGTTGTTGCAGAGAGTCCTCGGTCGCTTTAAAAGACAAGTTGCCGACAAACAGTTTAACCGTCATACTAAAACTAACCTTCACTTTCTTTCCCCAAAGGGAAGTGATAACAAAAAATATACCATATACAGCTACAAGCATATCAGGCTGTGTCATTTTCACAGCCTTACCTAGACTTTACTACCAAGTCCGGATAAGCTCATACTCAAAACGGGTTCGATCCGGCTTAAACCTGTTTGCGGGACGGTAATACAGAAAGCCCCACTGTTTTCCGGGAGGTGGACACGAATCAGATTCGAGGTTCGAGTGCCAGGCTTGCTCTTGAATTTTTGAGGATGGAACTCTACTAACCAACTATCCTTCGGTACGCGGTAAAATAATAATACGCGGTTTAACCACGTGGAGCGTACACGCCCCACCTACATTATAGCAAAGGAATACGGTCTGTCAAATACTTTGGATTGAATTTTTTAAAATTCAGTTGCCCATATTATTTAACTTTTTTAATCTAATAGATGATTAAACTTTCAATCTTTACGAGAGTTTGAGTGTTACCGTTTTTATAAGTATTTTAACTCTGGCTACAAACATTTTCTGCCTACTATGCTATACTGAGCTAAAATAATGTCTAGAAAATAGGTTGATAGAATTGCGTTTCGTCGTATTGCCGGATTTGCATTTTTCTGAATACTCGCTGGGTTCGCTAAGACAGTTGCGAGATGAGTTTTATTTACGTCTTTTTCGCACAGTCAAAAAGTTCGAACCGGAACTGGTTTTCCTTGCCGGAGACGCTTCAAATAATAGTCACCCGGATGAGTTTGATGGTCTGCGAACATGTGCCCGCCGTGCCGGTATTGAGCAGCTATATCTAGCCAATGGCAATCATGACCTCTGGAAAATGAGCCGTCGCGAAGTAGCTTATTATACTTCTAATCCATCCCCCAGTTATTATGAGATAGAGGCAAATACAGAAGGAAGTAAAGTCAGTAAGTTTTTGGTGCTGGACACCTCCACTCCCAGACATCGCACCGATACAAGGGGCATAGTTGACCCAGAGCAGCTAAACTGGTTATCGCAGCAACTTGATAACACCTCAAGTGGTCCTGTTTTTATTATTGCCCATCACCCTTTAAACGAATTATTACAGCGCACACGCATTCCTGATTTCCACATTACCAACAGTAGTGAAGTATTGGAAATACTCGAAGGTTGGAATAAAGGTCCCGGCTTTTATTTCTGTGGTCATACCCACACTCATAAGTTAGTGCGCCAGAATAATTGGTTTTTACTTCAGTTAAACGCACCCCTTAACAGCCTGAACTTTCCAGTGATAGAGGTTAATAACAATGAGGTTCAGATCAGTTTCGCCCGCATAGAAGGTGGTGACGAGACGGCACGTATGAGCAGATTACTTGCTCTGGTGCAATATCATATCACCGGATTTTCTCCTCGTCGCGACATCCCGGAATATCATAAAAAAATAATGATTGAGTGGTAAAAAAAGCGGTGGAATAACTCCACCGCCCCGCTGCTTATTATTAGGCAGGTCCTATGAGATTTGATGTTACTACCGCCGAGGAAAGCACCCCCGGAATACCAGCACCCGGATGAGTACCAGCCCCTACAATATACAGGTTCGAAATATCTTCAGAACGATTATGCGGTCTGAACCACGCCGATTGGAGCAAGGTCGGTTGCACTGAGAAGCCCGTTCCCAGATAACTATTAAGCTCGTTTTCAAAATAGCGCGGGTCTACCATGTGTTCCATAACAATATGCTTGCTCAAATCGGGCAAGTAATTCTTTTCAAGGAAATTCATGATTGCATCCCTATAGGGCTTTGCCTGAGTACTCCAATCTATACCGGAACGTTGGTTAGGTACGGGTGAAAGTACGTAAAAGGTTTCATGCCCTTCCGGCGCAACGCTTGGGTCGGTTTTGGTAGGCATGTGTAGGTACAGGGAAAAGTTTTTGGAAAGCTTCTTGGTCTTGAAGATGTCTTGTATCAAGCCTCTATAACTTTCGTCCAGAATGATATTGTGATGCGCCAGCTTGCCATCGTTATAGCGCTTGTTTGTCCCGAAATATATCACCATTAGCGACATGCTATAAGATGTTCGCCGCTCATAACGCTGGTTGGTATTCTTTTTTCTAGCTTGCGGTGCTATCAATTCACGATATGTATTTGCCACATCTCCATTTGAAACAACGATGTCGGAGTGGTGAATCGTACCACCGCGCAGCATTATTCCGGTAGCCTTTCCATTCTGCACCAGTATCTGTTGCACTTCGCTATTTAAGTTTAACTTGCCGCCTAGTTCTTCAAAAAGCTTGACCATAGCAGAGACGATAGCGTTTGTACCGCCCATTGCATAAAGAATACCCCATTCTTGCTCAAGGTAATCCACCAGCGCATAGATCGAAGAAGCTACAAAAGGGTTGCCGCCAATCAAAAGCGGATGGAATGAAAAGCAACGCCGTATAAATTCATCCTTGAAGAACTTGGATACATAGGTATAAACACTTAGGTAGGATTTTAGCTTGATGAGATCGGGCGCGACCTTGAGCATATCGGTAAATTTTAGAAAGGGTTTATCCGATAGTTCCAGAAAACCTTTCTTGAAAATAGCGTAAGATGATTTCATGAAAGGCGCATAGGCATCTCGATCAGCCGGGCTTATTTTAGCGATTTCCCTTAATACATCTTCTTCATTACTGGTGTAATCAAAATGTCTGCCAATATGGTCAAAGATACGGTAATAGGGATTGCATAAAACTAGTTCAAAATAGTCCTCGCGTTTTTTCCCGGCAGCCTTCCAAAGGTCATCGAGCATGAATGGCGCGGTAATTACGGTTGGTCCAGCATCGAACTTGAAACCATCTTTTTCGAAAACGTAAGCCCGCCCACCGGGTTTATCTCTTTTTTCAAAAATCTCGACTTCGTGTCCTTGTGCAGCAAGGCGAATAGCCGCTGCCAGACCGCCGAATCCACTGCCAATGACTATTATCCGTTTTTTCATAAAATTCCCCTAGGTCTTTTAGACAAATTAGGAAAACACCTATAGTGCTTTCGATTTATAGTAATGTAAATCTCATTGCGATAAGGTAGCAAGACTTACAAATCGTGAAAATATATACAAGTGATTTTAGAGCATACTTCAGTATGCGAACTGCATAGTAACAGAAAAGTCAGTTCGGTTCATTGAAACCAGCCTGACCTTACTGATTTTATATCAAAATGAAATTCTAGCGGTTGGAAGCAACTTTCAATTCAAGTGAAATTTGGTAGCTTTAGCGGTGGAGGTCTTACAACTTCCAAGTTACAAAGCGCTGGCATATAGCCATAAGCGCCCTACTTCAATATAATGCCTAGACAACAAAATTTGGAGAACTTATGCTATTCGCCTGAATGGCAACTTAATCAAGCTAAAGGATAGAAATATATATGCAAAATGGAAATAAAAAAGAATTGGCAACCCTTGCGGGCGGTTGCTTTTGGTGTTTGGAAGCGGTTTACGATGAGCTAAAAGGCGTTGAGGACGTTGTATCAGGCTACGCAGGTGGGAAGGTTAAAAACCCAACTTACAAACAGGTTTGTGCCGGAACCACCGGGCATGCCGAAGTAGTTCAGCTTACTTTCAACCCAGCGGTAGTTTCCTTTGAGGAACTTTTGCAGGTCTTTTTCACCATCCATGACCCAACCACTTTGAATCGACAAGGGCATGATGTAGGTACTCAATACCGTTCGGCGATTTTCTACCATAGTGACGAGCAAAGGGTTATTGCCGAAAGAGTCATTGCCGAACAGAATAGTTCCAAAATATGGGATGCGCCGATTGTTACAGAAGTAGTACCTATATCAGAATATTATCCGGCAGAGGATTACCATCAGGAATATTACGCCAATAATTCTCAACAGCCTTATTGCAGGGCGGTAGTAGCGCCTAAAGTTGCCAAATTCCGCAAATATTACCTTGATAAGCTCAAGAAGTAGGTTTTAGCCTCTTGGCGAATATCCTCTCAGCTTGAATCTGCTAGAATACACACTACCATATGTGCTTGTTCTAATAAGGGTCTTGTGCTAGATAAAACAAAATACCCTCCGAAACGTATAGAAGGTGCGAATCAACCTATACCAATCGGAGGGATAAAAACATGATAACCAATTTCGAAGATTTTTGCACTTGGGCTTTCGTTATCATTGATGATCTGTGGAAAGAGCTAAGCCCAGCTTTTACACGCACTGGACCACAACCAGCATGCTCTGATAGTGAGCTTATTACCCTGGCTGTGGTGGGTGAGTGTAAAGGCTGGGATCAGGAAACAGAACTGATTAGCAACTGGCGAAACTACCAGTACTTGTTCCTACATATCCCAGAACGTAGTCGCTTCAACCGACGCAGACGTAATCTGATGGGAGCAATCAATTGTATTCGGCAGTCTCTGTTAGCTTTACTGGACCTGGCACAGGAACAGCAAACTGTGCTGGATAGTCTACCTTTACCGATTATCGAGTTTAGGCACGCTCATTTTTCGCCTGCACGCTCTTATTGGAGCAGTCAGGGAGCTCGTTATGGTAAGGTCGCCACTAAGAAACAAACTATTTTTGGCTACAAGTTGCAGTTGCTGGTGACCTTCAATGGTGTAATAGTAGACTTTGAGTTAGCGGGGGCGAACCAGCCTGATTTAAGGGTGGGGCTAGAATTACTAGAAAACCACCCAGGTTTAACAGTGGTACGGGATAAAGCTTATATCAGCCAGTGTACTGTTTACCCGTAGCAACACCCTCTACTATTCTTCGACACTTCGTAGCCCCCCTGAGAGAGCAATAGCTCCTTCCCATCAGGCTATTTCCCCCTGGTATTTGTCTGGAAATTCGTTTTCCACTTCTTTTGCCTTCTTCAATTACACTCCCCACCGTACATACCACTCCTCTTCCGCTTCCAGACCGCAAAAGTACACCTCTAACCTTCCGGCTTTCCGGCTGGCGTGCTGCCTTTCTCCCTTTTCAGCTATTCCGGCTAGCTATCGAAGGCGATGCCCTGCCTCGCTCTGGTTCTCATTCCCGCTAGCCGCCGCTCACTCTTTGCTTCCTTCAACCGTAACTTCAGAAATTCCTCATAACCTAACTCTTGTCCGATCAAGCCCTTGATTGCTACCCGTTTCACTTCACGCTGTTCATTCCAAAACACCAATTGTCCTTGTACGCCGTCCACTTCCGCCTGCACATACTTCCCCGCCAGTTCTTTTCCTACATAGTAGTGGTGTTTATCTACTCGAACTGTCCCCTTATGATCGGCTTTGCGCAGGTATCTCAAGCCGTGACAGCTTTTTATCCACTGGAGTGAACCCTGGAATACCAGACCACAAACTAAGAAGAAATGGGTAGAATAGAAGGAGCTTAGTTTGAGAAAGGACTGGAAAAATGCAGGGAAGAAGCTTTAATCCCGAGTTTAAGCTAAAAATAGTGAGAGCAGTACTGAGCGGGGAGAAAACCGTAATCCAAGTGTGCCGAGAGCATAATCTGAGTGAGAGCCTGATCCATAACTGGAAGAAATTATACCGGGAAAAGGGAGAAGTCGCCTTCACAACTGCTACCCAATCCCGTACTACCCCTGCTACCACTGAGCAGCAGGAGATAACCGCTCTCAGGCAGCGGGTAGCAGAACTGGAACGGCTGGCTGGTCAGCAGGCTCTTGAAATTTCTATCTTAAAAAAAGTCTCGGAGATGCTGAATACCTCAGCGTCGCCCAACGGTGTGAAATGATCGGTGGGTTATACCGGCTCAGCCAAAAGCAAGGACTGGGCTATTCTCTGAGGAAATTATGTCACCTGTTTAGGGTCAATCGGGCTTGGTATTACCAACGCCAAAATAAGGTGGAAAAAGCCAACCCGGAGGAGGAAAGCCTGAAGCAACGGGTGGAGCAAATACTAGGTACTTACAGCGGCTATGGCTATCGGCGCGTAACCAAAGCCTTACAGAAGGGTGGGGAAAAGATCAACCACAAGCGAGTGAGGCGCTTGCTGAAGAAATGGGGTTTAAGCTGGAAACGGTGGAAAAGGAGAAAACCACTGACCAGTGTCAATGATCCTAAAGCTGCCAGAGAGGCAAATCGGTTGGTGACGGCTAAACAAGCTGGGGAGATCAACGCCCCGAATCGGGCTTGGGTAGGGGATGTGTTGTTCGTAGCCACCAAAAAAGAGGAAGGTTACCTAGCAACTTTATTGGATGGGTTCAGCCGGAAAGTGGTAGGCTGGGCAGTGAGCCGTCACAATGATACTCAGTTGACCCTGCGGGCCTTGCAAATGGCAATAGGGCAGAGGCGACCAGAAGCAGGTTTGATCCATCACACCGACAAGGGCTCGAACTACACCAGTCGAGAGTATCGTGAGCAGTTAACTGCAATCGGGGCGGTAGTAAGCCACAGCCAACCGGGGCGACCGCAGCAGAACGGGATGGCGGAGAGCTTTAACAAGACGGTTAGTTATGAGAAACTCTATTTAGAAGAATTTCAGAATTTGGCAGAGGTAGCAGTGGGTTTGGAACATTGGCTAGAACGGATTTATAATGAAGGTCGCTTACATTCGTCTTTGGGTTACTTAGCCCCAGTAGAATTTGAACATAACTGGTTGGCTCAAAAGCAGCTAGAATGTGGTCTGGTCATATAGGGGGCATTCCAGGAACCCCTTCTTTTAAACTAAACCCATAACCCCTGTTGACGGAATTGTCACCTTCGCAAAGTGAGCCAACGGATGGTATTATATAACCAAAAGCACTGAATGGAGTGTTTTTTATACAT
This sequence comes from Candidatus Chlorohelix allophototropha, assembly GCF_030389965.1. Taxonomy (NCBI): domain Bacteria; kingdom Bacillati; phylum Chloroflexota; class Chloroflexia; order Candidatus Chloroheliales; family Candidatus Chloroheliaceae; genus Candidatus Chlorohelix; species Candidatus Chlorohelix allophototropha. The sequence goes on from NZ_CP128400.1 coordinate 704,451, forward strand.
AGGAGGTCTTAAGTTACTTGTTCACTTTTCTTATCATCGGGCTTGAAATATTAGCTCTTGCTGGTGGGCAAATATTGTGGAAAAAAGGCATTGACCAATCGGGTGGAATCCTAAAAGATGGGGAATCCATTTGGATTTCCCTTTTCCATTTATTTACTAACTACACTTTTCTGGTGGGTTGTATTTTTTATGGGATTTCAATGCTAGTTTGGTTTTATCTCCTATCGCGCTTTGATCTGAGCTATATATACCCATTTATTAGTCTGACCTATGTTGTAACCCTATTAGGAGCAAAATTTATTTTGAGAGAAGATGTGACTTTCCAGCAAGGATTAGCAGTGGGTTTTATTTGCTTAGGAGTAGCATTGATGGGCAGCCGATAAACAAAGCCATACTTGAACTTAAAAGGGGTTTTATGGGCGATAAAGAAGATGTCTGGATTGTAGTCCCGGCGTACAAAGAAGAAGCAGTAATTGGGTTGGTACTTCAAAACTTGATGCAAACAGGGTATCGGGTGGTCGTAGTTGACGACGGTTCAAATGATAATACGGCAAAAGAAGTCCTCAAATACCCTGTTACCCTGCTACGCCATTGTTATAACCTAGGGCAAGGTGCCGCTTTACAAACAGGAATCAGCTACGCACTAACCTTCTCCACAACAAAGTATATTGTTACTTTCGATTCTGATGGTCAGCACCAAGTGCAAGATATAGAAAAATTACTTAATCCTCTAAGAAGCGGTACTCATGAAGTAACTCTAGGTTCGCGCTTCCTAGAAAAAAATGGGACTATTAATCTTCCTCTTAGCAAGAGAATAATGCTTCACTTAGCCCTAGCTTTCAGTCGCTTTAGCACACATCTAAAATTAACAGATACGCATAATGGTCTTCGAGCCTTTACTACTAGAGCTGCCTCAAAAATTTCTATTAAACAAAATCGAATGGCGCATGCCTCCGAAATATTATCTCAAATTAGTGACCATAAGCTTAAATACTGTGAAATACCAGTGACCATAATTTATACTGATTATTCTAAAGCTAAAGGACAGAGTCTCTTAAATAGTATTAACATTATCTGGGATTTAGTACGAGGTAATCTCAAATGATCAGTCAGTTTGTTTTTTTGAGCGGGTTGCTCATTTTACTAATTTATGTGTTTCGATTCAGGAGCCTATTGACTGATAGAATTATCTATCTAAGTATTTTATTGGTTGGAATTATTGCAGTTATCTATCCGGAGTTGACAACAGCAATAGCAAAAAAGTTGGAAATAGGACGGGGTGCTGATTTAATCTTTTATTCTTTTATAATTTTCAGCTTATTTCAAATGTTTAATCAAGCCTCTCATTATAAAAAAATGGAAGCTCAAATAACCTCGCTAATTAGGAACCAAGCTATCAGTAATCCTATGGAAGGCATATCAGATAAAATAACCGCTCAAGTTTTGATGGAAGACGGTGAATTTAAGGATTCAGATAGCAGCGAGCATTAAACTAGAGGACACAAACCATCAATCTGTAAGGAGTGCACCATTGGGAAACCTCGAATGCATTGTATGTAAAAACCGACAATTTTCTCCTTTATACAAAGGGGTTGTCAAATGCGAAGAATGTGGGCATAGTACGGCAGACATGGAATTAAGCGATGAAGAGTTATTCACGATATACAAGAAGAATTATTTTTTTGGGGAAGAATATAGCGATTACTTGGGTGATAGAAAACTATTCCAAAGAAATTTTCGTCTGAGATTTAAAACTCTACAGCGGTTTCTTCAAGCAGAAAGACATAAGAGCCTATTAGAAATCGGTTGCGCTTATGGATTCTTCTTAGAAATTGCACAACCCTACTTTGAAATTGCTAAGGGTATAGATATTACGGAAGACGGCGTCAAATATGCACATGATGTACTTAAGCTTGACTGTATCCAAGCAGATTTCTTAACGCATCCGATAAATGAACAAAGTTTTGATGTAGTTTGTATGTGGGATACTATTGAGCACCTTCGTAATCCACATTTATATATCGAAAAATTTGCTAAAAATATGCCAAAAGGAGGTTTGTTAGCAATAACTACAGGAGACTTAGATAGCTTTAACTCGCGCTTTAGAAGAGAAAAGTGGCGTTTAATCCACCCTCCGACCCATCTTCATTATTTTTCTAGAAAAACTCTTCAAAAAATGCTTTCAAATTACGGCTATGAAGTAACATACAACCAGTATTGCGGTAATTATCGAAGCATCCAACATGCCGCTCATAATTTATTAGTCTTAGGTTATAACAAACCAGATCTATATTCGTCTATTATGAAAATTGGCTTAACCAATTTACCCTTATATTTTAATTTGTTTGATATCACCTATACGATAGCTAGGAAAGTAGCAAACTAATTGTGGCGGGACATAATCGGTAGATTTTCCTAACTAGCACAACACTCTAACAACATCCTATAAGGAGTATAGCTACTTTGAATAGTAAATTGGGTTGGATTAAAGCACGTCTATTACTACTACCTCTGGGTATATTATTTGTCGGGTGGAGTATTTATGTCTTCAAAGAAAGTATTTACTCTAATAACCCAAGTGCTTGGGAAGCTATCAAAGCAGATGCTAAATATTATCCTGATATTATAACCAGACTACCACTTAACCTTCATTTACTATTGGCTCTTATTTTTTTTCTCTTTTCTGCAATTGGTCCAGGCAATATGCTTCTCAAGCCTGTGCATTTAAATTGGCGGGATCCTCTTGAGGAGACTCTATTTTCATTGGCTCTAGGTCTTATAATTTTTACATTCGTGACATTAGTAATTGGAGTTTTAGGTCTATTAAACTTGGGGCTTTTGATTCCTTTGCTTGTCCTAGCTTTTTTATCTAGTTTGTGGTACATCTTCAAGGTATTCCGGTCTCTTAAAAATAGAATTAAGCAAAGAGAACAAACCTTTCATAGCAAGTGGAAGATTTGGATCGGACTTGGTCTTGGGTTATTATTACTATTTAACTTATATATAGCTTTATTGGGTGCTCTCGGTCCAGAAATAAATTGGGATGCACGATATTACCATCTTGGACCACCTGCTCATTACGCCCTCCAAGAGCGAATTTATGATCCAATGAAAACAACTGGGCTTGGTGCAGCAGCCTTATCACCTTATCAAGAGATACTTTATACCGCTCTTGTTAAGTTATTTGGTGTGATCGGTGCAAAATTACTCCACTGGGGGCAGGCTGTACTTACAGTTCTAACAATTATATATTTTTGTCGCACCTACTTTGGGTCTATTCTACAAGGTATTCTGGCTGCGCTTATTTTTATCAACGTACCTGTTGTTAGTTGGCTTTCTGCCACTGGCTACAATGACTTGCCATTAGCGTTTTATGGACTATTAATTGTACACGCTTTTTTGAGGTGGAAAGCTGGTAATAGAACACTTAATTGGCTTTTCTTGATCGGGATTTTAGGGGGCTATACTTTAGGAATTAAAACATTTGGGGCATTTACTCTTGCAATAATTATAGGCACTATTACCTTGTCTATTTTAGATTTGAATAAGAAACCCCTTAATCTTAAGAAGGTTATTTATAATTTATGTCCTGCCTTAGGTATAATTGGTTTGGCAGTTATTATAGGGGCTTTACCATGGCTTACTAGAAGTTATGCAATAACAGGTAACCCAACATACCCTTTCTTAAATAATATTTTCAAATCTCCCTATTGGAATAGCTATGTAGAGAACTTTGTCTCAGTTATTTATCAGGGCTATGGAACTGGACGATCCTTTCAAGACTTCCTTATACTGCCTTGGTCATTAGTTACGCAGGGAATTAAGTTTCAAACCTTAATTGGACCTGGATTTCTGATTTTTTTACCGATTATAGTTATGCTATCAGCTTATCTAATAATTAAGAAGAATCCTAAAAATAGATTATTCTTTGGATTGGGAATATTTTGCACTCTCTGGATGGCATTATGGTTTATTTCCGGGGCACAGGTGAGCCGATATGCGGTTCCAGTGCTCCCAATTGCTGCCATAGCAATCAGTTTTTGTGCATTAACTTTTAAGTGGACAGGTTGGGAAGGAAGATTTTTTCAAGTTAGCTTACTAGTTGTATTGTTAGCAGTAACAACATTAAATAGTCAACTTATTCTACCACTCCAAAAGTATTCCGAGCCGGGAGTAACTGCTTCCAAGATACAAATATCTTGGGAATACTTATATCATGGAGATCCCGAAGAAAATGTTCAATTAAGATGGATCCCATTAATTAGGTATATAAATGCAAATCTTTCTCCAAATACCGATAAGGTTTATGATGCTGGAGGTATAGTTATACCTTACTATCTTTACTGCAAAGTCGAAGCATTTGATGGATTAAGTTATATGGGACCTACTGGTCTACAACATTGGAGTATTTTTCAGGAAGATGCACTACAATATCTACATGATACTAATATTACACATATTGCTATATATGCAGCTCAGTATCCCGCATTACAATTATTCCCAATTAACCAATATCTACAGCAAGTTTATTTTAATAAAGAAGGAACTGGAGAACTTCTCTTTAAAATAAATTACCCGTCAGACATGCTAACAGCTACTGTATCACCAAAAGTAGTAGCAATCCCAGAAAAATATGATATTGACACAGTAGCTGGAGTACCTCTATATCCTAGCGCAGTCCAATTGAATGGGAGCTCTAGCTATACTAATCCTCAAAATTATTACTATAGCTCAAGTGACCCCTATGATAAGGTTGTTAGAGATTTAACCTTACTACTACAGCAAAAAGGCTTTAAGGATATACGCTCAATACCAAATTACGCCGATTTCTACACGCTGGTTGGGACTAAAGATTATATAACTGCACTTATTTATGTGTATTCAGGAGATCGAATGCTAGGTTTAAAGAATGGGTCTGGTAAGGAAGATGCTATAAGTAGAGCCACATGGTATTTGCTTAAAGGGTATAAAAATTTATATGGTGCTATAAAAAGTCAGAGCTATATTCAATACCAACTATACTTAAAAACTTATAGATATATAACTCCAGAAGGATAAACTTTTACGGGGGAATTTACCTTAAGCGGTACGCTCCGACCATTTCAGTAGCTCAGCATGTGCTAGAATACAGGGCTGCGCACCGATAGCTGCTATATTCAGATTGACAAAATATAAGAAAGGTCTAAAATTCAGTACGCTACCAAGAAGTGAAGCTACTAACATTACCGCAATTTCAAACGAAGGTTATAAAATGAGCACTATAAGGAGACCGTTCCAAACTGGGGGCGGTTTTTAGAACAAATGTGTGCTAGGCCGCTTGCTTTACTTTCTCCACCGTTTCGGTGTTGAGTGGTTGCATCCCTGGATACCATTCACAAAATCTTTGGTGCAATTCATCATCAATCACTTTAACCCTGACCTGTAACAACAAATGCGCTCCTCTAGGTCGCCATTTCATTTGTTGCTTCTTCACAAACCTTCGGCTAATTAATTGATTTATGGTTGATTCTACAAACCCAGTCGAAATCCTTTCCCCATTACGATACCGTTCACCGTAATTAACCAGGTAGTTCCGATTAGCTTTCAAGTAGCCAGACATTTCCCGCACTCCTTATATAATAGTTTTGAACAAAGAAGAGCTTAGACTACAGCAAAGTACTCAAAAGCTAATAGACTGATGGTAACGGGAGAACCGAGGTCTCGACTTACGGCTTCATAACTGGATAGCAGTGGAGAAGACCGACTTGCAAAGACTGTTCCCCGACCATTAGCGCTAGTAGCGGCAATTAGGCTTGTTACAGCGCAGTTATGCGACTGGCTATCCGCGATAAGCTTACGCACGCGCTGAATGGTTGGGTGTCCCGTAAGTTCAATAGTGCATTTGTGAAATGACCCAGTTTGTCAAGACAAAAATAAAAGCTTGGTTAAGGAGTGATACAGTCCTTTCTATAGAACTAATAATGTTAAATAGCTAGTAACTCTTTTTAGCTCTTTAACATAATTACTGGTGTCACGGTATTGAAATAAACCTGAGCCGGTGTCTGATATTTCAAAGCCTGATGAGGTCGAGTATTATTGTAGAAATCGAAATACTCACCAATCCCTAGCTTTGCTTCTTTGGGGTTCTCAAATTGTGCTAAATAAACACACTCATATTTTAAGGAACGCCAGAGCCTTTCGGTGAAAACATTATCTAGTGCTCGCCCACGTCCATCCATACTTAACTTTACACCTGCGCCCAATATCAAAGCAGTGTATTTGGGACTAGTAAAATGACTACCTTGGTCACTGTTAAAGATCTCCGGTTTTATTTTCGCCAACGCTCGCTTGGTAGTTCTAAGCACAAAATCGATTTCCAAAGTATCAGATAATTCCCAACTTACCACATATCTGCTGTACCAGTCGATGACAGCCACCAGATAAAGCCAACCGTGTTTGAGCTTGATATATGTGATGTCGGTACCGAATACCTGAGCGGGTCTGGTTATAGCCAGGTTCCTTAAGAGATAGGGATATACCCGCTGCTTTTGATCTCGTTTCGAAAGATTAGGACCAGGATAGATTGCTTCTAGCCCCATCTCCCGCATATAGTTTTGCACCGTTTTGCGGTTGAGGTGCTTGCCTTCCCGCAGTAATTGTTGATGAATTCGCCGATATCCATAAAAAGGGTAAACGGTGTAAATCTCATCAATTCGGTGTTTGAGCTCAATTTCTCGTTCGGTTGGTGCTACTGAGCGGTAGTACAAACTGGAACGGCTAATTCCTAGCAACTCACTTTGTTTTGAGAGTGAGAGTTCAGCTTTTTGGGTTTCGATTAGGCTTAATCTGACCGACCTGGGCAAAGCCTGCTTCACTTTTTTTTCCTAACCACCTGAGCGGTGTAGTCAGGCGACCTATTTCGGCGTAAAGTTGTTCTTTTTCTTGTTCGTACTGTGCGGTCAGCAGCGCGATTTGCTTCTGAGTACGCTCATCAAAGGATTGTGGCAGACCTTTTAGAGCCAGTTGTTTCCATTTAGTGAGCATATTCGGATGAATACCATATTCAGAAGCTATCTGGGTAACGGTTTTATTACCTTCCAGCACTTCTTGCACTCTTTGAGACTTAAATGTGGGTGAATACTTTTTTCTAGGTGTTGTCATGTTTTTAAGTATACACCTTACCAAACCCTTTTTAGTTGTTCAGTTCTTCTGGTTCATTATATTCCCCAATGACCCAGAATATCCCGCCGCCCTTCCAGATCGACCCCCAACACATTGTAAACTGCCATATTCTCGACTTTGCCTTCCCGGCGCATTTTCACAAAGATGGCGTCCAGATAGATGATCGGGCCAGTGACCGGTTCTGCCAGGCTTCTACCATCGGCCAGATCATGGCGCTGATGGTAGCGGGCGAGATTTCCACCCCATACAGATCCTGTAAAGTCTCCTGCAAGTCTCGGATAGAGAGCCCTTTGCCATACAGACCCAGGATCTTTTCTTCCAGTTCGTTGGTGTTATGACCGTACTTTTTGAGTAGGGTGGGTTCGAACTCGCCATTGCGGTAAAGAGCTGGGAGAACAATTGGGCGGAGCTGTCCACCTATTTCGACTATCCACCTGATATCCGGCGGCTGATCTACACCACGAATTCCGTCGAGAGCTACCATCGCCAATTGCGTAAAGTGATCAAAACCAAGGGGGCTTTTCCCTCCGCGGAGTCAGTAAGGAAGTTATTTTACCTAGCAAATTGTGATATTACCAGCGATTGGACCATGCCGATACCTAATTGGGCATGTATTTTGAACCAGCTTTCGATCTGTTTTTAAGGAAAGAGTAACTATTTGAATTCAGCAATCAATTCCATTTACACAAAACTATTGACATGCCCGGACGGGATGGCTGAAAGCTTTACCAAGACGGTTAGTTATGAGAAACTCTATTTAGAAGAATTTCAGAATTTGGCAGAGGTAGCAGTGGGTTTGGAAGATTGGCTAGAACGGATTTATAATGAAGGTCGCTTACATTCGTCTTTGGGTTACTTAGCGCCGATAGAATTTGAACATAATTGGTTGGCTCAAAAGCGGCTAGAATGTGGTCTGGTTATATAGGGTGCATTCCAATTTTCAGAAGAGTATCAAGCAGTGTTCCTACCCGCTTGTGTGATATTACAAAAAATGATAGTCCGACTATACCACCAACCTTTGGTCGAAAATCTCCATCTTTTGGTAATTCCAAACCCAATTAGGGTAGCGCCATTGCTGATTTACTACTCATAGCGCAGCAACTCCCACCGGATTTGTTTACCAAATTTAAACTTGACAATGTTAATAAACTAGATTATCTTTAGCATGTAATCTGAACGGATTACAAAAATTGAAAATTGCTCTTATCCAGAGAGGTGGAGGGTATAAGGCCCTGTGAAGCCCGGCAACCCGCGCAATGTAAGCGTAAGGTGCCAATTCCGGCGCTACCTGTTCATCAGGTGGTCGCAAGATAAGGGAGTCCTGTTCAAAAAGCGTACAAACGCAGAGAATAATGGAATTTCCGCCCCCTTATCTAAACTTGATAAGTGGGTTTTTATTATCCCACGTTATTAAGCCGTAACCAATCGAATTAGCCGTGGCTTAGCATATGCCCCGGTTCTATGAGTATTGCAAAAAAACCCTGTAGGTCTTTGCGCCTAGGTGGGGTCTGGTTAGGTATTGCCAGAAATATGGTTAGCAACTAATTTATTAGAAAAGACTCTCAGGAGGAGTTATGGCTACGTCTGAAAAGTGGAAACGAGTAGAAACTGCCTTATCCGGCGGACAACCTGATCGCGTACCGTACGCTTTCTGGCGGCACTTCCCGGTTATTGATCAGAATCCAGATGAATTGGTCAAGGCTACGGCAGAACTGCACCGCAAGTTCGAGCAGGATTTTGTAAAGGTAATGTTTCGCAGTTCCTTTACCACCGAGGATTGGGGATTTCGCCCTAACGGTTACCACCCTACCGCTGGTAATTTACTGATTACCGATTATGTTATCAAAACACCCCAAGATTGGCGGAAGCTTGAATTGCTTGACCCCACACATGGGACATTGGGCGAGCAACTTATCGTGTTGCAGAAATTGGCGAAGGAATTGGAGGGCGATGCCCCGATTCTTTCCACTATTTTTTCGCCTTCGATGATTGGTCTCAAGTTGGCAGGGGAAGAAGGGCTGGCTGAACATCTCAAAGCTGACCCGGAAGCGGTGAAAGCCGGACTCTCTGCGATTGCTGAAACGGTTCTTAAATTTGGTGAAGCTACCTTAAAGAATGGAGCAGATGGTCTCTTTTATGCCATTCAAGAACCGGGACGCATTTTAACATCAGGTGATGGTCAACCTAATTTGGGCGACCTTTTTGACCGCCCTGTATTGGAAAAACTCTTCCCCTCAACCGGATTCTTCTTCCTGCACGCGCATGGTGAGACTATCGCTTTTGAAGAGATTGTGAATTATTCCTACCACGCTCTGAACTGGCATGACCGTGGGGGTGGTCCTTCTTTGAAAGAAGCTCGTCGTTTTACCAACAAGACGTTAGCCGGTGGACTTAATAACCGCGAAACTTTACCCAATGGAACCCCGGCAGAGGTCGCTGCTGAAGTAAATGATGCGGTTAATCAGTTAGAAGGTCGCGGCTTGTTGTTGACTCCCGGCTGTGGCTTCCCGGTGAACGCCCCAGAAGAGAATTTGCTGGCTGTTAAAGAAACTATACAGGGTCGGTTAGCCCTGGCTTAAGAGGAGAGATTTATTTTTATGTCCAAGAAAAGTTTTAGTACCAAAACCCCCCGCCGCTATGCCTTAACCTTGATCGGGTTGATGATTGCCGCATTACTGGCAGCCTGCGGCGATGCTACCGTCACTACTACATCCAGTAGCGCTACTACTGCCGCGACTACCTCGAGCAGTAATACTATTGGTGCGACAAATGGCGCAACTACCGCAACGGGTAATACTACCGCTGCCGCTACTAATCCGGCTAATTCTCAGCTTATCATCGGCACGCTGGTAGAGTTAGCTAACCTTAACCCGCTAACAACTCTGGCAGATCATTTCCCGGAACATGCTCCGCAAACGCTTTTGTTCGATGGACTTACTCAGTTTTTGCCGGATAGCACCATAGGTCCGCGTCTCGCCAGTAGTTGGGAAATTAGCAAGGACGGCAAGGAATACACTTTTAAGCTAAACCCCAAAGCTACTTGGTGGGATGGACAGCCGGTGACTGCGGATGATGTTAAATTCACTTACGACTCTCTTATAGATGCCAATACGGGCAGTAGCAATGAAGGGGCTGAAGCGGTAGTATCTACGACGGTTATTGACGCGCAGACCGTCAAAATTACCTTGAGCCAGTCCGACCCCACTTTTCTTTCGAGAGGCTGCTCTCGCGGGATTGTCCCACAGCATATTTTGAAGGGTCAGGATTTGAATAAGACCGACTTTGGACGCAAGCCGGTAGGTAGTGGTCCTTACAAGTTGGTATCGTGGCAACAGGGCAGCAGCTATGTGCTAGAAGCCAACACTAATTACTTCTTGGGTGCTCCGAACATTGGCAAGGTGATTATTAAAATCCTGCCTAACCAGAATGTGTTGCTAACCCAACTTAGAAGCGGTGAGATTAATTACGCCCCGGTAACGCCCCGCGACCTGAAGACAATTGAAAGTATTCCCGGCTCTAAAGTGCTGGAAAACCCAACGCCGCGCTTCTATGACATTGCGCCCAATCACCAGAACTTCTTCCTGCAAGATGTGAAAGTGCGTCAGGCAATATTGTTCGCGATTGACCGCCAGGGCATTGTAGATAAAGTGCTGCTAGGTCATGGAGTAGTTATCGACTCGAACGCGACCCCTGCTTCTTGGGCATACAATTCAGAAGCGCCCAAGCATCCCTACGACCCTGCCAAAGCCAAGCAATTGCTGACTGAAGCAGGCTTTACCACCGGTTCGGATGGCATACTGGTAAAAGACGGCAAGCCCTTTAAGATTTCTTTCTTGGTCAATACTTACGATACCGCCTTGATACAGGCACTGACCGTAGCTCAGCAAAATCTCAAGGATATAGGGATTGATCTCACCGTCAGCCCGGTTGATGCCGCCGTTTTTGGCGCCAAACGCAAAGCAAAAGACTTTGACGGACTTAGTCGCGCTTGGAACCCGGTTTATGACCCTGACCAATACGCTGCGTTGGTTAAAACCGGCAATTTCTACGGCTACAGCAATCCTGAAGCTGACCGCCTTGCCGCAGCCACGCTCAACACTACCGACCAAGCAGCCCGCAAGAAGCTCTATGCTGATTTGCAGGTAGTGCTGGACAACGATGTAGCCAAGCTCTGGCTCTACAGCGAGAACGAATTGCACGCCTTTAACGTAAACCTGAACGGACCTAAAACTCACCCGGTTAACATCTTCTGGAACCTACGGGAGTGGCAGTTTCAAAAATAGGTTAGTAGCTTGAAAAGGCAGAGTTTTAATTAAATCAGGCGGGAAGTCTTTGCGCAATCCTAAAAAGGAAAAAGAAAGGCTTTCCCGCTCATTTGTAAGTAAGCTAGGGGAAGAACTTCCGCCAGCTTAATATCAGGAATTGAAATGTTTTTATTCACCGTTAAACGTTTTTTCTATGCAACGCTAACTCTGGCTGTTTTGGGAATAGTGGTCTTTTTTGCACTAAGAATAGCACCCGGTGGTCCGGTGGCATTTCTGATGGGACCAGATCAATCCAATCGTGAGCGGGAAGCGGCTATTGCTAAGAATCTTGGGCTGGATCAGCCGCTGCCGATACAACTCTGGCGTTGGTTGGGTAATATGGCAAAGGGAGATTTTGGCTATTCCTACTTTCATCGACAGGATACATTGACAGTTATCTCCGAGCGGTTTCCTGCCACCCTAGAATTGGCGCTGGTTTGTTTTACCTTAGCAATTGTAGTAGGGGTTGGAGCGGGTGCGCTGGCAGCTTACTTTTCAGGAAGCCTTTTTGACAAACTCGTCTGCAATACCGCTCTAATTATTCTAGCAGTGCCGAGTGTGTGGATGGGCTTATTGCTCATCGTGATTTTTGCCGCTACTTTGAAGATATTACCCTCGGCAGGTCAGGAAACTCTAGGCAATTCCGGTAACATTTTGGATCATCTCGTCCACTTGATACTTCCATCTCTCAGCCTAAGTGCGGGGTATATCGCCACTTTTGCGCTTAACACCCGTGAAGTAGTGGCAGAAACACTGTCGGCAGATTATATCCGTACCGCCAGAGCAAAGGGCTTGAGTGAGAATTGGGTGGTATATCGACACGCTATTCGCAATGCCCTGATACCCATAATCAGCCTTGGTGGGATGGCGCTGCCGGATTTGCTAGGTGGGTCGGCAGTGGTGGAGGCAGTATTTGCTTGGCCCGGAATAGGGCAACTTATGGTGGATAGCTTCGGGCGGCGCGATTATCCGGTAGTGTTAGCAATAAGTATGCTGGCAGCCGTTACTGTGCTGTTTTGTAGCTGGTTATCCGATGTTTTGTATCATCTAGCCGACCCAAGGATTAAGTATGGTTGAAATTGACGAAAGAAATGAAAGTCCTGCCCCATTGTTGCGTATATTACCGGGTAATAGTAAAGCGGTTAAAATTAGGTTGCCCCTGACAAACCGATTGCTAAAACGCCGTATTTCTATCCCGGTTATTTTAGGGTTACTGTGGTTTGTGTTACTCATTACAGGCCCATTGTTTATTCGCATTGACCCCAATCGCATTGACTTGTATCGTTTTGTAGAGCCTCCTAGCCTCAACGCGCTGCTTGGCACCGACGAAAACGGGCGAGATGTTTTGGCGCGGGTGTTGGCAGGAGCGCGGGTTTCACTAATAATCGGTTTCAGTTCGGCAGCAATTTCCCTGATTCTTGGCACTGCCTTTGGCAGTTTCGCAGGATATCGAGGCGGTTGGCTGGATAACCTCATAATGCGTTTTGTAGATTTCAGCTTGGCAGTGCCTACTATAATAATCATACTTTTAGTAGCGGCTGTGTACGGTGCAGGAGAATTCCAGCTTATTCTAACCATCGGGCTTACCGGTTGGATGCCCGTTGCCCGATTGGCGCGTGGTCAGGTACGTGAGCTAAAAGAGATGCTCTGGGTAGAAGCTAGTCAATCGATAGGGGCTTCTTCGTCCCGGATTTTGATTCGCGGTATAATGCCGGCGCTCGGTCCGGTGCTATTTATTGCAGGTGTTTCTGAGCTAAGGCGAGCGGTAATCTTGGAAGCAACTGCTAGTTTCTTGGGAGCGGGAATACTATTACCCAATGCGAGTTGGGGAAACATGTTAACCAGCGCCCAAGTTTATTTGCTGACTGCGCCTTGGTTGGCGTTAGCGCCGGGCTTTGCCTTAAGTATCACCCTATTGGTAGTTGGTAACTTTCGTTCGTTGGTAGCTACTCCTCGACTTAAAAAGAAAGAAAGGGTTGCCTGAAATTTTGCTGCTTGAGTAAAGCCTTGTCTGATGTGGTAAGCAAGGGCGCTGCCACGACGCTTAAGGCGTTAATACTCAGACTCGCTCAGTTTTGTGTCCAAGCAATGTTTTTATGCGGTAAGCGTTGCTCTATTCTCCTATTTTCTTCGGCAACCAGTTTTCGAGGGTTTGGCGCAGCGTTTCCAGCTTCACTGGCTTGCTCAGATATTCGTCCATCCCTGCCTCGAAGCAGTGTTTCCGTTCTTCCGGCATAGCATTTGCCGTCACGGCTACGATGGGTATCCGCCCCTTTCCAGCTTTCTCTAAACGGCGGATGCGTTCTGTCGTAGTATAGCCGTCCATCACCGGCATCTGGCAATCCATCAGAATCAGGCTGTAGCCACCTTTCGCAAAAGCTTCAAGCGCCTCCTGTCCGTTCTCCACCACCCGGCAAGCATACCCAAGCTTGGTCAACTGGGTCTTTATCAAACGTTGGTTGAGGGGATTATCTTCTGCCACAAGTACCACAACGCCCGGTTTTAGCGGCTGTGTTTGTAACCGCTTACGTCCTTCTTTCTCCAAACGAGCTTTTCTTTCTGAAAGCACGCGCTCAAGCGTCTCCAACAACTGCGCTTTTTTGAGAGGTTTGGTCAAATAGGCTGAAAATTTGGCATTTATTGCCTGCTCAGCCTGGCCGCTTTCATCGAAAGCGGTGAGCATTACCAGAGGGAGATCTTTCAGAATAGGGTTTTTTTGGATGGTGCGCGCCAGTGCAAAGCCATCCATATCCGGCAAAACCATATCCAAAATGGCTAGGTCAAACGGCTCTTTGGCAGCGGCTTCCTGTAAAAGGGTCAGCGCTTTTTGTCCGCTGGTAGCTACCTGACTCTGAATACCCCAAGATTCCAGATATTGCCGGATAATTTGTAGGTGGGAAGGCAGATCATCCACCACCAGAACCAGAGTACCACTTAAATCTAACTCTGAAACCGCTGCCTTTGCCAAAGGTGTTCCAGCAATCTCAAACCGGGCGGTAAACCAGAAGATTGAGCCTTTGCCGGGAGTGCTTTCCACTCCAATTGTCCCATCCATATGTTCTACTAAACGCTTACAGATGGCAAGCCCAAGCCCGGTTCCACCATATTTACGAGTAGTTGAACCGTCCGCTTGGGTAAAGGACTGGAATAAACGCTGGGCATCGGCTTCAGCGATTCCGATGCCGGTGTCTGAAACCGAAAAATGCAAAAGCGCTGTGTTATTCTCGGTTGATTCTGCGCGTACCTTTACGAGAATTTCCCCCTCCGAAGTAAATTTTATGGCGTTGCTGATCAAGTTTAGCAATATCTGGCGCAACCTGACCGGGTCACCGATTACTCTTTCCGGTACATTCTGGTCAACAAAAGTCAGCAGCGAAAGGCTCTTTTTGTGGGTAAGCGGTGCCAATGCCTCTGCCGCGTTCTCTACTTCTTCCAAAGTCGAAAGCGGTATTTTCTCCAAAATTAGTTTGCCCGCTTCTATTTTGGAATAGTCCAAAACATCGTTGATGATGGTGAGTAGGTTTTGGGCGGAATCCTGCACTATCTCCGCAAACTCCCGCTGTTCTCCATCCAGAGGCGTTTCCAGCAGCAGTTCCGTTACCCCAATGATACTGTTCATAGGAGTTCGGATTTCATGGCTCATGGTGGCAAGAAATTCTGACTTTAGGCGACTGGCTTCTAATGCCTGATCACGGGCTTGCGCCAACGCTTCTTCCATTTGCTTTCGTTCGGTTAAATCGGTGACAACCGCTACCGAGCCGATTATTTGGTCGTTGTGACGACGCGGCATCATGCTGACCAACACATAGGGGTCTTTGCCATCGGCGCTTTTCAAGCGGACTTCGTGATTAGCGGTTTCGCCTAGTTTTCTTTTTGAAAGAGCCTCCCAATATTTAGGAGCCTCTTCTTGGTAAAATAAATCTAGTGGTCGCAAACCAACCAATTCTTCCGGTTTTCGAGCCACTATTGCCGCAAAAGCCGGGTTGACAAACTCGATCAAGCCGTCCATCGAAGTTACGCACAGACCTTGCCCCAATGAGTTCATAACCTGCGAGGCAAAATCTCGCTCGGTTGCCAGCGCCTCTTCCGCCTGCTTGCGTTTGGTGATGTCATTCATCATCGTTAGCAGATAGCTTTCGCCGTCAAAATCTATCAACTCGCCATAGGCAAGGCAATCGATGATCTCACCACCGGGTTTCTGGACTTTTATCTCCAAATCTCTAACGTAGCCTTGCTCTCGAAGTTGCCGAAGCATCTTTTCCCGATCGCTCTCTCTCGCCCAAAGACCCATCTCTGTGGAGGTTCGCCCTAGCATTTCCTCACGGCTATAACCCAATAGCTTTAAAACGCTGCCGTTGACCTCCCGATACCGCCCATCCGCTAGGGTAGAAATAGCCATTGCTATCGGGCTTGCCTCAAAAATCTTGGCGAAGCGTTGCCCGGATTGGTACAAAGCTTTCTCCGCCTGTTTACGCTCGGAAATATCCCGAATAATGCTCAATATTAGCAACTCTTGGTTTATGCCGATACTGCGCGAACTGACTTCTACTGGAAAAGTTGTACCATCCCTGCGGCGGTGGTAGGTTTCGAAAAACACATCACTTAGTAGGGCAGCCTGTAACTGGCTGTTAATTTGGGCATAGGTATGGGGTGCGCGCAAATCAAAAATGCTAAGCGTCTGTAGTTCTGCCGCGTTATAGCCATAAGCCAAAGTTGCCGCTTTATTGGCTTCTACGATGCTACCGTTTGGTTTCATAAACAGCATAATTTCTAGAGCATTCTCGGAGAGTAGGCGGTAACGCTCAAGAAAACCGGCATTTTCCTGTAATGCTGCTTCCACAGCCTTTTTTTCTTGCATTATCCTGTTCACTTCAACCGAATTAAGCTCGCTTTGAACCAGCACCGCTAGACTACGGAGGTTTTCTAACTCTTCGGCGCTTAACCGGCGGGGCACTCGGTCTATAAGGCATAGAGTGCCAATCCGGTAATCTCCGGGACCCTTCAAGGGGCAACCAGCATAAAACCTGATAAAGGGTTCTCCGGTAACTAATGGGTTGTCTTGGAAGCGGGGGTCTTGTAGTGCATCTTCTACCAGAAAGATTGTATCTTCCTGAATGGCATAGTTGCAAAAAGAAATATTCCGGGGTGTCTCGTTAAGCCCTAGACCGAAACAGGACTTAAACCATTGCCGATGTTCGTCTACCAAGCTGATCAGCGCAATTGGAACCTTGAATAAACCGACGGCTATTTTTATTATTCGATCAAACCGCTCTTCGGCAGAGGTATCTAGTATGTTTAAAGCTTGGAGACTCTTCAAGCGCTCCGCTTCGTTATTTGGAATGTTGGGTTCAATCATAATAAAGTGATAGCCTCGTTGGTGTGAATTTATGGTAGACAAACCTCAAAACTCAAACTCCTGCTTCTTCGGGGAGGGCAGGTAGGTAAAAGTGTATGGTAGTGCCCTTGCCCCACTCGCTTTCCACCACTAGCTGACCTCCGTGCCGCCTGATTATGGAGTAGCTTAGCGTAAGTCCCAAGCCATTACCCATAAATTTGCTGGTGTAATAGGGGTCGAATATCCGCGCTAATTCTTCCGACCTAATCCCACAGCCTTGATCCTGCACTGTCACCTTTACATACCTACCCGGATTAAGTAAGAAAACCTGATTTGCTTCCAGCGTAACATTAGCGGCTTTAACCTCGATAATCCCACCTTCCGGCATCGCTTCCAGCGCATTCTTGATCAGGTTCTGGAGCGCTTCCCTAATCTGGGCAGGTTCGGCAGGCACAAGCCAGAGATCGGGAGGCAAATCAAAGTGGTAGCGTAGGTTAGAGTTTTGGTTCATAAAACTGGTGGCGTTTTTGATTATGTTTTCGAGCTTGACTTTTTGTTTAATAGGCGCGCCCCCACTGGCAAAGGGCACCAACCGTTGCGCCAATTCTGTAAGGCGCTGAGTGGATTTTTCGGCTTCCTCCAAACAGGCATAAGCATCACTGGTTTCTTCTAGTTCGAGCTTGGCGAGGGACATATAGCCGGTCACTCCGACCAGGGCATTATTAAAGCTATGGGCAATTCCCCCCGCCAGCACTCCCAACGACTCAAGGTTTTGAGCCTTCAGTTTCTCAGCATTCAAAGCCTCTTCCATTTTTAGTCGCTCGGTGATGTCGCGGGTTACCATGATGACATTTAGTACTTGTCCGGTATTAGGATTGCTCGTGAGATGCACGCTGGCTTCCACCCAGATGTAGTGACCACTTTTGCAGCGAGCACGGTAGGTCACTAAAAAGTTGTTTTGCCCCTGCCAATTTGAAAGAAGCTTTAGAAACTGTTCGTGGTCATCGGGATGGACAAAGTCTAGGAAGGTATGACCCCGCAATTCTTCAGTGGCAAAGCCGATGAATTTCTGGCAAGCGGGGGAGACATACTCGAAAACTCCCGCATATGACAGTCGGCTGATCGTGTCGGTGCTGTTCTCAGCAAGGAAGCGATAACGTTCTTCACTCTCACGTAACGCTGCTTCCGCTAGACGTTGTTCGTGAACATCGCGGAGAGTGCCAGAAGTGCCTAGTACAACATCGTGTTCATCGAACGTTAAGCGGGCATAAACTTCAATCCAACGAGGTGTGCCTGCCTTGGTCAGGTAACGGATGGTATGGCGACAGTACTCTTTTTTTCGCTCGATCAGCGGGGTAAACAACTCTAGATTGCGCTGACGGTCATCGGGATAAACATAATTGAGGAAATTCTGACCAAGACTTTCTTCTACTGTAAAGCCGGTCACCTCCGTCCAAGCTGGATTTAGAAATGACCAAAGACCTTCTGCATCAGTTTGGAAAAACACTTCTTTAATATTATTAACCACCGAACGGAATCTATTTTCGCTCTGGCGCAGAGCTTCTTCCATCCTTACCCGCTCGGTAATATCAGTGGCTATTCCACCTATCAGGCGCTGACCGGACGGGTCAGGAATTGGAAACAATGAGACTAATGCCTGTCGCTTAGTTCCTACAGCCCCGGGGAAAGGTTCGATAACTAATGTAGCCTGAGCAGTATCATAGGTTTTTTGGATGTTCGCCAAGATTAGATCGACGAATTCTGGTGGGATATAATCTGTCAAATTCTTACTGCCAGCGTTTTCAAGCTCGATTTTCATACTATGGGCAGAAGCCCGGTTCATGTATTGGAGCCTGCCCTCATAATCTATAATCCATGCTGCCGTCGGGCTATTATCCATAAATGCCCGGAAGCGTTCTTCACTGTCATGCAAAGCTGTTTCTGCTTGTTTGCGCTCTGAAATGTCACGTATTAAACTCAACAATACTATCTCATCATCTAGTTCGATACCACGAGAACTTACTTCCACCGGAAATACACTTCCATCCCTCCGACGGTGTAACGTTTCAAACACTACTCCCTTGTTACCAGCTTCTTGCATCTGGGAAATTACCAAGCTGCGAGTTTCTTCTGCTCGTAAGTCCCGAATATTTAAGGACTGCAACTCTTCTATGCTATAGCCGTAGGCTAACACCGCTGCGTGGTTAGCTTCCAGCAGTGTTCCATCTGGTCGGATAAACAGAATGATTTCGAGAGTATTTTCTGAAAGTAGCTGGTAGCGTTGTAGTACCTTTTCAGCCTGTTTGCGCACACTTATATCGCGGGTTACGGTGATGATATTAATCGCTTGTCCGGTATCAGAATCAATTGTGAAGTGAGCGCTGATTTCCACCCAGAGATATTGACCACTTTTACAGCGGCTGCGGTAGGTTACTAATAAATTATTTTGCCCATGCCAATTTGCTTGGAGCTTTAGAAGCTTGAGGTGGTCATCGGGATGGATAAATTCTAGGAGGTGATGCCCCACTAGTTCTTCCGGCGTAAAGCCTAAGATTTTTTGGCAAGACGGAGACACATACTCGAAAACCCCATCCGGCGACAAACGACTAATCGTGTCGGTGAGGTTCTCAGTCAGGAAGCGATAACGCTCTTCGCTCTTGCTCAAGGCTTCCTCCGACCGCTTACGCCCTTCAATCTCGGTGGTTAGTGCGGCGGTACGCTCTTCTACCTTCCTTTCCAGTTCTTCATTCCAGCGTCTCATTTGTTCTTCGGCTTGCTTCTGTACCGATATATCCTCGAAATAAACCGAAACCCCACTTCCAGCCGGGTAAACTTTGATTTTTATCCAGCGTTGGATGGCATGTATATACCTTTCAAATTTAACCGGAGTTTGATCGACTATTGCCTGACGCAAGTATTGGTACTCTGGTATGCTTGCCATCTGGGGAAATATTTCCTCAAATTTTTTGCCTTGTAGCTCTTCTTGATGGATATTCCACAGTTCTTCTGCTTTGTGGTTCACATAGGTAAAGCGTTCTTCCGCGTCCAGTGCACAAAAGGCCTCGCTAATGCTTTCAAGAATGGAAGTTGACAGTAGGTAACGCTCTTGTAGTTTGCGTCTATAGGTTTGGTAGCTGGTTTGTATAGCTAGCTGAAGATTTTCGGGGGTGAATGCGCCTTTAACTAAATAATCCTGCGCGCCGTATTTCATACATTCGGTAGCGATAGTTGCGTTGCCTACCCCGGTGAACACTATTACTGGGCAAGGCAGTTCCTTCATTCGTTCGTTCAAATCCTTCAGAAATTCCAGCCCGGTAAAATCGGGGAGGCTGTAGTCCAGCAGTATTAAATCAGGATGCCGAGATAGGCAAAGCTCAAGCCCGGTTTCCCCCATATCGGTTTCTTCAAATCGGTAAGAGTGGTAGGGGTCTTGGTTCAAAAATCTCTTAACGATGGTTCTATCCTCTACAGAGTCCTCGATGATTAGAACAGTATAGGAGTTGTTTGACACCACAGTGTCCATATTACCTCCCGGTGGTAAGTGCTATCGTGATTCATGTATAACTTCAAAATTGTAGTCAGCAGTTATAAAGATAGAGACCTTATCTTTTTTAGCGCATACTATAAAATTATATAACCGATTGGTTCTTAAAACAGTGCTTAAACAACTAAAATTATTAAAAGAATGCAAAGAATAATTACAGCGAGGAAGGGCAGGCTCTTGGCAGTCCGCGAAGCGGGAAACAACCATTTTATGGCTAGATAGAATCTTCGCCCGGTAAAATTATAGTTTCAAACCAGTAATCAATCATAAGTTTCAGCATTTGCA
Organism: Candidatus Chlorohelix allophototropha; assembly: GCF_030389965.1. NCBI lineage: Bacteria > Bacillati > Chloroflexota > Chloroflexia > Candidatus Chloroheliales > Candidatus Chloroheliaceae > Candidatus Chlorohelix > Candidatus Chlorohelix allophototropha. The sequence goes on from NZ_CP128400.1 coordinate 725,080, forward strand.
AAAACCTGTCAAGATTTACAGGCTTGAGGATGTAACTGTTCGCTCCGCTTCTGTAGCAGGTCTCTACATCCTTTGGGCTATTGGTGGTAGTAAGCACTATTACCGGAATTAATTTGAATTTTTCATTATGCTTGAGGGAATAGAGAATATCACGCCCGTCAGTACCCGGTAAATTTAAATCAAGCAAGATAATCGAAGGTAAATGTAAGCGTGGCTGGACACTATATTTGCCGTTGTGGTTGAGAAAATCTAACGCTTCCTCTCCATCTAAAACCCGATGAACCGGATAAGAAATCTCCAGTTTCTTAAATACCCATAGAATAGTCTGGTAATCTTCCTCGCTATCCTCAACCAACAGTATAGAATGAAAGACTGGTGTTATTTCGTTTGGGTACATTTGGTTACTTTAGTTTCCTTGAATGCAAAGTGAAATAAAAGATACTGCCTTCACCGTATTCTGACTCTGCCCAAATTTCGCCACCATGTCGCTCAATAATTTTCTTAGTAATTGTAAGCCCCGCACCCGTCCCACCGCCAAACTGATCTCTAGCATGTAGTCGCTTGAAAATTTGGAAGATAGATTCCAAGTGTTTTGAACGGATGCCAATGCCGTTATCTTTTACATAGAATATATAAGTATTCTCGAAACCAGCCAGTTTTTGGTTTGAAGTAGTAGGCTCACCCGGCGCAAAATAACCGATTTCAATCCATTTTTTCGGCTTATTGTTATATTTGATAGCGTTACTTATTAAATTATTATATACTTCGCCTAATCTTACTTTATCGCATTTGATCATGGGCAAAGGACGGGGCAAACGCACTTCGACCTTATCCTGTTCCAATCGCGCACTTAGTATATCCAAAGCTTGCTGTACTGCTTCATCCAGATTTATAACACTTACCGAGAAATCGATCCTTCCCACTCTTGAAAAATACAACAAAGAATCTAGAAGCCCTTCCATGCGCTGGGTAAGACGTGCTAGTGTCTTAAGTTTATCCTTACCGTCCTGATCAATTTGGTCGGCATAGTCTGCCAGCAGAATATTGGAATAATTATGCATGCCCCGCAAAGGTTCTTTTAAGTCATGCGAGGCAATATAGGAAAAAGCATCTAGCTCGATATTACTTTGCTCAAGATCGCGATTGAGTCGCGCCAGTTCATTAGCTTGTCGTAGTAAAATAATATCGACAATAGCATCTTTTAGTTCGCGCGCTGCATTTATTTCGTAGGCAATCCAGGGATGAGAAGTCAGTTGAACAGTTTCTTTCCACAACTCGAAAGATTTGCGCGGCAACAAACGCTCGCCATCGTCAGATACTTCCATTGGTTTGTTGGGATTGCCACCCCAATTCACTGTTTGAATAACCTCCGGGCGAAACCACAAAATAAAATGTTTCTGTGAACGAACAATAGCAACTGATAATAAGCCACTTGCAACTTCTTTAAATTCCAGCGCCATCGGATATTCTTTAGACAGACAATTAGAAGAAAAAATATCATCGGTAACACTCTCAGAAAGCCAATTAATTAAATTGGCAATTTGAGTATTATGAGGAGTTTCTCCCAATTTAGAAATAGCGCCATCAACGCAAACTGCTATTCCCCCTGCTTTAATAAGATTGGCTAAGTTTGGATTATAGTTAAGCAACCCTTCAATATAATTCTCTTGCATTGATATGTGCTCTATAAGCCGGGCGTGTACCGCTTTAATTTGAAGCCTGTATTCAAAATCCTCATTTTCCTCTCTGGTAGAGAGTTGGAGTGAGATGATTTGCCCCATTAATTCACAGGCGGTACGCAGTTCGTAAGGTACAAATTTTGGAGACTCATGATGGCAGGCAATTAAGCCCCATAAGCGGTTATTTTGAATTAAAGAAATGGACATCGAGGCTTTTACGCCCATATTCTTCAAATACTCAATGTGAATCGGCGAGACGCTGCGTAATACCGAATAACTCATATCAAGCGGCTTAGCCGTTACCGGGTTCAAGGTTGGAGTTAAGGGCGCTGGCGTATATTCAACGTCACATATAAGGCGCAGCCAACTCAACATATAAAGCGCTCTGGCTTGTTTAGGAATATCTGAGGCAGGATAGTGCAATCCCAGAAAAGAGCTTATACCCTCACCGATAGATTCTGACAAAACTTCTCCGCGCCCTTCCTCATCAAATTTATACACTACTACGCGGTCAAATCCGGTTAGGTTTTGTACATGCTCGGTTACTACCTGACAAAATTCGCGCACATTCATGGCACTGGACAAATTGGAAAACATAGATTTGATGCGACTATATACGTCGGGGGAATTACCCGCTTTCACAAACTTAGAAGGTTCCAGTTCTAATACCATTACGCCATGAATTCGATGAACCAAACTATCGAAAACTCGTCCCTGCACCTTAAGCGTAAAGATATAAAGGGGATTATTTTCGAAGTTCTCCCGTTTCAAACTAGCTTTTAGATAGTCAAGTTGAGTTTTTTTGAGAATAGTGCCAATAGGCTTATTCAGCAATTCTTCAGGATGAAGACCAAGATGTTGGTAACTATTACTACTGATCTGAATAATAGTTAATTCAGGCTCTTTAATTACCAGTAAAACCCCATGGGGTTGAATATTCCCCGGTATATGTATCGGTTCGCGATCACAGTTGGTTAAATCAACATTATCGCTGGTTATTAGAGATTCTAGACTAGATTCATTATCCATAATCACGTATATTTTCTATGCAAATACCCAATTAATTTAAGATGGTTCTACAATAGTGAGTTTTAAATCTCCTATTGTAAAATTCAAATATATTACTTTCGCTCAAGGTGAAGCTCGTTTAGCTGTTAGCGGATATATGGTAGACGTAAGCAGCCATCGCCAGAGTAATATGTCGATACCAGCCATGCCAATATCTTACCTCATATTGATCCAACCCTACTTCGTTTTTAGCCATCTTCCAGATTTTCTCATTAAGCCGATACTGTCCCTCAACTTGAACCATATCAGGTAGAGAAGTAGAGGATGGACCAAATACCAAATAATAGCGGTATTCATTTTGAGTTCCAGCTTTGCGCCGAATTAACAGCCAAGTGCACCAGCCATTAGTCTTTTGTAGTCCGTCAACTCTTATAAGGTTCCAATCGTAATAATCATAGCCAAAGAGCTTTTGCTTGGAGTTAACCTGTGTCCAAGTTGAAGAATCTAGCGCAGAAAGGTAATTATCTATATCTTTTGCAGCAATTTTGGACAGAATACCCTGCCACTCTATCATTTCAGGATTTATTTCGAAGAGGAATGGTATAGATTTTTCTTCCAGCCATTGGCGCAAAGTTCGATCATTGCCGTAAATTATATTACCGGCAACCCACCGAAAGGGTACACCAGCCGCTACAGTACTTTCAAGCATATGGCGCGCGAATTCAGGTCTGCTACGATGTTTCATATTTTCAGGAATCATAGCAAAACTGCGATTCTGGGTATCATTAATCCATTCTTGGGGTAGATAAAGTTCGCGATCGAGAATAACATTTCCTAAAGGACTGTTATAAGTCAGAAAAATCCCTTTCTGACAATTCTCAATGGTACCTGTTTGATAGCTTATCTGACGAGCTACACCCGCCGATTTACTACCTTTCTTGGGAAAGCTGACTTCATCTATGACCAAAACCGAATTGGGATGTCCCAACCGCTCAACCATATATTCACGTAATTGATTCCTCACTAAGTCGGCATCCCATTGCGCATGGCTCAGTAAACGTTGCATCTTGGCAGGGTTACTATCGCCTGCCTGTGCGGCAAGTTGCCAGCAATTCTTACGCTTGGCATCGCTTAGCAATGCCTTAATATAAGCAAGCACCTGCGCGCGTGTTTCGGAACGAAGAAAATATTTGGATATTCTGGAATGTAACTCGATTAACATAGGGTCTGTAAAGACTGGCTGTTGTTCGACCCGATAATTCTTATACCCTTCAAACACCCGCTCCATTGCCCCAAACCAATAATCCAGCACAACCTTGAGGGATTTAACAAAGCCTTCCAGATTAACCGGTTTGTGCAAATAGCTATTCGCGCCTTCTATATAACAGCGATCAATATCCTGCGGGTTTGAAGAAGAAGTCAGCACTACTACCGGCAACATCCTGAGTTTGGGGTCTTGCTTAATTTGCTGTAACACTTCCCTGCCATCAGTACCGGGAAGATTCAGGTCGAGAAGGATTAGGCTAGGGTCTACTTCTTCTGAATACTTGCCACGTCTGTGCAAATAATCCAACGCTTCATCACCATCTTCACAACGACGAACAGTTTGAGGCGCGGCTAGCTTTTTAAAAGCCCATAAAATAGCCTCATAATCTTCATCACTATCTTCTACTACTAAAATACTTTGGGAGGGAGAATATCTTTCCATACTTAACCCACACTCAACTTCTTCTAACTCAAAAATACGATTATTAAAACGATTTTATGGGAGAGTATTACACATGGTAACCTCATTATTACATTATCAGTCCTTTTACTAGGATATTACCTTTGTCCAAGTGTATTTGCAAGCGAATTTCAATATGCAAACAAGGTTTTCATATTTAAATACACCTACAACTACACTTAACACTAGAACTATACCTGCATTTTAACTCAACTTCTAAGCTAATCAAAGTTTATTATACCACTTAGTGGTATTTAATTATCTATATATATATTTCAAGCTTCTTCCACTCAAAATTGGACAATATGTTATAATATGTGAATAATGGTGTTACACCTTAGGCGACATTCATTTTAAGTGAGTTTATAAGTATATAAGGGTCTAGGAATTGCTCATATTTATCCTCGAAAGATTATTCCAAAGTACGAATACCCGGATGATATTCGTAGTACCAAAATAAATCTTCTTAAAGTATTAGATAGGATTTAAAGTAAAGATGAGACAATCAGAATCTCTCTCCAAAAATAGCCGGGCACAAACTATTTTACCTAAGAATGTCCGCTCTACTCTTCGTGGACATATTGACCTTCTCGACCCTGTTACTTGGGTTTCCGGTCCGCAAGGATTTATCAGTGGTGCGCTTGCCAGTGGCGCTATGCTCTGGGACTGGCAAACTTTCTGGTTGGCATTTGTCGGTTTGGTGTTGGTAGGTCCTTTAACTATCGGTTTCAGCCAATCCATCAACGATTTCTTTGACCGCGATGTTGATGCGATAAACGAACCAACTAGACCAATACCGGCGGGTTTGGTTACCTTAAGAGGAGCCATTCTTAACTTCAGCTTAGTAGGGGCACTTGCAATTTTGCTCTCGGTAGGATTGGCTCTTACCAGTAAAAGTGGTCCGATATTAGTTATCATGACAGTTTTGGGGTTGCTGCTGGGCGTTTTATATAGTATGCCACCCGTAGAATTTAAGCGTAATGGTTTGATTGGTCCCCTTTCTGTCGGGTTTGGCTATACCCTGTTGACTTGGTTATCAGGCTTACTCATTTTTGGACCTTTCAAAACGGAAGTGCTGATTACGGCACTTGTAAACGTTTCTATTTCTGCTGGGCTATTGATATTGAACGATATTAAAAGTATTGAGGGCGATCGAAAGCTGGGCTTACATACACTACCCGTAAATTACGGTGTGCATAATGCTCTGAAAATCTCCTATGCTTTTATAGATAGCGTACAAATCTTCTTTGCCATTTATTTGATTACAACTGGTCATTTCTGGATTGGTCTTATACAGGTGGTTGCTTTGCTGGTACAACTCAAAGCGCAACGCGACCTTTATACTACCCCCACCCATAGCCAATACAAGAAATATCTTCTAACCGGGAACGGCTTAATCACCGTTATATCTCTTCTAGCAGCGCTTAGTTTTGGCGGATACACTCCGTTTAATTCACTGTAATCTCTAATTAGAAACCAAAAATTTGCGCGAAGGTAGCTTGTACAATAGCTACCTTTTTTGCAATCTGCAAGTGTGTTTGTAGTGCTCAATATTAAATATAATTAAGATCAAAAAAACTACTAATCGACCTTTATATCGTAAAACACATTCTATTTCTACAATGCTACTTATATAAAGTATCGCACCTATCCCAAGTTGAAATCCATACATGTTTAATAGCTATAACTACATATGTTATATTTAAGATTGATTTTATTAATTATTTTGTATTATTGTTTACTTTATTGAAGCGCAATGGTATACTAATTATAAGTAGGATATCTTATCTATACTACATTTAGTTTAATAAATGGCGTTGTAGATATTTTTACTAACTACGTAATCCTGATGTTAGATCGAGTTCCATTAAGTAAGATGGGGGTGAAGTTATGGAGATTATTATCCAACTTGGCACAGATTTACCTTCAATAGACGCAAATACCGCAGGGCAATTGGTGCATGCGCTGTCGCAGTTTGGCTACGTTCCAACTATAAATGTAATAGTAACTGCAAAGGAAGGTCATGATTTTGAAATGCTCCAGACTATTCTGACTAGCAACAAAATTGACTGGAAGGTAGTTCCCCAAAAATTAAAGGTTCCAGAATTGGTTTTGGCATAATAACCAATAAGTTTAGGTATTCGGTTCTTACAATATAACAAATCTCACTTTTAATCCATGTTAGGAAGGATAAACAGGCTATGTTTTCTCCCGATGGAAACAAATTTCTGGTAAGAAGCGAGGTTAGACATTCTTACGCCATAAACGCGAAAACTGACTATGTTTTTGAATATCTCAGTGATATAAAAATGTTATTGGTCAATATTCCACATATTAGCCGTGTGCAAGTGCGTAAGAATAGCGGACAAGCACGCCTGTTTTGTAGCATGCCGGTATTAGCTTTCAAAATGAATGTAGTGGTGGATGTTGAAAGTAGAATTGACTCCGCCACTCGTACAATTTCATTTTTCAAGCCCACTAAATTAATTGACACTTTGCCGCATGGTTATATTGTAGGAACTTTCGGAGCTAACCTTGATATAACGCCTAAAGAGAACGGCGATACCAGTATCTCCAGCCAGCTAATTCTTGGATTTGACTCCAGCCAGATTGATATGTTCAAACTGCTACCACCTATCATTCTTGAGTCAGCCGGACAAAGAATGCTACAAGAATTTGTTGATCAAACCAGCAAGAATTATGTCCGCAAACTGGTAAATGATTTTCCAGTTTGGTTGCGGCAAAGGCAACAGTTAGGGAACCAAAAATAATTAAGTGCCTCAAGAGCAGTGGAGGGATTTGCAGCCCATCATTACTGGGAGTGTCTAAAAAGCAAGACACAACTTACTTTTGAAATTAAAGTTGGAAAAGTGAACAGTTCGTCAATTTCAATAGTGTGAGTGGCTTGAGTTTCACTGACTTGGGGCGGCAAGTTGGTGGCTTGGGCGTTAATCCAGTTAATAACACTTTGATGATGCACATTTAACAAGCGACCAATCACCCGAAAAGAAGTGCCTTCTAGGTAAAGTTTTAGGGCTTGCTTTTGCAAAGCTGGCTCCAAGCCACGTGGACTGGGGTTGGCTGTAAAATATTTACGGCAGTTGTGGCAGCGAAAGCGTTGTGAGCCACTAGGATTGAAACCAGCTTTAACAACTCTATCATTGTGCTAGCAATGCGGACAATTCGGTTTGTTCATTCTCTTACTTTACCACATCTTGCTTCTTAGACACTCCCATTTTTTACTCCCTATTTACAATTAGATGGGTTGGATTTAACATGTTTTTGTTATGCTTCAAAGAAAAGATTGACTAAAACAGTATTTAACAGGAGTAAAATTAAAAATGGACGTTTCTATAACCGCATGGCTAGAAGATGGTTCTCACAAGTACATTATAAATCATGGGTTGGTTGGTAATATCGGCACCAGTTCAAAAGCGGAAGATATTCCTGAGGTCGTAAAAGACGCGCACAGAATGATGAGTAGCGGCGAATTAGAGCAAGCTATAAATCACTTGCAAAATGCAGGCTTTCAGGTGGAACAGGTAAATTGGTGGAAGGACGGGGTATTGGGTAAGGAAGCCAGTTGGATGGAAAAACCCCCGTCCGGTTACTAAAACTATCAGGCAAATAGATCGCGTTTATTAAAGCGGGCACTAGCAAAACGCCACATTGCCTTGCGCTTGGTGAGCCATGCTATGCGTATCCCATGTTTGTTATTCGCCAATACTTGCTCTACTAACCAAGGCGTAACCGTTTCTACTGTATCCGCGAGTATATTAAAAATACGCTTTACTCTTTCCATATCTTCAGGTTTGGTATCGCCCATCAGCAGGTCAGTTATAACCATACCGGGGCTGAGATAGCACACCTGAACTGGCGTATTAGCGGCTTCTTTAATCAAGCCTTTGGTTAGATAGGTAAGCGTCGCTTTGGTCGAACCATAAAGAATCAACCCTTCCCGCACTCCGCCCGTGCTACCCTCTCCCTCCATATTGTAGATTTGACCTGAGCCTTGCTTAATCATACCTTGCAAAGCAATCTTTGAACCGTACATCATTCCCAGCGCGTTGGTATGTACTACCTGCTCGATTCTATCAAAGCTGATTTCCCAGAAGGGTATGCGAGAAGCGCCAACCCCGGCATTATTTATCCAAATGTCCACCTTGCCAAAAGCTTTGATAGAAGCATCCCATATTGCCTGTACCTGCTCATAAGAGCGCACATCGCAAGTTTGCCCCTGCACTTTTTCTTTGCCGAATTGCGCCGTTAGTTTTTGCAACGCCTGATTTAGCGTTTCCTGATTACTACCAGAAATCATCACCCGGTGTCCGCGCTTTAAAAATTCGTGCGCCATTCCTAAACCGATGCCCTTGGTGCTACCGGTTATAACCACACTTTTCAAAATCGCCCCTCCCAATAGTTAAAAGCCATCCTAAAACTTTCGGTATAACGTTACTACTACCACAATCTGTAAAAAAGCTGCTCAACCCTATTTCAGCCAACGCCAGCGCGAACGAGCGCGCGCTACCAAAACATCTCCGCGCCGTATCTGTTGCAATCTCTCAAATTCAGTTGAGTATGCGGGGTTGGGAGAAAACCAGTTCAAAAAGGTTAAAGCGTCTCCAAATTCAGCAATACCCATGTACTCAATATCATAATGTAATGGCAGCAATGCGCCGGGTGGGTTTAGCGGATTAATACCAGCTGTCAGTAACGCGCCCCAACCTGCATCATCTAGCACCTCAAAATAAGCGGTATTATTCATATGTGCCAGAATATCCAGTCGGGAAAAAGGTACAGACCCCGTAGTTTCAAGCGGCGCAGTTGTCGGGAATGGTAACCACATCGGGTCATTCAATTGCGGTTGTGCGCCGTTGTGCAGCCAGATTGTAGCCGCTTCAGGTGGTATTCGCGCCGGGTGTCCCTTAGCATCAACATAAACCCATAAAGTACGAGCTTTTATAGCCGGTAAAGTGGCGTTATCGCTTTCCAGCCTAAATTCGTAAGCGCGTTGAGCAGTAACCCGGCTGAAGCCTATCGGGAAAGTGACAGTTTGAAAGTTAGAACACGCCGGAATGGGACAATTAAAATCTATCAAAGTACGTTTGGCTAACCAGTTAAACCCTGCCGGTAACTCCACCTCAGCGGCATCACGTCGCGCAATATCCTGCATATAACGCGAGGCGGAAGCAGGCGTGAGGTAGCCAAACATATCCACCTCATCGAAGCGCACCGAATAGGTAAAATCAAATCTTCTGGTTTTGATTTCATTTTGTTCCATACCTGTATTATCGCATGCTGGAGACCTCTTCGCAAAATATTACACACCCTAGTAGATCACGCGGCAGTTAGGGGTGTCAGGAAAATACGGTAAGTTCTAGGTCACAATAATTAAGACTACCAATTTAGTAGGGATTCTGGAGAGTAGGTTATTATTAAACAAGGGTCTTGTGCTAGATAAAACAAAATACCCTCCGAAACGTATAGAAGGTGCGAATCAACCTATACCAATCGGAGGGATAAAAACATGATAACCAATTTCGAAGATTTTTGCACTTGGGCTTTCGTTATTATTGATGATCTGTGGAAAGAGCTAAGCCCAGCCTTTACACGCACTGGACCACAACCAGCATGCTCTGATAGTGAGCTTATTACCCTGGCTGTGGTGGGTGAGTGTAAAGGCTGGGATCAGGAAACAGAACTGATTAGCAACTGGCGAAACTATCAGTACTTGTTCCCGCATATCCCAGAACGTAGTCGCTTCAACCGACGCAGACGTAATCTGATGGGAGCAATCAATTGTATTCGGCAGTCTCTGTTAGCTTTACTGGACCTGGCACAGGATCAGCAAACTGTGCTGGATAGTCTACCCTTACCGGTTATCGAGTTTAGGCACGCTCATTTTTCGCCTGCACGCTCTTATTGGAGCAGTCAGGGAGCTCGTTATGGTAAGAAACAAACTATTTTTGGCTACAAGTTGCAGTTGCTGGTGACCTTCAATGGTGTAATAGTAGACTTTGAGTTAGCGGGAGCGAACCAGCCTGATTTAAGGATGGGGCTAGAATTACTGGAAAACCACCCAGGTTTAACGGGGATAAAGCTTATATCAGCCAGTCTGAATAGCAGCACTTGGAACAGGAGCAGGGAATAAAATTGTTGACTAACCCTCGACAAAATCAAAAAGTGGAACAGCCTGCTGAACGAGCGAAGCTAATCAATCATTTTCGGCAAATAATTGAAACGGTCAATGGGCAGTTAGCGCAGCAATTCAAGCTTGAGATTAACCGGGCGCATAGTTTCTGGGGTTTGTGTAGTCGGTTATACAGCAAGTTAGCTGGTCATACCTTATCGATTTATCTAAACCGTTTATTAGGAAAGCCAGATTGTTTGAAGATCAAAGCCCTGGCTTTCCCTATCTAGCACAAGGGCTTAATAAAAATAAATGAAAGGATAACCAACTTGGAAATGCGAAAATTGGGGCGCACCGGGTTAAAGGTTGCGCCTATTTGCCTTGGCGGCAATGTGTTTGGCTGGACGATTGATGAAGCTACTTCCTTTAAGGTACTTGATACTTATGTAGAAGAGGGTGGCAATTTCATTGATACTGCCGATGTTTATTCGGCTTGGGTGCCCGGCAATAGCGGCGGCGAGTCTGAAGTTATTCTGGGTAATTGGATGAAAGCCCACAATAATCGCGATAAGCTCATAATTGCTACCAAAGTTGGCAATCCAATGGGTAAAGACCCAAATAGACGCGGTCTTTCCAGACGACGTATTATCGAAGCGGTAGAAGAATCTTTAAAACGTCTCCAAACCGATTACATCGACCTTTACCAATCACATATTGACGATACTGATACGCCGCTCAATGAAAGCTTACGTGCCTATGATGACTTGGTAACACAAGGCAAGGTACGCTATCTTGGGGCTTCTAATTACTCCTCTTGGCGGTTAACTCGCGCACTTTGGGAGAGCGATAAGCATGAGTATGCTCGCTATGATTGCTTACAGCCGGTTTATCACCTTATGAATCGGGCAGAGTTTGAGCGAGAATTGGAACCGCTCTGTCTTGATCAGCAAGTCGGCGTAATCAACTATTCCTCATTGGCAAGCGGCTTTTTGACCGGAAAATACCGACTTGGGAAAGACTTACCAAAAACGCCACGTGCTGTCAATATCCAGGCTCGTTATATGAATGAGAAAGGCTTTGCCTTGCTGGAAAAGATGGATAAAATAGCGGAAAGCCACAATGCCACCCTTGCTCAAATTGCTTTGGCATGGTTATTGGCGCGCCCTGTAATTACTGCTCCGATTGCCAGCGCCACAACTGTTGAGCAAACCCGTGAATTGATGGGTGCAGTTTCCATTAAGTTAGAAAAAGAAGATTTGGCAGAACTAAATGCTGCCAGTGCGTGGAAGTAAGCTTTTTCCTAAGCTATACAGCTATCGGCGATCTCTTTGTCCAGATGCCGATAGCTTGTGCAAAGGCATACGCTAGTTGCAAAACCACTAAGCGCAAATCTTCAGGAAAGATTACCAGCTATTCTCTCCGGTGGGAAAGAGTTTGCCACTGTTCAGGATACCGTTCGGGTCGAAAATTGATTTGAGACGGCGCATAAGTTCTACCTGTTCTGCGCCCAAAGCTTCTAGCATAAACTCTTTTTTGAGCAAACCAATGCCGTGTTCGCCGGAGAGAGTACCGCCCAACCGTATTGCTAGTCGGAAGATTTCGGTGGCAGCAGCATGCACTCTTTCCATTTCTTGCGGGTCGCGCCGATCACAGAGCATATTGGGATGCAGATTGCCATCTCCGGCATGTCCGAAAACAGGAATAGGCAGTTTATATCGTTCGGAGATTTCGCCGATACCGCGTACCAATTCGGGCAGGGCGCTGCGTGGCACTGAAATATCCTCGCCTAGTTTGTTGGGGCGGCGGCGCGCCAATGCCGGAGAGATTGCCCGCCGCGCTTCCCACAGCTTGTCATTTTCGCTGTCATCTGCCGCTACTCGCACAGAGGTTGCCCCACACTCGCGGCAGATTTGCGCCACCGCTTCAGTTTCGGAAAGCAGAATTTGCTCGTAATTGCTATCCAGTGCAAACAGCAACAACGCTCCGGCATCGAGGGGTAATCCCGCTGGTTTAAATTCTTCCACGCACCGAATAGTAAGGTTGTCCATCAATTCAATGGAGGCGGGTAACAAGCCGCTTTCCATGATTTGAGTGACGGCTACGCTGGCGCTTTCTACCGTCGGGAAAGTGGCAAGAGCAGTGCGTTTGTATTTGGGCAGTGGAATGAGCTTGAGAGTAATACGGGTAACAATGCCAAGCGTACCTTCCGCCCCCACAAAGAGATGGCGCAAGTTGTAGCCGGTAGCAATTTTTACCATTTTGCCGCCGGTATGGATTATTTCTCCGGTAGGCAATACCACTTCCAAAGCGCGCACGTAATCGCTGGTAACACCGTATTTTAGGCAGCGTGCGCCGCCTGCATTCTCGGCAATATTGCCGCCAATAGCCGATTGCTTGAGACTAGAAGGGTCGGGCGGGTAAAATAACCCCACTTTCTCAACCGCTTTTTGAAGGGCAAAGGTGATGACGCCCGGTTCTACTACTGCCACGCTATTTTCGGTATCTATTTCCAAAATGCGATTCATCAGGGTGAGCGCGAGGGCAATACCACCCTGTTGCGGCACTGAACCGCCGGACAAGCCGCTACCAGCGCCGCGTGGGGCAACCGGGATTTTATAGCGGTTCGCCAATTTCAGAACTTCCGATATTTCTGTTGCGTTTTTTGGCAATACTACCACCTGCGGGGGGCTTTCGATCCAAGTGGCATCATAGGAATAGGCTACCATGTCTTCAGGCGAGGTAAGGGTGCGCTCCGTTCCGGTGATAGCTTGTAGAGCCGCAATAACTTCGGGCGGCAAAGTCTTGGGTTTTCCCTCTATCATTAATTTTCCTCCTTGCGGTACGCCTCGTCCAGAAGCTGCACGATATGGCGCACTTTCATGCTCTTCTTTTGCCGCTTCAACCCGGCTTCAAGCTGGATATGGCAACCCGGATTAGCAGTACATAGCACTTCTGCGCCGGTGGCAAGGGCATTATTGAGTTTGCGATCTACCAATTCATTGGCGATGGTCGGGTTGAGCAGGTTGTACACTCCGGCGCTACCACAACAAAGCGAGGAGTCTTCCATTTCCTTGAGGCGCAAACCGGGAATAGCTTTGAGTAAGCGGCGCGGTTGGCTGGTAATGCGCTGCGCGTGCGCCAAGTGGCAGGGTTCTTGGTAGGTTACTTCTAGGTCAAGGTTTGCGGTGGGTGGGGTAAAGCCGGTTTCTGCCAGATATTCGCTCACATCCCGCACTTTGCGGGAAAATGTAATGGCACGTTCGCGCCACTCCGGGTCATCATGCAACAAATGGTCGTATTCTTTGAGCGCTGCCCCACAACCCGCTGCATTTATAATGACATATTCTGTGTCACTTTGCTCGAAAGCAGCGATGTTTCGACGGGCTAAATCTTGCGCCCCGGCTGTATCGCCGGAATGTATTTGCAATGCGCCACAACACCATTGTTCTTTTGGTACTTCAACGGTTGTGCCGTTTTTCGCCAGCACTCGTCCGGTGGCACTGTCGATACCGGAGAAGGCGGTACTCATTATACAACCTGCGAAAAGTGCGACTTTATGCTTTTCCACGCCTTGCGCTTGCCAGCCTTTTTGACCGGGACGCACGAAGGGAAAATCAATATGCGGCAGCATTTCTTCCATAGCGGCAAGGCGCAGGAGTTTGAGAATACCCGATTTGCGTGCTAGCCATTGTAAACCGCTACGCTGGTATAGCAGCATCAGGAAGGCAAAAGCTACAAAAAGCCAGCGTCGGAAAAACAGACCGCGTAAGGCAATTGCTCTTATCAAGCGCACTTGCAAGCTGTAACGGGGCGCACGTTCTTTTTCAATTAGATCGCGCGCGCTTTCAACCAATTTGCCGTATTGCACCCCGCTCGGACACACTGCTTCACAGGCGCGACAATCGAGGCATTCGTAAATTTGGGAAACTACGCCAGCATCCATTAGGTGCAGGTTGCCTTTGTTGACGGCGTTAAGTATGGAGATACGTCCACGTGGTGAACTGGTTTCTACGCCCTTAACCACATAGGTGGGGCAAGAGGCTAGGCAAAGTCCGCAACGTACACAATTATCGATTATTTTCTGGTCAAAAATATTGTCAGCCATTTTTTGTTTTTTAGTTATCTACCGCTACAAGGCGGAACGCTTATTAGTTGGGGTAACTTGATAGGTTTAGTTTATCACAAAATAGGTAACATCTCAGACGAGTAGGTTGGGAAGGATGGAATGATCGGCAAAAGTAACAGGCGCTCACCTGACTGTGAAAACAGCCTGAAACCTTTTGTTGCACTTTGCCATTCCTTACCATTAGACCAACCCACTTGGGGAGAAGGGTTATAGCTGCCAAACCCTGCTCTTTGGTAGCTTTTCTGGTTCAGCATGACACTGGGTTAGCAGATTGACTAGTGTACCGGGCGAAAGGCTTTCGCTGTATAATTCATTTTGAGTTTTAAATGGCATTACACTATCATTTGCATATGCGCCGCTTTAGAAATTAAATCCTTAAGATTGTAGTCATGAATACTGTAAAGGAATACAGCTTTCAGGTAGTATAGAGTGTGTATTACTTTTTGTGTTGAACCTGAAACTTGAAGCACCGGAACTGCATATAGTCATTCAACTCCGTCATTGCAGTCATGTTGCCCGCTTCAAAGAGCAAATATACGAGGTTAGGCGATGAAAGTAGCAATTATAGGCGGAGGAATGGCAGGGTTATCTGCCACTTATTATCTGCAACAACTCGGTCAGGGCGCGATAGACTATGTGCTTATCGAAAGTTCGTCGCAATTTGGAGGCAAGGTAAGTACGATACGCGAGAGTAATTTTGTGGTTGAGGGTGGACCGGATTCGTTCCATGCTTTAAAAACGGCAGCAGTTGACTTGTGCCGCGCCCTAAATCTGGACGAAGAATTAATCGGGACAAACACCGAGGCGCGCAAGGTTTTCGTATGGAGTCGCGGCAAACTTCGCCGTATGCCCGAAGGCGTTATGCTCATCATCCCTACCAAAATCACTCCTTTCTTGAAATCGGGTTTGATTTCGTGGCCCGGAAAACTGCGTATGGGGCTAGATTTGTTTATACCTCGACGCAAGGACGATTCCGATGTCAGTTTGGCGGATTTCGTGCGCCGTCGCTTGGGCAAAGAAGCGCTTGATCGTATTGCGGGTCCGATGGTAGCAGGTATTTATGTGGCGGATGCCGATCATATGAGCCTAAAAAGCACCTTTCCGCGTTTTTTAGAGATGGAAAAAAAATACGGTAGCCTGTTGCGGGGAATTATCACACAAAAGCTAGAAACAGCCCGTAGCAAGAAAAAAGAGAAAGATAGCCTCAACACTCCCGGTAAAGCGCCTAATTCAAACTTCTTAACTTTGCGCGGTGGCTTGCAGCGATTGCCCGAAGCCCTTGTGGAAAAGCTCAATCCCCGGTCGTTGCTCCTAAACCGTAAGGTCGAAACGATCCGGCGCGAGGGCACGACTTACGATCTTACTTTGGATGATGGTTCCCATATAAAGGCAGATGCGGTAGTATTCGCCACTCCTACATATGTCACTTCCGACATTGTGAAAGGGTTGGATTCGAAGCTGTCAGAAAAGCTGAAAACGATTCGCTATGTTTCGACCGCTACTGTTTCGCTTGGTTACCGTCGTAGAGAAGTAGAACATTCCTTGAGTGGCTTTGGCTTCGTAGTGCCACGTAGCGAAAAGCGCAAAATCATTGCTTGCGCATGGTCATCTACCAAATTCAACTGGCGCGCGCCGGAAGGCTATGTACTGGTTCGTGCCTTTGTTGGTGGCGCTTCAGCGGAAGAACTGGCAGAGCAAGATGAAGCGAGTTTGTTGCAAATGGTGCGGGAAGAAATGCGCGACTCGCTTGGCATTAATGCTACTCCGATATTAAACAAAGTATTTCGCTGGCGTAAGGGAAATCCACAATATGATGTGGGACACGAAGAGAGAGTAGCCGAAATCGATCGGTTAACTACACAGCACGAAGGCTTATACATGGCAGGAGCAGCCTTCCGAGGGGTCGGCGTTCCCGATTGCATTGCTGATGGTAAACGGGTAGCGCAACTAATCGCGGAAAAGGCAAAAACGCTGGTGAAATAGAAGTATCCAGCAAGACCTATAAAAGTAGATGGGTTACTTAAAAGAGGATTGCTGAGGCAAGGGGCTTACGCCCCTTGTTTTAATCTGGGTTCATTCCTTGTTATAATATCTTACGATTGATAAATGAAAGGAAAGTCAGCTATTCGAATTTACGGCAGAATTTAAGCGGGAAGCAATAATGCTATTTGATGCAAGTGAAAGGATTCTGCTATGCCGTCGAAAAACCCAGACAATTTTCGGAATGAGAAAAACGCATCTTCGTTTCGAATGAGGAAGCTTGTTATTATAACTATCGGAGCGATTGGTCTCCTTGCCGTTTTAGCCTTAATCATTTTTAGTATTGCCAGTAAGCTCCTAGAAACCTCAGTTGCGGTAAAGCAAAACCCCGTTGTCAATCCTACAAGCACAGCCCTTGCAACTATACCTAAAGTTCAGCGTACTGGCGATGGTTCTTGGGTCTGGCTCTATCCCGCCACTCCATCTACCACACTCAGCGCGGTGAATTGCCCGGCCTCAGATGCCTGTTTTGCGGTAGGCGAACTGGGTGTTATCCTTTTTAGCAACGATGGCGGCAAAAACTGGCAGGGGCAAGTTTCCAGCACCAATCAGAATTTAGATCAGTTAATTTGCCCCACTCCCCAAAATTGCTATGCAACAGGGCTATTGGGAGCATTTGTAGCTACCGAGAATGGCGGAAGTAAATGGACTACCTACCCCGATGGGTCAGGATACAGAATTGATGGTATAACCTGCCCAGAAGCCAAAGTGTGTATCGTAGTAGGGCATGGCAGCGTGTCAATAACCAGAGATGCGGGGGTTTCGTGGCAACCATTCGGCAAAGGTGCAGTGTCAGAGCTAAGTGCTCTTTTTTGTAAGTCGATCAATACTTGTTTTGCTACAAGTAGTCAGGGTGAGATTTTTAACACCACAGACGGTGGAAACATCTGGAATAAACTTAACTCTCCAGTCGACTATAATCTTTTTGATATTACTTGCCCCACTGAAAAAACCTGCTTCGCTATCGGTCAGATTGGTACTATTGTAGCCACTACCGATGGCGGTAAGAATTGGAATATCCAAATAACCCTAGGAGGGCTTGCACGGTTAACTAAGATTACTTGCATCGGTCAGGCTACCTGCTACGCGGTTGGTTGGGATAAAACAATAATAGCAACCAACAATGGGGGTAAAAACTGGGTGCAACTAATTTCCCCATTGGAAAAGTCTGGAGGACGGGTGGATGTAACAGGCATAGGCTGCACAACTGCTAAAAATTGTGTGGTTGTAGGTGAAAGTGGAACATTCCTAGTTACTCAAGACGGTGGTACCAACTGGGACTCTCCAAGAAAACAGAATGTCGAATCCCTTAAAACAATTACTTGCCCTACCAAAAACGTCTGTTATGCTGGCGGTTGGTACAGTGCAATATTAGCAACAACCGATGGTGGCAGAAACTGGAATGAGCAAAAAATAACAGCTAAAAGCATCAAGCAAATTGCCTGTTTGACTACAACCAATTGCTTTGCCAGTGGCGATAAAGGGACGGTTTTTATTACTCGCGATGGTGGAGATACTTGGATTGAGCAAACCATAACGGCAAACGGCGTAATTAATGATATTTCCTGCCTTTCCCCCAATACTTGCTTTGCAACAAGCGATAAAGGTGAGGTTTCTGCTACCATTGACAGCGGCAAAAGTTGGGTAACACAAAATACGGGTACTACTATCAGTTTGAGTAGTATTAGCTGCCCAAGTGTTTTAAATTGCTATGTGGTAGGGGCACAAGGTACAGATTATTGGAAAAATGACAAGCATAAGGGAGTACTGGTTAGCACCGATGATGGTGGTAAAACTTGGAGCGCCACCACTACTCCGGTAGGGCAAGAATTTATTTCGATTAGCTGTCCTTCCACAACTACTTGTTTTGCTGCTAATTCCATAAAAAGTGATGCCTTTCCGTGGAGGGTCACGCTTTTTAAAAGCGAAGATAGCGGAAAATCTTGGGATAAAGTAACCGAAACCAACGGTCCAAGCAACATCACATGCGCCACTACCCAGATTTGTTATTCCGCTAATCAGGACGGCACGGTGTCTTTTACTAATGACGGCGGAAAATCTTGGACAAAACAACTTCCTGGGGTAGGTTATATTATTTCAAAGGTTAGTTGCCCAACTCCTGATTATTGTTTTCTAGTTGGATTTAAGTTCTCAAATGATAGTTCCAGCTTTATCTTAACCAACGCCGATGAATTGAAGAATCCTTAAGAAGGGTTCAGGGCGTTGCAGAGAATAATATTTTTGACAAGTAAATTCAAAGCAACGGAAGGAAAGGCACCAAACCAATCCATGAGGGTGTACATTAGTGTGTGTAAATGGAAAAAGCTGCTGCTACAATAAAGCAATTAAAACCAGCTAATAAGGAGAAAACCATTTATGCCAGACAGCAACCAGAACTCGAATTCAAAAAAGAAGCAGACCCAGGAGATTATTCAGGCATCCTTACCACCCATGGAGTTAATCCAACAACAGTTGGGCAGTGCCAAAAGTATGGACGATTTCTTCGGCAAAGAAGGCATCCTTTGCCGGGTTTTCGGCCATACCCTCGAAAAATTGTTGGAAGCTGAACTCACTGACCACCTCGGCTACGACAAATACGAAGCGGCAGGTCGAAACAGTGGCAACTCGCGCAACGGCAAAATCAACCGCTCCAGCGCCGGTGAAACCGAAATAGCCGTGCCCAGAGACCGTAACGGGGAGATCGAACCGAAGCTTCTTAAAAAGTACGCTCACAATACCAACGAGCTCGAAGAGAAGATTTTGGGCTGCTATGCCAGGGGTCTTTCCACTCGTGACATCCAGGAGAGCCTGGTCGAGATGTAGGGCATGGATGTCAGTGCAGCGACCATTAGCACCATCACCGACAAGGTGTGACCTCTGGTGGAAGAATGGCAGAACCGGCCTTTCATACCATCATCTACCTGGATGCCATTTTCATCAAGTTGCGGCGAGAAGATAAGGTCGAAAATGTGGCTGTGTACAATGCCCTGGGAGTAGACCTGGAAGGACGGCGCGACATTTTAGGTCACTGGATTGGGGAAGGCACCGGCGAAGGAGCCAAATTCTGGCTGAGTGTGTTAGGAGAAGTCAAGGTCCGAGGAGTAAGAGAGATTTTCATTGCCTGCGTGGACGGATTTAGCGAGGCGATTGCTGCTGTCTTTCCCTACACCGAGGTTCAGCGCTGCATCATTCACCAAATCCGCACCAGCCTGCGCTATGTGGTCTGGAAGGATCAGAAAGCCTTTATGGCTGACTTGAAAACGGTTTACAAGGCGGCTACTCGGGAAGAAGCCGAACTCAACCTGCTAAATATCTGACCGATAAATGGGGTGGGAAGTATGCCATTGCGGTAAAGAGCTGGGAGAAAATTGGGCGGAGCTGTCCAACTATCCACCTGATATCCGGCGGCTGATCTACACCACGAATTCCGTCGAGGGCTACCATCGCCAATTGCGTAAAGTGATCAAAACCAAGGGGGCTTTTCCCTCCGCGGAGTCAGTAAAGAAGTTATTTTACCTGGCAAATTGTGATATTACCAGCGATTGGACCATGCCGATACCTAATTGAGCCCTTGTGCTAGATAAAACAAAATACCCTCCGAAACGTATAGAAGGTGCGAATCAACCTATACCAATCGGAGGGATAAAAACATGATAACCAATTTCGAAGATTTTTGCACTTGGGCTTTCGTTATTATTGATGATCTGTGGAAAGAGCTAAGCCCAGCCTTTACACGCACTGGACCACAACCAGCATGCTCTGATAGTGAGCTTATTACCCTGGCTGTGGTGGGTGAGTGTAAAGGCTGGGATCAGGAAACAGAACTGATTAGCAACTGGCGAAACTATCAGTACTTGTTCCCGCATATACCAGAGCGTAGCCGCTTCAACCGACGCAGACGTAATCTGATGGGAGCAATCAATAGTATTCGTCAGTCTCTGTTAGCTTTACTGGACCTGGCACAGGATCAGCAAACTGTGCTGGATAGTCTACCCTTACCGGTTATCGAGTTTAGGCAGGCTCATTTTTCGCCTGCACGCTCTTATTGGAGCAGTCAGGGAGCTCGTTATGGTAAGGTCGCCACTAAGAAACAAACTATTTTTGGCTACAAGTTGCAGTTGCTGGTGACCTTCAATGGTGTGATAGTAGACTTTGAGTTAGCGGGAGCGAACCAGCCTGATTTAAGGGTGGGGCTAGAATTACTGGAAAACCACCCAGGTTTAACAGTGGTAGGGGATAAAGCTTATATCAGCCAGTCTGAACAGCAGCACTTGGAACAGGAGCAGGGAATAAAATTGTTGACTAACCCTCGACAAAATCAAAAAGTGGAACAGCCTGCTGAACGAGCGAAGCTAATCAATCATTTTCGGCAAATAATTGAAACGGTCAATGGGCAGTTAGCGCAGCAATTCAAGCTTGAGATTAACCGGGCGCATAGTTTCTGGGGTTTGTGTAGTCGGTTATACAGCAAGTTAGCTGGTCATACCTTATCGATTTATCTAAACCGTTTATTAGGAAAGCCAGATTGTTTGAAGATCAAAGCCCTGGCTTTCCCTATCTAGCACAAGGGCTTAATATGCAAAGTTGCCTGATTTTAACTTGTGAAAGGCTTAACTATACGCCTATGGGTCTACCCGCATAAAACGTCTGCCAGCCAAATCAGCCGCGTATTGTGCCCGTTCTACCTCCATTTGGCGCAAATGTTCAGCTTCGCTCAACTGACTGCATAGTTCCGCGTGCCACTGCAAAACTTGATTAACCAAAGCTGGTGTCAACATTTCCAGCAAAACTTGACCAATTGCCGCATCTAAATCGCGTCCTAAAAACCTCTGGCAGGGTGCCGTTCCTGCACTAATCCCGGCTTTTTGGCAAACATAGTCTGGTACGACCCGCTGCCCACCGCGCTGGTGATAGCGTACCGTCATCCGCTCACCGCACTGCCCACAAATTACCAGCCCTTGCAATAGGGCTGGTCCTTCCCTAGGTGGATTTAAGCGCTTGGGAGTATACGCCTGGCTGTTAGCGCGTAGTTGGCTTAAATGACCCTCGTATTCTTCCCAACTAATGTAAGCCGGATGGGCATCCTTGATCATTACCTGCCACTCCTCTTGTGCTAAAGCCACAATATGAATTTTGCCATCAGCAGTTTTGTTGGTTCTGGTACGACCAAAGACAAAAGCCCCGGCGTAAACCGGATTATGCAGCACTCGCAATACATCATCGTGTCTCATATCATTCCAGACCAGTTCCCCCTTATGCACGCCTTTACTTAAACGGCGCGGGAAAGCAAGGTTTTGTTGGCGGAAAGCACGCACAGTCGCACTGGCAGTGCCGGTACGTCGGAAAGTCTGGAAAAGGAGTTTAATAGTCGCCTGGGCTTGCTTGTCGGGGTCAAGCACCACCCGATTATCTTCAGTATAGCAAAAACCGATTGGCAAATGCAGTTTTAGTTCAGCCCGCCTGGCTTTATTTAAGATACCACCGAGTAAGCGTGCTCGCAAGATATACAACTCGGCTTCACTCATGGTGCCTTTTAGTCCCAGTAGAAGCCGGTCATTGAAAGTAGCTGGGTCATACAAGCCATCTTCATCGAGAATGAGTGTGCCAGTCAGGGCACAAATTTCAAGGAGATGATGCCAATCACTTGAACTGCGTGCCAACCGTGATACTTCCAGACCGAGAACCAGCCCAACTTTACCTAAACCGACTTCCGCTACCAGTCGTTGAAAGCCTACCCGGTCACTGGCAGAAGTGCCAGAATGACCTAAATCTTGATCCAGCACCACAATCCGTTCGGCAATCCAACCAAGTGCGATAGCACGGTCACGCAAGGCATATTGCCTGGCCGTACTTTCGCGATTTTCAAGGACTTGCTGCAGAGTACTCTGGCGGACATACAAACAAGCTAACCTTTGTAACTGGCGCGGTTTAATTTCCTGGGCGTTCATAACCTACCTCCTGAAGAACCTTGTGGCAAACCTACTCAAATTGGGGTTTGGGGAAGTGATTATCCCAGTTTTCAAGAAATTGAACCAGTTTCCGCAGGTCACTAAGGCGGAGAAGAGCTTGACCGCCAGTTAAACGGGTAAAAGGGTCAAGTGGCGCCTGGTCAGTCCAGGCGGCGGGTAACGAACGAAGTTTAGCCGAGGAAGGGTCAAGGAAGAAAACCCGGCTTTCACCGTAAGTGTTAGTTTTAGAAAGAAGCACGAAGCGTTGACCAGTCAATGGGTGAAAAGGATGGGTAACCTGAAAATATTCATCTTCATTGAGTTGATTGGGTATATTTGGCGACCCGTTCAAATGGTCAGACAGAAGGTCAGGTTAATCGTTTAAAATGGTTGAAAAGAGCCATGTTTGGTAGGGCGAAGCTCGATTTACTGAGCCACAGAGTACTATATCAGCGTACTGCTTAAGGTTTGCTAATTTGGATCATCAAAAGTGATTAAGAGCCGTTTCTACCCGCTACTTGACAGTTTCGCAGTTACAAGAGAATTGACAGTAGCAATAGAAAACTTCTTGACTATGCTGTAGCACGGTGCTATATTATAAAACCTGATAAACTTAGTTCACAAATATTTAAAGGAATTACAGCATGGCAAATTCTTATAATGAATTGCTAAAGCGCACTAAAGCGCAAATCCGCGAAACTACCGTTGCCCAAACCTCCGAAGTAGTCAAGGCTGACAAATCGGTATGGCTGGTGGACGTGCGCGAAAAGTACGAATGGGATGAAGGTTATATTCCTGGCGCACTTCATGTAGCGCGGGGTTTTTTGGAAAGTAAAATAGAAGAAACTGTTTCTGATAAAAATGCTCCGGTTATTTTGTATTGCGCGGGTGGTGTTCGTAGCGCTTTTGCCGCTAAAACCCTGAATGAATTGGGTTACACTAACGTCAGTTCGATGATTGGCGGTTATAATGCTTGGAAAAATGCCGGTTATCCCATTACCAAACCCCGCAATCTTACCAAAGAACAGCAAAAACGCTACAGTCGCCATTTCCTACTGCCCGAAGTAGGTGAAAAGGGTCAAATTAAATTGCTGGATACCAAAGTGCTGCTCATCGGGGCGGGCGGTTTGGGTGCGCCCAACGCCTTCTATCTCGCTGCCGCCGGTATCGGTACGCTTGGCATCATTGATAATGATGTGGTGGAAGAGAGCAACTTGCAACGCCAGATTATCCATACCCAAGGGCGGGTAGGGCAGTATAAAGCCGATAGCGCGGCGCAAGCAATCGCCGACCTGAACCCGGATGTGCGTGTGGTGGTTTACAAAGAGCGTTTGACTGCCGAGAATATCGAGCACATTTTGCCCCTGTACGATTTGGTGGTAGATGGAACGGATAATTTTGAGACGCGCTATCTGGTGAACGACTTTGCGGTAAAATATCGCAAACCCGTAGTGCATGCCAGTATTTTATCGTTCAACGGGCAGCTAACTACTTTGATTCCCTTTGAAGGTCCTTGCTATCGGTGCATCTATCCCGACCCACCTCCTGCCGCGATGGCACCTAATTGCAGCGAAGCGGGCGTGCTTGGCGTTCTACCGGGCGTAATTGGCTTGTTACAGGCGAATGAAGCGTTAAAACTAGCGCTTGGTATCGGCGAAACCCTCTCAGGGCGTTTCCTGCTTTTCGATGCGCTGGAAGCCGAGTTCACCAGTTTGAAGTTGCGGCGTGACCCCAAATGTGTTGCTTGTGGTGAGCATGCCGATATTGATGATTTGCTAGAACAGCACAGGCGCGGCGATGTATTGATTCCCGCTTGCAATATTCGTTAGGAGAGGATAGAACTGATGTCAAACATTAAGCTACCGCCGGTTTTGCGAAAGTTGTCTGGTGGCGTAAAGGAAGTGCAAGTAGAAGGGGCGACTGTCGGCGAATTGCTGGACAACCTTGACCGCAAGTATCCCACCATAAAAAACCAGCTTTTAACCGAAGATGGGGAAATTGCACGCTATGTAAACCTGTATTTAAACGATGAAGATGTACGCTTCTTGCAGGGTTTAGTTACGCCCGTAAAGGAAAGTGATACTATCGTAATTTTGCCCGCTATGAGCGGCGGTTCGCTATAAAGCTTTACCGGGGCGCAGTTTAATGCGCCCTTTTCATATAAATTGAGGTAGTAAATGTTGTACCCTAGTCTGCTGGCGGCAATTGGCAATACGCCGTTGGTAGAAATTAGTCAGCTAAGCCCGTACCCCGATTCGGTGCGCCTCTATGCCAAACTCGAAGGACATAACCCCAGCGGCAGTATCAAAGATCGCATCGCTCTTTCGATGATTGAAGCGGCAGAGCGTGCTGGCAAGCTAAAACCGGGCAGCGGACAGCGCATTCTTGAGCCTAGCAGCGGTAATACCGGCATTGCGCTGGCGATGATCGGCAAGCTCAAAGGCTATAATGTTACCGTCGTTATGCCCGACAGCTTTACAGCAGAGCGTCGCCAATTGCTGGAAATCTACGGCGCAAAGGTAGTGCTGAGCGATGGCAGCAAAGGTAGTAACGGTTCGGTGGAATTGGCGCTGGAACTGGCGGCGAAAGATTCCGGTTATTTCATGCCATTCCAGTATTCCAATAATGCTAACCCCGATGCACATTACCGTACCACCGCTCCTGAAATCTGGCGCGATTTACCGGATGCTTCGGCAATAGTAGCCGGACTTGGTACAGGCGGTACTCTCATGGGTCTTAGCCGTTTTCTTAAAGAAAAAAATCCCGCCATTCAAATTGTTGCGGTTGAGCCGATGATGGGCGAAATAGTGCAAGGTTTACGCAATTTGGACGGTGGGTTTGTGCCGCCTATCATTGAATTATCGCGTCTTGATCGCAAATTTGTGGTGACCAATGCCCAATCTGTCAGGGTGCAACGCGCTTTGCTGGATAAAACCGGCATTTTTGCGGGAGTATCGTGCGGGGCGGCAGTCTATGGTGCGCTCAAACTGGCGCGTGAATGGGGCGAAAGCGGTAAGACAGGCAAGATTGTGGTAATGCTGGCAGAAAGTGGCTGGAAATACTTGAGCGCGGGGCTTTTCACCCATGACCTGAACGTGCTAGAAGACTCGATGGAACAGAAGATGTGGTGGTGAGCATGCTGGTTATTCCTGCCCAAATTTACAAAGAGATAATAGAGCATTTGCGCCGTTGGTATCCCGATGAGGGTTGCGGCTTGTTAGGTGGGAAGGCTGGTTTAGTCAGTCATCATTACCCCACCGAGAATGTCGAACCTGAAAACAAATATAAACGCTATCTGATAAACCCACGCCAACAAATGGAAGCGGAAGAAGAACTAGATTCTATCGGTCTGGAATTGGTGGCAATCTACCACAGCCATACCCATACGCCCGCCTATCCCTCGCCTACCGATGTACGCACCGCTTATTACCCGGACAGTTACTATGTGCTGGTCTCTTTTGCAGAACCAGATAATCCGGTTATCCACGCTTACAAAATCGTCAAGCCCGACCCGTGGGGCGAAAGCGGCGAGATTGTAGGGCAAGAGTTACAAATTCTTTGAGTCACGCTTGATCTATCATTAGCGGCTGAAATTTAATGTGAATTCGGCTGGAACCAGCGTCTTGGGAGCATATGGCGCGATCATTACCAGCGCATTTTCATACGGCACTTTCAAAATCCCGGCGTTGGTGAAATCCAGAGCCATATCTTGAACGCACGAAGCGCCGTTATCGGCAGTTGAAAGGGAAGTGGTGGTTTTGTCAGCGCAAGACCCATCCAGTTTCATCACTCTTACCCAGAACTTTTGTGGAATTGCTGCGCCCGTACGCAGAAAGCCATTAGCTTGCCAACCGTTATCGCCGCTTTCGGCATTATCACGCCAATTTATCTCCGGTATCTCGAAATCGTCCAGAATCGCGCCCTGCCGATTGTAGCCCTCATCGGTCAGATACTCAAAGCGTAGCTGTATGCGCTTTCCCGCGAACCGACTCAAATCTATTTCTTCCTGCACCCAATCTGCTGCTAGGTTATCGCTATCGGTCAAGTCTGCACCATTGCTGTTACTACGCCCGCTCCATCCGGCTCCATAATTCTTGCCCGATTGAGCGTAAACAGTGGCGTATTTACCCGGCAACACTTGCCAAGTTTTGCCACCATTGTCAGATACCTCAAAATACAAATAATCAAACTGTGGCTCTATATCGAACCATAGTTTGAACTTCAGGGTAGCTTTCTGCACACTAGATAAATCTACTTCGCGGGTTAGAGTCATGTCAGAATTTTCGCCCCGATTTGTCCACCATACCATTTTACCGCTGGCAGGCTGCGTATTAAAAAGGGAGGCGGTGGGTGCGCCTTGAAAATTAAGAGTAAAGCCACCCGTCCCTGCCTCCACCTTGTAATATTGGGCGGTGTATTGGAAAGTATTACCGCTCTTGCTGTCGGGCAGTTTGCTGATAGTATTGGAAGGATTGCTTATGTGAGAGCTTACTTTCTTATAATTAAAGGTAGGGTCGGCGGTAGCGTGATTTATAAAATTTGTCAAAGCCCAATCCTTGAAAACTTTATCACTGTAGATTTGTGGGTCTGCATTTTTAGCTAACCCATAATCTATTGCATTAAACCCGGTCAATCCTTTGTCGTTCGCGATGGTATCCCTGATAACCTTCTCTCCGTAAACGTCCTGCAGGTACGCCATCCACAAGTAACCTGATCCGTAGAAGCGCGAGGGGGCGCAGGTGGTACAAGTCCAATTATCTAATTGAGTTGCACTGCGATTGAAAAAGGCGCTTTCGTAACCGCTACTACTAAAACCGTTGAGGGTTTGCGCCAGCACGCTTGCCCCCTCATTGAGCCAGACTTCCTGATTGGGCTGATTGTGCCAGTGAATCATGTGCTGAAACTCGTGCGCCAGCAAGCTCAAGTATGAGTCGGTGTTTTCAGGGCGACCCATTACATAGATAATTTCGTGCTCGTTGCTTTTACTATTAATACTTCGCAAAAGCTCATCATCGGAACTGTAATAGCCTATAACTCCGCCACTAAGAGTGGTATTTAAAACTACCAAATGTGGGTCACCATCTACGCCGGGTGTCCATTCCTCGCCAAAATAACGCCGATTGGTAGGGTAAATTTTTTCTTCAAACAAGCGTGCTGCATTTGCAAGCGCTGCTGCATTTATTGCATAGTTTTTGTCCACAAACCAGTAAACATGGTCGGTAACCACCTGCAAACGTGCGCTAACCTGCAAATAACTCTTACGAGGAGTATCGAATACCCAGAAATTATCCTCATCCCCTTGTTGGTAGGGTGGGCGAGTAGTGGTATGCGGCGGATTTGGATTAGCGCCATTACTCTTTAAGCGATCATATATAGCGTATTCGTCCCGTAGCGGTGGGGTGGTGGTTTTCGCTTGAAACTCGTCAAGATATGCAAGAACGTCAGGAGGAGTAAGGGTGGTGGTTTGGGCGATTGAAATTGGTGTAGTGGAAGGCAAAAACAAAAACGCGCATAAAAGCGCGCATAAAATGAGGAATCTGATTAATCTAATTGTTGATGGCAATGTCTTTCAGAATACCCGTAATTTGGCTGTTAATGAGTACAGCATCGCGGGCATCGGGAGCATGGCGCAAGTATTTCTGATAATCAAGGATAGCTTGCCAGCGGTGTTCCATACGATTCTTGATAGCTCCCCTATCCCGTATTTCTTCCCAATCTTCAGGGTTTAATACGGTGAGGAACTCTTCGATAGCCAACGCCCGCTCAAAATCTTCAAAGTTAATATAACTGCTTTTAAGATTATTAAGCATGCGACTCAAGAAAGCACGATTTGATACAGGATTTAAGAAGGATTGTACTAACGGTACAGGGTTGCCAAATATTTCACCCACCAAGCGAACACAATCCTCTAAAGTTAAAATACTGCCCTCATTAAAGGGGTCAAGCAGAATATCTTCTTGCTGATTAGCGCCAGATTCTGCCCCATGTTCCCAACGTCCGGTGGTGTGTTGGGCGTGTTGCCGATACCGTACAATAAAGTGACCGGGTAAACCGATTCCTTCAAAAGGCAAACCAGCTTGCCTGCCAACCTCGATGTAAATCAAGGAGAGTGTAATGGGAATTCCAATGCGACGTTCCAGAACATCGTTTAAATACGAGTTGCGAGGGTCATTGTAATCAGTCTGGTTGCCTTTGAAACCAAGGGTTTGGAAAAGGTATGAGTTAATAAACTGGATGCATTTGTAGGGGTCATTCTCACCGGCAAGTAGCAACCGAATATCATTGCCCATTATTTCAAGTCGCTGCAAATAGTAGCCTATATTCAAACCGGGATACTCGGAGGAAGCGATAATCATGGTAGCTTCTATCAGATCAATTTCTTCGTCGGTTCGAGAAACATGCTCTGCAAAACGCGCTAATGGACTGCCGGGGACTGGATGGATTTTCTCGGCTTCGTAATCAAATATACTGCTTTCAATTGTATACCGCATAAAACAACCTTTAGAAAAATTACCTGTTTACCTTATGTTATTATGTTACCATTTATTGAATCCATTGTAATAACCTTAGAGACCTTTTGTCAATGACGACCGGATTAAGAAATAGGGCTGATACGGTTGGCGAACTTGCTCCAGTAAAAGGCTTTCGGCGTTTCCCTGCTCCAATAACCTACCTCGAAATTCTGTCAAAACCGAGTAATCAAAACTGTATTACCCCTAGATTGATATCTAATAACGTTTGGAATTTCACAAAAGCGCACTATAATGGTTTTTAGAAAGGGGTACACTGAGCTATGTTAATGCCGGAGGCTACTAATCAAGCATATCTATTGAATCAGCAATATTGCTCCGCAGATAACCTTAAAGCCCGCATCGAGCTACATGAGCGGTATAGTACCCAAAATTATCCCTGGCAACGCTGGGTATTTGACCACTTCAAAATGCCGCCACAGGCTAGCGTGCTTGAACTTGGTTGTGGAACCGGCAAACTTTGGTCTGCAAATCTTGACCGAATACCCACCGACTGGAAAGTTACCCTGTCTGACTTCTCGGAGGGGATGCTGCAAGCAACCAAAAACCAGCTAAAAGAGCTAAATTGTTTCGAATTTTCCAATTTTGATGCACAGGCTATACCTTATTCTGATGCCAGTTTTGATGCAATTATTGCCAACCACATGCTCTACCACCTGCCTGACCGCAAAAAAGGGCTGACGGAAATAAGACGAGTCTTAAAACCGGGTGGTCATTTTTATGCTGCTACCAATGGGTTGGATCATTTGCAAGAACTGGGCGACTTGATGGTTAAATTTTTTGATCATAATCCGCATCCTACGCATGCGCGCGCCTTCAGCCTTGCCAATGGTCGTTCACAACTTGAGGCATTTTTTACCAGTGTGGAGCTTTTTCTTTTTGAAGGAAACTTGCACGTCACCGAAGCAATCCCGGTTGTAAATTACATCGTTTCATACCAGCATTTGACCGAATCGCAAAAAAACCAGATTATTGAATATGTAGAAACTGAGATAGCACGGCAAGGCTATTTTTTCATACGGAAAAACACAGGGCTATTTATTGCATGCTAAACTACACTATTATCTGTTACTTTCTATCTATAGTGGGAGGAGATAATTATGAAGACCCGTGCAGCAGTACTATATGATACCAGCAAACCACGACCTTATGAAGAGTCACTCCCTTTAGTAATCGAGGAAATAGAAATAGACCCACCGGGGGCGGGAGAAGTGCTGGTTGAAATGGCGGGAGCGGGCTTGTGCCATTCTGATTTATCGGTAATCAACGGCTCGATAATGCGCCCGAATTTGCGCAAGTATGGTGGAGAAACCATTCGAGAACCGTTACCGGTGGTAATGGGACACGAAGCAAGCGGGATTGTGCGTGAAGTTGGCGCAGGCGTTACTGACTTTAAGCCCGATGATCATGTGGTATTTTCATTTGTACCCATGTGCGGGCGTTGTGAGTTTTGTATTGCCGGGAAACCAGCTTTATGCAAAGTAGGCGGTAAATCCAACCTGTCTGGAACTCTTATAAATGGCTCAGTGCGTTTTCGACACACAACCAACGGAAAGCCAGTTTTACACTATCTAGGGGTAGCGGGTTTTTCACAATATACCGTCGCTGCTCAGGAATCGTTGGTCAAAATCACTAATGAGATTGAGTTGGATAAAGCGGCGCTTTTTGGCTGTGCAATTGTGACCGGAGTAGGCGCAGTGATCAATACTGCAAAATTGGTACCCGGTTCATCTGCCGCGATTTTTGGTCTTGGTGGAGTTGGCTTGAGCGCGGTTATGGGTGCAAAACTGGCGGGTGCAAATCCTATCATTGCGATTGACCCGGTTATTTCAAAATTTGAACTGGCACGTCAATTAGGCGCAGATTACACACTAAGCCCAGAAGATTCAGACCCCATTAAAGCAATCCGTGAATTGACCGGAGGCGGCGCGGATTATGCCTTTGCGGCGGTAGGTAGCGCGAAAGTGCTGGCGCAAGCCTACGATAGCACTAAGCGAGGCGGCACGACCATTAGCATTGGGATGCCACATTCTGAGCAACAGCTAATTATTCCGGCTTATACCTTAACCTATCAGGAGAAAATATTACAGGGTTCTTTCATGGGTTCGGCGATACCTAGTCGCGACATTCCACGCTTGATTGACCTTTATATGAAAGGCAAGCTACCTGTAGATTTATTGCTTAGTGAGCATATAATCCTAGATAATATCAATGCCGGATTTGATAAACTGGCGCAAGGAACAACAGTGCGGCAAATGGTTTTCTTTTAATCGGAATCTATTGCATTGAGGCGTATAATAAGGCTATAAATGTAAAGATTTTTTAACCAGCCTGTTCGCTTGTTACAAAACCAGATGGTTATTAAGTTTTTTAGAAGAATTTATTAGTATAGAAAGGAAAACTGCTTACTTAGGGAAGCATAAATAGGGCAAGTATTTTATATAGGTTGAATCATTTTAAGTTGACAAAAATGCATTACGCATCTTCGGAGGAATCAAGTTTACTATGAGTCAAGAAATAGACCCGTCGCAGAAGACCGAGACGGGTGCTGGCACTACCTCAACTGCAAATTCGGGAACAAAACGTCAGAGCTTTAAAGTTAGTTCCAAAAACACCAAAAGTGAAACAATCACAGGACAAATCGACAGTGCAGTCGCCATTCCTGACCCTAGAACCTCTGCCGAAGTTGCCAATACGAGTAGTGCTACCGGCAAAACTTCTCCAGTTACCCTACCTGAAAAAGATGAAAACGATTGGTATGAGGAACCCTTACGGCGGGGGAAAAAACCGGGTGACCGCTACGTGCGAATTGTCAAACCCCAATCTGGCAATAATGTCCGCTATCAAAGTGGGTTAAGCTTTACCGCAGAATCTACCTCTGCCCCTCGTACCTCCTTTGGTCGTTCCATACTAAGAGCCAAACGCTTTCTAATTGGGCAACCTATTGCCAGTTCCGAAGCACACCATCAACGACTTAGCAAAGTGCAAGCGCTGGCAGTGCTCTCTTCCGATGCTTTATCCTCTACAGCCTACGCCACCGAAGCTATTTTGCTGGTGTTGATTCTGACCGGGCAAAATAACCTAGGGCTGGCATTACCTATCTCAATGGGTATCGGCTTATTACTCATAATTGTAGGGCTTAGCTATCGACAAACTATTGCTGCTTATCCCAAAGGTGGGGGAAGCTATATAGTTGCTAAGGATAATCTGGGAGTCACTCCGGGCTTGGTAGCGGCGGCTTCACTACTCATTGACTATGTTTTGACCGTTGCCGTGAGTATTTCCGCAGGTGTTTCCGCTATAACTTCTGCAATACCTGAACTGAACGTGGTGAGATCTGAAATCTGCCTAGTGTTTATTGCGTTTATAACGCTGGCAAACCTTCGCGGTGTGCGTGAGAGTGGCATGATATTTACTCTACCCACTTACCTGTTCATTTTCAGCATCACATTATTAGTGGTATTAGGCTTTATTAATATTACTTTTGGCTTTAGTATTGGTAACCCTATAAATCCTCCGCAGATTGAGTTGCCTAAGCAGTTCGAAAATATAAGCCTGTTTGTAATTCTGCGTGCCTTTGCTTCGGGGTGTACGGCAATGACCGGGGTTGAAGCAATTTCAGACGGTGTGCCGGCTTTCCGTCCCCCCGAAGCTAAAAACGCCCGCACCACCCTGACCTGGATGGCTGCTATCTTGGTAACTTTGTTTATCTGCATTTCCTTCTTAGCTTCGCATTACCACATTGTACCAATCGAAGAAACCGCTACGAACTATGAGACTTTGATCTCACAGCTTACCAAGCGTATTGTGGGGGATAGCCCTTTCTACTTTGTAGTTTCAGCCACTACCGCATTGATTCTTATACTGGCAGCGAATACCGCTTTCAGCGATTTCCCGCGCCTTTCTTGGTTTTTAGCGCGTGACCGTTTTATGCCAAACCTGTTCAAGCATCAAGGTGACCGTCTGGCTTTTTCGACCGGTATTATTGCACTAGGTTTACTTGCGGGCGTATTGGTTGTAATTTTTGACGGCAATACTAACGCTTTGTTACCTTTGTATGCAGTTGGGGTTTTTACCTCCTTTACGCTCTCGCAAGCAGGCATGGTAGTGCGTTGGTGGAGATTACGCACACCGGGTTGGGGTAAAAATATTGCAATGAATGGGTTGGGGTGTTTTACCACTTTCGTAGTTCTGTTAGTAATTGCTTCTACCAAATTCCTATTGGGGGCATGGTTAGTGGTGGCGCTTATTCCAATCCTATACTTAGTATTCCTGTCGATACATCGCCACTATAGCCGATTTGGTGAAGACCTGACCGTTTCAAAAGAAAAAGTACTGCCAAAACAAGTGCAATCCTTAAATATGGAGCACCATACTGTGGTTGTGCCTGTGTCCAATCTTAACCAAGTTACTTTGCGTACTCTCTCCTATGCCAAAGCCTTATCAGATGAAGTTGTGGCGGTTTTTGTAAGCGATAGCAGCGAAGCAATAGATAAATTGCGCGAAAAATGGGACGAATCAGGTGTGGAAATCCCACTTGTAGGGGTAGAAACGCCTTACCGCAATATCATAGGCTCGCTATTGACTTACATAGATGATTTGCATCGGCAAGACCCAGATGAAACAATTACAGTAGTTATTCCGGAATTTGTAACTGCCAAGTGGTGGCAACGATTGCTACACAATCAGACCGCGTTTCGTCTGAGAGCTTCTCTACACAGTATGCGAGGAGTGGTAATCACTTCTGTTCCCTATCACTTGGAGAGATAGCAATGCGTGTGGTTGATATTATCATCAAGAAGCGTGACGGATTCGCTCTTACTACGGAAGAAATTAATTTCTTCATCGAGGGGTATAGCAAGGGCGAAATCCCGGATTATCAAGCGGCAGCATTTGCAATGGCGGTTTTTTTTCGTGGAATGAGTGTGGAAGAAACCACTATGCTTACGCTTGCCATGGCTTCTAGTGGTAAACAACTGGATTTAAGCCACATTGCTCCGGTGGTTGCTGACAAACATAGTACCGGTGGGGTGGGTGACAAAACCACAATGGTAGTTACTCCTCTGGTAGCAGCTACCGGATTGCCTATTGCCAAAATGAGCGGGCGTGGTTTGGGTTATTTTGGCGGTACGGTGGATAAATTGGAAACTATTCCCGGTTTCCGTGCCGCTTTATCCGATACCGAATTTCTCGAAGCATTTGCTAAGGTAGGCTTAGTAGTAAGCGGGCAAAGTAGCGAACTTGCGCCTGCCGATGGCAAATTATATGCCCTACGCGATGTAACTGGCACAGTTGAAAGCATCCCTTTAATTGCCGCAAGCGTTATGAGCAAAAAAATTGCCGCAGGCGCAAACTGTATTGTGCTGGATGTAAAGTTCGGCAAAGGTGCGTTTATGAAAACGCTTGAGGATGCCACCTTTCTGGCAGAAACTATGGTGGAAATAGGGCGGGGCGCAGGGCGTAAAGTACGTGCCGTGTTGAGTAGTATGGAACAACCGTTGGGGTGGGCGGTTGGCAATACACTGGAAGTACGAGAAGCAATTGAAACCCTTCAGAGAAAGGGACCACCTGACCTTTTAGAATTGGCTTTTATACTTGGTAGCCAATTAATTGTAATGAGCGGACGTGCGGAAAATGAGTTAGAGGCACGCGCTCAATTACATCAAGCGCTGGATTCAGGTGCAGCTTTTGAAAAATACAAGCAATTCGTAGCTAATCAGGGCGGTGATACGAAATATTTGGACAATCCTGAACTTTTACCTACCGCTCCCTTTAAGGGGGAAGTTTTATCGCTACAATCCGGTTATATTTCCGCTATAGATGCCGAAATGGTAGGCATTACGGCGCATTTGCTAGGAGCAGGGCGTAAAGTAAAAACAGATCCAATAGATCCAGCAGTGGGTTTAATATTGCAGCACAAAGTCGGGGACTTTGTGGAACGGGGAGAACCTTTACTAGAAATTCATGCCCGTACCAGCGAATCACTCAAAAAGGCAACCGTACAAATTCTCAATGCCTTTATTTTCAGCCCATTAAAAGTTACACCTCCCGCTTTTATTGCAAGAATAGTATAATTATTGAGATACTTATAATACTAAGATTAAACTCACTGCCTCAGGAGACCTATAATGAGTGATATTACCTTGCCGGTTGAAACAGATCCCTATGACTCAGCCGAGCATGAGTTGCCCATGGAATTGTTTACCGATTTTTATCGCATCACCGGCTCGCTTTTCACAGCAGTAAACCGCACCAATGGCGTTTTAAATGATAGCGAACCGCAATTGGTATTACATAAAGTGATTACCACTAGCTTAATTCGCAGTATAGATTCAGGAATAGAAAGCCGCTATGCTAGAATTGATAAAAATTCAATCAAACTGGCTGTACCAAACGAAGAAGCGGAAAATGAACGGTTAGCCGGTCGCCCGCGCGCTTCTGGTTTTTCACTATTGCGGCGTGTACTAATGGGGATGGGGAATTTTGAAATAAGCGGCAATTTGCATCTTGAGCAAGAAATCGAAATCAAATCGCTATTGCTGCACCGTACTGACAGTTTTATTGGCGTAACGGATGCCAGTATTATTTATCTACCTAATCCAAGCCGGAAATTTACTACCAGCACGGTGCTAATCAACAAAAACCATGTCGAATTTGTATGTTCGGGAGCTTATTAAACCAAAGGGAGCAGGCTAGTTTTACGCCCAAGATGCACGTCAAAGAAACTTACTATCCTTTTGGTATAAATATCTCGATCAATCTGCAATGCTGCAATATGCCCCGAACCTTCAACAATCCACAATTCTTTTGGTCCGGTATAGGCGCTATATAAAGTAACAGCTTCCGACACCGGAATAGCCGGGTCGTTATCGGTGTGGATAAAAAGTATCGGTATTTTGCGATTTTCCGTTGACAGCTTACGAAGCGACTCAACCGGATGAATACGACGCAATACCGTTCGTGAAAACACCCTGCTTGCCAGAACCGTAGTCGGTTTGAAAGGGAAACGAGGAAGTCGATAGAAATACTTGAAGCTGCTTTTCAAAACAGCGTCTAGAGAAGCAAAGGCGCTATCGGTTATCACCGCTTTAATATCGGGAGAAATGGCGGTAGTCATTAGGGCAGTTGCGCCGCCCATTGAAAAACCATAAACCCCTATCCGGGTGGCATCTACATCTGCACGAGTTTTTACATACGAAATTGCGCCTAGTAGGTCGCGCACTTCATAATAACCTACTGAGGTGGTATGCCCACCACTAGCGCCGCAGCCCCTGAAATCAAAGATAAGCGCGTTAAATCCGGCTGCTTGCATGGTAAGCGCCGGTTCATGGACATCAATTGCAGCGCCATGAAAGCCATGCAGGATTATTATTGTTGCGCCATTAGGATGGAAACCGGGGTAAAAATAGCCCTTTAGAGTTAAACCATCAACACTTTTAAAGTCCACTTTTTCGGGCGGAAGGGGGGCGACAAGTTTATCGTTAACACGGCGGCGAGGTCTGACAGCTTTATAGCCCACAAAAGCCGATATCGTAGTAACAAGCGCGGTAGCGCCACCGCCTGCCACTGAGATAGCCTTTACCGCTGTTCTCAGGCGTTGACGATTCCGCTCATAGGTATCTATATATTCAAAAGATTTGTTAAAGTTTGTGGCTCGCATAGCACCACACCTCCATACATCGGCGCCATTGCCGATCTATTTATATATCGTAGCTAATTACAAGTATTATATAAACGCAAAAGGGACAAGCATTTTCATGCCAAGTCCCTGTTTCAAATTCAATACAATTATTATAGCCGGATTAATCTTATTTGAGAAGGGCTCTTCGCAAAAGATTTAAAGAAAACACAGCGGCAAGTCTTTTTACTTCCGATGGCTTTGTACGGTAGTTTAGTTCACTGCTCTCAAGGTGTCCATCCAAATCTACTGCCATAATAATTTGCCCGGCAGGCTTGCCTTCAAACTCACCATGACCCGGTGAAACACAAATAGCCAAGCCCGCCTCTGCGCCAGTTTGGCGGCGCGCGGCAGTTGCCATTACCTCTGCCACCTCTCGGCTCATAATTCCATATTTTTCGAGCATATTGCTATCTACGCCCCAACCCGCCAGCATTGAGCGCTGTTGGCTGACCAGTCCACCTCTCAAAAAATTAATGCTGTTTGGGGCTTCTGATAACAAAGCCGCTACCATACCACCGGTTCCCACCTCCATTATACCGAGGGTCAAATTTCGATCGGTTAGCATCGTCCCCACCACACCCTCGATTGTTTCATCATCGTCACCGTAGATCAAAGTACCGAGAATTGTGCGAGCTTT
The DNA here is from genome assembly GCF_030389965.1 of Candidatus Chlorohelix allophototropha. Classification (NCBI taxonomy): domain Bacteria; kingdom Bacillati; phylum Chloroflexota; class Chloroflexia; order Candidatus Chloroheliales; family Candidatus Chloroheliaceae; genus Candidatus Chlorohelix; species Candidatus Chlorohelix allophototropha. Next base: position 762,585 of record NZ_CP128400.1, read on the forward strand.
TATCTCCATTTCGAAAATTAAATCACGAGCAGTTGTTTCATCGGCAGACTTTGCGGTTATACGTAAATGGACTCCATCCGGTTTGGCATAAGTAGCCATAGTGGGGTTGTTGGAGGTAATCAGGTCTTTTACCATTTCCTCAACCGCCGACTCGCCTTTACCGAGTATTTTTAGAGTACGGCTGAGAATAACACCCGGTGGAAACAAAGGTTTAAGCCGTGGTACCACTTGATTTTCCCACATCTGTTTCATTTCATGCGGCACACCGGGCATAGCCACGATGATATGCCCGTCTTTGCTAACCCACCAACCCGGCGCTGTACCTATCGGATTATCAAGAAATTCGGCTGAAGGAATCAGTGCAGCCTGTTTGATATTCTTTTCGGGCATTATAATGTTACGTAGAGAAAAATATTCCCGCAATGCGTTTGCTATAGGCTCTTGTACAATCATTTTTTCTTCAAGCAAATCACCGATCGCCTCACGAGTAAGGTCATCATCTGTTGGACCTAAGCCTCCAGAACAGATTATTAACTCGGAGCGATTCCACGCACGCTGAAGTGTTTCCACCAAGCGTCCCCGGTTATCACCTACCTGAGAGATAAAGTATAAATCTATGCCATGTCCGGATAGTTCGCCTGCTAACCATTGAGCGTTGGTATCAACGATTTGTCCAAGCAATAACTCGGTACCGATTGAAAGGATTTCAGCTTTCATTTTCTGTTACCCGGCTCTTCCTTTTGAGTAGAGGCGCAAGAGGATATGAAACGAGAACCGTTTACTCAGGCGCTGTTATTTAAATCGGAATCTAGTGCTAATTCAGTTCTATTTTACCAATATTCTAGCCACTTCGCTGAATATTTCAAATTGAAAACTTTGCGGTTCAAGAAACAGCCGAATTCCAGCTTTGTTCCAGTAGCGAGGCGTAACAACGCCTTAGCTTATTATGATAGTTTTGAAAAAGCCGAACTTAGTGCTGGCATGGTTACCAAGAACCATGCCAAGGGAATTTGGAAATAAACAAGCTTTGTTATTCAGGATCGGCTAGGACTGCTCCGGTGCTAGCAGAGGTAACCATTGCCGCATAGCGACGTAGCCAGGCACTTTTCACCTGTTTCTTGAACGGTTTTACTTCTTTTAGACGCTGCTCAAGCTGTTCTGAGGTAAGCATTACCTCCAGTTTTCGCTCTATTAGATCAATATTGATAATATCTCCGTCTTGCAATGCGGCAATAGGGCCACCTGCGGCAGCCTCTGGCGAGACATGACCGATGCAAGCGCCACGAGTCCCACCAGAGAAACGTCCATCAGTTACTAAAGCCACTTTTTCACCGAGACCCATTCCCATAATATTAGCAGTAGGAGCTAGCATTTCTTGCATGCCCGGTCCGCCCCGTGGACCTTCATACCGGATAACTACAACCTCGCCCGGCTGTACCGCCCCGTTAAGAATTCCAGCACAGGCATCTTCCTGAGAGTTATAGATACGAGCCGGACCGCGGTGTCGTAACATGGAGGGAGCGACCGCTGCTACCTTAATAACTGCGCCATCAGGTGCTAAGTTACCGAAAAGTACTGCCAAACCCCCGCGTTCGCTATAGGGATTCTCCAAAGTACGAATTACTTCAGTATCTTTAATCTCAGCCTCAGCTATATTTTCACCTAGGGTTTTAAGGGTTACAGTAGGTCGATCTAGGTTTAAAGTGCCCGGTTTGCGGGAAAGTTCCTTTAGAATAGCGCTTATGCCACCTGCCCGGTCAACGTCCTCAATGTGCCATTGCCCGGCAGGGCTTACTTTACACAAATGTGGGGTACGTTCTGCAATCTGATTAATACGTTCCAACGAATAATCTATTTCAGCTTCGTGTGCCAGCGCCAAAGTATGTAAAACGGTGTTGCTTGAACCACCCATCGCCATATCGAGCGCAAAGGCATTATCAAGACTGTCTGGATTAACAATCTGGCGAGGAGTCAGGTTTGCCTTAACTAACCCAACAATCGCATGACCCGCTTCTCGAGCAAGTTCCCGGCGTTGCTCGGATGTAGCAAGCCGCGTACCATTTCCCGGTAAAGCCATACCTAGCGCTTCTAGCAAGCAGTTCATGGAATTTGCTGTAAACATCCCAGAACAAGAGCCACAGGAAGGGCAACCTTTCATTTCCAGTTCCAGAAGTTGGCTTTCATCAATTTTGCCGGTTTGGTAAGCTCCAACTCCTTCAAAAATGTTGATAAGGTCAACACTGCGCCCATCTGCCAGTTTTCCTGCTGCCATAGCGCCACCACTTACAAAAATAGTGGGAATATCGAGCCTCATTGCCGCCATCAACATACCGGGAACAACTTTGTCGCAATTAGGGATACAAACCATACCATCCAAGCGGTGAGCTTCCACCACCGTTTCTACACAATCGGCTATAAGTTCACGGCTGGGCAGGGAGTATTTCATCCCGAGGTGTCCCATAGCAATACCATCGTCAACAGCAATAGTATTAAACTCAAAAGGGACACCACCGGCAGCACGAATAGCATCTTTGACAACTTTGCCAAATTCTTGCAAGTGGACATGTCCGGGAACGATATCGATATATGAATTACAAACGGCAATAAATGGCTTATTGAAATCGTTCTCGCCTACCACTCCGGTTGCCCGTAACAGTCCCCGGTGTGGGGCGCGTTCAAAGCCAATTTTGATTAAATCTGAGCGCATTGTACCTTCCTTTGTTTTAACTTTGTCCGACTCTTCATTTATACCTGCTTCAACAAGAACTCAACTCGTTTTCGATCTAACGGAATAGCTTGGGATTAGATTTTCAGAGGTAGCTATGCCTAGTCTAATTTCCCCGACACTTGGCTTGTATAGCACTGCTTTTTTCTCAACTGCCACCCATCCGGTAAAACTAAGCCCTTCGCATTCATCCATTTAGCGATAGTTGGTGGCTCGGCTGACGTTAAGCTCGACAATTTGAGCGGTTTGTTGCCAAAAGACACCAGCCTGCCTTGCCGTTACTAACTTTAATTTACTTTATATCTTTTTAGGTTTGTTCTCAACTTATAGCGTTTTTTTCCATACTCAAATTATTGGCACTTTTACTTTGACAGTTCTTTTTTAGAGGGCTTCATTGCGCTTTATTGTAGCAGCATAACCTTTCTCAGTCCACACCGCTTGCCTTAATTCTGGGCAACTATTTATGTATTTAGGTTTATCGTAAAATTCTGTTTGGGGCTACGTTATTTGCGATTTTACGTTACTAACTGCCAACTCATGAGAAATTTCACATAAATTTTCAATTGAAACCTAATTTGTGTTTTGTATTCTGGTATTACCGGAAGATAATCCGGATACCGAAAATAAAGATTTTAGAAAAGGCGTAGAAAATAATGAAGTCAATAGAAAACAAACCCTTGGTAGAAATTGTAATACCGGTATACAACGAAGAAGCAGCATTGGAAAAAAGCGTAAAACAATTGCATCAATTCTTGAAACAAGATTTTCCTTATAGTTGGCAAATAACAATAGCCGACAATGCTAGTAAAGATCGTACTTGGGAAATTGCCCGACAACTGACCGTTGCCATGCCGGAAGTAAAAGCAATACATCTTGATCAGAAAGGGCGTGGGCGGGCTTTGCGACAAGCGTGGAATAACAGCGAGGCTGAAGTAGTAGCCTATATGGATGTGGATCTCTCTACCGGGCTGGAAGCTTTCTTGCCGCTGGTTACGCCACTGGTAGAAGGGCGAAATTCAATCGCAATCGGTTCGCGACTGGCGCGAGGGGCTAAGGTAACGCGCCAATGGAAAAGAGAGCTTATCTCCCGCTGCTACAATCTGATGATAAAAACGGTGTTCCTGAATCATTTCAGCGATGCCCAATGCGGTTTTAAAGCAATTACTACTAAAACAGCCCGTCAACTTTTGCCTTTGGTTGAGAATAATGAATGGTTCTTTGATACAGAGACGCTGTTATTGGCGGAACATAACGGAATGGTAATACATGAAGTAGCCGTTACTTGGGTGGAAGACCTTGATAGTCGGGTACATATAACCAAAACTGTCAAGGAAGATTTAAAGGGTTTATGGCGTATGCGCAAATCCTTCTGGAGTGGCAAAGGGCATCTCGCTGAGGCAAAGGAAATCAATCCGAAAATAACCGATTCGCTAAATCGGGCGGCTTAGGGCTAGGGAGAGTGAAATCATGTTGGGTACGCGGAATAGAAACTTGATAGTCATACCAAGATGGCAAAATGAGGCGGGGCGTTTCTTACGGTTTCTGGCAGTTGGCTTAAGCGGAACTCTACTAGATTTTGCCATTCTGAGCGTACTAAAAACTTGGTTTGGCTGGTTTACTCTAGTAGCCAATTTGGTTTCTTACTCCTGTGGAATCCTTAATAACTATCTCCTTTCTCGCTATTGGGTCTATCCAGAGGCGAGAAAGGAAGGCAGTTTACAACAGGGAGTTAGGTTTATTCTAATCAGTCTGGTCGGGCTATTACTCAATAATCTGTTGGTATTCGCTTTAGAAGCGCCTGCCGGGTGGTTACTGGCTAATTCACATTACGGTTATATACCGGCAAAAATAATTGCAACCGGAGTGGTATTGTTATGGAACTTTTTCGCCAATCGCTTTTGGACTTTCAGCAAAGTTCCCAACTCTTGATGTTCCTCTGAAAAATAGGGTAGTAGTTAGTTTAGGCTTTTAGGTAGGCTTAAACTAACTAAGTTCTTGACCAAGCCTCAGCGGTTTTTCATCAATTCTTTTTTCCTCTCAATTTCCTTTCTTGCCTCAACCTTGACAATGTAAATCCTTTTTGAGCGCACGCTATGCTAAAATGAGAGTGATGGAATGGTGGATATTAAGCAAAGCTTTAAATGACATCTCGCGCCGCAAAATCCGCTCGGCTCTAACGATATTAGGTATATTCGTGGGAGTGGCGGGTATTGTGGCAATAGTGGCAACTGCTACAAACCTGACCGAGGCGCAACGCTATAACGTAGCAAATAGCAGTCAGGCAGATTTGCGCTGGATTGTCTCGAATAACCCACCCACTTTAAAACCTCTTCTTGAACAACTTCCCAATGTAGCGGCAGTGGAACGGCGGGGCGTATATTCCACCAAATTTCGCGGTGATGAACAATGGCGGGATATAGATTTTTATGCCTACGAAGATTATTCCAATATTCAGGTAAACCAAATTGATTTTGTAGAAGGTCGTCCGCCGGGCAGTGGTGAAATTGCCTTTGAAATCAGCACTCGTAGTCTTTTGCCTGCGCTTAAAATTGGCGATTTTATTATTTATCGGGGCGGTTCGGATAATCGTGAACACCAGTTGATGGTTAGTGGCTTCGCCCGTTCGCCTGCCTACCCCAACGCCAGTTTGCTCCAAACTGCCAGTGCCTTTGTTAACCAATCCGAAATGCAGCGTATGCTCGGCACAAAGGGATTTAACGAGATTCTAGTGCGCCTGAACGATTTTGCGGGCAAGGATGAAACGAGAAGACAAATAGAAGATAGTTTTAAAAAGCGGAATCTCCAGTTTGGCAGTTTTGTCGCCCGCGACCCTGAGACTTATCTGGGCAAGAATGAATTGGATATTCTTCTAACCTTATTGCTGGTTTTTTCTGTACTCGGACTGGTAATTAGCGGCTTTTTGGTGGCGAATACCCTCTCGGCGATTGTGACCGAGCAGATGGGTGAAATCGGTGCGTTAAAGGCTATAGGCGCTAGTTCGAGGCAGATTTTACAGCTATATCTGATAGAAGGGTTACTTTATGGGCTAGCAGGTACAATTTTAGGGGTTTTAGCCGGATTTGCTGGCGGGAAAATCTTGTTGGAGTTTTTGGGCAACATGCTCAATTTTCAGGTAGAAGGCTTCTTATTCCAATGGAATGCTTTAGTGCTAGGATTTGTAGTCGGCATCTTGGTTTCGGTTGTGGCAACGCTGCTTCCGGCTTGGCGCGGTACTACAATTCCCGTGCGAGAAGCTTTGGATAGCTATGGTATCAGCAATAGCTTTGGCAAAAGTTGGGTCGATCGTTTGCTGACTCGTCTGCGAATATTTCCGCCGCTGGTAGCGATGGCGCTACGCAACCTGACTCGCCGGAAAGCTCGAAATCTGGTAACTTTCGGCGTTATTAGCCTTAGCTGTGCCGCTTTTCTGGCTTCCCAGAGTACCAGCGCTTCAGTTGATAAAACCGCCGAAAGTTTCTACCGACTATATCTAACCGATGCTTGGGTTTCCTTTGATACAGGACGGCTTGGCAACCAGTTTGCTGCTTCATTGAGAACAGTTGAGGGTGTAGAATTGGCAGAACCCTGGTCAAAATCCAGAGGCATTATCAGCGCCAGTAGCACCGATGTTTTCGGAGTATTGCCCGATACTCAGATTTATCGAAAAAGCATCCTGTCAGGACGCTGGTTTAATAACGGCGAAAATGGGGTAGTAGCTATCTCAAATGTGCTGGCTGCTGCCAAAAATATAAAACTCAACGACATTATTCAGCTTGAGATCAACCGTAAATTGTATCGCTATAACGTTATCGGGATTCTGGATGACAGCACTCGCTACCTCACCAGTAATGCACTTGGAAAGGTATTTATGCCTTTGGATGAAGCAGAGAGAGTGATGGGGCATCAGGCTCAGGCAGATTATTTCACCATAACTACTACCCAGAAAGACCCGGCTTTTGTCGATCAAACTCTGAGAACTATTGAGCAACGTTTCCGCACACTTCAGCCCACCACTATAACCGCTTATAGCGATCGCCAGATTATCGAGCAAATCAGCCAATCGCTAAAATTATTGTTGTATGCGATGGTGGTATTAATCGCTTTGGTAGGGACATTGGGGGTGGTAAATACTATTACCCTGAATGTGCTAGAGCGAAGGCGAGAAATTGGCGTTTTGCGTAGCTTGGGCGCGTCAGACCGAAGCATGGTGCAACTATTTCTTACCGAGGGGTTATTCTTGGGGGTTCTTGGCTTTTTTGCAGGGGCGCTTCTTGGCTATCCGCTGGCACGTCTTATTGTGAACCTTATTTCGCAAGCGACTTTTCCGATTGAGTTTTTGTTTGATTGGCAAATAGTGCTGTTCACCTTTATATTTGCCTTGGTACTTTCTGGTTCTGCCAGCCTGATTCCTGCGCTTGGAGCAGCGCGAGTTAAAACGGGCGTTATTCTTAGATACGGTTAAAACCCTATCTTCAACTCAGAATAACTCAAGTAATCCAACACAAGCCGTTTTTGAACACAAGTAGATAGCTTTACATAAATCGGGTATTACTAAATGAACTTACTTGAAAAAACAGAAATACAACAACTGTTAGTTGGGCATTCTCCGCAGAATCGCAAAAGGCGAGAGGATGCTTTGCTCATTATGAGTGCGGCTTTGGCTGCGGTGGATCCAGCGCGAGCGGTTTTGAACAAGCTGGCTTATAACCCGGATTCGGCTGTTCTAACCATCGAAGGGTTTGCCTATGACCTCAACTACTATAAAAGAGTATTTGTGATTGGCGCTGGTAAAGCTGCTGCGCCTATGGCAGGGGCAGTAGCGCATATTCTAGGAGAGCGAGTTACAGCCGGGGCAATCAATGTAAAGTATGCTCATTTGGGGGGTGCGCCCGAAAATAGCAATATTGTGATTACCGAAGCGGGACATCCGATTCTCGATATGAATGGGGTGGTTGGCACAAGACGAATCGCGGAGCTTTTGAAAGATACTACTCCCGAAGATTTGGTTATTGCGGTGATGAGCGGCGGCGGTTCTGCCTTGTTAGAGCTACCCGTTGAGGGCGTGACGCTGGAGGATATGCAAGCTCTTACCGCGCAACTGCTAAAGGCTGGCGCGACAATCAACCAACTAAATACAATTCGCAAGCATCTTTCACAGGTGAAGGGCGGCAATCTGGCGCGGATGGCTTACCCTGCCACGTTGGTAAGCCTGATTTTGTCCGATGTAGTGGGAAGCCCGTTAGATGTAATCGCCAGTGGGGCTACTGTGCCGGACACTTCCACTTTTGCTCAGGCTTGGCTTGCGCTAGAGCAATTTGGCTTGACGACACCGGACAAAGTTCCCGCGCAAATCTTAAAGCATTTACAGTTAGGGGTTAATGGCGAGATTCCCGAAACGCCAAAGCCCGCCGACCCACTTTTCGCGAACACCCGAAATATCATAGTAGGGGATAATCGGGTAGCAGCGTTGGCAGCCGCCCAAAGAGCCGACGAACTCGGCTACAACACGCTGCTCCTTTCTACCTTTGTGGAGGGGGAAGCGCGAGAAGTAGCGCGAGTGTTGGCAGGCATTGCTAAAGAAATTGCCACTTATGATTCGCCTATCCCAAAACCTGCTTGCCTGTTGGCAGGCGGCGAAACAACCGTTACAATAAAAGGGGATGGTAAAGGCGGACGTAATCAGGAATTGGCATTAGCCGCCGCGCTGGCTTTGAATGGTTTGGAGAACGTATTATGTTTGCCGCTTGCCACCGATGGCTCTGACGGACCTACTGATGCTGCCGGTGCATTGGTTGATGGAAATAGTGTTAGCAAGGCACATGCTATCGGACTCGATGCTCTTACCTATCTTACACATAATGACTCATATCATTTTTTCCAACGAAGCACAGAACTACTCAAAACTGGTCCCACCAATACCAATGTAAATGATTTAACCCTGTTTCTGGTCTGGTGATTCGTCCTTCCTTGTACTTATGAGGTCACTTAGAGATGGGTAAAGTTATTCAGGCAGTAGTTTTGATGAAGCAGGGAGGGAAAAATGGGTAATACTCATATCAGATTAAACCGTGCTACTCGTGAGTGGGTGATTTATGCACCCAGCCGCCGCATACGTCCGCAAGAATTTCGGAACGGACATGAGCCTATCATAATTGAACCACCCTATGCGGCTGATTGTTCCTTCTGCAAATTTGATGATGCCAAGGATGAAGTTATCTTATTTGAAATAAAAAACGCTGACGGCGATAGTTGGCTCACACGGGTTGTACAAAATAAGTATCCGGCGCTATCGCCCGACCAGAAACCCACCCGCTCTTTATCGGGCATATATCTGGAACTACCCGGCTATGGTCATCACGAAGTAGTAATTGAAAGCCCTGAACATAATCTTAACCCGGCTATGATGTCTCTTGAAAGGGTTAACGCTATTGTAGAAACCTATCGGCAACGTTACCTAGAATTGATGAAGATCAGGGACAATCTCTTTATAATAATTTTTCGCAATCATGGGAAAACAGCCGGAGCTTCGATGCAACACCCTCATTCTCAAATAATCGCTACTCCCATAGTGCCTCGCCATTATCGCTGGCGCGAGGATGAGGCGCAACGCTATTTTGATGAGTGGGGTAGATGTGCTTATTGCGACACGATGGAGTTTGAGGTAGAAGACCGTAAGCGTGTAGTAGGTGAAAATGAGCATTTTCTGGCATTTGTGCCTTTTGCGGCGGAAGTTCCCTTTGAAATTTGGATAATGCCGAAAGAGCATCGTTCCGATTTTGGCACAATTTCACCGAAAGAGGTTACTGCTTTTGCTGCCTTACTTCATGAAGTGCTGGCGAAGCTCTATACTAAGCTAAACAATCCGAATTATAATTACGCCATAATGTCAGCCGCTCGTTACAAAAGCGGTGAACCTCAATTGCACTGGTATTGCCAGATAAGCCCGCGCCTTACCATTCCGGCGGGCTTTGAAATGGGTTCGGGCATCAGCATTAACCCTTCACTACCGGAAGCAGATGCGAATTTCTTGAACGATTTAGGGGAAGCGTAAGACATAACTAGGGTTTTCAGGTGTAAGGATTGGAACAAGGGGCTTAAGCCCCTTGTCTTTATGCGAGGCTTTAGCCGATAGCGTTGAACTTACCCGCTTCTGGTCGGTAGCGTTTAAAGCTTATGGGAAGTTGCAGACCCGCCATTTTCAGAGCTTGCAAGCGATTTAGATAGGCTGCGCCGGTGAGCAGGTGCATACCAACGTCAACAGCCTTGCGGTTTTGCGGTTGTTCCAGATAGGTGCCGCGTACCCAATCGTTGAATGCGCCCATTGCAGGTCCACACCAGATTTGGTAATCCATCTCACGCCCCTTTTCGCCGGTGTTAGACCAGCGCGAGGATAATCCCAGATACCAGCGGAAGATAAGACCCATTTTCCGTTTGGGGTTCTCTTGCGCTTTGGCAAGTTGTTCAGGGTCACGTTCTTGGAAGAATTTAACGGTTTCCTCCCAAACTTCATTTGCGCTCTTGCGGAAATATTGTTTTTCTACCACCGAAAGTTCGGCAGCGGGAATCTGCTCGATTGAGTCATAGGCGCGGTACAAATCATAGAGTTTTTGGGAACGCAACGGGAAAAGCGTGCCGCGTTTGAGCAACTGCACCTTTACGCCCATTTCAAACATATCGGCGGAAGGAGCCATCATTACATCCGGCATTTCAGCTTGCGCCAACAGCTTTTTGGTATGTTCAGATGTTCCGGCTTCCACACACGCGCTGTTTGCCGAGCCTGTTACCACATAATCTGCGCCCATCATGAAGGCTGCCAACGTTGCGGCGGGCGTTCCGATACCACCGGCTGCACCTACGCCCACCGGGCGCGCATAACCGTATTTATCCTGAATCTCATCGCGCAAATCCATCAAGGAGGGCAGTAAGCAAACCAGTGGTCTATTATCGGTGTGACCACCCGAATCCGCTTCTACCGTGATATAGTCAGCCCCCGGCACTTTTGCAGCCAGTGCTGCTTGCTCGGTAGTAAGCTGTCCTGCCTCAACCAAATCGCGCAAAATCCTTTCAGGTGCAGGCTGCATAAACTTGGCGGCAACCTCACGGCGCGAAAGCTTGGCGATTACTCGGTTTTTGATTTGAATGTTTCCGGCTGCATCTTGGCTTAACCCGGCTGCCCGGTAGCGTACAATATGCGGAGTTAAATCAAGGAAAGCGGAGGCTTCTACAATACCGACTCCATATTGGAGATATAATTCAACCGCCCGGCGTTCAATTGATTCCTCGCTTGGGCTGTGAATTAGGTTGAAGGCGTAGGGTTCGGTGGGTAATTCAGCCTGAATACGCTTTATGGCAGCTTCAATCCGCGCAGGACTTAGCCCTGCCGCCCCAAATGAGCCAAGCATTCCGGCTTTGCCAAGCGCAATAACAAGCTCTTCCGAAGAAATCCCTTGTGCCATCGAGCCGCCCACATAAGCATAGGTTAGCCCGAATAGTTCGTTAAATTCGGGATTGCCCCAACTACGCGCAGGTTGTGGCGGTACTGCTACCAGCAACTCAATTCCGTTGCTGCCGTCTGTAGTCAATTCTCCCTCATTGCTAAAACCGATGCGATTATCCACCCGCACCGCAAAGCATGGGCGTTCCAACTGCAAGAGACAAGCCCGGATGCCTTCTTCATCAAATACAATCGAACTTACAGGTCCTGTCCAGAACTTGTTAATTTCAACTGAACTTGACATAAAACTGAGGCTATTATCTGCCTTCAACATTCCTCTTCTCCTTAAATCACGCCTCAATAATATTGAGCGCTAGCTGCTTTATCTCGTATATACGCAGTTTATCTTTCCAAAGGCTGGCATCAGCGGTAATAGTAACTTGACCCTGATTTTCTACAATCCCGGTGATGTGAACTTCAAGTCTCAAAAGCTCGTTTTGAGGTCCAAGTTGCCCTCTATATTTCCACGTAGTATTGCTACCGGGGACGAGCGTAAAGCGTGGGGCGCGGAAACCAGCCCCCAGATTTTGTTGCAGGGCGTAGGCTTGCATTGCTTCGAGAATAGCTTCAACCCCTAAAGAACCGGGCATAACCGGGTCTTGGTAGAAATGGCAGGTATAAAACCAATCCGCCGGGTTGATCTTGCGATTGGCGAAAATATAACCTTTGCCATGTTTGCCGCCATTCGACACAATTTTAATTTCGTCCAGAAAGTCCAGTTGTCCACCGGAGAGCCTGAAGTTGGGCTTGCTGGCGTTGCCGATGAACCATTCTGGCTGTGTTCGCAAATCCAACACGGTGGCGGGTTGTTGGTTGAGCCACGGGAACACTTCTTTGCCACCGTCCAACCCCACCTGATTCGCCATTACCTCGCGGCTGAAGAAGCCAAAAGCCGATTCGCCCCGATAATAGGTTTGCCCGTCGCAGCTTGACTCAAAGCGGAAACGCTGAATAATAGTGCCATCAAAGGCGGAGGTTGCCAAAAGAGTGGCGTGAGTGGTAACGGTTTTACCGCGCACATCCAGATTTTGAACCAATTCCGCCGTACCGTCCAGATTGCGGAAGTAGAGGTCGGTATCTGGGAACATTAACGCGCTGCCCTTGTAGGCAGACAAGAACCCGCAAGGCTGCAAGGCAATTTCCATCACCACGCAATAAGGTATATAGGGCGCGGCGTTCTGTTGGTAGAACCACGGCGCATCCGGCACATCGTATTCCACCGTGATGGAAGAAGGGTTGTCAAAATCCTTCTTTTCACCCGTTATTTCGGTAACGCGGCTCATGAATTTCAAATCGCCGTTGGGGATGCGCGATAATCGCCGACCTTCGTAAATATTATATTCCGCCCCAAAGCATTTTGCGGCTGAACCGGTGGCAAATTCTTCGATTTTGGTTTCATCGAATAAGGCAGGGCGCGTGATAGTGGCTACTGAAGCGCGGGGCTTCTCGACTACCGCGCTCAAAGTTCCGGCGTTGCGGGCATCCTGCAAAAGCTTGAGTTGCAGGCTAATCAATCCCCCAAGCTGTTCAAGCCCTTCTCGTCTTGAATTGAGCAAGGCACGCTGAGTTTCAGCAATGCTGGTATTATTTCTCGAAAGTCGGTCAAGCTGCTGATGCAAGTTATTCGTTTCCTGTTTTTGTTCGTAAAGGGGCGACAAATCTAAATCCACCAGATGGCTTACCAATTGTGCCAGTAATTTTAGTAGCGAGGTATGGTCGCTAGTACCTTTCTGGCTGATATTCAAACGGGCATGCTCTTTTTTGCCCAGAATCTTACCAATCCAGCGAGAACAGGTGCTACCGGGACCTAGTTCTACAAAAAGACGCGCCCCATCCTCATATACGCGCGAGACAAGACGCGGGAAATCTAGAGGATTGCAGACCATTCGCGCCACGCTTTGGGCAATCTCCGCGCTGTCCAATTTGACAGGCGCGTAATTGGCGGCGCTATAGAAAGTTACGCCCTCAACTTGCCGGGTCGGGTGCGAGTGCAGTTGCAACAATTCATTATACTCACTGGCTGTGGGTTCGCAATGTAGCACAAAACTGGAAGGACTTTTCAGGTTGTGCGCTTTTATCTTTGCAATAACTCGGCGGCAAGCTTCGCTATCTCCGGCAATCAACCCCTCTTCGGGTGTGTTGATATGGGTCAGATAAACCCGATTTTCGCCTTCTAAGCCGGCGCTAATCTTTTCCAGCGGTGTGAGCAGGTAATAATTGCTCCAGAAGGTATCATCTGTTCTGTCGCCCTTGATTTGCCATTGCTCGCGGATTGCGTCTTTAGGGCCTGTCAGGCGGGTTTGGAACAAAGGTGATTGGTGGAAAGCATCAAGTCCTTTATCGCCGCCAGTCCACACTCCCAACGCCCAGAACATGCTGGTTTCGCCCATGCTGTAGCCAAAAGCGGTTTGGGGGCGCACCTTGAAATAGTCGCGCATAATCATGGTGAACAGAATAGCGAAACTTGCGCCAGATTCAATCAGCGTTTGCGAATCGGCTTCAAGCTCTTTTTCCAGCGTCTCGATTTGAGCTTTGCCAAGCGTTTCGAGGCTGCGGGGATAGAGCTTCTTTTCGCCCAATGCCAGCCCCGGATTTGAGGTTAATGCCCCAAAGCTATCCTGTAAGCCCGGAAACAGGTGAAACAGGTTTTGCCCCAAACCATGAAATGAGTTAAATGCGCCGGGATATACAAAAGCAACCTTGCCCTTTTTGCCCAACGGGTTTGGCGTGCAATAGCTGCCGCGCGTGGTTTTCCATTCCTTGCCTTTAGCGAAGGATTTTTCCAGATTCTCTAGCGCGTTATCAAGGTCTGTTGTTAGCTCTTCGCGGTTCTGCCCCACCAATACCAGCGCGTAAGCGGCATTAGAATTTTGCCGATACTTCTGGAAGCATTGGCGCGCCAGATTTGCGAGGTTTGCGCTTGATGCCAGCAACGATTTAAGGGCTTGAAGTTGCCCCAATAAAGCCGACACATTCTCCCCCGCGAACGGGCAAAAATAGAGAGGAAGGCGGGTTAGATAGCGGTTTTGTGGAGCAGGGCGGTTAGCATCCGCCGAAAGTAGCACGAGATAGCTTTCCTGACCTTGTGTGCCGCTCAAAGCTGCTACGCGCCGCTTTACGCCACTTTCCAAAAACCATGGGCGCGATTCTTCCGCTCGATAGAAAGCTGGATTTGTCCAAGAATCGGTATCAGACGGGAAAGAAGGGTTGGCAGGAATATAGCGATGGTGAAGGCTTAAAGTAACTTTGATGAGTCCGAGCAGTTGTGCCAGCAATGAGGACGCACCGGGTAAGCTACCCAGTCCACAAGTGAACGCTCGTTCGGTTACGCCGAACGCTGCGTTCAATGCCACATTTGAACTTGCTTCGCTTCCGGCAGCTACTTCCAGATACTCGATTTGATTGGTCTGTATTCCAGCTGAATTACAAGCATCCCGGCAGGCTTGTGTGGTATTACCGGAATTCCCCCACCCTTCGATTTTGGCGTATTCCCGCGCATTGCTTTGCTCAATAACCAACGCGGCAGCGGCTTCCTTGCTGCTTGCTACCAGCACAACGGCTTGCGCCGCTCCGGTTTGAAGCAATTGGGAGGCTGTCTCAAGCGCTATTGAGAGGGTAGCAACATTGGAAATTGCCACGCTTGTAAAACCGGGAAGCGTTAGGGCTGTGTTACTCGCTGTCAAAAATAAAATGGAAATCTTGCTGGAAAGGGCTATTCCGCTTTGCGTCAAGGCTTGTTTTACAACTTGCCCTGCCAGAGGTGGATTGAGGGAGTCCGGGCTAATTGTGGGACATAGCCCGTCAAAAATAGCCCGGTCGAAATCGTCTAACTCTTTAAAATCCGGTAAGCTGGCTGCCAGCCCGGTTATGCCCAAATTAGTTGGTTGCACCAGTCGTCCCTGCTAACTCTGCCGGCACGAACAAGCTGTTCAGGCGCTGGCTAATGGTTACTTCCGCTCCGTTTATGCGAGTGTAAACTACACCATGCTCGTCAAAAGCCGTAACATTGGCAATCAAGCCCATTTCACTGCTGGTCTGAACTTGCATAGCGGCGTAATAAACTTTGTCAAAGGGTATTGTGCGGTACTGTTCCACATGCTGGATTGACAGCGGCAAACTTCCTGCTTGGTAGAAATGCCGCGCCCAGATTAGCATGCATTGCAATTGGACATCTACAGCATAGGGATTGAAGTTTTGTACCGGGAATTGTCCCTGCGTTTTTTCGGAAACGGCTGGCAAATAGCATTCTACCAGCATTGATTCGCGTTCCACGCTGAGAACGCGCCTAACCCCTTGAAAGGCTGGTCCGTGAAACAATGTTCCATCCCGATAGAGGTCAACGCCATTCAGCACCGAAGTTTGCGGTATCTTTATGCCTTCAACAATCGGCGGTTGCGGCAACTTGCGGCGCAAATCGCAACGCGCCCCATAATGGTACAGGCGTTTACCCTTTTCATTCACGCTCCAGATGGTAGCTTCGAATACCAGCTTGTCGTTACCCTCGCGCTCAATTTCCTTCAGTTCCAGCGTATAATCATTTACTTCGTCTGTCTCGAATACTAAACCCTTGAAAACCCGATTATTGATAGACGTATACATGGTGTAGCCGGGGAAAAGTTGCTCGCAGGCGTTTGCCACCCAATCGATAACGCAGATGGCAGGTAATACCGGGTTGCCGCCTATTCGGTGGTCAACTAAGAAGGGATTAGCTTTAGGGTCAAGCCGTCTCCGCAATTGGAACGTCTGGGGGGCAGTTGGCAAAGCTCTTTCTGGTTCAGGCAAAGGTGGTCCAACTACCACCAGTGTGCTACCGGGCGTATCAGTCTCCAGCGCATCCACCAGCCGTTGCGTACCGTCTTCCACCGGAATAACATGAATCCCTCGGCGAGCGTAAAACTCGCGCAATGCCGGAGTTACCATGCCACCATCCCAAGGTCCCCAGTTCAGTGAGATTACTCGGCACTCAGGTTGTTGCTTTTGTACCAGCAGCGCGGTTTTATTCAATACTTCGTTTGCCATTGAATAATCCGCTTGCCCGGCATTACCGAAAAATCCCGCCACCGATGAAAAAAGCACCAGTTCTGAGAGTTTGTTGGGCGGTAAGCACTCCAGTAAATTTATCAACCCACGCACTTTGGTGGTAAAGACGTTTTCAAAATCAGCCAATGTCTTGTTTTCGATTAATTTATCGGCAAGATTACCCGCTCCGTGAATTATGCCCGTGACTGCTCCGGTTATTTTCTGGGCTTTATCCAAGGCTTGTTTTAAAGTTTGGGAGTCGGTTATATCAACGCTCAAATATACCGCTTGCCCACCTTCTTCTTCAACCCGTCGTACCGTTTTTGAAATTTCACGGCGGGCTTGTAAAGCGTCAAGCCCTTTCTGAACCTTTACCGGAGTAGGTTTTTCGCCTTGCGCCGTCAGGTGTGCCGCAAACTTCTTTTTAAGTTCAGCTTCTTCAAAGCAGCCCCTCGCCCATTCTGGTTCTTCACCGGAGAGCGAGGTACGCCCTAAAAGTATGAATTTGCAGCGGAAATGGTGCGCTATTTGTACCACGCATTCGGCAGTTATGCCGCGCCCACCCCCGCTTACCGCAAATACTGAGTTCGTATCAACAGGCTTGAATTTACTCATCTTACCTTCTCATTTGCGGTTACCAGTTCCGAAACCAGCGTTACACGTCCTTCCGGCAAGTAACCTACTTCGCCCAACAAGCGGCTGGGGTCATGCAGTTCGTCCAAAAGGTGTCCAATCGCCTGAGTCTCATCTAACTTGGGTGAAAGGTCAATTGCTCGGCAATAAACCGTATCCCATTCCTGACGTAAGGTTTTAGCAAGCCCGAACAACCCGCCGCCAATCGCTCCAAAACCGTCTTCCTTGCTGGCTCCCAACGCGCCGTCTAGGTGCAATACGGTCAAGAAGCAAGCGCGTCCCTCGTGAGCAGCTTCGTTAAGAGGCGCTTTAAGGTATTTAGCCAGTAAGAATACGTGTTTTACCAACGCTTCTTCAATTTCTGAGAAGGGCAGCCCATCCGCTCGTGTAAGATTAGCGGTTGGGTTCAGATTGATAAAGCACCCAACCTTGCCATATTGGGCAGTTATCTGTTTCAGGGTTTGTTCCAGTACTTTTTCGCTCATATCTGCAAGCGGCACGTAGTGCGCCTGTGTGGGCAATTGGCTGGATTCGGCGATGATTGAACGTGGGAAACCGAGTACCACTACCTGCCAACCCTTCTTTAGCAACGCTTCTGCTAATCCGGCAGTTAGAGTTGTACCATCATCGGTCAACAGACAAATGTAGCGTTCGGATAGCCCAAACTCAAGATAATCCGGTAAGGGCAGCGATTTCAACCTGACTTCCGATAGCGGTGCGCCGTTTGGGATTATTTCTGAGGTCGGCGCTTCTATTACAGGTGCTACACCGTTCGTTGCGGGGGCAACCCCCACGCCCAATTTAGCGACAATCTGAGCGAGGGTGCGAAGTTCTGCCAGTTCGTCCTGCGCTACACGCGGGAGGTTGGGGAAGCGGTCTTGCATCGCGCCAAGGATTTCGACCCGTTTGATGGAGTCGATGCCGAGGTCGGCTTCCATATCCATCTCAAGTTCGAGCATATCGGTGGGATAGCCCGTTTTCTCGCTCACAATTTCGAGTAGCACAGGCACTAAGTTGCCCCCTGCGGCAGGCGCAGCCACAGTTTGAGTGGCGACTGGTACAGGTGCTGCCACCACTACCTGAGCTGGCGCAGTGGTAACAGGCGCAGCCGATATTCCCATTTTGGCGACAATCTGAGCGAGGGTGCGAAGCTCTGCCAGTTCGTCTTGAGGTACTCGCGGGAGGTTGGGGAAGCGATCTTGCATTGCGCCGAGGATTTCGACCCGTTTGATGGAGTCGATGCCGAGGTCGGCTTCCATATCCATCTCAAGTTCGAGCATATCGGTGGGATAGCCCGTTTTCTCGCTCACAATTTCGAGTAGCACAGGCACTAAGTTGCCCCCTGCGGCAGGCGCAGCCACAGTTTGAGTGGCGGCAGGCACAGGTGCAGCTACCACTACCTGAGCGGGCGCAGTGGTAACAGGCGCAGCCGATATTCCCATTTTGGCGACAATCTGAGCGAGGGTGCGAAGCTCTGCCAGTTCGTCTTGAGGTACTCGCGGGAGGTTGGGGAAGCGATCTTGCATCGCGCCAAGGATTTCGACCCGTTTGATGGAGTCGATGCCGAGGTCGGCTTCCATATCCATCTCAAGTTCGAGCATATCGGTGGGATAGCCCGTTTTCTCGCTCACTATCTCAACCAACGCTTTTACCAGCGTATCGTTTTGAGGCGCAGCCGGAGCCGCCGCTACCACCACCGTTGGCGCGATAGGTGCGGTTGTACCGTTTGTCGCTTTAACGGGAGCAGGTTTCGGAGCTTCTACACTTGCCGGGGCAACTGCTACCACTGGTGCGGGTTTGGCTACTACCGGCGCAGGTTGAGGCGCAACTGGGGCAGGTGCAGCTACCGCTTTTACGGGAGGTGAGCTATAAGTCACCGCTGGAGTAGGTGCGACCGCGTGAAACTCAATTTTGCTTTGTCCGGCAGTTGTCTCGAAAAAGTTCGAAGCAAATTCAGCTTGCTGGTTTAGATACTGACCATGTACGCGCAGGGTATCCGCTTGGTGGTCATGGAAGCGCATCATGTTGCGCTCAACGCTTTCCAGCACGCCCGGAGGTGTAGCGGGTTGCCCGCCCATCAACAACGACTGTTGCTGTTGCATAAGCTGGAAGAAAATCTTGGAATATTCAAGCTGGTTATTCAGATATTGCTCGTGAACATGCAAGGTTCCTGCTTGGAATTGGCTGAGTTGCGATATACTCTGCTCAAGTTGTTGGAAACCGTAGGCAGGCTCAGCCGCTACAGGCATTACCGTTTGCACTCCCGGTTCTGGTTGTGGGGTTGGTTGTGGCGCAACCTGACGTACCGCTTCCGGTTCGTACTGCACTGCCGGTTGCGGTTGATTAGTTGTTACTTTGGCAGTTCCATTTTTGGGAAGGCTGGTCATAGCACTACTTGTTTCCTTCTCGTAAACTGATACTTTGTAACCGTCTTGTAGCGACTTTTCAAAAGTCTGGCGAGTGGCGTTGCTAACATAATTAGTGCCGTTTAATTTGACACTAATCTTAGATTTGCGGTTCTTTAGTTTTGCTGTTGGTAACAGATATGGGTCAATATCCGTTATCGCTAAACCTGCAACCCGTAACTGTATGGCAGCCCGTCGGAATTGGGTATCGCTGTTCTTCTGGCGGCTGGAATTAAGAGCCACAGCTAAGTGCGGTTGATTGCCCAGAATGGTCTTGACCAGATTGGTCAGAATATCGCGGGGACCGATTTCGATAAATACATAACCACCAGCCGCATACAGGTTATTTATTTCCTGCTCGAACTGCACCGGTTTGAGCAAATGCTCTTCAAGGGCGGCGCGAATCTCAGCGGGATCATTGGAATGAGCTTGTCCGGTGGTGTTGGAGAAAATCGGAATTTGCGGGCTATTAAATGTTGCTGCCTTGATTGCGTTCGAGAAAGGTTTCTGAGCATGGGCTACCAGTTTGGTGTGGAAAGCTGCCGAAACCGGCAATGGTACTACGCTAAAGCCTTTTTCTTTTAACGCCGGAATAATATTGCTAATTTCCTGTTTTGCACCTGCCAGCACAAATTGGTTACTGGAATTGTAATTAGCAATAATAATTTCAGGGTAATTGGTGAGAAATTCCTGAATAGCAGCTTGTTTGCCGGAAACCGCCAACATTGACCCGCTATCAAAGCCCGGTTCACCGGCGGGCGCAGCCATTGCCTTGCCTCGCTCAATCACCAGTTTGTAATAATTCTCATCATCAAGTACGCCACCCGCCCACAATGCGGTTAGCTCACCAAAGCTATGACCAGCCACAAAATCGGGCTTGAACCCGGCTTGTTGCATCAGCTTGTAAAGGGCGCTACTTATAGCCCCAATCGCCGGTTGGGCATAATCGGTTTTTTGCAATGCTTGGGTGTTGGCAGCGTTATCCGTACCCGGTACAGGGTAAACCACTTCGGAGAGAAGCTTGCGTCCTTCTTGTAGATATAACGCATCCATATTGCTGAAAGCTTCACGCAAAGGCGGGAAATTTAAAGCTAATTCGCGTCCCATTTCAAGATATTGTGAGCCTTGACCGGAGAAAAGCGCGACAATTTTCTTATCCGTTCCCAACCCGCTGCGGCGATAGAAAATCCCTCGTGGATGTTCCCATGTTTCTTCCGCGCTTTTATTTTGCAATTGAACGGCAGCCAGTTTTAATAATTCAAGCGCTTCTGCCAATGATTCTGCAACAAAGCCGTACCTTACAGAGGTTTGAGGAATCTGTAAATTACGGGTTGAATCGACCAAAGCGTTATATTCGGCTTGACCTTCGTCAGATTCAAGGCGTTGTACTATTTCCAGAGTCCGCTTTAATAATTGCTCAGGCGTTGTGGCATCTACAATGACAGCCTGTGCGCCTCGTTGTAGGCGATAAGCCCCATTAAATTCCGGTTTGTATTCTTCCATTACCACGTGGAAATTGGTGCCGCCAAACCCGAATGCGCTAACTCCGGCGCGGCGGGGATGTGCGGAAGGCTCACGTAACCATGGGCGAGTCTCAGTATTCAGGTAAAAAGGCGAATCCTGAATATTGATACGCGGGTTAGGTTCGGTAATATTAATTGTTGGCGGAAGAATTTTATGATGCAATGCCAACGCAGTTTTGATGAGGCTGGCTGAACCGGCGGCGGCTTTGGTATGCCCAATCTGCGATTTTACGCTGCCTAGCGCAATATAATTGCGGCGGGGATTACCTTCTTCAAATACTTTATTGAGTGAGGTTACTTCGCACAAATCTCCGGCTACTGTTCCGGTTCCGTGTGCTTCCACCAAACCTATTTCGGTGGGTGCAAAGCCTGCATCTTTGTAGGCGCGATTTAAGGCTTTAACCTGTCCGTCTGAGCTTGGTGCATAGATGCTCTTGTAGCGTCCATCGCTGGATGAACCGATACCCTTGATGACGGCATATACTCTATCGCCGTCCCGCTCTGCATCTTCAAGCCGTTTCAAAACTAGCATTCCGATGCCTTCGCCCGCCATCATGCCATCTGATTCGGCATCAAAAGGACGTACATTTTCTTTGTGCGAGAAGGCAGGAGTTTTGCTGAAGCACATATAAGTCAGGATAGAATTATCAATATCTACCCCGCCGGTAATCATCATATCACTGCGGTACGAAGCTAATTCGTTCACTGCTACGTTAAGTGCGCTAAGTGAACTGGCGCAAGCGGCATCTACCACACAGTTCATGCCACCCAAGTCAAGTCGATTGGCGATTCGTCCTGCTACTACATTGCTCAAAAAGCCGGGGAAAGAGTTTTCTTCCCATTTGGCGTGACCTAGCTTTAATTTTTCTATGATGACTTCAACATCTTTATCAGGTAACCCAACACTTTTGAGAACCTTTTCCCACAACGGGTATTGCAAGCGGCTTACCAAAGGACGCATCAATTGCTGCCCGGTTACAACTCCAAGCACTACCCCGGTTTTATCACGCGCAAATTCCTGCCCTTCGCCATATCCGGCATCTTCTAAGGCATCTTTTGCTACCAGCAATGCCAGTAACTGAGACACATCGGTGGCTTCTAGCAGGTTAGGTGGGATACCAAATTCACTTGGGTCGAAATCAACATCTGGTATGAATCCCCCGCGTTTGCAATAGGATTTATCGGGCGTTTTGGGGTTAGGATCGTAATAATCCTCGATTTTCCAGCGGGTTGCCGGAACCTCAACAATACTGTCTATTTTGTTTAGAATATTATCCCAGTATTCTTGCAGGTTACGGGCTTGTGGGAATATGGAAGCCATTCCCACGATTGCAATTGGAGTACGGTGTAAGGGAGCGCCCGCTTTATCCGTTTCAGTAATTTGTTGTGACATCAGTTCTCCATAATTAACTAGGGTGACTGTGCTGGAACAATAACCAGCAGCCTCGTGACACCTTATTATGGGTGTATATTATTGTGTTAGTGCCTGAGAGAGTGAAAGCAGAAAACGCCTTGAACACTATTATATTTTAACAGGGTAAGACGCAAGTAGCAAAAATTCCAATACCATCACCCAAGCTTATCTGCCAGCTTTTCCCTAAATATTATTAGAAGCCGGTTAATTTAGCAGTAAAATCTGGTTGATAACAGGTAAAAATACCCGTTATGGTTCCTTCCACTTAAAGCATCGTAACGCCCAATCATTACCATCTACCGCTAATGCACCACAATAACCCTCATCCGGTTTTAGTTCGCATACTTTCCAGTATTGCAAATTAGGTGTGGGTGTCTTAATTGTAAAATATACCATATTTTGCGATGGTGCGGGTACGATTTCAACCTGATCTAATGGGAAAGTTAGCCCCTTTCCGCATGCTTTTAAATAAGCTTCCTTAATAGTCCATAATCGAAAAAAGTATTTTGGCTTTTCAGAAAGCGGTAATTCTTCCAGCAACCGTATCTCGGAAACAGAGAAAAAATTCCTTGCAATGCTCGAATACTCAATAGCTATATTTATCTGTTCAAGGTCAATCCCTAGCCTCATCTCTGTGCTGAAGGCAAGTAGCGCAAGTTCTCCAGAATGGGAAATATTGAATTCTACAGGTTTTTGATATGTAGTTTGCGAAAGGGCTGGTTTTCCATGAGCTAAGGTAGATAATTTAATTTTGGTTGGATTTTCGTTAAGATATTGCCCAAGCAAATGCCGTAACAGCCCACGTGCAATAATGAACCTCTCGCCGTCCTGAATTCTCCGATAGCGTTTAGCTCTTTCTATTTCTTCTGAGGTTAAATACTCATTGAATAGCGGTAACAGTAAACGGGCTTGTGTTAATTCGATTTTCCAAACCTGCACCTCGTTTTCCTGCAAGCTTGACACCACCGATGCAGGTTGCCAATCAGTTTCCGATTGGTTACTCATAAATTTCTTGCTCGTACCTAATCGGCTAACGATACAGTTTGTCGAAAATATTCGGGCTTATCCAGCGCTTTTATCATAAAATCTGCCACATCTGCTCTCGAAATCACGTATGGACGTGGCAAACTAGGCGCAACCGCTATCCGATATTTCCAGGTGGGCAACTTGTTGGTTAATCCGGCAGGGCGAATTATCGTCCAGTTAAGTTCCGAATCCTTGATACTAGACTCCATTTTTCGCATATCGGCGGCACTATTGCTAAAAATTAGCGGGAACAACACATCTTGAAAAATAAAAGGTATATTCGGGTCTTTTTCTTGGTCTATTCCGATTGAAGAGATACATACCAACCTTTTGACTCCCTTATTTGACAGTGCCTTAATCAGCCTGTCAGTCCCTTTTGAATATAGTGTTACCTTAGCGTTCAGCCCAGAAGATATACCGATTGCGGAAATTACTGCGTCATGTCCTGCAATTGCTTCTTCCAGCGCGGTATTCTCGCTCAATAAATCTGCCCGTTTGATTTGGAGACATTCATGCTTCAGGCTAATTGTTGCCGGGTTGCGGACAATTGCTGTTACGCTGTGCCCCATATCCAACGCCTTTAAAATAGTCTGAAACCCGGTTTTACCGTTTGCTCCAACGATAGCTATTTTCATTTGTTCCCTCTCTCTTTCTTCGAACCCTTATTACACTAATGAAATATTTGATTATCTGGAATAATTACTATTCTACAATATTACTCTCTGTTATGAATTTATTTGTCTAACTAATATTTAGCTATTGTGGGAAATTTCACCACTAGAATTTCTGATTTTGCTACCGCAAATAAGCACTGCGACTATTGCTACTCTTGACAGGAAGCATAAAATAATTAAGGATGCTTTACATTTAAGTTACGTTTGCGCATATATGTCGTAGTTCTATCTCCTGGAAAGGAGCATCCGCGAATGATTAATCGCGAAAAAATTGGACAGCCTTTGAGCGTGTTCACTTATCACATTGAGCCGGTAAAAATAAAAGAACTGGCTGAAGCTTTGGGTGATTCTAACCCAATTTATTACGATCTGCACGCTGCCGTTGAGGCAGGTTACCCCAAAATTCCCATCTCTCCCACTTTCCCTATCCTTTTCGGTTTCTGGGATCACGAAGACGGCTTTTCCATCCTTGAAAATCTGAATATTCCAATGTCGAGCATGTTACATGGTGAGGAGGAATATACCTATCTTGCCCCAGTTTACGCCGAAGATACTATTACTGGAACAGTGCGCATGACAAAAGTTGATGAAAAGCAGGGTAGCACCGGACCGTTTGAGGTAGTAACCTTTGAATTCGATTATTTTAACCAACACCATGAGCCGGTATTACATACCCGGCAAGTGGCTGTAATCCATTGAGGTGTGAGATGACTCTTCAAATGACCCCTATGTCTAACCCTAGCACTCGTTTGCTTTTCGATAACGTCGAAGTTGGAGATGAATTACCCACTTTAACCAACCCTCCGATCACTCATGTTCAGTTGGTGCGTTATGCCGGCGCGTCCGGTGATTTTAACCCATTACATACCAATCCTGAAATTGGCAAATCCATCGGAATTGGCGGCACTATTGCGCATGGCATGCTAATTATGGGATTTCTAGGACACTTGGTAAGCGATTATCTCGGCGGTCCTGCCTTATTGAGCAACTTCAAAGTGCGTTTCGCTAATATGTCGCGCCCGGGAGAAATCCTCATATGTTCCGGTAAAGTTACCCGCAAATACGAAGAAGGTGATAAGGGCTTTATTGAAGCGGAGGTTCGTGCGACTAATCCTGAAGGTCAGGTAAAAGCAACCGGAACTTTCACTGCCTGCATACCAAAAAAATAGAGCTATAAAGCAAATAATTAACATTTTAGCAGCAACTTAACGCAACATAACATCATATTACAGACACAGGAATAATATGGAAAGCTCTACAGATACAACTGCTATAGCTAATACAGCTACTCCAGTTACTACACCCACTACAACTGCTACACCAGATTTGAATTATGCCAACCTCGATCGCTTAATGCACTCTTATCAGGCTAAACTAACTATGGGTATGTCTCCGGCATCGATGATGTTGGCATATCTCGATTGGCTTTTCCATCTGGCAAACTCTCCCGGCAAACAGGCAGAATTGATTACTAAAACACAACGTGATACTGCACGTCTCGCGATGTATGCCTCCACCGCTGCTATACCCGCGCCGGGTTTAAAAGTTCCACCGATAGCGCAAGATTCACGTTTTACCGCCTCTAGTTGGCAAGTTTGGCCCTATAACCTGATGTCTCAATCCTTTCTAATGGTTGAACAGTGGTGGCAAAATGCCACTACGAATATTCCGGGTGTAGCGCAACACTCCGAAAATGTTGTCTCCTTTACCGCTCGTCAAGTGCTTGATACGGTATCTCCCTCAAATTATCCGACCACCAACCCTGAGATTGTAGAAACAACCATCAAGGAAAAGGGTAGGAATCTCGTGCGTGGGGCGAATAATTTTTCAGAAGATTTGCAACGCGCCATGCTTAAACAGAACCCTCCTAAATCGGAGAAATATGTTGTCGGTAAAACGGTAGCAGCTACCCCCGGTAAGGTCATTTATCGCAATCGTTTGATTGAGTTAATCCAGTACAGCCCCACTACTGATATGGTACAGGCAGAACCAATTTTATTCGTGCCTGCTTGGATTATGAAATATTACATACTCGATCTAAAATCCGATAACTCTATGGTTAAATATCTGGTTGATAAGGGTCATACTGTTTTCATGATTTCGTGGAAGAACCCTACTTCCGAAGATCGCGATATTAGCTTTGATGATTACCGCACGATGGGAATCATGTCTGCTATCGAGGTAATCAGCCAAGTTGTGCCGGATCGAAAAATTCAGGCAGTGGGTTACTGCATCGGCGGTACAATGCTAACGATAACTGCCGCCGCTATGGCTCGCGATGGGGATGATCGCCTCAAGTCCTTAACTCTTTTCACTACCCAAACGGATTTTACCGAAGCGGGAGATTTGATGTATTTTATTGATGAAAGTCAGGTCGATTACCTTGAGAATATCATGTGGCGACAAGGCTATCTCGATACCGGGCAGATGGCGGGCGCATTCCAGATGTTGCGCTCGAATGACTTGGTTTGGTCGAAAGGTGTGCAAGATTACCTGTTAGGGCATCGTGAACCACTCAACGACTTGATGGCTTGGAATGCAGACGGTACGCGCTTGCCCTACCGCATGCACTCCGAATACTTGCGCAGTATGTTCCTTAAAAATGCGCTGTTTGAAGGTCACTTCATGGTCAAGGGTCGTCCGGTTTCTATCAGTGACATTCGTATTCCGGTTTACATTATTGCCACTGCAAAAGACCATGTTGCGCCTTGGAAGTCGGTTTATAAGATAATGTTACCTCTCGATACCGATACCACCTTTGTGCTTACCAGTGGTGGACACAATGCCGGTATTGTAAGTGAACCGGGACATCCCCGCCGTAGTTTCCAGATAGCCGAGCATCCCTCTGGCTCAAAATATATTGACCCTGATACGTGGAAAGCCTCTATTCCCGTACAAAAAGGATCATGGTGGCTTAAGTGGCAGGAATGGTTAACGCTAAACTCTAGCGGTTTGGTTACACCTCCTGTACCGGGAGGCTCACATTATTGTTTTACTCCTTTGGCGGATGCGCCGGGCACGTATGTGTTACAGCCCTAGCAAATAATTAAGTTCACGGTTATAAATGCAGAGTAAAAAAACCTCTTGAGTATCTATCGGAAATAATCCGGCAGAACTCAAGAGGTTCGGGTAGGAACACGAGTCGATACTCTTCTGAAAATATTCACTTCCTCGCCCCGAAAGGGTCGTACCTACTTTACTGCTGTGGTACTAGCCCGCTTTTGAAGCTGCACGGAATAGCCTAACCGCTCCAACCGCTTGACCAAACTCTTCTCTATGGCTTGTTTATCCCGCTCGTCAAAATAGTTCGCTCCCAAATCTTCGTATTCGCTTTCCTCCTTTAGCAGATGGTAGATAATCACTACTAAACTGTGTGCCACGGCCACCGCTGCCCGCTTTTTACCTCGTCGCGCCGCTATTCGTCGGTATTGGGTGCCCAGATAACTAGCCTTACTTCTCGCCGCGCCTAAAGCCGCTTCGATTAAAGCTCGCCGCGCCGCTTGGTTGCCCTTCCGGGTTTTACCACTGTAACGCTTTCCGCCACTTTCATGATTGCCAGGACATAAACCCAGCCAACTCGCCAAGTGCATATGAGTTGGAAAACGGCTCATATCCTTGCCAATTTCAGCTAACACGATCTCAGCTATCCGCTGATTTACCCCAACAACCCGATCCAGCCGTTCAATTTCTTCTTCTAATGGTTGCAGGCGACTGGCTACTTCGGTGCTTAAGCGTTCGATGGCTTCATCCAAATAATCCAGATGACTTAACTACTCCGCCAGCATAAAACGGTGATGTTCCTTAAGCTGACCAACTAACGCCTGGGCTAATTCGGCTCGTTTGTTTCGCAGTCTGGAATGCCCCCTATATGACCAGACCACATTCTAGCTGCTTTTGAGCCAACCAATTATGTTCAAATTCTATCGGCGATAAGTAGCCCAAAGACGAATGTAAGCGACCTTCATTATAAATCCGTTCTAGCCAATCTTCCAAACCCACTGCTACCTCTGCCAAATTCTGAAATTCTTCTAAATAGAGTTTCTCATAACTAACCGTCTTGTTAAAGCTTTCAGCCATCCCGTTCGGGTATGTCAATAGTTTTGTGTAAATGGAATTGATTGCTGAATTCAAATAGTTACTCTTTCCTTAAAACAGATCGAAAGCTGGTTCAAAATACATGCCCAATTAGGTATCGGCATGGTCCAATCGCTGGTAATATCACAATTTGCCAGGTAAAATAACTTCCTTACTGACTCCGCGGAGGGAAAAGCCCCCTTGGTTTTGATCACTTTACCCAATTGGCGATGATAGCCCTCGACGGAATTCGTGGTGTAGATCAGCCGCCGGATATCTGGTGGATAGTCGAAATAGGTGGACAGTTCCGCCCAGTTGTTCTCCCAACTCTTTACCGCAATCGCATACTTCCCACCCCATTTATCGGTCAGGTTTAGCAGGTTCAGTTCGGCTTCTTCCCGAGTAGCCGCCTTGTAAACCGTTTTCAAGTCAGCCATAAAGGCTTTCTGATCCTTCCACACCACATAGCGCAGGCTGGTGCGGATTTGATGAATAATGCAGCGCTGAACCTGGGCGTAGGGAAAGACCGCCTGGATCGCCTCACTGAAACCGCTTAGCCCGTCCACGCAAGCGATAAAAATATCCTCGACCCCACGCCCTTTCAGAGCACTGATCACTCCCAGCCAGAATTTAGCTCCTTCCCCAATGACCCAGAATATCGCGCCGCCCTTCCAGATCGACCCCCAACACATTGTAAACTGCCATATTCTCGACTTTGCCTTCCCGGCGCATTTTCACAAAGATGGCGTCCAGATAGATGATCGGGCCAGTGGCCGGTTCTGCCAGGCTTCTACCATCGGCCAGATCTTATCAGTAATGGCGCTGATGGTAGCGGGCGAGATTTCCACCCCATACAGATCCTGTAAAGTCTCCTGCAAGTCTCGGATAGAGAGCCCTTTGCCATACAGACCCAGGATCTTTTCTTCCAGTTCGTTGGTGTTATGACCGTACTTTTTGAGTAGGGTGGGTTCGAACTCGCCATTGCGATCCCTTGGCACCTGGATGGTGGTGCTACCGGCTGAGGAATTTAGCTGGCGAGTAACTTTGCCGTTTCGGCTATTACCACTATTACGACCTTTAGCCTCATATTTCTCATAACCCAGATGGTCGGTCAGTTCCGCCTCGAGCATTTGCTCCAGGGTGCGAGCGAACAGTTTGGCGAAGATCCCTTCCCGACCAAAGAAATCTTCGATGGAGCTAGCCTTGTCCAGTTCTTGCTGGACCACTTCTACTGATGGCAAATTGCTGGGTTTTGCTGGATTTGCTGGTTTGTTGTTAGCCGCCACTGGTTTTCTCCTTAATAGCTGTTTTTATTTTCGGCTATCTTACCATCAGCTTTTTCCTTTTACACACGTTAGGATACACTCTCGGCTTTATGCCTTCATTTCACAAATACTGCCCTTCGCCGATACCAGCCTCGAAAAATTGTATGAATTTGGAAAATTGCTACAGCGTAAATTGCCGATTCAAAGAGACGTCTTGCCATTAGAAGTACAACAGGCAATTGACATAGAGTCGTATCGGGTACAGGAAACCACTAAGGGCAAGATAAAGCTGAAGGCGCAAATAGGTGAACTTGATCCAATCAAAGAAAAGCAGGATTACGGGGTCAAACCGGAAGATATAGAGCCCCTCTCTCTGATAATTTCTGAACTCAATAAGCGCTTTGGCACAGAGTTTGGGGATGAGGATAAATTGCTTATCAATAATCTTGAGGAAATTACATGAGGACATTTCTTTGAAAGCCAGTTTGAAGGCAAGTTCCACAGAGAATGTGCGCTTAACTTTCGAGAAAAATACCAAAGAGTATCTTCAGGAATTTCTGGACAAAAACTTCAAATTTTATAAGCAGGTTTTGCTACCGTACACAATTAGAAATCCTCTAAAAGAAAAGGGATAAAGGCGACTGGTAAGGGTAAATGTTCATTCAAAAAATGCTCAAGCAGGTTCAAACCTAAATTGAACAGGCTCAAATCCAGTCGTTCGGTGCGATGAATGACCCGGTTCCAGCCTTCAGCTAAAGCTATCGTACCCAGATGTACAATCCAAAGATAAGCCAGACAAGCCGCTAACAATAACCTTTCTAGCCGTTTAGGGTCATCCAAATGGCTCTTGTCCAGCCGAAACCCTCGGCTCTTGCTATCGGAAAAGAAGGTTTCAATCCTAAACCTCTTTTTGTAGTACCGGATTGCTTCCTGGGCTAGAGCCAAATTACTCACCAGATAAAGTGGCTCACGGTAAGGCTTTTGCCAGACCGCTATGACCAGTACTGGTCCGTACTCGTGTTTGCTGAATGCTACGCCGCTCTGACTCACTACCTGACCAGGCTGAACCCCTAACTTACTGATGGCATAATGAGCTTGTTCATCCAACCAGACCTGGCTATTTTTAGCAGTACGACAGACATACTGCCAACCGTAATAATCTAACCGTCTTAACAAACGACAGCCATCGAATTCACCATCACCCAAAAAGACTACTTGGCTACCAGACGGAACCAACGAGTGAACTTGCTTTAACAATCTGATGTGCAAAGCTTGAGCTAAATGTCCCTTTTTAGCCTTAACCACCAACCAACCCAAAGGTAAAGCCCGCCCCTGATATACTACACTGATTACTAAGCCCATTCCACCAGCACCAACCTGACTGCCATCTATCACCAGTACCAGTGGACAATGACACAGGCTACTCAGCAATTGTTTGGCGAAAGGAGCATACACCACTTTTTGGTTAAAGTTATCATTTTTGAGCAATCGGCGCATTCGGATGATGCGGCTTTCCCGTTTAGTTTTATCTGGCACTTTGGCGGCGATATTAGGCAACGCACTATGCCGACTACCTACAATCCCACTGATCACCATCGCTAGAATTGTTAAATATTGTAATTCGCGCCCCTGCGCTTGTGGGTGGAGTTGCAACAATTGCTGTTTTATGGCACGATGTCGGCGAAGGTTGTCACTCATTTTGGTATCCTTTTGCTTTCTACTTTGGTCGGTAAGAAAACTACAGTTTACCACTCTGCCTCAACCTTCTCCTCCTTTTCCTCTCCTTTATATCTGTACGGTAGCAAAAAGCAGGTAAACGATAATCCTGATTTTTCAAAGTTTCTTATGGATTGGCTTTTCGAGCGCTATTTAGATAGAAATGCCGCCTGAGATCTTATGTGTTTCGCAGATAAACACATTTGGGAAAATCTCCGGTGGTTTTAGAAATCCGCCACATAGATATATGCTAATAATGAAGAGAGATTAATGAGACGAGTTCCCGTAATTATTACTAATGACAATGAAAATTGTCAAAAGTTATGTCCTCTTATGGTTGGGATTCAAAGGCATATTTTCAAAAACGAGTCACTATCAATTGTTTGGGTGCTTTACAAGGTTCTCTAAAACCTGGAATTGGTGGTAAGCAGCGAAATTGTCAACCCTGCCCCAAGCGGGCTTTGTGTACCAAAGCCAAGAACGCACCACGGGAACTAACCTTGCGGCCTAAAGAGCAGCACCTGGTAATGGAACAACGGCGGGCTGAAGTTGACCCGGAATCGTGGAGTAAAGGAAGAGGCAGATGCTATAATAAACCACGAAAGGGGCAGAAATGGGAGATAAGCAGAAAGAGTATCCAGTAGAATTTAAGCGAGAAGCAGTGCGGTTAATGGAAACCAGCGGTAAAACAGCGGTACAAATCGCTAGAGAATTAGGGGTATCCGACAGTGTACTCTACCATTGGCGTAAAATATTGGCTGAAAAAGGAGAGCAAGCTTTTCCTGGTAAAGGTCATCAAACTGAGGCTGAAGAAGAACTCCGTCGGCTGCGACAGGAGAATGAACGACTGCGGATGGAAAGGGATATCTTAAAAAAAGCCCTAGCCATCTTCACGCAGAACCAAAAGTGAAGTTTCAGTTCATTTATGAGCACAAGCAGGAATTTGCGGTGAGGTTAATGTGCAAGGTGCAGGTGGTTTCTGAGAGCGGCTATTACGCCTGGCGGAAACGACCAGAAAGTGCCAGAGCCAAGGCTGACCGAGCACTGGAAGCAGAAATTGAGCCTATATTCGAGCAGTCTCGGCAAACTTACGGTAGTCCCAGAGTAAAGGCGGCGCTAAGGGGTAAGGGGATAAACTGTTCGAGGAAGCGGGTAGCCAGACTGATGCGGTTGCTGGGGCTAGTCTCCTGTCATCGACGTAAGAAGCGAAAGGTCATAACGACTGATAGCCAGCACAGCAATCCGGTGGCACCCAACCGGCTAAAGCGGGATTTCACGGCTACCAAGCCTGATGAGAAATGGGTGGGAGATATTACCGGGGTGTGGACTAATGAAGGTTGGTTGTACCTAGCCTCATAATGTTCACAATACCCCCTTCTCGCACATTCTAGGGTTAAGTTCAATTCCTTTTATGTTTATGACGTAATATTGACCGACCTAACTCGGCTATTTCTTCTGAACTTAATTTGATCCACCGGGTTCCACCTTTTCGTAATTGAACATTGTCCAATCGCCCCGCTACACACCAATCATTTACTGTACTTGGATCTACCTGTAATATTTTCGCAACTGCTTCTACTGTATAACGTCCATCACTGCGTTGGCTTATTCCTAGTTTCCCCGGTCGTTCAGGTGAGCCTAAGAAAATTCCAAAATCTCGACGTATTCCCCTGACCCGTGCGACGCTGAGAGGCTGACCATGGGAGTTCTTCCAACCTTGTTCGTTCAATATTTGCAGAATTTGCCCATCGGTATGATCAACTGCTAGTTGGCGGACTTTGTCCAATAGATTGATGTCAGTCCGGTATTTATTGCAAGATAATACTGGGGCCTTAACTTTAAGGACCGTATGAGCCTCGGTTTGCCAGCAAATATCCAGATCTACTGTGCCTTCCTCTTCTCTTTTTAGTAGGGTAACTGACTTAATTAGAAACCGCAAGAGCTGTTTGCGTTCCGCTTGCGTAGTGGTGGCTGCATACCAAACAGCTGGAACATTTTGGGCTAAAGCCAATATCTTTTCACGCTCTTCTCCACTTAAGGATGTAACTTCCGCTTGAAGTTTCGCTTTAGCAAGGTATTCCTGCTGTAATTTTTCCAGCCTAGCTAACTTTTCATTCCAGTCTTTTTCCAGACTACGGGCTACTAAGCGGTTTTCTGGTTCTACTGCCATAAACCTGCGTTGCGCTAAATTTGCCTCATATTCTGCTCGTTCCAGACTTAATTTCCACTGCTGCTCGAATTGTTGGGCTTGTGTTTCAAGTTGGGCAATAGCAGCTAGCGAAATCTCTAATTGAGCCAGTTGCAGAGCAGCTAAAAAGCACCTTGCTACTGCTTCATCTATACCATCTCCACGAATAGTTTGGCACATATTCCCACCAAATCTGATCCGCTCTTCATTACAAACATAGAGTGGACCCTGTATATTACCCAGATAATTTACCCGCATCCTTCTTCCACACTTACCACAGCGTAATAAGCCTTGTAGTAAGGCTGCCCCTTTTCGGATGGCTCCGGCACGCTCCTCAAAGCGGTAAGTACGATTCTGATCTAATTGCTGCTCATTTTTAAGAAATTGCAGCCAGGTAATGTAACCAGGGTGATGTTCTAAAAAGACAATTGGCCATTCCGATGGTTTAAGTCTAACCAGACGAGTTTTAGTAGGGCTATCTAACTTTTGAGTTTCAACAGTTTTAATTTGACGCAACCGGCCATAAACATAAGCTCCCGCATAAAATGGGTTGTGTAAAATACTTCTAACTCTGCCATGCTTCAAAGGTTCCCAACGCGGAGTGGCCTGAGATTGCGATAGAAATTGCTGGTGCTGGCTCTCTCTTGACCCCAGCCGGGGGCGGGTGGGAAATTTTAAGCCTTGTTGATTGAAATGCCTGACTACCGCCAGGGCCGAACCGTATTGGTCAAACAAATTGAAAACAAGCCTGACTGCGCCAGCTATTTGCTCATCCGGATCTAGCACAATTCGGCCAAGCGGATCATAAACAAGACCAACTGGCAAAGGCTGTTGAAGTTCACCTTTCTGGGCTTTAGCCAGTTTACCACCGTCCATTCTCTGACGGATCCAATGTAATTCTGCTTCGCTCATAGTACCCTTAAAACCTAGAAGCAGACGGTCATTGTACTGACCAGGATCATAAACACCTTCTTCGTCAATAACCAGCGTATCGGTCAAAGCACAAATCTCGAGTAAACGATACCAATCACTACAAGAGCGAGCTAAACGAGAGGCTTCCAGACACAATACTGCTCCAGCCAAACCTAATCCCACCTGGGCAACCAACCATTGAAAACCATCCCGATTAAGTGCCGAGGTACCGGAGCGCCCCAGGTCATCATCAATAATTATGATACACTCAGGCTGCCAGCCTAACTTAAGGGCACGTTGCTTAAGATCATATTGGCGAGAAGTACTACCGGTATTTTGACGGACTTGGGCCAGGGTAGACTGGCGGACATAGATCAAAGCCTGCCGATTGAAGTGCTGAGGTGTAATCTTTGAACTAGTAAGCTGGCTAAGTAGCATTACAAACCTCCTCAGTTTCAATCTTGCTAGAACTAGTAATTTGAACCTGGACCTGTGTGCTGATCAGGTTAGAAGCTAGGCGGGCCAATAATTGAATGAGCCTAAGCTGTAATTCTGGCCGCAGGGTTGGCCAAAGTTGGGTTGGAGAAATTTGCCCTGGAGAAACGCTTACCTTATTCACTTTTCGTCTCCTCCGCTTAAAGAATTATTTGGAGCACAAGAACAATTGGCAGAACCCTTATTTAAGGGATCTGCATTAATATTATGCTCCACTAAGCCAGGATTATTAAGAAGAATAGGTTCGAGAAAATTTATTAGTTGGCGAAGGCCTTGTAAATTAAAAAGGATTGGGACTGGCTGTTTCTCAAAGTCCTTATTTAGGGATCCATCTGGTACAAGATCCCAAGAAGATTCGACAGATATCGTAGTGTGGATTTCATTTAGCTAGGTACAACCAACCTTCATTAGTCCACACCCCGGTAATATCTCCCACCCATTTCTCATCAGGCTTGGTAGCCGTGAAATCCCGCTTTAGCCGGTTGGGTGCCACCGGATTGCTGTGCTGGCTATCAGTCGTTATGACCTTTCGCTTCTTACGTCGATGACAGGAGACTAGCCCCAGCAACCGCATCAGTCTGGCTACCCGCTTCCTCGAACAGTTTATCCCCTTACCCCTTAGCGCCGCCTTTACTCTGGGACTACCGTAAGTTTGCCGAGACTGCTCGAATATAGGCTCAATTTCTGCTTCCAGTGCTCGGTCAGCCTTGGCTCTGGCACTTTCTGGTCGTTTCCGCCAGGCGTAATAGCCGCTCTCAGAAACCACCTGCACCTTGCACATTAACCTCACCGCAAATTCCTGCTTGTGCTCATAAATGAACTGAAACTTCACTTTTGGTTCTGCGTGAAGATGGCTAGGGCTTTTTTTAAGATATCCCTTTCCATCCGCAGTCGTTCATTCTCCTGTCGCAGCCGACGGAGTTCTTCTTCAGCCTCAGTTTGATGACCTTTACCAGGAAAAGCTTGCTCTCCTTTTTCAGCCAATATTTTACGCCAATGGTAGAGTACACTGTCGGATACCCCTAATTCTCTAGCGATTTGTACCGCTGTTTTACCGCTGGTTTCCATTAACCGCACTGCTTCTCGCTTAAATTCTACTGGATACTCTTTCTGCTTATCTCCCATTTCTGCCCCTTTCGTGGTTTATTATAGCATCTGCCTCTTCCTTTACTCCACGATTCCGGGTCAACTTCATTTTTTCCCTTGACAAAAACAGTTAAGGGCATGAAGTTCGCGATTGGTATATTTTATCTGGGCAAAAGTCTAGTAATGGATAAACCAGAATTACTCTATCAAGAGAATACTGAAAATAAAACCCGAAGAGTGGCGTAAAATCTTTCACCGTTGGTATCCGGACATGCCAATGCTTGATAAACCTGTGGTGTTGGGCAAAAGAGGCTTGCCCTTCGACCATTTCTTAATCTGCTCGCCACAATCACCCCCCGAAGTTTTGGATTTGATAAATAAGCCGCAACTGTGGAGCGCCCACCCGGAGGAAGAACAACCCCTCTATCACGTCCTCATCTTGGTGGGAGAAGAACATTATCCGCAAGTGGTGGACTTTATTGAAGAAGCGCGGCGATTTGGCATTTCTAGGCGAATCCGCGCCAATTTCCCCTTCGAAAAGCTAACGGCAGGGAAAAGCCAAATGGTACTGCTCCACCCCAAAGCGATAAATCTCAACTGGGAGCAGCAAATTCCACCGGACTACTGCCCCAAAAGCAACCCTGCCCATCTCCACTTGCAGCCACCCCCTTCCTTTGACCTGCACTACTACCGGGTCACCGTAATAGCGCCGGGCATAGAAATGGAAGAGGAGCGGGGGCTGGAGGTGGTAACCTCAATTGGTGCGAGACCACAGGAGGGACCGTGCTTGGGGAAAATATATAACCTGCTACCGGTACCGGCGGGACAACAGTCGGGAGAAATAGCTTTTAGGGAAATGCCGAGTTTTCGCTACAGCTACACCCCCAGCGGGGAAAGCGTGGCGGGACTAACCCCCGGCATCTTTGGCATCTTCCCCCTGACCGGAGTAGCGTTAATCAAACGAGAGGATGGGACGGTGAATGAAGAAGCTGAGGAGCGCATACAGAAAGCTGGTCTCAACTACTACCACGCCGAAGCTTGACGCTGGTATAAGATTACCCGGAAAGAAGGCGCTAAAATGATAACCTAATCTTCAGATACCAGTCCAGAAACCGAGCAGGTTCAGGTCAGTTTAATCCGCCAGGCTTCTCCCGAACGTCGCTTTGGGTTGTTACGTTCCATTACGACGGCCACCCGGCAAATGGTCTGGCAGGCGATCCCGCGAGTCAACCCCACCGCCACCGATGAAGAAATAAACCTGCTATTCCTAAAAGTTCATTACGGTCTTGAAATGACGTTGGCGCATGGCATCACCTAAAAAGTAACCTTGACAGCTCTTTTGCATCACGAGTAATGTAACCCGACGCCCAAATTATGATTAGGCGAAGGGAGCAATAAAGTGAGAACAACTATGAGCTTTCCAGCTAAAAGAGAATTATTGATCCAGATAGCCCCTCGCTATGCTGAGGCTACCCCAGTCCAGAAAGGTATTATCCTGAGTGAATTTATTCAGGTTACTGGTTATACCCGCAAATATGCCATTCGCATCCTTTCCCAATGCCAAAAGCAGTCCGTCTCTATTAAGACTATCCTTAAACGGGAACGACCGAAAAGATATGGTAAGGATATACAAGAAGCGCTAGCTACCGCCTGAACCGCCTCCAATTTTATCTGTGCTAAACGCCTGGTTCCATTTCTACCCGAACTGGTGGCTAATTTGGAGCGCCACGGTCATCTCAAACTGCCAGTTGATACTCATCAGCAACTACTTGCCATGAGTTCCGCTACGGCGGATCGTATCCTCACCAGGCTCAGAAAAGAAGATCAGCCAAAAGGTATTGGGACTACCAAGGCCGGTACACTTCTCAAACACCAGGTGCCAATCCGCACTTTTGCTGAATGGAATGAGGTAAAACCAGGTTTTCTAGAAATCGACCTGGTAGGCCCCGGTA
The DNA here is from genome assembly GCF_030389965.1 of Candidatus Chlorohelix allophototropha. Classification (NCBI taxonomy): domain Bacteria; kingdom Bacillati; phylum Chloroflexota; class Chloroflexia; order Candidatus Chloroheliales; family Candidatus Chloroheliaceae; genus Candidatus Chlorohelix; species Candidatus Chlorohelix allophototropha. Next base: position 800,186 of record NZ_CP128400.1, read on the forward strand.
GAATATAGCTGTAGCCAGAAGCAATCTAGGCGGTTTTTTAACGGGATTCACTCATATTTTTGATAGAGAATGTAACATATTGATAAGAATTAGATACAATCTGATACATTTTATTTCTTATTGTATCTAACAAGCTCTTTTTTGTTACAATCTCTTTCATAGTTTGACAATTTGATACAACCTTAGTACCATATTATACAAATTGTAATAATATGATATAAGGTGAACATATTGGCAAAGAAAGAATACAAATCCCTACTTATACGGCTTGAACCTGAGTTGTACGCGGCTTTTTCTAATTTAGCCGAACTGGAACGACGTTCCAACTCCAACTTGGGCGAAGTAGTTATAGCCGATTACGTCAAAGCTCAAACAGACCGAAAAGCGGCTGAAAACCGCCTTCCTCCCACCTTTGAGGCTGAGGTGCAACCCAACCCGACCACCACCTCCAAAATTAAGACCAAGCGAACTGCTCCAACTCGCCCCAAAGCCTAAACCTAAAGGTTTTAATATGGCCGCTATCCCACCAGTGGTAATAGTGTTATACCCAGGGAAGGCTGGAGACTAAAACCTTTAGACCGGGAAGTGAACAATAACCTGGTTATATTCCTTCTGAGCATCTACCAGGGCCAATTTGGAATAAATTTCTAAAGCCTGACGACTGGCATGACCGGAATAAGGTTGGATAAAAGCATCATCGATCCCCTGTTTTTTAAGCCAGGTTAAAAGAAAATGGCGCAGCTTATGCGGCGAAATAAGCTGAGTAAGTCCCGCTGCCCTGGAGTAACGTTCCAGGATTTTACGCACCCCTCGCTCGGTATATTTCTTCTTCCAACTCGATTCAAATAAATAGGCGGCACCCCGTTCTTTTAGCTGGCGCACATGCATGGCTAGAGCTTCCTTAAAAAACACCGGGAAAGGTACCAGACGATCTTTGCCACCTTTCCCGGCAGTAATTTTAATCTGGCATTGCTCAAAATCCACCTCGACCAGATGCATGTTGCAGAGTTCACTGACCCGAACCCCCGTGTACAACAGTACCTTGATTAAAACCATGTCACTAAAATTTTCGGCTTGCCAGACTGCCTGATAGTAACGCTGGATTTCGGCCTCGCTCGGCACATAGGGCAATTTATGCGAAGCTTTGGGAACTTTTATTTCCAATTCGTCTCTAAGATAACGGAAAACATCTTTGAGATAAGCATAATCTGGTCGCTCCCCACGTAATTGGCGGGCCAACTCGTGGGCCTTCTTTTTGGCAGAAGTCCGCCCGCAAGGGTTAGGCTCACTATCCGCCGGAATAAGGGTGACCAGGGGTTCAATAGAAATATTATCCATCCAAATGCTCGCTTTCTGGCTTTAACTGGCCCTATCTTCCTCAATTGCCAGGCGGGTAGAGAGGTCTAGCTGAAAGAGTCCGTAAGGGTTGACGTGGTTATAAATCAAGGGCGAAAGACCCCGCATATCTTCGGGTTTCATTAAGGCTAGCCAATCTTTTTCACCCAACACCCGCTGTAGCATCAGTGTATTTATATAGACCAGGCTAATCTGGAGTAGATGCAAAGCCAGCATCGAGATTTCCTGTTCGGCTAACAGGTTACTATGAAACTCACCGCTTTTGCCATAATAAATGAAAGAGTTGGCACTGTTCCAATTCTCCACGGTATTAAGGCCAGCGTGAATTTCCTGCCGCAACTCTCGGGAACTGAGGTACTCACATAAAAAGATGGTTTTGATAGCCTTACCCAGTTCCGCCAGAGCCTGATAGGTCGGATGAGTAAGATTATTGCGCCTAAAACGTCGTAAGATATCCTCGGTTTGGGCCGTACCCAGTCGCAAAGCGGTCGCGAATTTAACCATTTCATCATATTGCTGACGAATTAAATCCCAATTGATTGGTCTGGTCAGGATCTTTTGCAAGTTAGGGTAGGCTTCGGGCTTGCCAGTTTCGGGTCGGTATAACTTCTGGCTGTAAATGTTTTTCATTCGTGGCATCAGTTGAAAGCCTAAAAGCTGGCAGAAAGCAAAAGCGACCTCACTCTGTCCGTGGGTATCCACGTAATTTCGGTCTACGCTCATTTCGGTGCAGTGACGTAATACTCCTTCGATCATCGCCGCCACTTCCGAAGATGAACAACTCTTGAGTTGGGAATAAATACAGGTGGAGTGTTGTTCAACGTGCCAGTAAATGACTACCCCTCGTCCACCATAACGCACATGCCATTCGGTTAAGAGATTTTGATCCCAGGCTCCAAACTTTTTAGAGTCACTGACGCAGGCGGTGGTACCCTCACCCCAAATAGTGGGAAGGCGAGCGCGAAAGATCGCATTACAAACCTGAATTATGGCTTCACGCAGGTGGTCTTTGGTAATAAAGCGATTTTTAACATACAGTAAATCCCGATAGGCTTCGCCTAATTCACCGGCACCCATACTCTTAAAACCAGTGTTTGTACCCAAAGCATAGAGGCACAAAAGCAACCGTTTTTGCAAAGTCGGGCGGTCCAAACTTTCCCTTTGGGCGGCACTCCGAAAAATGGTGGTGAAATCCACCCTGAGATCGGTTTCCTTGAGGAAATCCAACAAACCGGGCATCACCCAGCGACGACCTACTTCGACTTTAAGACGGTCAAGTTGGGCAGGCTCCGCTAAGGCTTCCAGCGGTGATAGATTGATCCAGCCCCCACCCTTTTTGGTGATAATTTTGAGGTAGGGATTGGTTGGTAGTCCCTGGTCTAGCATAGTAAGGGCTGTGTGCATCTTTTTCTTCAAGTTAGTAATGAAATCTTCGACAGATAGGGGTTGGTTCAAAGCCTGATAATATTCCTGGCGGGCGGTAGCGAAGTCGGCGGGTACATCCTGGTCAGGATTACGGTAGCGACCGGCCCCTTCAACCCAGATTTCTTTGCAGCGCAGTTGTTCCCGCAGCGTTTGCAAAACACACATTTCGTAATAAATGCGATTAATCCGCTTGCGCTTACCGCGTTTACTTTTTTCCACCACCAGCTCTAGCCAATTGCCCAGCACCACTCCTTCAAGCGGCACTTTCTCCTCCGCAGGATAGAGCAGTTGGTCGTTGTCCACCTGGGCATACTTCTTTAATAATTCCAGAGCCTGGATTAGGGGACGATGCACCAGATTATTTGAGCGAAAAGTCAGCACCTCCAAGAGTTCTGGCACCATTCGCCGGTAATGGTGACCGTAAGAACCCCGCATCACGCTATATACTTTCTGGCGGTAGTTAGAACCAGTGCTTTCGTGTTCTTTCACAATATCCTGAAGGGTTTGTTGGTTGATCACCGGGTAAACCACTTCTTCAATCACCCCTTTGGGATTACTGGCGGTAGTCCGGGCCAGTTTGTAAAGCAGATTAGGTTTGCCATCTACTTTTTTGTACTCAGCCACCAGTTCTTTGTCTACTTTTCGTTCGGCTTTTGCTCCAATCCCGTGGATGATCTCAATCAATAACTCTACTAAATTGTCGGTAACTTCCCCCAGTCGCCATAAAGAGTAGGCACTCATCAGGGTATAGCGAATGGTTAAGGGATGGGTTTTGAGCTGGCGCAGACTCTCGGTGGCCGCCCGAGCCGCATAGCGTGTAACTGATTTAGGGGTGGCATCGCCGAATAAATCCAGCGGCAAGGCCAGTTCCCTTAGTTTCTTAAGTTTGGCAGCCTCAGCCAGCACCGTTTCTAGGCCAGGTTTGCCCGGTTCAGCTTTTAACTGTTGCCAGAAAGGAAGGTCGATAGTTGGCGTGATTGGTTGGTTGACCGCTTCCACGCTAGGGGCGATTACGGTGGTGCTAGTGAGGGTGGCCTCAAGCTTGTGTCGGCTATTCGGGCTTAGTTTGTTCACAATGTTTTGGAAGAATTGCTCCTCGTAGGCGTGTAAGGCCGAACGAATCAAACGATCAATCCGGGCCGGGGTAGTTGGTTCAATTTTTAATTCCCGAAAACGGCTGTAGATGCGTTGCTTAAGATGCTCTTCTTCCTGGTCATGGCGGAGGGCCTGGGTGTTAAGCCAATCCCTCATCTCCTCCACATCCCCATCACGCGCTTCCCTGAAATGCAAATAATCCCGGATTTGAGCACGATGTGAAATGACCGAACGTCCGCGCCAGTCGTAGAGGAGGTAAAGGTCCGGGTCAAGTTTAAGTTGGCGGGCCAGATAAACCAATATTGCGCGGGTCACCTCATTTTTATGTAGCGGGAAACGGCCCTCATACTGGAAGCATTTAAGTAAAGCGGCCATTGCCAGTTTATGGGCATCGGATTTACCGCTTAAAAGGGCTAATTCGGCTGGGAGCAGCGTGAAATGTTCGTCTAGTTCGGCGGGTAGCCATTGACGCTTCATGATTTTCCTCTTTTCACTTTTGAGATTCGACTAAAAGCCTAGGGAGTAGGAAAAGGTAGGCTAGAAAACAAAGAAGTTCCCACACTATACATTATCTGTAGGGGAGTAGAGGCTCTGGGCTTAACAAAGGGATGAATACTTCGTAGCTATACTTTCAACGTAGAAGTTTTTAAATACATAGGTTCGAGGTTGCGACCTCGAACCCGCCTACATCCGTGAAACAGCCGTGCAGTACGTTAGGTATGGAGAGTTGTTAGAGGGCTGTTTCACTCCTTCGGCGTTATTGTTTAGGACTGGGCTGCTTATAGATCTGTCCGTAAGCTACTTCAATTTGTCGTTTGAGTTCTCGGTTTTCTGCCTCAAGCTGTTTAATGTGCTGACGCAAGGTAACCAGTATAGCCTTCCTCGAATCTTCTGAAGCACCTGTCTTAACGCCCAGCTTCTCTGGCTGCATATTATCCGTTTTGCATTGGTTCCTTAAATATTCTATCCGTTCTCGTATGGCAGTTTGCCGGTAGAGCCAGGCAGTAGAAACCGCTGCTACTTTACTTACTGACATAAAATTTACGGGTTGTTCCTCTCGTAACAACCTAGCAATTCCTTGTTCGGCGCGTTGCAAAGCAGCTTGATGCCGGGCTTGTGCCTGCAGCCGGAGACCTTCCACGTTGCGTTTATGCATCTTTTTTCTCCTCTTTTTCCAACGCCTCAATTATCCGCTCCAGATTTTCCTTGACCCGCTCATTCATCTCGACCTGGCGTTGCCAATTGTTATTACGAGCGATCAGCAACAAACACTCGGTTTCTCGCCTTTGAACTTTATGACGTTCCAGAAAACTGGCATCCGTGCGAAAATGAGTACAAGTCAGGCAAGCATTAGCGTGTGGGCACGGTCCGGCAACTACCGGCAGAGCACAATCGCCATTGGGTAGTGTTTGAGCCAGGATGTTTTTCTTGAACCATTGCATTTCACCTGAATTGACCTGCGTCGCTGTTACTACCTGCCCTGTAATGTCAATAACCTGACTTCGAAAACGAATATATGCTTCTTTAAGGGTTTGGTCGTGAATATGAGCATAGCGCATTGTCATCTCGGGTGACTCATGTCCCAGAAAACGTTGCACAATATGCTGTGGTACTCCATTATTGATCATTTGGGTAGCCAGGGTATGCCGAAATTGGTGCGCGTGGAAACGGTAAAGCCGCCCACTACTATCACGAATATCCCTGGCGCAGCAAGCCCGGTTCAAAGCATTAAAGAACCCCCTTTGTTTGAAGGGCTGTCCTTTAGGACCCGGAAATAGGATAGCGATAGTATTGCCCCACTTGCTTTTGACAGTAGCTTGTTGCTGTTGAATAACAGCGGCGACTTCCTGAGAAAACGGAATAGTATGCTCCTTTTTCATCTTATGCTGGTAATAACACAGAAACCAATCGCCGCTGGCATCTTGCAATAGGCAATCCAGAGAGAGGGTTAACATTTCACTCAGCCGCATCCCGCACTCTCGTAACATAAAAACCATCTGTCGGAGAGGTTCTGGGAAAGTATTCAAGTGACAGTTAAGTTGCTCCATTACATCAGCCGGAATGAAGCGTGGTTGTAACTTGGGCAGGTGCGGAAAATCTTCATTGTAAATTAAACGTTTGCCAGGGACTTTAGCCCAATCTTCACGACTGCATAATTCTAGGAAAATTCGCAAGTGAACCAGGTGATGGAACCAGGTGGAAGCCATCATGCCGCTTTTGTTCAGGTAACTCAAGTAAGCTTCTATCACACTTCGGTTTAAATCGACCGATTCTAGTAAAGGATATTGCTCCTTTAGAAAACTAGAAAAGATTGTTAGCGCTATCAGCCGACTTTTACAGGTACCAGCGGTACAACTGGCTAGGCTATAGCGCATAAAATGCTTAGCCGCTTGCACTAACCAGGGTTGGGATATTTTAGTGAAATTAAGCTTGTAATTGGAAATAGCGGGGTTGAGTGTTACCCCTAATCGCCGCAAATCCCAGATTTCTCGCTCATATTCGGGACGGTCGTCATAAGCTTCTTGAATTACCAGATAAATTTGGCGAAAGGCTGAAACAAGTTGAGAATTGGAGTGACTGAACCGGGTCTTTTGTGAGCTATCCAGATAGGCACTCTGATGGCTATAGGCGCGACCCATGCTGACAAGGTAAGTTCTCAAGGAAAAAAGCCATTTATCCAGGTTATAGATCATCAATGAAGTTGCTTTGGGTGCTGTGGAATTCAGCCAGTCGCTCAGGCTGGCTACCAAGGCTGGTCCAGACCAGGTTTGGATGTTCCAATCCCCTCTCTCAAGTTTATACCAGCAACCGTACTTTAGCTCAATATTGAGAAATGGAGACTTGCAGCTAAACTCAATTATGCGGTTGTCAGCTAAGAACTCAGGCTTGCCAGCAAATAAGGGACAAGTTGCCATTTTCCACCTGTCCTGTGCCCACCAGCCTTGAGGTTGCTCGGCTAAATGCTGTTGCTGGGTACTTACCCCGGCTGTTTCCAGATTATTCGTCACGTGGGGCTCTCCTTTCCAGATAGATCTGATAGGCTTTCTTTAAGTCAGCTTCAGTCAGATGAACATAGGTATTGAGGGTGGTTTGTACCTGAGCATGCCCCAGGCGTTTTTGGACAAGGGCTGCATCCCAGCCATTTTGGAAAAGCTCAGTAGCATGCGTATGCCTGAGCATATGGGGATGGACTGCCAAACCGGTTTGCTTACTTAAGCGGTGAAACAAATCGATTACACTCTCATAGTGCAGGGGTTGCCCTATTGCCCCTTCCCACAAATTGACGAAAACATAGTCGCTGTCAGTATCGCCAAATTCATCCAGCAAATAGCGGGTATAAAGCGACATAAGCTCAGGTGAGACGTGGATGGAATAGGGCTGGAGGGTTTTAGCCCGCGCCTGATTAAGGTTATTTTGACGTGTCACGATCCGAATAAGGTTATCCCAGGAGTGAATATCTGAATGTCGCAGACCGAGAGCCTGTCCCACCCGCATTCCCGTCTGGTAAAGCAGGCTGACCAGATAGCGATCCCGCAGATTGTGGCAGGCCTCTAGCAATTGCTGAACTTGTGCATTAGTCAGAGTTTTAGGCAGCCTTTTAGGAACCTTGAGTTTGATGAGCCTGGTGGTCACTGGTTTGGATTTGGAAATATGGTAGAGAAAATCTTTGTAACGGCGTTGGGGAAACGATTGTGAACGATAAAGTGCCAAATCCGTCGCAAAACCTCGCCGTTGCTGATAGTCATAGAAAGCGGAGACTACCGCTACTATGGTATTGATAGTTGACTCACTTCGCTTAGCCAGGCGCGGCTGAAGAGAAATAATGCCCGGCAAGGGGTTGCGCAACCAAGCAACGAAGGCGGCCAACTCATCTAAACCGACTTTACTCCAGTCCAGCTGGGATTCGGTCAGATATTGCCAGTAAAGTTTGAGGTGATGGGCATAGGATCGAATAGTATTGGGAGAGCGCTCCAGGTTATGCAGGTATGACAGAAATTCTTGCACTGGAATGACTGGTAGAAAATTGTCATCCAGAAGCAGCCAGCTTACACCCGCCACTTGGTGGTCAGGCCCGGACAGGCTTAAACGTTGTACTTTCATAGTTAAGTAGCCTCACGTTGTATAGATGGTTTACTTTGTAGAACCGCTCTAGATAATTCTTCTACAAAGTACCAAAAATGTCAGTTAGGCTACTTCGTTTACTTGATACACACTCCATTACTCCCCTACAGATAATGTATAGTGTGGGAACTTCGATATTGGTGGAGGCAGTATAGCCCTCTTTAACTCCAGCCTCAAATGAAACCGCCAAAATGAGGAAAATTGTTCAAAAAAAGCCGAAGTTCCATTACTAAAATGTTAAACGGAACTTTATTTGCTAATAAACAAATGTTCTAAAACACTATGATCGGAAAATTTTATAGAGCTAGATTGCTTCTGGCTACAGCTATATTCTACCGGGGCCAAATCTGACCGATAAATGGGGTGGGAAGTATGCCATTGCGGTAAAGAGCTGGGAGAACAATTGGGCGGAGTTGTCCAACTATCCACCTGATATCCGGCGGCTGATCTACACCACGAATTCCGTCGAGGGCTACCATCGCCAATTGCGTAAAGTGATCAAAACCAAGGGGGCTTTTCCCTCCGCGGAGTCAGTAAGGAAGTTATTTTACCTGGTAAATTGTGATATTACTAGCGATTGGACCATGCCGATACCTAATTGGGCGTGTATTTTGAACCAGCTTTCGATCTGTTTTAAGCAAAGAGTAACTATTTGAATTCAGCAATCAATTCCATTTACACAAAACTATTGACATACCCAGTGACACTGATTAGTGGTTGTTTATTTACTGGCATACAGCAACACACATTGCAATTGGGTCTCTCCTCATGTAATCGAAAATCTCAAATCCTGTGACCCATCAACTTTTAAGCTCAAGAAAAGGAAACAATTTAGGAAAGCTTTCGATTATAGCTATAGTTCACCCTATTTGCATGACAGAACTGCACTGGGCACTCGATTATAAACTGCGCACTAGAGGTTAGCAATTAGCCAGTATTATTGAATGAGTTATTGGGGTGTCACGAAGCGGATAGAATGGCGCTTGATCACATTTGATACTCTTTTTCTGAATACGGTTGACTAGACGGGCACGTTCCCTGATTAAACTGATGCCATACCGGGTCAGTTCCCGTCAGTTTTTCACTTCCCTTACTTTTTTGTAAACGGTCATTGCTAAAGTTTATCAAATCAGGCAAGTCTGCTCACACTCCAATTTTTTGACCCTGCCTGAGTTGTTACCACGAAATTCTATCTGTTAAAAATCTAGGAAATCTCCCAGAAAACCGCCACGTTTGTGTTTTTTACCTTTGTTGCCATCCTGCTCGTAACGATCATCATGGTCATCATCTTCATCATGGTCACGGTTACGATATTGCTGATTTGGATCATATTGAGGCTGTTGGTAAGGAGGGTATGCCGGATTCTGTGGCGCACGCTGCCCCTGTGCAACTGCCGGGACACTATTTTCAATAATCTTATCCAGCTTACCTCTTTCTAACCAAACCCCACGGCATTTTGGACAGTAATTGATTTCTACGCCGATACGTTCTGCTAATAACAAATCAACTTCACAATCTGGACATCTCATAATATTAATTCCTCTCATGCATATTGTTAATTCAATTTTCTAAAATCCTTAGACCCGATTTTCCCAATTAGGTCATTTCTGCGTATTGCTCTATTCCTAAACATCTTCAGCAATTCAAACCATAAGATGCCTATAACTCCACTCAACAGACACAAACCTAGGTCAACAAAATCGAGCGTTGAAAACCTGAATAAATCCTGCAAAAACGGTACGTATAACACAATCGGCAGGAAAAGCATCGCTCCGCCAACAACCCACCACAACGCTTTGTTCGGGTTTCGTAGAGTTTGCAAAATTGTCAGTGTCCAAGAACGGTTAGTGAAAATAATTGCCATATTAGCCACGATTAGGGTGGTAAAAGCTAAAGCACGCGCTTCGAGTTCGCCAGCCCCAAGCTGTAACGCTATCGCAAAGATTGCTGCCAGAATGACCAGTATGCTTGCGCCCTGCAATAAACTTAAACCCAATGTTTTTCTGGAGAACAAAGCCTCTTTTGAGTTTCTAGGCGGGCGTTGCATTACCCCTTTCTCTTCCGGTTCAGCTTCAAACACCACAGAACAAGCCGGGTCTATAATCAAGTGCAGGAAAGCGATATGTACCGGCAAAAGCACCAAGGGCCAGCCAAACAGCACCGGCAAAATTGACATGCCTGCAATGGGGACATGTATTGCCAACACATAAGCCATACCCTTTTTGAGGTTATCGAATACACGCCGTCCCATTTTGACAGCCTGTACAATCGAGGAAAAATCATCGTCAAGCAGCACTAATGCTGCCGCTTCTCGTGCAACATCGGTTCCTCTGCTACCCATAGCAATACCGATATGGGCTGCTTTCAGAGCAGGGGCATCATTCACCCCGTCACCCGTCATCGCTACAATTTCACCGTTAGCTTTCAAAGCCTGTACCAAACGCAATTTTTGCTCAGGCACAACCCGCGCAAAGATATTAACGCTGCGTATTCTTTTCTGAAGCTCGGCATCATCCAGCTTATCCAATTCAGACCCGGTAATAACTTCTTCATTAGGGGCAAGTCCGATTTGACGCGCAATACTTTGAGCAGTGCCGGGATAATCGCCCGTTATCATAATTACGCGGATACCGGCTTGATAGCATTCTTGGATCGAAGCGGGAACGGTTGGTCGTACCGGGTCTGCCAAACCAAGCAAGCCTAGAAATTCAAAGTCAAAATCATGCTGATCAGAAGGCAAGACATCCTTATCAAATATTGCCCTAGCTACCCCTAGCACCCGTAAATCTTGCTCCGCCATTTCAGCGATACGCTCGGATAATTCTTTTGATTGAGTGGCATTAAAGTGACAAAGTTCGGCGATTGCTTCGGGTGCGCCCTTAGCCGCAATAATAAAACCCGGTCTATCAGTAAATTTCCAGACAAGTGTCATTGCCAACATTTGTCTAGTTAGGGGGTATTCATTTACTAATTCTAGGTTTCCATGCTTATAACCGAAGTGTTCTGCCTTTTCCTTACCCAATTGGAGAATTGCTTTTTCCATCGGATCAAATGGGTCAGGATGGCTAGCAAGTACCGCATATTCGAGCATTTTGTGAAAGCCATTAGGCAATAGTTGCTCGCTGCTATTTGCTTTAATCTTGAAAGTCTCTTCACCTGCATAAAGTTGCTTTAGTGTCATCTGGTTCATAGTAAGCGTTCCGGTTTTATCCACGCATAGCACCGTAGCAGCGCCTAGTGTTTCAACTGCGGGGACTCGCCGGGTTAGCACTCTCTTTTGAGAAATACGCCATGCGCCCAAAGCCAAGAAGATGGTTAACACCACTGGAAATTCGTTTGGCATAATTGCCATTGCTAGGGTAATGCCTACCAAAATTCCTTCCAGCCAGTTCCCTCGCGTTAGACCATACGCAATAACTACCAGCACGCAAAGGCACAGCCCTACCACTGCAAAAATCTTGACCAGTTTTCTGGTTTCTCGTTGGAGTGGTGTTTTGCTGGTATCCACTTCTTGCAAGGCTTTACCGATACGCCCCATTTCGGTATGCGATCCGATAGCATAAGCGCGTGCCACACCTTGCCCCTGCACCGTAAGCGTGCCGGAATAAACAAATGGAAGATCATCCCCACCGGGACGACCAAAATCCAATTCTCCATCCCATGCTATCTTGCGAACTGGCATGGATTCTCCGGTTAGTAGCGATTCGTCTGTAGAAAGGTTCAAATTGTTCAAAACTACTGCATCAGCCGCAATCCGGTCGCCTTCACACAACACCAACAAATCGCCGCGCACTACCTCACGTCCGGGGATTCGCTGTTGCTTTCCATCGCGAATAACCAATGCTTTAGGGCTTGATAAATCTTTGAGAGCTTCCAGCGTGCGCTCGGTTTTCCGTTCCTGATATACCGTAATACCGATAATCAGAAAAACAAAACCAAGCAGCATTAAAGCCTCTTGTATATCGCCTAAGATCATATAAATGATGCCGCCAACAATCAGGAGCAAGAACATCGGCTCGCTAATTACTTCCATAGAAAGCACTACGAAGGTGCGTTTTTGGACGGAAGGCAGTTCGTTATAACCTTCTTCCTTTAGCAGTTGCGCCGCTTCTTGTTCTGTAAGTCCAGTAGATGTTTCCTGTTCAAGTTCGAGTGTCATTTTCTTCAAACCTACCGTTCAGTTGCTACATTCGTTTAGACGGTTATATACAGCTAGAATGTACAAATACCGGATTTCGATAACCTGATTTATAGTAAAATAAATCGAATTTTAATTATCTCTATATCTTAATTATACATAGGAAGGGAAGAATCAAAAAAAACATGTGGGATTACAACCAATTTCTATAAGTCTTTATTATAGGTAAGTTATAATATGCGGTTATCTCAACTATTAGTAATGACTTATATTTACTGATACTGGCTAAAACTGAAGATAAAGCGGAGAAAATATTGTGATAAAAATTCGACCTGAAACAGTGCAAGATTATTCAGCAATAGCCGCCGTAAACGTGCTTGCTTTCAAAAATCGAGCGGCAGAAGCAGGGATAGTTGCGTTGCACCGTCAGCGCACCAATTTTGACCCTGCTCTTTCGTTGGTTGCTGAGGTTGATAGTAAAATTGCCGGGCATGTTTTATTTACTCCGCAAAAAGTACGAATAGCGGGTGAATTTATAGAGGCTGTCTGTCTTGCGCCTATTGCAGTTCATCCCGCTTACCAGAAACAGGGAATCGGCAAAAAACTAATCGAAGCGGGACATGCTATTGCGCGTGAAAAGAGCTACGCCTTCAGCTTTTTACTGGGACACCCCACCTACTACCCGCTGCTTGGATATAAGGTTAAAGCCTTTGGTTCATCCAGCCTCACAGTTCAAATTTCGGAGAGGAAAGAATCTGTAGCAGAATTTAAAACCAGAAGCTTAATCGAGGACGATATTCAATATTTAAACGCTATGTGGGATTCGAGCGAAAAGGACGTGGATTTTTCTCTAGAGCCGGGCAAAGAATTGCTCGAATGGCTTAGCCCCCACCCTTTGATTGAAAGTACCATCTACGCCGATGAGGAAGGTATAGCCGGATTTACACGTATAAATACATTAAAAAAAGATAGTCCTACTTTCTTTCTTGCCCGCAACAATGAGACAGCCCACCGTTTGACGAGGTATATAGCGGCAACTGCCGAGTTCAGCCGAATTACTTTGCCGATTCATCCGTCTTCAACGCTTGCTAAAGGGTTGGGAGAAATAAAGCTCGAAACATGGGAGGCGGCAATGCTATTTCCACTAGCACAAGGCATTGTCGAGGAATATTATGCACAGGTACAAACCGGTGAGCGGTTGCCCGGCAGTCCGGTATGGTCAACCGCTTTTGATTTGGATTAATCCTAGTAACAACTTAGGTGGACACAGCCAAGCCAAAGTACTGCATTGTGATGAAACAGGTTGTTTTCGGATCTGCATAAAATTTAGTGGTAAAGGGGGAAAAATAAAAATAAAACCCTTTTTCGTATATAAGTGTATTTTTATTGCCAGTTAGGAAGTCTTTAGCATGCTTGGTTAAGTTCAGCAGTGTGTATTACCTTAACTCCCTTTCCTTCCGTGTCCGAATTCCTAGTTCATTATACATGTTCTTAATCGGTGATAATCAGACGCGATACCAAGCGCCGCGCTGCTTGCCAAGCCAGTTCAAGGTTGGGGTAATTACAGGTTTCGTTAGCTAGCCAAAGAGTAACCATATCTGAACAAGAAGAGGTTTTTAAGGGAGTTCTCTTGTTATTATGGAAAATATCCCAAGTTTTACTAAAATCGGTTTTAATAACAACAATTTCTTTTGAAGCTACTAACTGTGACATAGTCTCTCTCCTTTAGCGTCATTTGGTTATTATTGGTATTCACAATTAAATTAACGCCCTGTCGGCTATTTTTAGCTAAAGGTTTGGAAGGGCTTTGCTGTGCCGTGGCAAATTTATGCAATGCTCAAGTTTTAGAAGGCTGTTTTAGAAAATACAGAGGTAATTGGCTAAAATGGGGTTTCAGTGGCTTTTGGAATTATATTTCAGGAAAAGGCAGGAGTACGGTAAAATTTCAAAAATGCCAAAATAAAGCTAATCCCCAAAAGTTACATCACATTAGGAAAGCTCATTTCAGCTTCACTTATTTCACTGAGAGGAAAGCGGAGAGTAAAACATGTGCCTTGCCTTACCTCACTAACTACCCGTATAGACCCGTCATGAGCTTCCACAATCGACTTAACGATTGAAAGACCAAGACCGGCGTTACCAGTCTGACGACTGCGCGAAGGGTCTGCCCGGTAAAAGCGATCGAAGATATGGGTTAATTGTTCTTCTGAAATACCACACCCGTTATCGGCGAGTGAAATTTCGACGGAACGCCCTTTATCAACGATTGCGGTTGTTATTTTTATTAGTCCATCCTTGTCGGTATAACGAATCGCATTATCTAGTAAATTCACAAACACACGGTGAAGCTGATCATTATCGCCTGTCAGGTAAGCTTGCGCGGATTCAGGAGAAAATTGCAACTCTATTTTTCTCTCCCCAGCTATCACCTGCATATCCTCAACTGCACTTTGCAATATTTCTGCTACCCGTATGGATTCGATTCTCAGGTTACCTCCCCCATCTGCATCCATCCGGGTTAGCGCCAGCAAATCTACCACCAGACGGCTCATCCGATCAACTTCACGGCGCATAGATTGCAACACCCGCAGGGCGCGCACTGGGTCATCCTTAGCGCCCATTAGTAAAACGTCAAGATAACCTCCCAATACCGTAAGTGGAGAACGCAATTCGTGGGAGGCATCCGCTGCAAACTGACGGGTACGGGTTTCGCTCTGCTGCTGTTTCTGAAAAGATTGTTCAATTTGATCCAGCATAAGGTTAAAAGCCTGTGCCAATTGTTGCACTTCATCATCGGGCGCTATAGTCTGAGAAACAGGCAGATCAACTCGTTGGCTCAAGTCTCCTCTGCCGATACGGGCGGCAGTGCGTGACATCTTCTTTAACGGCGCTAGCCCAAAACGCGCCAAAGGCAAGCCTAATAACAACGCCAGAATTAACGCACCGAATAAGGCGGTTAGCAGGATAAAACGCAATTGTCCTAAAACCACATCCGATTGGTTGATAGAAGCAGCCAGTAAAATATAGCCAACTACATCGGAAGATTGACCATTCGAGCTAGCGCTTGATACCGGAATTAAATAGGCTAGACCGCGTTCATGGCTCACTTGCCCGGTGCTGGTCAGGGTTGTAATGAATTGGGCTGAGCCATTTTGCCGAGAACGGAGTAAATTATCAGAAGAAGGCGTACCGGGTACAAATGAAGGTATTACCGAGGAAGGGTGTTCCACCGTCACTGCCTGACCTCGCAAATCTAGCAACGCCGCATAAATCTCGGTAGAATTACCATCAGTAGCAATACGGTCTGCCAATCTAGGTAAGGTATCCTGTTGACCTGTTCTTCTTTGGTCGGGACCGGGAGATGAATCGGACTTTCCAATTATCAACGTAGCGGCTCTATCTTTCAGCCGGGTTGCTAGGCTGTCAGTCATGAAGTTTTCTAGTTGAAAATATACAAATAGCCCAATAGCCAGCAGCAAAATAGCCAATAGCCCAGTATAGAATAGGGTTAACCGCCAACGTAGGGTATTTAGCTGAGCCAGTAAGGCTTTAATCTGGCTCCTCCTCTTCTTGGCGCAATTTCATCAAATAACCTACCCCTCTGATGGTAGTAATCGGATTGGGCTTGCCAAGCTTCTGGCGCAGATAGCGCACATAAACCTCTATAATATTAGCATCCCCTCCAAAATCGTAGCCCCATACCCTGTCCAAAATCGTATCGCGCGGTAACACTTGGTTGGAATGTCGCATCAGTAGTTCCAACAATTCATATTCACGTAGGCTCAATTCAATCCGGGTTGAATCGCGCCGCACCTCACGCAAGGCAGGATCAAGCGTTATATCCTGCACTTGAAGCAGTTTAGAGCCTTTTTCTGAACTTTCTTCCGGGCTATTACTGCCCCGTCGCAATACCGCCCTGATACGGGCAGCCAGTTCTTTGAACTGGAAAGGTTTGGTTAAATAATCATCTGCCCCCAAGTCAAGACCGCGCACTCGGTCATCCAGTTCATCACGCGCCGTTAACATTATAACTGGAACTTTTGAGGTCTGGCGAAGCTTCTGGCATAGCTCAAAACCATCAATTCCCGGCAACATCAGATCGAGAATAATTAGGTCTGGAATTTCCGATAGGGCAAGTTGCAAGCCGGTTTTGCCATCTGAAGCGGTTAAAACTTCGTAGCCCTCGTAACCCAAACCCAGTTCGATGAAATCAACAATGCCCGGCTCATCATCAATCACCAAGATTCTAGAGCTAGTATTAGGTTTTTCCGGTTGTATATTGTTGCGGGACTGCACCATATATTGCCTTTCTCTATAACCTTACCTGAACTTCAGGTTAACACAGCCCTTGAGTTAATGAGTTAAATATATCTTAAATAATGCTGAGAGTTAGCTGAGAATTGATATTTCTAGAGCCTATCGTGAAAAACACAAAAACCCTTTTGTAGGGTTTTCAAAATGTCCAAATAGAGCTTTGCGCCAACGCTTTTACGGGTTTTGGCTAATTTCTACTTACCTTACTATTGAGCTAGAGACTGGTTGACTCCTTAATACCGTTTCTTCCTCGCGTAAACTCTCGGCGATTGTGTCAGAAGCACGCCGTTGCCACTTATAGAAAGTATCTTCTTCTATATCGCTGAGCCATTCGAGCGCCTTCTCCATTTCACTTTTCTCAGTCACGCCGCTTTTTCTACGCTCATCCGCCAAATGACGAGCTTCAGCAAAAGCCTGTTTTTTGGAAATTTCGCGCACATACGGGAAAAATAGCACATTAAAAAAGCGCCATGTATCGGTTGTACCATAAGTGAGATTCCCGGCAGGGCGCAAATGCTCTATCATCTCGGTTAGAATACTTTTGAGAACTGCCGCACGGTTAAGACGATTATCGACTAAGCTATCCCGTTTGAGCCTGTTCTCTACCTGAGCCAAACTCAGCAATGGGCTTTTAACCAGTTGAGGGGGGCTTTTCAAAGCAGTTATTGCACGGCGTACCATATTATTGAAACTTTTGACGCTGCCAAACTCCCCTATTTCCTCGTCACTATTATTTTCCGAATTGTTTTCCGCTACTACAATATTCTTATCAAGAATTTGCATCTCTTCGGTCGCAACCGGTTGCGTAATAAGAAAGGTAGCGTAATCACGGGCTTCTTTACGAGCATCTTGCTCTATTTTGGTAAAAAATAAACGATCCATTAGACTACGCCCGAAATCAAAAATGGTGTGAGTAGTAGTTACAATCCCAATCAGAACCACCAAGATAATCGGAGAGCTAACCCCAAGCAATACTAGCGGAATAGTATAGAACAGATTTATCAGAAAGATGCCACTAAAGCTGTAAATAAAATCCCGTTGGGCGCGTTTTCCGGCAACCAACATCTCGAAATTAATAACCGAGTAACTGCATAATCCCAGACCTAGCACCAGCGCAAGATAACCGGGATAACCGGGTACATCAAAATTAAATTTAAATCTGAGGGCGAGGAATAGTCCGCCTGCAAAAAACATAAAGGCGCCGGAAGTCAGTAAGCTGATGTGCATTTTTAATGAGATCAGAAATGGTTCGGGGCTGTTACGTATTCTTAAATAATAGCCCATAAAATTTAGAAAAGCGCCACCACCAGCCAATAACACAAAGAAGATATAAATTTCATAATATGAGCCAACATCTACAAAGATTCTCCCATCACTGAAAACTACCGGACTGGAGAGGTTTAGTAGAAAGTCGGTAAATGAACCGAGCAGAGAAATGGTTATCCCGATTATATACATTGCAATTACGGCAGGGGTGAAAAGAGTTCGCTTTGGACCGCGCCGTACTACGAGGCTGCTAATGTGAAACCAAAAAACCAGTGGAATAACATTACTCCACCAACCTGTCCGATGAACTAACAATCCTAAATCCCGTCCACCTGAACCAAAATTGACTAGGATAGTCTGAACAAAGAAATATGCCTGCGTTAGCATCCCGAAAAAACAGGTCAGGGTGAGGTTGGAGTGTCCTGAGATGCGCGAAATCATATATAAGCCCATCCACAGGAATGCGCCAAAACCTACAAGAGTGAAAATCAGTTGCAAATCAATATTGAACATAGCAAATCGGGATGGGTTAAGAAAGCCTGAATATCATAAAAGATTTACTACAAGATAAATTATACATTATCTATGTAAAAATTATAATAATTCAGGCAATCAGAGGGGTTGCCAATTTTATATACCGTTCTACACTCATGCGATTGCGAGGGTCAGGGGCAAGACCTAAAATCAAAAGCAATTTGGTAGAATTAGCGCCCTGCCTAGCTTCATCAACCGCAAAAGTATCCCTTAAAGATTGAGGAGTAACCTTCTTATTGATTTTGGCGGCTTTCGCAACCCGCTCTACCAATTTGTTGACCGATTGAGGCAGCATTTCAAATAACTTCCGGCTTGGCGCAAACTCTGCTATATAACGCTGAAAAGCAGGGGTAAAACCCGGAGCGGCAGCTAACTTGCGTTCTTTCTTATGCCAGCGTTTATCTTCATAGAAAACATAGATTATAGGATTTTCAGGGTCTGACACATCCACATGCTCGACCTGAATTGCCAAAAGTTCTGTGCGGGTAAAGCCAAGCTTTACCAAGAAATAGACCATTAAGTAGGTGCGACTATTCTCACCGCTTGCCGCTTCCAACATCATTTCTTGCTCAGCTAGGGTTAAAACAACGGGAGTTTTGAGCGGAATGAACTCAGCATAGAAATTATCGGTGGGGTCTTTATCAAGTATCTTTTCAGAATTTATCAAATACTTGAAAAATGCACCCAGTGAGGTAAGGCGGCGTTTGCGAGTGCTTTTCTTAAGCGAGATAGTCAAAAATTCGTTTATATCATCGCGTCCGATTTGATCCAGCCTCTTGTCAGAACCAACGAGTTCATCGAATCCTGCCAAATCATACATGTAGCTGGCGATGGTATTGTGAGGTCGTCCCATTTGTTCCAGATAACTACGGAACCACCAACGCGCAATACTAAGAGTGGCATCTGGTGTAAGGGGAGGAATTGCAGAACTAGGTTGAATCACCTCACCACGGGACGTAACTGTAAATAAAGGAGGCTGGATAGCGCGTACAGGCTGATTTTCCTGTTCATTAGGTGCGCGTGAAGCTCTACCACGCCGGGTTTGAGGGGTAGTTTGGGGCGCATCGTTTATCAGAGAAGCTAATCTAGCTGATACAGTGCCATCAGATTGACCTTCGGTTCCCTCTTGTCCCGTATTAGGAGCAGCAACATCAAGCTCTCCTAGGTGGTCTTTAGGCTTTTTAGAGCGAACATTCGCAGGTGGCCGAGGCATATTCCCCCTCCCTTAACATGAATAACTAGCGGTGGTGACGAAACAAACACGCGAGCGTTGACCCCAATGGGATGAGTAACTTAACTTATTGTGAGCTTGGGATATATCTACTTTCCATAACAATATAGCATATGCCTTCTAGGAATGCAATAGTTCTTTTTAAAGTTATCCACATTCATATTCAAACATAACTCATATATAGTTATGTCAACTAATACGTCATCTGCTATTGCTGTCATTACTCAAGAGTATTAGAATTAATCTGGAAAATCTAATACCGGAGGTTAAATAGAGCAATGAAATCCACCGAATCAAAGGATTATTATAAAATTCTGGGTGTAGAAAAAAAGGCGAGCGAAGCGGAAATCAAAAAGGCTTTCCGAAAGTTGGCACGCCAGTATCACCCGGATTTAAATAAAAATAACCCACAATCCACTGAAAAATTCAAAGAGCTTAACGAAGCTTACGAGGTTCTCAGTGATGCTGAAAAACGTCGCAAATACGACGATTATGGTATGCATTTCCGGGATTATGAGAAAGTAGGCGGGGTTAATAACGGAATGCCCTTTGAATCTTTCTTCCGGCAGAACGGCATGAATGGAAATAATTATGAGGCGCGGAATATTAACATGGATGATTTAGGCAACATGTTTGGAGCAAATAGCCCATTTGGCGATTTATTCAATTCGATTAGGTCTAAAGGCGGCGGTAATCGTGGAGTTAGAGATTCTGTAGCTGAGAGAGATCAGTCTGAATATGATATAGAGATTAGCCTCGTAGAAGCCTATAA
This sequence comes from Candidatus Chlorohelix allophototropha, assembly GCF_030389965.1. Taxonomy (NCBI): domain Bacteria; kingdom Bacillati; phylum Chloroflexota; class Chloroflexia; order Candidatus Chloroheliales; family Candidatus Chloroheliaceae; genus Candidatus Chlorohelix; species Candidatus Chlorohelix allophototropha. The sequence goes on from NZ_CP128400.1 coordinate 820,439, forward strand.
TGGAACTAAACGCACCATTGAATTGCTAGACCCTTCTGGAAAAGCGCGCCGTGTCGAAGTAGCAATTCCACTAGGGGTCGATAACGGTTCAAAAATACGCTTGGCAGGTCTAGGCAACGGTGGTCAGGATATCTATCTCAAAATTAAAGTACAAACCCAAGCTGATTTTGAACGCAAAGGGATAGATTTATACACCAGCGCCGAAGTACCTTTGAGTACCATGATATTGGGCGGGGAAGTGCAAGTAAATTTGTTAAGTGGCAAGCGCATCGCAGTAAGGGTAAAGCCACATTCTCAGAACGGCAGCCAAATTCGGTTGGCTAATCTCGGTATGCCTGTAAAAACCGGAAATTCAAACGAACATGGTTCACTTTATGTCAAGTTAATTGCTGATTTACCCGCTGACCTTTCCGGTGAAGAAAAAGAGGCATTGGAGCATTTCGCTCAATTGCTGAAGCGCAAGTCACTATGATAGAAGATTATTTGTTGATCATTTCGCGCTCACGCCGACGTTGGGCAGCGTATTTAACGGTGTAAGAATTATTCCCGCCAATCAAGAAGAATATTACGCCCACAGCCTGGAATAGATGGAAAATCACAATATTATTAATCGTGGCTAAGCCGAGATTAATTTTAAAATCGAAGCTATTGAAAAAAGCGCCAATTACGTTCAAGGCTAAGCCCACTAAGATAGGCAACGCATCGGTAGCAAGGTCACGATCTTTCACATAAAGCGGAAAATAAACCAGAGCAATAATTACTGCGCAAATAATTTCGTAAGCTATAAGCGAAAAGAAAGAAGCAGAAAGTAACTGTGCGGCTACAAAAAGGGCAAAGGCAACCCATACAAATGGGGCAATAACCCTAGCGACTACATCACCCTGCCAGCGATAGAAAGAATTAAGAATAATCCAGTGGAGGGTTAAACCGAGAAAAAGGACTGTAATTTGCCCCAACAACTCGCTGCGATTATAACCTTTCATTGCAACAATCGAGTCACAGATGCTGGCAGCGCTCATTGAGAGAAATACCAAGGGCCAAACCCATGCGCGCCAACCGGGCTTTATACGATTTGCAGCAGCTGAGGCTGCCGGTATTACTACCAATAACGCCAGTATAGCGCAACCTGCTACCAAAAAGCTTGTTAAATAAGTCGAAGTTCTTTCGCTCATATTATCCTAGCGAGTTCCCAAAACTGGAGGTTTAGACCTGATTTCAAACTCGTGCTTGCTATAGCTCATATCTTTAGCAATTCGCCCCGGTAACCCGGTGAGACGAACCGGACCGGAAAGGGTTACAGCCTCATGCCTTCCAAGCGATATTGAAATACCAAGACTTATTAGTTTATAAGGTTCAAATGATACTTCATCCATTTCAGCTTTGAAGCATTCCGCCAAATAATGACCTTGCCGTTCAGCAAATTGACCGAGTTGTGGTATGGGCTTGCCAGTAGAGGGATTTTTAATAAAAGCCAAATCACCGATAGCATATATATAAGGAAATTGTTCTGTACATAAATAAGGGTTGGTAGGTATTCTCAAATCTTTAGTGGTGTCAAAGCCGCTTTCTTTTAATAGGGCGGGACCCTCGACACCACCCGACCAGCAAATTACAGCCCCTCTTACATTCTTCCCATTTTGAAGGATCACCTTTCCCGGCTCAACTTTAGTAACAGGAGAGTTGGTAAGAATTGCTACACCTTTCTGGCGTAATTCTTTTTTGGCATATTCTCCATTGATTCTGGGCAACTGTGTGAGCAGGTAATCGCTTCTATGAATCAACACAATCCGGTAATAGGGGCGAAGCGCCGGATAACGCATCAATAAATCTTCACAGAAATCCACCATCTCTGCGGCAAGCTCGGTACCAGTTAAACCCGCTCCGATAATAACAAAGGTTAGGCGAGGGTCATTTTTTACAAATTTCTCAGTCTTAAGCAGCGCATCCGATTCTCGAAACGCGGTAATCACCGAACTGCGAAACGTAATCGCATCTTCTAGGTACTTCATAGGAATAGCATACTCGCACATACCGGGAATACCATTAAAGGAGGTTACTGAACCTAACGCCAGTACCAGACGGTCAAAATCAAATGTTCCTTTGGAGGTAGTAACCTTCTTCCCCACCGGGTCGATATTAAGCACTAGCGCTTGAACAAATGTAACGTTTCGTCCCTCTATAAGTTCGGAGATTGGGATTTTTACTTTATCGGCAGGAATACTATTCGCAGCAACCTCATGAACCCGTACTTGTATTAAGTGATAATCTCTCTGGTCAATCAAGGTGATTTCCCATTGAGCATGGCTACGTTGCAAATCAGCTAGGCTTTGCGCTAGAGGCAATCCTCCATAGCCAGCGCCCAGAATCAGCAGCTTTTTCATCTTAGGTTCAACCTTTTAATATGAAAATATGAAAGGTATTTTGCAGATATGATAAGCATTACGTGATAAATTGGTTATAAATGTTCTTCTTGCTTTTAATTCCCAGCCCAACCTGTTATCATTTATTATGCAAACCAATTATAACACACACTTAAAAAAGGTTGCGCTCACTTAAGTAAGTTTTGGATTTAGTATAAATCGAGCTTTGGGTTAGGCTACCTATACAATAGAATAAGGGTTTATGGCTTTGCAAAGCCAAAAACGCGCGTAGCAGTGACTACAGACAGTTCAGTTCAAACTTGTTAGAATTTAACAAGGGTGCATTTCAGCCCGCTGTTCATGTGTTCCACTTAACTGCTACAAGCCTGACTCTGGAAAGTTAAGCCCTCAATCAGAAGGATTAGAGATATGGCTTCCAAGAAGAAATACTTCAACCATTATGTAGGAACGGACATCAGGCTGCTGGCGTTCGTCCCCAAAAAGACTCGATACACTATTGATGAAAGTAAGTGCATTGGTTGCACTAACTGCATTGATGTGTGCCCAACGCTTCCCAAAGCAATCTTTGAAAGCGAAATTCTGGCGGTTGCGCGTTATCCTGAAGAAGTTTATGTTTATGCAATCGATCAGACCAGATGTACCGGTTGTGGGCGTTGTGCAAGTGTATGCCCTTCAGAGCCGCGTACTATCTATCTCTCTCCGGTGAAAACCACCGTAGATGTGGCTGGTAAGTCTAAGGAAGTATTGACAAACCGCCCTGACGTGACTATATCCGGCGCCAAACGGCTTAACCGTGTGCCGATATGGTATACTCGTAAAGAGGGCTATACCGAATAGACTGTTACCACTCTAATCTGTTATCCCGCAAGGGGAAGTTGGGATATTGACCCTCTTTGAGGATTAAAACCCGCAAATAAATGGGGCTAACCCATAAATGGTATCACTAGAGTAGAGGAAGTAGCCATGAGCACAAAGTTTGAAGTTGCAGCCGGGGATAGTGCCTGGTTGAAGAAAAATGTAAACTGCCAGTTTAATTGTCCGGTAGATACCAATGTACCCGAATATATTGATAAAATCTCGCAAGGCAAGTATGGCGAAGCTTACGAAATAAATCGGCATAGTAATGTGCTGGTAGGCGTAATGGGTCGTATTTGCACGCACCCCTGCGAAGAGATTTGCCGCCGCTGTCTAATTGATGAACCAATCGGCATACGTGACTTGAAACGTGTAGCTGCCGATAACGGTTTCAAAGATGCGACAAAACTTACCAAAAAAGCCGGTACGCTACCTACCAAAATAGCTATCGTAGGTGGTGGACCTACTGGGTTAGTGGCAGCGCGAGACCTTGCCGAAGCCGGGCATTCAGTGATGATTTACGAGGCATTAGAGAAATTGGGCGGTCAAATGTGGGCAGGTATTCCTGACTATCGTCTGCCGCGCGATGTTACCGATAATGAAATCGAAACCAATGTGCTGGCGCTTGGCGTAGAATGCAAACTCAATACCTATATCGGTAGAGATGTTATGCTAGGCGACCTGCTTGATCAATACGATGCGGTCTTGATGGCAGCCGGTACATATAAGGAAAAACCCCCTGCGACTTGGGATAACAAACCTGTTCCGGGCGCAGACCATCCCAAAGTTATACCCGGCTTGAAATTCATGCTGGATTACAACCGCGGAGTAAAAACTGATGTTGGTAATCGAGTCGGCGTGTTGGGTGGTGGGTTTACAGCAGTTGACTGTGTCCGTTCAGCAGTACGGCTTGGCGCCAAAAAAGTATCTATGTTGTATCGCCGTACTCTAGAAGAAATGAGTGCAACTGAAGAAGAAATTAGCTTGATGGAACCGGAAGGTATTGAAATCAAGACGTTGGTTTCTTCAAAAAGTATTGTGTCAAACGCAGATGGTTCGCTAAAAGGCATCGAAATGGTTCGCATGAAAATGAGCGAACCCGGCGCAGACGGAAGGCGCAAAGCCGTACCTGTTGAAGGCAGCGAGTTTATCTATGAGTGCGACATGGTAGTAGTTGCCTTCGGTCAGGACGTTGACCCTTCATGGGCGAGCGATTTGCGCGGTCCTAAACGCAACACCAAATACCCTGAACTGCTATACGCCAAGGGCGGAGAGTGGTTCGAGCGCGATAGAAAAACCTATATGACGAGCGTACCGCGCTTGTTCATAGCCGGTGACTTCTTTACCGGCGCAAACGATGTAGTCCACGCCATGGGCGAAGGACACGACGTTGCGATAAAAATTGATCAGTACCTTAAAACCAATAAGGTGCCGATACAGAAAATCGAGGTGTTCAACGCTAAACGTCCGCTCTTCAAAACTGGTTATGATGGCGTACCTCGCCAGCATATGGATTTGCTTTCGGTAGCGACTCGCAGAAAACACCCATATGAAGAAGTAGAGGTAGGGCTTACCAAAGAGCAGGGCGCTGTCGAAGCCTCACGTTGTTTGCTTTGCCAACATAATATTAACATCAATCCTGATCTTTGTATTCTTTGTGGATTGTGTGTAGAAGCATGCCCATACGATGTGCTCTACATGATACCCGCACAAGATTTAGAAGGTAATAATCAGGAAGTTATACCACAACTGAAACGAGAAGAAGAAAAAGATTACAGCGGTATGCTATTGGATGAAAAACGCTGTATCCGTTGTGGTATGTGTGTAGATGTTTGCCCTACTGAAGCAATTAATTTTCTTAAAGTTGTTGACGTTTCAGCAGGTTACGCACCGTTAGCGTTGCGATCCGTTATCAAATAAAAACAACTTCTGGATTTAAGCCTTGTTCTATCACAAGAACAAGGCTTTTCTTTTACCTAAAATTACCTGCCTGCAAATTAGGTTGAATTCTTCAAACTTTCTTCATATTTACAATAATAATTCTTCAAACCTTTTTGTTAAGATAATTTCAGTAAATTCAAACTTATATATGGAGATAACATAATGTTCAAGCTTTTCGGATCAAAGACACTACCCTACGAAAATATTACCCCACAAGAAGTTGACCAGCGTATTAAAAACCAGAAGCCATTAATAATTGATGTGCGCGAAAATTACGAGTATGCTCAGGGACATATCAAAGGCAGCAAGCTAATACCTTTGAGCCAAATCAACAGCAAGATAAATGTAATCGGCGCTAAAGATCGTGAAATTATTGTGGTTTGCCGCAGTGGAAGCCGGAGTAGCCATGCCGCAAATTTGCTATGCAACCAAGGATTTACCAGAATAGGCAATATCAAAGGTGGCATAATCGGTTGGATGCGTGCCGGACTGCCTTTAGAATAAATTACAACCATTTAAACCCGATTTTGGACAAAGCGGGGAGTTATCCAAACTCTATTATCTTCGCCGCCTTAAGAGTACACTATTAGTAGTAGAATCGGTCAGTTACAGTATTACCGTAACTAAAATAGAATAAGCGGGGCGAAGATATGGCGGAAACTACCACACCGAAAATACTCATAATAGAAGACGAAGAGAGCATCTGGAGCTTAGTAAAAGGCTATTTAGAACGAGAAGATTATAATGTTGCAGTAGCTACCGATGGTCAAAGCGGCTTGGAAACGGCACGGCGCATTAAACCCGACTTGATTGTGCTAGACTTAATGTTGCCCGGAATCGATGGTTTGGAAATTTGTCACTTGCTGCGGGCTGAATCGGACGTTTATATTTTGATGCTTACTGCGCGTACCGAAGAAATAGATCGTATCATTGGTCTTACGATGGGTGCAGACGATTATGTAACCAAACCCTTCTCACCCCGTGAACTGGTTGCACGAATTAAAGCCGCTCTAAGGCGGTATCGCCAAGACCCCTCTCCCGTTACATCCAATCGCAATATACTTGGAACGCTCTCTCTGGAAATCAGTTCCCGCAAAGTTTGGGTCAAGGATCAATTGCTGGATTTAACCCGAACTGAATTTGATTTACTGGCAACCCTTACTGAAATGCCCAGTAGGGTTTTTAGCCGGGAACAATTGCTCGAAGCAGTTTGGAGTCACGATTATTTCGGCGATGAACGGGTGGTAGATGTACACATCGGGCAACTACGAAAAAAAATAGAACTGGCAAGTGGGGGGCAACCCATAAAAACAGTATGGGGAGTGGGTTATCGTTTTGAGGCGGAGGCAGGAAAATGAATTCTCTCCGCACCCGCCTGCTTATTTCATATCTATCCATAATCGTGGTGGGGGTATTTACGCTGTTTATTGCCGCCAGTCTGATATCCAGCACCTTCTTCCAAGCAGATATTCGCAGCATCCTTGCCGAGAAGGGCAACAACGCTGCCAGTATTGAAAGCCTTAATAGCGCCTTCAACAACGGTGTCAGAAATTCCCTGATTATAGCCGCCTTCGCTTCCTTGATTACTGCGTTAGTGATTTCGCTGGTAATGAGTAGCCGCCTTTCGCAACCGCTACGAGCGCTTGGAATTGCCGCTACCCGAATCGCGTCAGGAAAGTATAGTGAGCGAGTACGCGCTCCGGCGATCAAAGAAATGTCTGATTTGGCATATTGTTTTAACCAGATGGCAGAAACTCTGCAAGAGAACGAAAGCAGGCGAAGGGAACTCATTGCCGATCTTGCTCATGAACTCCGCACACCGCTTACTGCCATTGAAGGACATATGGAAGGGTTAATTGACGGGGTGCTTGAACCTACCCCTGTTACTTTTGGAATAGTGCAACGTGAAGCACGCCGCTTGCATCGCCTTTCCGAAGAATTAAGCGAATTGTCGCGGGTTGAATCTGGCATGCTAAAGCTTAATCTGGAAAAACAGTTACCCCTTGAGGTGCTTAACGAAGTCATCGCGAAGGTCAGTCCGCAGTTTGAATTTAAAGGAGTCAGGTTAGAAATAGACCCGGCAGCCGCTAAAGCCTCCGCAATTAAAGGAGATCGTGACCGGATTGAACAAGTTTTGATAAACTTGCTTTCCAACGCCTTGCGCTATACTGAAAAAGATGGTTATGTCAAGTTACATGCTAACAATATGTCTGATGGAGTCGAATTCAAAGTAGAAGATAATGGCGGCGGAATTTCACAAGAACACTTAAAACATGTATTTGAACGCTTTTACCGCGCCGATAAATCCCGCTCACGCGGGGCGAGTAGCGGCAGTGGTATTGGGCTAACTATTGCAAAATATCTGATTCAAGCGCAAGGTGGCGACATCTGGATTGAAAGTGAACCGGGTAAAGGTACAACTGTACACTTCAGCCTTTTGCGCTGGCAATAACTCTACATAGAAAGCGAAGGATTTTATGCAAAATAACGCTTACGGATTTGGCAAAAAAATTCCCTTACCCTATCTCGAAGCCATAGAACAAACCAAAGCAGCGCTTAAAGAGCAAGGCTTTGGGATATTAACTGAGATTGACATGAAAAAAACTCTTAAAGAAAAGCGGGGAGTTGATTTCCGACCCTATACAATTCTGGGCGCGTGTAACCCACCATTGGCGCACCAAGCGATTACCGCCGAACTTGATGTTGGCTTATTACTGCCCTGCAATGTAATTGTGTACGAAGATGAGGGTGGCAGTGTGGTAAAAATAATGGATCCAGAAGCCATCATGAAAATGTCAGATATTCCGGCGTTGGCAGATATGGCGAAAAATGCCAAAACTCTACTGCAAAAAGCGATAGATTCTTTACCTGATTAGGAGGCTTGATTATGGCAGATGCAATTGTCTATTCCACCAACACTTGACCGTACTGCCGAACAGTGAAAGAGTTTCTTTCACGCGAGCAGGTAAGTTATAGCGAGAAAAACGTGGGGCTTGACCAAGCCGCCGCCCAAGAAATGGTAAATCGTAGTAAGCAAATGGGCGTTCCCGTCACAATAATCAATAACGAAGTGATTATTGGTTTTGACCAACCCGCGTTGCGTAAAGCCATTACTCGGTTGCGACAATCAAAGGGAAACAGCCTGAAACTAGGCGCACAGGTAGCGGATGCGGCAAAAGTATTAGAGTCGCTGGGCAAACCTGCCAGTAAAGGAGCGCTGGTGGGCAAAGTTCAGCTAGCTTCTTTGGCTGAAAAATCCGGGTTGCGCGAGGGCGACATCATTACCGCAATGGAAGGTCAAGCTATAGAAGGGATCGAAGATTTAGCTGCCGCGCTTAAACGAATAGCCGCCGCTAACTTTAAGCAACCAACTATTACAGTGTTACGCGAAGGTCACGAAAATATCATGTATCTAATGATAGAGTAACTACCGAGCAACTATTCTATTATAGAATATTATGTAAAGTGCGGGTGTAATGCCCGCCTTTTTATTGTCGGGGTTTTTACATTGATTTTACAAGACAAAGCGTCTAGTAAAGCGTCTTTTGGCTATTGCAAAGGCATTAATACACTATTTTCTAGTAGGCTAGTAGGCAAATTCAAGGCTACCCCCTTCAATTTTATATGGCAGTTTTTTACATTCCCCAAATATAGCGATTACATTGCAAGGCTAAGATAAGAGTGGATAGAGCGATTGGCAATCCAAAAGAAGTTTTCAAAAATACGCGGAGGTCACAAGAATTATGAAACTTACATCTTTGAAACAACGTTTAGGACTTGGAATTGCATCCCTACTGTTAGCCGGTAGTGTTGCGCTGGGACCTGTGCAAGCATTTGCTGCCCCCACCGACAATACTATGCAAACTGTGGCAGTTCAAACCAGCCAGTTGCAAACCAGCAACGCCCCGAAGCCGGACGTTAGTAAAATCAAGGATAAGGTTGTTACCCGTCTAAACGAACGGCTGGATAAATTAAATACACGGATTACTACGGTAACAGATAAACTTTCCAAGGCAACAACCGATGCTCAGAAAGACAAACTTCAGAAGTTACTGACCAAATTGCAGGATAATAAGCAGAAGCTTGAAGCCTTGCTGGTTAAAGTACAAAAAGGGGACATTACTCTCAAGGAATTGAGAACTCTTCTCCGGGAATATCGCCAGAGCCAACACCCCAAAGTAGGGCAAACACCAATAGCGGAATAATAGCGCGTTTGGGTGTCTGTCCAAATCAAAAACCCCCATCCTTTACCCGGACGGGGGTTTTTGATAAGCAGTATTAGTTCATATCTGCCATTATCTTATCAAGAGCCTCGCGTGGTGGTCGCAATTGCGCTTCGTTAAGCTCTGCTAACGGTGTATCTACAATGTGAAGCGCCTCATGAATACGCTTACGACCTTCGTTAATGTAGAGTAGCCCGGTAATAAATTCCTGCTTAGCTTGCGCTTCATCTAGCTTGCTAATGGCAGCGTTTCGATCTTGCGGGTTGTAATCATCACCAAGCTTTCGGAGTACAATGGTAGAACCATCGTGCATACGAACTTCTCTAGCTGTCCCCTCTTCATAATCTACCACAATTTCGCCCTGTGGCTCTATAAAGCTAATGTCGTGCAACCGTTCTTCATTAGCCTTGCCATAGCTATAGCTTTTGGTAGATTCTTCATGATTATTGAAGGTAATGCAGGGGCTTATAATATCCAGCACCGCTGTGCCACCTTTATAGCTAAGCGCAGCTTTAAGCAACTCGCGTACTTGCTTGGCATCGCCCGCAAAGGAACGCGCTACAAAGCCACACCCTGATGCTATTGCCTCAAGACACAGGTCAATGGGCGGTAATTCATTGACACCGGCATATTTCAGCTTCTGACCTTCATCGGCAGTTGCCGAGAACTGCCCTTTGGTAAGACCATATACGCCGTTATTCTCAATGATATAAACCATCGGTACGTTCCGGCGCAACAGATGTTTGTACTGTCCAAGCCCGATGCTACCGGTATCACCGTCGCCGCTGACACTGATAGCCTGCAAATCTTTATTTGCCAGAACCGCGCCCGTAGTCAGAGAAGGCATACGCCCGTGCAGGGAGTTAAACCCGTGAGAACGGTTCAAGAAGTAAGCGGGGGATTTGCTGGAGCAACCGATCCCGCTGGTTTTAATGACCCGATGCGGTTCAAGTGATAGTTCCCATGCCACCGCAATAATCTGGCTGGCAATCGAATCATGACCGCAACCAGAGCAAAGGGTCGAAGGTTTCCCCTTATATTCGGTACGATCAAAACCAAGAAGGTTTAGTTTAGCGCCACCCGCGCCGGGTTCTTTTACTGCTGCTGTCATAATCTATGTCCTCTATCTAAGATACAAATTTAAAGCGCTTGAAATATTTTTACTGTAAAACGCTCATCACCTTTTCAGTAATAAATTGGGCAGTCAAGGACAACCCATCGCAATGCGCTATGGATTTCAGACGAGCAGCATTTTCAGGTGAATGGATTTGTAACAATTTGTGCATCTGCCCATCGTAATTCATTTCGACTACAAACAAAATCTCGTGCTCTTCAATAAACTTACTGGTAATTTCCTCAAGCGGCAAAGCGCGTAATCGCAAATAATCGATTGCAACTCCCTTTGCTTCCAGCAAATCACAGGCTTCCACTATTGCCGGGTCGCTTGAACCATAAGCAATAACGCCAATATTTGCGCCTGCACGAGTTTGGACAACTGGCGGAGGTACCAAAGTGCGGGCAGTATCATGTTTACGGGCAAGGCGATCAAGGTTTTCTTCCCAATCGTCAGGGCGTTCGCTGTAAGCAGCCTCCGCATTATGTCCCGTACCTCGCGAGAAGTAAGCTGACATCGGATGCGGATTGCCGGGTAAGGTTCGCCAACCTACCCCATCACCTTCAAGATCGGCATAGCGTTTGAAAGAGCCTAGCCGTTTGAGGTCTTCTTCTGATAACACTTTGCCACGATCAAGCGGCTTTTCCGGGTATTGGAACGGTTCGGTCATCCAAAGATTCATACCAAAATCAAGGTCGCTCAAGACAAATACGGGCGTTTGGAGATGTTCTGCAAGGTCAAAAGAGGTAGTACCGAACTCAAAACATTCCTGCATATTGCCCGGCAACAAGCAAACATGACGGGTATCGCCATGCCCCAGAAAATAGGCAGTCAATATATCGCCCTGAGAAGTGCGAGTCGGCAAGCCCGTGCTGGGTCCCATTCGCATAATATCCCAGATAACAAGCGGCACTTCGGCAAAGTAAGCCAAGCCGGCAAATTCGGTCATAAGGGAAATACCGGGACCGCTGGTAGCAGTCATCGCCCGACAGCCTGCCCAGCCAGCCCCTACCAACATACCGATAGCCGCTATTTCGTCCTCTGCCTGCACCACAGCACAAGTCAATTTTCCAGAAGCAGGGTCGGTACGCAACTCATGCAAATATTCGTTTATGGTATCAACAACGCTGGTGGAAGGAGTAATTGGATACCACGAAACCAGCGATACACCCCCGAATATTGCGCCTAAACCGGCAGCGGTATTACCCTCAATTAGAATTTTGCCATGCGTAAGATCGAGCGGTGCAACCCTGTAGATGTCTTTTTTTGGCAAGTTTTGGCGAACATATTCAGCCGCTTTCGAAACCACGCCATAGTTTAATTCTACCGGCTTTGCTTTACCATTGAAGTGCTTAACCAACGCTTCTTTTATTTTGGCTAAATCAATGCCTAGAATCTCTGCAAGTCCACCCACATAAACCATATTGGCAATATAATCTTTTAACTTAGTATCAGCGCCGGATTCTTTTACCAGTTGCTTAACCGGTAAAGGGTAATAGACTACATCTTTGCGCGGATTCATGAATTTATAATCATCAGGATAGAAACAAGCTCCACCCTCTTTCAACGATTGAAGGTCTGCATCGGCGGTTTGCAGGTTGAATGCCACAAGAATTTCAGTTTCTTGTCGCCGCGCAACGTAACCATCTTTGCTGACTCTAACTGTGTACCATGTAGGTAAACCGGAAATATTGGAAGGGAAGATATTTTTACCGTTTACCGGTATGCCCATTTTGAAAATCGAACGGATAATAGTGTTATTGGCAGTCTGGCTACCTGAACCGTTTACTGTAGCAATCACTATCGAGAAATCATTTACCACTTCGGGATGACCAGAACTATCGTATTGGCTCCCGGGACGGGTATCTAGTACAGTCATTTTTACCAGCTACCTCCTTGTAGTTTTTTAATATCTAAGTTTTTCATTGAATTTTACCTATGCAACTTTTCTGTTGTAAAAGTCACTTGGAGGGTGTTTAAATCATTTTCACATCCCCCGTATGGCTTAACAAAGCCTTTATTTAAATAAATCATAACACAATAGTATTCTTAATGCCCGTCCTTTGTGCTAATCATGAACCCTTTTATAATGTTTTTTCCTATAGTTTTTATGTCCTACAACGATAAGGTAGATATTTGGTAAAACACCGCTAATGTAGGATTAGTATAGCTAAATTGAGTCTTTTAGGGCATTCCAAATATGCGTGAGCGACACGTCATAGCGATAGTTTATATTCATATGCCCTGCCTCAAATTCCTCGTGATGGTGCGCAATTCCCAATTGCTGTAAGCGTTTTACAAAGATACGCGCTCCCAAATGTAGGTTAAACTCATCTTTAGTTCCGGCATCCAGATAGATCAGCTTGAAATGCCGGAGCGCGGCAGCATAAGTGATGTTTTCCAGCATTTGAACCGGATCAAACGCAAGCCAACGCGCCCAGACTTCCGGCAGCAATTCTCCGGTGTACAAATCAAAGGGTAGATCAAAGCCTCCACCCAAACGGGGCGAATAACAGGCAGACATAGCGATCATATTGATAGCATCAATATCTCTTTTCACCTCGGCTTTTTCAAAAGCGGTGAGAAAAGCGGCTACAGGGTCGGCTTCTGACAAGTACCGGGCAAGCGCGTTTACCGTTTTCGGGAAATCGGGCTTGTAGCATAGCTCAAAATACATATCGCCTGCATGTGAGCCAACTGCTGCAAATGTTTCGGGGTGACGCATCGCCAACTGCATCGCACCATAACCACCGCTGGATTTACCCACTATCCCACGCCCTTCTCGATTACCGCTAGTACGGTATTTATCATCAATGAAAGGGATAAGGTCATTTATCAAGTAATCTTCATAATTTCCGGTAGCTATCGAATTTAAATACTGACTGCCACCTAACCGGGTATAGCCATCGGGAAATACCAGAATCATTTCACCTAGAGCATTTTCCTTGATGAGCTTTTCAAAACGCTGAGGTACGGTGGGCGTATAGAAAGAATTGACATTCAGCCACATCTCACTATTCCCGGTAAAGCCATGTAGCAAATAAACCACCGGAAAACGGTGTGAGGGTTCAACAAAGTAGGAAGGCGGCAGATACACGGGGATTTTGCGGGTAGAAGGGTCGCCTAGAGGATTACCTTTGAGGGCTAGACTATCAAATTCTTCGATGACTGTCGGCATATAATTTATCTCCTTTGGATTAGGAAAAATAATATGTAAAGCTATAGTTTAAAAACCCTTGTCAGTTAAAAACAGTTGTGCTAGTATAGCTATACTATACAAACATTTATTCGGCTCACCCGCTGGTGCGGTTCCAACCGCGCCCGGCAATCTGCTAATCAAACCTGCATACTGCTGCTTGATTTTACGGGGACGGCATGAAGTATACCAAAGATGGACGCTTGATTCTCAGCGACTCCATGATGAAAATTTACCAAGACTGCGGAACGCGGTTCTGGTTTAATTATCACGAAAAACCAGAGGAACTACCTCGAATACCTGCGCTTGAGTTTGGCACGGTGCTACACAGCATGTTTGAAGAGTTTTTCAAACGCAAAAATCCCGATGCCAAAATGTATATAAGCGCTTCAAACTTTGCCAATGTTTTTAGGGGTAAATGGTTTAGCATTGATTCGCAGCCAAAAACCGAGCGTGGCAAGCGCAAGCCGCCGATGCTATGGCGTAGCCCGGACGAGAAAGAAAAGCTGCTTGGGGCAGGCTATAAAGTTTGCATCGATTTTTTCGAGCGAAACCAGACTGTACCCTTTTCCCATGTGATGGTTGAGCAATTCTTCATGGTGAGCCTCACCAACGAGAAAAATGGGCGGGGCTATGCCTTGCAAGGTTATATTGACCGCTTAGAACTTAAAGATTCCAATGCTCCCGCCAGTTTTAAGCCTGAAGAGTTGGGTAAGGCTATTCGCGAGAGCAAAGACGGCTCGTTACTTATTGTGGATTATAAATCCGGTTACAAACCCACCAGTTCTGCGGCGGTTGCCATCGACACCCAGTTCAGTTGCTATGACCTAGCGGTGGAGATGATGTTTCCCTTCCACGAACGGCGTTTCGCGATAGAAAATGTACGCGATGGTTCACATACGCCAACCCTGCGCGGGGAAGGCGAAAGGCGCGTACTACGCGAACGCATTTTTAGTATCGGGCGCGACATCCAAAAAGAACGCTATCCCCTTGCCTCAAATATGTACAAATGCGGTACATGCTCTTTCCTGAAACATTGCTACAGCCTTCAAAAGTTTGCCCACCAGAAAGGCATCCATCCTGAAGATCTAATGCGAACCAGCGCCCCTCTTAAAATCGGTAAGAAAAATTCTCCTATGTTCGAATGGAAAGACGGCGAAATAATCAAAGTGGATGAGAGCAAACTTCGACAGGCGGAAAAGCTTAGTACCAAGCCGGTGCAACTTTCATTCTTTGTAGATGAAGAAGAAGTAGCCGAAATCGAAGAAGAATTAAATACCGGAACACCCACCGCGCATGCTGCCAATATAGTGGAGCGCGTAATGGATTGGGAAACCCCCGAAAGTTTTGCGATTTAGCCAACAAAAAAGCTCCCTTATCATTATGGTAAGGGAGCTTAAACTGAGCTATAAAAAGTTAAGGGTTATTGTTCACACCTGCCGGAGTCAGTACAGGCGAAGGATAATTTACCAGCCTAGTTGAAGCTGTAGCCACGAGATTCATATGCAGCTTATCCATATGCTCAGGCGCGGCAATGGATTGTGACTGATTTGCCAGCGTTACACTTGCCGGAGCAACCGGTAAAGCAGTAAGAGCGGTATCAAACTGCACCGGAGCAATCGGTGTTCCCGTTACCACATTCAACGCTAGAATCAACAAGGCGATTGTAGCAGCAGCCCCAATGGGTATTCCCAAGCGCAAGCCCATGCCAAGTCCTGAAAAACTAAACCTCGCCGCCGAACGATTAGGGCGGCTAAATGAACGCACATAAGCCATAGTACGAGCACGAGGCACAGGCGGATCACTGTCCCTCAAAGAATTAAGAAGCCTATCAATATCTTCCATAGCCTGACCGGTGATTAAGTCCCCGTAATTATTGTTCAACATCTAAACCTCATCTTGCAAAATCTTCCGCAACAAAAACTTGGCACGGTGAAAATAAGTCTTCACCGTATTCTCAGGCATCCCCAAAGCCTGACCGATTTCACCGAAAGTTAGGTCGGTAGCCGAACGTAAAGCCACTACCTCACGATAGCGAACCGGAAGCTGTGCAATTGCTTTTCTTACCAGCAATTGGGTCTCTTGCCGCTCAATTACTTCATCCGGTAAGGGAGAATTACCCTCTTGTTGTTCTTGCCAATCTTCCACCAGCGCTTCGAGTTGAGTAAAACGAGTGGCAGGATGCCGACGCTTGTGTTTCAGTACATCGAGGCAAACATTACGAGCAATTTTGAAGAGCCACGGTCTAACAGAGAGTTGCCCATTTACTTTTGGCAAACCGATAAAGACCTTTAATAGCACTTGCTGCAAAATATCACTGGCTTCATCAGGGTCGTTGAAAAAACGTAAGGCAACTTTAAACAATGGCTCGGTGTAGCGTTCCACTAATTCTTCGAATGCCGCCGAATCGCCGGAAGCAGCCGCTCGCGCCAATTCATCGTCAGAACGTTCTATTTTATCTTCACAGGTCTGTAACCTTGCTACCAACTTTTATCCTTTCAAATAGGTTAACGACATGATATACCATTTCGTTTCAGTAAAATCGTAAAATCCCTATTTTTCTGCGTTTATAAAGGTAATATCAATGATCAAATATTGATACTGCACTGCTTGATCTAATATGTATAATATTCAATAAGGGGTTATCGCTATAGAAAGCGATAAAAAAAAGATGAGTGAATTAATTAAGGTATTGGTTATCGATGACGATCCCATAATACGTGAGCTTGTTTCAACCAGCCTGAAATTTATGGGGTATGAACCATTTACTGCTTCAAATGGAAAAGCTGCTTTCGACATTTTCCAGCGCGAACTCCCCCAACTAGTCTTTGTAGATAAAAGATTGCCCGGTCTCAGCGGTGACTCGATTGTAGAACAATTGAGGGAATGGAATCCCAATCTCTACATAGTTACCGTTAGCGGAGAATGTGTACCGTTAAATGGTAGCAAGGGAGTACTCCAAAAACCCTTTACCAATAATCAACTCCTAGAAGTGTTAGAAAACGCATCCAACTATATTTATACCGATTCTTCATTTTAGCTTTACAATGCCCTAAATATCTTGTAAGCTATTTTCGCCCCCACTTTTGCTGAAAGGGCGTTATTAGTCTATGGATATGTTTGGGTACATTTATCTAGGAAGTTTCATCTTTGGTATTGTATTAACTGTAGCAGACTGGCTAACAGGGGGTACAACCTTACCTCGACCTGCTGAGGGGGGCAATGCAAGGATGGAAGCGCTGATTGTCGCGCTAATCTGGTTTGGAGTAGGCGGCTTTGTTGGCATGCTTGCCGGTGTAGAAGACTGGTGGAGCATACCCGGCGCTTTGCTTTCCGGCACTATAAGTTTTATTATCGCGCTTTTTTTCCTACTGCGCGATGAAAAAGATGATTTAACCCCTCAAACATTACATGGGCAGGTAGCACGTGTATCCACCCCAATTTCCTCAACAAAGGCTGGCGAAGTAGTATTTTGGCGGAAAGGAACAGCACATGTCCTTCCGGCGTTATGCCTTGAAAGCAGCGCTTTCGAAATGAATGACCAGGTTGTGATCGTTAATGGTAACAGAGAATTAGTCTATGTTGAAAGCCTTGCCAAACTTCTAAAGGAAGTTGGAGCTGAAAAATGGATGACTTCATAACTGGCTTAGTGGAGAAACAACCTCATGAAAAAAAAGTTAGCAGTTGTTAGCAGCCTAATTGTAGTATTGAACCTAATAATAAGTCTTTTTGTTGGGGGAATTGAAGCGCTTGCGGCTGAAAGTATGGGTTCGCATGTACCGAATTTTACCATCGGGCAAGGCGCAAACTCTCCATTTGGTTTAAACGTTCAGTCAGCGGCACGTTACGGCATTTCTGGCAGCTTTGAAAAGCCGCTGAATGCCGCCAGCAGTACCGGCGCAGGCTGGAATCGAGAGGAACTGCGCTGGGATATGGTTGAACCCTATTCCGGCAGATGGGATTGGGGTTTCACCGATGAAGCGGTGAATAAATCGACCGAGCGAGGCTTGAATGTTTTAGGCTTATTGTCCTATAACGTTGACCGCAGCGGTGGTGGCAGGGCGCAGCCTAACTACTCTATGCCTGACATCAATGCTTGGCGAACCTATGTAGCTACTGTCGTCAACCGTTACAAAGACCGAGTGCGCTATTGGGAAATTTGGAACGAACCCAGTGATACGAAATACTTTAACATTGCCGATTTTAATCAACGGGCGCAGAATTACGCCCAACTCTTGCAGGTTTCCTACGATACTATAAAAGGTATTGATGGTGGTTTGCAGGTAGTAACGGGGGGAATCAGCGGTTTTGATGTGCCTTTCTTGGAAGAAGTTATAGCACGCGGCGGCAGCGGTAAGTTTGATATTCTGGGAGTACATCCCTATGTAAATTTCCCTGCTAGCCCCGAAAGTAAATACTGGTCTGATACCCAATTAGCTTACTTTGAAGCTTTTGCCGCGCGCGTCGGCAAACCTGTTTGGGCAACCGAGTTCGGTTGGGATACCCGCGGACCTACTTCGGTAGATGAGAACCGACAGGCTAATTACATTGCCCGCGCTAGTGTAGAAGGTTTGGCTAGCGCCTTGCAAAAAATGTTTATCTATCAGTTCCGGGATGATGGAGTCAATCTTCAGGATGGCTATGGCATTGTGCGCAACGACTGGGTAACGCCCAAACCCGCCTATGTCGTTTACAAAAACCTGATTACGCGACTCAACGGCGCAACTTTCAAAGAGCGTTTCGAGACTTTTGATGCCGGCAAAGTTGCAATTGATAGTTTTAATGGGGCAAATAACTTCAGCAGTTATGCTAACGCGCCTAGCACTATCAATACATATCTGAGTGGCGACCAAGCGCATAGCGGTGCAACTTCCTTACGCATCGACTACGCTTTCAACGGGGATGCCTCGAACTATATACAGGTGGGAAGGCAAGTGCCGATAGACGGACAACCAACTAAGGTTGGCTTTTGGATATATGGAGATAACAAAGGCGCAGACGTGCGTGTCCTGATAAGGGATGCTAACAATACCCTATTCTATTATGATGTAGGTAGCGCGGGTGGTACGGGCTGGCAACGCCGAGAAGCGTGGCTATCAGGCGAAACCGCACCAAATACGCCGCCTTCCAGCCAAATTCGTTATCCAATCAAATTCGACTCAATCCAACTCATAAGCCGACCAAACGGTGCAAAGTGGAGCGGCTCAGTTTATATTGATGATGTGTATGCCGCCGGGGGCGCGCGAGGCTATGGTTATCGCTTTGAGCGCAACGGTAAAAACATTGATGTAATGTGGGTTGATAACGGTAGCGGAACGGTAACGCTGCCCACCAACGATGCAGTCGGTACGCTATATGATCGCTCTGGCAATTCAAGCTTAATTGCCGCCAATGACGGGAATCTGACGGTTAATATAAACGATGATATGGTATTTCTGGAGCACTCCGGCAAAGCCTTACCGGGTTCTAGCACCGGCACTAACCCAAGCCCGGTACAATGTGGAGCGCGTCCTACAACCGTATCGCCTAATACCGCTTTCCCCAATGATTGGTTCCAAAACTTCTGGAAACGCTACGATTTTTATGCAGTAGGGGCGCGCAGCTATGTTTGGGGCGATAAACCTTTCGCCAGCGGCAGCGAGTATTATTATCAGGCGCTGGACGGAAACACCCAAAACACCAAACAACGCCAAGTTGTCTATTTCGACAAGAGTCGCATGGAAATTACACGCGCCAGCAGCAACCCTCTAGCCACTGGCTATGTGACCAATGGACTCTTAACGGTTGAACTTATCACCGGGAAGATGCAATTGGGCGATATCCTCGATGACCCGCTTCAGTTTTCGCAATGCCAGCCGGCTAATGTGCCGGTAGCAGGCGATCAAGATGATACATTGGGTCCAAAGTATGCCAGTTTGAACGGGCGACGTGCTGATGCTGCCAAAGCGGTTGGCACAGCAGTTACCGAAACTATCGATTCAAGCGGCAATCTGGGGCAAGGCGACTCACGCGGGGTAGTGGGCGGATACTACGAACCGCTTACCAAACACACTATTGCAAAGCCCTTCTGGGACTTCCTGAACGACCCAACTCAACGTATCTGGGTAAACGGCAGCCCCGTAATCGGCAAGCTGTTTAATCCCTATTATGAAGCGCCGGGCTTGCCTATAACCGAAGCCTATTGGGCAAAGGTAAAAGTGGCGGGACAGGTTAAGGATGTGCTGGTACAAGCCTTTGAAAGGCGCGTGCTAACCTACACCCCCACTAACCCGGCAGCCTTCAAGGTAGAGTGGGGCAATATCGGAAGACATTACTTCTTCTGGCGATACGGTATTAGTTATTAGAGAGATATTACTGAACCGGGCTATTCCACCAGTTCTAGTGTTTGGCGAATCTGGTTGAGATGCCCGGTTAAATGCCCGATGATTGTATGATGAATAATTGAGGCAATTGTCTTATCACCCTGAACAACATGGATGCCGCTCTTATCTAGGTCGGCATCCGTTAATCTAAGCAACGTAACAAATAATCGGGCATAGGCAGCACGCAAAGAAGCAGTCATTTGCGCTAACGAGTCGTTTCCATGTTCGGCTATAGCGCCGACCCGATTTTCATCCTCAATGCCACGCCCAAATTTAACGCCCGGCACTACCAATATCTTCTCAATTTCACCCGCCCAATAGGGCATAAACTCAGCGATGTGCGCCAATACTTGCATAATGCTCCATTCCACGCCTGAAGTGTTGTGGTAAAGAGCATCCGGGTTTACTTGCAACAGTTCGTTATCTGCCAACGCGATTACTTCATTAAAGGCATCTGTCATTCGACGACAAGCATCTTCTATACTTGACACACATTTCTCCGGTTTAGCTTAAACATCACCGCTGACAACTGTATTACGCAAAATCCCTAATCTTTCAATCTCAAGCTCAACCACATCGCCCGGTTGCAACCATCGTTCTCGCTCTTCGCCTTGTTCCAGCAAACAGCCTGTGCCAACTGTACCACTGCCCAAAACATCACCCGGTTCGATCCAGGCATTTAGAGAAGCCCGCTCTATCATTTGCGAGAAAGTGTAATGTATATCCTTAAAATTACCAAGAGAAACTTCGCGCCCGTTCAAACGTGCTTTCATCACTAAATCAAAGCGTTCCTCTTCGCCTACCCCAATCCTTTTATCTTCAAGTTCATCGGGAGTGATCAGGCAAGGTCCGAGGGAGGTGGCAAAATCTTTCCCCTTGGCAGGTCCTAAGCCAACCTTAATCTCTTCCATTTGCAAGTCACGCGCACTCCAATCGTTCATAATTAAATAGCCGCCGATGTAATCACTGGCTTTGGCGGCAGGAACGTCGCGTCCGGGTTTGCCGATAACACAGGCTAGTTCTAGCTCAAAATCCAGAGCAGAGGATTCGCGTGGATAAGGCAAATATTCATCATTGCCGTAAATAGCACGGTGATTCGAAAAATAGAAAGCAGGGATTTTGTACCATTCTGGTATCATTTCCAACCCCCGATTTGCTCGTGCGGTTTTAACGTGATGTTCAAAGGAATAAAAATCCCGCAGGCTTGGCGGCACTTCTAGCGGGGCGCGCAGCCTGATTTTTCCCAAATCCAAGCTGTGCATATCGGCGACAGGCAACTCCCGACATATACGGCTGAGAGAACGTTGCTGCGCAATGGGCAGATGCAAAAATTCCAGCACAGTGTTTGCCCGTCGTACTAACTCCATATCCTTGCGAGCATCAGCCCAAGCACAAACTTGGCTAAGGTCATATACGCGATTCCCCACCAGTACACCACCTTGAGCTTTTGCTTGGCGATGGGCATACATTTCAACTCTATGATTTATGCCTTCAGTATGAAGCACATAACTTACCAATTTCATCTTTTAATAGTTGCCTTTCCACGATAAATCGCTGATGGACAGTTCAAACATTATAGCATGGCTCAAATTGACCGCTATATTAAATCGCATTATTCAAAGCTAGAGCGTAAAAAAGCGAAGTATCCGTCACGATACTTCGCATGTAGCTATTTTAGTAATAAGTATTATTGTACTGTAACAGGCTGTTTAGTCTCTACTGCACCCTCAATCAGTTGGTCAACCAAACCATCAGCGGCTTCCCAAACGTTGTGACGCTCAATAAGATGGCTGGCGAGCCATGCTACCAGCAAGCCACCTACCGCATAAAGCGCCAGCGCCAGAATTGCCTTACCCAAACCGGCATCCATATTGCCGTTCATAAACAGCAACGAGCGCAAACCATCTGTCATATAGCGCATGGGCAGCCAGCCGTGTAGGAAACGCCAGAATTCAGGCACCATCTGAGCCGGATAGGGACCACCTGAAGCGGGTACGCCCAGAATAGTAAAGAACATCACGCCTACCAGCAAACCTAGCCGTCCAAAGGTAATCTGGAATAACAAGGACATTTCTGCGACTGCCAGCGACCCTAACACCGAGAATAACAATACGCTCCAGCCATCAGGTGTATCCATATCGAGAAATACCACTGCCATCAGAGTAACGCCACCGGCTACCACCAAAGCCATAAAAGTATAAAGAATGGCTTTACTGTAGAAAATATTAATAGGTGAGGTTTTATGCCCACTCTTGCGACGGTGTTCCGAGAAAAGATCTATCAGCGTACCGAGGATATTAGTACCAAGAAACGCGCCGAGTGAAAGCATCATTGCTAGATAGAATGCCGACATTCCTCGTGCGCTACGGCTACCAACCTGCACTGCCGCAGTAATTTTAGCTTGCACCGGATTTCCCAGTATGACGGCTGCTGCCGGGTTGAGTTTAGCCCCTGCGGCGGTCAAGCTCTGTAGCATTTGGTCAGCAGTAGTTTTAGAAAGGCTGTTTACCACCGCAGTTGCCGCGCCCTGCGCCTGAGAGTAACCAAGCGTGCCTGCTCCTTGATTGGTCAAGATTTCGAGTATTGCCGCATGTTCAGGGTTTGCACCTTGTAGTGCAGCTAGAGTGGCGGAATAATCAGCCGGGATAATCAACGCCACAAAATATTTGTTTTCATTTAAAGCTGCCAAAGCTTCGTCCCGGCTACCAAGCTCAGTCCATTTATAAGTTTGGTTGCCGTCTGCGGCGGGAGCAAGCAACTTATCTACAATTTGCTTACCGAGATTTATGGTTGTGCCTCCCTGCTCTAGCCCTTTATCGGTATTTATAACTGCCATCGGCAAATTTTTGGTGTTATCGGTGGGGTCAAGGAATGCGCCTAGATAGCTGAAGGTGTTAAACATTGCTACCAGCAAAACTATTATCATGAAGAACCAGGTTAATTTCTTGCTAAAAAGGTTTCGGATCATATTTCCCTCTTATTTGTTAGTGCTAACTAACATAATTATCGAAAAAAAGTAGCTTAAGGTTTTATTGCCTTCAGCCACAAACGATGGATTTCTACCAGCATGTTCTCATCCAATTCGTCATCCAGATTTAACATGAGGCTAATTTGCATAGCATAGCCTAAACTCGCATAAACCCATGTAGCAGCCTCAAGATTCAGGTTAGGGTCGATTTTACCTTGCTCTTTGGCATGTTCAAGCAATTCATAGATGAAAGCCCGCAGCTTTTGATTGTTGCGGCGTGCAGCCTGCCCGATTTCAGCATCACCCGATTCGGCAATTGCTTGAAATAATATTTTAAGGATTTCGGGATCTGCTTTTATTGCGCTGCGATATTCAAGCCCGATTTGCGCCAGCGCGTTTAAGGGGTCTTCCTGTTCCAGACTGTGCAAACGCCCTTGCCACATATTGAAAAAACGCTCTATATACTCGTCTAGCACCGATAGGAATAGACCTTTTTTGCTGCCAAAATGCTTGTAAAGCATAGGCTCGCTTATTTCGCTGGCTTTTGCCAGTTCACTGGTACTGGCTTCGGCGTAGCTACCATGCGCAAAAACCTTCTTTGCTCTTGCCAGAATCAGCGCACGCCGTTCTTTCCCGCTCAACCGTTCTTTTTTCTCTTTTAATTCTTCCATTGCTTTTATTTGCTTTCGTTTGGTTAGTGTTTACTAACCATAAAGCAGTTTATCATAATAGTGGTAATTGCGCAAGCTCTTAGCTCAGTTTGACAGGTAGGTAAACTCTAAAGGATAATTAATCGGCTATAATACAGTAACTGAAAGGACAAAGAGCGCAACCGCATGATTTCTGATGATAAATTGAGCATCGTTTTCCCTGCTTATAATGAGGAAGCCTCTATAGCACGAGTGGTAAAACGCACCCGTGAAATAAAACCTCGCGCTGAAATTATTGTGGTAGATGACGGCTCAAATGACCGCACTGCCCTTGAGGCTGCTAGTGAAGGGGCAAAGGTAGTACGACATCCCTATAACAAAGGCAACGGAGCAGCAGTAAAGAGCGGGATTCGCACTGCCACGCGCGAAGCAGTTTTGCTGTTGGATGCCGATGGTCAGCATAGTCCCGAAGATATTGATCGACTGCTGGAACATATGGGGCAGTATGATCTGGTTATAGGGGCGCGCGATTTTTCAGGACAGGCGGGTTTGCATCGCGGCTTTGCCAACTGGGCTTACAATAGCTTAGCCAGTTATCTAGTTGAGATGAAAATTCCAGATTTAACCAGCGGATTCCGCTGTTTCAAACGTGAAAAGGTATTAGAGTTTATCCACCTGCTACCCAACGGCTACAGCTACCCTACCACCACCACCATGAGCTTTATCAAAAGCGGTTACAACGTTAAATTCGTGCCTATTAAGGTACATAAACGCGCCAAAGGCAGCAAGAGCAAAATTCGCATATTCCGGGATGGTATCCGTTTCATTAATATTATTCTGAAAATCATCACCCTTTTCAATCCTATAAAGATTTTCTTGCCTATCGCCGCTATGTGGCTGCTACTAGGATTTCTGTACGGACTTGGTAATGTGGTACTGCGAGGTAACATCCCTAACGGTGCAGTGTTGCTGCTCAGTATGGGCATAATATTCTTTCTAGTGGGGTTAATTTCAGAACAAATCGCCGCTTTGAGGTTTGAGCGAATCGGGCAAGTAGATACCCAGTTACTTGAAATCATTTCGCATGAACTGCTTACCGGCGAACAAGTAGGAGTTGCAAGAGAGGATGGGTGAGAATGAACCGAGCTACTCGTCAGGCGTTGAAAAGACCATGACCGGTCGCTCGTTCTACACCAATCCCCGTTTCTGGCGTTGGGTTGTAAGAATAGGCGGCACTGCGCTTCTGGTTTTCTTCCTGACCCGCTTGAACCTTGACCCGCTTAAAATTTGGGATGATTTACGCCAAGCTAACCTCTGGCTGGTTGTATTATCAATTCTGCTGGTATTCCCCTTTATAGCTCTCAAAGCATGGCGCTGGAATCTCATTCTGAAAGACCTGTCTATAAAACTCGGCTTTAAAACAGCCTTCCGTCTCTATGCCGTTGGCTTGTCTGCGGGTAGTTTTACGCCGGGGCAAGCGGGAGATGCGATTAAGGCTTTTTACCTGCGCGATATGGGTTACCCTTTGGGTCGTGGGCTGGTTTCGGTAGTTTTAGATCGGCTTTTTGATGTGGCAGTGTTGATCTTGCTGGCAGCGAGCGGTTTGTTATTTCTGGGAGCGGATTTCGCCGGGGAATTGCCGGTTCTGGTCTTACTGCTAGGCGGTACGCTGGCGGGTTTGGTAGCCTTATCACTCCCGGCAATGCGTACTCGCTTACTGAATATCGCCCTGCGCTTGCTCTTGGCACGCAAAGCAAGTTCCAACCGCACGTTACAGCGCGAAGAGGCGGAAGCAGAGGAAAAATTACGCCCGGTGAATTTTGCACCTGTTTTTGGAGCAACTTTACTGGCATCGGCTTTGGCGCTTTTCAGGATTTGGTTACTGGCATTGGCGCTGGGCATGAACCTGAACCCCTTACAGGTAGTGGCGGTAAGCAGCCTCGCTACAGTTGTAAGCCTCATTCCGGTATCGGTAGCGGGCATCGGCGCGCGGGATGTGGCATTGGTAGCAATCCTTGATAAACTAGGCTATCTACATGAAAAGGCTATAAGCCTGAGCAGTTTTATTCTATTGTTAAATCTGGTAAATCTTGTCGCGGGATATGTTATCTGGAAATTCCAGAATGAGGAGGATTTAGAAAAAAATGCCGGGTAAGTTGCTCTGCCTGAGCGGGTTAACGTCGGAGTTTCAGGATAAAATCAGAAATATTGCTGCCAAAGGTGGTATGCTAATAACCTTTATACCTGAAACATTAAAAGGCGATGAGCGTGATAAAATGATCCTAGAGGAGATCAGAGATACAGAAATTATTTATGGCGGTTTTCTCAAGGAAGAGCAATTCGTAGCAGCGCACTTGCTACGCTGGATTCATGCCCCCTTCGCCGGGGTTAACCGGATTCTGGAAATCCCGCAACTGCTGGAAAGTGAGGTAATACTCACCAATGCAGCGGGAATCATGGCGGGCGCTTTGGCGGATCAAGTCATGGGTTACATTATTCTGCATGCTCGCGATTTATTGGAACAGCGAGAATATCAAAAGCAGCATAAATGGGTGAGCAACTGGAATCAGAACCAACCGGCGGCGCTTGCCGGTAAAACGTTGGGGATTATAGGCTATGGCAAAATAGGACGCGAAATAGCTAAACGGGCATGTGCCTTTGATATGCGTGTTATTGCAACTAAGCGAACCCTTGATGTGGCATACCCGGAATTGGATAGATTATACCCCGATACCGAATTAAAGAATCTGCTGGCGGAAAGTGACTATATAGTATTAGCCGCACCGCTGACCCCCCAAACAAAGGGGTTAATAGGGTACGCAGAATTTGAAGTGATGAAACGAACCGCCTATTTTATCAATATTGCAAGAGGGGCATTGGTCAAAGAAGCTGAAATGGTCGCAGCATTAAAAGACTCGCTCCTTAGCGGTGCAGCACTGGACGTATTTGAAACTGAACCCTTACCCGAAGACTCTCCTATTTGGGAGTTATCTAATGTGTTTATAACGCCCCATTCGTCCGGCAGTTTTGATGGTTTTTTACCCTCTACGGCAGAATTTTTCTGTCAGAACCTGTACCGATGGCTCAATGGTGAGACTTTGCTAAATATTGTAAACAAAAGGCTTGGCTATTGACGTTAATATAGGTGACAATTAAATGGACACAGGCGCTATATGATTCAATTATTGATTGATAACCCTCTTTTGTTATTGGCGCTAGTAGCAGCAATCGGCTACCCGCTAGGACAAATTAAGGTTGGTGGAAGTAGTTTGGGCGTAGCAGCAGTACTGTTTGTAGGTATTGCTTTCGGAGCGCTCGACCCTAACGTGAAGTTACCGGAAATTGTGTACCAGTTAGGGCTAATTTTGTTCGTTTACACGGTGGGTTTGACCAGTGGGCCGGGCTTCTTTGCCTCATTCCGACGCAGCGGTTTCCGGGACAACCTGATGGTCGGCACAATGCTGCTACTTGCCGCTATTATGGCTTTTGGTGCTAATAAAATATTCGAGATGAAAGCCACTATCACTGCCGGGCTTTACGCCGGTAGCCTTACCAATACACCAGCTTTGGCAGGCGCACTCGAATATATCAAGACTTCCGCGCCTAAAGACAGCGTGGAACAGATGTTGGCAGAACCGGTGGTAAGCTATTCGGTAGCCTATCCGATGGGTGTAATCGGCATGATTGTCGTAATCTATATACTTCAAAAGGTTTGGAAGATAGATTATGCCAAAGAAAGCCGCGCCCACAAGGAATTCGGAAACAGTGGCGAGAAACTAATAAATCTCACAGTGCTGGTGCAAAACCCTGAAGTTGGAAGCTATCCGGTTCAGGGCTTGATTCGGAAATACAGATGGGAAGTTGTACTGAGCAGAATTAAACACGAAAATCGCCTTTCTTTGGTAGGCGGAAAAACGCAGATGCTACCGGGCGATCTGGTGAGCATCATCGGAACGGAAGAAGATGTTAAGCTTGCAGCTAACTGGTTAGGAGTAATCAGCGATGAGCAAATTGATATGGATCGTTCTGAACTAGATTTCCGCCGTATGTTTGTATCCAACCGTCAAGTGGTGGGACATACAATCCGCTCATTGAGATTGCACGAAAAAGTCGGCGCTATCCTCACTCGTATTCGGCGAGGCGATGTGGAATTTCTGGCGCAAGGCGATACCGTGCTGGAGTTGGGCGATAGAGTCAGGGTTGTTGCTCCTCCTAAGAGAATGGCTGAGGTCGGGAAAATATTGGGTGACTCCTATCATGCCCTCAGTGAAATTGACATCATGAGTTTTAGCTTGGGGTTAGCGTTAGGTTTGCTGGTTGGGGCAATCCCGATACCACTGCCAGGAGGAATCACTTTCAAACTCGGTAATGCTGGCGGACCTTTGATAGTTGCGCTGATTCTTGGCAAAATACATCATACCGGGCGAATTGTGTGGGATTTACCCTACAGCGCTAATCTGTTGGTAAGGCAGTTAGGTCTGGTGTTCTTTCTGGCAGCAATTGGTACTCGTGCCGGTTATCCTTTTGTAAGTACCTTTACCAAAGGTGGGGGCGTTTTAATCTTCCTGATTGGTATAGTCATTACTGTGACTATGGCGCTGTTGACGCTCTTTATCGGTCATAAAGTTTTCAAAATTCCGATGGGTGTAATGCTTGGTATCTTAGCAGGTTTGCAAACCCAACCGGCAGTGCTAGGCTTTGCGTTGGAACAAACCAAAAACGATTTACCCAATATTGGATACTCAACTGTCTATCCGGTGGCTATTATTTCAAAAATCCTGTTCACGCAGATTCTATTAACATTGCTACTCTAGCTCAATTGCGCTGAGTGCTTGCGGGTATAGGAAATTCTTTTACAAATGAAAGGGTTTGGCATGCTTGACAAAGAGGTTAATCAATTCGAAGCGCCATACACTACCCAAGTTCCGGTTACTGAGGTTGTTCAAGGAGTCGAAATTACCGACCCTTATCGCTGGTTGGAAAATGGGGAGAGCGTAGAAGTACGCGCTTGGACTGAAACTCAGAATACCTATACCCGCTCATGGCTGGAAACCAGACCCGGTTTGTCAGAACTAAAAGCCAGACTAAGCCAACTTTTAAAAGTCGGGTTTGTGTATCCACCCATTCGTAAAGCAAAACGCTATTTCTTCATCTCACGAAGTGGCGCACAGAATCAAGCAGTTCTTTATGTGCGTGAAAATGGCGAGGATAAACCACTAATAGACCCGGCAACCCTCAGTGAAGACGGTACAATAGCCTTAGATTGGTGGCATCCCTCCGAAAATGGTGAACTGGTAGCCTATGGGCTTTCAGAAGGGGGTAGCGAACTAAGCACACTTTATATCCTCGATATTGCAACCGGAAAGAACTTATCCGATAGTATTGCCTTCACCCGCTTTTGCAATCTAGCATGGTTGCCTGATAGCAGCGGGTTTTATTATACCCGTTTTCCTGAGCCGGGAAGTGTTCCAGCGGGAGAAGAGTTTTACAATCTAAAAGTATTTCTTCACAAGTTGGATGATGCAGTTGGACAGGATATATTAATCTTTCAAGATTCAGACCCGCAGGCTGGTCTTGAGCTATTGCTGGCGGACAATGGACGCTATTTACTAGTTACAGTAGCCCACAGTTGGGCTGTAACCGATTTATATTGGGCGGACATACAACAACCTGAACCCGTTTTTAGCAAACTAACCGAAGGTCTTCAATCTCTGAACTTAGTCGAAGAATCAAACGGCTATCTCTATATCCTCACAAACCGAGGTGCGCCCCGCTTTCGGGTTTTCAAAACCTCGGTTGCCACTCCTGCCTTTGAAAACTGGCGCGAGATCATCCCTGAAGGCGAACACCCACTGCAAAACCTCAAGGTAATCGGGCAACAGTTGGTTGGTATATTTCTGCATAACGCTATTTCGCGGATAACTCTTTATGATTTGGAAGGCAAGCCGGAAAAGGATGTCGAATTGCCTGCGCTGGGAACGGTTTACGGACCAATGAACAGCAGCAAAGAAGATGAGTTACTTTTTTCTTTCACCTCTTTTGCCTACCCGATTACCGCTTATAGCTATCATATCGGCAAAGAACAGCTAGAAATTTTCAAAGCGCACCCAAATCCACCCGGTTTTGACCCTTCAAATATTGCAGTAAAACAAGTCTGGTATAACTCTAAAGACGGCACTCCCGTTTCAATGTTCATAGTGCATAAAGCCGACCTCACTGTAAACGAGCAGTGCCCGGTCTGGTTAACCGGCTACGGGGGATTCAATGTCAGCCGCACTCCAGAATACGGTTCCGGTTGGTTGCGACTCTGGCTGGAACAAGGGGGCATTTTTGCGCTGCCAAACCTGCGCGGGGGTGGCGAATACGGCGAAAAGTGGCACGAAGGTGGTATGCTTGGCAACAAACAGAATACTTTTGATGATTTTATCGCTGCGGGTGAGTGGCTAATTGCCAATAATTATACCAACTCGACTAGGTTGGTGATTCAGGGGGGCAGTAATGGCGGGCTTTTGGTAGGGGCAGCTATCACCCAACGCCCAGACTTATTTCAGGTAGCAATTTGCCAAGTGCCTTTGTTGGATATGATCCGCTATCACCTGTTTTTGATTGCGCGTATCTGGATTCCTGAATACGGCAGCAGCGAAGACTCCGAACAATTCCAATGGATGTACGCCTATTCGCCCTACCACCATGTAAAAGATGGTCAAAAATATCCGGCTACGCTGATAACTACGGGTGAAAGTGACGGAAGAGTAGACCCGCTACACGCCCGAAAAATGGCGGCTTTGTTGCAGGCAAAAGCCGATAAAACGCGCCCAATACTAATACGTATAGAAACAAGAGCAGGGCATGGGCAGGGAAAGCCTGTTAGCAAAATGGTTGATGAGCAAGCAGAAATTATGGCTTTTGTACTCTGGCAATTGGGACTAGAGAAGGCAGTTTAACGATACCAGTTCTTGCAACGTGCCATTTCGCTACCTAAAAGCCCAAGAGTTACGGGACCATCCGTTGCCCCGCTTATTATTTCAAGGCGTGCAAACTCAAAATACTGGATTTTCTTTTTGGAATTGCCTTCACTCACTTCAAAAGCGGTGCTTAATGGTTGCCCGATAGCGGGATTAGCTTTCAGATAATTGGCAAAGGAAGTATCCACTCTTGGAGTGCCAGTTCCCACATTCGGCGGGGGTTTGGGTACTGCTTCGCAGTTCTGAACCCCAAGCACATCACTGCCTAGCTTACCCAATTTTACGAGTTTATCATTTGTACTCTGTACCAACCAGCCGCGTTCTAGGAACTGGACATGCCCTATGCCTTCCCAATCAAACTCCTCGCTAATCGGATAGCCAAAACGACCAACACCACCAGAGCTATCATAGAGCTTCAGGAACTCACCACGTAAGTTGTGACGAGTAGCAGCAACAAAGCGTCCACCATCGGCTAGAGTTGTATCAACCGTACCACCGGAAAGAGGGTAGAAATTCAAAGCTTCGGCAGGTAGGGCAAAGCTAGTACTCAAGCCGGCGCTGGAAGTTATAGCTAGGTTGCCTTTGCTAAATAATAGCTGAGTAGGCGCATCTAAAGGCAGGTCTTTACGGAAATTATTCGTATTGGTATCACGCGGAGTTATAACCAGAGTGTATTTCATAGTGAAATCAAGCTTGGAGAAGTCAGCCTGATTCAGTTGGAAACCCAACAATGGGGTATAGCTAAGTTCTCGCCAAACAGAGCGTTGCTCATTTTGAGCCGCCAACCACATTTGTACACTCTCGGGCTTTACGCCTTCAAGCGTTACTAGTACTCGTGATGAACGTGCAATTGTTGCGGTTAGATTAGGGCTAGTGCCTTGAGCAGAGTTTGCTTGAGTTGAGGCAACTTGGGTTGAACTATCTGAGGGTTGGCTCATCCGCGAAACTATGTTAATAGCTACAAATATTACCGCTATAAAAATTACAAGCCCTAATAATGCGGGTATCCAAAAATTTCGGGCAATTTCTATAAAGCGGTTGGGACCTATTGGCTGAGAAAGTGGTCGAGAAGCTACCGGTGGAGGAGGTGCGAATGACCCTGACCGACGCGATTCGCGCATGGCAGCAGATTGAAGCGGATCCACCATGTTTGGAGTGCGAGTTTCACCGGATACTCCGACCAGACGTTCCGGTTTCTGGAAACGCTCATCACTTGAGGCTGCCGCTGCTGCAACATAACCGCTAGGTGCAACAGGGGGTAAGTAAGTATAGCTCCCTTGTTCCGAAGCAGCCGAAGGATTGATTACTGGAACTTTTTGAGTGGCACCGGTTATATTAGATTGGGTATATTGGGCTTCAATGGCTGAAATAGACGGTTTTTCAGGTTTAGGAGGTACAGAATCCGGCAAATCTACCGGGGGCGCACCTCTAGAACCATAAGTATTCTCTTTCCCCATCCTTTCTATTTCACTAAGACGTTGCTGGGCAGCGCTCATGCCTAACGATTGCGCCTTAATAAAATAAGGTTTTGCCTCCGAATATTGCTTTTGCTCTAACAACCATTTCCCATAATCATAGCAAACGCGGGGGAAAGTGGGCTGCCACGGGTTAGGTGAAAGAATCTGATTGAGTTGATCTACTAGATATATATATTCTGCGCCAACTTCCCTGCGCCCGTTATCCCATGCTTTCTGAGCGCGGCTGACCCGATCTTTAAGTCGTCCCATCCCTTCGGTTTCCGGCTTGCCGTCTGGCCCACTTGGAATGACCATGTTTTCCAGCCCATTGGGGACAGGCACAGTACTCTTAAAGCGTAGACCGGTCTGAGCGGATTGGCGGATGCGCTTATCTTGCAGCGACCTGAGTTTGGAATTTGCCAGCGAAACCAGCCTTTTATCACGGGGACGCAACGGCACAATTAATTCGTACCAGCCAATCGCATCATCGTCTTCTGAGTTACGAGCTGCTTCATCGCCCAACTGCATATACACCGAACACAAATCATCCTGTATCGAACCGAATTCCGGGTCACGCGCATAAAGGTTCTGAGCGATTGATAATTTTTGACTTATTGTAAGATCGGTACGTTTAAGCTCAAGATATAACTGATTTATCTCCTGAAGTTGACGTATGCGGTTATCCTGCGGTTGTAATCGTCCTGCAAAATTGGCGTATGTAAGACTTAAATTATAGTTACTTTCGCTACTGGCACGCTTGCTTTCGTTCAGGCAATGATCAAAAATAAGCTGATCATAACGAGTTATGCCTTTTTCCAGCAACGATAGGTAAAATTGCTCTGCTTTTGCCGATTCGCTGTTCTCAATCGCTGAACCAATATAACGCACCAGATAATTGCTGAGAGTTTCGTACAAACCATGGTGATCAGGTTCAAGCAATTCCAGTTCAATTAGCTGGTTTAAGCCTTCTTCCCACTGCCCAAGCGCAAAAGATTGCTGTCCTTGCGACATTATTGTCTCAAGTTGTGGCGCTTTTTCTTCCACTGCGGGCAAATCTACCACTCCAATTGGCTGGTAGGGTATAGCTTTTAAGGGAATTGCGCTTAGCGTAGAGGGTTCTTCAGAAAACTCGACTATATCTTCAACCGAATTGACACGTTCATAGAGATCAAGGGCAGTACGTTCCAAAAGTTTTGCCAAGCCGGGCATTACTACATGCTCGCCAATTCCATCGACCAGAGTCATAGAAACAGTTATATTATCGCGACCACCAACATCCAGCGCAGCCTGTACCAGATTGTGACAAAGGGCATCTAGCTTTTCCTGCCCGGTGCTGGATTTTGCTTCAGGTAGTCCGCTTGCCAGTATTTTCTCGATTTTGTACTCACCCACCATGTCCCATAGACCATCGGTACAGGTCAAAATCAAGTCGCCATCCTGTAGAGTACGGACATTAAAATCAACCAGCAAGGAGTCCTGCAAACCTAGCGCACGGGTGATACTATGCCTACGCCCGTCTTTTTTCAACTCTTCTTCGGTCAAATAGCCTTTACGAACCAAGTTTTCGCCGAATTCTTTAACCCAGCTATGATCTATAGTAATTGGTTCAAAATTAAGATTAGGGCGGACTAGATAGATTCTTGAGTCGCCAATGTGAGCCGTTATTAATTGGTCGCCTAGTATCAAGGCAGAAACGAGGGTGGTTGCCATTCCGGGGCGATCACGCGCCAGTTTAAAAACTTCGAGATTAGCCTTAAGTAAGGCTTTTTCCAAGGCAAACCCAGCTTCAAGTTGCCCACTGCTATATAATCGAGCAAACTCGGCAAGCAAGTTTTCCACCGCTGTTCTGCTTGCGAGCGCACCAGCCGCACCCATGCTCACGCCATCAGCTACTGCTACAAGGCAGCAAGGCAATAAGTTCTTATCCGGATTAGCAGGGATAAAAGTATGACCATGGAAGTCTTGTTGCTCTTTTTTGCGAAGCCCGATATGAGCTTCTTCTATTATCCTGAGCGCGAATTGTGCCAAAATTAAGTTCCCAAATCAGAAAATAACATATAAGTTTG
The DNA here is from genome assembly GCF_030389965.1 of Candidatus Chlorohelix allophototropha. Taxonomy (NCBI): domain Bacteria; kingdom Bacillati; phylum Chloroflexota; class Chloroflexia; order Candidatus Chloroheliales; family Candidatus Chloroheliaceae; genus Candidatus Chlorohelix; species Candidatus Chlorohelix allophototropha. The sequence continues at coordinate 854,617 of NZ_CP128400.1, forward strand.
AGGCATTCTACTACATTTTGAGAGGTAATGCATCTTATCATCAATAAGATAAGAGATATTTCCCATAAAATGAACTCAACGATATATAGTTAGAAAAGTATAAATGTTTTGTAGCTCGATTGCTTGACAGAGCAAACTTTAATCGGTTAGCATGCCCACGAGTAAGGCTCGTGAATTTAACGAATAATACCGGAATTGAGAAATTGCATATGTATATTGAAGCAAGCGGTGAAATTGTTGACCATATACCCCCCGACCCCGCTAACATTGCAGTAGTGATTCTAGCTGCCGGTAAAGGCACGCGCATGCGCTCCAAACTCCCCAAGGTATTACACCCGCTGTTGGGAGAACCGATGATCTATCACCTGTTAAGAGCAGTACGCCACACCGGAATCCCCCCTGAGAGAACTGCAATCGTAGTAGGCTATTCGGGTGAAGAAGTAGCAAATGTTGTAAAAAAACAGGGGAATTACCTGATAGTTTATCAAGATGAGCAACTTGGAACAGGGCATGCCGTAAAATGCGCTGAGAATGAGCTAACCAAGCTGGAAAATGCTGACACCACACATGTGCTTGTTTTACTCGGTGATGGACCATTGGTTAAAGCTCATACACTAAATCGCCTAATCCAATCACACCTAACCTCTAATCCTCTTGTCACCCTTGTTACTACAGAAGCTGAAAATCCTTATGGATACGGTCGAATAATTCGCGATGGTAAAGAGCGGTTTTGCCAGATTATTGAAGAAGCCGAATTGTTACCCCAACAACGCAATTTGAAAGAGATTAACCCTAGCCTTTACCTGTTTCAGGGTAAGTGGCTTTGGGAAAATTTAAGACGGCTTGAAAAACACCCGGCTAAAGGCGAATATTACCTCACCGATTTACCCGCGATGGCTTTAAAAACTATTGCGGCTGACGAACTCCATCCGGTGCAAACCATGAAAACCGATTTCGAGGAAGTATTGGGAATCAATGACCGGGTGCAATTAGCTGAGGCTGAAATTATAATGCGCCACAGGGTGTTACGCCAGCATATGCTTAACGGTGTCACTATCGTTGATACCGCTTCGACCTATATCAGCGCTACTGCACGAATCGAAGCCGATACAATACTTGAGCCAAATACGCATATCAGGGGCAAATGTATAATCAAAAAGGGTTGCGTGATTGGTCCAAATACTATTCTTGTAGAAGCAACTATTGGAGAAAATTGCGTAATAAATGCTTCGATGGTAGAAAACTCAACTCTAAAAAATAACGTGAGCATCGGCCCATTTTCCCATGTTAGACCCGGTTGTATGTTGGAAGAGGGGGTTTATATGGGCAATTTCGCAGAAGTAAGCCGCGCTCATATCGGAGCAGACTCTAAGCAAAGCCACTTTAGTTTTATCGGTGATGCTACCCTTGGCAAAAAGGTAAATGTAGGGGCAGGTACAATAACCGCAAATTACGATGGCAAAAACAAAAATAAAACTATAATTGGCGATAATGTTTTTATCGGCAGCGATAGCATTTTACGTGCTCCGCTTACACTTGGCGATGATGCCACAACGGGGGCAGGCTCAATTGTAACAAAAAATGTAGAGCCGGGGGTGACGGTAGTGGGAATGCCGGCGCGACCTATTCGGCGTAAATCAGTAAGTGAAAATACTGAGAATAAGGAGGAGTGAGCTTTGGCAATGGACGGTAGGCTACAGGTATTCAGTGGAAACGGGAATCGGGCGCTAGCTGAAGAAATCGCCCGTGAATTGAATACCACTTTGGGTAGAGCGCTCGTCAGCACATTTAAAAACGATGAAACCCGCATACGTCTCGAAGAAAACGTGCGTGGGGGAGATGTTTTTGTAATCCAGACTCTTTGTGAGCCGGTCGATCATAATATCATCGAGCTTTGCTTTATGATTGACGCGCTCCGACGCAGCAGCGCTGGGCGAATCACTGCCGTAATCCCTTACTATGCTTATGCTCGTCAAGAAAAGAAAACCAGCGGTCGTGAACCGATTAGCGCCAAAGTTGTAGCTAAGTTTATTGAGTCGGCAGGGGTTGACCGGGTTCTGGTAATTGACCTACATGCTCCTGCAATCGAAGGTTTCTTTGAAGTACCGGTAGATCACTTGCGTGCAGGTCCCCTTTTATCAGATTATCTGCGACAGATGGCGCTTAAAGATATGGTCATTGTCTCACCTGATCCGGGTGGTGTGCGCAGAGCCGCCGAATTCCGCAGCAGGCTCAACGCTAGCCTTGCAATTATTGCCAAACAGCGACCCGAAGATGATGTGGTTAACACTATCGATATGGTCGGTGATGTACAAGGAAAAACAGCCGTAATTGTAGATGATATGATCTCAACCGGCGGTACGCTTATTAGCGCAGCAGACATGATAATGGAAAGAGGCGCAAAAGAAGTCTATGCCTGCGCGGTACACGGCTTATTTGCCGGAGATGCCCTTGAACAAATAGGTAAGTCTAGCCTGAAAAGTGTCATAGTTACAAACAGCTATCCGGTCGCACCCAATGCTGAGAAATTGGGTATAAAGGTTCTTTCGGTTGCGCCGATAATCGCCGAAGCGATTACCCGAATCCACAAAGATCTTTCTATTAGTGTGATGTTTAGCAAATAATATATGGGGCTAGATTCGGACGGTAGTAATTTCTTGATAATATTCTTGACAGAGCTACCACCCTGCAAAGAGCAGGAAATAACGCCTGAGCGTTATGTAGTGTTCGGTTTATCATTACTTGGGGTGCTTATTGCGCTAATTTTGCTTGAAGCAAATGCTTACACCAGAGCGGGCATTGCTGCCCTAGCGCGAAAGCAACTGCAAGAATTGGCAGAGCAACATCCCGGTTTGGGGGATATCACCAAAGATTTGCCCCAACTATCAAATGTAATGCGCACTGCCGATATTTTTTGTTATATCATAGCGCCAGCCAGCGCCATTAGCGCCATCCACCAGTTCAATATCTACAACTTCTGGGTTTCGTTAATGGTTTTTGCCCTGATTTGTATTATCTTGCTTTTCACCCGCGCCATTCCGCGCGGTTTTGCCCTACGAACTCCAGAACGTGCTGCAAACCGTTCAATAAAGCTATTGCGCTTTGAAATGTGGTTGTTTGAACCAATCGCTAACTTTATTGTTCGTATAGGCGCAAATATAGTCACAAAAAAACACCCCACTGAAGATAGAATAAAGCTAATGGCGAACATAGGAGATGAGTTCGGGTTTGTGTATCTCACCGAACCGGAGCAACCAACTTCTACGCCGAAGTTTGGCGATCGCACTGCCCACGATATAATGATTACGCGCCTCGATATGGTTGCAGTACCGTTGGATTGCTCACTTGATCGATTACTTGAGATAATCCAAAACAGCGGTTTCAGTCGAGTACCTGTTTACCGCAATAGTATTGATCAAATAGTGGGTATTCTGTATGCCAAAGATTTGTTAGCATGCGTGCGCGATCGCAGCAATTTCAGCCTGATACGGATGCTACGCCCGGCTTACTTTGTGCCTGAATCTAAAAGTGCCGATACGCTTTTTAGCGAATTACAAAACAAGCGCGTGCATATCGCCATTGTAGTAGATGAATATGGCGGAACTGCCGGATTAGTGACAATCGAGGATTTGCTCGAAGAAATTGTGGGCGAAATCCACGATGAATATGACCGAGTTAACGCCGGATATGTGCGCCTGAACCTAGACGAAATAATAGTTGATGCCCGTATGAAGTTGGAGGAAGTAAACCAGTTTTTCCTCACTCGCTGGGAGTCCGAAGCGGTAGATACGATTGGCGGGTTGGTTTACGAAATTCTAGGGCGTGTTCCTGAACCGGGCAATGAAATTATACTTGACCGCAATGGAACCACTAAAGATGTAAACGCCGAATTGGAACCGGGGGACGTTGCTATTATCGTTATGAGTGTCAGCGGGCAACGCTTACGCCAAATAAGACTTATACACAATAACCCAATTGAAGCCAAAACACAGGAAACAAATGAAAGTTTTGATATTTAGCTTCATTTGGCATTTTTGTGGTTTTCAAAAACGCATATCTCTGGATATAGAGGAGTTTCAAAAGTGAAAGTGATAAGACCAGCAGGTGTATGTTTTACTGTGGTTTTTTTGCTATCAATATTGGTTGTACCTGTTCCAGCCTTAGCTGTAACAAACGTGGCGCTCGATCCCGGAGATAGTCTGCCCTTTCCAGTTGCTACCGACCCTACACGCACCTATTTCCCAGATACCGGGCATTATCTAGCGGGTGGCTTCCGCACTTACTGGCAACAGCATGGGGGCTTGGCTCAGTTTGGCTTGCCACTATCGGAAGAATATACCGAAGCAAACCCGGCTGATGGAAAAAATTACACCGTCCAGTATTTTGAGCGAGCGCGTTTCGAGTATCACCCTGAGTTTAAGGGAACACCTTACGAGATAGAATTAGGTTTGTTGGGAGTTCAAACTGTTGTCGGGCGTAAATTCGACCCCACGCCCTATGTGCCTAGCACCCCAAACCATTATTATTTCACCGAAACCCGGCATACCCTTAGCGCTGGATTTAAACGTTATTGGGATAGCCATGGTGGTCTAGCTATTTTTGGATTTCCCATTTCGGAGGAATTTACCGAAGGTGGCTACACCGTACAATATTTTGAGCGCAACCGCTTTGAGTATCATCCCGAATTTAGCGGAACTGAATATGAGGTGTTATTAGGATTGTTGGGTACAGACTCTTTCCGACTAACCGGGCACCACTTGCCCCAAACGTTCGGTGTTCGACCAGATTCTGGCGCAGTAGTGCAGGGACACACTCTCAAGGTGCGGGTGCTAGGAAGTGTGCCTTCTAATGTTACAGCCAGTTTCAATGGTCAGAAACTAACATTCGTTTCTCAGGCGGGGGAACTGGCTGCATATGCGCCTATTGTGAGTAATGCGGCTTTGCGTCCGCAACTACTGCGAACAGAAATTATTGATAACACGGGAGTTGTGCGTCGCTTTGACCAGAATATAGGCGTTCTAGCGGGTCAATTTGAACACCAGACCATACAGCTTGACCCTGCGGTAGAATCTAGTCTAGGCAGCGATGAGGAGCAACAACGCGAACGCGACCGTGATTTCAGCTTCTACAATCAGGTCACTCCTGTAAAGCTCTGGAGCGGACGTTTTAGCTGGCCGCTTACCGGACCAATCACCACGCCCTTTGGTTCTCGCCGCGATTATGTAGGGGGCGGCAGCGAAATTCATGACGCAATTGATTTGGGAGTACCGCAGGGCACGCCGATTAGAGCGCCGCAGCGTGGGATAGTAGTGCTGGCGGAATTTCAAAAAGTGCGGGGCGGAATCGTAATTATAGATCATGGGTTAGGGGTACATAGCGCCTATTTTCACCAGTCGGTTATCGCAGTAAAGGTAGGCGATATGCTAAATCAGGGCGATTTAATCGGAAAAGTTGGCACAACCGGGCTTTCCACCGGAGCGCATTTACATTGGGAAATACGAATTGGCGCTATCGGGGTTGACCCGGAGGAGTGGATTAAGAGAGATTTCTAAATAGCCCTTTGGTACATTAATTATTCAGGAATAGCTAATCTGAGTAACCGCGAACTTATATCGTTTAAAAGATTTTCAGACGATTTTTGAAAATAAAAATGATCGCCTCTAAATAAGCGCATGTTAAATGCACCAACAGTTTGAAGCTGCCAAGGTGTAAGGGCTGATTCCTTTATTTCAGGGTCATCCATTCCACCGTACACCACAACCGGGCAGGCTAATGGTTTTCCGGGTTTATATTGGTAGTTTTCGGTCAGACTAAAATCAGCGCGGAGCATTGGCATAAGCAAATCAATTAACTCTTGGTTCTGGCGCATAGAATCGGGAATGGTATTAAACCGTCTATTAAGCTCAAAGAGAAAAGATTCTTCAGAAAGCCCGGCTATTTTATACTCGTCAAGGGTAATTTGTGGGGCTGGATGGGATGAAACCATTAGCAGCGCAAGCTGACTCTCACCGGATAATTCAAGACTACGCGCCAACTCATAAGCAATTAAGCCCCCCATGCTATGCCCAAACAGAGCAAAAGGATACGGCGTTAAATAGGGCTTTAAGGCTGACCTGAGCGCATAGACTAACTCCGATACATTGTCGATGGGAGTTTCGCTGATTCGTCCTTCCCGACCGGGCAATTGCACCGGTAATAGCTCTACCCATTCCGGCAAACGGTTAGCCCATGTGCGGAAAACCGAAGCGCTACCCCCGGCATAATGGAAGCAAAACAGACGCAGCTTAACTTTCGGGTTAGGTTTGTAATACGCCAGCCAAGGGTTATGCGCTACATTTTCTTGATGTTGGTTCTTGAAGAGCCACATCTATTTACACCTCATACTCGGCTAGCCTTTTTTGCACCTCTTCATCCGGCATTTGTTCAAGCTGAGCCAGCAATAGTTCAAAATCGGCTTCAACAATAGAATTTGCGCCAAGCAAATCTAAGTAAATCGCTAATGAGCTTATAGTGGGATGGTCAAAAATACTGCGTAAGGGTATCTCCATATGGTAATGTTCGCGTAGGTGTGCAATCAGTTGAGTAGCAAGCAGGGAATGTCCCCCTTGTTCAAAGAAATTGTCATTTATTCCCACCTCTTTCAGTCCCAGAATTTCAGCCCAATATTGAGCTATAGCCATCTCTGTCGGTGTAATCGGGGCATTGGGGACTTTATTTTCAGCAACAGATTCAGGCAAGTTGCTAGAAAGCCGCAAGCGGTCTAGTTTACCTCCCGGGGTGCGCGGTAGTGCGCTTATTATGCCAAATGCGCCGGGTATCATATAATCGGGTAGTATTTGTGCTAGATATTTACGCAATTCTTCCGCTTGAACGGTTTTTTCGGCATTCGGTGCAACCCACGCCACCAGGTTTTTCCCGCCGTTATTACCATTTGCTACAATGACCGCACACTCGCGTACCGCCGGGTATCCGGCTAAAACCGCTTCAATCTCTCCCGGTTCTATCCGAAAGCCTCTTATTTTTACCTGTGAGTCTTTACGCCCCAAAAACTCGATTGTACCATCTTGGCGGTATCGGCATAAATCTCCAGTTCGGTAAAGCCGTGAACCTGCCTGCTGACTGAAAGAATTGGGAATAAAGCGTTCGGCGGTTAAAGCGGGGCGGTTTATATAGCCTCGCGCCAGTCCTTCCCCGCCTAGATACAACTCACCCGCCACACCCGGTGGTACAGGTTCTAAGTTTCTATCCAGAATATAACCGCAAGAGTTTGCAATCGGTTTCCCAATAGGAGGTTTTTTTGAATCGTCAGCAGGAATTAAGGCAAAGGTTGAGTAGGTAGTATCTTCGGTAGGTCCGTAAAGGTTATAGACTTTCTGAATACTATTATTTGAATAGAGTTGTTGTACTAGTGCTGCCGATAAAGGCTCGCCCGCTAAATTTACGGTTCTTACCGATTCGGGTAACTTTCCTAGCCTCAATAATTCTTTTAGCACTGAAGGAACTGTATTTACCAGCGTTATGGTATTGGCAGTAGCCTCCTCAATTTCAGCCAGAGATAGAGCATTTTCTACCAAAACAACCGTACCGCCTGTAATTAAAGGCAAGAAAAGCTCAAATACAGAAAGGTCAAAAGATAGGGAAGTGGAAGCCAAAAGCCCCTTTAGTTGCAAATCATCATATATTCGGGAAGCCCAATCCAGCAAGGCTATGGCGTTCCGATGCGTAATAGCCACACCCTTTGGTACTCCGGTTGAACCAGAGGTATAAAGTACGTAAGCTAGATTTTGTGAAGATACTTTTGAAGTGAGCGGAGGAATATCTTCCAATTCCACATCTGCAAGAACATTTCCAAGCTCAAGCACAAGGACAGAGGATGGAATAACGCATGTTGGTTGTCCTAACAACACCTCAACCCCACAATCCTCTATCATAAATGCTAAACGGTCTGCCGGATAATGCGGGTCGAGTGGTACATAAGCCACACCCGCTTTTAAAATTCCTAACAACGCCGCTACCATCAGTGGAGTGCGTTCCAGAGACACACCTACTCGCGATTCAGTTTTGACCCCGACTTGCCGCAACATTTGCGCTATCCGGTTTGCCTGTTGGTTCAACGTTTTATAGCTGATCGTTTGGTTATTGAAAAGAATAGCGGGGCTGTTTGGGGTTTTAGTCGCTTGCACTTCAAAGCACTGATGAATACAAGTGTCAACGGGAAAAGGTTGAAGGGTTGCATTCCAATCTTCTAAAATAATCCGGCGCATTTCGGGAGGGAACATAGCAAGTCGTGAAATCGGCTTATCAGGGTTAGCACAGATTTCTTTTAGAAGACACGAGAAATGTTTTAGCATGCTTTCAAGATTGGCTTTATCAAACAACCCTGAACGGCTAATCAGGTTAGCCCGAAGCCTTCCCGCAACCTCGCCCATTTCCAAAGTCAGTTCAAGCTGAGCGGGCTTATAACCTACATCGAGCGTCTCTAACACAAGGCTATTGCTGTGTAATTTAACCCCTTCCAAATTCAACGCCATTGCGGTTAAGAAATCGCCGTCCTTGCCTCGAATTTTTTGCCAAGAAAACATTGCCTGAAATAGCGAAACTTTCGCGCCTAACCGTTCCGGTTGCAGCTTTTCCACCAACAAGGGGAAAGGATATTCGCGATGACTGAAAGCGCCTTGCGCCTGTTCTTTCACTTTTTCAAGCACGTTTAAGAAAGTATCACTACAGGATAGATAGGTACGCAAGGGCAAGGTGTTTACCAAATAACCAATCGTGTTGCGGTAAGCCCGCATATTACGGCTGGTAAAGGGGACAGCCACTACACAATCATTTTGCTCAAAATAGCGAAACAAAAGGATGTTATATGCCGCTAATACCGTTTGAAATAGAGTGGTGTTATTTCTCCGACTCAGGTTTTTCAAGCTAGCGCTCAAAACTTCATCCAGCCAGAACGAGCAGTTAATACTGTTATCTGGTGAGCCACTCTCTTTTCGTATAAAATTTAGCGAAGGCAACTCACCTTCAAGCTGATTTTGCCAGTATTCCCATAATTTATCCCCATCTGCACCTTGCAGTAAATTATTTTGCCAATCGGTAAAAGCTGCATAGTCGGCAGAAGTTTTTTTACTGCTTAAAGCCTGCCCCAAAGATAACCCCTCATATAGCGCCCACAGTTCCCGAAACAAAAGCTCGAGTGAATGGAAATCTGAAACGATATGGTGCAGCACAAATAAAAAGATATGTTCTTCTGGATTGCTGGAGAATAATAGGCAACGCACCGGAACGCCTTGAGTTAGTAGGAACGGGCGTATCGCTTCTACCCTGAGCCTTTCCTGAATCGCAAACTGACTCCAACCCGTAGTGGCTATTTGCTGAAAAATCGATTCATGCCAGCCTGTATAGCGCATTGAAGGCTTACCATGATTCTCGCCGAAAACAGCCGTTAAAATCGGGTAACGTTCGGTCAAGATATTCAAAGCCTTATAGAGAGTATTAACATCTAATAGACCATGAATCCGAAAAGCCCGCGCGATATTATAATCAGCGCTTTCCGGCTCTAACTGATGTAGAAACAGGAGAGATTTCTGCCCATACGAAAGAGGAAAATAGACGGTATCAGCCTTGCCTGTGACAGGAATGACACCGCCGGAGTTATTGGTTTCATCCGAAATAGTTGTCATAAAAGATATGGCTGTTAACGCAATAACCGCAACCGCTCTACCAGATTATTTATAGCGGCAAGGCTGCTGAAGTTCTCGGCAATAAATTCATCATTAGGCACCTTTACCCCCGAATTATCCTCAAGAAAGGATACCAATCGTACAACCCCAATAGAATCCATCAAACCGCTTTCCAGTAGTTCGGTATCATCTTCCAGTAATATTTCCCCTGAATCACCCAGTATCTCGGTAAGAATATAACGCTTGAGGGTTTCTTTCAGGTCGCCGTTTTGCGGATGGCTTTGTTCGCTTATGCCCTGCTGTGCTGAAATTTGAAGGTCTTTCCGGCTCATTTTTCCGCTTCCGGTGCGCGGGAAATCGTCAACCACCCTAACTTTTTCAGGTACGGCATAGGTTGGCAAGGTGCGAGAAACATGCACCCTTAGCTCAGAAGAGGTTGGCTGGGTGTGCGGTTTGGGGATGATTGCCGCTTCTACCCAAGCGGTATCATCATCGGTGGAAACGGTGAAAGCGGCGGCTTCCTGCACCTGACTATGAGTAAGTAGCACCTGCTCTACCTCATCCAGATCGACCAGATTACCTCGCACTTTTACGCGCCTATCACCTCGCCCGATTATATAGTAATTGCCGTCCGGCATTTGTTGTACCAAATCCCCGGTATGGTAGCAAAGCGCTTCAAGTTCCGGTGAGAAACGGTGCCTTACCAAAGCTTTAGCATTGCGTTCGGGCAAATGCCAGTAACCCTCCATCAAACTGGGACCGCGTATGACCAGTTCGCCCGATTCACCTGCTTTCACCCGCTCACCCTGTGGGTTAACTGCCATAACATCAACATGTGAGCAACCCTTACCGATAGGTATTAGCTCTTCATAATCGTCCGGTAGCGCCGGAACATCCCAGTGAAGCGCAATATGAGTCTCGGTGGTGCCGTACATATTGCAATAGCGCGGGTGCGGTACAAGTGACATCAGATGTTTAAGGTGTTTGGTAGGAAACCTTTCACCAGCAAACAAAATCCAGCGCAATGATTCGAGTTTTTGTGCATCAAGGTTGCCACGTTGCGCTAATTGCATTAGCACAGAAGGAACCGAACACCATACTGAAATTTGCTCCCGTCCGGCAAGTTCAGCCAAATCAGACGGGAAACGTACAGTTTGCTCAGGCACTACCACCAACGTGCCGCCAACGCTAATACTGGCGTACATTTCCAGCCAAGATAGGTCAAAGTGGTGGGATGTTACATTGCTAAAGCGGTCTTCGGGAGTAAAGCCGAATTTTTCTAAAGCCCACTCCACATTACTCAACATACTGCGATGAGCATGCGCCGCGCCCTTGGGATTCCCGGTTGTACCCGAAGTATAGAAAATCAAACAAAGGTCTTGTTCATTTACCGAAACATCGGGCGCTGTAAGTACGCCTGATGTATGAATTTGTTGCCAACTGATGGTTTCAGCTTTCAGGTTAGCTACGTCCGACAGACCTATGATAAGCTTTATCCCATCGTATTCTGCCAGCATTTGCTGTACCAGTGGGGCTTTAGAATCCTCGGTTATCAGGTAATGTATATCGCAATCTCGCAGAATAGCGGCTAGGCGCGCAGGAGGAGCGAAAGAGTCGAAAGGTACATATACGCCGCCTGCCTGCATAGCGCCATAGATAGAAGCGAGGCTATCAAAACTCCGATTCATGAAAACTGCCACCCGCTCTTGGCGTTTCAGACCGTTTTCAAACAAAATGCGGGCAATTGTGCCGGTGCGACCTACCATTTCACTATAGGACAGGCTTTGTCCGTTAAAGCGGAGCGCTTCTCTATCGGGCGAACGATTAGCCGATTGTAACAGGGCATGATTGAGGGAGAAAGCCATTATTTACTCCTTATGCTCATTTACTCCGGTTCGAAGGTTTCAAGGGAAGGCATAGCTTTATAATGCAAGCTGTAGCCTCTGGTTGAAATATAGGTTAGCGCGGCGGTCAGGGCATCAATATCTTCATGAGTATTGTGGATTCCCAAACTGGCGCGCACAATGCCGTAAGAGGCTAATCGGTCACCCCCCTTTATCTTTTCTTCTCGTTCGCTTTGCTCGGCTTCGGAAATGTTAAACCAACGTCTTACCAACCGATGATTACAAATTGTACCTGAGCGTACCTCGATACCGTGCTCATGCTCAAGAATAGCAGCTACCAAAGAATGGTGAAGTTCTGGCAGATTAAAGGGAAAAGTACCGATTCGATTTTCTGATTTATATAATTCCGCCGGGATGTGCATTTTGAGACCGGGAACTTGTGCCAGCATAACCGCGGCATAGTTTACCAATTCTTTCTCATGCCTAATCACATTATCCCAACCAGTATCCATAAGAACTTGGCAAGATGCGCCAAGCGCGACAATGCCGGTAGCATTCCATGTTCCGGTCTGGTGTCTTTCCGAAGGTGGCGCCCAAATAATGTCCCGGTTACTTATCATATCAATCGAGCCGCCACCGGGATCGGGTGGGGTAGTATCCAGCAAATGGCGAGGCAGCGCCAGCACCCCGATTCCAAAAGGTGCATAAACTTTGTGGGCTGAAAAAGCTAACGCATCTATCCCATCCTCTAGCATGTCAATGGGACGGTGGGGAGCTAGTTGGGCAGCATCTACAAAAAATAAAGCGCCGCAGCTATGCGCCAACGCGCTCATTCGGCGCAAATCAGGGATGTAGCCAGTCTGATTAGACGCGCCGCTTACCGAAATCAGCTTCAGCCGCTTGCCGTAGCGTTGCACCTTCTGTTCCAAATCGGCATAATCCAACGCCCCGTTATTAAAAGCGTTTATCTCAATCACTTCTGCGCTAGTGTTATAACGCCAAGGTAAATTATTAGAGGTATGTTCGATTTCGGACGTAAAGATAACCGAATCGCTTTCCAACTTTAGCAAACGTGCCAGCATGTTTATAGCAGAACTGGTATTTTGGGTGAACAGTAGCGCTTGATCGGGCTGGCAATTTACAAAAGTGCGAATACGCGCAATGGCTTCTTCTACCTTGTCGCAAGTAATACGAGCGCGGGGACCTGCCCCTCGATGTAAAGCGCCATAAGTTTCTAGAAAGCTATTAACCGCCTCAAGGGTTTTTTGGAAAGGTGGGGTAGTGGCAGCATTATTGAGTTGAATAACCCTTGCTTGTTTCCCATTATGTAAAGTTGTATAAAGTTGCGAGCCGACTACTTGTGGCAAAACTGAGTCTATCGAAGGAGGGATAGTGCCATGATTCATCTTACTACTCCACAATTAATCTAAATGCGTTTGGGCAAAACTTTTTGCTTATGCAAAAATGAGGTGAAAATTACTACTAATAAGTGATTATAACCGGATGAAATGAATTTGACCATAGTAAATACTTTTTGACAACTTATTACCGGAAAGAAGAGTACAGTTGCAGTAGTTTCTTTTTTATGGCACTATGAAGCTGAAGGTTAGCATTCATTTTTCTGTTAGCCTTTTCTTCCTTATTCTCCCCTTTAAATTCTGTACGGTAAGAAGTGCAATTATTAAATTATATAATTACGATTGAGAGGTTCTACATTTAAGTGAGCGATAATATACAAAATAAAATAGGGATGGTGATAGTAGCTCATCCTGACGATGCAGAATTTGGTTGTGCGGGTTCAGTGACAAAATGGATTCGCGAAGGTTGGGAATTTTACTACGTTATCTGTTCGGACGGCTCCGGTGGCGGTTCGGACGATGCTCGAAAGGTTGGGGAAGCGGAACGACGCGAAATTTCTGAAATTCGTAAAAAAGAACAACGAGAAGCCTGCCGAGTCGTAGGGGTAAAAGAGGTGTTCTTTTTAGATTACCCAGACGGCAGAATTGAACCGAACCTCGATTTGAGGCGCGATATAGTACGCATGTTGCGCCGTTTCCAACCTGCCAGAGTTGTTATCCAATCACCAGAGCGCAACTGGACACCTAATTATCCGGTAGCGCGCCACCATCCCGATCATCTTGCTACCGGAGAAGCAGCAATCCGAGCGATTTATCCTGCCAGCCAAAACCCATGGGATTTCCCCGAACTACTCGAAGAAGGGCTGGAGCCTCACAAGGTGAAAGAAATATTTTTTATGGGCGCACCTACCCAGAACTTTATGGTTGATATCACAGAAACTATCGAAAATAAGATGGAGGCGCTTAAAGCGCACGCCAGCCAGCTTCCAGATTTTGCCTCGATTGAAGAACGAATTAGAGGTTGGGCTACCAGTACCGGCAAAAAATATGAAGTATCCTATGCTGAGGAGTTTCACCGTACCGAAAATTGAGTAGGGGAGGTATTACAATGAAGTATGAAATGGTAGAACTGACTTATGCAGGAGATTACGCCACCATTACCATGAACTCGCCTGAGCGCCGCAATGCGCTTTCTATGCAACATATGCTTGAATTGACGGCGGCTTTCAATGAAGCAGGCGATAGCAAGGTGCGGGGGGTATATCTCGCAGCGAATGGACCTGCTTTTAGCGCAGGGCATGATTTCCGAGATATGGCAGGTCAAGACCTTGTTTTTATGCGTAAAATGATGAAAACCTGCGTTACCCTAATGGATACAATCCAAGCTATTCCCCAACCTGTACTGGCGCGAGTGCATGCCCTAGCTACCGCTGCCGGTTGTCAGTTGGTTGCTTCGTGCGATTTGGCAGTTGCAGCGGACACTGTGGGCTTTGCAACACCGGGCGGTAAGGGTGGGTGGTTCTGTTTTACCCCGATGGTAGCATTAAGCCGTCAGATTGGGCGCAAGCGTGCCGCCGAAATGCTCTTCACCGGGGATGTAATTGACGCTAAAACCGCTTACGAATGGGGCTTGATTAATCGGGTTGTAACTGCCGATAAGTTGCTGGAGGAATCTGAAAAGCTGATGCTGGCAGCTACTCGTGGCAGTTTCTGGTCAAAAGCTATCGGTAAACAGGCATTTTACGCTCAAATTGATCTAGAGCAACCTAAAGCCTATTCCTACAGTATGGAAGTTATGGCGGCAACCTCACAAACACCGGACGCACAAGAAGGTATGCGCGCCTTCCTTGAAAAGCGCAAACCCAATTTCCAGCGTTAAGCTAAAACTCCAAAACATCGGGTCTCTCATAAGGTGAGACCTGATGCTGTTTATTGTAACTACTTAGTCTTATCTTTTCATTATTGCTGTAAACCTAATTTGGGAGGTATTCACTTGGTAACATGCACAAGATGTGGTAAAGAAGCAGGTATGTTGGGTTCAATAGCTTTCAATAAACAAACTAATCGGTGTGGGAAATGTGATAGCGATATAAACAATTTACTGAAACAATTCAGAACACATTTTATCAATGCATGCTCTGATGGCATAATAACTCAAGAGGAATGGTATGCAATTACTTCCCCTTTAGCCTCACAAGGGTTAAGTATCAATGAAGCCCTAAATTATGTACGCGGGGATGCGCTTCATTTTCTGGAACGCAGTTTAGCATTTGCCTCAGCAGATGGCTATATTACAGATGTAGAAGAATTGCATATCTTGCAATTGAAAGAATTTCTACAAATACCTGATGTTATAGCTCATAATATTTTGCAGCGACTCTCATATCTAAAGACATTGACGTGTATCAGAATGGGACAGTTACCCTCAATTATACCCTCAATTCATTTAGATGCAGGAGAAATTTGTCATTTGGAAGTACCCGCCATCTATTACAAAGTTAATGTCAGAACTATCACTCAGATACCGGGACGATTAGTTGCCACTGACAAGAAGCTTCTTTTCCTGTCTGCTTCTGGAGGTAGCGAAACTCTATGGAAAAGTGTTTTGAGGGTAGACTTACAGCTACCAAATATTTACCTAGAACTTTCAAAAAAGAGTAGCAATGGTTCTTATTATGTGCAAGACCCAGTATATGTCGAGGCTGTTTTAAGCACATTAATTAAATTGAATAAGCGACAATTTCTTATTCCTTCCAACGGTATAGAAAATAGACGAATACCGCAGGAGGTAAAAGTTGCTGTTTGGAATCGAGATCAGGGTAAATGTGTAGAATGTGGGGCTACGGAATACCTAGAGTATGACCATATCATACCTTTCAGCAAGGGTGGAGCAAGTTCGGTCAATAATGTACAATTATTATGCCGCAAATGCAATTTAAAAAAGAGCGACAAAATCTAGTTCCAGAGTATCCGATAACTCCTAGCTTACAAAATATCTAATGTATTATCCGAACCAGTGGTATGTTCACTATCGAAATATTTAAACCATTCTTTCCCAAAGCCAGTTATGAGGAGTTGCATAACCTTAGCCGTTTAAAGGATGCTGTCTTCAGAGAAAAAACTGAAAAGGTCGGGATTCCATTTCTACCCGGGGTAGCACGTTTATTACAGAAACTGAAAGAAGCAGGCTTTAAACAAGGGATAGCCACAGGCTCACCCGCTAAAAACCTAGAACTGGTATTTAACAGCAACCCGGGCAGTCGAAACTATTTTTCAGGAACAGTGGTAGTAAATGTAGCCTTGGTAAAGATGACAGAATCTAAACTGCTAGAGCCGATTTTGTATTAGCCTAGTAACTAATTCTCGCTATTGTTTATTTTAGGGGTGAGATCATCGGGAAGTCCACCTGTTTCTAGCAAAAACTCACGCGCTTTTAGCATGAATTGAATCTCTTGCTTGAGGCTTACTTCGGTGTCAAAACCCTTCCGTAAGAACTCGATTAAGTCGAAACGACCTCGCTCAATGTTAACCGGATCATCGGGAGCTTCCAGCAATAATGCCAGACCGCGTATTATCAATGGTGAAGTGGCAAAAGCACGCTTTTCAAGGATTGCATCACAGACGCGAATAGCTTGTGAATAACGCTCAATCTCAAGCTCGGTAAAAGCCATTTTCAGCAGCGCATAATAGGTTGCCTGACCGAATCGTTGATTTGGCATTAGCTCCCAAGCGCGATCAAGGCTTTCCGCCACTACCTGCACATCAACCGGCTCAATGCAATTGGCAATGCTCGCTAAGTTACTGTATGCGGAGGCGTTGCCAGGTTGCAATTCCACAATACGACGGTAGCAATCCAAAGCCTCTTGATATTGTTCAAGATTAGTATGGCAAGTCGCCATTAAGTTTATGACACGAGGTTGATTAGGAGTACGTTCCAAAACCTTACGGCACAATTGCAGAGCAGTCGGGTAATCCTGTGCCAAATAGTGACGGCTGGCTTCATTAAAAAGTTTGATTTCGGGACGGTTCGCCTGTCGCCACGACATTAAAACCATCCCGCAGAGCATACCGGTTAGCAGTGATATTACCACCCAGCGCAATCCATAAGCGGACAAGAACATATAAGCCAGCATAGATACTACTAGCAGAAAGACAAATCCCAAAAATGGTAATATCCTAAGCATTATTCTAAAAATAGTCCGCCATAAAGGCAGTTGGTTGTCCGAGTGGGCTAAACAGGCTTTGCGCTGCCATTAAGTCTAGTTCACTACGTACATCCAGCAAGCCAAGTTCTGCCAGCTTAACCGGGCTAAGATAACCCGCATACAATTGAGCCAATTGCCGTATATCACAACTCAAACCACTTTTGTAGTCTTGCGGCAAGGTTTCAACTTGAATTTTATGCCCGATTGTCTCAATACGCAAGGTCAGATTATTCCATTCCAAAAGTTTGTCAGTAAGGGTCAAAGTAAACGCGCTCGGTGTACGAACCTGCCAACTTCGCTCTAGCAACGCCTTTTTCGCGTCAAGAATACGCAGCATATAGCCCGGAGAAAGAGTTTGCTCAGCTTCGCGCGGATCATCTAGTAAAGCAAAGAAATCATCATCTGGGTTAGTTTCCCAAATAACCGTTTCTGCCTGTGAATCGTGATTCGCCAAAAATGCCAGAACTTCGTGCCGAGAGGTATAGTCTTTCCATACCATCTCTTGAATCTGCATTTCGCGATCCCAATCCTTGATAATGTGCATATTGTAAATTACATAGGCGCGTGCTTCACCCTCTTGATTGTACCAAACATAGGCATGTTTAGCCTCGTTGAGGCGTTGCCGAAAAATAGCCCAACTCCAGCGAAATTCAGAGCGCGTAATCAAACCAAAATTGCCCCGACAATAACTCTCATACAGAGCGTTAAGTATCTGCCAATCAGTGTGGCTTATCTCGCGCCAACGTCCTTTCGCTTTTGGGCGGAATTTTTGAAGCACAGACATTTTTACTTTTATTTTCTTAGAATTTGCCGCCAGTTCGTAGCCAAACTTTTTATAGAAAGGGAAATAAAAAGGATACAGGGTGGAAATATTATAACCAGCCTCGCGATGTTCGCGCATAACCGCTTCCAGTAACCTATTTATACAACCCTGTCGGCGATGCTCAGGTGGGGTAGCCACTGAGGTGATACCTGCCATTCTTACTTTGCTTTGCCCTAGCCACAAATCGGGGTAAATTATACGCAAAGCTGCTTTTATTTCACCGTCTTCTTCAAGAACACGGGTATCATGCAGAGTAGGTTTAACGCTCAGTTCAAGCCAACTTGCAGCCCGCTCTGAGTCCATTACAAAAGCATCGCTAACATAATTGCCGAATATATCAAGCTCTTCTAATTTCAATGGTCGTACAGGCAAGGATAGCTCCTTTCTTTATATCCGATTGGTTAGCTGTTTATACTTTAATCCTCTTTCGCCTGATCGTCAAGTTTGGGCAGCTTTAAAATAAAAACTCCCTGCTATATTGCAAACAGGGAGTCGGGAAGCGTCTTTACGATTACTTCTGAGAGTAAGTGAGGATTTTCTTGGAAATCGGAGTCCAAGTTGAGCGCAGAATATCTTTGCCCATAAACAGACCGATATGCCCTGCCGGAACAAGATATTCATAAATATGCTCAGGGGCAGTACCAACATAATTCCGCATATCCAATACTTGCACCGGGGGGGTAATATGGTCACGCTTACCACCCATCAGAAAGAGCGGGTTTTTGTAGTCGGCAAGATTCAGTTTTCTGCCATCCACTACCAGTTTACCTTGGATCAACTCATTATCTCGGAAGAGGTGTTCTACCAACCAGAGATAAAAAGTGCCGGGAATATTCTGAGCATAATCATACCAATTCTTCATCTGCTTAAAGCGTTTGACCGCACCTGCATCATGCATATGCTGATACAGGTTTAGAAAGCGTTCAGGCAATTGCTGTGGGCGCATTAGGTTAAAACCCATCACCATAAAATTGCCATTCAGCACACCACCACCCATTGCCACCAAATTGCGATAGAATGCCATGCCTCTATCCGGGTAAGTTCTGGCAATATGGTTCACCTGCTGTACAATCGGACCATCACCTGCCTGAAAGTTAATAGGCGCGCCCGCTATCGATAGGGTATTAACCATATCGGGATACATTGCTGCAAAAATTGCCGATAACCAACCACCTTGGCAATCTCCCACCAGATTTACCTTACCGCCTAGCATCTGGACAATATGCTTCAACATGCGCATATAATCTTCAACAGTGGTATTGCCGGTAGCACGGGTAGCGCTAACCCACTCAATACAGTACATTGCGCCCAGACCGGCATGTCGTAGGGTCTGAACCTGACTCTGATCATGGCTGTAATCGGCAATATAAGAGTGGTGCCCTGCCTGTGGTGGTAACACCAGAGTAGGAACGACTGAATCAGAGGGAATATCGTCTTGAGAGAAATCGAGCAATTTGATTTGCTTCTCAAACTCGCGTGGGAGAGCCACAAGCCTGTGAGGGGTTTGCCACTCTGGACGGGGAGGAGTTATTATTTCCTGAAAATAATCCATATTCCGGCGATAAAGCTTAGTAGGTGAGGTGAGGAACTCATTCCAAGCTTGTATGTAAGTTTTAACAGCCTGATTACTAACCGTAACAGCGCTTTCAACAAAAGCAGTGTACTGCTTATTAATATAATTCAAGCTATCCTTATCAAGCTTCTGTGAATTCATCTTTGAACCTCGCTATGTAATTATGCACATTTGAATTAGGGTAATGCATTAACAAAGCAGCAATTAAGCAAAAGGGTAGCTTACGAGCCGCAGCAGTTTTCTCAAAATAAAATTTACTATTCAATATATTTTGCAACGAATTTTAGAGTATTACAACAATATTGAATTAAGTCTTAGACAAGAAATGATTGCAGATAATTAACCATATTTCTTTACTATTAAAACTGGTACAAGTATTATAACCTTTTTAGTTAACAATTACAGCACGGAGATATAGCTTTTTATTATTAAAATCATAAACTCTACTCTATGTAATCAAAGCCAACCTCGTTGCTTCAATATTTGCATACCCAACTGTCCCAATAAAACTTCATAGGGAGTGCCACGATTCTCTGGGTGGTATTCAAAGCGAGCGCGTTCAAAGTATTGCACCGCATAGGTTTTTCCATCATTAGGATTAACCTCTGAAAACTCTTCGCTAAGAGGGAAACCAAATTGAGCTAACCCACCATTCTTTTCCCAGTAAGAGCGGAAACCACTGCCAAGGGTATGACCGGTTTCGGAGAAATATAAACGGTTACTGGTGCTGGGGCGCGGAACACTCTGAAAAGGCGCTTCACCTTCGCGACCACTAATAATCGCACGACCAAGATGACCTAGCAATACCTCATATTGAGTGCCGTGATTCTCAGGGTGATATTCAAAGCGCGCGCGTTCAAAGTATTGCACCGTATAGGTTTTTCCATCTTGCGGGTTTTGCTCGGTAAATTCTTCGGTTATAGGATAACCGTACATGGATAAGCCGCCGTTGCGCTCCCAGTAGTAGCGAAACGCGCCACCTAGCGTATGACCTGTCTCAGCAAACAGAAGCGAACTACCACCCTGAGCGCGTGCCGTTTCAGATTTATCAAACTGAGTAAGGGCATAAGCCGCGCCCGGTTGCACTTTTAAGTTCAGAATACCAGAGTCATTTGTGAACTGAATACGTTGCCCATTCGGCTGAATTAACCGGAAGGGTAGCTTTGGATCACGGTTGGGGAACAACGCTTGCAAATCAACCGTAACTTCCCCCGGTGATCCGGCAGTTATGTAAAGCTCAGGTTGGACACTGTTATTCCACCAGACTGCAAAAGGAGAAATCTGCTCCTGCTGGATGGTGACTGCGCCATACTGGAAATTGGTTGCGCTGGTAAAAACACCCCTACTAGCGGTAAAAGAATAAATTACCTCTCTACCGGAGGGTTGAAGTGTGTTCATGCTCATAGTGCTTTGATATTGCTCGCTACCAAAATAGCTTGCCAACGCACTCAAGGCATAAAAAGAAAGTTTTGGCTGATTATTGTCGTCTAACAAACCCAAGCCTGCTTCAAACTTATTAATTCCGGGCGTAAAATTTGATAACATCCACTTGTAGCCGCCGCCAAAACCCCTCCAGTTAAGATAAGCCCAAATCGCGGTTTCATAGCTGGCAGTTGTGTTTTGCGGTAAGCTAGAACCATCGAAGCGTAAATTGCTATAACCGAATTCTTCCAATACTACCGGGCGATCCTTGAACTGAGTGCGCAAACTTTCAAGAAAAGAAAGAGTGGAAATTACGCCATCGTAGCCTTCAGAAGGGAAATTATGGTAAGAGATAAAATTAAGTTGGTTATTGGCAGGCATCCGCGCCAACAACGGCTCATTCCAACCTAGCGTAACTAATGCCGCAGAGTCGGCATTTCGAATCGCACCTATTCTTATTTGCATCCAAACATCAAGGGTGCGGCTGACTAGGTTGTAAAAGCCTTGCCAATTACCTGATTCTGGCGCATCCATAAAATCCATCAGGGTTTTGCTAGTGTGCGCCACTTGCCAGCTTATAGCGGCATTTCGAAATTCTTCCCAAATCTTCAAGGCATTCCAGAAATAATAGGCGGTGCGGTCATCCATGTAGGCTGGTATAGATAATTTCCCATAAGCGGAAGTGCGCATAGAACTAACGTAGCCAAGCGGGTATCTTTCGCCGTAACCGCGAATTAATTCATCGGACAATAAGGGTACGCCCATATTGACAGGGTAACGCCCGGCGGCTATTTCGCCAAAGCTGAGTTCATTGCGCAAGTCATAGCCGAATATAGCGGGATTTCCGGCGTAACGGGCGGCGATGCGGCGATCCAAATCAGCTTCTGTTAGCAAATCAGGTTGGCTGTAATCTTGAAAAGTAATCAACAAAGCCAGCCCATGACGTTGAGCTAAATTTACGACTGTATCCAGTTTGCCCCAATCTCCATAATTTAGGGAGTCGCGCAATTGGCTCTGGATAAACACCCGCAAGGTGTTGATGCCTCCCTTGGAAGCAATTTCGAAATCCTGATTGATTAGGTTGGGGTCAAAACGGCTATTGTCCCACATTAACCAAGCACGGTCATTATGCCCTTCATAGTTCGCGCCGATTAGAAAAACCGGGTTGCCGCTGCCATCTACGAATTGCGCGCCATTAACCCGGTAAGGAGTATTTGAACGCATGGGTGAGGAAGCGTTTGCGGTAGGCGAAATCATGGGTAAAAGGAGAGTCGCTAACAAAAGCGCAAGAATAAAACGAGTAATGTTTTTGTACAAGATCATAACTTAAATTTAAGGCTAAAATGTTATTTAATAGTACTATAAAATACATACTGCATAAGGTTATATTTTCCCTGTTTAGTTAACTAATTACAAGAGGGAAAGGATTAGAAATGATTAAATCTAACCATATAGAAATCGTTGTGGTGGGTAGCCTAAACATGGATTTGGTGGTGCGCTCGCCCCATTTGCCTATTCCCGGAGAAACAATAATCGGAAACAGTTTCGCCACTTACGAAGGGGGCAAAGGGTTTAATCAGGCAATTGCCGCCCGTAGAGCAGGAGGACAGGTGGCTTTTGTCGGCAAGGTCGGGCGCGATGGTTTTGGTGACAGGTTCGTAGCCGCCCTTGATCGAGAAGGCATCTCACGCGATTTCGTGACGAGGGGCAAAAACAGCACCGGAATCGGCAATGTATGGGTAGGCGAGGACGGCGCGAACAAAATCATCGTAGTGCCGGGTACGAATAACGAGGTTACGCCCGAAGATGTGGAGGCTGCTTCCGAACTGCTCGCAAGCGCGTGGGTGTTGCTGTTGCAACTTGAAATTCCGATAGCAACTTGTACTAGAGCCGCCCAATTGGTAAGGCGCGGCGGCGGCAAAGTGCTTTTAACGGCTGCGCCCGTACCAACCCAACCGCTACCTAGCGAACTGTTCGAAGCGATTAGCCTGCTGCTGGTCAACGAAACTGAAGTGCGCCAGATGGCAACCTTACTAGGCTTGCCCGCTTTCAATGAAGGGCAAGAAGTCGAGGCGGGACGCGCTATCCTCGCGCAAGTCGGTTCAAGCCTTGAAGGAATCGTGATTACGCTTGGTAGTAAAGGCGCGTTGTGGCTCTCTACGCAGCAAGTAGAACATATAGATAGCTTCAAGGTAAAAGCGATTGATACCACCGCTGCCGGAGATACCTTTACCGGAGCGTTGGCAGTAGGGTTACAGCGTGGCTTGCCCGTACCTGAGCTATTGCGCTTTGCCAACGCTGCGGGGGCGCTTTCGGTCACCCGCGAAGGGGCATATCCTTCCATTCCCTTTGAGGCTGAGATTGAACGCTTGCTGGCAAACGGTTAGGCTTTCCCCCCGAATTTAGGCGATGAGCTTGAGTCAAAGCCCTATATAACTTTGCTTTTCTAATAATAAATTGTTTGTTATTATTGTAATAATAATTTTATCCTATTGGAAAAGAGAACAATGAACAATCTGAATGACGTTGCTCAACTGGTCGCTAAATTTAAAAATGAAAATCATATTTTTACCGACCCCTCTTTTAAGGAAATGCAACTGCGTACCCAGTTTCTAGACCCTTTCTTTGAGGCGTTAGGGTGGGATGTGCGAGGAGTAGGTAGCCTGAGTGAAGTGGTAGTGGAAGACCCCATCACCATTGACGGCAAGAAGAAATCTATTGATTATAGCTTCAAAATCGGGGATAAGCGCAAGTTTCTGGTTGAAGCCAAGAAACCCTCTGTTGCCCTGAAAACCGATGATACTGCCGCTTTTCAGTTGCGGCGTTATGCTTGGAACGCTTCGTTACCGCTTGGTATCCTCACCGATTTCGAGGAATTTTCTATTTACGACTGCCGCATAAAACCTGAGTTGAGCGATCATGCAAACGTAGCGCGTCTCAGCTATTACAGGTTTGAGCAATATGAGGATAAGTGGTCGGAAATATATAACCTTTTCTCCAGAGAAGCGGTAGTAGAAGGTAAACTCGATGCCTATATCGAGGCTAATCAGTCTAAAAAGGGCTACCAGACGGTTGATACCGCTTTCCTGAAGGATATAGAGCGTTGGCGCGAGGCTTTGGCTAAGGATATTGCGGCGCGTAACCCTCACCTGAACCAAAGCGATTTGAATTTCGCGGTGCAGGCTACCCTTGACCGCCTTATTTTCCTGCGTATCTGTGAAGACCGAGAGATTGAGCCTTACGAGCGGCTTTACAGGCTCAGCGAAGAGAAAAACATTTACCAGCGTTTGACCGATTATTTTCAGGAAGCGGACGACCGCTATAATTCCGGGCTGTTCCATTTCAAAAAGGATGAACGCCCTGACGGTGAGCGGGATGGCTACACTTTGGGCATGAAAATCGGCGATGATACGCTGCGCCCGATTATTCAGAACCTTTACTGGCCCAACATCTACGCTTTTTCCATTATTCCGGTGGAAATCTTGGGGCAGGTTTACGAGCAATTTCTCGGCAAGGTTATTACGCTGGATTCCGCGCATATCGCCAAGGTGGAGGAAAAACCGGAGGTACGCAAAGCGGGTGGGGTTTATTATACTCCCGCTTATATTGTGGATTATATCGTTAAGAATACCGTTGGTAAGTTGCTGGAGGGCAAGACTCCCGAAGAAGCGGCGGCGTTGAAGCTGGTTGACCCGGCTTGCGGTTCTGGCTCTTTCTTGTTGGGCGCGTATCGCTACCTGTTGGAGTGGTATCTGGAGCAATACCAGAAATTCCCCAAGAAATACGGCAAGAAATTTGCGCCGGGCAGAACTGACCGATTGAGCAACATCGAGAAGAAGCAAATCCTGCTCAACAATATTTACGGGGTGGATATTGACCCGCAAGCGGTGGAAGTTACCAAACTTTCGCTGATGTTGAAAGCTTTGGAAGGCGAGACGAGCGATGGAATTAAGCAGTTGCGCATGCTACGCGAACGCGCCCTGCCCGATTTGAGCCACAATATTAAGTGCGGCAATTCCCTGATTGGAATGGATTTTCTGGAGCAGCACAAGGATTTGAGCCGCGATGAGTTCCGGCACATTAATCCTTTCGACTGGCAAGCGGCTTTCCCTGCCGTTTTCAAGCAGGGCGGTTTCGATGCGGTGATTGGCAATCCACCTTATGTTAGACAGGAAAGTTTGGGAGAATATAAATCTTATTTTCAACAAAATTATAAAGTTTATCATGGTACGGCTGACCTATATACTTATTTCTTTGAAAGGGGAGTTTCGTTACTGCGCCCGCAAGGATTCTTTAGCATTATTGTAGCTAACAAGTGGATGAGAGCGAATTATGGTGAACCGCTGCGAATTTGGCTTAAACAGCAACACATTAACGAAATTTTGGATTTTGGAGACTTGCAAGTATTTCATAAAGCCACAACTTATATTTGTATAATTTGCTTACAAAATGAAGCGAAGAACCCTGTCATTAAAGTAACAGAAGTAAAAACACTTGGATTTCCAAGTTTAGAAGAATATGTTAACAAAAATCAATATGAGTATAGGCAAGACTCTCTTGAAGATAAAGGGTGGTCATTAGGAAATAGCCAAAGGCAAAAACTTCTTGCAAAAATGCAAATTGGTATGCCATTTGGCAAGTATGTGCATGGTATCATTTATCGTGGAGTCCTTACTGGATTAGATAAGGCATTTGTTATCACTAAAGAAATTAAAGAGCAAATTATTAACCAACAACCAAGTAGTACAGAACTAATAAAACCTTATTTAGCAGGAAGAGATGTAAAAAGATACAAACAACCAGCAAGTGATAGATACCTGATACTAATACCCTATGGTTGGACACGTAAACATCTTGACAAAGATGTAGATGCTTGGGAATGGCTAGAAAAAAACTACCCTTTTATTGCTGCTCATTTAAAACCATTTAGTGAGGAAGCACAAAAACGTTATGATAAAGGTGAATATTGGTGGGAATTAAGACCTTGTGACTACTACTCTGAATTTGAGAAACCAAAAATTCACTACCTAAAATTTCAAGTCAAACCAGCTTTCACGTATGACAATGAGGGATTCTATTGTAATAGTGCAGTTTTCGTAATACCTAAGAATGATTTATATCTATTAGGTATCCTTAATTCTAAATTAGGATGGTTTCTAATATCGAGTTATTGCACTCAAATTCAAAATGGCTATCAGCTAATCTTTAAATATATGCAACAACTCCCCATCCGCACCATCAATTTCGATGACCCTGCCGACAAAGCGCGGCACGATAAAATGGTGGGGCTGGTAGAGCGCATGCTGGATTTGCACAAGCAATTGGCTACCAGCTATTCCCCCCATGACAAAACCTTCCTGCAAAACCAAATCAGCCAAACCGACCGCCAAATAGACGCGCTGGTGTACGAACTCTACGACCTGAGCGCAGAAGAAATCAAAATCGTGGAGGGGCAATAACCCGCGTTGGGTGACAGGGGGTAAAGGGCGACTCACCTGCCTGTGCCCTGAAAGGGTATGCCCCGAATGGGGTAAGCGTCGCCCCTACGGGAAACGGAGTTCGGGTTCGTAGGGGCGCAGCTCGATGCGCCCGCGTTTGATAGTGAAATCTGGTAGATTTACCCCAATCCTCGTTTTACGGATTTAATTGTTAATCTTCATAAGCCCCTTGTTACCGCTTTAAGGCACAATCACCAGTTTGCCGACCACCTTGCGATTCAACATCTCGTTTAAGGCTTCGGCGGCATGCTCCAGCGAATATGTGCCGGAGATGTGCGGTTTCAGCTTGCCTTCCAAATACCATTGCAACAACTCGCGTAAGTCAGCGGCATTTTGCTTAGGTTCGCGCTCGGTGAAAGAACCCCAGAATACCCCCACAATGTCGCAGCCCTTGAGCAAAGCAAGGTTTAAGGGGATGCGCGGAATGTCGCCCGCCGCGAAACCAACCACCAGATAACGCCCGCGCCAGCCAATGCTACGCAACGCTGCTTCGCTGAAATTGCCGCCCACCGGGTCGTAAATCACATCGGGACCCTTCCCGGCGGTTAGCTCCTTGATTTTCTCGCGTAGGTCATCGGTGGCATAGTTTATGGTAGCGTCCGCGCCATGCTGCACACAATACGTCAGCTTTTCGTCAGTGGAAGCTGCCGCGATTACCTTCGCCCCCAACGCCTTACCGATTTCAATTGCGGCTATTCCAACGCCACCCGCCGCCCCCAAAACCAGCAGGGTTTCACCCGCCTTTAATCTGCCTCTATCTTTCAAGGCATGGTGTGAAGTGCCATAGGTTAAGACGAAAGCGGAGGCAATGGTAAAATCCATTCCTTCAGGCATCGGAATCAGCTTGGTACTATCGCACAGAGCTTCGGTGGCAAAGCCGCCCCACCCGGTAAAAGCAATTACCCGGTCGCCCACATTGTAATGGGTAACGCCCTCGCCCACCTCCTTCACAATTCCGGCTACTTCGCTGCCCGGCGCGAAGGGTAGCGGCGGCTTGAACTGGTATTTGCCCTGAATAATCAGCGTATCGGGGAAATTCACCCCACAGGCTTTTACCTCAATTACCACCTGCCCCTTGCCTGCTTTAAGCGACTCAACCTCACGCAGTACCAAACTTTCAGGTGTTCCATACTGCTCGCACAGCAACGCCTTCATCCGCTTTATCCTCTCCCCCTTATGCTATAATCCGCTTGAGACAAGGGGTTTAAACCCTTACTTGAAAATTCTATCTATGACAAACAGGCAGAAAAATGACAGCTATTCATCCATACCTGAAAAATGACCGTTACGCCCAATATTTAAATATAGAATTGCTTGAAGCTGCCAACGGCACTGCTAAAGCTACTATGCTAATCGAACCGCACCACCTCAACAGTCATGGCACAGTACATGGGGGCGCAATCTTTTCGCTGGCAGACGCAGTTCTCGCTGCCGCTTCCAATTCGCATGGCGTTGTTGCAGTCGCCATCAACGCGAATATATCATACCTCAAAGCGGCTACTTCCGGTACACTCACCGCCATTGCCGAGGAAGTTTCGCTCAATGCCTCGTTAGGAGTGTACGATATTCGCGTTACAGCCGATAGCGGCGAGTTAATCGCCAGTTTTCAGGGGATGGTTTATCGTAAGAAGGGGCGCACCATTGAATCGGCGCATAGTGAGCGCGTAGGCGATTAATTCTAGCGGACGATGCGCGAATAAGCCTTAAACACGCGCTCGGTCACGCACTCCCAAGTGAAATTATCCGTCACATATTGCCGTCCTGCCTTGCCCATTTGGGCTGCCATTGGTGGGTTGCACAGCACCTTGCCCAGCTTTTCCGCCAAATCAGCCGGGTTCTGTGGAGTATAGTGAAAACCTGTCTCGCCGTCTTTTACCACTTCGAGAAAGCCCCCAAAACGGCTTGCGACCAGCGGACGTTCGCACGCCGCCGCTTCGCACAGCGCGATACCAAAGGTTTCATTGGCAAAACTCGTACCGACCACCACCTCGCTGATAGCGTAATAAGCAGGCAAAGCTTGGTTGGGTACTAACCCAAGCCACTCTATCTGATTAGCGATGCCCAATTTTTCCGCCAGCTTTTCAAGTTCAGGGCGATATTCGCCATCACCCGCCACCAGCAATCTCACTTTCAAGCCTTGCTCAGCCAATAACGGCAACGCCTCAATGAGATACTGTAAGCCTTTCCAGCGCACCAACCGCCCAACCCACATGATGATTTTCTCGCCGGGTTCAGCGTAGCGGTCGCGCAACTCAGGGTCTGGCTCACGCGGGGAAAAAAGCTTCACATCAATGCCGTTATAAACCACTTCTGGCATCAGCCCATAATGCGCCTGAATAGTCTCGGCGTTGTAGTGGCTGCACGAAACCGCCCCATCTAGCTTTTTGCTAAAGAGCCGATCAAAAGGGAAAAAATCCTTGCCATGACAACCGAAAAGAATTTTGCTGCCGCGCAGAAAGCGCGTCAATTTGGCAACAGGCAAATCATAGGGCTTCTGGATGTGCAAAATATCGTATTTCTCGCGCCAGAGCAGGGGCAAAGTGGCAACCGCAAACGAAAGTCGCTCTAACAGCTTGGTCAAGCCGTACTGTGTCCTAAGAATCGGCACGCGCCGCATCGCTTCCCGACTGATAAAAGGTCGCGTAATAATTCGGACACGCTCACCGGGAACAGAGGGAGTGAAATCCGGAGGACTCTTTCCACCGATTATGTCAACCTGTAAATCGGGATATTGCAAGGACAGATGCCGCGCCAGTTCCCACACAAAGCTCTCCACCCCGCCCGTCTTGGTGGTAGTAGTGACATTATAAAGCGCAATTTTCACCGCTTTATCACCATCAACTGGTAAGTACCTTTGTAGAAATAGCGATACAGTAGATAGACCGGGCGCAATAGCCCGCTCTTTTTGAGCAAACCCTTCAAGCCGCTATAAGAACGGGAGGCAAGTTCCAGTTCTCCCAACTCGCGCATCCCGGTGAAGCCGTGTCGCGCCGTCAGGCTGGAAAGCTGGTCGTAGCGGTAATAGTGCATCTCGTCTAGAGTCTGACGGTCGCCAAAGCGAGAATTATCTTTATTGCGCCGCAGCAATTTCATAGCAGGTTCGGCAAAACGGCGCGGCAACCAGTTCACAAAGCGCACATGATAATGCGGGTCGCTGAAAGCAAAGCGGTTGATAGCGGTGATAAAACACACCCCGCCCGGTTTCAGGCAGCGCGATATTTCGGAAAGCAATTTCTCCGGGTTCTGCACATGCTCAAGTACATCGAGGCACACTATATGGTCAAAATGAGCGTTGGGAAAGGGTAACGCCTCGCCTGCCCCGTTTACCGGGCTAAAATTCAGCTTGTAGCGCATACCCCGCAGGCGAGTTATACGACAGTAAGCGCGGTTGTAATCGTAGGGCTGCACCCGCGCCCCTTCCAACGCCAGCGCGGTGCTAAATCCGCCCATACCGCAGCCCAAATCCAGTATTTTCTTGCCGCGCAAATCATCTTTCAAGGTCGCTAGGCGCAAAAACAGACGCAGGGTATCCAGATTACGCGCTTGCTTCTTCTCCTGCCAGATACGCCCCTCGCGCCACTTGGCGAAATCGGGTCGCCACTTCATATGCGCAAGCCAAGGCTCTATTTCTGCTTCAAGTTGTTGGGTAATTTCTTTATCGGTCGGGGTAATGGTCAAAACACAGCACTCCTCTATAATAATCTCACAAAAGGTCTTATTTCAAAATTTAACCAGCAACGCAACCACTAATATAAATAGAATCAGAATAACCACAGAAATTAGCGTAATTATCAGCGGGTTTATCGGCGGTTTTTTCTTTAGTGCGGCTTTAGGCGGAGAAAAAGAAGCCCCTGATTCGCCGACAGGTTGAGGGCTAGTATTATTCTGTGCCGATGGTGTAGCTAAAACCCGCTTGGCTTCTTCAGCCTGCAACCATTGGCGGGCAGCAGGCAAGTCTGGATTATCCGGATTCAAACGCTCGGCACGCCGAATGAAGCTTTTAGAAGCAAGAATATCAGGGGAAGTGAACGCTATCCAAAGCATCAGATGGGTATCGGCAGGATATTTCATATGCAGTTGGTTAAGGGCTACATAGGCAGTTTCTTTCATGTCCGATTGTGCCATCGAAACTGCCTCATTAAAAATTTGCGAGTCTTCTGGAGTCATAGTTTTCTTAAGGCTGATTACTCAAATCCTGAAACTGAGCGGGGTCTTCCAGCAAAACCCCGCGTATATACAGGGTTACGCCGGGACGGATATAATTATTTACCGCTCCCCTGACTCTGGTTTTTTTGCCCGTCAGCGATTTCAAGGTGTTAATATCAAACTTGCCCAAATCTTTGGTAAGTACTACTGCTTCTATACCAAGTTCAAAGCCCGAATAATAGTTCAATACCAACCCCACCTCCGGCAAATACGGAATACCGCCAGATTTTTGAGGGGTGGTATTAACGCCAAGTAGCAACCCTTCGATACAGCTATAGGTGTTGTACTCCAACTTATTGAAGCCAGCTACGCTCGCCACATTGATACACTCAAGCTCGGTGAAGGGCTTCGACACAGGCGTAGGCGCAATGGTTAACGGCGCTTTGGTAGTATAGGGCGCAGGTGTGGTAATGATAGGTGTGACAAGCTGAGTAGCCATACCCGTTGTAGTAGGCGCTAGAGTAGCAGCCGTATCCCCGCAAGCTACCAGCAACAGAATCATTAACGCCAACATCATTGAGAAACTAGCTGTTTTCTTCAATCTCGAACCCTTCTTCTCGCAGCACCGTAATCGCTTTTTCAAGGGTTGTCTGCTTTACCAGAACATAATCGGTATCATAAGTAGAAATTGCAAAGATGCTGACGTTCGCTTTTGCCAAGGGTACTGCCAAAGCCGCCAAAACCCCCGTCATTGAAAATTCCAATGGGCCTTGTACCTTCAGCGCACGCCAGTCGCGCTCACATTTTACCATGTCGGGCGCATTTTGTTGGAGGCACACCACCGAAAGCTCTTTTTGAGCGCGAGTCACCGAGAAAAAACCGCCGAGCAAAGCCCAACCGGGCACAGGGGCATTTTCATTGAGGCGACAAACTGCC
This sequence comes from Candidatus Chlorohelix allophototropha, assembly GCF_030389965.1. Lineage (NCBI taxonomy): Bacteria > Bacillati > Chloroflexota > Chloroflexia > Candidatus Chloroheliales > Candidatus Chloroheliaceae > Candidatus Chlorohelix > Candidatus Chlorohelix allophototropha. Next base: position 886,102 of record NZ_CP128400.1, read on the forward strand.
AGCGTTTCTGCCAGCACAGTTAGTTTCAGATTCGCCATATTTGTAGCCTCCTCTTAGTTTAAGCGGTATAACTGCACCGGATGCTGCCGACCCTTGACGAGAACAGGCTCTAACACTTGTGCCTCTAGTTTCATGTGGTTCAGTTTTTCCCAGACCACATCAGAAACGAGCATTTGCGAACCGAATTGCTTATTTAATTGCTCGATTCGGGAGGCGAGGTTCACCGCATCACCAATGATAGTATATTCCTTGCGGTTGGTCGAACCCACATTACCCGTAACAGTTTCTCCGGCATGCAAACCGATTCCAACTCGAGTTGGCGGAATTTTACCCTCTTGGCATAGCAGCGTGATTTGTTGCAAAATCTCTAGAGAAGCTGCCACTGCGTTCTCACAATCGCCCTCATCTGAAAAAGGTGCGCCGAATACCGCCATAAAGCCATCTCCTAGAAACTTGTTAACTATGCCGTTATAGCGGTTGACACTTTCAATCATAAATTCGAAAAGGGTATTTAAATATTCCACCACTTCCTGCGGGCTGCGGTTTTCGGCAAAGGCTGTAAAGTTGCGAATATCGAGGAACATCACACACACAAACCGCGCTTCACTGATAATTTCGGTTTTTTGCTCCAGCAAGCGGTTTACCACTTCAGGCGAAACATACTGCCCAAACATCTGCACAATCTGGTTGCGCTCTTGCAAGTGTTGCACCGAATTGATAAAACGCTGGCGCAAGCCTCGCGATAAAAGCCCGGCGATTATGCCGGAGAGAAAGAATAAAAAGCAACGCAGTAGTTGCATTGGAAGGGCGGTAAAAGTGGTGGTATCGGTAAAGGGCGGAATTTGATCGAGGTAGTAGATGATTCCGAGCAGATAACCGATTGCCGCAACCGTTCCAATGAATACGCTGAGAAAGAAATCCATCCCCAATACCGTGAGAAACACGAGTATGAGCGATACAAATACGTGTGGACCCTGTAGCGCATCCTGTGCGTTGACATTAAAGCTGATAAGCAGCGCCAGCACCAAATTAGGCACATTGATTTCAATAAAGTAGTTGAGGTAATTCAGCAGCTTGGGGAAATGTCGATTTTGTCTTATAAAATAGGTGATTACACTGATTGCGGCTAATTCGTAGAGGATAAAACCGAGGATGAGTAGGAAAATCTCATTAAAGCGTCCCATTACCCCATCACTCAGATTCAAGCCACCCTGCAAGAGAAATACCACTACTAGGACTATGAAAAGCCCTGCCGCCATCGCCATCTGAATCTTCAGGCGACGTCTCTCGCTCAGCAAAAGCTCATGCGTAAATGCTTTCTCAAAGTCAACCCCTGACGCTCTATCTAAGCTGTTCATAATCTGTCGCAGCCTCGCTATAGAGATTTTCCTCTGATAATGCTTAAATGCTTTTGTGTCAACTACTATACATTGTACCTCATCTCGTGAAGAAGTGTAATGCGCGAATAAGAAAAATATATTCCCTGCCGAGTAGCATTGCGTGGAAGCTGAGGACTTCTCTATAATGCAGTGCGGGCATTGCCTAACTTGTAATAAATTAGTAGTACGAAGGAGTGATGAAGATGGACCCGAAGAAAACAGCAGTAGTGTTGATAGAATACCAGAACGACTTTACTTCACCCGGTGGCAGCCTTCACGATGCCGTGAAAGGGGTTATGGAATCCACCAATATGCTTGCCAACAGCGTTGAAACTGCTCAGAAAGCGCGGGAAGCAGGCGCGGTAATCATTCATTCCCCTATTTCTTTTACCGAAGACTATCATGAGCTTACTTCCAACCCTTACGGTATCCTAAAAGGGGTAGTTGATTCTCAATCATTCCGCAAAGGTACATGGGGCGTTGAAATTGTGGATGACCTGAAGCCGGAATCAGGAGATATTGTGCTGGAAGGCAAGCGCGGTTTGGATGCCTTTGCTTCCACTAACCTCGACTTTATTCTGCGCAGCAAGGGTATCGAAACTATCGCGTTGGGTGGCTTCCTGACCAACTGTTGCGTTGAATCGACCATGCGCTCCGCTTACGAGAAGGGATTCAACGTTATCACTTTGAAAGATTGCACTGCTACCCTTTCCGAGGATGAACAACGCTTAGCAATTGAAAAGAACTATCCTATGTTCTCACGCCCAATGGCGCACGATGAATTTTTGAATGAATTGGAAGGTAAAGAGCCTGCTTCTGCATCCAGTGGTAGAGGTTACAGCGCAGAATAATTCTGTTATTGCCCCCTACCTGCTTAGGCTGGGGGCTATTTTTTCAGGATGAAGGAGAGAAGGGATGACCAAAGCAAAAGCGGTGTTGGCGGAGAGCCTTGATTGGCAAGAAGCCCTGAACGAGGCTCTGGCGAAGTTGGCTTCATTTGGAGAAATAGACCTGCTATGTGTTTTTGCCAGCGCGGCTTATCGCCAATTTTATCCCTCGCTAATTCACGATTTATATACCCGCAGTGGCGCGCGTACTCTAATCGGTTGCTCCGGTCAATCCATTATCGGCAACGATCGCGAGGTCGAAGAATCTCCGGCGTTGGCATTGTTGGCATTATCACTCCCCGGCGCAAAACTTCGCCCGACTCACCTTTCTCAGGAAGTATTAAGCGGAGAGATTAATGCTGATATTCTTGGGCATATCCTCAGCCAAAGCACCGGATTAAGCGAACCTGATATAAATGCATGGCTACTGTTGGCAGACCCTTTTACTACCGGAGATGCCGAGCCAATTATCAATGCGCTGACGGTAGCCTACCGAAAACGTCCGATTATCGGTGGGATGGCTTCAGGGCAATTCAGGATGCGCGAAACGCACATTTTCCTTAATGGTGAAGTCTATGACAATGGAATGGTGGCGCTAGCGGTGGGCGGCGATTATACCCTTCGCCCGGTAGTATCGCAAGGAGCTACCCCTATCGGAGAAGCGTGGATGGTTACAGCCGCCGACCAAAACATGATTCAAGCTATCTCAGGCAGACCCGCCTTACAAGTACTGACCGATTCAATGAAGACTCTTAGCCCGGAACAACTCGACAAGTTCCGAAAGCAGCCACTGGTAGGCTTGGCAGTGGATGAATATAAAGCCGAGTTTGGGCGCGGTGATTTTATTATCCGTAACTTGATGGGGGCAGACCCGCGCACAGGAGTAATCGCGATTGGGGATATTCCACGTATCGGGCAAACGATTCAGTTTCAAATGCGCGATGAGGTTGCTGCCGATGAAGACCTGCGCGAATTGCTTTCAAAATCCAGAAACGAAATGGGCGGAAATATGCCCGTGGCAGGGTTGCTTTTCTCCTGCAACGGACGTGGTTCTAATATGTTTGCCGAATCCGATCATGATGCCAAACGTATTGCCGAGGCGCTGGACGAAATGCCGTTGGCAGGTTTCTTTTGCAACGGTGAGATAGGCCCAATCGGGTCAAAAACCTTCTTGCACAGTTTTACTGCCAGCCTAGGTTTGTTCGTACCAACAAAACCGGATGCTTGAGGCAAAGAATAGCGCTTTTCTCAACCGCCCTTTTGTTTGAGAGCTTGCGCAGCTACCGAAGATATTTCTCGTTTGTACCCTTGTTGATCCAAGAGTTTTGCAACCAGTCCTGTCCAGCCAGTTTGGTGGCTTGCGCCGATTCCTGCGCCGTTATCTCCATGAAAATATTCATGGAAAAGTATATTATCGCGCCAAAGCGGATCACGCTGGAATAGCTCGATACCACCGTTAAAAGGTCGCTTTCCATTAGCATCGCGCAAAAACAGCCGGATAAGCCGATTTGATAGTTCATCCGCTACTTGATCTAAATTCATCATATTGCCTGAGCCAGTAGGGCATTCCACCTTGAAATCATCACCATAATAGTGGTAAAAACGCTGAAGCGCTTCGATTAACAGGTAATTTATCGGAAACCAAATAGGTCCGCGCCAATTGGAATTTCCTCCAAACAGCTCTGTATGAGACTCTGCCGGTTCGTAGCGCACCGTGTATGTATCTCCATTGACATGAAGCATGTAAGGGTTTTGCTCATGATATTTGCTGAGTGAGCGTATTCCGAATTCCCCCAGAAACTCATTAGAATCAAGCATACGTCTGAGCAAACGCTTCATACGATGACCACGAACTAGCGCAAGCAAACGACGCTCGCCCGCACCCGGTTCGTACCAACGCGATACCAACCGCGCCAAATCGGGACGATTATCCAAATACCATTCCAACCTGAACTTAAAACCGGGCATCTTTTCCAGCATTTCGGGTTCGATAGTTTCTACTGCCAGCAACGGAATCAAGCCCACTAACGAACGCACTTTCAAACGCTGGTACGAGCCATCGGGTAGATGCAACGCATCATAGAAAAACTCATCTTCTCGATCCCACAATGAAATACCACTCCCGCCCAAATCGTTTAAAGCAGAAGCAATTGAGAGAAAATGCTCGAAAAACTTGGTGGCAATGTTTTCATAAACAGGATTCTCCTGTGCTAACTCCAGCGCAATTCGCATCATATTAAGGCTGTACATACCCATCCAACTTGTGCCATCGCTTTGTTCTAGAGTGCCTCCGGTTGGTAGGGGTGCGCTGCGATCAAAAACTCCGATGTTATCCAACCCCAAAAAGCCGCCCGAAAAGATATTGTTACCTTCCGAGTCCTTGCGGTTCACCCACCACGTAAAGTTCATTAACAGCTTATGGAAGATAGTTTCAAGGAAAGCGCGATCAGTTTTACCCGTCAGGCGCTTTTCCATCTTGTATATACGCCACGCTGCCCAAGCAAACACAGGCGGGTTTACATCCCCAAAAGCCCATTCATAAGCGGGTAGCGCTCCGTTGGGGTGTTGATACCACTCACGCATCAATAAATCAAGTTGGCTTTTGGCAAAACCCGAATCCACCAACGCAAGAGGCAAACAATGAAAGCCTAAATCCCAAGCGGCGTACCACGGATATTCCCACTTGTCGGGCATGGACATGACCCGCTCATTGAAAAGATGTTTCCAATCCATATTGCGCCCATGCAGACGTTCCGAAGGAGGAGGGGGCTGTCCGGGATCGCCCTCTAGCCATTCCTCTACAACATAGTGGTAAAATTGCTTACTCCAGAGCATCCCCGCCAACGCTTGCCTTTGCACCAATTTTTCATCCTCGCTGAGTGCAGTTGGTTGAATGGCGGAATAAAATTCTTTGGCTTCTTGCTTTCGCTTTTTGAAAATTTCGTCAAAATCGGTAAAAGGCGACAAAGTAGGGGCAACATGTATTTCGTCAGAGTGATGTTGCACCTGACTAAGACGCAATCGGATAGAGTAAGTTTCACCGGGCGCAAGATTTTTCTGGTAAAGTGCGGCGGCTTTAGTACCCTGTCGCGCCGGATTAACTGCCAGCCTGTTGTTGGCTATCACAAATTCATTGATACCATCTTTGGCAAAAAAATTGGCGTTCTGAATCCCATATAACTTTTGAGTGTTAGTTTCATTATGGGTAAAAAGTAGCTGTTGTGCGCCTTCGCAATAGAGTTCATAATCACCCAAAATATGGTGAACCGCGTAAACCGAAAGCAGGTTGCCCTCACGCTCATTGCTAAGACCTACCTCATGCGCGCTCATATTAGGGCGACGTTCGTCGCGTCCCCACGACCACGTATTGCGAAACCAGAGCGTAGGCAACAACCAGAGCTGCGCAGATTCAGAACCCCGATTTGTGGCGCTAATCCGAATAAGAATATCGGTGGGAGTAGCTTTGGCGTATTCGATATTCACGTCAAAATAACGATTTTCAGCGAAAATACCCGTATCCAGCAGTTCATATTCAAAATCAGCGCGGCTTCGCTTTCGGTTCTCCTCTACCAATTGTGTGTATGGGAAAGCGGCTTGCGGGTACTTATAGAACATCCTCATATAGCTGTGGGTGGGGGTGTTATCCAAGTAGTAGTAATACTCCTTTACATCCTCCCCATGATTGCCTTCGTTTCCGGTCAAGCCGAAAAACCGCTCTTTGAGAATAGAATCCTTGCCGTTCCAGAGCGCCAACGCAAAGCAGATTCGCTGCTTGTCATCACTAATGCCACCGATACCGTCCTCGCTCCAACGATAGGCGCGCGAACGGGCATGGTCGTGCGGGAAATATTCCCACGCCGCACCGTTTGGGCTGTAATCCTCTCGCACTGTCGCCCACGCCCGTTCGCTGACATAAGGACCAAACAATTCCCAGTGTTCTTTGCCACTCTCGTTAAGCTGTACCCGTTCCTGTTCAGGGTTCATAGCGCTCCTATTGCTCGTATCTAGTACATTCGCATGGAACAGTAAAAAAGGGGGTTCTTTCAGTTAACCTTAACAGTTTACTTGAAGCTATTATATATCCGAGTTGATATTTCCTGCCAGAAAGTGGAGTTATGGGTATTATCGCGGGGGATGGAAATAATGCCGGGGTCATCACTGTGCTGGTAAATCCAACGCGAAATAATATTAATCTCATCAACGGCTTCTTGACCGATTACTCGCCCACCCTTTTTGCCCCAACCGGGTTGTGAGGCTGCCAAGCGCGCTTCCCACTCTTCCAGATCAAGCCAAGTCTGTTGAAGTTTTGCGGCGGTCTGTTGTGGTGAGTCGGTGCGACTCAACTTTAACTGTTTACCAAGTCTACCGGAAAAGATGCATAAAATCTCCAGACAATTTTCGGTAGAGGAGGGCAGGCAAAGTAAGGCGTGGTTGCCTTCCACCGCTCTTGCCAGATACTTCTGGCTGGCAATTACCTGTTGGGTTTGCGCCAACGCATCCCGCATAGCGGCGGCTTTCTCAAAATCGCGCTCGGCTACAGCCCGATTGATTCTTTTCCAAATAACATCTAGCACTGCCTCTTTTTCACCGCTCAGGAAATTAACTACCTCATCAATCACTTTGAGATATTCTTCATGCTCGTGGTCTGAATGATTACCTACACACGGACCGGGGCAACGGTTGGTATAAAGGCGCATACAGGCAGGGCGCGGCTGCCGACGTTTTGCCAGATACTCAGTCTCAAAGTTGCGGGTGCAATCACGCACCGTAAACATTTGCTCAATAACCCGGATGGTAGTATCAACGGCACGACGGCTCTGAAAAGGTCCAAAATAACGCGCCCCATCATCGAGAATCTCACGACAAGATTGCACACGCGGGAATCGCTGCGATAGGTCGATTTTAATAAAGGGATAAGATTCATAATTGCGCAACTGGCTATTGTAACGCGGCTTGTATTTCTTGATAAGACGCGATTCAAGCAATAAGGCTTCTAATTCACTACCCGTCACAATATGGTCGATGCGCTTGATAGCTTCCACCAGCCCATCCATTTTACGGGTATAACCTAAAGGTTCACTGTAGTAACTGCTAACGCGAGCATATAGGTTCTTGGCTTTACCAACGTATATTACCCCATCATCTAGGTCTTTCATGAGGTAAACGCCGGGCTTATCAGGCAAATCCCTGATTAATTCACGCGATAGCACATCGCGAGCGTGAGCGGTGGCGCGATTGGTTAGGCTACTGGCATCCTCATAAGGTTGCTTCCAATGTGGGCGTGTTACCTTGATTCGATCCGGTCTTTCCTCCAGCATTTCCGACTCAAACAGCGAAGGGACTTCTTTTTTTGGAGGCGTTTCTGGCATAGAAATTTCCGCTTGCCTGACTCGCCCGGTGCGTAAATCATCCAAAGTTTCAAAGCCATTCAGAGCGGCAATCTCTAGCAGCTTCATAAAAGCCTCGGCGGTAGTAGTCGCGTCACCAAAAGCGCGATGGCGGTTCTTGATGTTGACTCCCGTCATTTCCGCTAGGCGATCAAGGTTGGGACGGCGTATTCCGGGAAACAGACGCAAAGACAGACTAATGGTGTCGATTGCTTCGTTGACCAACGCCGGGCGATGGAGTAGCCCCAACTCATAATTCAGGAAGCGTAGGTCAAACAAAACATTATGTCCCACAACAATCGCATTGCCGAGAAATTCCATAAAATTATTGGCGACTCCCGCAAAAGTCGGGGCAGATGCAGTCATCTGGTTATTGATTCCGGTTAGGGTGGTGATGAAGCCGGGAATACGCCGCTGAGGGTTTATCAAGCTCTGGAAAGTATCTACCTGTTGCCCATTCCGTAATTTAACGGCAGCGACCTCAATCATACGGCAACGATGAGGGTGTAATCCGGTAGTTTCGGTGTCGATTACCACATATTCAAGGCGTTGGAGTGGTTGGGTAGTATCTGTATGGCTGCGCAATACCCACTCTCCGCCGGGTAAGTGCTGGAAGCGTTCGGGGTCATTTAAAACTTTCCCCAGAATCCCGCTCCATAATTCCAACGACTTGGTAGTGCCCCTTACTCCGAATACGCCCTGAATCAACGCCGCCTCAGAGGCACGCCCTTCATGTTTTTCCAGAAAGAGATAAGCACGGCGGGTTAGTTCCGCGTATCCTTCAGGTGAATTTGTATCGGTAGTTTGGGACATATGGTTTTTGCACGTTTCTAATAAAACAGAAAACGAATGTTCTTGTGAATTATAGCATAAAAATAAAAACTGGCGCCAGACTTTTCAGACTGACGCCAGATGTGACTTGCTGTCGTAGAAACTGGTATGTTCTAGATTATTCCGCGCCTACACCAGTGCTGGTGCGGAAGTACATCTCGGCGAACTTCGCTTCAGCCGCAGTTTCGCGGGTGAACAGTGCGCCTAAGAAAGCGCCCAAGAAACCCAACGGGATGCTGATAATACCGGGATTCTCTAGCGGGAAGATGGCATCCTTAAAGTTAACCACACCATCCTTGGCGGCAAAACCGTCAGGACCGATGAGGATAAGGATAATCGAGGAAGCCAGACCCACAATGATACCGGTTACTGCGCCTACAGTGTTGAAGCGCTTCCAGAAGAGGCTGTAAACCACTACCGGCAAGTTAGCAGAAGCCGCGACGGCGAAAGCCAAACCGACCAAGTAAGCCACGTTAGCGGTCTTCATGAAGATGGCGAGACCGATTGAGATAGCGCCTACAATGAAGGCAGTGATACGAGCTACGGTAACTTGCTCTTTCTCAGTACCTTGACCATTGCGAATGATGTTCTGCCAGAAGTCGTGGGCAATAGCACTGGAAGCGGAGATGGTCAAACCTGCAACCACCGCGAGAATGGTAGCGAACGCCACTGCCGAGATCAGAGCAAAGAAGATAGTGCCGCCTACCGCTTGTGCCAACAGAGGAGCGCTCATGTTCGAGCCACCGTTAGCAGTAATGAGCGGGTCGGTTACCAGCATTGCCGAGCCGAAGCCCAAGAAGGTGGTCATCATATAGAAGAAGCCAATGATGAGCATCGCCCAGATTACCGACACACGAGCGGCGCGAGCGGTAGGCACAGTGTAGAACCGAACTAGGATGTGCGGCAATCCAGCAGTACCGAAGATGAGCGCCAGACCCAGAGAAATCAGGTCGAGCTTGCCATATACGTTGTTAGCCGGGTCGTCTTTGTACTTGTAGCCGGGCTTGCTGAAGTCAACTGTAGTTCCGGCGTTAGTGTTCGCATCATATTTGTTCTTCAGAGGTGTAGCAAGCGCAGTAACAAAAGTTGTTGTTACTTTAGTAGCCTTTACGGTATCTGCGCCTACGGTAATGTCTTTGTTGAGGGCAGGAGCAGCGGTCAGGGCTAAAGCGGCAACACCAGCTTTGGCATTCGCAGCGACGGTAAATTCTTTGTCAGCCTGCGTCACTTTAGTATCTTTGGCGACATCGGCGGTCAGTTTCTTATCCAAAGCCAGATTGTACTTGTTAGTTACACCAGTAACACCAACAGTTTCCTGATCCTTGGTAACACCACCAACAGTAACATTATTGAACTTCCCGCTGGCATCCTTGGAAGGAACCACGCTAAGTTCAATCGTGCTATCACCGGCGTTGGCTGCCGCAACGATAGCACCGGTGCGGATACGGGTAATCTCATCGAAGAAATTGCCGATATTGAAATTGAAGTTTGCCAGCACGATAATGCTCAAAACAATAGTACCAGCCATTAGTAGCAGCGCTTTGATAATCTGTACCCAAGTGGTGGCGAGCATACCGCCAAACACCACATACACAATCATCAAAATACCTACTATGACTACTGCCGTTTCAAAGTCCCAGCCAAATAGCAATTTGACCAGTGTACCGGCACCCACCATTTGCGCAATCATATAGAAAGTGCTAACGGTAATGGTGGAGAAAGCGGCAGCAGCGCGTACCGGCTTGGCTTTCAAACGGTAAGCTAGAATGTCCGCCATCGTGTACTTGCCACCGTTGCGGAGCGGTTCAGCCACTACCAACAACACAGTCAGGTAAGCTACTAACCAACCTACCGAATACATAAACCCATCGAAGCCGGAGAAGGCAATGATACCAGCGATACCGAGGAAGGAAGCGGCGCTCATGTAGTCGCCTGCTACCGCCACGCCGTTCTGCCACGCACTGATTTTGCGACCTGCGGCGTAGAACTCAGCAGCCGACTTGGTGCGGCGTGAAGCCCAGAAAGTAATACCGAGAGTTATCAACACGAAAGTCAAGAAGATCACAATCGCCGGTGTTTTGTCAGAATCAAGTTTGGTAAATAACTGGAAAGTGGCGCTACTGCCTCTCATTATTTGTTCTCCTTCCGGACGGGGCGACCGGCTTTTTCGTCGCTGTGCTTAACACTGGCTATAATCTTTGTGATCAACTTGTCAAATACATTGGTGGAAACCCGCAGATAAGCAAAAGCGATAGCCCAAGCCAAAATGAATTGGGAAAGCGCCATTACATACGCTAGGTTAATTGAACCGATAACATCGGTTTCCATCAAGCTTGGGAAGTAATTGATAAGCACCAACATCCCGAAGTAATAAACGATGAAGATGATCATCGCCGGGATAATGAAGTTGCGGCGAGCGCGGGTGAGTTTTTTGAAGTCCTCTCCTTGTTCAATCTCCTCGTACATGTGGGCTTTTGTAAGCAATTCCTCGCTTACATCATCCGAACCCTTTCCGGGTTTGTGTGTAACATTCGCCATTGATGTTCCCTCCTCATATGGCAACACTAACGGGGGGCATAATAACCCCACCAATGCTGAGCAGGCGCGAAAACTTGACCTACTTCGACACAGGTCAATTCACACACCAAAATAAGTTGTATAATTTTTCCAAAGTAATTTGGGTAAAGTACACTATGTATATGACTATAAGATACATGATATTATTTGGCAATACAACAAAATGGGGGTGAGATGTAAAAACGGGGCTGTTTCTTGCATTGTTCACACTTCAAATAATGTTTTTGCATTTCGGCGACGAAAATATGCATTTCAGCGTTCATATTTTCACTTTCAGGGGTAGACATTGCTATTTAGTATGAGTTAGAATATCACAACAATGCGTATTACATTCTTAGGAACCAGTTCGGGGACACCTACCCGTACCAGAAACGTTACCAGCATCGCGTTACAGTTACCACAACGTGCGGGTTTGTGGTTATTTGATTGCGGCGAAGGTACCCAACACCAATTCTTGCTTTCCAACTTAAGGCTTTCCCAGTTGGACAAGATATTTTTTACTCATCTTCACGGTGACCATCTTTTTGGGCTAGTGGGCTTGTTGGCGAGCCGTTCTCTACGCGGGGGGGAAATCCCGGCAGTAACCCTTTACGGACCTTCCGGATTGAAGGAATACGTAGAAAGTACCCTGCATTATAGCTATACACATCTGGGACATGATATTGAGATACAAACGGTTAAACCGGGTATTATATTTGAGGATAAAGAATTCATTATATCGTGCCTACCGCTAAAACACCGTGTAGAAAGCTATGGTTTCGCTATTACGGAACGAGAGCAAACCGGACGCTTTTTGGTAGAAAAAGCGCGTGAGCTTGGCATCACTCCCGGTCCGCTCTATGGGAAACTCAAAAATGGCGAATTAGTGACACTACCCGATGGTAGGATTATTGATGGCAAGGAGTTGGTTGGTTCACCACGCCGAGGGCGCAAGATAGTTTATTGCAGCGACACCATTTATTGCCAGAATGCTATTGAGTTAGCGCGAGGGGCAGATGTACTTATTCATGAGGCCACTTATACCGCTATAGACGAAGAATTAGCGGTGCGTGGTCAACACTCAACCGCATTGATGGCAGCAAAAGTCGCCAGAGAAGCTGGTGTCAAAACGCTTATTATTACTCACTTCAGCCCACGTTACGAAGCAGATGAAGGCAACGGCTTGAATGTAATGTTACAAGAAGCGCGCTCGATATTTCCTGATACCTTTATGGCAGAGGATTTTTGGAGTTATGAGGTAATAAGACCTAATATATAGAAAAATTTCTTAGGGGCAGCTTGCTATTAAGTGCAAAATTATAATCGTTGTTTGCCGCATTCTAATTGAAAAAATCTGATACCAACCCCCTTTACGGTTTTTATTTACATGGTATTATATTTATTAATAAGAATTTCAATGGTCAAACCTGATTGATACATTATTTGCATTTTAATGTATATGGGAACAGGTTTAATAAAAGGGAGAGAATTTATGGCAATGCAAATGGAGAGGGCAATGGCTGATGACGAGGAAGACGATTTTATAACGCTTCGTAAGGCAACCTCTGCGGATTATCATGCTATTCGAGAAGTAGCAACACTATCCCGGCTTCAATCTTTCAAGCATTATATGACGGAAGAAGAAGTACACGACGAGGTTGATATTTATTACAGAGATGCAGTTCTTAACGAAATCATCAACAACCCTGCCAATGCGATTTTTCTAGCAGAGCGTGGTACCCATCTGCTTGGCTATCTGAGCGTGCTTCCAAAAGATCGTCGTGGACATCCACGCCTTCTCCAATTCTATGTACGTCCCGATGTCCAACGACAGGGCGTAGGTGAGTTGCTTTATGAAAAAGCGCTCAACTTCCTGCACGAAGCAGGGATTAACGAAATGTACATCTCCACTATGGAGGAAAATGTCATCGGGCGTCGCTTCTATGAAAAGAAAGGCGCGAAATTGATCCAAGAGTACGACTCGATCTGGGATGGCAAAGTACATACTATCGTGGTTTATCTGGTCAAACTATTAGCCCATAAATAGTTTCGAACTTTTCGAGGGTCGTCTTTTAAAAGGCGACCCTTTTTTTATTTCCTCTGTGCAGGACGGTTGCAAGTTCGGAGAGGGGGTGTAGGTGGAACGCCTACCGAGGTATCGTATTGAACTCACCCTCTCTCTTCCTCTCCAGCGGAAGCAGCAGGTTATTGCCCTAAAAACGTTTCTTGCAACAACCCTGTTCCTCCATGCCAATTGATTGATGCCATGATGTGAATATATGTTAAAATTGAGCATATGAGCTATCATGAACCTTATAGAGTATAAGACATGCATTTTTAATAGCGGGAGGTAATTTATAACAATGAGTAGTTATAACCTTGACAAAGTGAGTCGAATTAAAGAGCAGAGAAGGCGTTGGGAAGATACCACTCTTAAGAAAACCATTGAGCGTGTACCAGAGCGTGCCTCGGAAGAAGGAGTTGAATTTACTACTATTAGCGGCATGAAAGTTAACCGCCTTTACACTCCCGCCGATGCTGAAGGTTTGGATTATGAACGCGATCTCGGCATGCCGGGTGAATATCCATTTACTCGTGGCGTGCATGCCAATATGTATCGCGCTAAAAACTGGACAATGCGTCAGTTTGCCGGATTTGGCACTGCCGAAGAAACCAACAAACGTTTTAAATATTTGCTGGAACACGGCGAAACCGGATTGAGCATCGCCTATGACTTTCCCACCCTGTACGGGCGCGATAGCGATGACCCTTTGAGCGAAGGCGAAATGGGCAAATGTGGTGTGGCAATGAACAGCCTTGAAGATATGGAAATATTGTTGGATGGTATTCCGCTCGACCAAGTTACCACCAGCATGACCATAAACGGTCCCGCCCCTGTGGTCTGGGCGATGTACATTGCGGCGGCTGAAAAGAAGGGTTACCCCCGCCGCATATTGGGTGGCACTACCCAGAACGATATTCTCAAAGAGTATATTGCCCAAAATACCTACATTTACCCGCCCGCGCCGAGCCTCAAACTGGTTGTAGATACGATGGAGTTTGGCTCGAAAGAAATGCCACGTTGGAATACCATCAGCATTAGCGGTTACCATATCCGTGAAGCGGGTAGCACTGCTCTACAGGAACTCGCTTTTACCCTTATAGATGGACTTACCTACGTGGAAGAGGGTATCAAACGCGGGCTGGATGTGGATGATTTTGCGCCACGCCTCAGCTTTTTCTTTAACTGCCATAACGACTTCTTCGAGGAAATTGCCAAGTTCAGGGCAGCACGTCGCATCTGGGCGCGCGAATTACGCAACAACTATGGAGCAAAACAGGCACGTAGCTGGTTATTGCGCTTCCATACCCAAACCGCAGGGTGCAGCCTTACTGCCTCACAACCTGAGAATAACATTGTGCGTACCGCTATTCAAGGGCTAGCAGCGGTTTTAGGTGGCACTCAGTCGCTGCACACCAACTCTATGGATGAGGCGCTTGCCTTACCGAGCGATAAAGCAGTCAAAATCGCCTTGCGTACTCAGCAAATTATCGCCCACGAATCGGGCGTTACTACCAGCGTTGACCCGTTGGGCGGTAGCTATTTGGTCGAAGCCCTCACCAACGAAATGGAAAAGGGTTTCTACGAATACAAGCACAGAATCGATGCAATGGGCGGGATGCTGGCAGCGATTAATCACGGTTTTCCTCAGAAAGAAATCGTGGATGCCAGTTGCCGCTTCCAAGCTGAGATTGACAGCAAAAAGCGCATTTTCGTAGGGGTAAACGACTACGTAGATAATGCGCCGCCGGAAATCCCCTTCCTGCAAATAGACCCTGATGGCTATCGCCGCCAATGCGAGCGATTGGCACGTCTTCGTATGGAACGCGACAATGAGAAAACCAGCAGTGCCCTTGAAACGATTCGCCAAAAAGCAATCGAAAACAAGGAAAATATGATGCCCTACCTGATCGATGCTTGCAACGCTTACGCCACCCTTGGTGAAATAACCGGGGTGTTGCGCAAGGTTTACGGGGAGCATAAAGACCCTAGCATCGTTTAATTTTCAGCAGTAAATAGCCCCTGATCTATTGCAGGTCAGGGGTATTTTTTATAGCTTGCCTTAATTTTAGCTTAGCCTGCTCGGTGAAAGAAAACAATATAAACGATGGTAAGTATCTGGAGAAAGGTGTTGGCAGCAAGAAAAATCTGCACAACAAGTAAGCCGTAATCATCGCCGGAAACATTCAGGAGTCGAAAGGAATCGGGCGATTGAGGGAGATATTTTACCTGTGCCACCGCACCAACCGGAAGTTGTATAGAACTATTTTTATCTACAATTGCTTCTCGCTCGTAGGTTTGGGAAGCGCCATTTTTCACAGGTACAGTAAAACGATAAGTTATATGAAATCTGTTGGCTTTACCCCTCTCAGGTTCGTTTTTAATTACAAGCGCTTGGGTCTGCACCCCTTTTTTATCAATTTCATCCAGTGTGGTGGCTATATTAAAGTAAAATATTAGCAGCACTATAGTTATCAGGAAAGTAACCCCTAAAACCACGTAACCCTGAATTAGATTTTGCCGGGTAGATAATTTAGGGTATTTCTTGCGCCACCACATCTGCTATTTTCCTTGTATTAGGTTGAATTGGTTGCTGCAATATTGATTACGTAAAATTCGGTTTTAGAGTTGCAAATTTAAAAAAAAGGCATTAGATTTTAGATTTGGTACGCTTATTGGATAAATTCTGCCTTCTGATATTTGAAATGAGATATAAAATCAGGATGGATTTATTATAGGCTAACCAATTTGTACTAATCCATTGGCAGGTAATAATAATCTAAATTGGCAAAAAATCATCCTATCTGCATCTAAATTGAAGCATATAAAACTTTCGGTAAAGAGATAAATATGTCATACTAAGTTCGGTTATTTCAATGAACTTAATTTAGTAAAGAGAAAATTATGCGAAACCTATTGAACCGGAAAAATAATAATGCGTCTCTTTTAACTTTACCGGGTGAAGAGCGCATATTCCGGTGGCGCGATCATGTTGTGGTGTACTCAATTCTAGGGGAGGGCGCACCCTTACTAATGCTGCACGGGATTAATGCCGCCGCGTGGGGGTTCGAATACCGCCGCAACTATCAGGAATTTGCAAAGCATTACCGGGTTTATGTACCTGACCTTCCCGGTTATGGACGTTCTGAGCGCAAACCCATTGATTATACTGCCGAACTCTATATCGATTTCGCGCGGGATTTCGCCAGCCATATTTTGGAAGTAGAAGGTGAAGCCCCCGCCGTAGTGGTTACCAGCCTGAGCGCAGCACATGTTATCAGTGCAGCGGCACGTGACCCACAGCTATTCGGTCCGTTGGTACTTATTAGCCCAACCGGACTAGAACGATTGGACTTCCCACCTTCCGCCGGCGCAAAGCGAGCGCATCGCTGGCTGTACGGCACCTTGGGAAGCGTGGTTTTTGCATTATTGACCACCCGCTTATCTACCAAAATATTTCTTGGACGAGATAGCTATTTTGATAAAACCGGCATTGATAAAGAGTTAATTGAAGGCTACTACGCTACCGGGCATCGCCCGAATGCCAAATATGCGCCAGTATGTTTTATTACCTTTTATTTGAATCACTCTGTAAGAGGCGAGTGGGAAAAAATAGCGCAACCAACCTTGATTGTATGGGGACGCGAAGCCAAAATCACCCCCTTTAAGGACTCTGAGCTATTCCTGAAATTGCGCCCCCAAACCGAATTGGCAATGATCAAACAGGCGCGCCTATCATCCAATGATGAACGCGGCGAGGAGTTTAATCGGATTGTGCTAGATTGGCTTTCACGTCACTACAACGGCAAAAAAGAAGCGGCAGTCAGTACGTACCCCGGCATGGTAAAATAAGCAGGAACTTGGATATTAATTTACTGTGGAAAGAGGGGAAAATGATAAATTTAAAGGACGTGGTGCTGGTTATTGGGGCAAGTGGGGAAACCGGTAGCCGCGTCGTTAAAGCGTTACGGGCAAAGAATATCCCGGTAAGGGCGTTGGTACGCACCTCTGAAAAAGGGGAAGTGTTGCAAATGCCCGGTGTGGAGGTGCAAGTAACAAACCTGACCGATCCCGCTGCCCTCCAAAGCGCCCTTGAGGGCATAAAATATATTATCACTGCTACCGGAGCGCGTAATTTCCGCGAACCGGCAGAAACCGAAGCGATTGAAGTTACCTATATAAATCTATTGGCAAGCGCCATCAAAACAGCCGGAATAGAACATATCGTGATGTGTACGTCACTCGGTACTGACAACCCGGAACGATTCCCACCTTTAGCGCCGGTGTTACGCTTAAAAAACAAAGCCGAAGAAACCATAATTGGCTGTGGCGTTCCATACACCATAGTGCGTCCCGGCGGTTTGGTAAATGAACCGGGCGGAACGGGTGTATTAATTCGCTCGAAGTTGGAAATATCCGGTCGCATCTCGCGAGAGGATGTGGCGGAAGTGATGGTACAGGCGATTTTGCAACCGGAAGCACGCAACAAGGTAGTAGAGATTATCAACCAAATGGGCGAAACGCCCGCCAATAGCCCCGACCTGTTTAAAGGAATTGCTTAAGACCCGTTTAAATCCGATACTGGCGGTGTTGGTTATCCTCGCCGCCACCTTACGCCTGATCAACGGTCCGCGCCCTTACGATGATGCTTTTATCACCTTCCGCTACGTGGAAAACATCACTAACGGTATTGGCTTCGTTTATAACGCAGGCGAGTATGTGTTAGGCACTACTACGCCACTTTACACTCTGCTGTTGGCATTATTGCACTTTCCCCTTAAAAGCGATCTGGGCTGGATAGCGCTTCTTATTAATACTGTGGCAGATTGCGCCAGTATAATTTTGCTGTATCAGCTTGGCAGAAAATTTATCGGGGGGAAAGCGCCGGGTTTCGTATATGCCGCACCCCTGCTATTTGCCGTTTCGGTATTCAGTACCAACTGGTGCATCGGTGGAATGGAAACCTCGCTTTTCTCGTGCCTACTACTACTCTCCTTCTATCTTGCGGTAACCCGACAAACTGTATGGGGCGCGTTTTCCGCTGCTCTAGCTACGCTTTGTCGCCCTGAAGGAATTTTGATTGCGGGGTTAGTGCTGGTGGCAGCGTGGGTTATCCGGCGCGGTATACCATGGCGCGAATTTCTGGTAATGACAGCTACGGGCGCACCATGGGCGTTGTTTGCCACCCTCTATTTTGGCAGCCCCATTCCACATTCGATTACCGCTAAAGGCGACAAAGTTTATATTTTCGCCGAAACCGGGTTGGCGCGTTTCAAGCAATTCAGTCTGATTGCGTGGGATAATCCAATCGGGCAAATCATCACTACAATGAAGTTGCCTGATGGCAAAAAAATATTCGTGCTTGGGTTGGTAGTAACAATAATATTCCTTGCGCTGGCTTTGGCGGGAATATGGCGCATTTGGAAAGCAGACCGAGTAGCGGGAGCTATGGCGCTGGCGTTCCCGCTTTTGCTGAACGGAGCGTATGTGCTAGCTACTTACCGCGATGTGTTGATATTTGACTGGTATCTAGTTCCACTCGTTTCATGGTATCTCTTACTCACTACTAGCGGACTTTACCAGTGGAGTAACTGGGGCATCGGTTGGGCTTCGCGTTGGTTCAAGCCAAGAGCGAAATATAGCCGCCTTTTGCTGGCAGGGCTGGCATTGTATCTGGCAGTGAGCCTCGTTAATCAGATGCAGGCTTACGATTGGGGGCGTACCCGCATGAAATCGCCTGAATATTACCGGGAGGCGGCGCAAATAATCTCATCACGCCTCCGACCAACCGATACCATCATCGCGCCTGAAATCGGCATGCTAGGCTACTATGCCAACGCCCGTATTTTCGACTCGGTGGGGTTGATTTCGCCCGGCGCTTTGAAATACTATCCTGTCCCCCCCAACGAATTAGCCAGCAATAACGCCATCCCGACCCGCATGGTAAACGAGCTAAAACCTGAATATGTTATCAGCCTAGAGCTATTCGTGCGTAACAGCCTCAACCTATCACCGCAATTCAAGGAAAATTACACCCTGCTCCAAAAAATACCCACCAACACTTACGGTAGCGATGGACTTTTGATTTATATCCGCAAAGATTTGCTCTGAATTAAATTTCGTCAAATGAAAGGCTCAGATATTACGTTGAAGCAACCATCCACTAACAGATACAGACCACGCGCTCGCAAATATCGATCGCCTTATCAGGAAGATCTCCTTATCTCAATGGCGCTGACACTGGTATTAGCAGTAGCTTTTGCTCAATTTTTAAGGTTCCCACTATATTTAGCGTTTATGATCGGGTTGAATATTGTAACCTTTGGTTGTTACGGTTACGACAAATATCAGGCAATACACAAAGCTTGGCGTGTACCCGAATTTGTTTTGCATTTTTTAGCGATAATCGGCGGCGCGTTGGGGGGTATTACAGGTC
The DNA here is from genome assembly GCF_030389965.1 of Candidatus Chlorohelix allophototropha. Taxonomy (NCBI): domain Bacteria; kingdom Bacillati; phylum Chloroflexota; class Chloroflexia; order Candidatus Chloroheliales; family Candidatus Chloroheliaceae; genus Candidatus Chlorohelix; species Candidatus Chlorohelix allophototropha. The sequence goes on from NZ_CP128400.1 coordinate 905,640, forward strand.
AGTGGTTCTTTAACCATAAAACTCGCAAACAGAACTTCCATATTGTACTGTGGTCAAGTTTTATGGTACATATTGCAATACTGGTTCTCTTATCTCGTTATCTTCTCACCTACTATATTGATTTGCTCGCATTTATTAAACGCTGATATAAATACACTCCCGGTTGTTGGGGTGGGAGTGTAATTTTCGTGCGGGATTAAATTTACTCTACCGGCAAATCCTCACGCTCGTTCCATTCATTCCAGCTACCGTCATAATTGGTCAATTTATGAAAGCCAATAATAGAGAGGCTGAATAGAACGGAAGTTGCCGCTACCCCACCGTTACAATAAGCCACGATTTGATTTTCAGGCTTTAACCCGGCTTTCTCGGCTATTTCTCGAATCTCAGCATCGCTTTTAAATGTGCCGCTGGCGCTATCTATCAATTCTTCGCGAGGAAGGCTGATTGCGCCCGGAATATGCCCACCGCGCCTGCCACGCCGGATTTTACCGCTATATTGCCCTGTATCGCGGGCATCCACCAGTGTAATCCCCGGTTCGCCGATCATAGCGTTTACCTGCTCTGCCGCTGCTCTCAGTTCAGGATGCAAGCGAGGGGTAAAGAGCGCAAATTTATGGTAGGGCAAAAGAGCATTGGTAGGATTTCCTTCCTTCACCCATTTGTTCCAACCGCCATCTAGCACCCGCACATCATGGTGTCCGTAATAGCGCAGCACCCACCACATCCGGGTAGCAAATTGCATAGCCGGATGGGCATCATAAACTATAACGGTATGCGCATCCCCGATACCGACATCGCCCAAGACATGTGCGATTTGCTGCGCCCCTGCGACTTGCACCGGAACGGGGTCATTCAGATCGACTATATCCTTAGTCCAATCCAGATAAACAGCACCGGGAAGATGTGAAGTCTCGTATTCTTCCCGCGCTCCGATATAGCGGGCTTCCTGAGTGCCATCTTCAGCAGTTACTGCAAGCACATAGCCACGCATATCAATTATTCTGAGTGACGGGTCATTTAGATGTACGGATAACCAGTCGGTGCTTACCAGATGCTCTTGGCGCATATCTAAAAATCTATCCTTTCATGACAAGTAAAACGGCAAAGCGGTTTAATAATTGACACTATTTCCGATTAATCGGCTCATTCTTCTTTTCGTCACTTCCGACTGAGGTTGGAGTAGCAGGTGTTGCGATTGCTTCCTGCTTGGCTTCCTTCCCGCCCTGCCGTATATAAGTAATAACCAGAGCGAAAACGAACAATGCCACCATAAACAGCAAGAAAATGCTAAAAATACGATCTTCGGGTTGAGGCAAAGCATTAATCTCAAATTCATATTTTTGCTTGCCGGGAGAAGCATCTATATTCATACTTACCAGAAATTTGCCTTCAGCAGCAAGCGAATCAGCTACTTCATAATTGCCGGGGTCACTCTCGGTTGCCACCAACACATTGCTGATGAGCAACTTTTTAGGGTTATTTTCGGTGCCGGGACCGGATATTTGCTTAAATTGTACCGTAAAATTAGCATTCCGAACCGGGTACTCCTGATCAACGCCGCCTTTTTGGGCAAGTCGAATGGTGAGCTTGATATTGCCCACTGAAATCGGATTTGGCGAAGCCCAGATAGATAAATGGTATGGTCCGGCTATTTCATCTTTTATCAAGTAACCCGGCGCAGCTTGAGCGGTTTTTTCACCTGCAAAGGAAAGCAAAAATACGGTTAGCCCTAATAACGCCAGCGCAAAAGTTAACCGACGTACCCTAATAGCCATAGGGGATACTCCTTAGTGTTAAAGTTTCAGCGTACACTGATGAAATATATTATACCACTACAGTTATCCTGCCCACATCCAGAAAATGAACAGAGTTGCCCAGATAGCTTGTAGCGCGGCGCTAAATTTTATGAAACGATGAGGAGCAGATTTTGCCATCAACATGAAGCAAGGGAAAAGCACTACCAGATAACGGGTCATGCTCATCCAAATAAATTCACCTGTCCCGGCGCGAGTGAGATAAACCAGCAGGCTTGTGCCAATATAGATAAGATATTGGCGTGGCAATTTGCGCTGCCACCACACAATGGAGAAGCAAATAAATATTACCAGTGTAACCAAATCCAGCACATTATAAATTAGGTTACTGACATTGGAAGGGTTAAACATGGCAATAAGACCACCAAAGAATGACTCCCACGGGGGCGCAAAGCGCACGCTCCAGATTATTGAAAGGTGGTTGCCAAAATTGTGGTCGCCCAGCATAAAATAGACATAGAAGAAGTATAACGCCAGCAAGGAAGGGGCTAACGCCAGCGCCAGCACGTTACGATCCAGTTTTCGCCATTTCCAATCGCGCTGTTGCAAATAGAGATAGCCCAACGGGAGAATCAGAATAAAGCCTTGAATGCGAGTGATGCCAGCTAATCCTGCCAGAACCGCCGCCAGCACCCAACGGTCTTTCTCACCGTAATAGAAAGCAGCGCAAGCCAGCGCCAGATACAGCGATTCGGTATAACCGCCCAACAGGAAGAAAGCGCCGGGAAATACTGCCAGCCACACCAGCGTTCCACGGGCAATTTCATCATCAAATATTAGGGCAGAAAGGCGATACAAGTAGAACATCGCCGCCAGATAAGCGATGTTGGAAACCAACAAGGCGGCGAGCATGTGTTGTCCTACCAACAATTTGCCTAGAATCGCAATAAGAAGGGGATAGAGGGGTGGGAAATTAGTAGTGCCATTCCCTATATCGTAGCCAAAGCGAGCGATATGGATATACCAGTTGGTATCCCATCGTTGCCACGGTTGCAAGAAAAAGAAACCGGGACCCCAGAAATTGGGGTCTAGGTCGCGTAGAAGACTCGCACCCATAGGAGGTTCAACCGGAGCTAGAATCACCAGCGCTGCCCCCAAAGCGAAGAGCAGCAACCGATGAGTCAAATAGATATGCCAGCAATAGGCGAATACGGGGTCAGCCATTAATCTATGCCACCAGCGGGCAATCAAACCCTGTGGCTGTTCCATTACGGCATTATTTGACACCGAGGCATTCGCCAGCTTTTGTCGTACTTCCAAATTCGCTGTCCCCACGCCGGTTAGTAATAATACCTGTGGGCAGCAGGTAGTATGCCACTAACCCAGTAGTAACGCTTCAACCTTTTTGTGCTCTGCTTCCGAAAGCGCCATTAACTCGGAAGCGGCAAAATTCTCAATTGCCTGTTGCGGAGTTTTAACCCCCACAATCATAGTCGAAATGGCAGGCTCATCCAGCACAAAACGCAAGGCAGCTTGAGTCATTGTGCGTTCCTTATTTTGAAGGAACATGAGCTTTTGAGCTAGGTTGATTTTATAAGTGCGATAGTTTCCGGGCCAACTTGCCCTAATATCGCCCTTTTCATAATGGGTATCACGTTGCTGCTTACCGGTTAGGAAACCGCTAGCCAGTGGTTCGCGAGCGATGATGCCAATATTATTTTCCTTAGCCAGTGGGAATAACTGATCTGCGGGGTTCTCGCTCTGAATCATAGAAGTAAGGTTATAAACCAGTTGCAGCGTAGCAGGCTTGCCTGACTTGATACAAGCAATTCCTTCTTGAACACTGTGATTTGAAACACCGTAATGGCGAATCAACCCTTCCTTCTTAAGTTCGTCCAGCACCTCGAATACCTGACCGTCTTCAATTACCGGACGGCTAGGGTTGTGTAGCTGGTAAAGATCAATGTAATCACGTTGCAGCCGCTTAAGGCTTTCTTGTATTGCTTTACGGATGTAAGCACGACTGAAATCAACAACGATTTTACCGCTATAGAAATTGCCGCCTACCGTAGTTGCAATAATAACATCATTAAGCTTGCCAGCCGCTTTTAAGCCCTGACCGAGTACAGTTTCACTATGCCCATAGCCGTATACATCAGCCGTATCAAAAAAGTTACAGCCAAGCTCAAGCGCTTTCGCAATCGCTTTTGTAGAAGTCTCGTCATCGGTGGGACCATAACTATTACCGTGGTCGTTCCCTCCAATAGCCCAAGTACCGAATCCAATCTCAGAAACAACTAACCCTGTACGACCAAGCGTCTTATATTTCATTGTCGCATCCCTGATTTAGTAACCCTTATAGTCAATCTCGCCTCTCTTATTCGATTTTATCACAATTGAAGATAACGCGCACACGTCCATTAGTCTTAATTTTGTGCATTTATACCAAAATACTCCAAATGCCGGAACAGTTGCCAATATAAAGCCAGTTGGTCTTTGCCAGAACCCGAATCCCGCGCACGCTATGAGAAATCACTAGATAGCCTTTTTCCGCGAACAAGTTTAGTAAAACACGTGAAATGGTGTATTATGTTTGCACAATTATATTAAGAACAGTTCCTGATGAATATCAGAAAGGAATAGATAAATGCTAGCCTCTCTCCCTTCCACCAGTGAGGAAATAAAAAACTGGAAATGGGACGATATAGCCCCCTTTTATGAAGAACTCGAAAAGCGCGAGCTAAACGCTGGAAACCGGGAAAAATGGCTGGCTGATTGGACAAGCCTGAGCGATGTGGTAATGGGTTACTTTGCGCGTCTCAAGGTAGATGTCAGTTGTAATACAGCAGACACCGGGCTTGAAAGTGAACTTAACGATTGGTTGCAAAATAACTTACCGCCTTTGCGTTCCGCCGAAAATCGTTTGATTCGTAAGCTGTTGGAATCCGGTCTAATTCCCAGAGGAATGGAAATTCCCCTTAAGAAAATGAGGGTTGCCAACGAAATTTTCCGAGAAGAAAATCTGGCATTGATGGCAGAAGAAGCGAAACTTTCGAACGAATATGCCAAAATCAGCGGGGCACAAGCAGTTAAGTGGAACGGGGAAGAACTAACGCTATCCCGTTTGCGTCTGGTGCAAATGGAACGTGACCGTGAAAGCCGTGAGAAAGCCTGGAAAGCCGATTTGCAACGCCAATTGCAGGATCGCGAGGCTTTTAACCAACTTTGGGTGAGAATGTTGGGACTGCGCCAACAGATTGCCGCCAATGCCGGGCTTGGCAGTTACACTGAGTATAAGTGGAAACAGCTTAACCGATTTGATTACACACCGGAAGATTGCCATACTTTCCACAAAGCTATTCTGGAAACGGTAGTGCCTGCTGCCACCCGCGTTTATGAACGGCGCAAGAAACAACTGGAAGTAGAGGCATTGCGCCCGTGGGATCTTGAAGTTGAAACCCGCGATTTGCCACCGCTTAAACCGTTTGAGAATGGAGAGCAATTACAGAAACGCGCCGAAGTAGTGTTCAAGAAAGTGGATGGCGATTTGGGCGAATATTTCGCCACCATGCGCCGTGAGCAATTACTCGACCTAGAAAACCGCAAGGCTAAAGCGCCGGGTGGTTATTGCATCGGGCTATTTGTACAGGGAAAACGGCGCCCCTTTATTTTCATGAACGCTGTAGGCACACAACGTGATGTAACCACGATGCTGCATGAAGCGGGGCACGCTTTTCACGCTTTCGAAACCGCCAAGTTACCCTACCACCAGCAGCGTGGAGTAGGCAGCGAGTTCAACGAAGTCGCTTCGATGGCAATGGAGTTACTTGGTGCGCCCTATCTGCATGAAGCTGGATTCTATACCCAAGAAGAAGCGACACGGGCGCGGGTAGCACATCTCGAAAAGATTTTGCTGTTCTGGCCCTATATGGCGGTAGTGGATGCCTTCCAACTTTGGGCGTACGCAAACCCCGATGAAGCCGCTAACCCTGCCAACTGTGACCACAAGTGGGGCGAATTGTGGGATCGCTTTATGCCGGGTGAGGACTGGAGTGGTCTAGAAGAAGAAAAAGTTACCGGTTGGCATCGTAAATTACACATCTTCCAGCATCCCTTCTATTATGTGGAATATGGAATGGCACAACTAGGCGCGGTGCAGGTATGGGCTAACTCCCTGAAAAATGCGAATGAAGCAGTGCAGGCGTATCGGAACGCGCACCGCTTAGGTGGAACAGTCTCATTACCCGAACTATACGCCACTGCCGGGGCGCATTTCGCTTTCGATATACCCGCACTCCAAAATGCGGTGGATTTGATCGAGCGCACCATTACCGAACTGAGCAAATAAAGAAACAGGGTGGGAGTTTTTCCTCCTGCCCTGCCTTTTTCTGGCGATTCTGCTTTGCTATTTCAGTGTTTAAGCGTTGAAATGAATTCATCCAAAATTTTGTTGAACTCGTGGGGCTTTTCCACATGCATATTGTGCCCGGTAGCATCCATTATTTTCAGTTGCGCTCCCGGTATATTTTCCGCTAGATAATGCGATAATTTGGGTGGCATTAGTAGGTCGGCAGCACCACCGATTACCAGAGTTGGAATTCTCGGTAATTTTTCTAACTCAACGGTTATATCAAAATTACTACAAGCCATAAAATCCCCGTAAGCAATCTCAGGAGGCATCGTCAATTTCATATTATGGCTCTTGAGTTTCATTTCAGGAGTAGCCGCAGAAGTGTAGGCATAATCAATTAGCAGGTCAATTGTAGCTTTGTAGTCAGTTTGCAAACCCTCAAGGATTTTGGGGCTAACGCGCATTTTTGCGCCGCCACCCACCAGCACAATACCTGCCAGAAATTCTTTGCCAAACATCAAAGCGTATTTAAGCACAATCGAACTACCCATTGAATGTCCTACCAACAGAACTTTGCGGGTTTCCTTGTCCACGTTATGTTCGGCGCGAATATAATCGTGCAACCAACGCGCATAATCATCTACCGTTGAACGTCCCTCAGCTTCTACAAATTCGTAGGGATGGTGTCCCGGTAGGGTAACCGCTTCGGCGTGGGCAAAATAACTGGTCTGAGCATCCCATGCGGCGGCGGTTTCACCCGCACCATGCACAAAAACAATTCGCAAACCGGTTTCCTGGGCTTTATGTTCGCTCATCACTACTCCTTAAAGCAAATTTGTAAGGACTTTCGCTCGTGCAAATCTTGCAAGTTCATTTTCGCCTCAAATTTGATGAATTTTAGTTTCAGAAACGAAAGTCCTAAATAGAAAGACATTTTTTAAGCTATCTAATCGTTTCAACTGCTAAAATCTTCTGTTCCACATATTCCTTGAAAGACTCAACACTGGTAAAAAACTTATAACCGAATCGGTTGGCTATTTCCTCTACTTCATTAGGTTCGTCAATAAGTAGTGTTACCGGTTCACTAAGCCCCTCTTGAAGTCCACGTGGCCAAGCAATATCTAAATTAGCTAGTTGTTGGTTAGTTTGTGGATCAACTAATTCATATCGAATTTCTCCTTCTGAAAGTTGCTTGCTTAACACCCATTCGTTACACTCTCTTAAAACTTTAGCTTCTTCATCATCCGCAACACTGCCCGGTACTACTGGCATAACCCTGTCCAATATAGAGATAGTTACTGGCATCTCTGGTACGTATCCATTAAACAGAGTGTCCAAAAACTCGTTAGCCGCTTTAGCTAGCAATTCTCGACGTGCCGAAACAAAGTCACGATATCTATTTACCTGCCATAATTCCTTGTCCATTGGTATCCAACAAGACTCCAGAACACCGGGATGTCTATTAACGATTTCAGGTAAATAATCTGCCGGGTCACGATCTGAAATTTTTAGATTGCTAACCTGAGTTAAAAAGGTGTAATTTGCTAGAGTATTTACTTCTGCTCGGCTGTAACCATTTTTATATAACAAAGCTTTAGGGAAAATGTGATGTACCTGCAAACGATTGAGATTACCCAATAAATGGCTAGACATTTCAAGCCCTGAACCCCAATCTTTGGCATGCCATACCCTTGTCATCATGTATAAAAGTGGGTAAAAGCGTGAACTGGTACTCCAAGTAATAAAATCTCTTGAATTTAGGCGTAAATCCCTTCGTTCTTTACGCAGCTGCTCAATTAATCTATCTAATGCACCCTCTAGCGGATTTAGCAAAGCGAGATCCTGATTTAATACCGACTCAGTTGATCCAGCATAACGCCCCCACAATAGCGTGTGTATATACCAATAAAGTAATTTGTCACGTTCCTTGTAATCGGCTAAAACCCCGCCTTTTAGGAATAAAAACCTTGCTAGCACTGGAAAAGAGTAACGGCTGCTCAGTACATCATCATGGTCGAGACCGAGCCTTGCAGAAATCAGATTCAAAAGATTATCTATGGCATTCTCTGCATTTTTCAAACCATCTTTCACCTGTGAAATATTATCAACTTTGGTATCAAGTGCGGAAAAGAGGGCTTCTCCGGTAGTCACAGTGTTAACACACCGCAATAGCCAATCCATACGAAAGTAGAAACCTGCCACTGCCCATTTGTTCAATCGTTTCTTCAATTCATCGCGGGCATCCGGCCACTCGGCACAAATTTTAGCGAGTGCCAAGTCACCCTTTGAAAGTTTTGTTCCTCCACTATTTACGCGATTAAAAATATCTACAACCACATCTACTGTTTTATCTTCGCCTGTGACCTGTTCCACATGCAGATCAATATTTTTAATGTTATCTATAGCTGTGAGACGGTTGATATATTTGCTAAGGTTGGGGATAAATTGAGGGTCCGTTGCCAGCTTTGAGATAAATTCGCCAGACCCTTTCTGCAAAAGTTCTGTTACATTTATCCATAATGGATTTCCTTTCATCTTTAAGGAGGCGTAAAACTCAAACTCTTCTTCTTCCAAATTGAAATACAAATTTGTGAAAGCTTCTTTATTGCCCTCAAAGAATTTAGGTGGATTGCCTCGTATAAGCCCATAAAGTGAAGTTATACGTTGTTGACCGTCTAGTAGAAGTTCTACCGAACCCGGCGCAAGTTTATTATCTCCTTTGACATTTGCTCCCTCTGTTTTAGTTACCCACACCAGCAAACCGCCCACCGGATACCGACGGTAAAGGGATTGTACAAGCCCCTTTACCTGAGCACGATTCCACACATAACCACGCTGAAATTCTGGTAAAGCCATTGCGCCAATATCAATTTGGTCGAGAATAGTTGCGATCTTCATAAATTGAGTTCCCACCATTCAATAAATTAGAAATTTGGCATTTTATAATTGTAGAACTTTTGCTCAGTAAATATTCTACGTTCAAATGACTGATTATGCGAATCAAATCTTGAGCGTAGAAACGAAAGCCCTACTTATATAAATTTGCGTTCGCTAAAGATTTCCCGCTTAAAAGGTAGAAGATACAGGAAATCAGCATATATTATTTATCTTTAGGGCGTTTTATTGCCTTATAGGCGCGGTGCAACACAAAAGTAGCAGTGTCTGTAATGCCTTTTCTGCTTAAAAGCTCTTTCTGCTGCGCAGCAATAACTTCCTCTAAGTGTTTTATATGCTCATTTTTAACCGAAATTTGAGCCTCACAATGGGAGGCATAATTGCTTAACTCTTCAAGATTGGGATGAACCCCATTGGTCTGGACAGGTTTAGCTTCCAAACGACTCGTTACAATTGCCAAAGAGTCTTTCAAAGCTTCAATCTGGTTCAATGCCCATTGCAAGCCATGTTCTATCTCTTGCATCCGAAGACCAAAGCTTCGGGAAACCTCGTTTTTAAGATTTTTCTCTATTTTTAGCCCGGTGTTCTCAAATGCGCGGGCAATCTCTATCATATGGAGATTATCTTCCCGACTTACCAAGCTTTTACCGAGTACAAGATAATCTAACCCGCTCTGGAAAAAACCTACCAAAGCATCTTGGGCGCTGGCAACAATCGGCTCATCATGCACATTAAAACTGGTATTGATCAGCATAGGGAGTCCGGTTTTAGCTTCATACTTATCAATGATAGCATACAATTCTGGATTAACAGCCTTATCAACAAGTTGTGGGCGGGCGGTTCCATCCACGTGAACAACCGCCGGGCTGCTTTCTTTCACTTCCGGTTTACACTGTAAACAGATGGTCATAAATTCAGCCGCATGCGTTGAGCCGCTTAATTCCACCTCATCGAATAACTCAGGTGCGTTTTCAGCTTTCAGGATAGGCGCAAAAGGCATGAATTCAGTCCGACGCAATTTCTTGTTGAGCCAATCATTCACGCTTGGATCAGTCGCCTGATAAAGAATGCTCCTATTACCCAACGCGCGAGGACCGAATTCCATATCGCCGGTGGTGCGAACAACGATTTTGCCTTCGCTCAATAATTGAGCCACAAGCTCAGCCTCATCTTCAATAACCGAAAAATTCACGCCCAATTTGCCAAGTTCTTCAGGCTGATCGGCTATAATCGAACCACCCACATAGAGCTTGCGAAGTTTTTCCCGATAGAGCGAACAGCCGGTAGCCTCAGACCAGCGCAAGGCAGCTGCACCTAGCGATACGCCTTCATCACCCATGGGAGGGCAAACAAAAATCTTCTCAAAACCTAATTGTCTTTTGATTTCCAGATTAACCTTGACATTGGCAAAAAACCCGCCAGCCAGAATTATGGCTTTGGCATTGTAGCTCTTCATAGCCTTGGAAATGATTGAAAGGGTCTTTTTTTCAACCAGTCGCTGAACTGAACGAGCAATATCAATATCGGTATAATCTTTCAATTTATTGCGGTAATATTGGGCAAGCCCCCGATCAACCTCAAAAGAAGGCGCGTTTTCGGGTACCAGATAATTAACCCAGAAGGTTAAAGGGATTCTATAGGTGGTAAGTTCACCGAATACGTTCCATACAGCTTCTTCACAAGCAGGGTTATCTTTGCCATAGGCAGCTAACCCGGTTATTTTACCTTCGTGAAGAGCCGGTCTGAAGCCAAGCAAAGCGGTTACATCGGCATAAATCCCGCATAGCGCATTGAAATGCGATACCGAAGCCATGTGTAGAGGTATGATTTCGGTAGGAGTAGCTTTGTAAATACCCATATTCCAAGCACAGTTTGCCGCCCCATAATCGCTGGTAACAATCATTGCCTCTTCAATACCAGCCATATAATAGCCAGCCGCCGCATGTGAAAGATGATGGTCGAAATAGTGCAAGGGCTTGTCAAATTTTCTATAAATTTCTTTCCAGTTATCAGGGAAAGCAGCAATATCATATTGCGGGGTAGGTCGGGCAAGCAATTCGTCTTTGTAAACCTCATCAAAATTGCGTAAATCCGCACGCGGTAGCTCTTCCAAATAAGGAATAGAAATTTCATCAATAGTATTCAGATCAACCCGGTTGAGGGCAAGACGAGGAAAACGCCCATCTTTCTTTAAACGACTAAACCGCTCTTCACTGGCGGCGAATATAAGATTACCACTTTTATCTATAAGCGAAACTGAGCTATCGTGAGTACCGCTATAGTTTATACCCAAGAACACGGTTTTAAGTTCTCCTAACTTTGGTTGAAGCAGTTCTCTCTTATGGAAATATAAGCATATTTGTGCTTCTTGAATCACCCTATCGCAAAATCATTATAAGGACTAGGGGGATACTTGGCAATTGCGGGGTACTCTCTGAGTAAGCTGAGGCTAATTTCGTTTAAGCAACATAAATTCACCCTGTTCTGCCTGAATCTTCCAAGCAGGGTCGGCAAGCACTTCTTTGACTAAATCCATTTCTTTACCGCCATCGCCACGTTTCCAAGCAAATATATATTGCGCGTCTTTTTCCGGGTGCATCGAATAGAGGGTCATTCGCTTGAAGAGCCATAGACCCTGACGGGGGGGAACTAGTGGTGCCCAAGTATTGGTGATAGCCAGCGGCGCATCGTTTGGTATTTGCGCTAACAAAGCTTTGCCATCTGCCCATTGAGGCTGTTCTTTTATCAGTTGCTTGAACTTATTTGGACCGGCTATATTTACCGCTAACGTAACTACCAGCGCAACTGCAAGCAGTAACGGCACGGTTTTTTCTTTTAGAAAGCGCGTAAGACGAAGATTGTATTTTATTTTCTCAAGAGTAAAGATTGTAGCAGTTACAAGCCATGGCACTATCGAACCCTGATAATGATAGTCGAAGGCATTCCATTGGGTAGAGCGGGTTGAAAGCAGATTCAAAGCTAATGAGGGCAGCGCCATCAACAATACGGTTGGGCTACCCAACGGCAGAAACAGGAACGGCAAGAGCAAGCAAGGGATATACAATAACTTATCGGTCAGAACCTTGTCAGTAGGAATCAAAGCGGATAAGCCTTTTACCGGGTCAGTTATCGCGTTAAACAAGGTGGCTTGTGGCGAACCACCCGGATAGTTTTCGCCCAGCGCAATTGTCCCCGCTGCGGCGTTGGCAGGGATAATCAGATAAACCGCTACCCCAAACCAGATTGCCCCAAGCAATGCCGGACTCGCTATATACCGCCAGCCTTTTCCTTGCTGCCTATGTTTGAGCCAACCATACAAGGCTAACATTATCAGCACCAGCCCGTTTTCAGGGCGACACATTAATGCTAGTACCGAGAAAGTGATAAATTGCGAGAAGCCATTTTTTTCGTAATAGTAAAAGGCGAACAGCAGAAAGCTCATGGCAAAAGGGCGCTCACGTAACTCGTAGAGATTGCCGTTCTGCACTGAAAGTAGCAGTAGATATAGCAACGCTATGCCCAAGCCAGCCCATTGGCTTTGTAGCCGTTCGCGTGCTAACCAGAATACGGGCAGCGCACCCAACGCCACCACCACCGTTTCTACCAACAAAAGCATTAGGGGGGACTGCCATAGGGCATAAAAGGGCGCAAGTAAAGCATAAACCAACATCACATCGGTGCCTAGCAACGATCGGCTGAAATCGGTGCCGGACACCTCCAGAAACCGCCCGTTGAGCGTGTTCCAAGTAGCCTGTTGGTAAAACGCAAGGTCAAAGCCATCCAGATAGTGGTTCAAGCGAAAAGCTAACAACCACATAATGACGGCTACATAAGCCGACATCAAAAGCAGGAGCAAAAAATAAAATCTACCCGCAACAAAGGCTGCGGGTAGATCTGAAAAAGCTTTTCTTCTTTCGGCAAATGCCATTAAAAAGTTACCGGCTTTACTTTTAGTTACCTTCGTAATAGCCAATAACATCCATTACAACGTTGCAATTGCGCTGAGTAGCTAAGCAAATATAGCCGGGATTAGCATCAGATGCAGTCGAAACTTTGCAATAGAAGGTAACGGTACTAAGTGTACTGGGATTAGCAGTAACAAACGCAACACCGCGGGTAGAATCCGCCATCGGAAAAGAGGAATTTCTCTTCCAGAGAGTAGCATAATTGTATGTATCGCTGGAATAGACGGTCATGATACCAAAAACACCGGCAACGCCAGTGGCAGGGATAGCGCCCATTCCCCAGATTGGAATATTTTTGGTATAGGTAGCATTTGTCTCAATACCGGATGGTACACCGTTGGGCGCGCCAACCGCTTGGAAACCGACCATTCTGACACCAGCAGCAGTATTTACACCTGACTCAGTATCGAAAACACGCACCGGGCTATCGAGGAAGGTCAGGTTGCCCAAACCCTTATTGTCCAGCAATTTGCGCCATTTTGAGGGAGTCCCAGACTGACCGGTGGCATAGCAATACCAAAGTGCACCGTTAGAATCTACGTATAATTCACCTTGCTGGTGATAGACTGGAGTTACAGTATCATCAGCTGGAGCAGTGGTGGAGCCAGTCGCAACAGCCGCAGGCTCAAGATAAACATTCGCGAAACCGCCCTTCATGAATTTTCCGGCATAACCTTTAGTACCGGGGGTAGCTTCAATTGCATTATCAGAAGGGGTTTCGGCGTGTGCATTATTAGCAAAATTGCTTGCCACCAGTGATAAAGCACCGATTCCGGCAACTCCGCCGGCTAACTTCTTAAGCATACGACGGCGCGATGTAGGAGCCGCACTAGCTTCAAAACGGCTATTTTCAGATGCCGAGAGTTGACCGCGCAAGAATGAAGCCTCATCTTTATAATTCTTGAGTTCGGTTTCTAGCGCCTCCAGGCGTTTCCATAATGCCTCATTTGTCAGATCAGGCTGGTTACGATCCTGTTGATTAAATGCCATCGAAGAATGCCTCCTGGTAACTTTCGGGGGTAAACCCGATAAGCTAATGAATTTACGCAGAACAAACTTAGAATTGAATTATTACATTAATATATTATGCAACCTAATTATAGACCTTTCATATAGAGTTATAATAATCTATTAATTTGAGCATTGCAACTTTTGAAGGTGACAGAATATTCAGATAATGTAGCCAATATTGACTATTTTTAGTGTTCAAAACGCTAAAAAAATGGTATCATACATAAATAAATATTGCAGTCTCATTATTACGATATATTTCAAATTGGTAATCATTTCAAGAGAGATTCAGGGAATGAGCCTTCCCGAAGAGCAAAACAAGCCAGAAACTTATACCAATAAGTCCAAAAAAATCAGGTACGATCTGGCTAAAATTCGCGCATCTGAGCCTCCACGTATTTTGCTGGTAGATGATGATTCCGCTACGCAGGAAAGCCTTGCTTATGTGCTGCGTAAGGAAGGCTACAAAGTAGCAGTTGCCAGCAACGGTGAGGAAGGCTTGCATTTGCTGGACGAGTTTTCGCCTGATGTTTTGTGTATTGACTATATGATGCCGGGAATGGATGGTCAAGAACTAGCAAGACGAATACGCGACCGCCATGATTTGCTTTATATCCCCATAGTAATGCTAACTGCCGCCGGAAACATCGAAAGCATTAGGCTTGCCAGCCTGAATAGCGGGGTGGACGCTTATCTGAACAAACCTATCTCCAAAGAAGAGTTGAAAGTCACCATTGTTAGCATGTTGCGGATTAAAGCCGCACAGGACAAAATGCTCGAAGCTTTGGATAAGGTTGCCGAAGTTCAGGATGAATTACTTTTGTATGAGCGGGAGAAAAGCCAACTTGAAGCAATTCAAGGGATAATTGCCGCTTTCACCGGAGAACTTACCCAACCTTTGAAAGTAGCTATGATGGCGGTTGATAAGTTAACCGGGTTGGTGGAACAGGATACCGAAATAAGCTTCGAATCAAAAACCAGCAAGGAAATATACCTCAAAATCATTAAAGATGCTCTTGGGAAAGCACAATCAGCTCTGTTACGCCTGAGCGAGGAGAAACAGGTACATTAGTGTTCTCCCGGCGCACGTTGCAAAAGCTCACTCTGGTACTTTTTCTATTTCTGCCAATATTTCTATTAGCTGGCTGTTCGCTGGATCGAAAGGAAAGCGAAACCCGCTGGTTTGTGGTAGCAGTTGATCAGAGTCTGGAACAGGATGGCTTAATCACAAAACTTATCCCTACCTTTGAAAAAGAAAACAACGTAAAAGTTAAGCTGCTTCCAGTCGATACCAGCGAAGCAATACGCTATGCTAAAGCAGGCGGCGTGGATGTTTTGTTGGTTAGTGGTGGGGATGAGCTACTCAAGTTCGCAGGAGAAGCGCCACCAGTCAAGCCCTTTTCTGGTATCCCCGACCCGACCCCAACCGCAGCCCCGCAACCAACCCCAACGCCTACCGCCCTACCATTTGAAATGCCCTTTGCCGAACGAAAACAGGTGCTATGGAGTCAACTGGTTATGATAGCGCCTGCCAACGACCCTGCCGGAATTGCCTTGCAACCTAATGTGGCGAAAGGACTTCAGCGCATAGCCGACCTTAATGCACTCTACTTTGTAGCAGGACGAGAACCGGGATTGATAAGTCAAGTAGAAAACCTCTGGAAGTTGATGGGTAAATACGATATCCCATCCCGTGGTAAGGGCTACAAGGTAGAAGATGTAGGCATGACCGAGTTATTGCGTATAGCCGAGAACGCACACGGTTATGCAATTATACCGCTTAATGTGTACTTAAATAATCGACAAGAAGGTAAATCAAAAATCATTTTTGATAAAGATTATGCGTTATATTTAGGCTATGAAGCAACGATTCGCAATTATATCAGTATCCCCGGTCAGAACATTAATCTTTCTAGAAAGTTTGTGGACTTTCTGCAATCAGACTCCACCCAAAACATTATTACAGACTATACTAATGATAATGGTCAAACCCATCCATATCGCCCCTACTGGTTCCCAGTCTACATTCCACGTTAACTTAAACCATTGACCCTGTTTCTAGTACCTGCTGGTACTTTTATACTATTTCACCTTAATATGTATGTTTCCCGGCAACTTTTACCTTTTTTACGCATTAATAGAGTATGTCGCAGTTTTCAAGGAAATATTAACAATACGGACAGGGCAATATAAGTCAGACCATCGTCACTACCAACATACTACCAAAGTAGTATAGCTTAAATCACAAATCCCAGTAAAATAATAATTAATAGTTAGTTCAGTATAAAAGTGAAATTCATCACAGCAGCGCGTTGATATTTCTGGTTAAATACATGCGGCATTAACCATTTTTGGCAATTCTCGGCTACCTACCCCAATTAAACATTGTAAAGGGTGAGGGTGTAAAAATGATAGTACAACAAGTTAGAACACATAAAACTTACTCCGGTTTCTATCTTCTGTCTCTTTTAGCACTTGCATTATTGGCATTGGCTGTTCTTATACTGTTTTTCTTCAATACCAGCCGAACAAGTGCTGATACATCGGGTAATTATGTCGAATTTCGCAACGACCTTAACCATTTTTCTATCAGTTACCCGGCTAATTGGCAAGTAAATGCAGGAAATGAGAAAGCCGGGGTCACCACCATTACCTCAATGTTACCGGTTGATGTACAAGAAGGCGGGTTGATTGACCCAAACCGCTATCGCCAGAATACCGGCGTTGACCCAATGCAAAACTTTAGCAAGATTGATGTGCTAAGTTACGCAGTGGAAAGCGGTGCTAACGTGCGTGATTTCGTAACTGCCCATGCGCCCTACGGAACAACCGGAAACTTCACCGAAGAGACGGTGGATGGTGTGACTGCATTGCGCTTGGATGTTAATATGGCAGAGGCAACCGCAGGACACGAGATGTCGAAAATCTACACCAGCGTTTATTTAACTAAAGGCAATCGTGGCTACATTATTGCAGGGTTCGCTTCACCGGATACCTTCAGTAAGATAGTAAGCAGCTTCAAAGCTTTTTAGATAAATAACAAGAAAGTATTCTCTAGCAAGGGGTGCAATGCCCCTTGTGTTTTTGGTTTGAGTATAGGAGATTTTTGTTAGAGGGGATATGTTGCCTTTGCTATTCGATTGGTTTTTCTGAGGCAGCAATTGTTAGATTTTCTCCGGTACTGGCAAGAAATACCTCCAGCGAAAGCTCGATATGAAGTCGTGTAATACGTTCAGCCGCTACAGGGTCGCCAGACCTTATCGCTTCCAATAATTCGCGATGTTCAGCTTCAATTTCGGCAGTACGCCACGCTCCCAACCAGATGTTATGGAAGGGCATGCGCTTCCATAGGTCGGTAATCAATTGCTTAAGTAAAGGCATTGCCGCTTCCTCATACAAGAGCAAATGCAAAGTGCGGTTCAGGTTCGCTGCTTCCTCTATATTCTTATTATCTATAGCGTGGTTCAAACCTTGCTGAATTTCTTCAAGCTGTTCTAGCAAACGGGTTCGCCGCGAATCATCGCCTTTCAAACGTACCACCGCTTCTTTGGCGGCATAGGCTTCAAGCAAGGCACGCAAGCGGTAATATTCAACCGCTTCCTGAGCAGTCAGGCGTGTTACAAACACACCTTGATGCGGCACCGAAGTAACCAAGCCTTCCGCCTCTAACAAACGCAAGGCTTCGCGCACTGGCGTGCTGCTTATCTGGAAACGTGCCGCCAGTTCTTCCTGCCGCAACTTTTGACCGGGCTGTAATTCGCCACTGGCTATCGCCGCCCGCAACTGTTCCACTATATAATCCCGTTTGAGGAAATAGCGCACCGTTTCGCTCATTTTAACCTCGTACCGATGCGGAAACCTGATCCGGCGTTACAACCTGTGGTTCTTTTTCCTCCGGGTGCAATAGCCAACTAAGAAACATTACCCCTAACGGCAAAAGCGCAATCACAAACAAGGTTTGCCCCAACCCGGCAAAGTCGGCATATTTGCCTAACGCTGCGGCACCTAACCCGCCTGCACCAAAACCTAAACCCAGAGTCAAGCCGGATGCCAACCCGATATTATCCGGCATAGTCGCTTGTGCCATCACCACCGTGAGCGAGGAAGCCGAAATAAGCGCAGCGCCTGCAATCGCCAACGAAATTACCTGAATAAAGCCGCTTGAATTAAGAAATACCAGTAAAGTGGCAAAGGTAATTAACATCGAGCCGATCATAATTGTACGAGTGCCGAGGGTATCGGCTAAGCGTCCGCCTAATAGCGTACCCGCTGCACCCGCAAAAAGAAAAGCGGAAAGCAGAAATGCGCCGTATTCCTTGCCACCCGCTTGGGTGACAAAATAGAGTGGGATGAAGGCTACCATCCCGGTTTGAATAACCGAGCGGAGGCTGATAACACCCATCAAAATTGCCATTGTAACCCGCACGCTCTGCCCATTCGATACTATCACTCTGGTTTTTTTCTTGCCTATTTGACGCGCAACAGCCGCCGCCCGGTAACGGGAAAGCAGCGGTTGCAAACGCAAAAGAGCCAGAAAGCCGATTGCGCCCGGTATGAGCAAAGCCAACGCGCCGGGAGTACCGAATATTGCCACCATAAAAGTGAGATATATCGGACCGAGCGTAAAACCGAGATTGCCGCCTACAAAGAAGAAGGAAACCCCGGTTGCTTTGTTAGGTCCGCTCACATAATTGGCGTTGCGCGAGCCTTCCGGATGGTAAGCCGCTGAACCAAGCCCGCTAAATATCACCGCCAGCAATACCAACCAGTAATCCGGCATGAACAAAACCAGTACCATGCCTACCGCTGCCATTACGCAACCAAGTGGCAGTAGCCATGCCAGTGGTTTTTTATCGCTCAATATTCCGAATAGCGGCTGAATAAAAGAAGAGGTGAGGCTATTAAGAGTAATAATCAGAGCAGCAGCCCCGTAATCCAGCTTGAAAGTAGCGTAAAGAAAAGGGATCATCACCGCCAACGAACTGGTTTGCATGTCAACGGTCAAGTGCCCAAGCGCCAATGCGCTCAAGCCTATTTTACTGGTTTTGTATTCCACTACCTATACTCCTGAAAATTATAACCCTGCAAGCGAAGGGATTTTTAGATATTATATATAATATCTAATATTGTCAAGAGAAATTTAAAAAACAGATTCTAGCGATCCTGTGCGCCTTCTTTTGCTTGCATCCAGTGGCGGTAAAGCTCGATTATAGCTTCTTCCTGTCTGGTTCCGGCAGCAAACTTTAAAGCATCGAGGAGGTCGGCGGGAGCAGCAAAACGGTAGCGGTTGCGTTCAAGATAGGTACGAGTAAAGCGGAGAAATACTTCATCCCCATAAGCCTTACGAAAAGCTTGATAGAATAGCCCACCCTTGTTATAAACCAATTGGAGATACAGGTTAAAATCCTTCCATGCATAAACGGGTTGCGCCACAATATCATCCTGCCCTGAATCTATCAGATTGCGAAAGCCGTTGAGCATATATAAACTCACAATACGCTGCCCTTCAGCCTTACTTTTGAAACGCTCGAAATAAAATATTGGTACATACTGAGTCAGGCTTTCATCCTGCCATGCGTCCTGCACCTGATCGCTACCCACCAAACCATACCACCATTGATGCGCGGTTTCATGGACTACGGCATATTCCAGACTCAGGGCAGCCGAATCATTATAATAGCGTGGAGTAATCAGAATCATGGTGGGAAATTCAAAACCGCCAAGACTTGCAAGCGGCGCTTCTGCCATCTTGAACTCAGCATAGGGATATACCACGAATAGGTCGTTATAAGTTAGCAACGCATTTGCGGCGAAGCCAGCAGCACGTTCGCCCCAAACGTTATCGCGCTCTAGATAGTACCCGGTAACTAAGGTTTCGCCCGCTTTAAGGGTAGCCGATTGGTAGCGTGGGCTAAGCGTAGCCACCAAATCGCGCACCGGTCCGGTAACAATCCAACTAGTGCGACTGCCATCCCCATTATCTTTGGCATCGAGTATTTTACCGTTAGCTACCACCACATTTTCAACAGGCGCGGTCAGCCACAAGTTAAAAAAGGAAACCCTTGAATTAGTAATATCACCCTGCACATTATAAGAGTGGCTATCCCAACCACCATACCGAGTATCGTAAACCGCCACTTGTGGATACCAGAAGGTCAGGGAAAGTAGCTGATTAGCGGCATCATATTTGAAATATTCGTATTTGCCTGGTGGCGGAAAATCAAGGGTAAAATCTAGCTCTATCACCACTGTAGCGCCGGGACTTAAGCTATTGAGGTTTACCTTCAGTTGTGCGCCTCCGTTTGCCGGAGAAGTTACAGCCGATAGACCGTTCACTCTTACATTTGAAACCTCAAGCGGCTTGCGATAAGTAGGGTCATTTGGCGCGTTTGCCCACAGCCACAGGTAAAGGCTATCCAGCGTTGTTCCGGTATCGTTGGTGAAAAATAATTGTTCGCTGGCCGAGCCGCTTGCTACTTCCCCATTTATGTCAAGTTGTAGCGCAAGGTTATAAATCGGGGCGGTCTGGTTCTGCGGCAGCCTAATATCGCCACTATAAGCGGGTAACATTGCTTTTTCTTGCTGCGACAGATTCGGGCGCGTAATCGTCTGATTAGGAATAGCAGGTTGCCAAGGCAATTTACCCGATGACACAATGGGCGTAGTAGAACTTAGCGTGGTCGGGTTAACGTTTGCAGTAGTAGTAATCGGTCTAGAAATAACCGGATTGAGCGTGGTAGTAGCAGGATTCGTGGTGATAGACGGTTGCACACTATCTCCACAGGCAGTCAGCAACAACCCCATAAGAAGTATGACAACTGACACAATTCGAAATCTCATGGCTTTTTACGGATTTGGAGCGCAATCTGCCGGGTCGCCCAAGATTTTCTCCAGCGCGTGTGGTAGAGCCGCTAGAATTGCTTCCAGCGATTCGCGCGCTCCTTTAGGGCTTCCGGGTAGATTTATGATAAGGGTTTGCCCGCGAATGCCCGCAACCGCCCGCGAAATAACTGCCATAGGGGTTTTTTGTAGGCTGGCATAGCGCATTGCTTCTGCCATACCCGGTACTTGTTTCTCAATTACATTTAGAGTGGCATCCGGCGTTACATCACGAGGCGCAACACCCGTGCCGCCGGTAGTCAGTATCAGGTTGAGGCGCAATTCGTCCGACCAGCTTTTCAGTTTGGCTTCGATTGTCAGCCGATCATCAGGGATAATTTCGTAAGCTTCTACCCGAAAGGAATCGCCCAATTTCTCGGTCAATAAATCGCGCAAACCCGGTGCGCTGGTATCTACCCGCTCACCCTTTGAACCTTTATCGCTCAGTGTAAGTATGCCAACCCTGAACTCCATGCTAACCCTCGTATTTTTCCACCGGGCTTTTAATGTTTCTGGAATTAGCGCGACGGGCACGTTCTTCTAAAGCTTCGCGCTGGTATTGCGCTTGCCGTTCTACCACTTTAGCGGGGGTATAGTAGCCTTGATATTCAGGAGGCATTAACTCGGCGATTTTGGACATCATCTGATCGGTAAGTTCTTCAAGGCTGGCTTTACGACCATCTGGAGTTATCCGCGAAAGGTGATAGGGTTTACCGATTCTTACTACCACTTTGGGGCGAGAAAAAATACCACGCCTCTTGCGAACAATAAATTCAGTACCGGTAACAGCCACCGGAACTACCAACGCTTCGCTACTGATAGCTATCAACGCTGCGCCGCTATGTCCCTCGATAAGCTGGTAATCATCGCTGCGGTGTCCCTCCGGATATAGCAGAACCAGTTCACCTTTTTTCAATAGCTCGGTACTGAATTGCAGAGCCTGACGATCAGGCTTGCCGCGCCTAACCGGATAAGCGCCCATCAACCTCACCAAACCGCCGATAAACGGCAAGTTCAGAAATTCGATTTTGGTCATAGTGAAATAGGGGCGGGGCATAATGTTTTGAGCAAAAGGTAAATCCCACATGCTCATATGATTAATTGTAACCAACACGCCGGTTTTCTGACGCGGCATGTTTTCACGCCCGATAACGGTACAATCGCTTACGACAAATACCACCAGAAACTTTAATAACCAGTTAAAATAATAAAGCAACTGGTGTGAAATCTTCTGCGCCGGATATTTAATTCTCTGCCACACCTTTTTCAGCATACCCTACCCTGATTTTCAGTCGAGTATTTTCGCTATTTCAGCCTTAACCCGCTCCAAAACCTGCTCAGGATTCAGGTTATCGGTGTCAATTACAATTGCACCGGGCGCTACCACCAACGGAGAAGCCACCCGCTGACTATCCAGTTTGTCGCGCTGCTCTAGATTGCGGCGCGCTTGCTCTTCCCCGTTTCCAGTTTGCCGATTGCGGCGTAACGCTCTTACTTCGGGAGAAGCATCCAGAAAGATTTTAAGTTCGGCATCTGGCAACACTACGCTGGCAATATCACGCCCAATCATAATGATAGTTCCGGCGCGTTCTGCCATTTCACGCTGCTTCTGCACCAACGCAACCCTAACCTCTGGAATCGCTGCCACCTGCGAAACGATATTTTCCACCTGTGGGTCACGAATCGCCTGACTAACATCTTCTCCATCCACCAACACGGTATATTGCCGCCCGTCAGCGGCTTCCTGCGAAGTAGCATCCCGTGCTTCAAAGTTGAGGTTTTGTGCCAGACGTTCCATCTCCGGTACATTTGAAGGTAGCGTTCCGGTTCTCAACACTAATAATGATACTGCCCGATACATCGCGCCCGTATCAAGGTATGGGCAAGCCAGCACTTTTGCCAGCATCTGCCCAATAGTCGTTTTTCCTACCCCGGCAGTACCATCAATCGCAATTTGTAAGCGTCGAGTCACGAAGAAAAGTTCTCCTATTTAAGTATATTAGCTTTTACGATCGGGTCTGCGCCCAGTCCCGTTGCGCGCCGCACCCGGAGGAGCAATGGGTCGCCGCGGCGCTTGTCCACCTCTCCGTTCAGGAGGTCGCCCCGTACCACGCTCAGTACCTTGATAAGAGGGTTGACCTGTACCATATTTAGGTGGTCGCCCACTCCCTCGTTCAGGACTGTGACCTGTGTCCTGACGTGGACTTCGTTCCGGTGTACCATTTCTTCTTCGCTCATTATCACCTTCGGGTTTACGCCAAAAGGCGTGACCACTCCTTCGTTCAGGTGGGCGACCTACGCCACGTTCCGCCGAGTTATCGCCTTCGGGCTTGCGCCATGGCGTTTGCTCGCTTCTGCGTTCAGGTGGACGACCCGCGCCTCGTTCCGGCGCTCTGTCGGTTCTTCTCCCGCTATCACCTTCGGGCTTACGCCATGGGGTTTGCTCACGTCTTTGTTCAAACGGACGAGATGCACCACGCTCTGGCGCTCTGTCGGTTCTTCTCTCGCTATCACCTTCGGGTTTGCGCCATGGGGTTTGCTCACGTCTTTGTTCGAATGGACGACCCGCGCCTCGTTCCGACGAGTTATCGCCTTCAGGCTTGCGCCACGGTGTTTGCTCACTCCTGCGTTCAAAGGGGCGACTTACACCACGTTCCGACGCTCTATCCGTTCTTCTCTCGCTATCGCCTTCAGGCTTACGCCATGGGGCTTGCTCACTTCTTCGCTCAAACGGACGACCCGCACCTCGTTCCGGCGCTCTATCCGTTCTTCTCTCGCTATCGCCTTCAGGCTTACGCCACGGTGCTTGCTCGCTTCTGCGTTCGAATGGGCGACTTACACCACGTTCCGGCACTTTATCCGTTCTTCTCTCGCTATCTCCTTCGGGCTTGCGCCATGGTGCTTGTCCACTGCCACGTTCGGGGCTGCGAGTTGGAGCGCGAGCTGGAAAGCGTTCTTGCGAGATAGGCTGCGAAGAGGTGCGATTGCCATAACGGGGAGTTTGCCCAAATCCGGTTGCGGGTTCATCCACTCGTTCAACTCTCAGCTTTTTCTCGCCGGCAGCCAGTTCGAGCAAACCTTTCACCTCACCGGCAGTAAGACGGCGAGATTTGCCGACTACCAAATCTCCAAGTTTTAAGCTTCCAAAACTCACCCTTGTAAGTTGCAACACTGGATGCCCGATCGTTTCCGCCATCAGCCTGATTTGGCGCTTTTTGCCTTCGGTCAGAACAAATTTAACCAGCGTATTAGAGCCTTCACGGCGAATAAAATCCACCTGCGCCGGGTGGGTTTTATACATAATATGTTCGCCTGTTTCGTGATCTTCTATTGGGATGTCCACCCCGCGTCTAAGAATTGCCAGTTCGGTCATACGCGGGAAACCTTCCAGCAAAGCCATATACTCTTTTTCCACGTTATGGCGTGGGTGCATCAAAGCGTTTGCAAAAGTGCCATCGTTGGTCAGCAACAAAAGCCCTTCGGTATCCGCATCGAGTCTACCAATCGGGAAAAGACGCTGATCTGACTTAACCAAATCCATAATGGTGGGGCGACCTTGCGGGTCAGTAACGGTGCTGAGATAACCAACGGGCTTATTCAAAGCTATATATATTTTTTGCGGGGCATTATCCGGCTTTATCGAAACCGCTAACCCATCAACTGTAACTTTATCGGTGGCAGGGTCAATTTTTGTGCCAAGTTTTTTAACAATCTTACCGTTTACCATTACCCTACCGGCAGTTATCATCTCCTCACATGTTCTGCGGCTGGCTATACCTGCTCTTGCCAGTACCTTATGTAATCTTTCGCCATCATCCTCAGATATTATTACCATCAATCTCCAGCCTTTGCCAAATATTTTAATTACCATTAAATTATAACAGATAGGTGTGATATAATCGAACTATGCTGCACTGAAAAGCACCCTTTTTTGAGGTTTGAGGTGACCAAAACGGGTAAAGCACACGATGGTTTTAAAGTGCGCCATACCAGCGCCAGCGAAGCTTCACTGGTAGCATTTCTTGATTCTGTGCTGCGTAAGACAATGGCGCTAACCGAAAGTGACTGGAAGAATTACCTCGAAGAGATTCAAAAAAGAGGCGGGGTAGCGTTTATTATAGAAGTGCAAGGCAAAGCGGTGGGCTACGCCGTTACGCCGCCCGTACCCGGTTTACCCAATTATAATAGCCTTACCGGTGGAATCTTGCCGGAATATCAACGCAAGGGTTTCGCAACAGCCTTGCTCAAAGAAACCCTCCGCGAATTACAAGCAAAAACCGGCGAGGCGCGCCGGGTAGTTGCGCGAATCGAACTCAACGACACAGCAATCAAATCTTTTCTGATAAAATCAGGTTTTAGCCTTCAGCATTGTGATATACACATGGAACTGGATAACTTAGACCGAATTCCGGCAGTTGAAGTTCCTCCGGGTTTCCGGCTTAAGACTTTCAAGCGGGATAGTGACGAAGCTGCCTTCATTGAGTATCATCGCCTAGCCTTCCAAGATCAGCCTCGTTTCCAGCCCTATTCATTGGAAGATGTAACAGCAGCGCAAGGACCTGATTTTCAGGATGATGATGTAATTTTACTTGAAAACGAGGATGGTTCACCTGCCGGCTTTATTTGGACAACAATGCATGGTGATATTGTGCAGATTGAGCCACTGGGAGTCTCGGCACAATGGCGCGGAAAAGGTCTGGGTAAGTTGCTACTCAACATGGGTTTGCGACATGGGCGGGCGCGGGGCGCTACCGGTGCCGAATTATGGACAGGCGAAGACAATCAGATTTCGATAAACCTCTATAAAAAATTCGGCTTCACTATAGCCGGGGGCTTTGCAATTTATTATATAGACATCGGTTCCTGAAAACACCCTGATAGGAGAGCAAGGGTAATGAACGAGCGCGAATCCACACAACGCATATTAGAAATGCATAAACGCAACCTGGCTATTCTAGAAGAACAATTAGCTGCTTTTGGCGACCTATTTGCACCCCCCCATATCAAAATCCAGATTCAGGACAAGAAAAAAATTATTGCTGAACTCGAAGCCAAACTCGAACCTACCAGTTTGTCAAAAGCCCCTATTGCAGCATCTCCATCAGAAAAATCTGCCGAATATATCACTACTACCGCTAGCGAAACTGCTAAATCGGCACGTTCCAAAGTATTCATCAGCTATAGCCCGCGTGACTCAAAATGGTTAGAGCGGTTGAAAACTCATCTTGTGCCGCAAGAGCGTGAAGGCAAACTGGAAATCTGGGATGATACAAAAATCAAACCCGGTATGCGCTGGCGTGAGGAAATCCAGAAAGCCCTAACCGGAGCAAAAGTCATTGTAATGCTTATCAGCGCCGATTTTCTCGCCTCCGATTTTTACAGCGAAGAAACTCCTAGATTATTGGCTGCCGCCGAAAAAGAAGGTGCAGTTATTTTGCCGTTGATTATCGGTTATTCAAGGTTCACCGATACTCCCCTATATCAGTTTCAAGCAATTAATTCACCTGAAAAACCCCTTTCGGGTCTCAGGCAGTACGAACAAGATGAAGTACTGGTGAACGCTGCCAGAGCAATCGATCAAGCCTTAAAAAGATAGCTAACATTGCCGAGGTTTGATGGAAAATATCAATAATGAACCGCAAGCACAATTGGTATTGCTAAATTCTCTACTTAAAGGGCAAGTAGAGTCCTTACTAACCCACACCGATACCCTGATGCAGCGCAATAATTTGCTAGAAAATTATGTTTCTTTGCTGACCGAGTTTATCAATAATCAGCTTGGAATCAAGCCGCCGGATATTCCTATAGCCTTTCCCAGTCGCCAACCTGAAATATTGATAATCTACAGCCAAAAGGACGATGGGCATTGGTTGGAACGGCTGAAAACCCATCTCGATTCACTCAATCCCAAAGCCCAGATAAGATATTGGGATGACGAAAAACCTAAGCTAATCCAAAATTGGCGTGGTACGCTTGCGATAGACCTTAAATCGGCGGACGCAATAATTCTATTATCCAGTCATAGCCTTATGTCTTCGGAGTTAATGAAGCCCACCGATGATACCACTACCGATACGCTGCCCGATTTTCTCAACGAGGCGCGGGGAAAAGGCATCCAAACCCTGACGGTATTGCTTGATCCGGTGGTACTTGAGGATGAGGGCTTGAATGAAACTTATCTGGTTAAACTTACCGCCAAGCCTCCCAAGCCATTGAACAAATTCAGAACCAAAAACGAGCGTGAGGCTGAAGGGGAAAGAATCTTCGCCGAAATAGCCCGTCTCAGCCAACAATTGATTAGCACCGGGAAGTTGCCCGAACAACCGCCCGCCAAAGCTGCCAAAATCTCCAACCTTGCCCAATCCGCCCGAACATCTATCTTTATTTCATATTCGCACGTGGATAAACAATGGCGTGAACGAATTGAGATGTTCCTGAAACACCTTTCGCTCGAAAAAGAGGTGGAATGGTGGTCAGATGAAAAAATAGATGCGGGCGACTTATGGCGAGATGAAATAAACCAAGCGCTGGCAAAAACCCGCGTGGCAATTATGCTGGTAAGCCAAGAGTTTCTTATCTCGAAATTCATCAATCAGGTTGAGCTACCCGGACTGTTAAATGCAGTAAAAGCAGAAGGCGTGGCGTTGAAGTATTTCCTAATTAGCCCCTGTACGGTAAAATTAACCATACTCAGCGAATATCAGCGAGTAAACGATAAATATCTTATTGATATGAGCGAATCAGAATGGCGGCAGTCTTTTAACGCACTGGTTGACGAATTAAGAACTATCTTTGGTGTTTTATAAATAGATAGAGGTAAATTGTGGCAGCACCAAGTCAGATACAACCGGGTTATCAATTTGGAAATTACCAACTGGTAGGACCAATCTTCCAACGTGGTCGCGAAGAAATATGGCATGCGCACCATCACCGAATTCCTGACATCGAAGTTGCCGTTAAAATTATTCTCGCACCCCAACCGGGTGAACTAAAGCTCATTGAGCGGGAATTTACAATCCTCAATAAAACTCGTAATTGCAAGAATGTAATAAATATCGATGATTTTGGAGAGCAGGACGGGTTAGTTTATATGGTTATGCAGTATGCCTCGGCAGGGGATTTGACCGGGCGCATACAGCAAGGTCTCGATTTAAAGACCATCTCTACATTCCTAAAAGCAGCCTCGGAGGGGTTGGATTTTGCGCATAAACTGGGCATAATTCATCGGAATCTTAAACCTGATAATATTTTTTTAGATAAAGATGGAACGCTACTGCTGACAGATTTCAAGCTGGCAAAAGACCCTGAACTTGATCTGCCGGTTTCCAACGCGGGAACGCCCGAATATGAAGCTCCTGAGCAATTTACCGATTTCGTCAATGTCAGTCCGGCTGCCGATATCTACAGCCTCGGTATAATTACTTTCCAGATGCTAACACGCTCATTACCTTATGGTTCGCGCGTGCATGGAGTCAAAGTTACTGAGCTTGAAATGCGTCACAAAACTGCCCCAATTCCCATACTTATACAGCTAAAACCCGATTTGCCTTCTGCTCTGCAAGAAATAATCGAGAAAGCCTTGGCTAAACAACCGTCTGATCGATACACCAAAGCCAGTGAGTTCGCCACCGCTTTTGAAAAGGCTATTTCCAACGTTTCAGATGAGGATATCGGTACACTGATTAATTTTATTCTTCCGAAGAATATTGTCGAAACGCAGCCTGCGCAGGTTGATTTGATTCCGGTTGAAAACAGCATAGCAGCGATAGAGGGGGCAACACCAACCATAACTGTACCGGAAACCACCCAACCATCAGCAGTAATTACACCACCACCAACGACTCCTGCCGTCATTACAGATTCCGCACAACCTGTGCGCGATAAAGTTTTCATCAGCTACAGTCACAAAGACGCGGAGTGGTTGGCAAAACTGCGAAGTTTTCTGGTACCGCTGGAACGCATGGGCATTCCTATTTGGGACGATACCCAGATCAAACCGGGTAATTTGTGGCGCAATGAAATCAAGAAAGCTTTATCCAGCGCAAAAGTGGCTTTATTGCTGGTTAGTTCCGACTTCCTTGCCTCCGATTTTATCAATGATCAAGAATTACCGACGCTGTTGAAAGCCGCACAGAATGATGGAGCGCTTATCCTTCAAGTGGTACTCAGACCGGTTATGCTGGAAGGTACAACCCTTTACGAGTATCAAGCGGTTAATAGCGCGTCCAACCCTCTTTCCGGTGTAGATAAAAACAAACGTGAGGAAGTTTTTGTCGAAATAGCCCGACTGATCAAACAGGCTTACAAACCAAATTAGGGTAATAAATTGGGAAGACTATTACTTTGGGCAAGGCGCGATAAATTAATTGCTTTTTATCTGGTAGGGATAATGATAATGCTGGCGCTGATTATAATCGTGCTGGTTATGTTTTTAAGCGAGCAATCGCACCCTGTAACTTCTCGCCAGTTGCCCAACCCAACCCAAACGATAGTCTTACCTACTGAAACTCCCTTCAGCAACCCGCTCACGATTATGCCAAATCAAGGGCGTGATAATGCACCGCCCCCACCTCCCACCAAAATAGTACCTATAATTACAATACGTTGAGTACTTTATCTCAAAGTGGTACAATCCCAAAAAGTTGGTGGATTTTTAAGCGGGCTTCCTGAATATAATGAATGTACCCTATAAACTGGATAAAAAAGCGAAGAGAAATAAGGTGTGAAAAGACAAGCAAATGAGCAAGCGAAAACATTATTCCTCAACATTTAAAGCCGAAGTAGTCCAAGAGCTTTTGAAAGAGGAGAAAACTTGGAACAGTTCAGACCAGTAACTTGGGAAGCTGCTTTAGCTTCAAGCTGGGCATAGTTGATTTGAAGTTGTGTTAACTGTTCTTCTAGCGTCATTATTTTAGTCTACCAGCCTCAGTTGACGAGGCTGGTTGAACTGTTATAAAAAACTAATGAAAAAAGGCTGAAACTAATCACTCAGCCTATAGTGCAAATCTATTATCAGGAAATATAATTTATTTCTTAGCGCGATATAAGTTGGTAACCCAACCGCTAATCCAATCGTTTTCTACCAGCCAATCGAGCGTATGAGGCGAGATATTTATCTCACCGGCGGGATACTCCATATGATTCACTTGCAAAAGCTTCTCTAGCTCGCTATCTTCGGTTAACTGGAAGAAAACGGCGGGGCGGTTGGTGAAAAGGAAACGCCAGATAGAATCTTTTGGGGTCTCTTGTTTTGCAATCTCCGAATAGCAATTTGCGAATCCCAAGATTTTCTTGCGCCAAACGGGATGTACAATCAACTGGATGTACCATGCGGGTACATACATATCGCTGGTGTGGCGTACTGCACGGTCGCCACGTACACTGCGTTCAAACTCGCGCACTATGCCGGAAATGTTAGTTTCAAGGTTTTGGCGTAACGAGTTTGCTTCTTCCAGCAAACGATGTGACAAGCGCAGATGTTTTTGCAAAAATTTTTCCGAGATATCGCAAAGCTCCTGCATACTGCGCAAACCCAATTCCAGATGTGCTATTTCTGCATCTCTGGTCTGGATAAAAGCGGTAATATGTTCCCTTATCTTTTGCAGCCGCTCGACTTTTAGCTCTTCCAGCCGTGCAAGAATGAGATTATGCTTGCGTTGCACCTCCGCTATTGCTGCTGCAACTTCATCTTGAACACGCCGTGTTTCCTCATCATTTTGACTCAGCAGAGCTTCGAGTTGGGATAATTCCGCTTCAAGTTCGCTCAACCGCTCTTGAGTGCGTGCAATTGTCCCGGCTAAGCCGCCTAGTTCGTCCAATTCACGCTGCAAGCCAGCCGCAAGATTATATAGGTTCTGGAAAGTGGCAGGGCGCGACATTTCCGGGCTATGCGGAGCCATCACAAGACTACTATGCAAACTGCTCAGGGCGGTTTCAAGCCCTTCTAGGTGACGTTGTGCATCGGCAAGTTGGTTGTTATAAGCGGTTGCACCCAATTCCCGAACTGCAACTTCCAGCCCGCACCATTGTCGATTAAGCCGCTCAAATTCCCCATTGAAATCGAGATAAACCGATACCGCTTCGCCTACTTCCCCTGCTATAGCCAGCAACTGTCCGCTATTGCGGAAATTAATTAGGCTGCCAAGCCATTGAGTGGATTGCCATTTGGTGCCGGTTCCAATCTGTTGGCGCAACCGCCCCAACTCATCCAGCGGCTCAAAGCGTAGGCGGGCGTAGCGGTTTAGTGCGTCATTGACATCGCTGGTTGCCAGGCGTGCATCGGCTCTTAACTGCGTTAGTAAGCGCAAAACTTCTTCGCTTTCCTGTGCCAAGGGGGGAACACCGTAATCGCTTCGGAAATGCAATATGGTAGGCAAGCTGTAACTGCGTTCGGTTAGGTCAGTCAGCAATTGTTTGAGATTTTCAAAGCGGGTATTGGTAGAGTTATCCAATTGCACGCGCTGGTCGTTCAGACGCTTTAGCTCAGCCTGTAATACACGCTGCTCGTCCTGTCTCTCTTCCAACCCGCTGCTTAGCTCTTGATGTTGTCGATCAAGGGTTGCGAGTGTGCCATCTCGTTCACCTTCCAGCAATTCAGTCTGGGTGGTATAGAAACGCTGCACCTGCGAGCGGTAAAAAGCCGATTCGGCATCCAGCCTTTGTACTGCCGGGCGCACTTCTACTTCCAACGCAGACTCGACTCTGGCAAAGCCTTCGCGAGCTGCCACAATTACCAGTTCGCAACGTGAAAGCAAACTCTGGTTAAATGATTTCTCGCGTTCTGCATGGTCATGCCATTGTTGGATTTCGGAGGCTACAAGCTCAAGATTATCCTCGACTTTGGCGGCTATCTGGTTATGAATGGTAGTAATACCTTCCTGACCAAGCGCAAGTGCATCGTCTAGGCTCGAATAATCTTCAACCTCATGTGTCAATAATTCCAGATGTTCAATTTCTCCGGCTTGTGGTGGCACTGGCATAGTGTGGTGCGAAATTTCGACGATATCTTTATCATCGAGCGCTTGTAACCAGAATTTATCCAAAACCAGCGTTTTATCTGCTTGGATGTAAGGCGTAGTTGCCGCCATACTGGCAGTAGATTTCAAAGGAGCGATCAGACGACTAAGCTCGTTTAGGGTGCGCTTCTTGCGTCCGGTTTCCTCCTCATCATCCGGTTTCATTTTGGTGCCTAGTTCATCACTATCACGATAGAGTGCAAAGAAATTATCGCGTAGTCCGGGGAAATCCGGCACAGCTATAGTAGGGTCAACCCAAACCGAGCCGCCACTATCCAGTTGGATGCTTACAAAACGTCGATAGAAACGACCGAACGATACAACTCGCGGCAAGGTGAACCAAGCGTAAGCAATCGCACTTACCAGCAGCACGAAAGTAATCACTGCCCCAATCAAGAACAGATTAGAGACGTTATTTTTAGTTAGTAAACCTATCAACCCGGCAATTAAAAATAGGGGAGTGAGGGCAG
The DNA here is from genome assembly GCF_030389965.1 of Candidatus Chlorohelix allophototropha. Taxonomy (NCBI): domain Bacteria; kingdom Bacillati; phylum Chloroflexota; class Chloroflexia; order Candidatus Chloroheliales; family Candidatus Chloroheliaceae; genus Candidatus Chlorohelix; species Candidatus Chlorohelix allophototropha. The sequence goes on from NZ_CP128400.1 coordinate 937,983, forward strand.
CGAAAAGATATATAAACCAACGGCGTGTTTCCCACCAAGTTCGGCGATAGCGATCATATTCGGAATACAATATAGCAGCATCGAGCTGTTGCTCGTCATGGAAATTATCAGTACCATCGATCAAACCACGAAAGGAGGTGGCATCTGGTAATACTTGAGTATCATTATCCGAGGCAAGCTTGTTGAGGTTGCCCGGCATTGCCGAGTTATTTGCATTTGGCACGTTATCCCAACTTGGAATTTCTTCGTTTCCAGCATTGGACACGGCAAAAGCCTCACGGCGAGTTATTTCAGGCTCAGAGGGGGTCATAGCCAGTTATCTCTCCAGTGTAGCCAGCTCAGCCAGCAATTTTTCCAATTCAACGTCACTGAGAATGGTGATAATGGTCCCCTGCGCCGGACGCACCCCATCCTGATAGGGGCTAGGAGCGCGTGCCAGCCTGAATGTCCCGTCGGCGGCGCGTGACAGGTAGAATAGCTGACTGGATAGGTCTGCCAAGCGTCCGCTATGTCCCAATTTTACCGAAATACGCGCATCTACTTCGCCGTTTTGCACAAATAGACTGTGCGCCTCCAGTTTTAAATAATCTTTTTCACTACCCTGCAACGAAATATTTTTAACTGCTACCAAGGATTGTGCCTCAAAAGTACCGTTTAGTTTAAACTCACCTCGGCACACTACGGGTCCTTGCACTTTTACCAATCCGTTGATAACGATTTCTTCGCCCGATACTGTGCCTTCAATCCGGCTGCCATCTTCGATTTGTAGGCTACCACCCGAAATCAAATGACCTTCCACTACGCAATTTGAGCCAACTGATACGCTTTTTATGCCTATCACGTTCCCCTTTACCCGAATATCCCCGGTTAACCTGACATGCTCTCCTAATACCGGAGCGCTAAGTTGAGTTGGTCCTTCCAGCGTTATGGTTTTTTCCAATTCTTGCTTGCTGGTAGGATACCAGGCTTTAGCAATTTGGGCTTGGGTATTTTCCGAAACAAAAGGGTTAAAATTGAAGCGCAAGAGACTCAAATCGAAACCGGGGTCGGTTTCTGCCACAAACTTTTGGAAGGCAGACTCAAATTCAGCCAGATTATTCTCGAAATCAGGCTGTGGAGAGTCGGATTTAGGCGAAGAGCTTCCGCCATGTCTAGGCGAATAATAGCTCATAATTACTTTTTTCGAGTACCTTTTTAAGGTGAAGAAATTTGACGTTTCGCACAGAGTCCTGTTTAGTATTATCGCTTGTCAGGTTGTGCCTTGTCAAGGTTTTATGTAACTATTCGGTACTTTTGTGTGACCATTTATCAATTTTAGGGCTTTAACTTCACATGTAGGGAGCAGCGCCGAGAAAAAGATGACGAACTAGTGCAGTTGCACCAAATTCAACTAGGCTGAACAGAAAAACCACCACCAAAGTAGGCAATACGTCCCAAGAATCGCGATACAGATTTTCGCGGCGTGCCATCACAACATAAATGAGCAGGTTAAAGACGCTCATCATCCACAGTCCGCCTAGCACTGTTAACGTAGCTAGTGGCAAGAACAGCCAGTCCCAGCCCGACATTACCAATACCATCAGCGTTGCGCCTAATATAAGGAGCGCGCCGAATTCAACCCATTTCTGAAATGGGGCTATTTTCCACGGGAATTTCCAAATTGCGAAATTGTAAAGGGGGTAAACAAGTCCTGCTAATCCGATACCGCTCATCGTACCGGTTAATAATCTAAGCCAGTTCTGGGGTTGGTAGGGATGAAACCAGCCAAAATCGTAGAAGGTGGCATTAATCCCATCCAGTACCATAGACAGTACCATCAGCCCTAACAATAGATTTATATTCCATCTGGAGAGTTTTCCGGCGCGGGTGCGCCCGATGAACCATAGAAATATCCAAGTGAGTAGGAATCCGCAGAAAATACCGACCATCCGAGCTTCTACCGGCAATTTTTGGTTGCCAAGATAATAGGTATGGGCGGGACGTTGGGCGCAAGAACCGCTGCAAATAAGCAGATATTTTTCACTGAGGCTGCCGGGGGTGAGTACTAGCAGTAGTATCAATATGAAAGCAACCGCTCCCGCCACCACTAAAGGTTTTAGACGAGAGCGGTCAAGTTCTACCCCAATGGGCGGTTTTTCCAGCATCTACAAGTATTTGTTGACCAGTAAACCTAACTTCTCAATCGAGGCGGCAGGGATTTTGCTGCGGTCGGTCATAATGGCATTTTCAAGGGCGTTATCGCAGCCACAACCAGCCTGAATTAGTTCTGCGATTTTTGGAATAGCTAGGCGGATGATTTGCTTGGCGCGTCCCACGTTCTGGGTCAGGTTATTGACTACCATCTCGATAGTCACACTCTCTTCGCCTTCGTGCCAGCAGTCGTAATCGGTGGAGCAAGCCACCACCGCGTAATGGATTTCAGCTTCACGGGCGAGTTTTGCTTCTGGCAAAGCAGTCATACCGATAATATCGCAATCCATTTTACGGTAGAAGTTGCTTTCAGCACGGCTGGAGAAAAGCGGTCCTTCCATACAAACGTAAGTGCCACTGTTGTAAACCTTACGCGCTCCGGTTTGGTTAGCGGCTTCGTACAGAATACCTCTAAGCGTATTACAGAAGGGATCGGCAAAGGTTACGTGTGCTACGATACCCAAATTGTCGCCAAAATAGGTGCGAGGGCGTAGGCTGGTGCGGTCAAATATCTGATCGGGGATAACAAGGTCAAGCGGAGCAATTTCCTCACGCAATGACCCTACTGCGCTGATAGAAATTATCCATTCTACCCCTAGCATCTTGAAGGCATAGATATTGGCACGTACTGGAAGGTCGGTAGGGTTAAAGCGATGTCCCTTGCCGTGACGAGGCAAAAAAGCCACTCTTTGTCCTTCTAGTGTTCCAACCGTAATTGCATCACTTGGTTTGCCCCAAGGTGTATCGGGATAAAACTCTTCAATGTCCTCTAAACCTTCAATTTGGTACAGCCCGCTACCGCCGATAACGCCGATCTTTGCTTCCACGCTGCCGACTCCTTCCTGATTCTAGGATTCTTTCGTTTCTGGGGGTTGGTTTTGTTTTTCTTCTTGTTCTATAGCTTGCAGAATACGCTGAATTTTATCACCATGCTCTATGCCACCATCAAACTCGAAATGAAGTTCTGGGACATACTTCATCTGCAATTGGTGAAATAATTCGCGTCGTAGGTAACCGCTAGCGCCTTTTAGCGCCTTAAAGGTGTCTTTTCTAGCTTCTTCAGTTCCCATAACACTAAATAATAGCTTAGCGTGTTTGAGGTCGGGACTTACTTCTACGCGAGTAATGGTAACGAAGCCAAGCCGCGGATCGCGCAATTCGCGCTGAATCAACGTACTGACTATTTCTTTTATCATCTCCGCAACTTGTTCTGTTCTTCTTGACATGGCTCTTTTTTGTAGCTCAGGCTATATTTCACTATAATTAAATTGTGTTTCAATTATAGCACACTCAACTTAATCCTATCGAATTGGTAGGAATTGTATTGACTAAGCCAAAGCCTACAGGTATAATTAAGCCTGACACAATCGTGACAATATAGCCCAACTTCAATGTTGTACCAAAAGGCATGATTAAAGTAGAGAGCCCGATCGGGTTCTGTTCATTATAGATATTTAAGTTAACTTATAACAACACAAGTTTGTTTTTAAGATTTGGGAGGTCTCTGGAGATGATAACATTAACCGATTCGGCGACAGATCAATTGAAAAAGATTATTGAAGAAGAAAACGACTCTACGCTTGGCTTGCGCGTGTTTGTAGCAGGCGGCGGTTGCAGCGGCTTCCAATACCAGATGGTATTGGAAAACGAAATCCGCGATGGCGATGAGATCACCGAACTCAACGGCGTTAAACTGTATGTCGACTCTTTCAGCCAAAAATATATTGATGGCGCTGAAATTGATTTTGTCAACAGCCTGATGGGTGGGGGTTTTACTGTACACAATCCGAATGCAGTTTCAAGCTGCGGTTGCGGTAGTTCTTTTGATACCGCTGATGGAGCCGGGAAAGCTAGCTCACGTTCTTGTGCTTGCAGCTAATCTCAATCGCGCGTTTATTTTTGAAATAAAAAAGGGCGGGGTTATCCCGCCTTTTTATTTTTGATAATGTGTTTTACGCTTGTTGTACTCCATCCTGTACTAGCCCGATGATATTCCCATCCACGTCTTTGACTGATCCAATCAGCCTTCCCCCACCGACATGTTTGATCTCTTCGAGTATTTGTGCGCCAGCATCTAACAGCGCCTGCAAGCTCTTATGTATGTCGCTTACTTGAAAGTAGCCTGTCATTCCCTCTTTATGACCATTAGGGTCTAGCCCTATTTGCTGATCTCCAACCTGAAAACCAACATAATATTCCGAATCCACAAACGGCTCGACCTCTAAAAGTACACTATAAAACTGCTTTGCCCGATTTATATCTGTGACGGGATAGATAATTGTCTTTATACCTTGATTCATAAAAAACTCCTTATATATTCTCTGATTCATTGAACTTCTTACCGACTTTGTTTTTTTGGCTGGAAAAGCCATTGCACAAAGCTGCTCTCCGTGCAGTAGTTTGATGGCGACATTGTACGGATGAACATTTAAATACTTGTTAATTTAGTTTTTCTGCCTCTTTATCGTAGCTCTTTTGCAGCAATTCCGCTTCTGCACTGGCGAACTGCGAAACAAGGCTCGTGCCGCTAACCACTTCTCGTCCACCCGCTTCGGGTTCAATCGTTTCAGAATTGGAAACACCTAATACGTTTGAGCGATCTTGATTTAGGGAAATAGCGCTTCGATAAATTCGATCTTTCGAGTTTAGCAAAGCAGCAGGATCGGTATAACGATTCTGTGGGTAAGTAGTCATACCCCGATTGCTAAAAACTTGGCGAATTTCTCGGTCGTAGGCTCCGGCTGTGCGCATCGTGTCACTGATTTTATTCCCTAGTTTTTCTTCCGAGAGTTTACCTTTGCTTGGATTGGTAGGTATAAACGCCGCCACAATCACTTTGCCCTTTTCTACCTCTGCCTGATAATATTCAGCATCTTCTTCGGTAATGTCCGCTTCAAAAATGGCCTCCCGGTATTCGGCTACAGGCGCAGCTTCGATGGTATTATCAAAAGAAGGCTTTTCATCATCACTTGTTTTTTGAATCAGATTTATTAATTCGGGAGCATAGTTATCTTCCAACATTCGTTTAACGAAACGTTCGGCTTGTCCTAGATTATTAAAATACCCGATTACGGTTCTAGCCATTAACTTTCTCCTGTTACATCCCGGCTTCAGTATTACTTCAGGATTTCATTATATCAAAAGAAGGCTTATTTTCTAGAAAAAAGAAAATGGATGTGTAATATTAGGTAAATAGATTTTTACTATTGATGTGTATTTCTAAAATCTAGGGTTGTGAAAGGGGCTATTTAGGGAAGATGGCACAAAAAATGGGCAGTACAGGACTCGAACCTGTGACATCCACGGTGTAAGCGTGGCGCTCTACCAACTGAGCTAACTGCCCGAAACAACGGCTAATAATATACCAGAAAAAACAGACCTTGGCAAATCGTTTTAGATACGGATTACCTATTGGGATTATGCTAGGTCTGCTTATTGTCAGAATATAAAATTACTTCTAAATACCGGAAACCATTACCGACACAGTGCGTGGCAGCGGGCGATCAAGTTCTACTAGGAAAATGCTCTGCCAACGTCCGATAGTCATTTGACCTTCCACCACCGGAATAGTTTCGCTGGTAGATAGCACCAAATGTTGACAGTGTGAATGACCGTTAGGAGTTTCCCCCGGATTCATATTATGGGTACGAATGCTGAAATCATTGTGGCGATAATACTCATCCGATGGGAAGAGCTTGGAGATTCGCTGGCACATATCAATCAATAGCAGCGGTTCGTTCTCATTAATGACGATGGAAGCGGTGGTATGTTTTGAATAAACCGTAACAGTACCCATGCGGATGCCGGACTGGGTAACTACCTGGCGTACAGCTTCGGTTATATCCGTGAAATTTGGAATATCTATCTGAGTTTCAATACTCAGTTGGACTGAATGACAATGGTAACTTCCGCTTTGGGTTACCGCAGCGTTAGTAGGTTGTGCACTGGTATTCTTGGGTTCATTGGGTACGGCGTGATAACCGTTTAATTTACTTAAACCGTTAGTCACAATGGGATTCTGATTTTCGACTACAATATCAGGTTGAAAGGGCATCTATTACCTCCATTATTCAATATAAACTTGCAGTATTTTAGCTAGAAAAATTGAAGTCGGCAATGATAAAAGCTACTAAAATAGCTATATGCTACTATTTATCCTCGAAATCAAATCATTTACTAACTATTATCCGGTTTTTTAAGCATTAAGGGCAAGGATTACACTTTGGAATCTCCTGAAATTACTATAACGCGCGGTTTTATCTCGCTGGATTGGGGACAGATTCATTACCGGACGGCAGGGCAAGGTATTCCGCTGGTGCTTTTGCATAAAACCTATTTCTCATCGCGTAGCTATAGCAAGGTATTGCCCTTGCTTGCCGACGGTTTCCGGGTAATTGCGCCCGATCTGCCCGGAAATGGTGAATCCGATGATCCTCCTCGCCAATGGGAATTGGAAAGGTATGCGATAGAGCTACTTAAGTTTTTGGATAAATTGGGGATAGCTAGATTTCACATTGCAGGGGCGAGTTCAGGGGCGGCGCTTGCCTGCGAAATTGCCGCAAGTTATCCAGAGCGGGTCTTAAAACTTGTCTTGTTTGGGTTGCCGCGTTGGTTTGATGAGGCGGCGCGAGAAACAATGCGCCATGACCCGGTTTATTACGGGGCGCTTAAAACCAGTGAGGATGGCAGCCACCTGACCGAAATCTGGCAGCGCAATTATCCGAACTGGCAGCATTTACCTTTTGAGAATTTCCACCACTATTTTATGGATTTTATCTCGCGCAAGCCCCGCGCTTACGAAATGGTTGAAGCAGTTTTGCGCTATCCTGAAGCGAGTCGCCTGCCACTGATCCTGCCCACCATCCCGACTCTGCTTGTATCGGGCGATGCTGACGAGCGGTTTGCGCCATTCATTGAGGATACAAAAAGGTTAGTACCGCACGCGCAGGCGGTAGCGCTTCCACCCGGCAGTATGTTGGCATTGCGCGACCCTACGCTATTCGCCTCTACTATCAGGGAATTTGTTTCCGGTTGAGCTTTCGTAGGGCTTCATCTATTGCGGTGCATTCGACGCAATCAGCGCCGAGTAAGTGAGAGTCGCTATGGCGGGCGCGTACCAGTGCAGTAATTGCAGTACGCTCACCTAGTTCGCCTAGGGCAGTGGCGGCAGCAGCTTTAACAAGGCTGTTCTCATCTTTAAGAACCGCGATAAGGGCTGGAACAGCGCGACGGTCGCTCATTTTGCCGAGCGCATCGGCGCTATATTGCCTGACTAAATAATCGTCCGACTCGTCTTTCCGCTGCAAGTTGTCCACTAAGAGCTTGAAAGCGGTTTCGGAGTTAAACCGCGAAAGAGCAGCGGCGGCTTCTACTCTTACCATTGGCTCGGAATCTTTCAAAGCATTTGTCAGAGCAGGGAGTGTTGCTTCATCCCCGCTTTTCCCAAGACAACCCACTAGGCTGACTTTCACTCCTCGGTCGGTTTCTTTAGTCAGTAGCGCCAATATTGCCGAGCTTTCCGGTTTACCGGCAGTGGAAATTAATGCGCGGGCGGCGGCGCGGCGGGTAGCTCCCGGATAACCACCCTCTAAAATTTCCAACAATCCCTGAATATTACCTTGCGCTTCAAGCTCGGTAACCATCTGAGCGTAATCTCGTAGAGGACGGGTGGGTGGTCTGAACTCTGGAAACTCCCAATCGCCACTCATACTTTGCTGCTCCGATTCCACCAGCCTAGAACTTTCGCCCATGTAGTTTCGGAAGCCAGTTCGTGCAGCGCATTAGCTACGTGCGGTTGTCCGGGTTGTCCTTGTAGGTCGATAAAGAATACGTAATCCCATGCTTTTTGCTTGCTTGGGCGACTCTCGATGCGCACCAAATTAATATCATAGCGCATAAAAATATCGGTGACGGCATGCAAAGTTCCGACCTTGTCTTTTATTGAAATCATGATGGCGGTAATTGGCACACCCTCATCGCTATTGTTAAGCACGGGCATAGGCCAGCGCGGGCGATGCTTGTAAATTACGAAGAAGCGAGTTTGGTTGAAATCAGCGTCTTGAAGGTCGGAAGCAAGCACTTTCAGGTTGTAGGCTTCGGCGCAGAGAATCGGGGCAATTGCTGCTGCATCGGTTCTACCCGCTACCAATTCGGCAGAACGTGAGGTGCTGGTTTCTTCTACTATTTCAACGTTAGGCAGGTTATTCTGTAACCAACCTCGCGCTTGCCCTAGCGCCTGTGGGTGGCTAAGCACCACTTTAATCTCATTGAGACTTTTGGGTCCGTTCTGCGCTACCATCAAATGGCTGCGTATCGGGAGCATGATTTCAGCGCAAATCATTATTTCATCCAGATCAGCACGCCCAAACATATCCAGTGTATAGGTAACGCCGCCTTCCAGCGTATTCTCTACCGGCACTACTCCGTAATCAAGCTGCGAATTTCCTACCGCTAGAAAGACATCGGCGATGGTACGCATCGGAATTAACTCAGCTTCGCTGCCGAATTGTTTCAAAGCGGCTTCATTAGTATAAGTAGCAGCAGGTCCTAAATAACCAACTTTCATGGAATATTATCGCTTTTCCTTATCAAGAACAAATTATAGAATTGAAACACTAAGGGTATGATAGCTACTTTCTGTGGGCTGTCAAGAAAGAAGAGTAAGGGTGTGGTACTTAGGACTTCTACCTACGCTCGCCCACTACTTATTTCCCATAACATGAACTGGCACTCAAAATGAATAAGAGTTATTCTTATAGTATTAAGACGATAAGTGGCTTTGTGCTACTTCAATCGAATTGAACGTAGTTGAAATGTTGTAGTCTGGAGGTGCCTTATGGCTGCCTTGCATAATACCACCGCACGGCATCCTAGCTTGCCCGGATGGAATATAGCCTGTATTCCGCTACTGGAATTAATCAATACTGATTCAGACCCTTCTTTTTTTGGGGCAAGTGTATCTGGTATTCAAGCACAGAAGATTTGTAGTATCCTCGAAAAAACAATCGCGAGATTACCCTATCGTACCCTTATTGCTCTTGATCTAAAAGGCATTGCCAACATGGAAGCTCCCACGTGGGAATACTTTGGTCCAAAATTGCTGGAAAGGGTATTAGCCGGAGAATTTGGCGCTGAAAAAAGGCTGGTTTATCTGGTGGGTGATGAGCATTGGCTTGCTGACGATTTGCAATGGGCTTTCGAGCGAATTTTCGAAAAAAGCAAAGCCAAAGCCTATAATTGTGCGGCACTCGTGCCAAATGCGGGTAAGGGCTATTGCGGTATCCTCGTTCCTATTTATGCTGAGGCGCTCAACCTTTTGAATAAATATGGCAATCTCAGCACTCTTGAGCTATATTCGCTGCTGCGTCGTCGTTACAGCCTCGCGCCAGCCCATGCCGATCGTTGTTTGGCAGCGCTCTCGAAACTTGGTTTAATCTATCGGCAGAGTTCATTCGACCGCATCCAGTCACCTTACGATTTAAATGCGCGTGGCTACGCTCTAACTATGACCGAAGTAGAGATAAGATCAGCCGTTGCAGAAGCCCAATCTGCTTCTGACTACCGCTACTTCGCAGTCTGAACTACCTCGAATCGCCCCATTTTCTGTAGTTTGTAATACTCATATATTAGCTCATATATGTTAACCTACTAACCAGATTAACCCCATTGAATAAAAAACCGCAAAATTATCCTGTTTGGCTGACTCAGGGGTACCAGCCACTAGATTAACTTTGCCCTGCAAAGGGATCGACTTTAAGCGAGTAGTAGCAAGCTGCTACCCGCTATAAATATACATAGAAAGGCTAACTCTAGATGTTGCAAAGAGTAATAGCAGTTTACGGTAAGGGCGGCTCCGGCAAAAGCTTTCTCTCCTCATGTATAAGTGTGCGCTTGGTACAACGCGACACCCGCGTGCTGCAAATCGGTTGCGACCCCAAACACGACTCAACTGCCACCCTCTTCAAAGGTGTACTTCTTCCCACCATTCTCGAAGTTTGGCGCGAGTTCCATGAAAACGGTGATGACGAAAGCCTGAGCGCGGGCAACGTTATTTTCGAGCGCAACGGCGTTTATGCCGCTGAACTGGGTGGTCCTGAAACCGGACGCGGTTGCGGAGGCAAAGGCATCGTGCTAGGCTTTGACACTTTGGCAAAGCTAGGGCTTTTTGAATGGGATTTCGATGTAGTGCTGTTGGATTTCTTGGGTGACGTGGTATGTGGTGGCTTTGGAATGAGCTTTGCGCGGAGTATCGCCCGTGAAATTATCATCGTGGCAGGCAACGACCAGCAATCGCTCTATGTGGCAAATAATGTCAGTCGCGCGGTAGCGCATTACGCTGAAGAAGGTAGCGAGAGCCGTGTGCTAGGCATTATTATCAACAAGGATGATGGTACAGGAGTAGCGCAAGAATTTGCAGATCGCATTGGAGTGCCTGTATTGGCGAATATGCCGTTTATCCCGGAAGCGGTAATGGCAAAAGATGCATTTGAAGTTATGGAAATTCCCGCTATGCGTGACGCAGTTGACCAACTTATAGAAAGTATCAATAGGCATGAAGCGGTAATCCCAAAGCCGCTAGATTTTGAAGAGTTTTACAAGATGTTTCGCCAGAAAGCGCGCGGCAAGTTGCGCAGCGCAAACCTAGATGAACTGGTAAGCCGCGAAACCGCAGGGAAGGAGCTTCTGTATGTCCGATAAGCCGCTGGATGATTTAAAAGCGGGGCGCAGCATCAATCTCGCTGCAAAGGGTGAAAATGTTGGAAATGGCAAAGGCGATTGCAGTATGCACAGCGCTACCATGTGTCCGGCTTTCGGCTCGTTGCGCGTTACAATGCGTATCGAAGGGCTTGTGCCGGTACTGGTAGGGGCGGTGGGTTGCCTCTATGGGCTGGATTTTGTCTCCCACTTTTATGCTGCCAACAAGCCAATCGTGTCTCCTTCGCTTACACCGCGTGAGTTGGTACAAAGCGACCTAACCGATAAAGTGATTGATATTGTAAAAGACGTTGTATCCCATGAAAACCCGCGCATGATTGCGGTAATGTCCTTGTGTACTCCTGAAACTTCCGGCTTACATCTTGAGCTTATCCCGCGCCGTATCGGGCAAACCGAAATTATACCGATGCGCGTTCCGGCTTATAGCGTGCCAACTCATGCCGAAGCTAAGGACGTGGCAATCAGCCAGATTCTCAAGCGTATTGGCGAGAACAATGAGGCAGCGGGTGTGGCTTCCGCGCAAGATGGGCTAGTTTCTATCGGGGAAGTGTTTCCCACCGATCCGGTGCAATTGCAGATTGCAATAAGCCGCCTCGGTATAAAAATGCAAGCTGCCTTGCCCAGCAAGGAAATTTCCACTTACTATGATGCGCCAAAAGCTAAAGTCGGGGCGTTGTTACATCCTTTCTACGACCGCACCGCTCGCGAACTGCGCGATCAGGGCTTGAAGATTTTGCACAGCGCACCCGTAGGGGCAGAAGGCACTTTTAGCTGGTTCATGAATCTGGGTCGTCTTTTGGAGCTTCCCGCCCATGAAGTGCGCGATATTGCCAATGACGAAGCTAATAAAGTGGCAGACGAGCTTGAGAAAAGTCGGTTGGACGGCACGCGCATTATGATTGCCGGTTATGAGGGAGGCGAATTGCTCTTTGCCCGTCTGATGATTGAAGCGGGTGCAACCGTCACCTTTGTTTCAACTAGTGTGAAAGCCGGAGCAGGAACCAAAGAGGATGCCGAGTGGTTAGCTGATCGCGGCGTGAAAGTGATTTTCCGCAAGCGACATGAGGACGATATTGAAGAATTGCTCAATAACCCACCTGACCTGTGTATAGGTTCTAGCAACCTTGAAGCGCATGCCAAACGGCGCGGTATTCCTTCGGTCTATTTCACCAATATAGTGTCCGCGCGCCCGCTGCTATTGTCCAGTGGAGTACGCCCGTTAGTGGAACAGATGAAGTTAATTCTCAGCCAAACCAACCGCTATACCGCTATGCGCGATTTCTTCGCGGATGCCGCTATTGAAGTGGGCGTGCGTGAGCCGATTTCGCTGAAACAGTAAGGGCAAGAGGGCGTTAAAATGCGCCCTCGTACCAATTCGCAACTAGAAAGAAAGGCAATTCACTCATGCCGAATAAAGACCCATTTTCCGCTGATTTTGACCCAATGGATGAAGATGCTTTGAATTTGGGAACAACCCAAGCCGTAAAAACCAAACCCGTTGTCGCTAATGGTGTTAAACCTAAAGCAGTTGCCAAAGTATCTAACGACCCTATGGAACAGGATATTGGCGAAGCTGAAATTGGATTCACTCCTGCTAACACCGGAGTCAGCAACTTCTGGACAACCAAAAAGTCGGCAACGCCCGCTCCGGTAGCCCCCCCTCAGAAACCTGCTAAAGACCTCGGCTACGAAGACGCTGATGAAAATAACGCCGCTTTCACCCGCCGCAAAGCCGTGAAAGGCGAAGAAAGCCAGCGTGAGCATATCCGTGCCAGCGCCAGTCGCATTTTTGGCGAGGAAGAAGGCAGAAAAGCGCCCAATATCCCGCTGGATACGCCCGTTTCCAACGGCTACTGGGGCGCAATGTTTACTTTTACTTGTATGAGCGACGTGGAGGTGGTGGTGGATGCCCCGGTAGGTTGTTACAGCCTGCCTGCCACCGCGACCATTAACTATACCGATGCTTTGCCTGAAATCGGCAACCTCGCCAGCAGCAATATCACCGAGGTTGAAGTAACGCTAGATGGCACTACCCGTAGGGTTATGGACGCGGTTCGCCGCGTAAAGGAACGTGAGGAACGCGCCGGGCAAAAGAAGCATCTCATCGTGGTAAGTAGTCAGGAAAGCGAGCTTATCGGGGCTGACCACGTTATGAGCTTGCAGCGCAAACATCCTGATGTCATTTATTTTAGCAGTCGCGCTTTTGAACTAGACGAATGGAAGGCACGGGATGTTTCATTGCTATGGCTCTATCAAGAACGCAAACGCCGTATTGCTGCCGGATTGGTCGAAAAATCCCCGCCCGCCAATTTTGCCAGCACTCCCACTCACCGAGTGAATATCATTAGTTCAACCTACAGTTGCTTTAACAGCTATGCCGATTTGCATGAATTGGAAAGGCTGGTGCGTGGCGCGGGTGGCGACCTGTATTTCAGTTTTCCCTTTGGCGCAAAGTTCGCCGATATGGACAGGCTGGATGAGTCGGCGGTTAACGTGGTGATGTACCGTGAGTTTGGCGAGTCGCTGGCAAAAGAATTGGGCAAACCCTATCTGTTTGCGCCGTTCGGGATGCAAGAAACTACCGAGTTTGTTTTGCAACTCGGCAAATTACTCGGCACCGAAGAACAGGCAAAAGCCTTTGTGGCAAAAGAAAAGCGCGAAACGCTACTGCCTATCTGGGACATTTGGCTTGGCGCGCCACAGGACTTTTACAATACTACCAAACTTGCCATTATTGCCAATGAAAGTTATGCGCTAGGCTTGACCAGATTTTTAGGCGATGAACTTGGCATGGAAATCGGTACGGTTATCAATCGCCAGAAATCCAACGATACCAATAATTATATGCTGCGTAATCGCTTACAGGCAGAACGCCCTACCGTAGTGATGGGCAGTATGAATGAGCGGATTTATATGGCGGAAGCAGGATTGACTGCCCGTTTTATCCCGGCGGCTTTACCCGTACCGTTTATCAACCGTTCGGTTGGTACGCCCTATATGGGTTATATGGGGGCGGTGTATGTGATTCAGCTTGTCACAAATGCAATTTTTGATGTGTTGTTTGATATTTTGCCGCGCGAACGGCGAGATGCTACTGGATTACCGGCAGGACCCGGCGGTATGCGCCCTACCGCAAATGCCGCCCCGCCTGCGCAAGGTGAAAAGCACTCGGCGAAACTGGATGAACTCAGCGAGTTGAAGTGGCGCGATGAGGCAAAGGCAATATTCGATCAGCTTCTTGAGAAAGTTCCCTGGGTAGCGCGTATTTCTGCCAGTGATAAATTAAGGCAAGCTGCCGTATCTGAAGCGCGTGCGGCTAACCTTGAGGAAGTTACGGTAGAAATGGTGATGAAAGCGCTACCTCAAGTTATGCGATAAACAGTAGCTTTATAAAGGACGTGGGTAACTGCGTCCTTTTTTTGATTTCAAGGCATAATAAGAGGGGGCGAAGTTTTGTACCTCTCCCCCTCTAAATAAATCAACTATTTTAAGCGCCGATCGCCATGTTGATTACCTTGAAAACCAGCACAATTGCAGTCATTCCCAGATAGCCCCACATACAAAGCATTGCCAGATTCTTAGTAGTTGACCAGATTGGTTTAGGCAGACTATTCAAAGGACTCATCCGCCAGCTATTTTTATCTAGTTTTGGCTCTCTAACCATACCTTCATTCTTTTTCTGCCGACTGATGAAGGCGATTACTCCAGTGATCAGCAACCCAACGGTGAGAATTGTCGCCAGAATAAGCGAAAGGATGGTTACATCAATTTCCGGGAAAACTGTGGTTATTGCCATCACAAATGATAGCATCATCAGTACCCCGATTATAACTGTGCCAATAACGTTTAACCAAGTCGGGTTAGTCCATGGACCTAACACATGTTTGTCGTTGCACAGCAGCAGTAGAAAGACCGTTGCGCTGGGCAATAGCAATCCGGCTAAAGCTTGTACACCCATAGTAATCAGCCCAAGAGGGGCATTAGGGATTAGCACTATTGCTGCCGCTACTATTACTAACCCTGCATAAAGCACATAGAATAGCCGCGCATCCTTGAAATTGCGATGCAGCGAATGTTTAATACCAAAGGTGTCGCCAAAGGCATAAGCGGTGGACAGCGAAACGGCGGCGGCTCCAATTATAGAGGCGTTAAGCAAAAAGATTGAGAACATCGCGCCCATCCAGAAACCGGATACATCGGCAAAGCCCTTGGCTACTGCACCGGCATCACTGAACTGTCCGTGAAAAGAAGTTCCGTTAAAGGCAAAGGCAGCCGCAATAATCAGGGCGGCGGCTCCAAAAGCTGTAATGAAAGCGCCGATATAGGTATCCATTTGTTCGTACTTAATCCAGCGCGGGGTGATGCGTTTGTCAATTACATTGGATTGCTGGAAGAATAGTTGCCAAGGTGCAACCGTAGTACCTACGATTCCGATAATCAACAGCAAAGCTTTTGAATCAAATTTACCCTCAAGACCCGGAATGAATGTATCATGCATAATCTGTCCGGCTGAAGGATGGCAGAAAATTATCAATAGCGGAACTAAAATCAGGTTAAGTGCGATAAAGAGATACATAAAACGTTCCCAGCGGCGGAAACTGCCGGTTATCACCATAATAATCAGCAAAGCGGCTGAAACCGGAACCGAAATAGCTTGCTCAACTCCAAAAAAGCTCAACGCCATCGCAATACCGATAAATTCAGTTACAATGGTTAGGAAGTTTAGAAGGAACAGGTCTCCAATCGAGAAAGCCGCCCAGAATTTACCGAAGCGTTCCAGAATCAAGCGTGCATGCCCTACGCCTGTGACTGCACCGAGACGAACAACCATTTCCTGATTAACAATCAAAACCGGGATGAGTAAAACAATTACCCATAAAAGACTGGTTCCATAGTTCTGCCCTGCTTGGGAATAGGTCGCAACTCCACCAGCATCGTTGTCGCCCACCATCGCGATCAAGCCGGGTCCCATGATTGCCAACATGGTCAGGATTTTCTGTTTCAAGGAGCGGCGCGGGGTGGTATCGTTCACCCGGATGGTGCCCAACGCGCCTTTGATGTCGCCCAGATGTGCCTCATCCAGCACAGCGCTCCGAGCGACGGAGACATTTGGCTCAATCAACGAGACGTTTTCATTTATGGTCATAGCTTCACCTCTTCCTTCTGCTTGAAATTCAGATAGTAAATCCATTTTTCCTCTTACATTGCTACTTAATTAAGCGTATTGCTCGCCCTCTCGCTTGATAGAGACTACTCAGGAGAGCCGATAAGCAGCGCAAAACAACACGGTAATTTCCAATGCGTCATTGCACCAAGAACCGACTATCCCCAGAAACGATCTAGGGAGTTAGAGCTATTCTTTTTACCTGTAATACCCGTTGTGCTGCAATGTTAATTAACGAACCAAGAGGGTGCAGGCTGAAAAACTAAGTAGCATGTGGAAGAAAATGCGGGAAATAACGGAAGGTAAATGCGCTAATAGCGCAGAAGAGATAAAAGGAGGTGAAGCCAATAATATTAAAGGTTACGCTACCTTTACCTCCTTACCTTGGGTTTTCCCAAAGTCTTCCAAGTTACTACGGTCTGCATCCATAAAAGGATGACTCCTTTCACTAAGCCGATAGTTACAATTGTTCCTTATAGGAAAGCGGGAACAACTACTAAATATGCATGTAACGATCAGTAAATCAATAACCTTATCAAGTTATTTATAACATTTTCGATGGTATTAGTCAACCCCTTGTGGTAAAATTCACAATTAAATATTGGTAACGAGTTTAAAATCAATGTGTTAAAAAACGATTATTACTCAACTCTAACACTACTAATTAGCCTGTGCTATCTATGATTCTAACCCTTCATTCTGTAGGGTAGTAGCATCATAACCTGATCTAATATTAGAATATCATTAATCTATTGACTTAATTCTATTCCCAAACATACAATGATTATAAGTACCTATACTTTTGCTGGCTTGTTCCGGTCAGCTACCTAGCATATGCCATTAGTATTGTTAAGCCATCTTCTTGATACTCCAGTCCTAGATAAGTCGGGGAAAGAAATAGCTTCTCTGAAAGACCTTTCGGTTTGTTTAAACCCGGCGGGAAAGAATAACCAACTAAAGGAACCCCATCCTCACCTAACGGGGTTGGTAGCCGAGAAGGATGATGAGGAATGGTGGATTCCCCTTCGGCAAGTCCAATCATTTGGTGAAAAAGAAATAAAATTATCTGTCTCGGTCAAAGAGATTGTTAAGTTTGAGCGTTTCCCAGGCGAAGCTTTGCTAAATGAAGATATACTCGATAAACCTTTGGTAGATTTGCAAGGGCGAAGAGTTGTACATGCTAATGACCTAGTGCTTAGCATAGTTGGCAACCAACCAGTTATCTGGCTAATTGCAGTAGATGTGTCCCTGCAGGCTCGGCTACTACGCCTTATACCCTTTCTTTCGAAAAAAGGCGGGTTGTTGGCGTTGGATGATGAAATGCTGGATTGGTCTGATGTGGAATATCTGACCAGTAGCGCACCCGAAGCGCGCCTTGACATCGAGCACGAACACCTAGAAGGGTTGAGCGTGGCTTATCTGGTGCCTCTATTAGAGGAATTACCCCCAGAGCTTGGCGCCGAAATCGTGGAGGATTTAAGCCCGAAGGTTGCGGCATCAGTGCTGGAAAACATAAGACCCGATTGCGCTGTAGATATTCTGCAGCTACTAAAAGAAGAAGACCGTTTGGAAATTTTCACTAATATGAGTCCGGCGGTAGCGAATCGTCTATCTGAAGTTCCTGACCGATTGTTGTAATTCAGAACTACGCCCTTAAATTTTGGTGCGGTTTGCAGCCCATCTATGCCTGTGCTAAACTGCCATGCGGTTATGGTAAAAACGATGCATGGAGGTTGTTTACCCCTTGTTCCGCTCTTCTGTGATACGTTATCTTATTTTAACGGGTATATGTGGTTTAACCTTACTGGCACTTGCCGCCTGTGCCGGTGGTGATTCCACCCCTCTCAGCGATATATCGCTGGATAGCCCCGTGCTGGCGGTGGATGGGCTTGGCGCACCTAAAACGGTGAATCTAAGCTACCGAATTAATGAACCATCGCAAGTTAGTCTTACCTTAGAAGGTTCTGGCAACACCCGCTACCTTATACGTCAGAATGAGGCGCGTCCTCCCGGTAACTACACCACTATCCTGAACGGGCTGGTTGATTTGGATGAGAACGGGTTGCCACAACATCGTCTTTTACCCAACGGCAATTACCGTTATATACTGGCGGTTACTTCTGGAAATCAAAGCAATTCTGCGCAAGGGCAATTGAGTTTGAGCGGCAACTCCAACGAGGGCGCACCTGAAATCAGCAACCTCTCCGCCTACCCGTCCGTTATCAGTCCCAATTTTGATGCGCTGGACGATGTAACGACTTTGAACTGGCGCACTTCACGCCCTGCTACCGTGACGGTTTCGATTTCAGGGCAAAATAGCTTTAACAAAGTGCTGAAAACAATTAAAAACCAGCCTGCGCAAGAAGACCAACTGGTTTTCGATGGGCGCGACCTCAAAGGTGACCCGCTGCCTGATGGCATTTATACTTACACAATTACCGCGGCGGATGCTTACGGGCAGGTGACGCGACGTAGCAGCACCCTTGAGGTGCAGGGCGGCGGCAAGCCCAGCGTAACCGTAACTTCGGTTGATATAGGTCCTGAAGAGATTATCAGCGGAAACGAAGTGACCTTGCACATCAAAGTCAAGAATACTGGCAAAGTTCCGGTGCGCTCACAAGGTCCTTATAGCGGTTTCAGCTACAGTTCTCGCGAAGTGTATAGTAGCATCGAGAACGGCAATTATGATGAGAAAGCCGGATTCTGGCGCATCGGCGTGGATTTCGAAGCGAACAACAGCGCGGGAGCAATACGCTATCCTTGGCGTTGGGGTTTTGGCAAAGAGTTCCTGATGCCCGGTGAGGAAGCCGAGGTTACAGGCAAAATCCGAATAGACCGTAATGAGCAACGCATCGTGTTGTATGTGGGCTTGATTCAGGAAAAAATAGCTCTACGCGCCGACCGTTTGAAGGTAGTACAGGTTAAAATTAGCTACTAACCCCTTGTAGCTTTGCATATCGAGGTTTAACAGGCTGTCTTATGCCTACTGTTAAACCCGATGCTGCGAAATATTCTCCACTTTGCGCCCACCACAAAAAAGCTAAAAGAGGTCAAGGAGACATCACTTGCACTCCCTTTCCGCCTTTGCCTCCGCTCTATCCGCATCAAATGTTTAACTAATAAATTTTGCCTGAACCCTATTGACAACTTATTTGGTTGGGAGTAAGGTGGGATTTGGTTAATTAACTAATTGATTAATTAATCAAAAAGAGGAAGAGCAAAAACTGATGGCAAGACCCAACACAAATTCTGAAGAAAAGAAGACACAGCTTGCGAGAGTGGTACTGCATAGGTCGTAAAAATCTCTCTTATTCCGATTGAGGAATTGAAACAGGGAGAAAGTGTTCCTTTGGTAAGATTTTGGGTAACTATTCAGATACGTCATATTGATTTGAGTGTTTCGAAAATACAATATATTGTATAGAATACCCTATTTTAGGTATATGATAATCTTGAAAAACCTACTAAATAGATCAAATCTTGATAATGATCTACCCTATATAGAGTTTTGAATTTATTTCCTACAACATATCGGTGTAGGGGGTCTGAATAATTACAGTTTTTTACTATTTTTTTATTTTATCCTTTGCAAATGCTTTGTAAATTTATGCCTTTTTTTAACATAGTCTTGTTATTATTTACAGTGGCAAGCAATAACTGCTTTTTATATTTTAGAACTTACGGCTGGAGCAGTAAAACGATTCTGGGATATAATTAAGGGGCTTAAACCTCTTACCTGAAGCGAAAGCCTTAGTATTTCTGGTAATTTCGAGGAGATTTTTTAATGGATGAGGAAAAGGGTATTGTACCCGAAACAAAAGCTTCAAAAGTAGAAACGACTAAAGGTGGCAAGAAAGTTGCCTCCAACGCTGACATTAAACGCCCCGGCGAACTTGCAACATCCGGTGCGGATAGTGGTGAGCCTGCCGGAAAGAGAATTTCGCGGTTGGGTAAGCCTGTTTCCAAACGCAAACGACGCAAAGTATGGCCCTGGCTCGTGGCACTAGTCGTACTAGCTGGAGCAGGCGCAGCCTCCTATTTCATCTGGTTTAATAACTCCCAAAATTCCAATGCTATTCCCGCTCAAACTTCCACTGTAAGCGCAAGCTCAGTAGTAGGGCTTTCGGTAGCTTCCACCGGACAGGTGCAAGCTAAAGCAGACCTTGCGTTAACCTTTGGCGCTGGTGGAACCGTTACGCAAGTGCTTGCAAAGCAAGGGGATGCCGTCAAAAAAGGGGATGTAATTGCCAAAATTGATGATAAAGATTTGCAAACAGCGGTTACAACCGCGCAGGCAAGCCTGAGTTCAGCCAAAGCAAATTATGATAAACTTAAAGCTGGTTCTACCGATATTGATTTGCAGAAAGCACAAGAGCAATTAAAACAGGCTCAGATTTCGGCGCAAAAAACCCGCAGCGGCAACGCTCTGCCTACTGATATTCAAAGCGCAAAATCCCAAGTTGAATCGGCTAAAGCACGCTTAGCGCTAGACAAACAGGGCGGAAGCGACTATGACAAAGCGGCGGCTCAAGCATCGGTTAGCTCAGCACAAGCAAACTTGAGTTCGGCGCAGGCAAAATTGGATGCCTTACTGGCAGGACCCGATGCTGCTACAATCTCGGCAGCACAAGTAAAATACCAGCAAGCACTATCAAACCTCGATAAAACTAAAAGTAACCTCTACACCTCGGTAGTGAATGCTCAGGTTTCCCGCGACCAAGCTTTGAATGCTTTGAAAAACGCGCAGGATAACTATAGCTCTATCTATAATATTAACCACAATGCTGATGGTACACTCAAATCGGGTGTAAAAGATGCTGACATCACTAAAGAAACCACTGCCCAACGCGCTTTGCAAGATGCACAGGGTGCATATAATCGTGCTGATATAGCACTGAATGATGCAAAAGTAAGCTATGATACCGGCATTCGTAACGCGCAGTCTACTGCCGACGACGCGAAGGTGCAATTGGACAAGGTAATGGCAGGTCCACTCGCTTCTGACATTTCCACCGCCCGCGCTGCGGTTGATCAGGCTACTGCCTCGCTAAACAACGCTCAGGCAAGTCTAGTCAAGCTAACCCCTACCGATTCTACAATTGCTTCGGATCAGGCTTCAGTCGATTCAGCGATTGCCAACCTTGCCAAGCTAACATCAGGCGGTACTGCCAGCGATATAGAAATCGCCGATTCTAACGTTAAACTTCAGGAACTGACTTTGCAAAACCTGAAAAACGGCACTACCCCTAGCGATCTGGCAGTGGCACAAGCACAAGTAGATTCGGCACAAGCCAATGTGGATAAAGCGAAAACGCAACTCGCGAATGCTTTAATTGTTGCGCCGTTCGATGGCATCATCTCTTCGTTGCCGCTGGTGGTCGGTCAGGTAGTGGGTGCAAGCACTACTGCCGCGCAAATTGTTGACATTTCGGAACTGCACGCTGATGTCAACGTAGGTGAGTCGGACATTGCCAAAATCAAATTGGGTATGGGTGTTACCCTCAACTTCGACTCAATCGCAAATCGTAGCTTTACCGGGAAAGTCACCTTTATATCGCCTAAAGCTGTGGTTCAAAGCAATGTTGTCTCCTACCTCGTCACCGTAACGATGGATGCACAGGGCAAGAACAGCCTTCAGGACGCTTTCCCTGACCAGTATCAGAAGTATCTCGCCGCAATCCAACAGAATCTACGGCAAGGTCGCCCCGGAACGACAGGTACTCCTGTGGCAGGTGCTACAACAGGGGCGGCAGGTGCTACTACTGAAGCGGCGCAATCTCCCGGCGCAACTACTGCCGGTGGTCAAGGACGGCAAGGTGGGCAGGGTACTGGCGCTGCTGGCGGACAAGGTGCGGCGGGTGGACAAATACCCGGTGCTGCTGGCGGACAAGTACCCGCGCAGTTCCAAGCGCAAACTGCTCAGCTACGCAATCAGTTAGGCTTCTGCGGCTTCACCCCCTCCTTTGGTGGCGGCAACCAACAGCAGCAAGTACAGCCCAAAATTGGTATGACTTCTAACGTTATCTTCTGTTTGGATGCTAAAGCCGGAGTGCTCTCTGTACCTACCCGCGCCATCAAAACTGGCACAGGAACCGATGGTAGACCATATCGTTATGTGCAGGTACAGGATGCTAACGGCGCGACCGTAAACAAAACCATAACTCTCGGCTTGCAGGGCGATAGCGCCACCGAAGTAACCAGTGGTGACCTGAAAGAGGGTGACAAGGTAGTGTTAACCGTGACAGTTACTACCAGAACCACCACCAACAATGGGGCTAACCCATTCGGAGGTGGCGCTATTCCCGGCGGCGGTGGAAGGATTGGTGGTTAAGTATGATCAGCATTCATAACATCACTAAAACCTACTGGATGGGAGATGTGGAGGTCAACGCCCTACGGGGCGTTACCTTCAACATACAAGACGGTGAGTTAATCGCAATTATGGGACCCAGTGGTAGCGGTAAATCTACGCTGATGAACATTCTGGGTGCGCTTGACCAACCTACCAGCGGCAGCTACGAAATTGACGAAGAAGAAGTTGCCGATATGAATGAAAACCAACTTGCTGAATTGCGAAACCGGAAAATCGGCTTCGTATTTCAGAGTTTTAACTTGCTGCCAAAGCTCTCCGCGCTTGCTAACGTGGAACTACCTATGCTTTATACCGGCGCTTTTAACAATGCCGAAAGACGCGAAAGGGCAGAAGCAGCATTGGAAGCAGTTGGCTTGGGCACAAGAATGCACCATAAGCCTAAAGAGCTATCCGGTGGTCAGCAACAGCGCGTGGCTATTGCGCGGGCGTTGGTAAATGACCCTTCAATTATTCTAGCGGACGAACCAACCGGAAACCTTGATAGCAAAAGCAGCGTGGAAATTATGAGCATTTTTCAGCAGCTAAACTATGACGAAGGTATGACGATTGTGTTCGTGACGCACGAACCGGATGTGGCAGCATTCACCCGCCGAATTGTGCGTATTCGCGATGGCGTAATCGAGAGTGATATACCGGTAGTGAATCAGAAATTGGCTTATCAGCCTGCTGCGGCTTTATTAAAATAATTACCAACCCATAAGTCGAATGACGAGCCTGAAGTATGAATATAATTGAATCAATAAGAATGTCCTTATACAACTTGGTCAGTAATAAAATGCGTTCTATGCTGACCATGTTGGGCATTATCATCGGGGTGGGGTCGGTAATTGCCTTGCAAAGTATCGGTGAGGGAACTATCCAGAATGCACTGGCGCAAGTACAACGCGCCGGTACAAACCTTATCACGATTAGCCCATCCAACCAATCTTTTCTAGGTATTGCTACCGGAGCTGCTAACCAAACTCTATCCTACGAAGATTATCTCAACCTCGCTGCTGACCCCAGTCTGACAGCAGCAGCCGGAGTTGACCCGGAGCTTAATAACGGTGGGCAAATCGTATTCGGTTCGCTAAACGCTAATGGACGCATTATCGGCACTACCCAAAGCTACCCTACGGTACACGACCAGACCCTTTCCAGTGGGGATTGGTTTACCGATGCCGATGTAAGCAGTAACAGCACGGTAGTGGTACTTGGTTCCAGCATTGCCGATACCCTCTTCCAGGGCGATGATCCGATTGGCAAGCAAATTCGTATCAACCGCACCAGTTTTACTGTTGTGGGGGTTATGACTGCGCGAGGTGGTACGGGCTTTGGCTCGGTCGATAGCCAAGTTTATATGCCGATAACTACCGCACAAACCAAGTTATTCGGCGCACGCAACCAAGGAGCAACTACCACCGGCAAGCGTGTGGACAGCATCGTGTTGAAAGCCAGTAGCGCTAATAATGTGGAGAAACTCATCGGGGAAGCCACACTGGCTATGCGAGACCTACACAAGATTCAGGGCACTCAGGATGATTTCACTATCACCAACCAGCAAGATCAACTACAAGCAGCGCGCGACCAGCAAAACACCCTTAACACCTTCCTAATAGTAATCGCTTCGATTTCGCTATTCGTCGGTGGTATTGGCATCATGAATATTATGCTGGTAACCGTAACCGAGCGCACTCGTGAAATCGGTATTCGCAAAGCCATCGGCGCGAAACCCTTTGATATTCTGCTGCAGTTTATCATTGAAAGCATAACGTTGTGCTTTGTCGGGGGGCTTATCGGGGTAGTGCTAGGAGTAATTGCCTCAGAAATTGTGAATGCCACCTTTATCCACACGGCGGTAAACGTCTCGGTGATGTTTATGGCAGTTGGATTTGCAATTGCAGTGGGTTTATTCTTTGGAATTTACCCGGCTAGACGCGCCGCAAAACTCCACCCCATAGATGCGCTGCGTTACGATTGATCAATTCCTTCAGGCAAGGGGCATAAGCCCCTTGTCTTTAATAGCTCGCACTGCTATTTATTGACCAACCAGTTCGACCTGATTGCGGTAAAGCTGAAAGTAGATACCCCGTTTCTCAATCAATTCCTCTTGCGTACCCATTTCGGCAATCTGCCCCCGCTCGACTACAATCACTCGGTCAACATCGCGAATCGTACTCAAGCGGTGCGCGATAATCAGAGCAGTGCGCTTTTCCAGCAACTTCCTGAGCGCATCCTGAATAATCGCCTCGCTTTCGGTATCAACGCTAGAAGTGGCTTCATCCAGAATCAAAATCGCGTTCGGGTTGTAGGCAATGGCACGGGCAAAACTCAACAATTGGCGTTGCCCTGCCGAAATATTCGCACCGCGTTCCTGCAAGGCATAATCGTAACCACCGGGAAGGCTATCTATAAAAGCATCTGCGCCAACCTGATGGGCGATATGTCGCATTTCAGCATCGGTAAGATGTGGGTTTCCAAGCCTGATGTTTTCAGCAATTGTTCCCTTGAATAGCACCGGGTCTTGTAGCACCAGCGCGAGGTATTGGCGTAAATCTTCCTGCGTTACTTCACGAATATCCACGCCACCGATGGTAATGCTGCCCTGCTGTATATCGTAGTTGCGCCCTAGCAAGCTCACGATGCTGGTTTTTCCTGCTCCGGTTGCCCCGACAATGGCTATTTTTTCGCCCGGCTTGATGGTAAAAGACATATCTTTTATTACCGGGAACTCAGGGTTATAGCCAAAGAGTACATGCTCGAAGCGCAACTCTAAACCTTGCGCTAAAGTACGCTGATCTTCCACCAAAGGGCGCGGGTTGACAGGGTCGTTCACTTCTTTTGGCATATCCATCAGACCGAAAATGCGCTCGCTACTGGTGCTGGCAGCCTGAAACGAAGTGTAACGCTCGGCAAGGTCGCGAATGGGCTGGAAGGCGCGTTCGGTGTATTGCAGGAAAGCTACCAGTAAGCCAAAAGTCACTGTGCTACCTGACGTAAATAACCAACCGCCTACTAAAATGAGCAACGCGCTGGCGAAGTTAGATAGGAAAGCCACCAGCGGCAGAAATATTCCGTTGGCATATACAATATAGCGGTTGCTCTGGTAATAATCATCGTTTAATTCGCTGAAACGGGCATAATTGAGAGGTTGGCGGTTAAATAGTTGCACCGTTAGCATACCGGCATAGTTTTCTGCTAGATAGCCCACCAATATTGAATACTTACGGCGTGAGTCGCGCCACGCTCGGCGCATCACTCCCCGAAAGAAAAAAGAAACGAAGAATAAAATCGGCATTACTGCCAAACTGACCAGCGCAAGGCGCCAATCTAGCAGGAACATAGTAATAAGAATAGCAAGTAGCGCCACTACATCGGCAACAATTGCCACTGCCCCTAGCCCTAGCAGATCATTGATAGCGTCCATATCGCTGGTCAAACGCCCAATCAGGCTGCCCGCCGGATAGCGATCGAAAAAGCCGAGCGAGTGCGATAGCAATTTTTTAAAGAGTTGCACCCGTAGGTCGCGCACCACAAATTGCCCCACTTTTTGCATCAAGTAGGCGCGTAGGTAGCGCGTTACAAAACCCGCTACGGTGGCAAGGATGAATAGCAACAGGATGATTTCGTAGCCCTGTAGCTTGCCGGGGACAATATACTGATCGATAGCGGTTTTGCTTAACAACGGACCGACCACTTCCAGCAAAGACCCCACGATGATTACCGGAGTAGCTAACAATAACAGTGTTTTATACTTGAAAGCATACTGCAATAAGCGCGAGAGCCTACCACCTGTATAATCCACGCTCAGGATTTCATCACCCTCGCTTTTAACATTTTTCTTGAGAAGTTTACCGCCTTTGCTATCCTCGCGAAGTTTGCGGTCACGATCTGCGGCGGTTTTACCGGGAAGAGCAGGCGCAGGGGTTTCATCAGCGGTATCCGTACCATGCAAGGTAGCTGCCAGCGCGTCATCATCTAGGAAATTATTCGCGCCCAAGGTCATTTCGCGGCGATACATCCGCGCATATAACCCGTCATTTTCAATTAGCTCGGCATGTTTGCCCTGCTCTACTACCCGTCCGTCATCCAGCACCACAATCCAATCCGAGTCTTTAACCAGCGTTAGACGCTGCGTAATCAGCAGAGTAGTACGTCCTTGTGCAGTTAGAGTTTTAAGATTGGCGGCAATCCGGTTTTGAGTGCGTGCATCTACGCTACTAAGCGCATCGTCCAGAATAATTACGGAGGAGTTGGGCAGAAGGGCACGCGCAATAGAAGCGCGTTGTTTCTGTCCACCGCTAAGTGTCACGCCACGTTCGCCCACCAGCGCATCGAAGCCGCCCGGTATTTGGGGCAAATCCTGAGAGAGTCGCGACAAACGCGCCGCCGACAGAACTTCGTTATGCTCGGCATCGCCCTTACCAAAGGCAATATTTTCACGCAAGGAAAGAGAAAAGAGCAGGGTCTCCTGTGGCACATACGCTATTTCGCGCCGTAAGGTCTCTAGCGGCAAATGGGACACATCCACCCCTTCCAGTAGCACACTGCCCTCATGGGGATCATATACGCGCCCTACCAGCGCTGAAAGCGAACTCTTGCCTGAGCCAGTTGGACCAACTACCGCTACGGTTTTTCCCGACTCTACCTTAAAACTTACGTCGCGCAAAACCCAGCGATCTTGATAGCGAAAACCGACATTCCGAAACTCTATCTCGCCCCGCTTATTTCTAGGTTCGGCAAGTGTCTCCGGCTTGGGAGGGTCGGAGATTTTAGGCTGACGCAGAAAAATAGTTTGCAAACGCGCCATACTGCTAGAAGCGGCTTGCGCTAACCCAAGCACCTGACCAAAGTTGGTGAGCGGCGGAACCAGCAACAAGAGATAAGCATTGAATTGTACGAATTGCCCGATAGTTAGGCGACCTGCCTCAATTTCATGACCACCGACCCATAAAACCAACGCAGTAGTCAAGCCGATGGTAAGCGAGATAATCGGTATCAGTAGGTTGTTCCAGCGTGCATAGCGCATGGTTTCTTCCAGATAGGTTTGGCTTTCTTGGGTGTATCGTGCCGACTCTGCGCCCTCACGATTGTAAGCCTTTACCACCCTGACACCCGCGAATACCTCTTGCGCCCGGTTACTGACCTCGCCCAGTTGATCCTGTGCGGCGCGGTAGTGCTTGTCCATACGCTTGGTGACATATGCGAAAGCAATTACCATAAACGGCAGGAAAACCAGACCGACCAACGCCAGTCGCCAATTTTGCAGGAACATCAGCGTGAGGGCAATTGAGCCAAGAAAAAGAGTGTTAAAGCCACTTATGGTAGCCTGTACAATCAGGTTGCGCTGGACGCTTATATCAGAGGTGCTATTTACTATCAGGTCGCCAATACTGGTTTCATCGAAAAAAGAGCGATCAAGCTTTTGAGTTTTGGTAAACAGGTCGCTGCGGATGTCAGCCTCGATCTGATGCCCGTTACGATTGATCGACCAGCGTTGCAAAAAGCCCAGTACCAGTTGCAGTAAGCCCAAACCGATCATTATAAAGCTAAGAATGGGTTCAAACTTGCCCTGTTGTAAGCTGTCTATGGCTAACCGCATTAAGTAGGGTTGGGTAAGGCTGATACCGGCAGTCGCCAGGAGTACAAAAAGACCCAAAATAAGGCTGCCCTTATACCGGGCGAGGTAGGGCAGCAAAGTTTTCAGAAAATGCATGTTAATTTTATTCTCTCAAGCCGCCTTGTTCAATTTTGGCGGTAATATACTACGCCCTCATGCTCTTCGGCTAAAATTTGACCTTCTAGTTTCAAACGCTCAAGATGGGAAAGAACCTCCATCAAGCCCAGATAACGGTTGAAGCCCTTCAGACGATCGCCCCAGATGGTATGTGCTACCCCTTTAGCAGTGAGTGGACCATGCTCTAACCCCGCTATGATCTTATTCATACGATGGCGATGATGTAGCTTCAGATTTTCGATACGGTGACGATGATTTCCAAAGGGATGCCCATGTGCGGGTAAAATCTCATCGACCTCCAGAGCAGCAAGTTTATCCAGCGAACTCATAAAATCACCCAGTGGGTCGGGGCGAGAACCGGGATATTGCCCGATATTACTGCTGATGGTAGTCAAAAGATGATCACCTGATAAAAGTAACCGCTGTTCGCGGTTGTACAACACGAAATGACCGTTAGTATGTCCGGGTGTCCAAACTACTTCCCAGCCATCAGTCTCATTCCGTAAGCTGACTTTCTCCCCACCTTCCACCAAAGTATCACCGGGCTTTAACTCTACCATCTGAATGGGAAAACCGGCAGGATCACCACCTAGATCAGCCGCGCCATTTCGCAATAACCATTTATACATCGCCTCATTTGACTCTTGAGGCTTCGCGGTACGGTAGCGCATGAAGTCATGGTCAAGCTGATGGAAAAAGATTTTTGCGCCCGGTGCAGCTTCACGCAGCGAAGAAAGCGCACCGATATGGTCGATATGGTAGTGAGTCAGAAAAATATCGGTTAACTGTTCAAAAGGAATATTCAGCGCCTTAAAGCCTTGCTGCAAATCTTCCCACGCCATTGGCAAACCTGTATCCACCAACGCGAGGCGGTTTGTGCCTTTTAGCAGATAAACATTGATATGGTAAGGTTCAAACGGCATGGAAAGTTTTATTTTGTAGAGATTAGCCGCAACTTCTTGAATAGCAGATGTACCAGAGTCAGACATTAGGAAGGTTCCTTTAAATAAGCCAATTTAAGAGCATAAGGGTTTTATGATTGGTCACAAGTTTATATAATAAGCCTGCTAATATTATTACGTAAAAACTTATGTGTCAACGAAACTTGAGATGAGGAAAGGAAACATTAGATGAAAAATACGGGTTTGGCAATAGTGTTATGTAAACTTGGGGCGAATTAAAGGGACACCGGAGGTAGTGTCCCTTGCACTTTTCAAGCACCTGAATCAGAGTATCCGTTTGCCAAGCGCCGAAGCCACCAACTCTATGCCCATTTCAACGGTGGCATCCTCTTGCAAAGTAGTGCCACCCTGCGCGAGATTGTGCCTATCTTCAAGATAACCCAAGCGCGGGTTGATTTCTACCAAATCCATAGAGACTAATGCGCCCGTTTCCGCCAACGCCTCACAGATATAGTGTGCCTCACGGTAATTCAAGCCACCACGCGCTTTAGTGCCGGTATTGGGGGCAATATAAGGGTCAAGCGCGTCTATATCGAGGCTAAGATGGATTGGGCGATTGCCGTCTGGGTTTATTGCGTGCAGCGCCATTTCCATCACCCTACCGATACCGTAACGATCAACCTCCATCATAGTAAAAACCTTGATGCCGGATTCACGTAGCAAAACCCGCTCTTCTGGGTCAATCGAACGCACCCCGATAAGAGTCACATGGTCGGGCTTGAGCAATTGCGTTAGCCAATCAAAACCGGGCATTGAACCGGGATTAATTTTGCCCATTAAAGCGGCAAGCGGCATGCCATGTAAGTGACCGCTAGGCGAGCTTTCGGGAGTGTTGAAATCGCCATGAGCATCCACCCACACTACCGACACATCCGGGCGCGTCTTAACCACGCCACTAATCGAACCCATTGCAATGCTGTGATCACCGCCAAGCGTAAGGCAGAATTTACCCTCACTGGCAACCCTAGCCACTCTTTCAGAAAGAAGGTGACAAGCAGTTCCCACTTCATGGGCGTATTTTACTTTGCCCAAAGTCACCTGACCAATATCAGATTCTCGGTGATGGGGCAGGTCAAAAGGCAAATCACCCGCATCGTTAACTTGCCAGCCTAGCTCTAGAATCGCTTGTGCTAACCCCACATCGCGTAAAGCTGTAGGGGCATCTTCTACCCCCGCCAAGTCCTGTCCCAACGCCAGTGGCGCACCCACCACCGCTACCGTTCTTGGATCGCTCAAATATTTCATAGTTGCCTCTTTACTCCACAATGAGTTGTTTTTATTCTCCCCGTTGAGAATATTTTATGACAGTTCGGCAAGTATTTGTTCAAGCCCTTCTGGATTTGCTTCGAGTTCCGCAAAACCTATCAGGCGATTGAAATATTGCTGACCCTCCTGACCTTTGTAAGCACGCGCCGCGCTCAACGCTTCGGGCAAGCGTCCCTGTAACCAAAGCGCAAAGGCGCTGTATAAATCAAGCTGTGGGGCTGCTCCTTCAGTTTTACCAAGACCCTGCACCGCTTGCAAGATAACATCGGGGCGGTTCATGATAATACCTTGCCACAACAATATCTTGTAGGCTTGTTCGAGGCTTGGATCAAGCTCAACGGTACGCAGCAGCGCACTGAGCGCAGATTCCTTCGCCCCTTTCAAGCGATAGCGCAACACCATGTAAAGCCCGGAGCGCGCCGCGACCTTTTTCAGTTCCGGCATCGTTACGTTGGTAGATAGCACACTCTCATATAGCGAAGCAGCACGATCATACTGCCCGGCTTGTTCGAGTACAAAACCCTGTAACCAACGCAGGATTCCCCGAATTTCTGCCTCTCCGCTACCCTTGCCACCCTGCCGCAACCCCAAATTTTCCTGCTTGAACCAACGCCCCCGCTCTGTAGTAGTCAAACTCTCCAATACCTCAAGCGCCTTGAGTTTTTCCTCAAAAACAGAACGGGGCGAAGTAATAGTGTAATTTTCAGCCAGAAGTACGCGCAAACATGGCAGTAACTCTCGCCCTTCAGTATAGAATGAGTAGGAAATACTCAACGCTAAGTCATAGAAACGTTGCGCCAGTGACGGGTTATAAGCTAAAGCCATTAGGGCGCGCGGAAGAGCAAAGAGCCAACCTACCGCTTCATCCAGCAACCAACGATAATAAGCCATATCTAGCACCAATTCGCCCCATTTAGAGTCACGGGCGCGAGTGGAAAGGCTGCCATTATCATCAGACTGATTTACCAATTGGTGTTCGTGAGCGGTTAGCCGCACCATTATAGCGTTGCGGGCTGACTCAATCACGCCTTCCTGAACCGGACGACTGAACCTTTGCTTTTCCACCATCAACCATCTCTGCAACGCAGCTTTTAGTGCAGGATGGAGCGGTTTCCAAAGGCTATTACTGTTCGCGCTGCTATCCCAAAGCCAAAGATATTCGCTATCCAATTGCGTTAATGTCTCAGGGGTAATCGGAAACCCGGCGGCTTCTGCTCTTGAGGCAAAATCCTCGACAAAATCAGGATGGAAATGGCGCAGGAGTGCAAGCGCAAACAAAGCGGATTTCTGAGATGCAGTAATTAGCCCGCTTTCCTCCACAAAATAAAGGAAAATGCCTTCCAACGAATTGGTAGGAGTTCTAGCTGCTGCTGCTTCCAAATTTACCAACGAGATGCCTTTAGACTGAAGATCAGCCACCAAGCGTAGCGCCAGCGGTAGCCCTTGAGCCAGTTTATAGAGCCGCAACACCTCGTCAGAGTTTGGTTTTGCTAATTTGCGTTGTTCAAGATAGGCATCGAAACCTTCCTGCGAAAGCGCAGAGAGACTGAGACGTTCGACAGTAACATTAGAAGGCAAATTAGAAACCCATGTCGGCTCAGTTTCTACCACCAACGCCCAGAAAAGCTCGCCATTGCCGATTATTTGCGCTAACAAACGGGCTGAGTCGAATTCGTGGTAATTATCCAACAGAATATTCCGTCCTTTAGCAGCGAGCATTTTACCAAGCGCCCCCGCCATCGTTTCGGCAGGACGTAGATAAAGCATCCATTCTTCCTCGCTAAGGTGGGGCTTTAATTTACTACTCACAAAAGCACGCAACTGATTCAAATTATTGGCATTCAGTTGCAGCAAATGCTCAAGCCCGGTTTTGACAAACAACGCCGCATCTTCCGATAGCCCGAACATATCATAGGAATTGTAAAGCTTGCGTATTAGATAATGCAGAGCTTCCGGGGGAATAGCCTGAACCGCCCGTAAACGTGGCTCAAATGGGTCTGAGGCAGTCAGATCGGGCAAGGTTAGCTCGACCTGTGCCAATTCCACTTTAATTTCAACCTCACGCGCCTGTGCGGTTATACGTGTATATTCGGTGCGATCAATCTCATCCAACAAAGCCTCAATATTATTGACACTACTGCCAAAATAACGAGAATCGCCGAAGTAACCGGCGGCGCGTGCTTCATTTAACAAAGCGCTCTTGCCGCTGCCACTTTCGCCCAGAATTAACAACAAGCGAGGCTGCCCTTGCGCACCAGCAATTCGGCGTATAATTTCCAATTCTGCATCACGTTCAATCAGATTTGACATTTTTTCACACTTTCTTAAACTATAGTGTGTGGATTCTAACCTAATATCGAAATCCATTCAACATGGAAGCCTTAATTTGTATTAAAACAATAACAAGTAAGGCGCAATCCTTATTTTATTTGATAAAGGAGCCAATTATGCCTAAAGTCGTAATCAATGATGAAGAGTTCGAAGGCGCAGAAGGTGATCTTCTACTGGATATAGCGCGACGCAACGGGTCGCATATAGGTTTTATGTGCAATGGCAACGGAGCATGCTCAACCTGTGAATGCCGAGTTATCTCCGGAGCAGAGAACCTTTCCCCTCTCAGCGAGGCGGAAAAAGCGTGGTTAACCCCCGGTAGGTTGGAAATGGGTATGCGGTTGGGTTGCCAAGTGGGACTTGATAACAACAATCCGAATGCCAGCGTGGTGGTTTTAACGCGCGTTGAGGAATTGCGCCGTCTTTTCTTCAAATTCTTACGGGGTACACCCGAAGGAGAAACTGTACTGGAAGGTAATTTAATCAGCTTTTCTATTCGGGTTACCCTCGACCATGTTGTGATGGGACCAACAGGGTTGCTTAATTCGGTCAATCGTCTCGGAATCTTCAAAACCCTTGTACCATGGGGAAGCGATTTCAATGTCTGGCTCAATGATGGGCTGAAGGTGTTCAGACGAATGACAGGGCGAACTACAAGCTATACTGATGCAATCGATGTGATAGAAATCGAAGAAGCCGAAGAGATTAAAAAAGATTAGCTTATCCCATTGGCTGCCCCTCCCAAGGGGCAGTTTTTTTTGAGGAAGTTAGTGTATAGTTGAGCTTGCGCCTGCACATCCCAATACAAATTATGCTATACTAAGCCCGTTATTTTTGCAAGGTTGGATCCGCTCGTAAAATAAAGCCTCAAATAAAAGTGGGAACGAAATCACAAGGAGCATTCTCTGAATGAAAAAAGTCGCAATATTCGGTGGCATAGCGGTAGTCGCATTAATTGCAGCTCTTGTCGCGGTGTTAATTTGGGTTGATACCGATTTTCTGCGAAAACTCTCCTATGTATCATTAAGTATGATGTCGGTATTTGCATGCGGCTTACTAATCGCCGTTACCGCGCTTGTAGCAATACTAGCCGCCCTGATACAGGTGCTTAACAACCTCACCCGCGAGAAAGTTAGCCCGCTAATCGATAAAGTCAACGAAGCCGCCGATACGGCGCGGGGTACAGCTGTTTATGTAGGTGAGGGAATAGTTTCTCCAATGGTACGCCTCGCGTCCTTGCTGGCAGCAGTGCGTGGAGCAGTTTCCGCCCTCTTCACCAAGAGGAGCTAATTATATGCGTCCTTACCGTGTATATAAAGCCAAAAAAAACAACAATTTCACACAAGGTTTCTGGCTAGGTCTGGTATCTGGAGCGTTGGGGGCATTAATTGTGCTGGGACGAAATAGAAATTAATAATTTCCGACGAGAAGGCGTAAACATACGCTATCGCTTCTTTAAGGGGGACGACTCTGCCGACCCCCTTGTTTTTGTGCATGGCTGGGCTGGTAGCCAAGATGATTGGATGTCCCTTTTTGAAGACAATTGTCAGCGAGGCATAACCTGCCTTGCCTATGATGCGCCCGGTTTCGGGATTTCACAATTCGATAGCAAAGCAGAATCACAACGCGCCGATTTTAGCATTGAACGCTACATGGGAGATTTACTGGCGCTGCTAGATCATTTAAAGTTGCAACGGATACGGCTAGTAGGACATAGCTGGGGTGGAGTGGTAGCAATGCGTTTTGCAGCACGCTATCCCGATCGAGTCAGCGGGCTGGTAGTGATCGGTGGAGCATACTACGACCCTCACAACTGGATTCACCTGATCTTCAAGTGGATTAGCTGGGTAATGGTTTGGCTGATTATAGCGGTAAAACCCCTTTTGCGCCGATACAAACGTGCCAGAAAATTTGCAGTACGTCGTTACACTTATCGCCCTTTAGCCGAACACGAAGCTGAAGTGGTGATGAACGATGTAATATGTAGCGATAACCGAACGCTTGAGAAAACTCTTTGGAGCGGTTACACCGTGAAATTCAAAGAAGTCTGTCCGGCAATCACTTCCCCTACCCTATATGTGTCAGGGAAATACGATCAGGTAGCGCCTCCAATGTTTGTAAAACCCTTCGTGGATATGACTCCCGGCTCACACTACGCGGAACTGGCAAAATGTGGGCATTTCCCCATGCAGGAAGTTCCCGAACTCCTCATTGAAACTCTCAATAGTTTCTGGGAAAAAACAAGTTAGGCTTAAGCTGATACGGAGTATATGCCTGACAGAATCAAATCACAGGGAATAACATTGGTATTCCCTGTGATTTTTAATTTAACTTCTTATTTAAGAACGGTAGGCGGTGTCTGTGCGGGGACATTAGCCGGAGCAGCGGAAGTGGGTGGAGTTCCCGCTTCATTAGCCGAGCGCGGCGCACCTTCTGGGCGAACGGGCTTCTCCGATTTGGCTGCCCTAGCCATAATCATGGTAAGGGATTTTCCTTCCATCCGAGGCGACTGATCCAGAGTAGAAATGTCTTTTAACATTTCAATAAGCTGTTCCAGCAAACCCTGACCGATATCGGTATGCGCTAATTCACGACCTCTGAAACGTACCGTAATCTTAACCTTATCGCCATCTTCAAGGAAGCCACGCGCCAAACGAGCTTTCACTTTAAGGTCATGCTCTGCTATTTTAGGCTCAAGCCTGATCTCTTTTACAGTAATAACTTTCTGGGTTTTGCGGGCATCGCGCTCTTTTTTGGTCTGTTCGTATCGATATTTACCATAATCGAGTAGACGGCATACAGGAGGTTGAGCGTTAGGGGCAACTTCTACCAGATCGAAATTTCGCTGTCGTGCCATGCTTAGTGCGTCACGGGTACGCATAATGCCGGCTTGCTCTCCATTCTCATCAATAACGCGAACTTCAGGTACGCGGATACGTTCGTTCACGCGAAGATTTTTGCTAATAGTAAAACTCCTTTCGGCAAATTTTTTGCTGATAGTTAACAGTATTGGCATAACGGTTAATCAATCTGATAATTTACCGTTTAGTGCCGGAGTAACTTCTCTACTACGAGTTGGTACTCTGCATAACTTTTAACTTCAAAAGATATGATCTAAAACCAAGATACCCTTCCGGGGACCAGAGCGATAGCTGAGGTTAGGAGAGGGTAAACTAGTAAACAAGTTGTTCAAGTCAAAAAAAGAATAAACTTGCTGGTGTTTTAAGCCCGCAGGTTTACACAACATTAATAATAACACGCATATTTCACTACGTCAACGTCATAATGTAGCGCGTTACGAGAAAAGGTAACACCGACGAAAACCAAACAGGATGAACCATTTGCCGGTTCATCCTGAAAAGCTACCTGTAATTTATTTGAAAGAAACAGCAAGTAATTTTTGAAGGTTACTATAATTCTACTCAATCAGCATTAATTATTGAAACCAAAAGGCATCTGCTTTTCTTCCAAAAGTCGGATTTTCTCTCTAAAAGAATTGAGCGATTGATAATCGCCACTGGCAATAAATTTTTGTGCCACTTTCTCAATGATTTGCGCGTTCCAGCGTTTTAGACCTTCCCATGCCAACGCAGGGTTATCCCCAAACTCCGCATAAATGTTAACTACCAGAAAAGTAAGATATTCTTTCCAGTTGAAGCTCACCCCAAAGGCAATTTCAGTATCAAGTTCGGAACAATGCTGCCGAGCAAGCCATTTATCGCCATGGTATTGTTGGTTGAACGCCGCATATATTTTTTCGAATTTTGTACGATTAAGTACACGTATTCCTTCTGCATAAGGAACGGGTATTGACTCTTTCACCGCTTTCCCCTACTTGTGTTATATCCCCTTCTAGCAATTAGCAGTCCCTCAACTATTCGTTATGAGAAGAATGATTTTTTGAGTCCAGGATTTCTTTTAACGCAATTTGGAAATCCTCTGCTGTTAATAACAATTTAATATGGGTGTTGTCAACTTCAGTGCCGTTTTCCCTAGCCGCTTTTTCGGCAATTACACGCAAATCTACAGCACGCCGTACTGCGTTCAGCGAAGCGCGGTTGCATAGAGCTTCAATTTCTGCACCAACCAACCCTTCGGTAAGCAATACCAGATTCTCTACTAGATGGGAATCGGACAGCGGTTTGCGGGCGGTGTGTACCTGCAATATTTTGCGGCGGGAAGGCGCATCTGGCAACCCAATCGTTAGCTTGACATCGAAACGCCCCGGTCGTAGCAAAGCAGGGTCGAGCATTTCAGGACGATTGGTTGCCGCAATCATAATCAAACCGGCAGCCCGTTCAATACCATCTATTTCGGTGAGTAACTGCGCTACTACGCGGTCGGCAACGCTATCATTAACCCGCGCCCCTCGTACCGGTGCAACTGCATCGATCTCGTCAAAAAAGATTATACAAGGCGCAGCGTGTCTGGCTTTCTTGAAAATTTCGCGAACGGCTTTTTCGCTTTCCCCGACCCATTTGCTTAATAGCTCTGGACCTTTTATCGAGATGAAATTGACTTCACTCTCGGTTGCCAACGCCTGCGCCAGTAATGTTTTACCACAACCGGGAGGCCCGGATAGCAATATACCGTGTGGCGGTTTGGTATCGGCTTCTGCAAAATATTCCGGGTACATCAGCGGCCACTCCACCGCTTCCCGTAGCGCCTGCTTTATGTCTTCCAACCCACCGACTCTATCCCATGTCACATCTGGAACTTCAGTGTAAACCTCACGAATAGCAGATGGTTCGATTTCCTTTAAGGCACTGAGAAAATCTTCCATCGACACGCTCAGATTGACGAACTGTTCGTAGGGTATAGCGGTTTCCATGTCGGGAATGACTCGCCGTACCGCACTCAACCCCGCTTCTCGGCAAAGAGCAGCAAGGTCTGCCCCTACAAACCCATGCGTGAGTGATGCCAAACGCCCAATGTTAACTTCAGAGGTAAGCGGCATACTGCGAGTATATATTTCAAGAATTTCTTGGCGACCGGGTCTGTCCGGTACTCCAATGACAATTTCACGGTCAAAGCGACCGGGACGGCGCAAAGCTGGGTCGAGGTTGTTGGGAAGGTTGGTAGCGCCGATTACCATCACATGCCCGCGCCCCTGTAGCCCGTCCATTAGGGATAGCAACTGTCCGACTACGCGCTTTTCTACCTCACCCTGCACATTTTCCCGGCGCGGCGCTAACGAATCAATTTCATCAAGGAAGATGATACTGGGAGCATGCGAGGTTGCTTCCTGAAAGACCTTACGCAGGTTGGCTTCGCTTTCCCCATAAAATTTCTGAATCAGTTCCGGTCCGCTGACGCTTATAAAGTGCGCTGATGTTTCGTTGGCAACCGCGCGCGCAATCAAGGTTTTGCCGCTACCGGGAGGCCCATATAGCAAAACCCCTCTGGGTGGTTCAATGCCCAAACGGTCGAATACTTCAGGATATTTGAGGGGAAGCTCAATCATTTCCCGGATATGCGATAGCTGTTTTGACAAGCCGCCAATATCTTCGTAGGTTACGCCTGAACCAGAACGCCGCAACGGGCGAGTGCGTGTTTCGTCGCGAGTTGTGCTAAATTTTAGAGCAGTGGCAGGTCCAATCACCAGTGCGCCGCTTTTTGGAACCGTTTCTTGCACTACAAATTCCTGAAAGCGACTACCTAGAAAATTAACCCGCAGCAAATCGCCGGACTTTACTACAATCCCTTCCAGCGTATGCTTCATATAAAGCTGCCCTTGCACATTCTGATTGTTTGCATCGGGCGAGGATGAATCAGGCAGGGGAGTTAATATCAAGGTTTTAGCAGGTGTAGCGCTGGTTTTGCGAATAGTAACCCTACCATCCAGCGTTGCGCCGCAGTTAGCTCTAACCAGCCCATCAATTAAGATCAGATTCTTGCCTCGATCTGCCGCAAAAGCGGGCAAAACCTTAGCAGCAGTGGTACGAGTTCCTCGTACTTCAATAACATCACCGATAGCTAGGTCAAGTTTTTTCATCTCATCGGGGTCTACTCTGGCAATAGTACGACCCGTATCTCTTGAGGCTGCTTCGGCTACGCGCAAACTTAGTGTGTCAACTTGGTCGGAAGTCTCGTTCATTTTAGCCACCCGAAATTTAGCAAAACCCGGTTAAAACCGTATTTTGATATTACAACAGTTATAGGCTATAGGGTTCAGACTCGCTTTAATCTGAGCTCAAGCAATCCGTTTTGATATTTCTGACTAACAGGTTCAGCTTTTACCATAGCCGGAAGCATAACCTCTTTTTCATAGAGGCAATCCGTGTTTTCACCTTGCACTATCAAAATATCATCATGAATTTCAAAGTAAACTTTTTCTTCCGCCACACCCGGTAATTCCACAATTACTACAATCTGACCCTCTGCTGTCTCGTCATGTATTTCTATATACGGCTCTCGGACGGTAGCAACGGGAGTAAGGTTGGCATTATTTGGATTTGGGCGCTGCCCTGCTTTATCCTTAGCGGGAATTGTATATCCGGGCGTAGCAGCAGGACGAGCAGGCGGACGGCTGGCAAAACCAGGCGGGCGACTGGCGAAAGGTCTAGCTGCGCCGGGGTTATCTTCCAACGTGGAATTATTGAAGCCCCACTTTACCACAAAGCCCTTGCTATTGAATTCGGATTTTAATTCGCCACCACTTTCATTTCCACTGGCTTCGGCTTCTTTGGCTTTTCTGGATAGTTCCTCTGCTTTTTCAACAACTTCACTAAGACGTTCGGCAATTTCACCAAGCCCCTTGAAAAAGCCACCCATATTTATATTGCCACCTGCTGAGCTACCGGAGGAACGACGTGAATTGCGAGAGACGCGCGGTGATTCGGTTTCAGAATCATTAGAATCTGGATCAAAAGAACTAAATTTATCGGTATTTTTATTTTCTGACATAAGCTACTTCCTTATCTCTTCTATGCTCACACCAATTATTCCGCCGGCACCACTTCTTCTTTTTCGGACAATTGTTTAGGTGTAATTGCATTTGCACTAAGGAAAGGATCTTGTTGCCACCAATTAATGCCCATTTCCATTGCTTTATCTACAGAGGCTATCACCAAGCGAATTTTTATGCTAACCAATTCGACTTGAGCCAAAGCAATTGTGATATCACCCGCTATTACGATTCCTTTATCAAGTACTCTTTCGAGAATATCTGCCAAGTTAGTTGTTTGAATGCCACTTTGAACTGCCATAGGAGTATCTCCGATCTAAAGTAAGTTGCCCAGCGGGCCCAGGTTCAGGTTCAATTCTTCATCCTGTAAACCGAATATTTCTTTCAATTCTTTCATGCGTGCTTCGAGCCGGATAAAGGTGTCACCCATTCGCTCGATTTCAGCATCGGTCAAGGAACCGCCCTCTACTCGTCTGACTGCTTGCCGTTCCAATAACTGGCGCAATAGTTCAATTAAAGTCAGTACCAGTTTGGCTAGCCCTTGTTCCACATCATTTGGTGACGCATCTATCCGCGCGATTTTATCGTTTTTTAGATGGTCGTTGACGGTTTGTTGCAATTCTTCTGCCAACGATTCGATCAACAATTCATTATTCATTAATATTATCCTCAGACGAAGTCATAAGGCGGGAAAGGCCCGGTGACAACGACGGGTATTTCACAACTTCCAATTATATCCTTAAAATCAGCAAGTCTCTCTTGCGGTAAAAGGAAAGATGCTTCTGCGAAAGTAGCCCCGGGTGTAGGGGTATAATATTGGTAATCCACCGCCAGCTTCGAAAGCTTTTTCACCGCTGCATCGATCAACACTAATTGCTGATCTTCATGCGCCTGCCGTTGAGATAGCCATTTCATATAATCCAGCCCACGATTTTGCCCGGAAACGAAGGCATGTTCCGCCTCCTTCTTGTTTTGCATGGCAAACCTGATGCTCATCTGCAACTTGTTACCGATTTTTACAAGACTGCTTTTGTAATCGGCGACGTTTTCAAGTAACACCTTGCCTATTGCTTCCGGTCCTTCAAAAACCGAACCGGCTCGTACCGGCAGGATTGCATTATTGCCGTTATCCCACCATACGTTAATAGCCATCTGATAACGGCGCAATCGCCCAATATCGGTCAGGTCGAAATCAGGAGTAATAACTTCTACCAAAGCCATCAGGTCACCTGCTGCAACACCCCCGAAACCACTTGGAAGCGCCGGGTTTTGGCTTGTTTTCATTCTGATAGCCCTGATCTCAAGCTTCATACAATTCGACCGTTTTTCATACGTACTGCCCCAACGCTGACCGCCTTTTCGGCAGTAGAAACCATTAACCGCAAACCGATGTAAAGTAAATCTACACCTGCAATAGATAAGGTTAGGTCACCACTTAATATTACGCCTTTGGTCAAGAGCTTATCGAGCAGTTCCAGTAAGGTTACTTCTTCTTTGGGATCAGGTGGTTGATTTTCGTCCACCAAAGGCAGCCCCAGAACCTCCTCCGCCAACCAAAAATCAAATGGGGATGATATTTGAGGATCCATTACATAGCCTCTTCGCCCAGATTGATAAAGGAGTAGGGGGGCAAAGGACCAATCGCCTCCACCAGACCGCCTCCCAGCGCTTCCCGATCGAGTCGTTCTGCCATCAGCTTTAATTCTTCGAGACGATCACGACCAAGCAACAAGGATAAATTAATCAAAGGCAGGAAACCTTTTACACCTACAGCAGGTAAAGAAAGAGTTTTCATCTGTTCTGGGCTTAAACTAAAAACATTCTTCAAAGTGCCTGCTAGGCGTTGCCCCAGTTGTGGAGCCAATTTCTTCTTTGCTTCTGCCATAGCCAATTCATATTTCTTGGCAGAGAAAAAGCTTTTTCCGCCACTCTGGTTAGTTTGGGCGTAGAGAGTTTGCAAATTCTTGTCATTACGAAGGGCAAAAGTATCCAGCCATTCTTCTTTGGCCCAGATTTTTAAACCAAATTCTGCTTTACCTTCTAATCGTTGGAATTCTGACTGGAAATCCTTGAAGCGAGCCGTCAATAAATCTTGTACAGCTTGTGGTGAAGAAAAAACGGTGAACAGGCGGAAGGGCAAGAAATTTTTGGACTCTTGGAAAATCTTATCGCATGTGGCAAAGTGGATTGTCGCAATTTCGCCAACCCAATCCATATCCTCCATACGCTCGGAAACCACATCCTGTCCAAATTCATCCAAGCTAACTTCACAACCAACTGCGCTTATACCATCTTGCTCAAAAACTATTTCTAGAGGGGCATCCCCAAACCCAACCAATTTGGGGCATGCGGTACCGAGCATTAGTCCGAACACATAACGGGCTGTATCAGTTGTTGTGAATGAACTGGCCGGTGTCATATTCTTCGTCCTCTTCCTCTTCTTCGTCGGTTTCACCGAACCAAAGAGAGTTAATAAGGTCCAGTTGTTCCATAATCTGTTGCTCTTGAGCCTCATAGCCGGCTTGATCTACTTCACCCAAATCATAGCGCATCTGGAGATCAAGAAGTTTTTGCTGCCAGACAGTCTCATCGTAGAGTTCGCGATCTACCGACTTTCTTATCTGCTCAAGTACAAACATTACTCCTTTGTAGGGGCTACTTGCAATTCCGGTTATGAGTCCCATCTTTTGATACTCCTATAGTCCAAGATTAAAATGTACAAAATTATACGGCGGAAGTGGGCCTGCGTACTTGAGAGTCAACCTTCCTCCCAGTTCGTCATCCAGAGCATTTACAGCCTCATCAAAGGCAGTTTCTTTTTCGTTATCTACTAGGAAAGAGGCATTCAACACCAGCATATCAAGCGTAATTGCATTGAGTTTTACCTCTCTAGCCAACGGTTCCAAACGCGCTAGAATCAGTTGAGCGTCTCTTTCTCGCAAATCATTCAGCGCACGTTCAACCGTTTGTCCTAGCTCAATTTTATCCTGTTGCGATTCGCCAAGCCGCGCTCTAATACTTTGAATTTCTGGCAAAGCAGCAAGTTCGGCGAAAATACGCTCACGTTGCCAGAGCGCTTTTATACCAACCTCAACATGCTGCTTAAAACTTTCAAGAAGCTCAGCCAGTTCTGTTTCGCGATTAGTTAGCAACGTCTCGACCAATTCCTTTTCAGAATTGGCAACTGTCCCAAATTTAACCGGCAGAACGGGACCCTTAACCGTATTCATTACATGCTCAACCACTTTTTCGTGAGAAAGCAAGTTGGTACGATTTATACTATAGCGGGTGATGGGAGAATCACTTGTTACGGCTGCTACACGCCCGACTATAATCGAATACACTCTGGTGACACCTTGCGAGTTAGGAACAGGTACACCGGCTATTTCTAACTCAGGAATAGCGTTATCGGACAAGGTAAAGCAATAGAGATAGCGACCTTTATAGCCCGATTTTGTTTTTTTTACCCCTTCGTCAGACACTTTAGTACTCCTTAATATTCAAGGATCACTGGTTCCGGATTTTCCGGTTCTTCATCATCACCATGCATGATAGAATCTATAGTTGGTAGCTTTTTCACCGGAGCAACTCTGGGAACAGGTGGTCGATTCAATAAATCGATCTGGCTACGATAATAATCAATCTCAGTATCTATCTTGGAAATCCGCCTACGTTTTTGTTCCAGCCGAGCTAGTAATTCCGCTTCATCCACACAAAGCCGTTCTCTCTCGGTAGCCAAGCGGTTCAACATCAGGAACATAGACCCAGAAGTGCGGGGTATTGCGCTAAAAGTAGGACGGTTCTGGGTATCGCGGAGGGTTTTTTGCTTTGGCTTCATGACACTCCCCTTTATCTATTAATCCTAACAAAATTCTTCAGCCAGTTGCGCAATTATCTGGCGATGTTTTAGTCTTTCGAGTGGATGTAAACCAGAGCTACGTAGCAAACCGCCACCCAATACATCAAAGCAAACTTGCAAGAAGTGCGTATCATGGGCACTTACTTCAAATTTCTGTAATTCTACCACTTTTGCAATCATAATGGCAGCCCGTACGGTGGGTTTAAGTTCTCCAGTACTTTGTTCACGAAAAGCTCGAACCAGACTAACGATTCGTTCGGCGCGTTCAACATCCATACCGGCGCGATTTGAAGTAATAAGCGTTTCGGTGGGTTTGTCAAAATAATCTAAATATATAGTTATCATGCGGTCGCGTAGCGCGTCCTGAGTTTTATGAACTCCGGCATAGTCTTCTGGATTGCTGGTAAAAATAGCAGCGAAATTGGGATGTACTTTTAAGTAGCTATTGCCAGCACGTGCTACCGGTAGCACCATTAATTTCTCTTCCAGAACCGAAAGCAAAACATTGTTAGCTTCTGGGCGGGAACGGGTAAATTCATCATATACCAAAGTATAACCTTCGCGGCAAGCAATCGTCAGACGGCTATCAGCCCAGCGTTGGGTCATATCTTCTTCGGTCTTAAGCACATTATGTACGAAATTATCCACTACTTTGCGGCGTCTGTAACCAAATTGTCCACCCACTAAGTCGGAGGTGCCAAACTGATCATCGCCGGTTAAAAGCATTAAAGGCTGCCCTAACAGGTTAGCTAGATGCATTGCCAGAGTAGTTTTACCACTGCCACTTGGCCCACAGAAATGAACAGCAAATCCGGCTTTGATATAAGCCATGCCTCGTTCCATTAATTCTTGGATAAAGGGAGTATTTGCAAATCCGCTGCGGGGTCTTAAATTTAGTACGGGCGGAGGCGGAGTATTAATTGATACAGTCGCATTAGTAGCCATGGTCAGTATTCCTTCCCCAAAGCACAGAAAACCCGGCAGGTGCCGGTAGTTTAAGACGAAATTTAATTATCGACAGGTAAGGGTGCAATCGGAATATTTACCAATTGCACCCTTCAAATCATATTGCCAGGTAAACCTTGTCACTCTTTCGCACTTTACCACTCTCCATCAGTTTTTTGAGATGGGATCTGAGTTGTTGGCGGCTTAGCCCTAGAGGTAGGAAATGATGTTCCAGTTCCTCATTAGTTAGCCCATCTGGGTTTAATGCCAGAAGAGAGAAAATATCAGCGGTTCC
Source organism: Candidatus Chlorohelix allophototropha (assembly GCF_030389965.1). Lineage (NCBI taxonomy): Bacteria > Bacillati > Chloroflexota > Chloroflexia > Candidatus Chloroheliales > Candidatus Chloroheliaceae > Candidatus Chlorohelix > Candidatus Chlorohelix allophototropha. Next base: position 982,706 of record NZ_CP128400.1, read on the forward strand.
AATAAGCGTACTAGTGTGGTTAGTTTCAGCTATACTCATCACTGCTTCGGGTTCAGGTTTAACAACCGGCGTGACGGATTCTATTGCTTCACTTTTAGGCTCTACCACAGGAGTAACCTCTGCCACCATAGTGACGGGCGGTTCAGGCTCGGCAGGTTTGGCTGGCACTTCTACCGGAGTACTCTCTACTTTTAACTCAGGTTGCGGTTTAGGTTCAGGCTTTTTGGTTGCGGGAGCAGGCGTAGTTTCGGGTGTAGTACCGAACCGCTCATTGCGGAACCCTGCCAGTAACGCGGCAACTTCAGTAAGCCTTTGCAATACATTCTGGCGCAGCTTTGCAGCTTGCTCCATAGAGGCGGCAACGCGGGAGGCGTTCGCTACTCTTGTAAATTCTTCGACGCTATTGTGGCGGATGAGAGAGTCTGTTCTGAGTTGCTGGTGCAAATCATTTGACATCTGGAAGCGACTACCCTGGAAGTTGCGAAGCATATCCAAAATATTCGATAGTAATTCCATTCTGTCATTTTGAAGCTCTTCAGCCTGTTTTTCTGCACCACTAGCTCTGGAAGCAGAGGTGTCATTCAGAAAATCATCAACACTCTGTTTCCGATTCTGTGAATCTGCTTTTAGCTGCTGTTCCTGTTCGCTTGCTTTTTCTGCCCGCGTAGTCTGGTAGCCGTTTAGCATATCCAGCATCTGATTGAGCAACGCAAGCCGGTCGGATTGCAACTTTACAGCCTGTTCAGCGGAAAATGTTGTTCTGGAAGAACCAGTGTCCTTCAAAAACTCATCTACGCTTTGCCGGCGGTTGTTGGCATTTGTCTGCAAGGTCTGGTGCAATTCTTCTGACATTTCGGCCCTATCTGACATGAAACTCTGGAGCAGATTACTGATCTCCGTGAGCATCGATACCCGATCGGACTTTAATTTCTCATCCTGATCCCTGGCTTGACTCTGGCGATTCGCCGAGAAGTGACCCAGTAATTCTGCAAGGTCGGCAGCGCGATCAGCAAAATCTGCGGCTAGGTTTTCATGCAATTCTTGGTGTAGAACAGCCCGTTGCCCACGCAAATTTTGTATATCTTCGGCTACCTCTTCGGCTCTACTGGCTCTATTCCGGTTTAGATTCTCGCGCATCTCACTAGCACGTTCGGCACGTTCTTTAGCAAAATTAGCAAGCATGTCAGCAACACTTTGTGTTCGGGCTTTACGTTGTTCAGCAAGATTATCACGAAGCTTGATAGAAAATTCAACGCGTTCCCTGACAAGTTCGCTCATTAGACCGCTAACTTCGCTTTGTAGATCGAGGACGTATTTAGGAGAGTTGGGATCTTTTTCAGTTATCATCAGCCTGCACCTTTCTCTAATCTAGCGTGACGACATTTAACTTTTCAGTTACTAGGACTTGTAAGGGCGCTCCACTTACCCTTGAGGATAATGTGTGAGCGCCCCTAAAGTTCAAATGCCAGAGAAAGTATTAGGCGGCGGGGGCAGCAACGGTTTGGGTTAAACCGATGGCCTCAGCATACTTCAAATAAGTCTCAACCGAAGCAATAACTACACGGGCTTCAATTGCTAAAAGTTCAATACCTACCAAAGATACACGAGCCCAAGCATCAATTACGATACCTTTGTCCAAAATGCGGTCAATAACTTCGACGAGGCTGCTGGATGAATTGGTTTTCTCGACTGCCATGATAGTGGCTCCTTTCCCAAAACAAGTTTTAGGTAATAATTAGTTAGTTAATCCGTAAGTTTCATTTCGGTGCAGCAGTTTCCTGACTGCGCCCCAACTCTCTTTTCTTACAGTACTACTATGCCTTACTCTCTTGTTTAATACTATTACTCTCTTAAGCCATTCCGTCCTACCCATTTGATACTACCTATTTGGGTAATACCTGACTTGGGTAATGGTGCTAATTTTTTTTAATTCACCAGCCCTGAGCGGATTGCTTTGACCGCTGCATTGGTGCGATCTTGCGCCCCCAATTTGGTAATAATATTCTGCATGTGCTTTTTAACTGTCTCTTCTGAAATCATCAAACTTGTTCCAATCTGACGATTAGTCCAGCCCTCTGTAACCAGCTTTAACACATCCAACTCTCGCTCGCTGAGATGATAATTTGCTAGACCCTCACCGCCGCGTGCCAGCGCTTGCCCACGTACATTTGCCATAACCGTAAGCGCATGGCGGAGCATTTCGCTTTTCACCAGCACATGACCAGCATTAGCATTCCGAATCGTTTCACAGAGCAATTCCTTCGAAGCGTCTTTTAATACATACCCTACTGCCCCTGCCCTGACCGATTCGATGATATTCGTGTCGGCACTATACATAGTAAGCATTACTACCCTAGTACAGGGTAATTGGGCTTTAAGGCGGATTGTAGCCTCAATACCGTTCATACCAGGCATCATTATATCCATCAATATTACATTGGGTTTATATTTTAATGCCTGTGCAATAGCCTCAGCTCCATCTCGTGCCTCACCTACTACACTAACCCCAGGATCTTCGCTCAAAATTGATCGAAGTCCTTCCAATACTATTTGATGGTCATCTACAATTAGCACAGTGATTGGGGTAGATGGGGAGTAGGATGTAATTACAGATTCTTGAAAATAGTCATCTGTTTGACTTATCATAGCGATGCCCTCATCATTCTGATTTATCTACTGGAAGGTTTAAGCGTATTGTTGTGCCTTGGTTCTTCATACTGCTCAATTCAAGTGTTGCTCCAATTTCCTGAGCACGTTCTTGCATTGCTATCAGTCCTAAACCACCTTTGCCATTCCTCCTGATTTTCTTTGGGTCAATACCGACACCCCAATCTCGCAATACAATTTCGAAACTACCATCCTCAAGGAACATCATATGCAATTCAACCCGTTTGGCAGCAGCATGCTTGCGAATGTTATTTAAACCTTCTTTTAGAATGCTATATATTTTTTCTTGATGATCACGGGGAATATCAGGTTCTTCGGCTTCAAATTCGTATGCCCAACCTTGCTCTTCCTTGCAACGTTGTAGCTCAAGTTGAAGAGCATCTAAGAGACTCAGGTTTCCTAAATCATCTAGGCGTAACCCTTCAATTACGGCTCTGGCTTCGCCTAATGCCTGTTGCACTAGTATACGAGCCTTTAATATCAAATTCGTATATTCATCACGGCGTTCTGGAGGGAGATTCTCGAGGATTTGTAAGTAGTGGAGTACGGGTATTAGGGTTTGGGCAACCCCATCATGAATATCATAGCATACCCGGCGAATCTCACGCTCGTGAGACCTAATAAGTTGTTGAATAACTTTGACTGCATCATATCCGTTACTGACAAAATTATTCAACTCAAATTCTACTGCTTCTGATGCATCAAGCTGGTTACCAGAATCAGCGTCATTGTCACGATCCTTGTTTCTATCGTTACGGATTACCATTACCGCCCTATTATTCTGATCAGAGAAAAATCTGCGATCTGGATATTGGCGAAATTTTAATGTATTTTAACTCATAAGGTTTAGTAACCACTCGAAACAGTAAATATTAAGATTCTCAGGTTTGGGTGTTTTACTGATTGTAGTAGTGAGCAGACTGAAAATTTGGTTCGAATTTGAGTATCTGTATAGTTACTTAATATAGAACTAAAATTCCAGAATTAAATTACATTAAAATTTGATCACTCATTTAGATTTAATTTTTCTTCTGAGTATACCCAAACTTATCTCTACTCAGTTCCATTCATTTTAATTCAGGTTCGAAATAGACACAATAGCAATGTTTTTAATTAAAAGCGTTTAATTAAATGGATGCACTAAAGATCACAATATTTACAATTATTGTATCTATAATGATTATGACCTCTAGGATTATAATGTATCTCCGTTTTTAATTAATTATTTTTAATTAATATTCTCGTAGCTACAATTATAATAATTTTTCTCAAAACCAGCGCAGTTATCTAAATCTCGGATGCAAGAGGTTTGGTTATAATAGGGTAGATTGAGCATTTTTTAATGCTTGATTCTGAAGTAATGTTGTATAGGAATTAAGTTAAAGTAGATATTTCGAGTTCAAATATCTTATGAAATAGTACGGCAAGTCACCATATATCCATTGTAAATACCAAAAGCACGCACTACAAACTTTAACTTGCCTTTTGCTATAAGTAGCTGTTTTAAATAATTGTATCTTAATAAAAACTCTAAGCATATTAATATATTATTGTAAATTATATTTTAATGTGCTTGGATTATTATTTCTATTCTAAATACTGGATTCTATTCTAAGTTGTTTTTTGTCGATTCGAAAATTTGTTGTTTAATATAAGTAACCCTAAAATAGGATGGTTTGTTTAATAATTGTGGGGTTTTCAAGAGGTTTTTACCAATGAAAGAGGGGCTTTTAGTGACTAACTTCACAAATTATAATAATTCCTGATATACTTAGTCCATCTAAATTGCTGCTTTTTGATAAATTATATCTCCCAGAACTGAGAAATTAAATGACAAATCAATTTGATGTAATTCTAGTCGGGGCAGGGCACAACGGGTTGGCGGCAGCTTGCTACTTGGCTAAAGCCGGGTACAAGGTATTAGCATTGGAAAGGCGTAATATTGTGGGTGGAGCAGTAGTCACCGAAAGCGATATTTTTCCCGGTTTCAAGCTCGATACTTGTAGCAGTTTTCACGTAGTTATTCACGGGACACCTGTCGTAAGCGAACTTGAACTTGAGAAATTCGGGCTTGAATATATAGATGTTGACCCTTGGGCTTTTGCACCTTTTCCGAACGGAAACTATATAATTTTTTATCGCGATGTTGACCGCACCGCCGAAACCATCGCCCGTTTTTCACCACACGATGCCGAAGCCTATCGCAAATTTATGCGGCGTTGGATGAAATTCAACGAAACTATAATGGAAGTCTTTTGCACCCCCCCACGAATCTCCCAAGTAGCAAAAAAGATAATACCGCGCGAAATAAAACATCGGGGCGAATTCACCAGAATGGGTATTAATCCTTTTATGTTGCGCGACATCCTCAGTCCCTACGGCAAAGTTATTGAGCGCACCTTCGAGTCGCCGGAAGTGCGAGGGGCTTTAGCTTGGCTAGGCGCACAAAGTGGTCCCGGTCCGAAAGAAATGGCAAGCGGCGAGCTAATGGCAATGCAACAAAGCCTGTATCATATGCTGGGAGTACGTCGCCCACGCGGTGGCAGCGGCATGCTCACTCAAGCTATGGCGCGCTGCCTCGAACATTACGGCGGCGAGGTACAGACTTGCGCCGAAGTAAAGCAACTACTTGTAGAGCAAGGAATAATCAAGGGGGTTGAACTTGATAATGGAGAGCGGTTTTACGCCCCGGTAGTAGTTTCCAACGCGCATGTACAAACTACCTTGCTGGATTTATTACCACAAGGCACGCTCAATTCCAAATTTCAGAATAAGGTTGAAAAAATCAAGGTGTCAGACGGTTTTGGCATGACGCTGCGGTGCACCGTCAACAACCTACCCAATTATAATGCATTGCCAAGCGTGATGGTAGATGGAAAAGTGCAAGCGGGAGAACAGCACCGAGGAATGCAACTGTTATGCCCCTCAATCGAATATTTGCAGCGTACCTACGACGAGGCTGAAAAAGGTTTGCCGCCTAGTAAGCCTGCCGTAATTGCCATGACTCCTAGCGTGATAGATGATACATTGGCACCAAAGGGCAACCATGCCTTTTATATTTGGGCGCAAACTCACCCCTACCGATTGTCAAATGGCGAGCATTGGGAAGATATACGCGAGAGAGAAGCCGAGAAATGTCTGGAGGTAGTTGAAGAATATGCCCCCGGCTTCCGAAAAGAAGTAGAGGGAATTTATATCAAAACTCCGGTTGATCTTGAGCGAATCAACGGGCTGTTGAAGGGTAATCTGATGCATGTTGATATGTCGCTCAAGCAAATGTTTTTCTGGAGACCATTCTCCCAGCTTGCCAATTATCGCACTCCGATAAAAGGTCTTTATCTAACCGGAGCAAGCACGCATCCGGGGGGTGGAGTTAGCGCCGCTTCCGGTTATAACGCCGCACAAGTAATGCTGACAGACCTGCACCGCTAAACCTGCCTTTATATAGATTCTCCCCCGTTTCTTTGCATTAAAATTAGCGGGGGATTTTTCATTTTCTCTGAAAATAATTAGTTATTTGAAGAAATTAAAAGTGCTATAAAATCCCTTCGTTTTTTAACTCTTCCATCTGGAGCGGGGAATAGCCCAGTTCCGCTAAAATTTGCGCGGTATGTTGCCCTAGCAACGGTGGCGCATACTTTATTGTAGGCGGAGTTTCGCTCATGTGAATAGGCGACCCCACCACTTTTAAGATTCCGGCAGTGGGGTGCTCAATTTCCTTGACGATTTCAAGTGCAAGGGTATGCGGATCGCTAAAAACTCGGTCGAGGGTATTTATTGCACCTGCCGGAATATCAGTTGCAATCATCAGTTTGAGCCATTCGGCAGTGGGACGATTCAGGAAAATTGCTTGCAACAAGGGAACCAGCATCTCTCGGTTTCGCACCCGGTTCTGGTTTTCTTTAAAGCGCGGGTCTTCTGCTAATTCAGAACAGCCTGCCAACTTGCAAAACTTGGCAAACTGATTATCCGTGCCGATTCCCACCGCAATGCTTGTATCAGCGGTGTGGAAAGGTTGGTAGGGCACAACCGTAGCATGAGCGTTTCCATAGCGGAGTGGTAGCTTATCAGTCACAAGATAGCTGCTGGCGATATTTGCCAGCCATGCCAGCGCACACTCATACAGTGACACCTCGACCTTTTGACCGCGCTTTTCTGGAGAACGTTCGCGGGCGAAAAGCGCCGCCAGAATGGCGTTAGCTGCGTATAACCCTGTAGTTATGTCAACTAAAGCTACGCCCACTTTCATCGGATCGCCTTCGGCTTCGCCGGTGATGCTCATAATGCCGGTTTCAGCTTGCAAAACAAAATCATAACCCGGTCGTTCTTTATAAGGACCAACCGAACCATAGCCACTAATAGTGCAATAAATAAGCGAAGGGTTTAGCTTGTTAAGACTCTCATAATCAAGCCCCATGCTTGCCATATCACCGAATTTAAAATTCTCGACCAGTACATCGGCTTCCTTGACGAGCTTACGTAGTAAGTCGCGCCCTTTTTCTTTTTTCAGATTCAAGGTAATGCTGCGCTTATTGCGGTTGACACACAGATAATAAGCCGCTTCACCTCCAGCAAAGGGAGGTCCCCAAGCACGGCTACCATCGCCCAAACCGGGTTGCTCTACCTTAATAATCTCTGCACCCAAATCGCCTAGAATCTGGGTACAGTAAGGACCCGCCAGAATCCGGCTCAAATCGAGAATTTTTACACCTTCAAGGGCTTTTGGCATAGCTTCTAAATTATTTCCCCTTAATAAATAAGTGACTATTTCAAAATTTTAGTGCAATTTTGCAATGTGGTCAAACAAAAATATTGCGGGTAGTATTTACCACCCGCATGATTATTTGCACAATCTAAAGTTGATTCTTCAATAGATTTTCTTAATTTAATACCCTGCGCTCAAACCTCCTTTCACATCACCTGCTTCATTGCCCAGATAGGCTTTGAAAAGTTCCAGAAATACCCGATTAAGACGACGACGATCAAGGGCACGACGATCAGCCATTGCCCTGATATTGACCCCATCATAAACGGCTGTTATCAAAAGAGCGACTGATTCGGCATCAACCGCCCGGATTTGCCCAACATCAATTGCTTCCCGGATTAGTCTAGCATGCAAACTATCCAGAAAAGAGTACATTTTCTCAAGTTGCACCTGTACGGTCGGGTCAACCATCGCCTGATGCAAGAATTGAACGAAAAGCCGCCCCATTACATCAAAATTGTAACGGCGAGCCAATTCTTCTTCTTGTTTTACCAGTTCTCCAGCGATACGGGTTAGGGCTTCAAGGCGCTGGAAAAAATCGGCGGGGGCTTCACTAACCTTCTGGAAATGGGCTGTAACATCTTCAACCCACAATTCCAACAGGGTCAAAAATATTTCATGCTTGTTATTAAACCAGTAGTAAATGCCACCCTTACTGATACCGCTCTCGGTAATTATATCCTCGATGGTGGTCAGGTCATAGCCTTTGCGGGCAAAACAAAGCCGCGCTGCCATCATTATTTTTTCTTTGCGTTCTTCCTCTACACCGAGTTTGGGCATTGTTAAGCCTAGATTTTATGGGAAATTAGTGCGGGTTATTTATATAAAACCGCTCAGTCGGTTTTATATTATTATAAACCGTTTCCTTGAAATTGCAAGCTCATTCAAGTAGAATATAATTATTAAATAAACTAATACCGAGCGGGATAAATTTTCCGACTCCTGGGGAGAAACATGCCTGACGATCAAAATAATCAGAAGACACGTAAGCGAAAGGTACAACCGGAAAATCCGGAGCCAATCGCAGATAAACCAAAACCTATCCGCAAAAATGTGCGACGTAAGAAAGAACCGACAGAAGCTTTAGAGGCTAGTCCTAAAAAGCCACGTCGATCTAGAAAAGTTGATGCAAAAACTAACAGCGAGATATTGCAGGGTCTCCAGGATATTGACCTAGCAGATCTGAAGAACCTAGATGATGATAAAGCTGCCGCCCTACTACGTTTGATAGCTCAGATTGAAGCTGAAAAGAACAAGGGCGACAGTGATTCCGAGGATGAAGAGGACAACAAGCCTCAAATCCCCGATATATTGCCAATCCTACCGCTAAAAGACACGGTAGTTTACCCACTAACGGTTTTCCCTTTGGCAGTTGGACAAGAACGTTCAATTCGCCTGATCGAAGAAGTAGTAGGGATAGGTGGAGATAGGCTGGTAGGGTTAGTCGCTCAGAAAAATATTGAACAAGAACAGGCGGGACCCGACGACAGTTTTAAAATCGGAACAGTGGCACTGGTACACAAGTTGCTCAAAGTACCGGATGGTTCTATTCGCCTCGCAGTTCAAGGAATTGAAAAAATTGAGGTGCTGGAATATATCCAGACCGAACCATATTTAAAAGCGCGTATCCGGATTATACAGGACGTTGAGGAAACAGGAGTAGAGGTTGAGGCGTTGATGCGCAACTCGATTACTCTTTTCCAACGACTGGTGTCGCTCGTACCGCAAATCCCGGACGAACTGTTGATGGCTGCCATCAACATAGAGCAACCTCGTCAGCTTGCCTACCTTATCGGCACCAGTGTACGGATGGATCTTGAGCAACGTCAGGAAATTCTTGAAACTGTCAACGTGCGTGAAAAGCTGGAAAAGCTCAACGCCTTTCTTACTAAAGAACTGGAAGTGCTAGAACTTGGTCGCAAAATCCAGTCACAGGTTCAGGAAGAACTCAACAAATCACAGCGCGAGTACTTTCTGCGTGAACAGTTAAAAGCTCTCCAGAAAGAATTGGGCGAGGAAGACCCCCAAGTTGCCGAAATAAACCAGTTACGCGAAACTCTCCAGAAATCACATATACCGGCAGAAGGACGGCGCGAAGCTGAGCGTGAACTCGATCGCCTCTCTCGCCTACCGCCCGCCGCCGCCGAGTATGGCGTAATCAAAACTTACTTGGACTGGCTGGTTAGCCTACCTTGGAATAAAACTACCGAAAACGCGCTAGATATTATCAAAGCGCGTCAGACGCTCGATGAGGATCACTACGACCTCGAAAAGGTCAAAGAGCGTATTCTGGAATATCTAGCGGTGCGCAAACTACGCCTTGAGCGCCAGAAAGCAGCACAAGCGGTCGCAGAGGCAGTACCTTCGGAATCCCTTGCGGAGGATGATCCAACCCATCGCCCACCTACCTTTGAGGAGGTGCATCATTACACGGGTCCGCGTGAGCCTATATTGTGTTTTGTGGGACCACCCGGCGTTGGTAAAACCAGTCTGGGACAAAGTATCGCAAGAGCGTTGGGGCGTAAGTTTACCCGTATGTCGCTGGGCGGTATGCGCGATGAAGCTGAGATTCGCGGACACCGTCGCACCTATATCGGGGCGATGCCGGGGCGTATAATTCAGGCTTTGCGCCGTGCCGAATCTTCCGACCCGGTCTTTATGCTGGATGAAGTGGACAAAATCGGGATGGATTATCGGGGTGATCCGAGTTCAGCCTTGCTGGAAGTGCTTGATCCTGAGCAAAACAGCGATTTCCGCGACCATTATTTGGACGTGCCTTTCGATCTGTCCAAAGTAATGTTCATTGCAACCGCCAACTTGCTCGACCCCATCCCGGCACCGTTGCGCGATCGTATGGAGATTCTAACACTATCTGGTTACACCGAGGATGAGAAAGTTAAAATTGCTTTCAATTATCTGATTCCTAAAATGTTGAAAGCAAACGCACTCACCGAGGAAGATGCCGTATTTGAAGAAGCGGCAGTACACCGTCTAGTGCGCGAATACACCCGTGAGGCAGGGGTACGCAATCTTGAGCGGGAGATTGCAACGGTACTTCGGAAAGTAGCCCGAACTGTGGCAGAAGGCAATACCGAAAAAACCCTGATAAACGAAGCCAAAGTAACCGAATTGCTAGGCAAACAACGCTATTTCTATGACGTGGCGGAGCGTACCCAACAACCGGGCGTGGCGACCGGATTGGCAGTCACCGAAGTAGGTGGCGATATTCTGTTCATTGAGGCAACCCGTATGCCCGGTAGCAAAAATCTGATGGTAACGGGGCAACTGGGCGATGTCATGCGCGAATCTGTGCAGGCAGCGTTAAGTTATGTGCGTTCTCGCGCCACGCATCTGGGTATTGAGCCAGCCTTCTTCGAAAAAAACGATATCCACATCCATATTCCGGCAGGCGCGATTCCAAAGGACGGACCAAGTGCAGGTATCACCATAACCACCGCGATTGTCTCGTTGCTAACCGGACGCTCGGTGCATGGGGATATAGCAATGACGGGGGAAATAACCCTGCGCGGCAAGGTCTTGCCTATCGGAGGGGTCAAGGAGAAGGTGCTGGCAGCGCGGCGTGCCGGGCTTAAAACTGTTATTCTACCTAAAATGAACGAACGTGACCTTGACGACTTAACGCCTGAATTGCGGCAAGAGATAACTTTTGTACTGGTTGATAATATCGATGAGGTGCTGGAAGCAGCTCTGAACAAACCCGGTGAACATAATTTGCCACTCAATGGAGTTGATTTAGAACCCATCAAGAACGGCAAAGAAGACAATGAGGTTGTCACCAAACCAAAGAGTCGCAAAAAGCAATAACACCATGGCTCAAGTCGAAATTATTATCCCAAACTGGAACGGGCGCGAACTCCTTCGCGCCTGTCTTGATTCTCTGAGGGCGCAAACATACCCTGATTTTAAAATTATCGTGGTGGATAATGCCTCCTCCGATGGCTCGGTGGAATTTTTGCAAAGACACTATCCAGAAGTGGAGTTGTTGGAATTACCTGAAAATCGGGGCTTTGCAGGTGGAATCAACGCCGGAATTCGAGCGGGTACTGCCCCCTATCTCTGCTGGTTTAACAACGATGCCGAAGCAGCGCCGGATTTTCTTGAAAAGTTACTGAACGAACTTATAAAAGTAGAGGGGAAAGGCTTCGGTTTTGCCGCACCGCGCATTTGCCTACATTCTGACCATAACACCCTAAACTCGGCGGGAATTTTTATCGGGCAAGATGGTATCGCCAGAGAGCGCGGTTTCTTGCGTCCGAATGCCGCCCCCTACGACCAACCGCAAGAAGTTTTTGGACCTGCCGGAGCCGCCGCGCTCTTTCGGCGAGAGCTTTTCGAGCGAACAGGCTTGCTGGATGAGGATTACTTTATGTACGGAGATGAAGATGATCTGAGTTATCGGGCACAATTGCTGGGTTATCGTTGCTTGTATGTTCCCGGTGCGGTTGCCTATCATCAGGTTTCAGCTTCATCTCGAAAAGTGCGACCCCAAACGGCGCAACGCGCTTCCCGAAATAGCCTTACCACTATCTTGAAAAATATGCCCCTGCCGCTGGTGCTGGCGTACAGTCCTGCCATAATAACCGGGCAATTTTATCAGTTAGCCCGCTTTGGACAGCAAGGTGTATTTATTCCCGCGCTTATGGGCAAATTGGACGCGATGCGGTTACTGGCGCAAACTTTGAAAAAGAGGCATATAGTGCAAAAAACCCGGCTAATATCGCTCACTGATTTTCGCGCCCGTCTCAAATTAGGACGCAATCTGCCCCGTTTTCTCGAAACTCGTTTGAAGGGGCATTAAAAACCCCTCTCACCCGATTGGGCGGAGGGGCGTTAACTGTCATCTCAATAAGTTATTGGCTGACAGGAGCAGGAGCAGGATTAACCGAACCCCAACTAAAATTGATTTCTTTAAGATTCACGTTCACCGAATCGCCTTTGTAGCGAGCCGCCGCCGCGAAATTCCATTTGATACCGCTAGTGGTAATCGGCGTGGGGTCGAGGAAACTGCCGTAATCAACTTTCACCCTGACTTGATTCCCATCCCACACAATTAGGAAGTGATGAGATTGGCGCGGATCGAGCAAGTTGGGATCGGAATAACGCCAGAGCGGTCCGTTTGCGGTAGTACCTTCGACCATAATAGTCAACCCGTTCGGGCTGATTATCGAATCGCTTATCACCCCTACTCTGACCTCCTCACCGACATCATTTACTATCTGGACATAGGCTTTATAGCCGGAACCGCTGCCAAAGTTGCAATTCTGCCCGTTGGCATCGCATATCGGCGCAAATTCGACATCCAGTCCACCCGAATTACCAACATTGCCGGGGATTGTGCTTGCTCCGGCGGTGTAATTGTTGACCGGATTATCATTCCAATAGCTATCCACCACCCGTTTACCCTCAATCTTGACCGAACCGAAATCGGGGGAAATAGTGGTCTTCAAGCCCTGATCGGTTTGCCAATTGGTCAGTTGGGTAGTCATACCACTTCCGGTAGTAAAGGTCAGCTTATCGGAAGCCACCTCCTGCCCAATAATATCTCTGGTTCTCGCCCGCAGATTATAGGTGCGGTTCGGGGCAAGATCACCCAGATAAACCACATGGTTGGTGCCCATAAAAGTTCCCGGAGTGGTGTGGAAACGGTAGTTAGTGTCGAAGCCGTATTCCAACCAGTCAGTCGTAGGAACATTGGTGTTCCAAGAGATAGTGGCATTGCCGCTACCGATATTCTTAATCTGAACATTGCTAAGCTGCACCGGTGTAATGTTAGCGCCCCACAGGAAGCTAACCGCCAAGCGATTGCCATCTTTCCAACCAGCGCCGCCTAAACCGAGGTCAGTCCACCATGTACCATCGCCGACATCTATGGAACTTGGGTTGACTACATCATCCCCGAACTCATTTTTGCCATTATTGTAGTTGTTAAAGAAGGCTTTTTCAGCCATCGGCATCCCTACCGGTAGGTCATTCCACATATCGCGAGGGGCTGTCCAGTAATTATCCTGATTACTCCACGGACCGACATCATAAACCGGGGCAACGCCGCTTTTACCGTTCGGGGCAACAATTCGAACTTGGTAATCGCTGCTGCCTTTTTTGGAGAGAGAACGCCAACTTGGCAGCGAAACGAAGCGATCATTCGGTACTATAACATGTCCGCTGGCAGTACGTCCCCCTACCATCCCTTGCCGCGTACCATACACCTTGTAGGTAGCAGGTTGGTTGGCAGCCAACATAGCTAAATTAGCGTTATTACCGTTGAAAAAGGTATTGACGTTCTGGCTATTGGCTGCCAGCGAAATACCCATAAACTCAGGGCTTATACCTTCGTCCGCCGAAAACATACGGATGCGATATTCGGCGTAAAGATATAATTTATTGGAGTCGAAGCGGGCTACTTGCCCACTCTGATTTAAAAGCTCCCAGAGCGTCCAGTTTTGCCCGTCACCACTAGCGCGTACATCAATTTGGAGGGCAGTGCGAACAGGCACATTCGCCAGCCATTCCACCCGCAATACATTAAAAGGCTCGTTAAACCGGATTGTAGTGGAGTCCATCAAACCAAAGTTGAGCCAGTTGCCGCTCCAAGCAGGCGGGGTTACCTTTTCATTGCCAATCTGAACGGTGGAGTTTCCGCCCCGATAAGCTACCAGCGCGTTATTGGCGTTGGTGGATTGAACTGCTACCAAAGCATCCGCATTTTGCTTCACCACTTGCGGGAAATCTGCGGTGGAAACAGTATTTAGCTCACCTAAACGGGTAGGAATAGACACATGAGTCATCGCCGCAGTTACAAGGCTCATAACCAGTAACATTAGCGCAAGAACGCGCCCCATACTTTCAAATGAATGCGACGGATAAAATCCTAATTTTCTGTTAATCAACCTTTTACAACACCTTTGGAAGCCTGCTCAGCAAACTCACGTTTGGCAGCCGCCAATAATTCTGGCTTTGCCAACAAATCCAGCGCGGTTAACGCTAGAGCGCGGGCAGCATTGAGCATCCCCCGTTGACCCACATCGGAATAAGCCGCTTCACGAAACTCTACGCTGTGTCCTGAAACGCTCTCCGGGGCTATAGCTAGATAAGCATGGATGGATGGCACGACTTGGCTGACATTACCCATGTCAGTGCTACCCATCGCTTCGTTTGGCTCAGGCTGAACCACCTCCAGACCAAGCTTTTCCAGCTTTTCGGCAAAGAGGCGCGCCATTACGCCGTTAGGAACCATATTGTCGTAGCGGGTATGTTCTAATACGTTAAAATCGAGTGTCGCGCCGGTTGCCAGTGCAGCGGCTTCGGCACAGCGACGGAATTTTTCCAAAACCTCATCGGCATATTTGCGGTCGGCGGCACGCACGCTAAAGGAAGCGCTGGCAAAGTCTGGCACGATATTAACCGCTTGCCCACCATTGGTAATAATGCCGTGTACCCGCGCATCGGGGCGCAGGTGTTGCCGTAAGGCGTTTATATTATTGAAAGTCTGGATAACCGCATCAAGCGCATTGATACCCATTTCGGGATGGGCGGCGCTATGGCTTGCTTTCCCTTTGAAAGATAGCTCGATACGGGTGGCGGCAAGGCTGCCACGAGTGGTTATATTGCGGGTACTGGGGTGGAATATGAGAGCAGCATCTACTTTCTTAAAAATGCCACGGTTTACCATTAGCACCTTGCCACCACCTCCTTCTTCGGCGGGTGTGCCATACACCGCCAGTTGTCCGGGCAATTGGTCTAGCACCTCGCGCAAAGCCCACGCTGCGCCTAACGTGGCAGTTGCCATCAGGTTATGCCCACAGCCATGCCCTAAACCGGGTAGGGCATCGTATTCGGCTAACAAGGCGATTTGGGGGGGGGAAGAGGAACCGACTCTAGCAACAAAAGCGGTGTCAAGTTCGGCAATACCGCGTTCAACCTCAAACCCGCGCTCTTCCAGAGAAGCGGTTAACAGGGCGACGGCACGGAATTCTTTGTAGGCAATCTCAGGATCAGAATGAATTGTGCGACTGAGCTGGATTAGCCTTTCGCTGTCACGTTCAATCGTGCCTAGAATCCGGCTTTCCAGTTCTTTATACAACTTTTCGGTAATGTCACTAGCGGACTTAGTCAAAAATGTTTTACTCCAGATAAAATCAAAACTTACAAGCAAGAACAATAGCTTGTACGCTAATTACAGCAAACGCTTCAAGCGTTTTGATTTTCCCAGCACCTATGAACCAAAATGACATTTAAACCCAATAGTGAGCAACAATGCTTTATAATTGTGTTTATTATAACATGCTCTGGCAAGTCAATTTAAATCTCCCTTTATTATAGGCACAAATCAGGTTCAAACGCAGTTAACATATTGATTAGAAAGGGTTAAAAAGCTCGTGGATATTGTCCTGCGGGTTATAGCTGGGCTGGTAGGCATTAGCCTAGTTATCTGGGTTTTACTCTCGGTTATTCGTACTTTTATGCTCCCGCGTAGCGCCAATGACCGCTTGGCGCGTTTTGTGTTTCTTCTGATGCGCCGTATCTATGATTTTTTTGTCAAACGCTCCAGCTATTATGAGCGGCGCGACCGGATAATGGCATTTTACGTGCCAGTTTCTCTCTTGATATTATTGGCTTTTTGGTTGATGGTCATTCAACTGGGCTATACCTTGATATATTTAAGTTTGGGAGTTGATTCACTCGAAAGAGCGCTTATTGATAGCGGCTCATCTATGCTTACCCTCGGCTTTGCCAGCCTACCCGATTTACCGACAACATTTGTAGCTTTCACCGAAGCGTTAATCGGGCTAATAATGGTAGCCCTCTTGATTTCGTTTATCCCAACCCTCTATTCTGCTTTTTCCAAGCGAGAATCGGCAGTTAATATGCTGGAAGTTCGGGCTGGTAAACCGCCCTCTGCGCTAGAATTGATAAAACGCTTTCACCGTTTACAAAGGCTAGATAAACTTAACGACCTATGGGTAAGTTGGGAACTATGGTTCGTAGAGTTGCAAGAAACGCACACCTCTTTTTCTATGTTAGCCTTTTTTCGTTCGCCTGACCCGCAGCACTCATGGATAACGGCTGCCGGAACGGTGCTTGATGCCGCCTCTATGGTCAATTCTACCCTCGAAATTCCAAAAGATGCTCAATCTGACCTGTGCATCCGAGCGGGATATCTAGCATTGCAGAATATTGCCAGCTTATACCAGATACCCTTTGAGCCTAAACCAAAAAGAACCGACCCGATCAGCATTACCAGAGAAGAATTTTATGAAGCCTACGAAAATTTGGCAAGAGAAGGAGTACCTGTTAGAGTAGACCGCGAATTGGCATGGGAAGATTTTGCAGGCTGGAGGGTGAATTATGACAGGGTGCTTGTGGCGCTTGCCGGATTACTGATGGCTCCCCCCGCCCAATGGTCATCCGATCGCTCAACCATCATTCGCAGGCGAAAACTGCATAAAAAAGTAAAATGACCTAACTAAGGCGATACATAGGTAAGCTTGATTCTAAAAGGGAAAGAGATGATAAAGCAGCGAAACAGTAGCTATTCTCGAATTGTTACAACGGGATTAATAATTGTTTTATTGGTTTTGGCAGCATGTTCTGATGAAACCAATACTGTAATACCAACTAATCATCCGCCCGTAACTCCGCTTAGCCTAATCTTTTCCACCCCTTCTCAAACTGGTCAGATGAAATCAATTAATGCAATGGCTTTTAGCCCGGATGGTAAATTGGTAGCCAGCGCCGGGGGAGATTATGCAATCCGTTTCTGGGATACTTCCTCCGATAAAGAGATTATGACCCTTAAAGGTCATACAGATAGCATTACCAATCTGGCATTTAGCCCGGACGGGAAGTTTCTTGCCAGTGGTAGCAAAGATGGTACCGTTAGGGTCTGGTCTGTTACAACCGGACAACAAGTAACTAGCTTAGCCTTGGGAAACAAATATTATCTGATTTCAGCGCTGGCTTTTAGCCCGGATGGTAAAACGCTGGCAGTGCTTGGCAATAACGAACAACCCGATTTCTACACACTATGGTCGGTAGGTGACTGGAAACAGTTAGCCAGTTTTGCGGTTGGTTCTACCGGATACGCGGGTTCAATAGCCTTTGACGCTGAAAATGGAGCAATGGCAGTCGGGGTTACGCAAGAAGAAGAAACAGCCATTTCCTTTTTTAACCTGCTAAATGGACAAAAACTTACCTCGCTGGCTATAGGTATTCGGGTTTATCCTCTAACCAGCGGTTACTTCCCTTTAGTTTTCAGCCCAACCGGAAAAATTATAGCTGCGGTGGACAGTGATAAAAAAAATAATATTGTGCTATGGAATCGGACTGATGGGAAAAAGCTGGCTACTATCCAAGTACAAGCTGAAGAGGTAGCAAACCTTGCTTTCAGCTTTGATAGCCAAATGCTGGCTTTTGGTACAGCTACCGGAGAAGTTAAAATATGGTCGTTGAATACTCAGAAAGAACTATTTTCTTTCAGGACACTATCTCGGCATACCTCTCTGGCTTTTAGCCCGAACGGAAAGCAACTAGTAAGCGGTGACGAACAGGGTACAATCAAATTTTGGTCGCTAGAGAACGGCAAGGAACTGAAAACAATACAAGGCAATCGCCAAGCGATAAACGCGGTAGCCTTTAATCCCGATAGTACCGATTTTGCCAGTGGTAATGACGAAGGGGTAATCAAAATTTTTGCAGCTCCATCAGGCAAAGAGTTAATAACTATCAAAGCTTTTAGCGGAGCGTGTAAAGCGCTGGCTTTTAGCCCGGATGGTAAAACGCTAGCAAGCGGTGGCAAAGAAAATTCAATCAAGTTCTGGTCGGTAGAAAATGGCAAGTCTACCGGAGAACTTAAGGTAAATACCAAAACTATCGAAAGTTTGCAATACAGCAGTGATGGTAACTACCTCGCCAGTATAGGAAAAAATGATTATAGTGCTTCACTTCAGATGTGGGAAGTCAAAACCGGAAAACTCTTAAAAGAGGTAGAAGGTACTAATGATAGAGAGGTTGTGGCGGCAGCTTTCAACCCTGATAATACACAATTGGCTTACCTAGCAAATTCCCCGTATGATGCGCTAGCAGGTTTGTGGTTCTGGACGGTCGGGAGAAGTGAGGAGGAAACGAGGGTTGATGGGGCAGAAGCGCACCTAACAGCTTTCTCATTTAGCGCGGATGGGAAGTTGTTAGTTAGCGCCTTTGACACTTATTGGGGTTTAAACCCACAGTGGCAAAGAGGCTTTGAGATATTGTCTGTTGTAGGTCAAAAAAGAATCAGTCGAATAGAAACTTTTAACCGCAGGCTAAGCTGGTTGGTATTCAGTCCCGATACACAAACAATTTATTCGGCAGGAGAAGACCGGATAATTAGAGGGTGGGATGTACAAAGTGGAAAAGAGCTTTTTTCCACTACTTCAGAACAAACTTATGGATTACAAGCTACTGTACTTTCCAAAAATGGGAAATATATTGCCAGCGGGCAGCTTGATGGCTCTGTAAAACTATGGGAAAGAACATAGTTGAACGCATTTTTAACATAATTGCACAACGGCAAAAACGATACAATTAGAAAATGATACAGTATAATTTAGTTGGTTGAAGTTAACCATTGCCGGACAAGGATTTGCCCATTCTGGAAGGAAATACACAATTGGCTGCCCGCCCCACTTCTGATGGAACAGCCGATTCATCAGAAACCCCTCAAAAAAAATCCGTAGTAGAAACTACTGTCAAAAAGCCCTTACATGAGAGATACTTAAAAAGGGAGAAATTATCCCTGCTGGTTCGTTGTCTATTTTTCAAACATTTTATTCGATCCGCTCACACTCCAGCCTCACCGGGAGGAATCACGCTGATGCAAGATACGCATAGCCGTTTTTCGGCACCTGCGCACCATGGAGTACCATTCAACAAAAAAGCCATTCGCGAAAAACAGAGCCTGTGGTTTCAATTACCTCTACTACAGCGCATTCTTATCTCTAACCTGTTGATTATCAGTTGCAGTGCGATTATTGGCTCATGGTTTACTGCACAACTGGCAGAAGCAGGTAGCTTCAATGTTGTTACCTTTGTAATTATCATCTGTTGCGCCACCCTCCTGAGCGGGTCGATCAGCTTTTTCACGCTAAAAAGCGCCTTCCGCCCCTTCCATGAATTACAAAGAGTGCTTACGAAAATTCACGCCGGATACCCACGCGCACATGTAGCGCTTTCGCGGATTAATGACCCGGATGTGCGCGAATTTACCGGGGCTTTACGCCAGATGTTGGTACGGCTGGAAGATAACGCGCGAGTTATTCAGGAAGATCAGCACCAACTTCAAATTATGACAGCGCGGGTAATCACGGCACAGGAAAATGAGCGCAAACGAATTGCTCGTGAATTGCACGATGAAGCTAGCCAATCGCTCACCGCCATTATTATGGGCTTGGATGCAGCCCGCCGACAGGCGCGAGACGAACAGCAGGAAACTCGCCTCGGCTCTTTGCGTGATATGGCAACCGCAACACTGGATGAGTTGCGAAAATTGGCGCTGGATTTACGCCCCACTATGTTGGATGACTTAGGGCTAGTTCCGGCAGTGCGTTGGTTGAGTCGTGGCGCGGGCGAACGTGCCAATTTTGAAGTGAAACTCGAACTTGACCGCATCGGCGATACCGACCGCCTACCACCAGAACTTGAAACCTGCTTATTTCGTATTACCCAAGAAAGTCTGACCAATATCATTAAACACGCCCAAGCTACTAGAGTTGATATTCGTATGTCACGCCTGCTAAATGACAATATTAAGCTGGAAATACGGGATAACGGTAAGGGTTTTAATATGTCAGAAGCACGCCACAAAGCAATCTGTGGAGGGCATTTGGGGCTGTTTGATATTGAGGAACGTGCCGGATTATTGGGCGGTAAAGCCAGCATAATGTCCGGGGATAGCGGAACCACTATCCAAATAGTAGTACCGCTCAAACCACACGGTTGCCCTTTCTAGCTATTTCAAAAAAATCATTCGCTTAAGTCCCGGTGCGAGGCAAGCGGGGCTTTTTTTATGGCTCTTTTTTGCTATTCCAGTGATCTAAATAATGTGCGATACGTCACACGCCAAGAGTGATAAGGCGCATAACAGCGACAGAGTACAAAGGTTAACATAGTAGTGTAAGCCAATAGCTTACTGGAATTATGAACTTAATCTCCTAAATCTTCTCTCAAACTCCTCCTATAACAGAAGGTCACCGATGAGCAGCGGCGACCTTTTTTATTTGCCTCGTTTTTACCATATTCTATTTACCTGTCTACCAGAACGGCATAAGATTTAAATGAAGTGCTAATTAATGCACTGATTTATTTGCGCCAACACAATAAGGGGGTGAAATTATGCAAACTTCACTTACCCCTTCAAAGACTGTGATAGGAACAGACAGGCCTGGGCGGGCAATCCGCACCGAAAATCTTACCAAAAGGTATGGCCGGAACAGGGGAATTACCGAACTTAACCTTGAAATAGCCGAAGGTGAAATTTTTGGCTTCCTTGGACCTAACGGGGCAGGGAAAACCACCACGATTCGCTTGCTGATGAACGAGATTCATCCTACTTCCGGCAGTGCTTCCATTTTCGGTTTGGATTGTATGAAAGATAGCGTGAAGATTAAAAAGCTGACAGGCTATCTGCCGGGCGAATTTATGCTGTATCCGGGAATGACCGGAGCGCAAACCTTGAAATACCTCGCCTCCCTGCGGGGAGGGGTTGATTGGAAACATATCGCCGGGTTAGCAGAGCGGCTGCAACTCGACTTAAGCAAAAAGTTCCGCGAGTATTCGCACGGAAATAAGCAAAAAGTGGGCATCATTCAGGCGATTATGCACAAGCCACGCCTTCTTATTCTGGATGAACCAAGCAACGGGCTTGACCCGCTAAACCAGCATGAGTTGTTCAACCTAGTGCGCGAACTGCGTAATGAAGGCGCTACCGTTTTTCTTTCCTCGCATATAATGAGTGAAATTGAGTCCACCTGCGACCGAGTGGCGCTTATTCGCGAGGGGAAACTGGTGAAGGTGGGTAGCATTGGCGATCTGGCAGACCTGAAATGTCATTACCTTGAAATCAGCTTCAAGGGCAAGGCGCAAACTGATTTCTTGCGCTCGCTGGAAGGTGTTGACCAACTTGAGATAGGCGAAACGGCTGAGGGTGATACGGTACGTTGTATCGTTTCTCAGGAGATATTGGGCAGCGTAGTAAAGCACTTCGCCCAATACGAGATACTCGACTTTGTAAGCCATGAACCATCGCTGGAAAACATCTTCATGGATTTCTACGGCAAAAGCGCGAACCTGCCAGAAGGGAGGTGAGCGCCATGATGCTGCATAATATATTTTTCAAAACGCTGCGAGACACGCGCTACCATATTCTGATTTGGGGAGGCGGTTTTGGGCTACTCATGTTTTTTTACAGCCAAGCCTACACGGCTCTTTTCGCTGGACCCGAACGCGACAAACTAATCAAGGACTATGTAACCGCGTTTGAATCGATGAGCTTTATCGCCGGAAAAGCCTACGATGTGGATACGCTGGGCGGCTTTATTACCGCTGAGTTTATGATTTTTTCCCCGTTGCTTTTCAGCATAGTAGCCTTTTTAATCGGCAGCAATCTGATAAGAGGCGAAGAAGAAAAAGGCAGCCTTGATATTCTGCTGAGTACACCCCATTCGCGCCTTTCGGTATTTTTGCAAAAATCGGCAGGGCTAACCGCAATGCTGCTGTTAATCGGAGGATTGGCGGCAGTAGGTTTGGTGGCTGGCGCAGCAACCTTTAACCTCGAACTCAGCACGAGCGGCGCATTTCTGCAAATGCTCAACGCCATAGCTGTCAGCCTGATATTCGGCAATATTGCACTGCTGTTTTCCCAGCTAGGTTCACGCAAATGGGCGATTGGCTGGAGTGGCGGACTTCTTGCTGCCACGTACCTGCTGAACAGCCTGTCCGAAGTGGTTGATATGCTCAAGTGGATGCGTCCGCTTTCACCTTTCCATTACTATAACCTAAGCAAACCGCTTTGCCGCAGCGTAGGCATGGACTGGATGGGACTGATTATACTGTTAGTGGTCAGCATCCCGCTGGTGATAGCCGCCGCCTATATGTACCTGCACCGTGACCATAGCGGGGTATTCCAGCTATTCCCGCAAAAAGCCTTAGCCGAAAACAACCATCGCTCGCTGGCAGAGCCTAAAGCGCCATGGCTGGCTGGCAGTTTTTGGTTTGCGCTCAAATCGTTGGCTTTGGGCGCACTCATCTGGGGAGTGGGCATTGCCTCCTATACGGTGCTAATTCTAGCGATTTTCAACAATATGAAAGATAGCATGTTGAGCCTGCTGCAAAGCGATTTTTACAAGGCAATAGGCTTCATGACTATGGGTACTAACGAAAATCTGCTGAACCTAATGCTCTTCCTGTTTCTGGTGGTGCTATTTGCCTCGTATGCAGTGACAATGGTGGCAAGTTGGGCGAACGATGAGACAGAAGGCAGGCTCGAACTGTTGCTGGCAACACCACAAGCGCGTTGGAGATTATTACTATCGCGCTTTACTGCGAGCCTAATTGCGATGGCGTTCGTGGTAGGCTTGAATTGGCTTGTTTTTGAAATAATGCTACAGGTTGGGAACGTCAAGCTGGTCAACAACTACTCAATGGAGGCTTTTGCAGGAGCGTTCGTATTGGGCGGAGTTATTCTAGCCTTCGGTTTCCTATTCTGCGCTTTCAAACCGGGCTGGACTATGGGCGTACTAACTGGATTGGTAATTATCAGCTTCCTGATTGAATTCCTGAAAGCAACTTTCAAGTTTCCAGATTGGGTAGTTGATACATCCCTATTCCACCATTACGGGCAGCCTATTATCAGTGGTCTGGATTGGACGGTACAATACATTTTGCTGGGGCTGTGTGCGCTATTTGTAGGAATAGCAATAACACGCTTCCACTACCGAGATATTGAATCCTAAAAGCGGCGAGAAATAACAAGTAAAGACAAGGGGGTTTAAACCTCTTGTCCAAAGCGAAAGTTCAGAATCAAAAAAGCCCCGTGCCTTGTTAGCGCAAGAGGCTTTTTTAGCTTTTTACTTCAAGAAAATGCGGTCGGGGTCAACTACATCACGCAAAATCCGCAATTCTTCCTGAGAAGGAATCGGAGTCTCTATCGCGTCTTGCGTATCCAGAGGGAAGCCCGTATCATCCGATACCTGCTGAGCAGTTAGACCGGGATGATAGCTCTCCAGATACATTTCGTGGCTCACCGGCTTGAACTTCATAACCGCTTTGGTTGTTACCACCACATGCGGTCCGCCTCTAGTCAAACCCGCTTCATGACGACTGTCGCCCCCTTCAAGCCAGCCCGGACTGGTGAGATAGTCAATCTTCGCAGGGAAGCGTCGTTTTTCGTGCAAAGCGATAATGGCGGTGCGCTGCGCGAGGCAAGCAATATCACCAGAACCGCCACTACCGGGGAAACGTACTTTGGGGTGACGATGGTCTGCGCCAATCGAGGTGCTGTTGATGTTGCCGTAGCGGTCAATCTGCGCACCGCTGAGGAAGCCCACATCCACGCGCCCGGCTTGCAACACGTAGGTAAACACTTCGCTCAAACCCGCCGCAGTAGCCGCACCGCGCATTACGCGAGGGTCACCTACCGACATGGGCAAGTGCGCAAGACGACTCGCCATCGTTCCGGCTTCAAAAATGATACAGCAATCGGGCGCGTGGGTGCGCTGCGCCAACATCGCGCCAAGCATCGGCAAGCCTGTCCCCGCAAAAACAACTTCACCGTTTTTAATCTGACGGGCAGCGGTGACCGCCATCAATTCGGTCAGAGTGTAGCTATATTCTGCCATTAGTCCAGTCTCCTCCGTTTCAGGTTGGGGCTGTAACCATAAACAGGATCAGCCTTCAAGCCACTGAGCCGTTCTTCCCCGCCAATAACCTGTAAATACTCGGCATGGTTTTTTACACCATACACATATTTATCGAGGTATTGCTGAAAGGTCGCGTCATCGTCCGAACCATCATGATAGATTTTTAGTTGGCGCGGGTCATAATCATAATAACGGAAGACGGCATACGGATGCGAACCGTAAGGAACATGGCAAACATGCTTTACGGCAAAATAAGGAAGCAGGTTGCGCTCTGGCTCCTCACGCAATTGATCCTCATCCACAATTTCTTCCGCCGTAACAATCACGGTATCGGCGCACAAAGCCTGTTGCACGTCTGCGAAGCTTTGCCCTTCGATGCGTACAACGCCATTCAGAGAAGCTTTTTGCACATGGATAACCGCAAACTCGGTGTGAATCGCCGGAACCAGCACCACTTTTTCACCCGTATTGAAGGGGGAGTTCATCACTTCCAGCTTTTTGGAAGCGGTGCGAGGGTCGGCAAGACGTTGTTCGGGCGTTAAAACTTCCTTTGTCAGCACATCGCTACCGAGCAAACTGCGGATGGGCATGAACGGAATACCCATTGCCCCGGCAGTGAAGCGCGAAACCATCGCAAAGTTGCTGTAATCTTCCCACTCTATCTGCCCCCGCTCAACCGCTAAACGCCAGCGTGAACCGATAGTGTTAAAAGCTTCATCGGCTTCATAAGCCAATTCCACCCGTTTTACGCAACCCGCGCCGATAAGAATGTCCCAATCGCCACCGGGAGAATGTCCAAAAAGATATAGATTGCGTCGCCTGAGCCGGATAAGCTCATGAATAAAAGCCATAGGATGGCGTTGCGTAGTGAAACCGCCAAAGGATATGGTTGCCCCATCAGGCACCATAGCAGCGGCTTCCGCCAACCCGATTAGTTTGTTCGACATCGAACTTCCTCCTGAAAATGTGAGGTGTATTGAAAAGCAGGTATTAAAGAATTTCTACAAACTCTAGCCTGTTACCCCACGGGTCGCGCACAAAAAAGCGACGCTGTCCCGCAAATTGCGAATCGCTGATAATCGTCACTCCGTTTTCTTGCAGGCGTTGTTGTAACACTTCAAGACTTTCCACCTGAAAAGCGGCATGCCGACTGCTCGGGGCATTATATTTATCCGGGTTTTGTTCTGCGCTGATATGAATTTGCTGCCCATTCTGGCAACCTAACCACCAACCCGGAGAGCCACTATCGACTGAATCCGGTCGTTCAAGCACTTCAAGACCAAGCACCTGAACATAAAAATGGTGAGCTTCAGCCAACGCTGCCGCGCCCGGTGAAATTGTCAGATTTACGTGCAAAATACCTTTGAGCATTTTTACCCTGAATAATCAATCCGACTACAGATTTGGATTTGCAACATGTTAACACAAAATTTGTTTTGTGAAAAATTGTCTAATCTACATTACACTATAGACAATCTTAATAGTTTGTATTCGCCATTTTTATGGGAATGCCAAACTGTTCGGGAAAAAACTCAACAATAATAATAGCGCATATTCCTCAGAGTATGAGCAATAATTAATAAATCATTGACTAACTAAAATTTAAGAGCTAGAATTAATATGTATCGAAATTAATTGAGAACTCGGAGATATGGAGAAAGGTTCTCTCTTGATGGCTCGGCGCTTCCTAGCTTTGGGGTGCTCGCCTGATGGAGTAGAACCTTTTTTATTTGCAAGAAAAGAGGACATCATATATGGAAGGCAGCAATCGCCTAGATAATTTGGACGGGCAGCGTCTCGATTTAATCGTTATCGGGGGGGGCGTAATCGGCAGCGGAATTGCCAGCGATGCAGCGAATAGAGGTTTGCGGGTAGCTTTATTCGAGAAAGAGGATTACGCCTGTGGAACTAGCAGTCGTTCCACACGCCTCATTCACGGTGGTTTGCGTTACCTTGAAATGTTTGATTTCGGGCTAGTGCGGCAAGACCTTAAAGAGCGTGAAATGCTATTGCGAAACGCCCCTCACCTTGTTAAGCCCCTACCCTTTATGGTACCGATGTATAGCAAGAGCCTGTTCTATCGCCTGAAAATGCGGGTGGGCATGGTGCTATATGATGTACTGAGCTACGATAAAACCCTTCGCAATCACCGCTTTTACAGCAAGAAGCAAACCCTCGAAATGGAGCCTAATTTAAAAGAAAAAGGCTTACAGGGTTCATTCATTTATTATGATGCACAAGTACCATATACTGAACGGTTGGTTATAGAAAATATTATCAGCGCTGAAATAAATGGAGCGTTGTGCTTTAACCATGTAAAGGTACTAAAAGCAGTTAAAGAAGGGAATAGCGTAACCGGCGTGCTGGTTCGGGATGAACTTACAGGCGTGGAACATAAGATAAAGGCGCGATTGGTGGTCAATGTGACCGGACCATGGCTCGATCCGGTAGATGAAGCGATGGTGGAAGCCCCGTCGCACCGGGTACGCAAAACCAAAGGCATCCATTTCACCGCTACGAATGTAACTACCAACGCAATGGTGCTTTTCGCCGAAAGCGATAATCGCCTGTTTTTTGTAATTCCGTGGTTGGGCTATGCTTGGGTAGGCACTACCGATACTGATTTCAAAGATGAGCTTGAAAGCGTTCGGGCAGACAGGGAAGATGTGGAATATCTGGTGGCAAGCGTGAAGCAGGTCTTCCCAAAGGCAGATTGGGACAAGATTTTTTTCACCAACGCTGGAGTGCGCTCGCTGGTGATGAAGGAAACTAGCCAAGGTGTAAGTGAATCGGCGGTTTCGCGCAAACACGCAATAGTGGATTTCGAGAAGAAACAGGGCTTGAAGAACTATCTTTCGGTGGTGGGCGGCAAATTGACCGCATATCGGGGAATTGCCGAAGAAGCCACCGATGCAGCCTTGAAAAAGTTGGGGTTGAAATGCGAAGGGCAGACCTCCAGTACGAAACTTCCCGGCGCACAATTTGAAGGTTCTTTCGAGCAATTCATTCTGACAATGGCGGAAGAAGGTACAACCATCGGCTTGAGCGTGGCACAGGTTAAATACCTTTCAACGCTCTACGGCAGCCGCATAACCGAAATATTTGAGATAGTCCGGTCAAATCCGGCGCAGGCACAAGCCTTACATAGCGCTTATCCCGATGTACGAGCGCAAGTTAAACACGCCATAGAACGTGAGCAATGCTTAACCTTATGCGATTTTATGATGCGACGCTGTGGGCTATATTTTTCGAAAGATCAAGGGCAGCAAGCAATCGAAGCAGCCAGTCGCGATATGGCGTTATTACTGGGTTGGGATGAGGCGCGCCGCCAATCGGAAATTAAGGCTTATCTTACCGAGGTGGGTTGGACACAAGAATGGAAAGAAAAACCCGCGCCTCGCGCTGAATCTTTGGCAGGAATCCGATAATTCGAATAAAGGTAGCTACAACTACTTACGAATCAAGCCGAGTGCAATATGCTGATAATGAACCGAAACGGTTGTTAAGAAGGGAGAAAAGAAAAATGTGGCGTTTGCATATATTATTGCTGCTCTGTATGTCGGCGCTGCTTCGTTCTTTACGCTTGCATATCGGCTTAATCAACGAGAAAGGCACACCTGATTCCGATACCGCTTACAATGTGGATGAGCTTGAATATTCCCACGCTGTTTATGCCAGAATGGAATCGGGTAGAGAAGTTGATTATTACAGCTTCGAGGCAGAAGCGGGTTTTGTACCGCGCCTTATGCTTTTTGTAACTACCTCAGCTTATAACAAACGCGGTTTTCGAGTCAGTATGACCCTTACCGGACCCGGTATCCCACCCGAAGGTCTTATCCCGCCCGCTTTTGCGCAGCCGTTTAATATTATGGGTGCCGATTACATGTTATTGCAAAGTCATTATGCGCCTGTACCACAGAGCGGGCAGTATAAAGTGCGGGTTGACCGTATTACCGGAGAGGGAGTATATGCCTTCTGCGTGGGTTCAGGCGAGGGCAAGGTATCCGAACCAGAAATGTTGCAGCGTATTATGGAATTACTGGTATCGGATAATTAATCTGGCGCAAGCGTCTCTTGGTTTATGGAAAGAAACGAAGTGTCGAGTGAATTGATATTTCGTTTCGGTACGTGCTAGCTATATAAAGGCATGTTTTGAGAAAGGCTCTTCTTGCCGATAATGGAGTCCTGCACCCGCCGGTGCAGGTTAATCCATTATCAAAAGCAGGGAGAGTTTTTCATTTCCCGGTTATTCTACCAGCACCGAACAGGTAAACTGGATAGCCGGGCTATCTTCAAATGGCTCCCACGAAAAAGCGGTATCATCCGCAAGAATCGACTCGAAGAAATTGCCGCTGATAGTTGCTTTCACTTTGCCTTTGATTTTACCATTTTCAATCACCAGCGAACGAGGCGCAGAAAGAGAGAAACGACCATTGGTAGTATCCTGAGTATGCATACCCAATACCCCGTACACCAACAAACCATACTCCATCTCTCTTATCATCTGCTCAAAGGCTTTCTTCTCATCATCCACCAGCACATACAAACCACCGCCGGGAGTTGGCGGAAACCCGGTGATGCCGGCGTATTTTAGATCAAGAGAAGGAGCTATCAGCTTGCCGTTCTGAATCAAATAAGATTGTCCACCCGGTATGCCCTCGCCGGTAGCGCGACTGGCGGTAGGTTCAAAGGGGCGCAACCCATCAATAAACAGAGAAATATCCTCACGCAAGACCTGCTTTTGTTCCTTGAAATCTTCCAGTTTATAGGCAGATTGTCGGTTAGACACTGCACTGCCCGATAGGTTGCCTGCAATATAGCTTCCCATAAAGGAGCCGCCCACACCGGGAGAAAGGATAATCCGACAACCGTCAGGATTTGGCTTGAACTCGGCTTCGCGCTTCAAATGTTTGGTATTAACCTTCACATCTTCGATTATCCGCTCAAGCTCACCAGCGGGCGGGATTTTGCGCTTGCCATAGCCATTACCGTAAAGGCTATCGGCATAGAATGAGTAACTATACATCGTGCTAGGATAAGTCAGGTCGATACCTTTAGAATTGCGCAGATAACGCATGCTCAGGCTGGCGCTTGCTCCCGCATCGAGGAATTCCACCTCACTGCTGCGCAACTCGGTTTCTCCCTGCTTCAGGGTGCGAAATAGCTCGGCAATATCACCATCGACAATATCCATAATAGCAGGGTCAAACATTACTATATCGGGAGTAGGCTGCGGTTCAAGAATATCAGGCGCTCTTTCATCGCTATATGCGCCGGCACGCCACTCCGCCAACCGCTCTTCAAACTCTGGAATAGTATGGCGGTCTATAGAAGCAAGGGAGCGCATCTCATCTTCCCAAATGAGATATAGACCACCGCCCAAACTGTCACGGGCGGTAGCAGGTCCATACACCCCACCCAGTTTATTATCTACTATGCTCAGTGTAACACTGCGACCTTCGCTGGCATCAAAACGCCAACCCTTAACTTTGGGAACATTAGCAGATGCACCCAATTCGGCTTTGCGCAACAATTCCACCATTTGGTCGGCAAAATCGCTGTAGGGTATATTGGCGGGTAAATCTTCAGGCAGCATACACTAGTCTCCCCCTATGGTTACATTCTCGTTGCGGTCGATTACAATAAAGCTGTTAGCGCCTCCACTGCTAGGAACAGATTGTCCTGCTTTGCCACAATGCCCTTGCGCGTCCAGCAAGATTGGGCCGATTCCGGCAAGAATTGAGTGGAGTGCAGATAGCACTTTCCCGCTGAAAATTGCGGGCTGGTAGAGCTTAGGGTTGCCATTTTCCAACTCGTGGAGCGCATAGATACTGGCGCAGTTAAATACAAAATCGCCATCTTTGGGGTTTACCTGTCCGCCTTTATAGCCGGAGAGGTACAATACCTGCTCATCCGCCTGCATCAAACCGTTAGAAAGCAGCACTTCACGCAGTTCAAGGGGAGTAACCAGTTCAAATCGGGTATCTAAGGGAATGGGATTAGCCACGCTGATACGGATATTGGTCATACGCGGCACCGGCAAATTGCGGTAGCTCTCGATGCGTTCTGCCCCGGTAATCGGTACGCCCGCTTTAGCAGCTGAAAACAAATCCGCCAACCCAGCCCGTAAAATCCCATCCTTCAAGATTTCAACGGTTTGGCGTGGCATACCGTTTGCGCTAATTGGTTGGTAAGCATAATCACCTAGCACCGAACCATCGGTTATAGTCACGCTGGGAGCTGCCAATTGTTCGCCCAGCCGCATCTTGCCATCTTTGCCCAAAATGCTGGTTTCCATGCCATCGGTTTCGCTGGCGTGACCGAAAGCCTCATGCGCCAACCCTTTTGCCAGTGCGTAATCAATCACCAATTTATAATTACCGCCCCTGATACGCGGTGCATCTACCAACTTTTGTGCCAGATCAGCCATTTTGCGAGCGCGTAAATCCAGCTTTTCACTATAAGCGTTGTCCAGCAACACCGAGGCATCCGGACCGCTAACTGCCGCGTAGGTACTTACCGCATTGCCACTTGTGCCAGTTACGGTGATATTTGCGCCAACTGCGGCATGTGGAAGATCGAAGCTCATATCGGTTCCATCGCTGCGTACAATGCGCCAATGTGAATCGTTAACCCAGTGTGAGCTTCTCACCGAAAGATTTGTGCCGTACTCCCGGATTTGTTCGTTACACTCTTTCAGGCGTTGTACTTGTTCTTCGTATGAAGTTTCGGTAAGGGTTTTATAATCGGTAGCGATTGTCTGAACGCCACTTGGAGCTATTTCAAAAACAGAGAGGTTTGGTTCGGTGCCAAAGACGCTGCTACTGAATGCCAGTTTCGCAGCAGTCTCTACGATTTTGCGCGCAGATTCTGGAGTAACTTTATCACTAGAGGCAAAGCCCGTATAGCCTTCGCGGGTAAAAACGCTTACCCCCATGCCAGTGCCGCTGCCGGTACTGATTCCTTCCAGCCTTCCATTGTTAATGGTCATGCTACGCCCTTGACTGTCCATTATGCGCCCTATGGCATAGACATCCAGTTCACGTGCGCGGCTCAACAGCGCCTCTATTGTATCATCATATTTTGCTACCCTGAGTTTCTTGGGCATTTCTCACTCCTGTCCCGTTTTACAGCAAACATTTTATGAGCAGATTTATTGTGTGTTCATGCAAGGTTGCGGCGCATCACTATTTGAAAATCCTCAAACCCTTTCTTATGCCAGAAACGCTTACCAATCTGGTTTCGCAAATCAACCTCAAGTTGGAGGCGACTAACGTTGGCATGACGAAACCAGTCAAAGGCAGCGTTTAGCAAGAGTTCTGCGCCACCGCGACCTCTAAACTTTTCATCAATCCATAGATCGACGATGTAGCCAAAACGATTCTGGATAAACAGGGGTGCTTCGTAGTGAAAACTAGCAAGTATATAACCGCAAGCAGTATTCCCATCATGCGGGAAAAGTAATACCCTCAACCACTCTTCGGAAGCAAGAGAACGCTTGAGCCATTGCGTACTACCCTGCTGCCAACCTTCATAAGTTTGCCAGTCTTGATGGAGCGAGGCGTGGTAATCGTACATTCGGGTCATCAAAGCCACAAGTCGCTCGATTAACCCATCTATCTCTAAAGGCTCAGTATTCTGGTCAAGGTTTATAAGCCTGAACTGGTTATCTTGCATAAGCATAACTACATAATTCCCTGTTAAACAATAAGTTTAGTATAACACAATCATCGTTTAATGTTGTTGCAATCAAGAATTGTTTATAAACGTATATGGTAAAATAGAAATAGAGTAATGATTGGAAATGGATTGGAATAATGAAAAAGCCGCGTTTACGCAACAACCAAAAGCAGGTTAGCGAAGAAACCCGCAATCTGTTGGATACTGCAATAACAAATCTGGTGCAAGCGTTGGGCAGCAAAGCCAGCGTGTTGGTCTTTTGGGACGCTTACCGTGAAGCGCCAAGCCGTTATTCCACCTACGGGTTATCACCAACTGCCCTCAAGGAAATTCAACCCACCCTAGAAGATTTAACCCGACGACTAGCAGAGCGTAGTGGCAGCGGAACTGAAGAATTGGGTGCGCTACAGGCTGAGATTAACTTGCAACAGCTTAACACCCGCATTGTGGCATTGCCAATCCAATCTGAAGGTCGTTTCATTGCCGCCCTGTGCCTGTTGCAACCCGCCAGCGTTCACCTCGAAACCACCGATCTAACGGACTACCCAATGGCAAGCTCTACTCATCAGTTGGTCAAGCCGGAGGAAGATTTTATCTCGCCTGAAATCGAACCCGGTTTCGCCGTTGAGCCGGCGGAATTGGTAACGCGCAATGCCCGTTTGGTTAAACGTTTGGTGGAGGAAAACCAATGGTTGCAAACTATCTTCAGTTATAGCCCGGATGGTATCCTGATTGTCAACGCCGACTGTAACATCATCGGGTTTAATCCTGCCTTTTCACGTCTCACCGGATGGTCGGTGGATGAGTTGCGGGGACACAATTGTGATGAGGCATTGCGTCTGAGTCCAAAAGGCTTTGGCGAACATTGTCGAGTATTATGCCCGCTTAAGATGGGACTGATGACAGCCTCCGGTCCGGCGCAACGCCATGCCGAAGTGGTACTGATTACCAAGGATGCGGAGGAACGCGCCGTCGAATTAAGCTACTCGGTGATACTTTCACCGCGAGGCGATGTACTGGGTGGAGTAATCGGGGCGCGCGACATTACGGCACGGAAAGAAGCGGAAGAGTTGCAAAACACCTTTCTTTCGGTGGTAAGCCACGAATTGCAAACCCCTATCGCCATTATCAAGGGCTACGCAGGACTATATGCCGATGAAACTACCGAAATCAAGCCCGCGCAGGTACGCGAGAAAATGAAAATCATCGAAGAAGAGAGCGAGCGTCTGAGCAAGTTGGTGGATAATTTGCTGTACGCATCGCGCATTCAGGCGGGCGGCATCGAACTAGAGCGTAACCCGATTGACCTAGAAAGGCTTATCCGAAGAGTAGCGCAGAAAATGAAAACGGTCAGTAACCAGCATTTAATAGGAACGGATTTGCCGGAAGACCTTCCTGCGGTGCTGGGCGATTACGATAAAATTCAGGAAGTGCTGGTGAATTTGGTGGAGAATGCTATCAAATATAGCCCGCACGGTGGCGACATTATTATCAGCGCAGAACCTACCAATACCGAAGTAATAATTCGGGTTTCGGATCAGGGCATCGGTGTTCCAGCCGCCGATCGTGAGCGTATTTTTGAACGTTTCAGTCGTTTGGACAGCCGCTATGTGCGTGAGCGCAAGGGGGCTGGGCTAGGGCTGTATATTTGCAAAGCAATTGTAGAAGCACATGGCGGACGTATATGGGTGGAAGCAGCAGAGTCGGGCAATATGGGTACGCTCGGCTCACGTTTCTGTTTTTCATTGCCGCGCGAGGTTCCGGCGCAACTCCCGGTATTATTCGGTAAGATATAGATTGGATTTATAACTATGAATCAGACTATTCTTGTAGTAGATGACGAACAAAAGTTAGTTGAACTGTTGCGAACTATCCTTGAGAAAGAAAATTACCTTGTGCTAGAAGCGCACAACGGCTACGAAGCGATTGAAAAAGTGCGCTCCGATTTGCCAGACCTAGTTTTGCTGGATGTGATGATGCCCGAAATGGACGGTTTTGAAGCGCTGAAAGAAATCCGGCAAGCCAGCAATACGCCCGTTATTATGCTTACGGTACAGGCTACCGAAGCTGATAAGGTGCGCGGGCTGGAATTGGGCGCGGATGATTACGTGGCAAAACCTTTCGACCATCGCGAATTACTGAGCCGGGTTAAGGCAGTAATGCGCCGTGCCGCCATGCCGCCTAGCATCAGCCGCAGTGACGGGCTTATCAAGGTTGATGAAATTTTCAGCATAGACTTTGACAAACGCGAGGTGATTGTACGCGGGGAAAGCCAGAAATTGCGCCCTACCGAATACCGATTGCTCTACCATATGGTCAGTAACGCCGGGCGATTGCTAAGCCATGAGAGCTTGCTAACCAAAGTGTGGGGACGCGAGTATCGCGATGATGAGCAACTCTTACGGCTTTATATTACCTACCTGCGCCAAAAAATCGAGCAAGACCCTTCGCACCCAAAGTATATTCTAAACGAACGTGGGTTAGGGTATCGTTTCGTTGATTTCGGAGAGGTAAAATAAAAGACGGCGCATTTCGCGCCGCCTTGGCAGTAGTAAAGTTGGGTATTAGATAGCATCTGGGTAGTATTCCGTAGAAAGTAAATTGCTATTGCGACTAGGCTTTACACCGCCGAAAAAATAAAATAATAGCTAAATTGCGCCCTGTTAACCTTTGTTTTAGCTCGAAATGGCTTATGCTCTAACCTGAATTAATTATAGTTCTGCGTCATTTTTAGCGAAATGAGTTATTAGTACCTATCTTCACATAGTATTTTTAGCAGTTTTTTTCATAGGACTATTATAGGGATATGAAGCATATCCTCTCTGAAAATGCTAAAATAGTTTATCAATAACGAGAAGGTGATGCGGTATGACAATTGCCCGGAGAGATAGCGAAAAATACAGCGCCGAAAAGTACGAGCGACCTTCTGTAACGGTGGACGTGCTTGTTTTCACGATTGTGGGAGACGAACTAAAAATCCTGCTGGTCAAGCGTGCGGCATGGCCCTTTGAAAATTACTGGGCATTGCCGGGTGGCTTTGTGCAAATGAATGAATCGCTGGAACAAGCCGCCATTCGCGAGTTGCGAGAGGAAACCGGCGTTTCCGATGTCTATCTTGAGCAGCTTTATACTTTTGGCGACCCCGGACGCGACCCCCGCACCCGCGTTATCACCGTCGCGTATATCGTGCTGATTACCGCCGATGCACTGGAACTGAAAGCCGGTTCGGATGCAGGTGAGGCGCAATGGTTTCCGGTTAAGAAGATACCCGCTCTCGCCTTTGACCATCAGAAAATAGTGGAATACGGGCTGAATCGCCTACGCAGTAAGCTTGAATACAGCAATATCTCTTACGGGTTGCTCTCTACCGAGTTTCGCTTGAGCGAATTGCAGAAGGTGTACGAGGTGATTCTGGATAGGCAATTGGACAAGCGCAACTTCCGCAAGAAAATCCTCTCGTTGGGCTTGTTGGAAGCCACCGGCGAAAAGGAGATTTCGGGCGCACACCGTCCCGCCATGCTCTACCGTTTCAACAAGAAAGAAATCGTCTTCTTCGACTAATACTGGTATTTCAAGCACTATACAAAGCCAGAGGATTTTTATGTCTTCCTATGAATTTATAAAAGATTTGCCGGATAACTGGAATGAATTAGCTTCGCCAGATCTTAAAAGAATGCATAAATTCTGGCTTCGAGCCAAGAAACAATTTGAAGAAAACAACTCGGAAGAATTACGCACGTTTAACTCGCAACTTGCCCGTGAATGGTCTATTGAAACCGGGATAATCGAGAATATTTATAGTATTAATCGTGGTATTACCCAAACTCTAATCGAAAAAGGCATACAGGAAAGCTATATCCAGCATGGTTCAACCGATAAGCCTGCTGAAATTATTGTTCCAATATTAAACGCCCAAAAGAATGCGCTTGAGATGGCTTTCAGTTTTATTAAAAATGAGCGGAAGTTATCGAGTTCATTCATAAAGGAATTACATGCAGCCATAACGCAACATCAGGATACAACGATAACTAAAGACGTGTTCGGTACAATAAAAGAAGTACCTCTCAGGAGAGGGGATTGGAAACTGCTTCCGAATAATCCTACTCGATCAGATGGCACTGTATTCTTCTACTGCCCTCCAGAGCACGTTGCGGCTGAGATAGACAGGTTATTGGAAATGCACATCAACCACCAAAATGAAGGTATTGCTCCTGAAATTGAAGCAGCATGGCTCCATCACCGTTTTGCTCAAATCCACCCTTTTCAGGACGGCAACGGACGGGTTGCGCGTGTATTGGCATCGCTTGTCATGATTCGCGCTAATCTATTTCCGGTAATTATCTATCGTGAACAACGAAGTGAATATATAGATGCCTTAGAAGAGGCTGATAGTGGTGATCTGGTAAAGCTTATAGGATTGCTCAGCCAGAATCAAATGAGGGCGGCGAGGCAAGCTATTAAATTTGTGGAAACTTCTGTCCCAGAGCCTATCCTTCTGGAAAAAGATGAGATTGAAGTCATAATTAAATCAGGAGTGGAAGCTCGCAGGAGAAAAAAAGAAAAAGTCCAGAAAGAGTTACTAGAAACTTCATCGCGACTATCCCATTTGCTGGAAGAAATTACCTATCAAAGATTAGTTGAGATAGCAGCTATTCTAAATAAAGAATTTAAAGAATTCGATAAAGACAAATATAGGAATGAGACTTATGCACAGGTAAGAACAACTGAGGAGCCAGATTTTCCTCATCCTGGGGTAGTTATAAACTTTATTTTAGATTGGGCAGATTATTCATCAAAAAAAGCTTATTTTAAGTGTTTAATTTTAGAATTTGATGATATTGAAACAATTGAAATAGGTTTCTTCTTCCAATCTATTGGTTATGAATTTAGAGGAGGAATGTGCGTTTTAGGTGGGATTTGGGATCCGGGATTAAATATTTTGGATAAATTTGGCAAACAAAAAAAAATATTTAGAGACGAAACAATGTTAACCGAAGACTTCTTTAATCTAGAAATATTAGGAAACGAATTTCATTTCTCAGATTTAGATTCTGAAAATGAAAATGAGCTAGTACGCAATTATAAGGCTTGGTTTGAAGAAAACCTTAAAGAAGGCTTACGCATTTGGCACGACCATATCTAAATCTTCCAATCAGACCTGTACTCTACAAATCCTTGAGTTCTGCCTCGATTTTTTTGGCGCGTTCGCGGCGGCGAAGGGCGCGTTCGATAATGGCGAGTTCCGCATCATCGGCTGGTTCAAGCGGAGGTACAGGGGTAGGCTTGCCGTTAGCGTCCAATGCCACAAAAATTAGCTGACTGCTGGCGACATGCCGCACCTCACCTGTAATTAAATCCTCGGTGTTAACCTCTACCCGCACTTCCATACTGCTACGCCCCACATAATCCAGCGCAGAATAGATATACAGCACATTGCCGATATAGGCAGGCGCGAGAAAATCAAAGCGATCTACCCGCACCGTCACCACCGGACGTTGGGAGTGCTTGATTGCCACAATCGCTGCCGCCTCGTCCACCATACGCATAATCACGCCGCCATGCACATTGCCATGCCCGTTCGCATCCAGCACTTCCATAATACGACTGGTGGTGGTGCGGGAATAGGCAATGCTGCGCCCTTTAGTCAAATCCACTTCGGGCAATTCACGCCGCGATAAAATTCTGTGGAAAGCGTCCATACACTCAACTCCTTCTTATACAACTCAGGATTTGGGGAGCCAGCCCCGCGCCTGTAGCACCTGAACGCCTAAAGGGGCAAGCGAAACGGTAGCGTTAATAATCTGAAACTTGGTGCGCTCGAAATACTGCACTAAAACCGTCTTGCCGTCTGCGCCCTTCTCCTCGATTTCCTCGGTAATAGGGTAGCCAAACACCGCCAAGCCGCCGTTACTGTCCCAAAAAATCTTGAAAGCCCCCTTAAGGGTATGCTGAGTCACGTCAAAGTAAACAAGCTGGTTGGTGGTAGCTACAAAGCGAGCAGGTACAATATACTTCCCGGCTTGCGACTCTTTGCCTAGCAACGCCACCTTGATTTCCTGACCGGGAGGCTGATTGGGCAGAAATTCCAGCTTGGCGCGTTCATAATATTGCACCGTGCGCCGAACGCTCTGCTGCTGATCGAACTCACTAAATTCTTCAGTAATAGGCAAGCCGTAAATATTGCGTCCGTTATTGCGCTCCCAGAAATTCTTAAAGCCACCCGAAATATAATGCCCGGTTTCGGTAAAGTACAAGCGGGTAGTATCGGTAACAGTCGAATCGGGCGCAGCGACCCGCGCTGCCGGATTTACCCCCCCGTACAGCGAAAAGTCGGCAATAACCGAACCATCGGTAATAATATTGGCATATTGCCCGTTGCCAAAATCCTTGCTCTCGTAGCGTATCAACTTACCGTCACGGTTGAGGGCAAATAGTAGTGAGTTGCTGTAAACGGCATCAGAAGCGCGAGTAGGCGAAACCATAGTCAACAGCAAAGGATTAATCAAAAGGTTGGAAGAAGGCAAGCCGAGACTATTTCCGGTTAGCGTAATACCATCGCCCTCGGTAAGCTTTACCCAGCGCGTACCGTCGCTGTTGCGGTAGATGCCACTATTGGTAGCAGCGTAAACCACCCCGCGCCTTTGTGCATCGGAAGCAACGGCATAAACCCCACGCTCAGGCAACCCGTTACCGACTTGCACCCAACTCTTGCGGTCAGGGGTAAGGCGGTACAGCCTGTCGCCATCCCCGGCAAACACTCTTTCACCGGGCGCTGCCAACAGAACTCGCAGCGTACTGCGTGGGTCAGGAGTAGTGGTGTTTTCAGACCAATCACCAAGCGCGTTCCAGCTAACCCCACCATCCCGCGAAATCTTCACCCGACTCCAATCTTCCGCTTTTTCATTCGGCGCGTAGGAAGTCGTCATGTATAAATATTGGTTTACGTTCGGGTCGAGCGCAATTGCGATAATATTCGAGGTAGGGGGAAAGCTACCTGCGGTCGGCGGTATCCAGTTTTTGCCGCCATCACTGCTTAAATAGACCCCGTTCAAAGCGCCGTTAGCGGCTACCAGCAAGTTGTTGTTACGCGCAATAACTTTTACCAGCGAACGACCTGCCAGCCCCAAATTTTGCCAGCTTTTGCCGCTATCGCTGCTTTTGAAAAGCCCTTTTCCATCGGTTGCAGCATATAAAGAACGCTGCGCATCATCAGAATCTATTGCTACGCTCAATACTGCCACACCCCGAAGCGTATCGCCCACATCCTGCCAGCTTTTGCCGCCATCGCTGCTTTTCTTCAAACCTACAGCAGTAGCCAGATAAAGGCTGTTCGGGTCTTTGGGATCAATTAGCAAATCGCAAATCTTCTGAGAGGGTTGGTTACTGCTAACAACGCTCGTAGCTGAAATACTTACCAAAGCGGTAGGACTGGCGCTTTTGGGTTGGGAAGTATTACTGCCACTCAGAACACCTACCACCGCCAAAATTCCCAAACACAATAACGCCACTGCGCCTACTATAATTCCAAACCGCCTATTTCTAGGAGGCGGGGGCGTTTGGAGTGGCAGGGTTTCGTTTTCTTTCCCGCTAGTTGCAACCATAAGGCAGACACCTATATAAAAGCGTAGAATTTACGCCTCAATCGTTTCAAGTAATAACCGCCCTGATTTTACTACAGAATCGGGGAGTTTGCCTTAAGCTAGTTCAGGCTTTGCAGGAAAGCGTAAATATCCGCTACTTGAGAATCGGGTACTTCTTCCTGTCGAAAAGGAATCATTGAATTACCGGTGGTAGGTCTAGGATTGCGCACTTGCATTAAAACCTCAGCATAGCTTAATTTTGTAGCCGCTATTTTTGGACCATATGCACCCTGAGCGGTTGGTCCGTGACAAGCTGCGCAGCCCACCAGAATAAATAGATTTTTGCCACGCTCAGCAGCAGTGCTACCCACCACCGAAATAGTAGTCACAGCCACTGTAGCAGTCGCGGTAGGTTTGGATACCGGAGGCGTTGTGGCGGTCGTCACAGCCACCGTGGTAGTAGATGTGGTAGTTGTGGTTGCAGCGGTTGTGGTGGTTGCTGTAGTTTGAGTCAGAAGAGGTAAAGTGGCAGTGGCAGCCCCAGTAGTTGCGATAGGAGTTATATTGACAACAGCTTGAGTATTAGAAACAGTAGTGGTAGGAGCGGGGGTTTGAGTTGCCTCATCACTACAGGCTGCCAATAACAGCCAGCAAAATAAGCCAGCAAGTAAGAAGTTAATCGATTTTTGTCTTTTCATGAGCCTCATGTATTACCACAAAATGAAGGGCAACCACAGCGGTACAGGAAGCCGTGATGCCCCTCTTCCAATAGTCCGTTTAAGCCGCTATTTTACTTCAGATTAGCTCTGCGACGCAACACTAGGATACTGCCCGCTATTGCTACCACTAAAGCAGCAGCTATAGCACCGTAACCTAACAAGGGATTGCCACTTTCAACTGCGCCACCACCAGCACCGGTTGCAGGCAAAGCGGTAGTCGCCGCAGCCGCGGATGCTACGATATTACCACATGATACATACACCGCTACTTCCTGAGCAGATCTATGTACATTTATAGCGGTTGGCGTAGACAACAAGCTAGCGATGGTGACATTGACTTCAGTAGTAGATTTACCATCCACTACGTTGGTGAGCGGGTATTTGACCCCCTTCAAATCGCTACCCAACGAGCAAACCCCATCATGAATATGGATAGGCTGCGCTACACCCGCAGCGCCGGGAGTAATACTAACATCCACACGAGTTTTACCACCACCAATATCGGTCAGAGTAGCAGTTCCATTTTGTCCGGAACTATTCTCCGCACCAAGTTGGATTGTAATTGTTTGAGGGGTCTGGGCAATAGCCGATGTAAGACCGGCTAATAACAAAAGCAATGCCAATAATAGCGCAACCAAACTTTTCTTCTGCATTTATATAACCTCCTCGGTTACAACAATAAGGTAATCAAAATTAACCTAATATTTAGTCTATTTTGGGAGCTAGGGGCTTGAACGATTTTGCTTAGTAATTGTTACGGGTTTAGAACTAGGTACATTCCAGTGTAGAACTAATCTATTATAGAGTGGAAAATAATTTTTATTCATCCCACAAGTGGGTGAAATTGTGAACCAAGTGGGGGTTTAAGTTTCACATGCCTTGTATTCTTCTATACAGCTTGTTATGCTGATTCCACATCTATCTTGCCTAAAATTATAATAAAATGGGTTTAAGGTGTGAGGAAATGCAATTGCTCAGAGTTGTTCCCTTATCGCAAGAAGCTACTTTTTTCAAACTGATAGCGCTGTACCGTTGTTTTGCTATGATTCCGCCAACGGTAGCATTACTAATGGCAGGCTCAACCAACACCGATTTGAATTACTTATTATATAGCATAGCGTGGGCAAATACCCTGCTACAAACCTTCTACCAGTTGTTTTCACCATTGAATCGGAACTGGCGCACCCATCGCAGGCAAATGCTTTTGCTGGTGGGTTTGGAATTAATCCTGTGTGCTGCCTTGAACGGTATGAGCGGTATCTGGTCGAGTCCCTTTTACCTTTATTCACTTGCACCGATCTTCCAAAGCGCCTTTTTCTACGGTTTAAGAGGAGCGTTGCTTAGCGCTACTACGCTCAGTGTGAGCTACGCCTTCGCCCTCACCTTGAGCATCTATATCACGGAAAAAGGGGGGAATTGGCTAGTATCGGTTACACTGCTAACCGGATTTTTTGGCAGCGCAGTGTTATATGGCTACCAATCGGTGATC
This sequence comes from Candidatus Chlorohelix allophototropha, assembly GCF_030389965.1. Lineage (NCBI taxonomy): Bacteria > Bacillati > Chloroflexota > Chloroflexia > Candidatus Chloroheliales > Candidatus Chloroheliaceae > Candidatus Chlorohelix > Candidatus Chlorohelix allophototropha. The sequence goes on from NZ_CP128400.1 coordinate 1,024,519, forward strand.
TCTAACCAACTTCGCAAATATGCTGCCACTATAGAACAATATCGCGCTAATCTAGAAGAGCAAAATCGCGACCTAGAGCAAGCGAATAGGCGATTGGAACAGTTAGGGATTTTCAGCCGCGCGTTGCAAGATGGCAATACATCGGCACAGGTTGAACATCTGGCGGTACGTTATATCTGGCAATTTTTCGGACATACTTCTGAAGATAACCTGCAATTGCTAAAAAACGAGGAAGCCGCCGGTTTAATTCAAACCACGCAAGAATCAGCCTTACTATTTGAAGATAGCGAAGGACGAATATACCGAGTTCAGATAAAGGGAAAGCCGCATTTGCTCATCCCTCTAACCTACAAAGATGAGCGATTCGGGGCATTACTGGTAACAGAGTCCGACACAAACGGTAATGGACAGGAACAAAGAAAATTGCTGAGTTTGTTGTCAGATCAGTTGGCACGTGCCCTCGGTAGCCTGCGCCAAAGCCAAGCGTTGGCAATCGAAGCCGAACGCGCCCGCCTTGCGATGGATATGCATGACGTGGTGGCACAATCGGTTTTCGGCATCGCCTTTAATCTTGATGCCTGCTTGAAATTATACGACCGTGAGCCTGAGCATGTGCGGGAGCGCCTGAACGACCTTAAAAGCAACGCTTTTGACATGCTTGGAAGTGTACGTGCTATAATAAATGATCTGTGGAACGAACAAAACGGCGACACAGATTTCAACACCCTAGTTGAAACCTTTATTAAAAAAGCCGGGAGGCTCTATCCTTTCAAAATCCAATTGCAATTTAGTGGACAAAAGCTGAATCTTGAAAAAGATGTGCAGAAGGGGCTTTATCGCCTGTTGCAGGAAGCGCTCTCCAATGCTGCTAAACATTCTGGAGCAACGCAAGTCATAGTCAGTTTGCGAGAATCTGAGCAGAGCGTAGAATTGGAAGTCACCGATAACGGGGTCGGTTTTGACACCGGAATTTTGCCACAGGTTGGGAGAGCCAACGGTGGCATAGGATTGGCAGCGATGCGTGAACGGCTAGAACAGCTAGGAGGCACTTTCTTGCTTTACTCCTCTCCCGATGCAGGCACTCGGCTTTTAGCAAAATTACCATTTAAAGTGCCTTTAGCCACACTATGAATCAACAAACACCAACCGAAACCTCCCAAACTCCTAAAATTCGCCTGTTGGTAGTTGATGACCATCAAGTGGTGCGTAAGGGGTTATCGTTGGTACTAGGGCTTGAGCCGGATATGCAGGTTTGCGGGGAAGTGAGCGATGGCAGAACAGCGGTTGAAGCAGCCTTGCACCTAAAACCCGACCTCATCTTAATGGACTATAAGTTACCCTATCTCAACGGCATTGAGGCAGCTAAAATCATAAAGATGAGCTTGCCTTCCTGCAAGATTATGATCCTCACAGGGGTTGAGGTAAATGCTACCATCTTTGAAGCCCTTCAAAGTGGCATCGACGGTTATATTCTGAAAGAAGTATCACCCGAAGAGTTGATAAGGGCGGTCAGGCAAGTGGCAGCAGGAGAAGGATACCTTCACCCCGCCGTTACCCGCAAAGTATTAAACAAACTCAGCGCCCCGGCAACGGAAGAGATGCGAGCCGATGAGCCTTTAAGTGAACGGGAAAAGCAAGTTTTGCAAGGAGTAGCAAGGGGACAGAGTAACCGCGAAATCGCCGAAGTGTTAATCGTTGGTGAGGAAACGGTGCGAACCCATCTTAAAAGCGCCTTTCGGAAACTAGGAGTTAACGACCGAACATTAGCGGTTGTTGTAGCACTTAAAAAAGGTTTGATTCAACTTTAGCGCAGATTACAAAACTGAAATCCTACTAAATCCCACAACTTTAAGTCAGTTACGCTACAAGATTAATTAATGATTCCATAGGAAAAAGGTAATAGGACTACTTGGCTATATTCTTAATATTATTTTAATTGCACAATTACACGATTATAGGTTAAGCTTTATACAGAGCCAAATAATAAAGGCTTTTGAATACGGGTATGGGTATTAAGATAAAAAATACTAATATGCTTAAAACTGTTGAAACAGAACAAAGTCAGCAAGCAATGGAAGATATGTCTGAGAAGACTAGTGAAAAGCCATTGGTTGAAGCATGGGGAAATCATATCCTCATCATTGACGACAGCAACCAAATATGTAGTTTGCTGGTTTCCAGCATCATAAGCCAATGCGCTGCTGTTAGCCGAAACGTACAGGTAGTACAAGCTTCTGCTTTGGGCTTACTGGTTACTATGCCCATCGTTTTCTCGCAGGATGATTCCCCGGATATTTTAACAATATATACTGCAAATAATCCTAAAAGTGCTTTGCCAGTTCTCCAACTCAATACACTTTCGAACCTAACCATAATTTGCGATATTATGACGCCCGCCGATACAGAAGTCGGCTTGTTTGGTTTATTGGAAGACTTAACTGCAAAGCAAGTGCCGGTAAATCTGGTATTCGCCAGTAGTGAAGGGCAAAATCGCTATTATGTTGAACAATTAATCAAACAACATAAAGCCTTCTTTGTGGAAAAAGGCAGCCAAGCATGGATGGAGTTGCCGTTTGCGTTGGTACATCGTCGTTCAATGTTCCAGTACAAAACCATTGTTCGCAGCGATTATGATAGCGGTTTCTTGAGAGGAAGCAAACAAAAAGCTGAGGAGCGTCTTAGAACGCCGGAAATAAAAAAATCTTGGTGGCAAAAGCTGTTCTTTTGGTGGAAACAATAACAGGAGAATAATAAAAAGGACGCGCCCGAAGCGCGTCCTTTTTATTATATTATTTACTTTCTCGCTTCTCACGAATACGAGCAGCTTTGCCGCTCAAACCACGTAAGTAGTAGAGCTTGGCACGGCGTACTTTACCACGACGCACAACTTCGATTTTGTCGATGCGAGGAGAATGAATCAGGAAAGTGCGCTCTACTCCGATACCGTGAGTAGCGACACGGCGTACTGTGAAACATTTATTGATTCCACCGTTGCGCTTGCTGATTACCACTCCTTCAAACTGCTGGATGCGTTCTTTGTTACCTTCAACTACCTTAACGCCTATGCGCAAAGTATCGCCCGGGCCAAAATCCGGGATATCGCTGCGTAACATCGGCGCGGTTATTTCATTGATTATTTCTAATGCTGGTCTAGACATTTCAGCTATTACCTCTTATTACTTACTTCCGCAATTATTTTGGATTTATTAGCGCAAGAAGGGATTATAGCACCTGAGCTTACTCTAGTCAAATTTTTCGACCTCCCAAACCTGCTTCCACAACTCCAATGCGTTCATAAAGACGGGTACGCCCGCCGGTGGCAAGATCAGTTCGAGGAATTGTAGAGCCTCTTCAGCGGTTACTCCGAGCCGTTTTAGCACTTTGAGGTGGGTGATAATGTGTTCCGCGCTGCTACCTGCCACGATGATTGCAGTGGTGATTATATATTCTTTGGTGCGGGCATCCAGCAAGCGAGGGGAAGTATAGGCAGCCGCCAGCAAATCATTGTAACTTTTGAGGAAATCCAAATCATAATGCGCCATCAGCTTGTGGAAATCCAGCAAATAGCCGCGCTCCGCTTCCATTTTCTTGAGATAGGCAGTGCGCTCTTGCTCACGGTCGGTATCGTCAGACATCCCCGTTGCTCCTTGAATTAAGCTTTGACTTTTATCTCGGCAAAACCCTGCCGCCCGCTCTGCAAACCCTTCGCCGTTACGGATTGTGTAACCGCATTAAAAGGCTTGAATGTAATGGTGATGCGTCCCTGTGCATCTGCTATAACGATAGGCAAACTCTGCGCCTGATTGTCCCAGCTTACCCACACCGAAATTTTTTCGTTGGGGTCGTAACCATCTCCGGTAAAAATATAGGTCTGATCAAGCGTCCCTTCGAGTGGCGTTACACTAAGCGGACGGTAGAGCGGCCCGCTAACAATCGAAAAAGCGCCGTAGCTTGCTACATGATGGTATCTACCTTTTAAATCATCTATCGTTTGTTTATTCCCGGCAGTGTCAATATGCAACCAAGCATAGGGCTTATCATCTACCACCGTCCGCGAAAAGCCTTCAATTTCTGAGATAACCCGCAAGCCTTGTGCTTTAGAATTGGGGAAATGCCAACCATCCGGGCGATTGGTCAAAACCGTTAGGGCATAGATATAGCTGTAATCGCCCCCGTTCGCCGCTTTCGGGTTGGGGAAATGCACCGGAATAACCACGTTGGTAGGTAAATTCCCGCTTTCGGTCTGTTCTTTGAACCATAGCGCCACCTGACGAACATTCCCATCCGGGAAAGCGTCGGCACGATCTAATGTGGTCTCTGCAAACAAGCCGAGCATTACCGCGAATATTGCGCCACCGCCAAGTATTGTTATTAATTGCAATTTCCGTTCCGAAACGCTTTTAAAGAGTGCCTTTGTGCTTATTGCCACTGCACGGCTCACCAGCCAAACCACTACCGGCAACAACAACAGCAAGTTAGAAACCGGATAACGTGCGCTGCCCGGCGCAATATTATTGGTTGGAAGGGTGGTAATAATGAATATACAGAACTCGCCCCACACTAAGGCGAGATATGGGCGCGCTTGCCGCACTCGAATAACCAACAACACAGTGCCAATAACCGCTAGTGTGGTGAGCCAAGGCATCAGGTTAAACATGGTGCGGGGATAAAATAGCAGACGCTCTAACAGGTTCGCATTCTGGTTCGCATCGGCAGCCAGCGTGGCATTAATCTCGCTGGTCAGGCTGACAAAACCCCACGGTTTCCCCAGTTGTAGCCAACTTGCCAGACACCAGATAAAGGCAAAACTAAAGGGTATTGCTAATATCGGCAGAATTTTCCAAGAGAACTTGGCTTTTCGCAAGACAAGAAACAGCGCTATCCCGCAAAAGGCAAGGCTATAAAACCACGCTTCGTAACGTAGCATGGTTGCACCTAGCAAACCCAACGCGCCAAATGAAAGATGCAGCAGGCGGCGTGTTTGCAGCCAACGCGCGAACCACATCACGCCTATGCTCAAAAACATATGGGTGAGGCTTTCCGCCATCCCGCTCATGCCAAATTTGATTTCCCAAGGGAAAAGAGCCACCAACGCAGCACAGGCATAGCCGTAGCCCTTGCCAAACAGCCAACGCGCTAGAAAAAAAAGATTTAAGGTGGTAATACAGGAAGCCAGTAGGTTAACGGCACGAGGTTGCCAGTATAAATCTGACCAAAAATTCATGAGAAAGCCGTTAAGCCAGAACTGAAGCGGCAGCCATGCATCCACTTCTAGTCGTGGATTTTGCAACCATTCCCAAGCATGCACCGAGCGGGTAAAGCCATCCCCATCATATTCGAGGTAGCCGCTGCGGTATAGCAGCAGGGTAAGCCCGGCTTTCAGCAACAAAACACCTGCCAGAAACAGCAACGCCAGCGGCATTTCTTTGCGGTAAAACGGTTCGGATGTTATTTTTTTTGTCTGTTCTTTGGTTTCTATCAAACTCACTCAAACCCGCCTGGCAGAATTTTTCACCTCTTTTATAACGTCTGCACCCGGCTACAGGTTGCTATGATACCATAATTCAAGGCTGTAAGTGTTTTTTCTTCTTAGGGATATGTACGCTCAAATATGCTGCGCCAATCCCTACCAACGTAAAAATTAGTACCCAAATTGCCTGGATAGGTGTATTATCCAACCCATGTGCCGGTTCAAGCACCGTCACATAGGAAGGAAACCAGCTTGCTATATTGGCAGAGTGCAAGAAAGCGATATTATCCTGCAAAAAGAGCAGCAACTTAGCGGGTTGATTATCTTGCCAGTGGTAAAAGAGCTTTGGATTAATCGCAAAGGCAAGGCTAACAAGAAAACTCCAGTTTGCTACAAAGCTCACCAGCGCGCGCCCACGCCAGTTTCTCCACAAACTCTCCAGCGTCAACCCTAGCGGTAACGCCAACAAAGGCAGGAAGGGTGTCAGGTAACGAGCAGGAGGACACCACTCGCCCCACCACTGTTTGTACCGAGCTATGTAGCTAAAATAGGGTAATATTACTATTGCCAACCAGATAAAATCTTGACGGTTGCGACGCGAAATTAATTGTTTGGTAGTGGGCAACACCAGCAGAGCAAGACCGGACAACGCCAATAGATAAATAGGGGCGTAGAACAGTAAACCCCATTTTTGGTCGAGAAAGAGACCCAACACACCCGTCCCCACATTAACCCACTCAACGAATCCGGCGTGATCTTGCTCATTCGGCAGCAACTTTCCAAAGTAATAGAGATAGTAAGTCGCCAGCAGCCCTCCAAGCACTAATACGGGCAGCAGCAGCAACGCCGATTCCGCCAAACCCCACACTTTATCGCGATGACGCAAGTAAGCAACCAGTCGTTTTTTCTCAGCCCGAAAACGCCAAGCCCCACCTAGCAACCAATAAGTCGCCAGCGAAAGAGTAAATGTTATGTAAAGTGAATGCAGCCAAGGCAAAAAGCCCAAACATAAACCTATCATGAAAGCTTGTATTGCGTTATTTGCGCGTTTGTCTTCCGCTTGCGCCGCTAAACGGATGCGTCGGAAGGCATAGATTACACACAATGCGGCTGGAATCGCCGGAAATATCAGGAAGGCGTAACCGAATAACGGTAAGCTGAAAGTCAGCAATACCCATACCGCCCATGCCACCGAGCGTTTTCCGGTGGTCTCCCACGCCAACATCCAAAGATTCAACCCTAGCAAAGCCGCCAGTGCCGTCATAAATAGCGCCACCACCAACCGGATGCCGAAAATATTGCCCAGCGCATAAGCTGGCAATATTAAAACCGAGAGTCCCAACCCGTGTTTGGTATAATTGCCGCTGCGAATTGTCTGACTAGAAAAGTGGGGCGTTAAGTCTACCGAAATTTCGTCATAGGGAGGCAGGCAGATGCGCAAACCCGGAGCAAGTACTCCCGGTACATAGAGCGAAGCAGCCCAACCGGGGTGCATTATTTCGTCACAGGATGGGGAAAATTTCCAGTAATCGTGACGATTGTAATTGTTAGTTTCGTCTATATCGTGGTCTGCCAGCAAACTCTGCGCAGTCATAAGGTAAAAAGGCTCATCTCCAGTCACCGGATTTAGCCACTGAATAATATGCGGGGTTAGCGCCACGAAGAATAACCACGCCACAGAAAAAACCAGCGCCAGTTCTGTCCAGCGGGGTTTGTCAGAAACAGGAAGCGATGTTTCCTCGCCTACCGCTGCCGCTGACTCGGTTTCCAGCGGGGCGCTTTCCTCGGTACTACTCATCTTTTCTTAAAAATAGTCATGAAAACCGCGCCCCGCAGCCATACCAAGTCGCCGGGCGCGCACCATTTTACGTAGCAAAGGCGCAGGGCGGTAGCGCGGGTCTCCAGTTTCAGCCTGTAGATATTCCAACACCTGTAAAATATTATCCAGCCCGCTGCGATCAGCATATTCAAAAGGACCATGCCCATAGTTCATACCCAACCGCATGGCTTCATCAATATCATGCGGAGTAGCGAGTTTTTCCTGCAAACAGAAAGCCGCCTCGTTCACCATACAACTTATCACCCTTAACACCACCCCTGCCGGAACCTCCGGTATCACCACCGTATGGTAATTCATTTTATCAAACAGGGCGCGAATCAGTCCCGCCGTTTCGGGGTCAGTATCTATACCCATACTGATTTCAAAAAACTTGCTATGCACCCACACCAGCGGGCACCATGCTGCAATCGTTTTTTCGGAACGACCCACCAACGCGCCCAGTTCCGTGACAGATGATAAGGGGTTCAGCGAAACCAGTATAGCGTCCTCATGCGCTGCCTGCGCCACTCTTTTAAAAGTCTCTTTGTAATCTTCGCCGTATTCTTCCGGCACAAACACTACCTGCGCCTCGCCGGGTTCTACTATCCGGTAGCCCGCCTGTGCAAACTTGCCACCCCAACGGCGGGCTTCCTCCGTTTCCCCGCAAAAAGCTATCCGCTCAGGCGCAACCATTGACGGCACTTCTATATCCTGCCAACGTGGTTGCGGTTCGCTATTGCTTTCCGGGTAGAGATACCAGCCCTTGCCAACTCGTCGCCCTATATGCCCCGCCCGCACCAGTTTTCGCATCAGTGGAATCGGGCGATATTTGGGGTCGCCGAACTCTTGTTGCAGATTCTCACTCACCGCCAGCCCAATTTGCACCCCACTCAAGTCACTGGTAGTCAGCGGACCCATACGGAAACTTGCGCCCAACACCAGCGCCTTGTCAATCGCCTGTGGGGTTACGCCCTCACTAATTAGCAATTGGGATTCGTAATACACTGGGCGATTGATTCGGTTCACAATAAAGCCGGGAGAATCTTCGCAAACCACTGCGGTTTTATCCAACCGTTCCACCAGTTCCAACGCCTGCTGCACTACATCCTCAGCGGTTTCAGCCCCCCGTACCACTTCGACCAATTTCATGAGCGGAACCGGGTTGAAAAAATGTATCCCTACAAAGCGGTCGGGCCGCCCTGAGTTCGCCGCCATTTCGCTAATAGATAGACCGCTGGTATTGCTAGCGAAGATAGTTTCAGGTGGACAAATAGCATCGAGTTTTCCGAAAAGTTCCTTTTTGACCGTCATATTTTCAAAGACAGCCTCAATTACCAAATCTGCCCTCCGCGCCGCCTCTTCCAGCGCGGTAGTAGCAGTGAGTCGCGCTATAGCGGCTTCGGCAGTTTCAGCCGAGTATTGCCCTTTTTCAGCGCCGCGCCGGATGAACTTTGCAATCTGAGAAAAAGCCGCGTCCAGTTGAGGTGCGTTAATATCTTGCATGCAAACGCTAAAGCCAGCCTGCGCAAATACTTGCGCGATTCCAGCCCCCATCTGCCCTGAACCTATTACGGTGACTCTCTCCACTATAACCGCTCCTGTAGTAAGCCGTTCTTTCTTGTTTCGGACGGGCTAATAATCGATTCATTTTAGCATAAAGCAAAAAACGAGGCATTTACCTCGTTTCCTATCCTTTGAAGTTTTATTCGAGATTGCCCTATCTAAGCCGGGAATGGTTATGAGTAAAGTTCGCCGTAGTCCAACAACCGCATTCGGCGCAAAAGACCAGTTGGCGAGTAGAAGCGGGTGAAGGTAATGGGTGTGCGCGTTGCACTCTTTTGCGAGAGGAAAAGCGTGCTATTCGGATTATTCCATTTACAGGCTGAGGCTGTTTTCTGAGTTTGAGAGTTGACCAGTGCAACGCCAAGCCCACCAAACCCGCTACTACCCCCACCAAGCCCAATACTCCCAAACTGGCAAAGGCTGCGTCCTGTGAAGGATAAGGTTTAGGCAATCCGGCAAGCCATACTAGCAAACCGAAAAGCGTACAACTAAAAAAATACGCCCTCCGTGAAATTCGGCGAGCATATAGCGAATGTAAAGTCAGTAGGGTAACCAAAAACACAACCAGAAATACAGCCAGTAAAGGTGGCATATGTTTCTCCTCGCCAGCACAGGATATAATCGCAAAGTTGCTACTACCTGCTCTATCTTCCGGTTTAGAAAAATGTGCCTTGTCCCGGTGTTCCCTTGCGGCTTTCTGCCTTGCGCGAACGAACCCCTTTGAATTCATCCTGGCGCAAGCCCATTCCATTTAGCCGATAGTTTATTGCCGAAACCGAAACACCTAATTCCAGCGCCATACTTTTTACATCTCCGGCATGTTTTTTGTTAAGCCATTGCACCAGTTCGCGAGGCATCAGCAAACCGGAAGCAAAAACGTTTGCTTCCCATTCAAACCGATCGGCACGCTGCTTGAATTTGATAATCTTTGCCAGCCGCGCCTGTGCCTCTGCATCGTTCAATATGGTTTTCAGGGCGCTATCCTGCTCTTCTTCCATTTCGGTGGAATCGCAACGAAAGAAGCGCACGGCTTCCGCTGCGCCCTCTTCTTCCAACTCGAACAGGGTAGGCTGTTGGGCAACTTCAAGCGCCGGAATATAGTGTAAATAGTAATGTCCAAGCTCATGTGCAATTGAGAAATTCTGGCGTGTTTGCGATTCGTTTTCTTCGTACAAAATCTCCCCTGCCTCCGGGTCAAGTAAGCCCGAAAGCGAACGCCCGTCACATTCCAATGCCTTTACGCCTCGCACTGTAAAATCAGTCAGCGTCAATGCCAGATATTCCACCGGAACAGGCGGAATGTCCGGCACTTCCAGTCCGGCTTCTTCCAGCCTACCTTTAAACTCGCCGATGAGCTTGCCGGCGCGTTCTTCTATCTGGTAAAGGTTCGGTCTGCCCGACCATCTGCCGCCCCTATACCCTGTCATAGCTTTTACTCCTGTTCTTCTTCCCCTTTGAGCGCCTCAAGGATTTCCGCCTCGCTCAAATTCTGCGTGCGGGTTTCACTATCACGAGCAAACGCCATTCCCCGCATGGTTGGCGTTGCTGGTACACTCAGGCTCTTCACCGCGTTTTTCAGCCATTTCAGCAAACGCGGGAAAGCTGCATCCTTTACCCCATAGCGTTTTGCCAGAGCAGCATAATCTGCCAATCCATAATTCTTCAAATCATTCAAGGGTGTTGCGTCTTTTTTCAACGCCTCCACCACTTCCGGGCTTAGCCCGCTACCCGCTAATTCACCTGCGTTTAAGGCGGCAGATTGTTGCATATATTCGCCTAAGCTAGGGCTGGCGACAATTTCGCCCGTAAAAACTTTAGTTTTAAACCTTTCCCACGCTTTACCCCTGTCAGGCATGGCGCGTCCGGCGAGTGTCGGTATTTCAAACAGTACTAACCATTCGTGTAGTTCAATTTCAAGCTCAGGATACTGACTCGCAAAAGCATCAATCTCGATGGGTTGACCTTCGTTGCGCTTTGCCAGAAATTCCGCTACCGCCAATGCCAATGACTCTTCCCGTTCACTGATTGTCTGTTCATCACCCGGTAATTCGCTTCTTCCCATGACTTTCACAACCTTTCCACCGCCGTTATAGTAGCCAGTCTTGCGCCTGACCGGGCATGCGCTTGCGGAGCCATACGATGCCGCGAGATGTATTGTGTTTAACCTGATCCATCGTCAAGCCCAATTCATCCGCCACTTCCTTGATTTTCTTGCCAAGTAGCCACTGGTAAACCAGCGGTGTGCGATAATTGGGCGGCATTTGTTCAATCAAATCGTGCAAAACTCTGACTTGCTCCAACCGAATTGCCGAGTCCGGTACATTTGCGGAGGCATCTTCCACTAAGTTAATAAGTTCGGCGCTTTCACCTTCCACCCCCGGCGCAGAAACATTGAGAGAAAGTACCACTGCCCCTTTTAGTTTGGAAGGTTCTTCTTGACCTTCCTCGTGGCGATTGGCGCGTTGCAACTTACGCCCTTGCAAAAGCTTTTCCAACAGGGTAGCATATTCGCGTTCAAAAGAGTGGCGCACCAAACCCCGCAGATTTGTAACCACCTCGCGTCCGTTCAAGCGCTCCCAAACGGTCTGAAGAGTATCCTGAGCCAAGTCTTCGGCATAAACCGCACCGATTTTACTCAACGCCCAAAAATAAGCTTGGTTCCAATACCGCTCAAAAATAGGTTTAAATGCTTCCGCCGCTTCCTCACTACGTGCGCCGAACTGTTCCGCTCTTGCCTTGTAGGCAGACACCAGTTCACTATCGCTGGATGGTTGCCTGTTCTGGGCGGAACCGCGCGGTCTGCCGCGCCCGCGAGGTTCGTTTTCACTCATGTGTCCTTTAACCTCTTCAATATATTCCCCCGCAGTTTCAATATCAGGATTCAGCTTGTACACGTTTTTTCCTCCAGTTTTTCGTTTCGGCTCAACAATAATTGTTTCGGCTCAGATGAACGTGTAAGGTTCTCAAATATTAATCGGCGGGTCTAGTAAAAAGTGCCACTATTTACCTATCATTTACCTCTATTAAAAACCAATTAATCATAGCAAATTATTTCACACAATAAAATAAGACGGCTAACCCCTTTACCGTTTAATTCTGTCTGCTATAATCCAATTATACCTAAACTTTAGGAGAGCAAAGCCAACAGACATTGTGAGTGAGATTTTTAGCTCAAGTCTGCCCGTACCCTTGAATTATACATTTTAGTCGTGGAGTGGCGGCATAAGCCGTCTCCCTTTTTATTAACTTAACGTCTTTCGGGGAGCTTAAAAATGAGTACTAACGAATTGGAAGGGTTGGTGTCAACATTGCGCCGCCTGATGAACAAAGCGCAGCAAGCAGGCGATACCATTGAATATTTTCGCTTAGGCGAAGAACTACGTATGGCAGACGCTGTCCTTAAAAGCATTAAAAATTAGTCTACTCTTCAAATCACCTGAACGGCACCACGCCACCCGATAATCCCCTTTTTACGATGAAGTAAAAAGCTTTAATCCTGAGCCATATCTGCGTTATTGACAGATATAGAAGTTTTTCTTATGCCTCGAATTCTTCGAGTTCGCGCAGGATTTCGGAATTATGTTGTCCTGCCGCGGGAACAGCTTTTAGTTCCCGTGGCAGGTTTACTAACCCAAAAGGCGACACCAGCGCCTCCAGCATACGTCCGTCTGGAACTTGTAGTGTGGAAAAACGCCCTTGCGCCCTCAATTGAGGATGCTGCGCCACCGTTTCTAAGCTATTAACGCGCCCGAAAGGTACATCCGCTTCTTCCAATCGCTTTTCGAGTTCTTCCACCGTCAGTTCGCTAAAAATCTCCTCGATTAAAGCCTCTAATTCCTCACGTCTTGCCACCCGCTTCTCATTAGAATCATAGCGTGGATCGCTGGCAATATCGGGGCGTACCAACGCCACCCGACACAATCTACGCCATTGTTCTTCATTTTGCACTGCCAGATTTACGCTGCCATTTTTGGCACGATACAAACCGTAAGGCACTATCACATTGTGACGTGAACCAGAACGCTGAGGGGTACGCCCGGTGTACATAGAATAATATAGGTAGGGCGCAACCCATTCCACGGTCGAGTCGAGCAAACTGGTTTCGATAACATTCCCCTGCCCGGTGGTATCACGCTGCCGCAACGCCAGTAAAATTGAGGAAAAACAATACAGCCCTGCCGCAATATCCGATACCGAAATTCCGGCTTTCATCGGGTCGTCCGCCGTTCCTGTCAGCGCGTACACCCCAGCCTCACCCTGCAACAACAAATCATAGGCTTTCCGATCACGGTAGGGACCACTCAACCCATAACCACTCAGAGTACATATAATCAAACGCGGGTATTTCTGGCGCAAAGCCTCAACTCCCAAACCCAACCGCTCCGCCGCACCCGGCGCAAGATTTTGCAAAAATATGTCTGAATGTGCCAACAGTTTATGTACAATTTCAAGGCTTTCAGGCTGCTTCATATCCAGTGCGAGACTGCGCTTGCCCCGGTTCGCCCACACAAACCAGCTACTTACATTCTCACCAGCGGCGCTGTCGTACTGACGCGCAAAATCGCCTCCTTCCGGTCGCTCAATCTTAATTACATCCGCGCCCATATCGGCAAGGTAGCGTGTACACAACGGCACAGCTATTGCTTGTTCCAGCGATAACACCCTCAACCCGGCTAAAGGTAAATCCATTTCCAGCTAATTCTCCTGTTATTATCGGAATATTACGCCCATTTATGCAAAGCAATATCCAATATTATAGAGCCTATTGTCATACTTTTTCATTCCGTTTTGCCGGGAATCAATGCTTATGATGATTTTTATTGAACCTGCCTATCCTGCATGCCCTGCCTTAACGTTGCTTACAACCACCATAAGGGTTATACTGAGTCACAGATTGAGACAAACTTCACATTACCTATAGACAGGAGCCTTGGTATGCGAGAAATACCAGTATCCACCATCAGCGACGCTGTCGCAGAACTCTGTCGTATTGCAAATTTTGAACTTCCCCAGGATTTCGTAACCGCCCTGCGTGTAGCTCAAACCAAAGAAGCCTCACCACGCGGCTTGCGAACCCTGCAATTGCTAGACCAGAATCAGGAAGTAGCCCGCGCCGAACAAGTGCCAAGTTGCCAAGATACCGGCTTTGTAATTGTATTCGCCGATGTTGGCACCGAAGTAAAAATAATCGGCGGCGAATTAGAAGAAGCTATTCAAGCGGGGGTAGGCAAAGGCTATAAGCAAAACTATCTACGCGCTTCGATGGTAGAAGACCCGCTCTTCAATCGTACCAATACCGGCAACAACACTCCCGCTATGACCCATTACGAGTTTGAACCGGGCGACCAAGTACATCTGAAGCTGATAGTCAAGGGCGGCGGCTCTGAAAATTCTACCAAACTCTATATGCTTACTCCCGCACAGGGCGCAGAAGGCGTTAAAAAAGCGGTAGTGGAAGCAGTACGAATGGCGGGACCAAACGCCTGCCCCCCGTTGGTAGTTTGCGTGGGCGTGGGCGGCACTGCCGATAAAGCTATGTTGATTGCCAAGAAAGCCAGCCTTCGCGAAGTTGGCTCGCCGCATCCAGACGAGCGCATCGCCCAGTTCGAGCGGGAATTGTTGGAAGAGGTCAACGCTACCGGCGTAGGTCCGCAGGGTTACGGTGGGCGCGTTACCGCTCTGGCAGTACACGTTGAAACCTTCCCAACCCATATCGCCTCACTGCCAGTTGCCGTCAACCTGCAATGCCATGCGGTCAGGCGTGCTAGCGTAACAATCTAAAGAAATAACCCGCGCTACTTGTTGGTGGCGCATTACCTTCAGGGGGATAAATATGAGCGTAGTACAAGACCCGGTAAAAATCCATACGCCCTTGACCAAAGAACAATCGCTTCAACTTAAAGCGGGCGATCAGGTGCTTATAACAGGCACACTTTACACCGGGCGAGATGCCGCCCACAAGCGTTTTTCCGAAACGTTGGAACGTGGCGAAGCCTTGCCGGTAGATTTGAACGGTCAAATAATCTACTATGTAGGACCTAGTCCGGCAAAGCCCGGTCAGGTTATCGGCTCGGCAGGTCCCACCACCGCCACTCGCATGGACAGCTACACTCCCCAACTGCTAGAGTTGGGCTTGCGCGGCATGATTGGCAAGGGCAAACGCAGCGAAGCCGTCCGAGATGCTCTCAAAAAACATGGGGCGGTATATTTCGGCTCTATCGGTGGATTGGGCGCATTACTGGCAAAGTGCATCAAAAAATCCGAAGTGGTAGCCTATGCCGACCTAGGGGCAGAAGCGGTACATCGCCTCGAAGTTGTGGATTTCCCGGCCGTAGTGCTATGTGACGCTCATGGCGGTGATTTATACAGCAGCGCCGTTAAAGAATGGGCTTTGGAAGAATAATCAAAATCGCTGAAACAAATCAAACCTCTTGTGTGTCTTAATCTGTAGGACGCGACAAGAGGTTTTTTTATTGCGATAAACGGGATAAGTCAAAATCTCCTTGTCGCTCTAAAGTTACTATGATAGTATGGCAGGTAAGGCACAATGGGATTTTCGTTAGCGCTACGCCGTAGTGGAGTAGATACACTAACCGCCCGCAAGGGTAAACAAACGGCAGCGAGAATGACCGAACCAAATCGCTTGAACACACAGGTCGGGGCGAACCCCTATCACGTAGTGGCAGCGCAGACCGCGCGAACCGCCCCGACCGAAGCAGATTTAATTGAGCGAAGCAAAGCAGGCGACCAGCAAGCTTTTGCCGCGCTTATTGAGTTGCATCAAGATCGGGTTTACAATCTTGCCTTCCGAATCCTGCAAAACGCCGAAGAAGCCGATGATGCCGCGCAGGAAACATTCCTGAAGGCGTGGCAAGCATTACCCACGTTCAGGGGTGATGCCAAATTTAGCACTTGGCTCTATCGTGTAACCCATAATCATTGTTTGAATCGCTTACGCTCTGCCCGTAGTAACCCTAAAACCGTTTCGGTTGAATGGTACAGCGGAGAGGATAACGAAGAACATGATATTCTGGCTAATCTACCAGGCGATGAAAGCGACTTACCCGCCATCCAATACGAAGGGCGTGAACAGCGCGATATAATTTGGAATCAGGTAGATGCGCTTCCCGCTCGATATCGCGCTATAATTGTTTTATATTATTCGGACGAATTATCCTACGAGGAAATCGCTACCGCACTTGAAATTCCGGTGGGAACCGTAAAAACCCATCTCTATCGTGCCAAAGCACTCCTCAAAACCCGGTTGGTTGAGTTAAACCAGAAGGGTATTCTAAGTTGACTTTGGGGTGGTAAATATGGATATGAAAGAAAACAACCAAAATAGCAACGTTTCAGGGGTTCATATCCACTATTATGATGCCCTTGAGCGGGTCTTGTCGGAGCGTCCGGTTTTGAAAGCGCCGCGCAATACTTCCCAACGTGTGCTGGCGAGGCTTGCCGCCCTACAACCGGCGGAAGCACAGGTTATGATGGCAACTCGCGTTAAATACGCGCCGCCCACCGCTCTACCGCTACCCGATATTGAGGATGAAGACTCCCTGCCAATAAACCGTCGTCTTGGCTTCTACCTGTTTGCCCTGGGTTGGGTTTCCTTGCTGATTGGGCTTGGGGCGTTAGCTTGGTTCTTCGTGCTTTCCCCGCTTTTGAACGGCGATAAATTCGGGCTGATTTACTGGATACTGGACACGCAGGACGGTTTGATGAGCTACGGGCGCAACCTGCTTAATCTTTTCTCACATGCCGCGCCTTATCTGCCCTCCTTCCTGAGCCTGATAGCCGGGTTAGTAATAATGTTGCTGATCTTCCGCGTACAGCGTTATCGGGAAACGGCCTAAATCTACAAAAAATATTTTCAGACAGGGGGTTAGCCCATAGGCGTATAGTTAAGCCTTTCACAAGTTAAAATCAGGCAACTTTGCATATTAGTGTAAGGTCGGGAGCATGTAGCTCGCGGGTGCTTAACTGAATTTGGCTAATCTGTTGGTAACTAGTGAGGCGATCTGCTCTTTTCTCTTTCAAACTATAGCGGCCCCATCTTTTCCTGAGCTTTTTAATCAATTTCTTTACTTTCTTGTCTTTACCTCTCAGCAAGGCTTTGCCCAGCCTTACGATTTCTGTACCTAAGGTCTGAAGCGCTTTCGTTAGGCTCAACTCCCGCGTTGTCTTTATGAGCGCCTGCAATATAAGGGGCTTCGCCCTGCCTAACTTCGCTTTGTCCGTTTCTTGCCATTGACGGTTGCTTTCTCCTCCTGATGATCCCACCAGTGCTTCCACCAAGTTGGTTTCTTCCGCTTCCCCCATTTCTTCACTCCCTGCTACTCCCCAACTCAAATAGATCAGCAGGGTGTAGCCAATTAACCGGGCATAGATTTCGCACCATACCCGGCTCAATTTCTTGTTGCCGCTCTGTGCTAGTCCCAAACCACTTTTCCAGAGCTTAAAAAGTAACTCGATTTGCCAGCGCAAGTGATAGACTATACCCACCTGATAACCACTTAACAGGCTCTCGTGCACATTCGTTAGATACAAGTTCCAGCGTAACCGCTTAGCTGTCGCGGCACTCAACTCCCGCCCTTTGAGTTGGCTAACCTTTTTCGCTTGCGCCAACCGCTGGAGATAAGCTTCTTGCGGTAGCACTTGTGCCACTACCCGTAACTTCAACCGTTCTTTTTGCCCTACTTCCACTCTTAACTCTATTACTGTTCCTGCGCAGGTACCTCCTCTGCGCCTTAATTCCGACCCTAAAGCCAGGGGCTGGTTACTCCCCTGCTCATACAAATGCACCTTGGGGGGCAAGCGGCTCACAAAATAATGAGCTGCCATCAGCCGTTTTAGCCGTTCCAGGGTGCAATAACCCAAATCAAACAGTACCAAACTGCCTTCCGGTAATTTTTCCAACTTATCTTCAAAGCTCTGATCTGGTTCCAGCGCCGCTTGTGCCGTCACAACCTCCACTTGCTGCTGCAAATAATCATAGGTTATTTGTAACTTCATACCGGCTTTGCCAGCCTGTCCACCACTGGCAGGCTGACTATCCGCCAGTTTGTTAGCTAGCCCTATATGAGTGCTATCTATCAGGTACACTCCTCTAAAAGGTTCAAACAGTTCCAACCACAAACCTTCTCGCTGCTGCCACACTTGTAGCGCTTCTTCGAATAGCAAGCGTAAAAACTCCACTGTCACTGAGGTTAAGCGTTGGCTCAACCCCGAGCGGGTGACATTTACACCGAATTGTTGGGCTATTTGGCTCAATTGGTTAAGGCTAGCGCCGGGCTGGCTCATAAAGCCTGTTACCAACACCAGTGCCAAAATTGTCCCTGTGATTTTCGAGCTGCGTTTGTTCACTCCTTGCTCGTTCGCTAGTGCTTTGGCTCGTTCCCCAAATATTTTTTGCAAAGCTCCAACTATTTCGTCTATACTAGGCATGTGAGTTTCCTTTGGTTTTGTAGTAAGAGTTGAAGAGTCTTACATCTTACCAGAGGAACTCACCTCTTTCTATTTGTGATTCTCTTAACTATACGCTTATGGGGTAGACCCCTGTCTTATTGTCTGGTCTAAATTATGAACGATAAAGAAACTATCCGCTGTTTTGTGGCGCTGGAATTACCACCCGTTCTCAAGCAAGAGCTTACCACGCTGATAACCGAATTACAACAACTCGACCGGAATCGTAAGGTGCGCTGGGTGCGCCCGGATGGTATCCACCTCACCTTAAAATTTCTGGGGGAAGTAGCTGCCCCCCGCCTTCCCGAAATCATTTCTGTAACCGAAAATGCGCTTGCTCCTGTCCAACCGTTTAGCCTAATTGCCGCTAAGTTGGGGGTCTTTCCCAGAGCAGATGCCCCTCGCGTAATCTGGGTTGGACTGGATGGCAACCTCAAAGCGTTAGCGGCAGCGCAACAAGCAGTAGAAAAAAGTCTTGTGCCGCTTGGCTTTGCCCCCGAAACGCGCCCTTTCTCACCACATCTAACCTTGGGGCGCGTTCCCGATATCGGCGCAGAAGAAAAACGCCGCCTCGGACAACTGCTTCAAACCTTTTCCGGCAAAAATTCTTTTGGGCATTACCGCTTTGAGGAAGCGGTATTAATGCAAAGTACGTTACTACCCGATGGCGCGATTTATACCCCTCTCGCCCATTTCAAATTTGAAGGGGCTGCCCCCTAGCTAATACCAGCTATTTTTGCGCCTGCAAATTATAAGCAGATAGAAAATAGACCTATGTAACTAAAGGAATCGGAGCGGGGTTCTCAGGGGTGCAACCCATGTGCGGGGTGGCAAGGGGTGTCCCTTGAACTCCTCTCTCCTATTCCCCCTTGAGGGGGTAGGGGGTGAATTGTTACAATAGTTTGATACTAATCGAATTTTCCGGTTTAGGGTTGTGATTCTCCAAAGGGCTGATGTATAATGCCGCAAGGAAACTTATCGTTCCACCTTTGCCCCGTATGGGGTATTGGAGAAGTATGCAATGCCCAATATCTCTTTTGGTTATCCTCAAGCTCTCTTTCTGCTTTTACTCCTGCCTCTGGTCTATCTAATCGCACGCCCCGGCAAAAACAGGATACCAACTCGCACTCTTTTACGTCGCCGCAATCGTCGTTGGAGCGTTGGGGTGCGTCTGCTCATAGTAACCTTACTGGTACTTACAATAGCCGATATTCAGCTAATCACCCAAAGCGATAAATTAGCGGTGGTCTTCCTGTTAGATGGTTCGGATAGCGTAGGTGCGGGCGGAAAGCAGCAGGGTACAAACTTTATCCGGCAGGCTTCCGAAAAGATGAAGGGCAATCAGGAATACGGCGTAGCAGTTTTCGGGCAAGACGTTTGTATAGAAAAAGTAGTGGACAAACAGCAGCATTTTGATAATCCTACCTGCGCTCCCGGTACAAATTACACTAATTTAGCGGAAGCGGTACGGCTTGGCACTTCTATGCTGCCCAACGATTCACAGCGTCGCTTAGTGCTTATCTCGGATGGAAACCAGAACCTAGATGAAGTGCGTAGCGCTGCCAAGCTGGCGGCAGCAGCCGGAGTCCAAATTGATGTAGTTCCATTGGAACAAACCGACGGACCTGAAGTAGCAGTAGGTAATATCAGTGTCCCCAGCAACTTGCGCGAAGGTGAGCAATTCAGCCTAACCGTCAATATTGATAGTAACTACGAGGGTAGCACCAAACTTTATATTTTGCAGCAAAATCAAGTAGTAAGCGAAAGTCAGGTTACTCTAAAAAAAGGCAGTAACACCTTCACCCAATCGCTAACTGCTACCAGCAAGGGCTTTGTAAATTACACGGTGCGTATTATCCCCGATCGGGATACTCTTGACCAGAATAATGAAGCCAATGCCTATAGCGTGGTCAAGGGTAAACCCCGTGTGCTATTGGTAGATGGACATCCCGATGAACAAGAAGCGGCTAATCTCCAGAATGCGCTCACAGCCGGAGAAATTGAACCGACTATTATTCCACCCGAACGCTTCCCAAACCTCACCGACCTAGCGCAATACGATGCGCTGGTGTTGGTAGATGTACCTGCCAGCAGCCTTACTGCCAATAACATGAATGTCATCCAAGCTTATGTCAAAAATTTAGGCAAAGGTATGATTGTAGTTGGCGGCGAAGAAAGCTATGGATTGGGTGGTTATTTCCGTACCCCGCTTGAAGAAATGCTTCCGGTGGAACTTCAATTACCCAACAAATTGCAAGCGCCTAGCGTAGCAATGGCGCTGGTAATTGACCGCAGCGGCAGCATGGCGGATGCGTACAACGGACCTGGGGCAGGCGCTTCGGGCGTTCCTAAAATCGAAATCGCCAAAGATGCGGCTTATCTTGCCGCCACTCAGCTAAACAATTCGGATCAAGTCGGAGTTGTCACCTTCGATACTACTGCCCAATGGGTGGTAAATCTTGCTCCAATGGGCAACCCTAGCAATCTGGTTAGCGCAATTGGACGCATTGCACCCGGAGGCGGTACTCAAATTTCCACCGGACTTTCAGCGGCAGTTGACGAGTTGAAAAAAGCCACTGCCCAGAATAAGCATATAATCTTGCTTACCGATGGTCAGGATGCCGACAATACCAGCTATGACGCGCTGATAGCGGAAGCAAATAAAGCCAATATTACCATCAGCACCGTTGGGTTGGGCGAGGATGTGGATGAAAAAAGACTCAAAGGGCTGGCTGACCAAGGCGGTGGGCGTTATTATTTCGTGACCGACCCCAGTAACTTGCCCAAAATTTTTACCAAAGAAACGCATCTTGCTTACCGCAGCTACATCATCGAAGAACCTTTTATACCTACCGTAAATGCGCCAAGCCCCATTTTGAAAGGGATTACCGCTACACCCCAACTGTTGGGCTATGTAGGCACTAAAATAAAACCGCTCGCCACCACTGCCCTTGTCACCGGCAGAGGCGACCCGCTTTTGGCACACTGGCAGGTAGGGCTTGGGCGTGTGGTAGCTTGGACTAGCGATGCAAAAGCGCGTTGGGCTACCGATTGGTTAAAATGGAATGATTTCCCACGCTTCTGGGCGCAAACGGTGCGCTGGACTATTGCCGAAAGCGAAACCGGAGGCATGCAGGTTAGTACCAAAATCGTAGGCAACAAGGTTCAAATCTCAGCCGACGCTATAAATAATAGTAGCCAGTACCTTAACGGGCTGGATATAAATGCTAATGTAGTAAACAGCAACCTGAACGGTGGCAGCGAAGAAGTTACGCTCTCCCAAACCGCCCCGGGTCATTATGAAGGGTCTTTTGTCCCCAAAAACACGGGCAGTTATATCATCAATGTACAAGGAGGGGCGAACAACAACACCGTAACGGTGGACAATGGACAGGTAGCGGACGTTGGCAACCTCTCTCAAACTGTTGGTGCAGTCGCCAGTTATTCACCGGAATACAAGCAATTGGGTACCAACAAACCGTTACTGGATGAAATAGCTTCCCTTACAAGCGGCTACACCCTTTCCAATCCTGAAGAAGCGTTTAACGATAATTTGCAGCACACCAGCCGTAGTCAATCGCTATGGCCAATCTTGCTTGCCCTTCTATTGCTGTTATACCCGCTGGATATCGGGCTAAGACGGGTTAATCTCTCGCCGCGTGCGCTTCTCAATGGCTTCCGCAAGCGTAAACAAGAAGAACCGGAAAGGGCTGCCGAATTTGAAGCTACAATGGTCAGTCCAGAAGTGAGTCGCCTCTTTATGGCAAAAGAAAGAGCATACGCGCATACTGGAGCGCACCATACTGAAACCGAAACGCATCGTTCCGGCGCAAGCTTGAGCAACAACGGCGAACTTGGCGCAAAATCCGGGGTTGCCAGCGAAACGCGACCTTTTGTCAGCAGCAGTTCACGCAATAGCGCCCCACCAGTATCAGCCAAACCTACAACTGCGTCGGTTAACCCCAAAGTTGTGTCAGAACCCACGCCCGAAGCTGAGGAAGAAACTGTTTATGGTGCGATGGCACGCCGCTTCAATCGCACGCCCTCCGCGCCGATTTCTCGTGTGGATGAAAAACCCGCAACAGCCCAACCTGCAAAAACTCCGCTAGTTGATCCAGAAGAGGAAGCGGTCTTAGGTATTAAAATACCTGTTCGCCCGGTGACAAAAATTGAGACTGTGCTTGCAACGCCTACCCAGCCCAAAAGCGCCCCTTCTAAAATACCCGAACCCGAGCCAGTTTCGGGAGAAGAAAGCGGTATGACCGGCAGATTGCTGCGCGCCAAACGGCGAGTTTATGAGGAACGCAGTCGCAAGGACGAGGAAACAACACAACAGAAAGAAAACTAGGCAGATTAAAGAAAATGAACCTTGCGCCATCGGTATCGGGTAGTAAACTAAAAGTTCAAAACTCGAAGCTGAATCGGCGTATTTTCATTTTCTTCTTGTTACTCTTCTTCCTAACTTTCGGCGGGCATCTCTACAGTGGTGACGGTTTTACCAGCTACGCCACCGCTCGAAGCTTCATTGAAGGCAACGGCGGCGCATTGGATAACTATAGTAACGATACTCGCTTCGCCCTACGTGGGGCTGACGGCAAGCTCTACGGCAAATATGGTCTGGGTCAAGCGTTAGTTGAAATTCCCCCTATTCTTTTCATAAAACTGCTCTCGCTTTTCTCAACCGGTTTTGCCGAAGATGCCACCGCTCGTTTTCTGGTTAGCACGCTGAACTTATTCGTTTGCGCCACTACCCAACTATTACTATTCAAGCTTGGCAGAAAATTGGGATTCGGCACGCTCTCCGCTTTTTCGGTAACGCTGCTCTACGGCATCGCCTCGATGAGTTGGGTGTACAGCCATCTCGATTTCAGCGAACCGTTAGTCACGCTCTGTTATTTGCTCATGTTTGGCGCGCTGCTGGAAGGACAAGACAAGCGACATTTATTCTGCGCCGGGTTTTGGCTAGGCGCTGCCATTCTCTTTAAAACGGTAGCGGCTATTGCCCTTTTCCCCCTACTGCTTTACCTGATAATGAAATCAGGACGGCATAATGCGCTAAAAGCAATGCTATGGCTGGCGCTACCTTTATTGGCTACCGCCGCACTGCTACTCTGGTACAACTTCTACCGCTACGGCAAATTCACCGAATCGGGCTATAGCGCAATAGCCGACCAGTTTGCCTTCGGTTCTGTTTACGGCGGGATTTACGGCTTTCTGTTCAGTTCCGGCAAAAGTATCTTCCTCTATGCGCCCGGTCTAGTTCTTGCCCTTTTCGGCTTAAAACCATTCTGGCAAAGGCAAAAAACGGAGGCGGTTTTCGGGCTGAGTTTGTTCACGACCTACCTAATCTTTTATGCGCTCTTCTGGAACTGGGAAGGCGATTGGACATGGGGTTCGCGTTATCTTTACCCTGCGCTGCCCTTCCTGTTCCTCTTTGCGCTGCCGCTATTGCAAAACCGTAGCAAACCGATGCGCTGGTTCTTCAAACTGGTACTAGTCACCGGGATTCTGGTGAATATTGCCGGGTCGCTGGTTGAGTTCAACTATTACTTCTATGTAAGCGGCGCTGCTAACGCTGAACCGGACTGGCGTTTTGTACCCGAACTCTCGCCCCTACGCGGACAAGTGTTTTTAGCTGCATCCGCCTTCAGCCGTACCGCCGGAGGCGCTTCCCTGCAAATGGACTATACCGGGTGGGATGCCGAACGAGTGCATGCCGTTACAAAAAAAATCGAGCTTGCGCCTTACGACAAATTCGACCTCTGGTGGTTGCGCTTCGCCAACCCCGAAGGCGCGACAAACGGTTGGATGGGATTGATAGTCGGGGGGCTTATCGGAATCATTTTAGTTATAATAATTTGGAATAGCTGGCAAAGATTAAAAATTCAACGGGATATAGTAGCCGCTATCGAAGCTGAGTAATGAAACCTTCAAAGCCTGACGACTCTGCCAATTTCCACCTTATATAATTGAGCTATTTTCTTAAGTCGCTCGGCATCACCGAATAGCGACAAATCGGTGGTGGTGATTAATACCTGCTGCGAAATTGCCAGCACCGTATCTAGCACATATTGCCGTCGTCCTGCATCCAGTTCGGAGAGAATATCGTCCAGCAACAGAATCGGACGCTCATCGGTTTGTTGCTCCATCCAACCTGCCTCTGCCAGTTTCAACGCCAGCACAGCGGTACGTTGTTGTCCGCGTGAGCCGAATACTGCCAGATTCTTACCCTCATACAAAAAACTCAAATCGTCCCGGTGCGGACCTGCCAACGAAACGCCTCGCGCAAATTCCTGCACCCTTACCTTTTCCAGTTGCGCGGTAAAAGCGGCGGCAATTTGCCCCTCATTCTCTACAACCCCCTCTGTAAATTCAAAACTGGTCTGGTAAACCAATTCAAAATCGGGGGTAATACTATCACCCAACAAGCCAAGCAAATTGGAGTGAAGCAAGGCGGCGCGGCGGTTTAGCCCTTGAACACACTCATAGCGCCGCTTTATGATGTACGACCCTGCCTTTACCAGTTCCTCGTCCCAGATAGATAATTCCAGTTGCTCTTTCTGGCGCAGTGTACCTGACAACTTTTGAGCCTTTTGCTTCTCGCGGTATTGCCGCAGATAACCGTTGCGCTGTGCAATCACTTTGCTATAATCCTGAAGACAGCGCAGATAACGGTGATCTACTTGCGAAAGGGTAATATCAAAATAGCGGCGGCGCAGCGACGGTGCACCGATTATCAAATCGAGGTCTTCCGGCGAAAATAGCACTACATTTACCTTGCCGATCAAGTCCATCGCCCGCTTGGCAGAACCGTTTAGCTTGACACGTTTGCGCGCCGGGACAGGTTGCTCAAGTTCTTCGCCCGCTGAAGCATCACGGGTGATCACTATTTCCGCTTCTAGTTCGTCATCGGTGCGCTGCACGTTGGCATGAAGGCGAGCAAAAGCAGGCACGCCAAATTGAGGTTCTGCCGCCAGATTCACCAGTTCCTGATCACTTCCGGCACGCGCCGATTTAGTAGTAGCAAGCATATAAATCGCTTCCAGCAGGGTAGTCTTACCCGCCGCATTTTCACCCTGAAACACGCTCAAACCGGGTGAAAGCGACAAGTCCAGCTTGCTGTAATTGCGAAAATCTTTGAGATGCAGTTGAGTGCAATACATAAGCCGATTATAGCATAAGCTGGACAAATCCCTCGTAAGCTCGGATAATATTGGGGTGAGGGCTGACAAAATAATATAGGCTTGAAAGAGAAACAAACCAATGTACGGGCTTAATCACATACGCAAAGTGGCAATGAATAATATTATAGGCGGCTTAGTAGTAGCAATCGTCGGTACAGGCGCGTGGATATTGCTACTTCCAAGCTCGGCTTTAATCGGGGAGTCGCTCATCGGTGCGCTTGTCTCGTTTCTAGGCTTTGGTGCAGGCTGGTATTTTTTACGTGTTATGCTCACCAGCCAAATTTACATGAACCTAACCAAAGAACAAAACTGGAACAAAACCGAAATCACGCGACTTAATAAAATACCCGCCGCCGAGCCAACCCGCAACGGGTTACCCTACATGAACTATGAAATCACTCGTCTGGTAGTGGTGTTTATTGCGGTGCTAATCCTCACCTACATCCTGACCGATCTAGTTGGTCTTTCGTTGGGCAGTTTTGCGGGGGGTTGGTTAGTAGGTAGCGGAATTGGCAAATGGCATTTTGTTGTAAAAATGGAAAAACAACAGGCGAAAAGCGGAGGTGCCTATTTCTTCAGCGATCCTGATTTTGGTCCCTATTCCGAAATCAGCTATTATAATCCCGATGAAGTTGTCGTCTTAGCCGAACCGCAAGGACTGACGCAGGTGAAAAAACCGACTCGAACTAGCCCTAAAACCCGCGCTGCGCAACCGCTCGTCCGTAACGACAACAACCGTAGTAATAAGCGCAAAAACTGAGCAAATTCATGTCCTACCCTCTTTCTGAACCGCAAAAAGTAGCGCTAGAAATAGCTACCCAACTATTTGATTCTGACTCGCTTTGGTTGGTGGGCGGGTGGGTGCGCGATACCTTGCTATCCCGCTTGGCTGATGATGTCGATTTAGCGGTCAGCGGTTCGCCTGTCGAAGTGCTGGCACTTGCGCGGCGTTTCTCCAACACCGTCCAAACGCACCTACCGGGCTGGCAAATCTCCTATTTCCCGCTTGATACCGAGAACGGTGTGGCGCGTATAGTTTTTAAATCAGACAATGAACATTTCTATTTCGATTTCGCCGCCCTTCAGCAAAACAACCTTACTGCCGATTTGCTACGGCGTGATTTCACGCTCAATGCCCTTGCCATTGTGCTACCCGATTTCCTTGAGCATGGTTTGGAAGCAACCGTAATTGACCTGTGCGGAGGACTGGAAGATATAAAAGCGCACCTGATTCGCCCCATCAGCGAGGCAAACATCATCAGTGACCCTCTGCGTATGCTGCGGGGAGTCCGCCTTAAAGCACAGCTTTCCAACCTCGAATCGGAGTGGCAACTTACTGCAGATGCGCTCGAAATTTTCCGCCGCAACGCCCCGCTCATAAAACAATCAGCGGGCGAACGTTGCGCGACAGAACTAAACAAAATCCTGCTGGCGGGTGGCGTAATTGACAGCTTACGGTTGCTCGACTCGTGTGGGTTGCTCTCGCTGCTCATCCCTGAACTGGACGAGGGCAAAGGCAATATTCAGATGAACGCCCATTATTACGATGTCTGGAATCACAGCTTGGTAACGGTTGATCGGGTGGAATGGCTGGTGCGTCCTAACTATCGTGGGCAAAGCCTCGATGAAATGATATTGGCAGAACGACCTGAAAATTATATCAGCCACTGGCAAGAGATTATCACAAAACTCTACGCCCACGAACAGGAACGGCTCTTGTGGTTGCTATGGGGCGCACTGCTCCACGATGTGGGCAAACCTCGCGCGCGTAGCGTGGATAGCGAAGGTGAAATCCACTTCTACCATCACGCTCAGGTAGGAGCGCAAATGGCACGCGCCATCCTTGAACGCTTCCATTTTAGCCGCCAGATGATCGAAGGCATCGCTACACTGGTAGATAACCATATGCGTATTGGTATGCTAAAAGCCAATTACGATGTGAAAAGCGGCAGTGGAGTCAGTAATCGCGCTATTTTTCGCTTTCTCAAAGATACTGACCCGGTGCAAATTGAAATGATGCCGCTCTCGCTGGCTGATCATGCCGCCGTAGTCGGTCCTTGGATTGCACAAGCGCGTCAGCTAAAAAGCTGGGAGCATCATCTCCATTTTATAGATAGGCTTTCCCTTAAATATTTGGGTTCGGTGGAGGAAAAACTGATTGGCAAGCCGCGTCTGTTGGACGGGCATGCACTAATGCAGGAACTGAAACTTGAACCGGGACCGCAACTAGGCAAAATCCTACGTGAAATCGAAGAAAGTCAGGCAGTTGGCGAAATCAGCAGCACAGAAGAAGCGTTAGAATTAGCGCGTCGCCTTTTGGGCTGCTAAATCTTAAAACTCCGAGAGCGGTCTCCGCGACATAAAACCTGTATCGAGCGTATGCCAGTATTCGATGGTTTCCTCGCCCATACGCCAACACAAATTAACTATCTCGCCGTTTGCCCGACGCGCCGGGAAATCTACCAGCCCCAAGTTTAAGTCTTTTACCTGGCAACCGATCTGATTGATTGCTTCGATATTCTCATCAATTGAGCGTCGTAACTCAGCAAGGCGCGAGGTTAGCCCCTCTCTCTTAACTTCATATCCGTTTCCATGCGCCTTGCTATCATCCAACGCCTTATATTCGTTACCCTTCGCGCTAAACTCCTCCATTGCTGCCATTAACACCTGTAGTAGATTGCGCAAGCGAGGTAACAATGCTAGCGCATCTTCCAAAGTAAAAAGTTGCTCAAATGCCATCTTTTGTTTCCTTAATTCCAACTTATAAGATCAATATAAATAAATTTACATGGGGATTTTATCAAAAATAATCCTTTCTAGTACTTAATTCCTATGACCATGTTCTCATAGTAGATTAACATTAATTCTATTAAAATATATTTATTGATATAGGGTGCAACTGGTAGATAGATCGGTTAAAGGTAAATAGCTTTTAAAGACATTCTTACTATTTTGCATTGGGGTCAGCACAATGAGTAAAAATCCTGTCGCGCTAAATGTTGTTCAACGGCTGCGCCAATATAATCATGAAATCGCAAATTATCTGCTTACTGCATCACTTACACTAGAGTTATGTGGCTCAGTACGTAACATGACTCCCGAAGACTTTGATGTACTTAAAGTCGAACTCGTTAAAATAATGGGCGAGCTTCAAAAGAGCCAAGATGATATGAAGCTGTTGAACGGTATTTTACAAAACGATGGCGCTACCAATATGCCAATATTATTATTGGAAGATGAAGTAGCCTAGCCTTTCTTACAATCCCGCTCACATCGTCTTTTAGAGACTCAGCTCTTATTTTGGTTAAACTCTTTAACCGAAACTAGATTCATAAATACTACTATAAAATAAAAGCAACGAGCTTTACACTCGTCGCTTTGAGCCACAAAATAACTGCGAAATCAATCATAATCAAGGATAAATTCCACGTATGCTGGTTGCGTCCGCCACACGCCCTATCGCCAGCAAATAAGCGGCTGTGCGCATATCAGTTTTTTCACGCTGCGAAATGCTATATACCTGTGCAAAGCTATTTGCCATAACATCAACCAGTTTCCGGTTAATTTCTTCTTCCGTCCAGAAAAAAGCCTGCCGATCTTGCACCCACTCAAAATAACTGACCGTCACCCCACCTGCGTTGGCTAAAATATCCGGAACCAATAAGATTCCCCTATCCCGAAAAATGTGATCGGCTTCGGGGGCAGTGGGACCGTTCGCGCCTTCAACTATCAAACGTGCCTGCACCTGATTGGCATTTTGCTCGGTCAATTGATTCTCAAGCGCTGCCGGTATCAGAATATCGCAGGGCAAGGTCAATACTTCGAGATTTGAAATAGCTTCAGCCTCCGGATAACCCAATATAGTATTATTCGGAGTGGTACGGGTATAGGCAAGTAGCGCCGGAATATCTATGCCTTTCGGATTATAAAGACCTGCATAGACATCGCTAACCGCCACCACCTTGCAACCCAACTCATGCATCAGGCGCGCCGAAACCGAACCTACATTCCCGAAGCCCTGTACCACCACTCTTGTCCCGGCAAGTGGAAGATCGATTGTCTTCGCCGCTTCTCGCGCCGATACGCTAACCCCTCGCCCGGTCGCTTCCACGCGCCCTAGCGAACCACCTGTATTAATCGGTTTACCGGTAACCACTCCGGTAATACCTTTGCCTCGGTGCATCGAGTAGGTATCCATAATCCATGCCATCGTTTGCGGGTTTGTTGCCACATCGGGAGCAGGAATATCGGTTTCAGGTCCGATTAATATAGAGATTTCGGTTGTAAAACGGCGAGTTAATCTTTCCAGTTCACGCTGTGAATATTGGGTAGCATCTATCACCACCCCGCCCTTTGCCCCACCGTAAGGTATATTTACCACCGCACATTTCCACGTCATCCACATTGCAAGTGCGCGCACTTCGTCCATTGAAACGTTGGGGTGGTAGCGAATCCCGCCCTTAACCGGCCCACGCGCATTATTATGATGCACCCGATAGCCGGTAAGCACTTTGATACGCCCATCATCCAAACGTACCGGGAAATTAACTTTCAATTCACGTTGCGGTACTGACAATATTTCCCGCAAGCCATCATCCAAACACAATTTATCTGCCGCATAAAAAAACTGTTCTTGCGCTATCTCATAAGGTGAGCGTGCTATAACAGTTTCTTTTACCTTATTTATTTCATTTGAATACGATGGTATTGTCTCCTTAGCAGGCGACAGTGCCGCTGCCTCACCATTGAGGCGGTTTGCTGCGAGAGTCATCAAATTTCCTCCATCTTTATGTACATCTTGCACAAATATGCACCAATTATTTTAGCATATTGCCCAAGCTTAAATCAAGACGAAATAATCACGTTTACTTCATTTAAACTTATATTTACTGCGCTCACACCTAGCTGCGGTATGTTATAATCTTGATAATCCACGAAGAAGTGAAGAGAAGTCCCCATAACCTCATTATTCTTTTACAGGTGTGAAAAAATGAATATCACCCCGAATGCCAGTTACAGTTTTACGCTGCGAATCGAAATCCCTAACCGGGTAGGGATGTTAAGCCAAATAATGGCTGCTATCGCCAACTCCGGCGGAGACCTCGGTGCAATTGATATTGTACAGGCTAGCCGTGACAAAATGGTTCGTGATATTACGGTATCAGCCGGCTCTGAGCAACATGCCGATGAAATTACTTCAAATGTTGCCGTTATTGAAGATGTGAATATTATCAATGTCAGCGACCGCACTTTCCTACTTCATTTGGGCGGAAAAATTTCGGTTAACTCCAAAATCCCGCTTAAAACCCGCGACCAGTTGAGCATGGCTTATACTCCCGGTGTCGCGCGTGTTTGCAACGCCATTGCTGAAGACAAGAGCAAGGTCTATTCTCTAACTATAAAGGGCAACACAGTTGCAGTTGTCACGGATGGAACGGCGGTTTTGGGACTTGGCAATATCGGACCGGAAGCAGCTATGCCAGTCATGGAAGGCAAAGCCATGCTCTTCAAAGAGTTCGGACAGGTAGACGCTTTCCCGATTTGCCTCTCAACGCAGAATACCGAAGAGATAATTCAGACTGTAAAAGCCATAGCGCCTACTTTTGGAGGCATTAACCTAGAAGATATTTCTGCCCCGCGTTGCTTCGAAATTGAGAAAAGGCTGATTGAGGAACTCGATATTCCGGTAATGCACGATGACCAGCATGGTACGGCGGTAGTGGTGTTAGCCGCTCTTTTAAACGCCCTCAAAGTGGTCAACAAAAATATCGGCGAAATAAAAGTGGTGGTAAATGGGATTGGTGCTGCCGGAGTAGCTTGCAGCAAAATCCTGATGGCAGCAGGGGTACAGCATATCATTGGTTGTGACCGACGCGGCGCAGTTTATAAAGGGCGTGTCGAAGATATGAACGTTGCCAAAGAATGGTACGCCGAACACACCAATTTTGAAGGCGAACGCGGCACTTTGGTGAATGCGATGAAAGATGCGGATGTGTTCTTGGGCTTAAGCGGTCCCAATACTTGTACCGTCAAACATCTCAAGCAAATGGCACGCGACCCGATTGTGTTCGCCCTCGCCAACCCCACTCCGGAAATCCAGCCTGAGGATGCCGCGCCCTATGTGGCAGTTATGGCGACCGGACGTAGCGACTATCCCAATCAAATTAACAACGTGCTGTGTTTCCCCGGTATCTTTCGCGGTGCGCTAGATTGCCGAGCCACCAAGATTAATGACCAGATGAAATTGGCGGCAGCCCGCGCTATCCAGTCTATCATTTCCGAGGATGAATTGAGTGCAGACTATATCATACCCAGTGTGTTTGATCGCCGGGTGGGTGTAAGTGTAGCTAAAGCGGTAATGGATGCTGCTTACGAAACAGGCGTGGCACGCCGCGAACGCAAATCCAGTTCCGGTAATACAGTTGCGCCGTTGCCCACTTCCGTATAAATCGCTTTTCTTATTGCTCAAAGTCGGAAATATTTGCCCGACTTTGAGCGTTCCTCAAATCCCAATTGGCTTTCGCTCGTTTGCGCCCTGCTACTTAAAATGCTAAGATACTCCATCTGTTAACCTTACAACAGGAAAGAATCTTATGGCAAAATCAGTTAATGTAGATAAAAAGACTCTGGCAACCGGGCAGAAAGCTATCAAAACACTTGATAAGCAAGCTGCCAAGACTCAAAGTGAGCGGGAAGCCGCTGCTAAAAAACCGCAAACATCGCTGGCTTTTGCCCGTTACAGCTTTCGCCAGCGTGATAAACTCAGCCAAATGCCAAACCTGCTAAAAGTGGTGGTGGTTCTGTTGGCAATGCGTTGGTTTCTTGGTCGCCGTGACGAAGCCAAAGGGGAAAGCGAAATTGCGGAAGCTATAAAGTTCCTGCGCGAGAGCCGAGGCTTCCAGCCATAGGGTGCAAACTCACACTCCACCCGGCAAGAATAATTTAGCGCCCGTCCCTACGCGCCAGCGTTTTCGGCAAAATTTATTGCTAGGGTTGGCGCTTTTAATATTCGCCTGCCTCGCTTGCTTGCCCGGTCTAGTCACTTCCCAAAATACCCTGAGTGTTTCTATAATCTCTACACAGCCGATAAATGACTCTTTACGATACGATTGGGATGCCGCCCGTGACCTCTTGCTTGATCGCCAACCCCCGCTCTGGCACGCCAATAGCCCCTTGCTAGCATCTAGTCCTGTTCCAGCGCTATATCCCTTCTCAATATTATATTATGTAAACTTAAATATATTCCTATTCGCCGCTTTTCATCTATGGGTCGCGTTGATAGGAATCGGGCTACTGGCGAAACGATTACAAAACAAAGCATGGCGCATCAGCGGAATATTAGCCGGATTCGCCCTGGTTCTAGTGGGATTACCAGCCTTACGCCCCGATCATATGGCGGCATTGGCATGGCTACCGCTGGCTATTTGGTTGCCCCTCTCCTCTCGCCGTTATGTGAAAATGCTAGGGCTGGCGTTGGCGCTTGGCTTCATAGCGCTGGCGGTAGAAACTACTTTCGCCCTTACGCTGCTAGGTGGCGTAAGCTTGTGGCTAATATTGGTAGAAGCTAAGGCAGGCAAATGGAAAAGCAAAGCGGTTTTTGGCAGCATGCTGTGGGCGATAATCGTGCTGGCGTTGGCTTTGGGGCTGGCAGGTCCACAACTATTTCCGCGCCTTTCTTACCAACCCATCAACTACAGCACTCCCGCCACCCTAGAACCGCAAATAAACGGCGCAACTCTACTCGGAATCAGACAAATCAACGAAACGGACTTGCGCTATACCCTGCAAATAGACTCCTCCAGCACATCCCACAACATCGAAATGGTAGTGCCGGAGCGTTACGATAGCGGTTGGCAAGCGCAATATAGCCTGCCCGATGAGCCAAACAAATTCAGCGAGGCGAAGTTGGTAAGCACTCCAGAGGGCTGGCGCAAAATTAGCCTCGAATCAACCCCCGGAACGAATGTATTAACCGTGCGCCTGCGTTACAATCCCATCTCCTTTACGCTGGGTCTGTACGCTACCTTCCTTTCGGTTGCCAGCATGGCAATGATTCTGCTGGTACTTGGTTGGATACGCTTCTATCGCGAAGATGAACGCGATCATCCTTTGCGGCGTATCGTGAAAAACAGCGTTACACCGATGTTCGCGCAACTGGCGGGCAAAGTAATCGATTTCGGTTTCGCCTTTATCTCCCTTCGCTTGCTTGGTCCTGAAGGCAACGGGCGTTATACTTTCGCCGTAACCACTTGGCTCTTCTTCAATACGCTGGCAGATTTTGGTCTGGAAACGTTGGTTACACGCGAAGTAGCCCGTGACCGCAGCCACGCTAACACCAACCGCTATTTCAGTACCATGCTGGTAACACGCTTGAGCTTCTCCGCCTTGTCGCTGCCCATCGCTATGCTATGGGTGGGCGGCTTCAGCCTCACCGGAGAAATGACGGGGGATGTGGCGCTGGCGGTTGCCTTGCTAATGGTAGGCATGATGCCTAGTGCGGTTTCCGGCACACTGTCGGCGGTCTTTCGGGGTCACGAAAAATTCGAATATCTGGCAGCGAACCAAATTCTAGGCTCCATCATTAAAGTCCCACTGGGGCTAGGCGCATTGCTCATCGGGTGGGGTGTGGCAGGTCTTGCCGCCACTTCCATTGCAGTGAACCTGATAGCGATGTCCTCACTATGGACTATTTTTACACGCGAAGTAATCAAGCCCGATATTCGCAAGGGCTTCGAGCGTGCGCTTGTACCTGCAATGCTAAAAAGCGCCTTCCCTTTGATGCTGAATGGCTTCCTCATCAGCATAATGTTCAAGAGTGATGTATTCTTGCTCTTTCCCTTCAGGGGCGATATTGAGGTAGGCTTGTATAATTCTGGCTACAAGTTTATAGACGCGCTACTGATTTTTCCCTCTGCTATCACGCTGGCATTGTTCCCCCTTTTCAGCACCTACAGCCGCGACTCGCGCGAAAACTTGATGCGAGCCTATTCGGAAGCCCTGCGCCTATTGATTATCATCGGTTTGCCCATTTCAGCCGGAACTCTCTTTATAGCAAACGACCTGATTGGCGCAGCGTTCGGCGACAAATTCTTACCGGGTGGTGCAATCGCTCTGCAAATTCTGATCTGGTTCCTGCCCTTCAGCTACATAAACGGTGTCACCCAATACGTGCTGATTGCGCTAGACAAGCAACGCTATATTACAATAGCAGTGTTGATTACCGCCGGAGTAAACATTGGGGGAAATCTGATTTTCATTCCCTTCTTCGGCTATATCGCTGCTAGCGCCATGACCATCGCCACCGAAGTAATATTGCTGATAATCTACAGTATCCTGATGCGCCGAATGTTTGCGCCCATCCCATTTTTTAAAACGATGGCGCGTCCTGTTGTGGCTACGCTAGTAATGATGGCGGTTTTGACGTTGATTACAGTAGTCTTCGGCTTCAACAATTTCTTTGTCACAATTATTGTAGGAGTAGCAGTATTCCTAGGTGGATTGGTGCTGTTTGGCGGAGTTACCGGGGAAGATATGCGCTACCTACGTAAAATAGTTCGGAAATAGATATGGATAAAATTGCTTTTATAGATTTGGATGGAGTAGTGGCAAATAGCGTGCTCCGCTTTGAAAAAGCCACCAAAAACGGCAAAATCAATTGGGGATTGGTTTTCCATCCACCCATGCTCGGCCTGGACACGTTGATTCCGGGCGCAGATGCAATAATTGCACGGCTGGAAGAAGCTAATTGGACAGTTATCTACCTCTCTTCGCGCCCCGAACGGATTCTCGAACCTTCTAAAAAATGGCTGGAAAAGCACGGACTGGACGGACACGAAATAATCCTACGCCCTGCCAAAAAAGACGGCTTGAAAACCCCGCAGTGGAAAGCCTCAGTGGTGTGCAGAAAGGGCGCACCCGATGGTGAAACGCTCTTTGTAGATGACGAACCGGAGAATACTGCCGCCGCGCTTGAGTTATGGCAAGAAAAGTTCGGCAACAACGGCTTACGTGTGGCAAGTACGCTATCGGAAATCTCCCTGTAACAAGTCTTGCCGCTAAACCCTATAGCCGTTATACTGTTACTGCCAAAAGCAATATGATAAGCTTATAATTAATTTTGGGAAAAGGCGAAATGGAAAGTAAAATCAAAGTTTCGATAGTGGGCGTAACAGGTTATACCGGCAGCGAACTAGTACGTTTGCTAGTACGTCACCCGCAGGTGGAATTACTGGAACTGGAAGGGCGTAGCGCCGCCGGACAACCGCTCGGCAATGTCTTCCCACACCTAGCCCCACTGGGCTTGAGCGTCAAGGAAAAACTCGAACGCCCTGCCGAAGCCGATTTTATCTTTCTGGGTTTGCCCCATCACGCCTCCGCCGAACGCGCCGCCGAAATATTCGAGCAAGCGCCGAATACCCGTATTATAGATTTATCGGCAGATTTTCGCCTACGCGACCGCACCACCTACGAAAAATGGTATGGCGAACATCACGCTCCCTACCTATTGCCCGAAGCTCTCTACGGCTTGCCGGAACTTTATCGCAAGCAAGTAACCGCTAACACCCGCCTTGTAGCTAACCCCGGTTGTTACCCTACTTGCAGTAGCCTTGCACTTGCGCCTGCATTGTCTGAAAAAATCATCGAACCGTATGTGGTCATAAACGCACTCTCCGGCACGAGCGGGGCAGGACGCGGTTTGAAGCAAAACCTACACTACAGCGAAATGCACGATAGCGCCAGCGCGTATGGTCTGGAGGGTCACCGCCACGCCCCTGAGATTACCCAGATTCTAACCGATGTAAACCAACAAGCTAAGGTTACAGTGTCCTTCACCCCACACTTGATGCCGCTCGCACGTGGTATGCTGGCAACCTGCTCGGCGCGCCTCTCACCCGAATGGCTGGCGCAATACTCCGCCAACCCCAACGCCGCAATTCGCACCCTATACAGCAATTTCTACGCCGGAGAACAGTTCGTAAGAATAGTCACGACCCCACCGACCACCAAAGAGGTCTTTGGCTCAAACTATTGCTTCCTCTACCCCACCGTTGATATTGAAGCAGGGCGGTTAGTGGTAATCTCGGTGATCGACAATCTGGTCAAGGGTGCGGCAGGACAGGCAATTCAGAACATGAACTTGTTGTCGGGACTGCCGGAATCTCTCGGATTGGAAGCGTTGGGCATATACCCCTAGAACCCCTCGCTTTTATTTTGTATCAGCTTAGAAGGAAAGCCTGATTCCGGGTTGGCGTGGACTACCTGTCAGGGCAATTATGTGTTTATTATCCCAAGAGCCTCCATTAAAATTGGGCAAAGCAAAATTTTCATTGTCGTCCCCGCCGTAGGTAGTGCCGATGCAGGCATACAAATCGGGGTATTGAGAGATTGGCAACATAGACCCGTCACATAAAGCCCAACCGTTCGGTGCGTCCATATCATTAAACAACCTGATGTCACCGACGTAAGGAGCAAGTGAACGTGACGGGTAAATACCGGACAGCGCAATATAGAATTGTAGGTCCGGGGATGCGTTTTCGTTAAAATTGGGTATCCTAAAGTTAACTACGCCATCTCCACCATACATAGTACCAATAAGGCTAAACATGGCGGTGTTATTAGAGATTTGCAATGTTTGCCCACTGCATAAAATCCAGCCTCGATGTTCGTCTGTCCCCTCAAAGAGTCTGATGTCACCCATAAAAGGGTCTGAATTGTCGGATGCTGACATAGCTTTTTCCTTTCTAAAACTAACCTGAAAGGTAACATAAGTATTTTAATGCAAGTGGTGTCATTATCGCCTTTGTGGTTTAAATCGAGTCGTCGGTTTCAGGTTCGGATTGTTCCTGTGCTTGAGATTCTGCACGCGCTTTAGCCCGTGCTTTTACAGCGCGGCGCCCTGCCAAACCACCCGCCTGTGAACGGCTGCGATGTTGGCGCACCAGATCAAATTCGGCTTGAAGCGTTTCTAACTGGCGAGCAAGGCGCGTCTCTTCCAATTGGTACAACTCAAAAACCTCGCTATCCTCTACCTGCTTAACCTGCTCTATACGGACTTGTAACTCTAGTATAGTCTTATCAAGAGTGCGTAAGCGTTCATCCAGCGTAACAAAACGTGTCTGGGTACTCTCGTTATTACCGGCGATAACCTGATTCACATTGAAAAACTGACCCTCAAGTTGCTGGCGGATTTCCTCAAGACGACCCTGACCAACGGCGATGCGCTCATTAAACAGACGCTCCACCCTCACTATATTGCTCATTACGCGCTCATCTTCTTTACGCAAAACGTCCAGTACCGGCGCTATCTCATCAATGCGAACAGTATCTTGGCGCTGCAAATCTTCGAGGCGTGTGATGCGATTTGCGAAAAGCTGCACCTCTGCCCGCAAATCAACGACTTGTTGGTTAAATTCTTCGGTTGCGCGGCGCACACTCTGCTCGTTATTATGGATAATATCCAATACCCGATCCAGTTCGCGCTGGTAAAACTCCTGCGCATTGGCAGTAATTTTGATAGCTTCGCGCAAATCACGAATAGCACCGTCCAATCGAGTAATCTGGCTTTGCCCATCTCGCACTGTCATAAGGAGTTTATCAAGCTGAAGCCGATCCAAACCGAGTTGCTCGTTTTCCTTGCGGCGCGTTTCGACTATATCGGTAAACTGTGAACGCAACTCTCGTACCGCTTTAGCCGGTTCGCCAGCCCGAAACTGTAACTCTGCTAACTCCTGCTTAATACGCTGCTCGTCCATATTACGCACCTGCGTTGCTTGCGTAACCTCTGCCACGAAACGATCCATTTGCTCACGTATTTGGATTACACGCAGCTCGCTCTGTTTCCAGTTATCCTCAACGGAGTGCTGGCGCGCCATTTGTTCACGCACCAAACGTCGTACTTCATCCACCTGCTGCTGTAGCTGGTAAAGTTGCGCTTCGCCCTTCTTGAGAGAATCATCATCGCGGTAGTTGCGGGTTAAATCCATCGAAAACCTTCCTTATTACTTGAAGAGAGATGTTGGGCAAACCTGAAACGGGTTAAACCCCTTGCCCGCTACACCAGAAAGGAGCAGCGGGCAGGAATTAGAACGGGATTACTTCGCGCCGAGATTATAAAACGCTGCTTTACCCGGATAAACCGCGCCTACGCCCAGTTCTTCCTCAATGCGAAGAAGCTGGTTGAATTTCGCCACACGCTCGCTACGAGCCGGTGCGCCGGTCTTGATTTGCATAGTGTTGAGGGCAACCGCGAGGTCAGCAATGAAAGTATCTTCGGTTTCGCCGCTGCGATGGCTCATTACGGCAGTAAAGCCGGCGCGTTGTGCCATCGTAACCGCCTCGATAGTTTCAGTGAGAGAGCCGATCTGGTTCACTTTGGTGAGCATCGAGTTGGTAGTACCTTCAAGGATGCTGCGGGAAAGCCGCTTGGTATTGGTTACTAGATGATCATCACCAACAATTTGGAGACGATTCCCCAAACGATCGGTCATCAGTTTCCAGCCAGCCCAATCGTCCTCAGCCAAACCATCCTCGATAGAAATAATTGGGTATTTTTCCACCCAGTTCGCCCAGAAATCAACCATCTCGGCACTACTCAATTCACGCCCTTCCTTAGCCAGCACGTACTTACCATCCTGATAAAGCTCAGTGGTGGCAGGGTCTAGGGCGATGAAAATTTGCTCGCCGGGGGTGTAACCTGCTTTTTGGATTGCTTCGAGAATTACCTCGATTGCAGCTTCGTTATTCTTGAGGCTAGGTGCAAAACCACCCTCGTCGCCGATGCCTACGCTCAAACCTCTGCCATGAATCACCTTCTTGAGAGATTGGTAAATCTCCGCGCCCCATTGCAGGGCTTCGGCGAAACTCTTTGCCCCTACTGGCATAATCATGAATTCCTGGAAATCGGTGGAATCTTCAGCATGCTTCCCACCGTTCAGAATATTCATCATCGGTACGGGTAAGGTACGCGCGCCTACGCCGCCCAAATAACGATACAAAGGCAAGCCAAATTGTTCTGCTGCGGCGCGTGCCACTGCCATTGAAACACCCAGAATAGCATTTGCGCCCAGTTTTGCCTTGTTATGAGTGCCATCAAGTTCGAGCATGATTTTATCAATACCGACTTGGTCGCTGGCATCTAACCCTTCCAACGCATCAGCAATAAGGGTATTTACATTGTTAACTGCTTTCAGCACGCCCTTGCCGCCGTAACGCTTGGCATCGCCATCGCGCAATTCAACTGCTTCATGTGCACCAGTGCTAGCTCCGCTCGGTACTCCGGCACGCCCAAGAGCGCCCCCGGACAAGCCTACTTCTACTTCAACGGTGGGATTCCCACGCGAATCGAGTATTTCCCGTGCAATTACTGATTCAATTTCAGTCATCTTGATCTCACTCTCAAATTAATTATTTTCTGTTTCAACTCAATACTAAAAATACCTTTGCCATGATACACGAATCAGTAAAGAATCACAATTTAGCGGAACAAAAAGATGAACTGTCCGTTACTGCGCTTTTTTGGGAAATTATTAGCTTCATAGGATTCGGTAACGGTTTAGAGTCAGGGTGCTATGCCTGCAGACAATTCCCAAGTATCGCGCAGTAACGGACAGTTGGTACTGACTGAGTTTACTTTTGCTGGTGGATTCAAAATCCTACCTGGCTCGTAGTGAGAAGTTTGCCTAATTTGCCAAATGCTACATTGTGCTGGTCAATAATCTGAGAAGCAGATAAGTTAGAACTGTCAAAGGTACTGTGGGCATCACTTACCAAGATTACTTCATAACCCAGTGCAACAGCCCCACGGGTGGTGGCATTCACACAAAAGTCGGTTTGCATTCCGGCAATAACCAATCTTTTTACAGCTAGCTCGTCTAATTTCTGCTTCAGAGAGGTTTGGTAAAAAGCGTTCTCGGTAGTTTTTTGGATTAGGTTGTCGTTATTACTTGGAGCAAGAGCGGGGTGAATTAGCCAACCGGGCGTACTCGGTTCGTCCGGTTCGTTTACGCCACCGTTATTCTGCACAAAGAAAACAGGAATAGCCGCCTTCGAAGCTTTTGATATGAGAGTTTGTAGGTTTTGAAGAAGCCCTTCAGCCTTGTAAATTGGATGGTTCTCGTCAAACATATTCAGTTGCGCATCAATAATTAACAAAGCGGTAGTTTGGCTCATATATTGTTCCTCCAATCATAAAAGAATCACAATTTAACTGAACAAAAAAGCGTTTGATAAAAGCAAGCAGCAGGTATAAGGTCGTTTGCCTGCCAAATATTAATCTTTTGTAGTTTTAATTTCCGAGCGGGAAAAAGCGAAGAAAAAAGCCAGACCTACTACCAGCAAAAGGCTGGCAGCCACACTGTATAACGCCAGAATCCCGCTTAGAAGGTAGAGCGGGGGACCAAAATAATAAGAAAAGGTGATTGCTTTAACCAGTTCTGTATCACTACGCGGGTCGAGCAGGCGCTTTTTGTAGGCAGCACTCCACCACAGCAGGTTAAAGCTAACCGCTATAAAGAAATAGGTTATGCTATTAAAAATGGCAGCAGCGGTCTGGTCTGGCTTATCAATGTAGGCAGCTAATACTGCCGTAGGGAATGGTATAAAAGTGATAAACATCAGCAGGATTCCGTTCGACACCAATAACATCGTATTCGTACGTTTGATTACCTTGAACAGGCGATGATGATTGATCCACATAATCAGGATGGTCAGAAAACTGACCACAAAAGCAGCGTAGGAAGTCCACAAACCAATTAGGGCATCGGCGAGGCTTTTGTCTTCTCCAAGATTTTGTGGCACTTTTATTTCCAATACCAGCAAGGTTATGGCAATCGCGAACACGCCATCACTAAATGCCTCTAATCGGTTAGTATCCTTTTCTTCTGCTTCTCTAATACGGTTTTCACTCGACATATCTATGGAAACTCCTCGATTATATATTTCTTAAAAGTTTCGATACAGGGTAAATGATTAATAGCAGATTAACAAGCGCTTCAAGCGATATATTAGAAAATTCTAAATGAGTTTTGTATTAGAACTCAGGAACTTTTAATCTTGGTTTTTCGTATGAAAGTTAGATACACCTTTATAAATAAGTTCCTATAAGAAAAAAGTGTGGAGAACCTATATGCCAAAAGCATATCAACGGAATTTTATCGTAAAGTTTGTTAACACGCTGGTCACTTTTCTCACCAAATTGGGGATTGCGCCAAAAAACCAGTATATTCTGGAAGTGAAAGGGCGCAAAAGTGGAAAGATTTATACTACCCCGGTAATCTTGGTAGTAGAAAATACCCGGCGGTGGCTAGTTTCACCTTACGGGGAAGTGCAATGGGTAAAAAATGCGCGTGCGGTTGGTCAGGTTACGCTAAAACGAAAAGGTTTAACCGAAACTGTAACAATTACTGAAATTGATGGTACAGAACGTGGCGAGATTCTCAAAAAATATCTCAAACTAGCCTCGATAACTCAACCCTATTTTAATGTTTCCGTCGATGCTACTTTGGAAGCCTTTGAGGCGGAAGGCAAACTCCATCCGGTATTTTCGATTAGCGTTTAATCAGTTTTTTCGAAGGTTGGGGAGGATAAAGGTGGTCGGCTGTTGATTAACCGGATGCGGTGCAACCATCACGCTTGCTCCGTAAGCTCGCAGGATATTATCAGCAGTAATTACCTCGGCAGGCGTACCCGTAACCAACATTTCGCCTTTGGACATGAGCGCGAGACGATCGCAATATTGGGCTGCCAGATTCAATTCGTGGAAAACTGCCAGCACCCCGCGTTTTTGCCCTGCCTTGC
Source organism: Candidatus Chlorohelix allophototropha (assembly GCF_030389965.1). NCBI lineage: Bacteria > Bacillati > Chloroflexota > Chloroflexia > Candidatus Chloroheliales > Candidatus Chloroheliaceae > Candidatus Chlorohelix > Candidatus Chlorohelix allophototropha. The sequence continues at coordinate 1,066,814 of NZ_CP128400.1, forward strand.
CCTCCGCTTTCCAGCCCATCACAATTTCCATCACTTCGATCTGGTAATTGATGTCGAGGAAGGTAGTCGGCTCATCCAGCAGTAAAAAGCTCGGCTCTTGCGCTAATGCCATCGCCAGCAAAACACGCTGGCGCTCTCCACCGCTCAGTTCGCCCACGTAACGTTCCGCCAGTTGCCAGCAATCGGTAGAGCGCATCGCTTTTTCCACCGCTTTCCAATCTTCCAGCGATTCGTTTTGCAGCAGATGCTGGTAGGGGGTGCGCCCGAACATTACCACCTCAACGGCGGTGAAGGTTTCGGGTAGGTTGGGGCTTTGCGGCACGACCCCAATGAGACGCGCACGTTCGGCATGTTTTAGAGTAGCGAGCGTATGTCCTGCCAAACGAACCTTGCCCGAAGCGGGTTTGAGCAAACCGCTTACCGCTTTGATGAGAGTAGATTTGCCGCAGCCGTTGGGTCCGATAATGCCCACCAGTTCGCCTGCTTCCACCGCCAACGAAACATTCCTAACCACTTCCCGCGAACCGTAACCCACTCGTAGGGAATCTACTTCTAGCAACGGCATTAAAAAACCATCCGTTTCTTGCGCCTGAGCAGATAGATAAAGAAGGGTGCGCCCGCAAAAGCGGTGATAATCCCTACCGGAACTTCGCTCTGGGTAAGGGTACGCGCCAACATATCCGCTAGCACCATAAAAGTTGCGCCGAAGATAGCCGAGAGCGGCAACAACAAGCGATGGTCGTTTCCGGTCAAAAGGCGCACAGTGTGGGGTGCAACCAAACCAACAAAGCCGATTATTCCACTCACTGAAACCGCCGCCGCCGTCATGAGGGTTGCCGCCAACACCAGCACCAATTTCAACGCTTCAACATTTAAGCCGAGATTGGAAGCTTGTTCTTCGCCCAGTTGCAGCACGTTTAGCCTTCGCCCATACAGGTTCACGAGGGTAAGCCCTACTATTATATAGGGCAGGGTTTGCAGCAATTTATCCCAACTAGACAGGTTGAATCCACCTAGCAGCCAGCTATAAACAGTTACCAGTTTATCGGCGTTAAGGTAGGTAAGCAAGGAGGTGAACGCTGTTGCCAGCGAACCAATCGCGATACCCGCCAGCAATAGGGTAGTGGTAGGAACGCGCCCACCCACTCGCGCCAATCCATAAACCGCTGTAACGGTGACAGCCGCAGCTGCAAACGCCATCCATTGTACTGCTCCCGCGCTATACAAAAAGAGCGGTAGCGGTAACACCAACGCCACCACTGCGCCAACCGCTGCCCCTTGCGCCACTCCTACCAGATAGGGTTCTGCCAACGGGTTGCGGAAAAGCCCTTGATAGGTCGCTCCGGCAGAGGCGAGGCTTGCACCCACCACTCCCGCCAGCAACACTCTCGGCACGCGCACATCCCAGATTATAGAGTCGTGACCTTGCGAATAAGTTTCGGAGAAAGGCGGGAAAATCTTACCAAGCGTGTGATTCCAGATAATACTGAGCGCATCGCCAAGTGGCACCGACACTGCCCCGATTGTGCTGCACCACAGCAATACCAGCGCCAACGTCACCAACCCGCCCGTGACCAATACGGCACGTCTTTTCCAACTACGGTATAGTGGTGAACCCGCTAATCGAATGCCGGAGGGGCGGCGTTGTTCCGCTCGATTAAGTTCTAACGGGGTGCTTTCTGATTCTCCCTTTGCATCGAGGCGCATAATTCCCTTTCTGTTTGCTGCAAATAACCCTCATATTTTAGCATAAATCGAAATGAGGGTTGTAGCGACATATACAGCCGAATGGGCTATTTCACCTCCCGCGCAATTTGCTAACTAAAGTGGAGAGGCGCGCGCGCAAGCTTTGTTGATTCAGGCGCGTTTCGAGCGCATCAATGCGACGGTTTTTCGCGTTCCATTCTTGTTCAAGATCGCGGGTATAGCTCTGTAATTTGAAAAATTCGAGGCGCAAACGCTCGGCTTCGCTCTGCCAGTAATCTTTCGCATCCACCAATTTACCGGAGAGTTGTGCCAACGTTACCACTGTTCGATCGGGACTATCTTCAAGTTGTTTGAGCAAACTGCCAAGCTCTTGCCCCACCGCTATCTCAGTATAGGCGCTTTGCTGCGAAGGATGCGCAATGTCCGGCAATTGGCGCGGGTAGAACTGTTCGGGCGTATCGTTGAGCAAAGGGGTAGTTTGCAGATGCAAAGGCTTGCCCTTCATAGCAACCAGCGTCACCCGATCGCGGTATCGCTCGATCCGCACCGGATAATGGCATTCATAAACGGAAGTGAAGCCTGAACGCGCCAACAAATTATTGAGCGAAAGTAAAGTGAGCCAGAAACTACTGGAATTATCCAGCGATGCCAGCAGATTTTTCTCAATTTCTTCAGCAGTTGCGCCGGGAACATGCTCACGATAGGAGCGTCCCCAGTAAGTTTCGCCCTTGTACTCGCGCTTTTCATTCGGGGTAAAACTGATATGCCCGTCCACAATGGTCAATCCGGTGCAAACCTCGCCGATTTTCTCGATAAAGCCGAACACATCTGGCGTGTCAAGATGATAGACAATACCTGAGCAAATTACCACATCGAATAACCCGTATTTCTCGCGACTCAGGTTGCGTACGTCATCCACTACCAGTTCGATGTTATCCAGACCGAGCGTATCTTTGGCGAATTGAGCTTTAACCAGATTCGCCTCGCGTCCCTCGATTCCCACTACTTGCGCCCCGTGCATGGCAAATTCCAGCCCGTATATGCCGTTCAGACACGCCAAGTCCAACACCCGCAAGGTGTTCAGCGGCTTGCCCGCCAAGTCGGAAACGATTCGCAGGAAAAGCTTTACCCGGTAATCGGCATGCTCAAGACCATCTGACAAAGTGTAAAAGCCTTCGCCCAAATAAATATTATGAGTCCATGGACCGTACTTCTCGACAATAGCAACGTTGCGTTGTGCTAGTTCTTCAAGCGTGAGCATTTCAAGCTTCTCCGGGTATTATGTAAAGTAATATGATTTTTGTCAGCATAATCGGAACTATTATAACAGGTTTAAAAAGGGGGATTCTTATGAGATGGAGTGCAAAACAGGCGCATTTAACTGCGCCTGCATAGAGGAAATCAGGACGAGATGTATCAGCCGATTCTGGAAGGTTTTGTATTCCCGATTGACATCCTTTTGTCGTTGTAGCAAGAATTAGTTAGGTGCCTTGGATTAGATACATAACTCATAACACTTTTTCCTTTCCCCACAGTTTTGTGGTGAGAAGTTACAAATCATATTGGTTTTCCTATGTATTTCATATTTAAAAATGTATTAGACAGCATATTAAAATATTAATACATTAAATATATACAGCATATACGATGATTCAAATACAGTTTCTTTGCTTGCAATTTTAACTACATTCATGCTAAGTGGCATTGACAGTTTTATCCATTTACAGATGGGTTTTATTTATATGAAGCAATATACAAATTTGTATGCTTCAAAATGGTCTGTAAATGGTCATGAAAGGAGTAGTTATGATACTAAGGTTTAGTCGGAATGCAGTAATGTTACTGGTAATTCTTCTTCTAGTTTCCTTATTCTCCCCCCTTAATTCCATAGCTGCTATAAACTCAGCAGTTTATGGATGGGGCGCTAATTGGTACGGGCAGATAAACCCGCCTACGGGCTTGAGTGACGCTGTGGCTATTTCTGCCGGAGGAAATTATAGCCTAGCCCTCAAAAGCGATGGTACTGTGATTGGCTGGGGTTATAATGGGTTTGGGCAATTGAACATCCCACAGGGACTGACTAATGTCACTGCCATTTCAGCCGGGTATTATCATAGTTTGGCACTCAAAGGCGATGGTACTGTAGTGGCTTGGGGTTGTGGCTCATATGGTAATTCAGGACAATGTAATGTGCCGTCAAACTTGAGTGACGTTACTGCAATCGCCGCAGGGATGAACATGAGTCTAGCTCTACTAACGAACAAAACGGTGATTGCTTGGGGAGGCAACTGGTCTGGACAGTTAAATATTCCGACAGGTCTCACTGACGTTGTAGCAATTGCTGCCGGTGGAGACCACAGCCTGGCTCTTAAAAGTGATGGTACTGTGGTTGGCTGGGGCTATAATGGATCAGGACAAATAACTATTCCGACCGGATTGAGTAATGTAATTGCTATTTCTGCCAATTACAATAATAGCCTAGCTCTTAAGGACAACGGCACCGTATATGGTTGGGGCAGTTATGGTATAGGCTATCTTAATATGAATGGCATTTCAAGTAATGTTAAAGCCATTTCCGCTGGTTCCAGCCATAGTATGTTTCTTAAGAATGATGGAACAATTGAGTGCCAAGTGTCAATTTATATAAATTATGGGCAGTGCTCTGTACCGACCAATATTACGGGCTTTAAAGCTATTGCTGCCGGAAGCAATCACAGCCTAGGGCTAGTGATATTGGATAGCACGCCACCGGTTACAATTGCCAGTGCAACACCTAATGCCAACGTCGAAGGCTGGAATAACACCGATGTGACCGTAACCTTAAACGCTTCGGATGATGCGGGTGGTAGCGGTGTAGCTTCTGTTAGCTACAGCACGGATGGCATCAATTTCACCACCTTACTCGGTAGCACTGCCTCCGTAACTATCAACCTAGAAGGTATTACTACCTTATCATATTACGGCACCGACAAAAGTGGGAACCAAGAAGCCTTCAAAACCCTGATAGTCAAAATTGACAAGACTGCCCCAACGATAAGCTATTCGGGTAATGCAAATACGTATACTGTTGACCAGATTGTCAATATTACTTGTAGCACCAGTGATGATCTTTCCGGCTTAGCTTCCAGCGCTTGTGCTAATATAAATGGTGCGGCTTACACTTTCGCTCTTGGGACAAACAACTTCTCCACAAGCGCCAATGACAAAGCCGGAAATGTCGGCAACGGCGCAATCAACTTCACGCTCAACGTTGATTACCACAGCCTTTGCACTCTCAGCAAGAGCTTCTCCACCAAGTGGGCGATTGATACCGGATTGTGCGGAACCCTTGCACTGTCACAGACAGCGGAGGAACACGGTAAAACAAAAGTAAGAAATGAATTGCTCAATGTTTACAAAACCATTGTGCAGGCTGGGGAGAAGAGCAGGGCGCTAACGGCGCAACAAGCTGCCAAGCTAACGCAATTCGCTAACTGGCTTCAAACTCATTAACCCAATATTTGTTACTTTTCAGGCTCACTATGTGAATTTTGCAAGGGGGCAAGCTACAATATTTAGTATTAGACTTCAAACTCTTTGAAGTTAAAGCAAACCCTGAATATTTGCTCTTTTACAAATGATTTTGTAGCTCTAACTCTTAAGAATCTACATGTGGACCTGAATTGGTACTTTTTAATGTAAGCCCTAGCTAGGCGGTTCGTGCCATATCCTGAGCACAGACAAACCGACGAACCGCCTCTATCGTGGGGATGAAATTTTACAAATCTGGTTCAGAAAGGCATGTCGGGTTAGCCGATTAGTTGCTTACTAGCTACGGGTTCGATACTTCTAAGCAAATTCGCCATTTCTAAAGCTGAAGCCGCGGCATCGCAGCCTTTGTTACCAGCCTTTGTTCCGGCGCGTTCCACCGCTTGCTCAATCGTATTGGTGGTAAGCACGCCAAAGATACAAGGTACTCCGGTTTGCAGGGATGTTTGCGCCAAACCGCTCGCCACATTGCCTGCCACATAATCAAAATGGGGGGTTGCGCCTTTTATCACCACCCCAAGCCCGATAACAGCAGCGTATCGTCCACTTTCCGCCATTTTCTTTGCCACCATCGGGATTTCAAATGCACCCGGCACGTAAGCTGTATCAATATTGCTCTCGGCTACGCCATGCCGCCGCAACGTATCTTTTGCGCCCTCCAGAAGATTTTGCCCGATAGCGTAGTTAAAGCGAGCAATAATTATCCCAAAGCGCATGTCGCGCCCATCCATTGTGCCCTCGTAAATCGCCATTTACCTTCCTCTTTAAATAAAATTAGTTTGCAACGCTCACTGTCAGTTGTCGTAAGTCAAGCTCATGCCCCATCTTTTCACGCTTAGTCTGAAGATATACCAGATTTTCGGGAGTAGGCGCTATCTCCAACGGTACGCGCTCAATAATAGAAATGCCGTGTTGCTGTAACTCGCTGATTTTGTGCGGGTTGTTGGTCAATAACCGAATTGAAAGAGCGTTGAGATCGCGTAGAATTGCCGCCGCCGCCGAATAATCGCGCATATCCGGCGAGAAACCCAGTTTCAGATTCGCCTCGATGGTGTCCAACCCTTGTTCTTGCAAGGCATAGGCAGCAATTTTACTGGCAAGCCCAATCCCGCGCCCTTCCTGCGGCAAGTACAGCACCAAGCCGTTGCCATCCTGTGCGACCAATTGCAAAGAGCGTTCTAGTTGCGGTCCGCAATCGCAGCGCAAGCTCCCGAAAACATCCCCGGTGAGACATTCGCTGTGTACTCTCACCAAGGGATTTCCATTACGCGGGTCAAATTTTGCGCCGATAAGCGCCATGATTTGTGCCCCGCTACTCTCCTCGCGATAAATAACCGAGCGGAACACTCCGGCGGAAGTGGGCAATTTAGCTTCGGCTACTTTGGTGACAAGGGAAGTTTTAACCGCCTGCACCAGATGGAGGCGTGTTTCCTTTTCGAGACGATAGGCTATCAGGTCGGCTATGCTGATTATACGCAGCCCATGACGTTGGGCAAATCGCTTCAGATAGGGCAAACGCGCCATTGTACCGTCCGGCTTCATAATTTCACAGATAACCCCGGCAGGAGTCAAACCCGCCAGCAACGCCATATCTACCACCGCTTCGGTATGCCCGTTGCGGGCTAGCACGCCGCCTTCCTGAGCGCGCAAGGGGAAAATATGACCGGGACGCACGATTTCTTGTGGTTTCGTGGCAGGGTCAATTGCCTTTTTGATGGTAACAGCACGATCAGCCGCCGAAATTCCGGTGGTTACACCGTCACGCGCTTCAATCGAGACAGTGAAAGCAGTAGCATGTGATGCGCCGTTGGCTTCTGGCGCAACCATGAGCGGAATGCCAAGCTGATCTAGCCGTTTCCCGGTCATGGAAAGACAAATTAAGCCGCGCCCGAAACGCGCCATAAAATTAATAGCTTCAGGTGTAACCATTTCCGCCGCAAGGCACAAATCGCCTTCATTTTCGCGGTCGTAATCGTCCACCACCACCACCATTTTCCCGGCTTTGAAATCATCCAGTGCCGCTTCAATTTCTGCTTCCCAATTGCGTTTTGTCATGCCGCATTTCCCCCATACTTGTGAATTTATGATAAACCGATTAAGGTTGAATATTCGTAGTTATGTTAACTTGCGCTCTAATTCGGCGATTCTCGCCTCCAGCGCAGCAATACGCGCCCCCGCGATATTCTCAAGATATTTACCCATCACATCCACCTCAAGGTTGGCGCGATAGCCGACCTGCACATTTCCCATCACCAGCATTTTCTGGGAATGGGGAATTAGCGTCAGGCTGAAGGTATCCGGTGTAGTGGTTACCACCGTCAGGCTCGCCCCATCCAGCGCCACAAAACCTTTTGGCACGATATAGGGCATAAACTCCGGTGCAACCTTGAAGTAAAAGTTCAATGCCTCGCCTTCCGGCTCGATACGGGTTACAGTGGCGATACCGTCCACATGCCCCTGCAAATAATGACCGCCCACCGGCGCACCTGCTCTGGCAGAACGCTCAAGGTTTACCGGGCTACCGACCGTTAAATTGCCCAAGTTGGTGCGGCGCAGCGTTTCCGGCACAGCTTCAATCGTAAAACTGTTTTGGTCAAAACTAATAACCGTCAGGCACACACCGTTTACCGCAATGCTATGCCCGATTTCGATGCCACCCAACGCTAGTTTGCCACCCAAAGTAAAGCAGGTTGCGCCCTCGCGTTTTTCCAACACCACTACTTCGCCCAGTTCTTCGACAATTCCGGTGAACAAACTTTCCTCTCCTTATTCCTCCGGCAACCACGCTTCAACCAGCAAATCAACGCCGGATTGACGGTATGCTACTTTCCCAAATTGCAAAGCTTCACGCATAAAGTTAACCCCCACGCCTCCCATCGGACCGGGCGCAACCAACCCGCCCGCCACTTTCGGCGCAATAAATGCCCACACTTTGTTTATCAGCGGACGCGGTGGGGAAAAGAAAAAGCTGGACATCAACTCGCCCCCACCCTCTAATAGCGAAAGCAAATGACCCCTGCGCCCAAGCTCTTCGAGAAGTGCCAATAGATCAACCCTTACGGAACTATCTTGCTCTAACAACAGGGTTTCCATACCTTTAGCCTCAAAAGCCTTGCGCAATTCTGGATTTATTTGAGCGGTAGTGACGAGTATTGCGCCGGGACGTACTACTTTTGCGGTAATGGGGATGCGTCCTCTACTGTCCAGCACCACCGGAACAGGTTGGTGTGGGAGCCTACCCTCCATATATGAAGCGGGTAAGCGCGCCGTCAGCAAAGGGTCGTCCGCCAGTACAGTGCCGGCACCAACGATAATAGAATCACACTCGTCCCGCAATTTGTACACTTCCTGTCGTGATGCTTCGCACGACACCCAACGGCTATCGCCCGTAACGGTAGCTATCTTGCCATCCAAAGTCATGGCGTACTTGGCGATAACATAAGGACGGCGCGTTTTTAGCCAATGAAAGAAAGGAGCGTGCGCTTCGATAGCTTCTTCCTGAAGTAAACCAAAATATACATCGATTCCGGCATTATGCAGCACCTCAGCCCCCCCTTGCATCTTGGGATTTGGATCAGCCGCCGCATAAAAGACGCGCTTGATACCCGCCTTTATAATCGCTTCCGTACAAGGCGGAGTTCGTCCGTAGGAAGCACACGGCTCTAAAGTTACATAGAGCGTGCCGCCTCTTGCCCGTTCACCCGCCATACCCAAAGCTACGACTTCGGCGTGTGCCTGTCCCGGTGGCATAGTAAAGCCTTCACCCACCCTATTTCCGGCTTCATCCACTATAACCGCACCCACCGCCGGGTTGGGAGAACTACGCCCACGCCCCATTTGCCCCAACTCAAGGGCACGTTTCATATGTGTTATATCAACTTCGGTAAAGCTATCGCTCATCATGAGTTTTTCACCAAAATAAAAAGGACGTGAAGGTTGGCAAGCCTTCACGCCCCAAAAATAGCTCTAAGTAGTTGCGCCGAAATATAAAAAGGCGCAACCCCATAAACCAGTTACAGGCATGTCAGGCGCCGAACCTTCTTTCATCCGGACTATACCGTCGGCATCGGAGTCTCTCCGATTCATGCTTTCACGCTAACGCGCTACAGGCTCGCGGGCTATACCGCCGATCAGGAATTGGTAGGACAAAACCTACCGCACCATGCCCTGAAGGTCAGGGCGCAACATGGTATTCATTTGTTGTTTTCGTCACAATTATATGCCTGTTTCTCGCCACAAGTCAAGACCTGTGCAATGCTCAATCCGTTAATAACGGGTTAGAAAACAGGCTTTGATAATAATTCTCAAGGCAGTATCTTGAAAGTTACCCGCGCATAGCGATTTACATCGGCTAGAGCATTCACCGTATAAGTATAATCCCCCGGTACAATTTCAGAGGTAGGATGAATATCATCAAGAGGTCTTATGGTATCCAAGTACGAACCTTGAGCATTTGTAAAAGGTTTGTAATAAGCAGTACCGCCAATGTTTTTAGGGGTTTTGAGGGTAAAGTTTAGCTGTTCATCTGGCTTAAATCCCACAATAATAAACCAGAAAATTGTATCCGTTTTGCCAGCCGTATTGATTTGGAGAATGGTTGGTTTTGTTGCGGGGGGATCTAGCCAAATGTAGGCGTTGCCGGTTTTACCACTAGATGAGGTGAGCTTGTAAGTCCACATTCCGCTTTTATAAGCCAGTTTCGTTTCAAGAGTAGTGTTTACATCTCCGTTAGCGGTTGCAGTAAGGTTAATAGCAGTTCCGGCATTACCATCAGGGTCAATCGGAGTAACCGTTACTTTGTCATTAGCATTGGCTTTCCAGCCCAACAGCAAGTACATTCCGGCAGGACCGCATTTGGGCAGCAAGGAAGCATCGCTGGAGGGAAGGTTATTACAACTGCTGGTAGTGCCCGATGTAGGCGTAGGTGTGGGAGTAGTATCCACCACCGGAATGTCGTATTTCGGGCTGTAGCGCCAGTTAAAATAGTGCCGCCCCACATTGCCCATTTCTACCTGAAAGCCGGAAGGATTTGAGGACGTGTAAGTAAGCACTCGTCTCTCAAAAGCCTGCACCAGCACATCCTTTACCTGCCCTGCCAACGTTACGCTTGTCCAATAGGCATCGGTTATAGGTAATCCCGTGGCATCCAGCCATGGCGCGAGTGGGTTATCGCCTAACACAGGCTGATTATCCACCAGCTTGCCGTTGATATAAACATTACCCTTCTGATTCAGAAAATTCCAGAAAACATCGGGAATGTTGTGTTTTAGCCCGGTGCCGTCAAAATATACGTATTTCGCCAGTTTTCCAAGCGTGGTGTTTGCACCAACGTTGCCGCTTTTATCAAGGGTATCGCTGGCGGCTTGCCCGGTGCGGTCGCGGGAGGGATTGTCATTGTTGAGGCTGGCAAGATTGGCAAAGCTGGCGTAAGTTGGCGCATTATTGTTCGCCTGATCTCCCGCTATCGGTATATCATCTGCTGCCTGCCGCTGAATATAAACAGCGTCTCCGATTGCCAACTTTCCTGAAATCAACTCTCGTACCAACAAGCCATTAGTAACCTGACCGTTAGCAAGGTTATTAATCTCCATGCGGGCTTTATCAAAATAAAGCACCTGACGATTTCCGCCGGGACTTTGAGCATAAGCCTCAGTCACGCCGTTTGAGGGTTGGAAAGATTCTGGTCCCCACAGCCAACTACGGGTGGGCTTGGCAGTAATATCACTCACAGGTTTGTCGGCGCGTTGCCATTTGCTCTTGAAGGGATCATTGGGGAAGGTGGGTTCTGCTTTTGCTACCTGTGGCGCAACCAAAGAAAAAAGCAGAAACAGGCAAATTGAAAGTTGCACAGGGATTACAAGTCCCTTTCGTACCATACGCATTGAACAGAATCTCCTCTCTGCGGTGGATAATACAAGTCTAATTGCGTGATAATTGGGGACCCGTGCAGATTTTATCTCTTATCAAGCAAATGTTCAACCTACCGATCACAAAATTACAAACTGTGGTATACAAAAGCGACTCTCTACCAAGAGAGTCGCCTTTGATTTTGGTCTAAACCTGACTAACTATTACGAAACTAGTCTAGAAGGCAAAGGTCACATTTGGGTTAGTATTAACGTTCTGACCTAACTCTTTCCGAACGTTATTATAAGTAGCGCTAAAGCTGTAGCCGACGGGCAACAACTCCATGCTAACTTTACCATTAGTATCGGTTGTACCAAGATTCTTCCAACCATTCGCATAATATTGGACTGGAACAGTCTGAGCCGGATTCCCACCTGCAGCAGTTACTGAAACAGCCACATTCGCGGTTTGGAAGGTAACGGTTTGAGTGAGAGGAGTAAGGCTAATTGCTTGACCCTTCTCCTGTCGTGCTCCAACATAGTTCATCGCGAAGCTGTAGCCGACTGGCAACAATTCCTTGTTAGCTACACCATTGCTGATAGCGCCAAAGGTTTTCCAGCCATTCGCATAATATTCAACTGTTCCAGCATCACTATGCAAACCATTGCTGCTATCCCGTAACTCCACCTGCACATTTGCGGTTTGGAAGGTAACGGTTTGAGTGAGAGGAGTAAGGCTAATTGCTTGACCCTTCTCCTGACGCGCTCCAACATAGTTCATCGCGAAGCTGTAGCCGACTGGCAACAATTCCTTGTTAGCTACACCATTGCTGATAGCGCCAAAGGTTTTCCAGCCATTCGCATAATATTCAACTGTTCCAGCGTCACTATGCAAACCATTGCTGCTATCCCGTAACTCCACCTGCACATTCGTGGTTTGGAAGGTAACGGTTTGAGTGAGAGGAGTAAGGCTAATTGCTTGACCCTTCTCCTGTCGTGCTCCAACATAGTTCATCGCGAAGCTGTAGCCGACTGGCAACAATTCTTTGTTAGCTACACCATTGCTGATAGCGCCAAAGGTTTTCCAGCCATTCGCATAATATTCAACTGTTCCAGCATCACTATGCAAACCATTGCTGCTATCCCGTAACTCCACCTGCACATTTGCGGTTTGGAAGGTAACGGTTTGAGTGAGAGGAGTAAGGCTAATTGCTTGACCCTTCTCCTGTCGTGCTCCAACATAATTCATCGCGAAGCTATAGCCGACTGGCAACAATTCCATACTGATTTTACCGCCGATGGTTGTTCCAGTCCCAAAGGTTTTCCAACCATTGGCATAATATTGCACTGTTCCAGCAGCATCGGTGAGCCACTTATTAGCGCTATCTTTTAACTCCACAGTTACTAGACTAGTCTTGAACGTCACAATCGGGTTAGTTGCGATATTCTGTGAGATCTCCTGCCTTGCCCCCGCGTAATTCATCGCGAAGGAAAGGTTAGGACTTACCAAGCCGTCAATACCATAAACCAGTACGCCATTTGAAGTAGTAGTACCTGCTATATTCTTCCAGCCGTTGAGATAATACTGGGCAGTACCACTGGCAAGACCATAATAACCGCCATGGTCAACTAGTTTTACAACCAACATGGTTTGAGTAATTGCAGCGCTACCAACAGTAATTTGTACTTGATTGTTATCGAACTGGAAGTAGTAGTTGCCCGGCAACAGATTCATTGTTGGTTTACTAAAGGGAGCCCAACCTAACTGATAGTATTTGATACTACCACTGTACTGGTATGTAACCGCAGTGGTGGTAAATACTACAGGAAGAGCATTTGCCTTACTAATATCATAATTAGCGAAGGTTTGCCGACCGTTGTTGTAGGTCATCTCGAAGTAGTAACTACCCGGTAGCAATTCCTGAGTAGTGTTGGCAGGACCAAAATTCGCCCAGCCTAGCTGATAGTAACGCACTGTGCCAGTATTTGCATCAGCCAGCGCTGTTCCATCCGCTTTTGTCAAACTTACCGTAGTCGCTACGGTCTTGAAAACAACGGTTTCAGTGGTTGCATTTTCAGTTGTAGGTATCTTGTAATTGGCGAAGGTTTGCCGACCGTTGTTGTAGGTCATCTCGAAGTAGTAACTACCCGGTAGCAGTTCCTGAGTAGTGTTGGCAGCCCCAAAATCCTTCCACCCTAGCTGGTAGTAGCGTACTGTGCCACCGCTAAGCTCGACTCCTCCTGCCGTTGCCAATTGCACTTTCGTGGCTACTGTTTGGAACTTGACTACATTATCCGTTGCCGAAATAGTGTAATTGGCGAAGGTCTGGCGACCGTTGTTGTAGGTCATTTCGAAGTAGTAGCTACCCGGTAGCAATTCCTGAGTAGTGTTGGCAGGACCAAAATTCGCCCAGCCTAGCTGATAGTAACGCACTGTGCCATCCCCAGAATCCGGAGTTATTGGCGTATTCTTCGAATCTACCAGACTAACTGTTGTAGCAACTGTCTGAAATATTACAGTTTTTTCGGTAACAGAAACATTAGGCTTTGTTTGCCGACCATTGTTGTAGGTCATTTCATAGTAAAGGCTGTTAGCGCTAGTATAGACCATCCAAGAGTTGGTAGCGCTATCAAATGTTGCATCTTTCCAGTTTCCATCATAATAGCGGAGACTCGCCCCGCTGGTAATCTCGTTACCTTTACTATCCTGCAACTTAACAGTGACAGTAGTCTGTGGAGCAGCCTGAATTACTACAGTACCTGCTGCTATAAAAAGCAGCGCCAAAAACGCTGCTCCGGCAATAGCCAACGACCTTCTCAACCTAAACATAATGGCTCCTTTCAATGGGGTCAAAATAATGCTACCTAATTGTCTTTGCTTGTGCTGTATTCCCAACTAAAAGTAAAGATATATCTTCTTCGGTTTTAGACTGAGCTTAAAAATTAAACCATTTCAATCGGATACTTGAATGAAACGATTAGATTTAACGCACATGTCTAAAACTCGGTTATGTATGATTCACAACCAGCCATTGTCCACAGTTCTATTATTTTTTGCTTATTATTAGGAAAGAAATGATGTGATTTTAAATAATAAATAGCTAATGTAAATTTGTTTACATAATTACTTATTCTTTTTTTCTTGGTGATTATTAATATTTGATTAAATGATTGTAGTACAAAGCGACAAAATACCTTGATTTCTGCTCAAATGGCAAACTGAGCAAAGCTATCTAATAAACCCCCATAGCCCGATTTTGTAATCATTTCATAATGATTTAAATATTTTCATAAAAATGATATGTGAGACGTTAAGCATATATTGTAGCATGAGCTACAACCCACATTGATTTAATAAATTGTAACCTGATTATTTATCTCAAGTAAACACTTGGTGAAAGAATGTTTACTAATATATGAGGAGTCATAAGTCGTTCAAGAAGTAAACGTCTAATTCAATTACAAGCAATTAATTGTCGTAATTAATTATTACTAAAAGGGGATTTATTAATTTTGGCTTTGAACAGTTTTCATTTATATTCAAATCGCAATTAATACGAATTGGACTGATACATCTGCTAAAATAACTAAATTGGAAATAGTTAAAGCAACGGGAGCAAAATGGAAAATCAACCAATCATAACAACCTATTTGCAAATGCTAAAAGCGGAAGAATTTATTCCCGCCTTCATAAAAGACTCCCAGTTATCAATTGTGCAAGCTTGTGAGCCTTTGCCCGCCTTCTACCGCTTCCTGTATGGCACGGTTGGGCGCGATTACCAATGGATTGACCGCTTGAGTTGGACAGACCACCAATTGAATGAGTACCTTGCATCACCCAATATCGCCATTTGGGTGGCATATTACCGTGGCACACCTGCCGGATATATCGAATTGGCAAGCGAAGCAAGCGAACCGGGCACTGAAATCGTCTATTTTGGGCTAATCCCTCAATTTCACGGGTATGGCATCGGCAAACACCTTTTGAGCTTTGGCGTACAACGCGCGTGGGAAGCACAACCCGAACGAGTATGGCTACATACCTGCACGCTGGATGGTAAATATGCGCTCAATAACTACCTCAAACGAGGGTTTAACATTTATAAAGAAGTGCTGGAACCACCCACTAATCCCAAAGTCAGCATAAATTAACAAAAATCTAACAGTTTTCTACTTGACATTATTAACTTACTTTTGTATAGTTACTATGTAATAGTAAGTTGTTCTGCTGAGTAAGCAGTCCACATCATAAAATCTTATAAATATAACCAAGGAGACGAGATACAATGACCTGGGCAATTGATACTTCACATACTAATGCTGCATTTGCTGTAAAACACTTAATGATTTCCACCGTGCGCGGACGTTTCGGCGCGGTAGCCGGTACGATTGAATTTGATCCCGCCAACCCTACGGCTGCTACCGTAGAAGCCACCGCCGATGTTACCAGCATTGATACCCGCGATGAAAAGCGCGATGGTCACTTGAAATCCCCCGATTTCTTTGATGTAGAAAACTACCCGACCATCACCCTCAAGAGCAAAAAGGTTGATGTAGCCGGTGAGAATGAGTTTAAAGTAACCTCCGATCTGACTATTCACGGGATTACTAAAGAAGTAGTGTTCGATGTAGAATTTCTAGGTACCGCTAACGGACCATGGGGCGATCATCGGGCTGCTTTTACTGCTAAAACCAGCGTTAGCCGCAAGGATTTTGGCTTAAATTGGAACGTGGCGCTCGAAACCGGTGGTGTACTAGTAGGCGATAAGGTCACTATTGAGCTTGAAGTAGAGGCTTTAAAACTGGCGCCAGCCGCTGCCTAAGCGTTTCTCTATAAAATAAAATACCGGGAAATTGATAGGAGCGACCCGGTTTGGGTCGCTCTTTCTTATTGAAAACTAAGAAATAACAATAAATTATAGAACCCAATATAATAAAAAGGAGTAGAAAATGATAACGCTGCGCAAAGCAGATGAACGAGGACATATGAATTATGGCTGGCTAGATACCCGACACACCTTCTCATTTTCCGAATATTATGACCCACAACATATGGGCTTTCGGCAATTACGAGTCATAAACCAAGATCGGGTAAAGCCCGCTATGGGATTCCCAACCCACCCGCACCGTGATATGGAAATAATTTCCTATGTGCTGGACGGCGCGTTAGAACATAAAGATAGTATGGGCAACGGCTCGGTTATTCGTCCCGGCGATGTGCAACGGATGAGCGCGGGTTCCGGCATAACTCACAGCGAATATAACCATTCTAAGGATGATTTAGTACATTTCCTGCAAATCTGGCTTATACCGGAACGCAAGGGTATAACTCCCGGATACGAGCAGAAGTATTTTACAGAGAGTGACAAACGCGGCAAACTACGGTTGGTAGCCTCTCCGAATGGTCAGGACGATTCGGTATCCATCAACCAAGATGTAAGCCTTTACGCCGCACTGCTTGAAAGCGGGGAGTATTTGGAGTACAAAACACCGGATAATCGCTATACATGGGTACAAGTAGCGCGAGGCGAGCTTATGTTGAATGAGCATTTTCTTAAAGAAGGCGATGGCGTAGCCGCATCCCCCGGTGAATTGCTCAAATTGGTAGGCGAGGAAAAAGCCGAAATTCTATTATTTGATCTGTTCTAAATACTAACTGCGACAGTGTTAAGCTATACGCCAAAAATGATTGAGGATAAAGCTATGCAAGTTAAAGAACTCGGACATGTGGTGCTGTTCGTGCGCAACCTTGAAAAATCGGTGCGTTTCTATGGGGAGATTTTAGGCTTTCCCCAAATAAAAATCGAGATGCCCCAAGCAGCAATGTTTACTACCGGACGCACCCACCATGAATTATTGCTAATCGAAGTAGGCGCACAAGTTCCGGCGGCAGCACGGGGTTATCGCGCCGGTTTGTATCATATAGGCTTGAAAGTGGGCGACACCCTCGAAGAATTGAAGGCTGCCAAACAGGATTTGGAAAAAGCGGGTGTGAGAATTGTAGGAATGAGTGATCACTACGTCACCAAGAGCATTTATCTGCTAGACCCGGATGACAACGAAATAGAAATATACGTTGACTCTGATCCTGAACTCTGGCGAAAAGACCCTACTGCCGTAGCCGCCCCCACCAGACCGCTCTATTTATGAATTTCAGCGTTAGCCGGAACCGCTATTCTACCCGGTTCCGGTTGCGCCGCAACGACAAAAAGCCGCTTACTAAAAACAAGGTTGCGCCAAGGGTTGCCAAGGAAGCTTCCAGCAAACCGTCTTTCTTCTCAAAAATAATATAGAGTTGCGCCTGCGACCAAAAATAAGCTCCCGGCAAGCCCAATAGAACCTGCACAAAACCGCCTAGTACCGGCTTTTTTATAGAACGCCACACGCCCCAAGTACCTAATAAGGCGGGTAAAGCGATAAAAATTGCGCCCTGTCCGAAATTAGCTACTACAGGAGTAGGGCTTGGACTGGCGCTAAGACCGATCAGCGCCCATACTACCAGCAAAATAAAGCCTCCGAAAAAGCCCGGAAAATAGATTTTTATTCTTTCCATTTTTACACTTTAAGCTAGAATTTTTACAGATTCCATCTTACCATGTCACTGTATGAAGTTGGTGCAGTTAAGTCTCGATTTACAAAAAACCTTCCTTCTCCCACCGAATAAATGATATTTGGGCGGATTTGGGCTAAAATACTGTTATGTTTCGGAATAGTCCCGGCAGTATTATTTGAAAACAGAAGGAGTTTACCTCATGACTACCCGACGCTTACCGCGCTGGTCAGAATTGAAAACACTTATACGCCCCCAGCCTATCCAGCTTAACCCGGTAACACGGCGTTTGTCGAAAGCAGTCACCATTAATGATTTGCGGCAGATAGCGCGTCGACAAGTTCCAAAAGCCGTTTTCGACTATGTAGATGGCGCTGCCGAGGAAGAAATCAGTTTGCAACGAGCGCGAGAAGCTTTTCGCCGAGTTGAGTTTCTGCCCTCCATTTTGCAAGATGTTTCCAAAGTGGATACCTCAACCACCATCCTCGGTAAACGTAGCGAATTGCCCCTGATTTTTGCGCCTACCGGCTTCACCCGTATGATGAATCACGAAGGCGAAATTGCAGTCGGCAAGGTAGCCAACCGCGCGGGCATACCCTATGCCATTTCCACAATGGGTACAACCTCGCTAGAAGTGTTGGCTGAAACTGTGCCAAATGCGCGGCGTTGGTTCCAGCTTTATCTTTGGAAAGACCGTGCCGCCAGCCGAGATTTGATTGCACGGGCAGCGGCAGCCGGATACGAAGCGCTTGTCCTCACGGTAGATACGCCCATCGCCGGTTCAAGGCAACGTGATGTCCGCAACGGCTTGACCATACCACCCGCGCTCACCCTTAAAACCATGTTCGATAGCGCACTGCATCCGGAATGGTGGATTAATATGTTCACCACCGAACCGCTCAGTTTCGCCTCGTTGAACTCATGGAACGGGACAGTGGCGGAATTGGTAGCGGTGATGTTCGATCCCTCTGCCAGTTTTGCAGACTTAGAATGGCTGAGAAACGAGTGGAAAGGATCGTTGGTAGTTAAGGGAATCCAGAATATCGCTGACGCAAAAAAGACAACCGAGTTGGGCGCAGATGCCATAGTAGTCTCCAATCACGGCGGGAGGCAACTGGATCGCGCTCCCACTCCGCTGGAACAATTGCCGCGTATAGTAGAGGCAGTCGGAGATAAAACCGAAATCTATCTGGATGGCGGAATATTGAGCGGCGCAGATATTCTGGCAGCGGTAGGACTGGGGGCACGTGCCTGTATGGTGGGACGTGCTTATCTGTACGGCTTGATGGCAGGCGGTGAGCGGGGCGTACAACGTGCCACCGATATTCTGAGCATCGAAATGCACAAAACTTTGCAACTTCTGGGAATCAAATCTATTTCTGAACTAAACGCCGAGCGGGTAAGAATCAAGTAGGATAGATATAATTGCCCGCAAAAACCAAAACCCATAAGATTCGATTTGAAAGGGGCGGTTCTCAAACCGCCTTTTGTTTGCTGCCCTATCCTCCGGTTTATAGCATCCCCACGAGAGTGCGTCTAGTTGTGTTCGTGTGAACACCCTCACGCCTTTTTACTAATCCCCTTGCAATAACCTTTTAGCATTGTTACAATCGAACATAGCGGTGCAGCGTAGCTTTGTGCGGCATCGCTGATACTGTAACAGCATTTCGTAGCAGCTTGTATCGTCAGTGGCGCGGGAAAGCAGAAAACGCCCTTTAGCCCCTCGCCTGTTACGCCTAAAGTTAAGGAGTGATGGTCTTGACCGTCAAAGTTCTGGAAGTAGATGTAGCTCAACCTCTACCCTCTTTCACTGATCACGATATTGAACGCTATCCCTTTGTGCAAATACTGGTGCGAAAACATGGGCAGCCAGTTGGTTATACTTGGATACATGCCCGCAGTCAACACTTTTTGCGAGAAGAGTTTATCCGGATCGAAATTGAAAGACAACTATACGACAGCTTCAACCGTATAGAACTGGAACGACAGCTTGGAACGCAACCGATTGGCGTGTGGAAAGATACACCTTACAACTGGCCCAGCGTCACAGTAGGTTTATGTACACGAGGACGACCGGAGAGCCTCGAACGTGCCCTCAAATCGCTGCTGCTGCTGGATTATCCCACCGACAAGCTTGAAGTGCTGGTGGTAGATAACGCTCCACCCGATGATGCTACCGAAAAAGTGGTGGCGCACTTCCCCCAATTCAGCTATGTGGTAGAGCCACGACCGGGGCTAGATTGGGCACGTAATCGCGCTATCAAAGAAGCGCAGGGTGAAATTATCGCCTACACCGATGATGATGTGGCAGTTGACAGCCTTTGGCTCAAAGCCATCGTCCGCCCCTTTGAAGAACCTAATGTAATGTGTGTTACCGGGTTGGTTGCACCTGCCGAACGTGACACCGACGCGCAGAACTGGTTCGAGGAATACAACGGCTTTGGCAAAGGCTTCGAGAAACGTTACTACGTGCCAGGTATGCGGCGAAATTGGGCTTTCTTCCCACTTGGCTCTGGTGGTTTTGGTACTGGCGCAAACATGGCATACCGCAAAAGTCTGTTTGAGCGTGTGGGCGGCTTCGATGAGGCGCTAGATGTTGGTACTCCCACGCATGGGGCAGGTGATCTTGAAATGTATTACCGCACCCTACATAATGGCTTCACCCTAGTATATGAACCACAAGCGCTAATCTGGCATTATCATCGCCGCGATTACAAAGTGCTGAAAGGGCAAATTCGGGATTGGGGGCGAGGTGTTTACGCCTTTTGGACTAAAGTTTTTCTTACAGACCCGGATATGCGCTGGTTGGCATTGTGGTTTGGAATAGTGTGGTACTGGCGCGGTTTCCTCAAACGCCTAATCAAACGGGGTGGTTCTCATCGCAACCTCCGTATTGGTGAAGCAATTGGCGCACTGCAAGGTCCGACTGCTTATATACTTGCCCGCCGTAAAGCGAATCGCATCGCCGCTGCAACATGGCCCGAAACCACAGTGCGACGGGGCGTACCGACTACCCATTCCTCCGATATTATACTAAAAGTGCATGGCAACTAAAGTCGTTGAAATTGAACTGAATAAATTCGCTACACTAAACCTAGCAGAACTAGATTTATCCAAATACGGTGCGTTGCAAATATTAGTACGGCAGGCAGGCAAACCGCTCGGTTACTGCTGGATTAAGCTAACGGAAACTGCCACTCCTCCACCACCTGACGAAATAGCCTTGCAAACCGCTTACCAGTTAAACACTCCAATTATGCTGGATATGTTACGCAAGGATTTATTAAGCCACAATGGTTTGCCCCAACCCTACTTACCGCACGTCACCGTTGCAATCTGCACACGCGGGCGCAAAGATAGCCTTTTCAGAACACTGGAATCGCTTGCCAAGCTCGATTATCCTGCCGACAAATTGGAAATTCTGATAGTCGAAAACGCGCCGGAAGGAGAGGCTACCCGCCGTCAGGTTGAAGCCATGACGGGAGTACGCTATACCACAGAACCGCGCCCCGGTCTTAGCTGGGCACGCAACCGAGCCGCGCTAGAAGCTCGGCACGAAATCGTGGCATTTATTGATGATGACGTGGAAATAGATTCCGGGTGGCTCAAAGCCATCGTGCACCCCTTCGCCGAACCTAGCGTAATGTGCGTTACCGGGCTGGTTGCGCCCGCGCGCCAGGATACGCCCTCGCAAGAACTTTTTGAGGCTTTTGGCGGTCTGGGAAAAGGCTTTATGTATAAGCATATAAATATGGCATGGCAGCGCACCGCTACATTTTTTCCGCTGGGAACAGGCAACTTTGGCGCAGGCGCAAATATGGCATTCCGCACCGCTGTTATCAAAGAGTTGGGCGGTTTCGATGTAGCATTCGGAAATGGCGTTCCAAATAACGGTCACAACGATAACGAACTATTTTACAGGCTGATAAGAGCCGGATACGGGCTTGTGTACAACCCCGATGCGCTGGTTTGGCACTACCACCGCGAGGACATGAAAAGCCTCTACTACCAGATAAACGGCTATGGACACGGCACGGCTTCCTTTTTGCTAAAAACCTTTATTTCCGATCCTCCAATGCGCCGTGACACGCTGGTTTTCTGGCTATACTATCGCTTGCTTAACGCCCATCTGCTGAAAGTATTAAAAGCGCGAGGGCTAGAGCGCAAAATGCGTCTGGTTTATTTTCAAGGCTTTTTGACAGGTCCTTTCAAGTATTATCAATCCTTGCAAATCAAGAAAAAAACTATCGCCCGCTATGGCAAGGCTGGCTGGGAAAGCAAATCAGATTGAAAACCCTAGAACTAACCAAGATACGCTCGATTAAAGTATTCGAGGTAGAGCTATCCAAACCGCTTGCGCCCCTCACCGACCTACAGGGCAGCGAAGCAGTCTGGTTGCTGGTCACATTACACGGCTTGCCGGTAGGCGACGTTAAATTTTCTAATATTATACCCCGCCTTGAGCCGGATTTCCTAGTGGAGAAAATCGTAACCGAACTGGGCTGGAATATTCTGCTGCATTTGCTGGAAGATAGCCTACTGGCGCAATCCGGCTACTCAGCCCACTTTATCCCGGAAGTTACGGCAGGCGAAAAACCAGAACGCGAACGTCTTGTCAGCCTGCTGGCGAACCTGCAAACTCAAGAAGGAATTGAGCCACCTTGTATCGCTTGGAGACGCTCAAAAGCTACTTGGTCGGTCACGGTGGGCGTATGCACCCGCAACGGCGCAGCGCAGTTGGGAACTTGCCTCGATGCGCTGGAAAAAGTGGATTATCCCAACTTTGAAATTTTGGTAATAGACAATGCGCCCGAAGATGATTCCACTTGGCGAGTGGTAGAACGCTACAATTCCCCGAAAATTCGCTACCTAATTGAGCCGCGTCCGGGTGTAAGCTGGGCGCGAAATCGGGCTATCAAAGAAGCGCATGGCGATATAATTGCCTTTGCCGATGATGATGCCCGCCCTGATTCGCTCTGGCTACTCTCGCTGGTCGCAGCCTTGCAACGTCCCGCCACTAGCTTGGTGGTAGGCGCAGCGTATCCGCAGGAGATAAAAAATGAAGCGCAGGTACATTGCGCGCACAATTGGGGTCATGACAAAGGCTTTGTACGCCGCGAATATTCGCGCCGAGTGGAGGGTTTTCCGGCAAATCCTTTCAATACCAACACCTACGGTGGAGCATATAATCTGGCGGCGTGGAAGGGCGTGCTGGAAAAATTCGGGGGCTTTGATGTGACGTTGGGACGCGGCACGCTATCAGGCAGCGCGTCCGACACCGACCTTTTCTACCGCATGGTACGCGAGTACGAAGCAATTGTGTACGAACCTACTGCGCTGGTAAAAATCAGCTATCCCGATGATTTCCAATATCTGATAAAACATGATAATTTGGGAGCAAGCGGCTATTTCGCATTCCTTACAAAGTGTTTTATCAAAGAACCCAAGAACCGATTAGCCGCTCTGAAAATGGGGGTCAATGGATTTTTCGGTTGGTATTTACATCGCCTTACCAAAGAATTTAGCCTTGCCGAACTGCCCATGCTGGCGTTGCGCCTGAAGAAACTTTCGCCAGAGCAACGGATTTTACTCTCCTCAATTAAAGGTTCGCTATCTGGCCCACGTAATTATTTTAGAGCAGTAAAACGGGCAAAAGAAATTGCAAATACGTAAATATAAAGGGATTTATGCTGATTGGTTATAAATACACCGGTTACCAAGAACAAAGAAACATCATCGGAAAAATCGACGCAGTAGAATATGCTCAAGTAAGCGATTTTTTTCAGATTATAACTAATCCTTCTCTCAGTCTGAATCAGAAGGCGCACCGGGAAATAATAACTCGACTACATTTAATTACTCGATTCTATGATTTCAATTTAAACCGGGTTGATCTTATACACCTTTACAACGCAATAAGCTACGGACGCACCCCATGGGTTACAACTTTTGAAACCTGCCTTCCAAGATTTAAAAACACTCTCAATTGCCACCATGGTAATAAACCGGGTTACACTGCTTTAAAAAATGACCGGAAAATTAAAAAGGCTTTGCAGCACCTCTCTGGAACAGCCTGTAAAAAAATTATTGCTATATCCGAATGTGCCGCTAACATTCAGAGAGAATTACTAAGGGAATTCCCCGATTATGCCGCTAATATCGAAAACAAGATGGTGGTTCTGCAACCTCCCCAGCCCTTGTTGGTTTCCAGATTTTCAGACAAATCGATAAGCCTTGAAGGAAAAATAAAATTTATCTTTGTTGGTATTTCGTTTTTTCAAAAGGGGGGAATTGAGGTTGTAGAAACTTTAAAACAACTAAAAGAACAATATGGTTACAAAATTGAACTAATCTTGATTAGCGCATTAAAATTTGATAATTACGCTACTAAAAAGAGTCCCGAAGATGTCGCCAAAGCAGAGTGTTTTATCAAACAAAATCTGGATTGGATAACCTACTACCCTTCCTTGCCCAATCACGAAGTGCTCGAATTAATGAAGAAAGCACATGTGGGTTTATTGCCAACCTATGCCGATACCTATGGATATGTGGTGCTAGAATTCCAAGCTGCTGGATGTCCAGTTATTACTACCAATATCAGGGCATTGCCGGAAATTAACGATAACAGTAAGGGTTGGATAATACCGGTGCCAAAAAACCGTCTTGGGGAAGCAATCTATACTACCGAGGGAGACCGGCTAAAGATTAGCAGCGCTATCCGAAATGGTATTGAACAGGCGGTACATCAAATCTTCGCCGATAAATCTTTGCTCATAGCAAAGGCGGAGAAAGCAATAACCGGAATAAAAGAAAGCCATCATCCCCTTATTTTTGCTGAAAAGATGCATAAGATTTATCTCTCAGCAGTATAGTATTAATAAAGTAAAATGATATATTTGTAGACTAAATAATCTAGGAGTTCTAAGCATAAATGTCCACCAAACTTGTGACTGTAGAATTGAGTAACCCTTTACCGGATAAAGTTGAAGGCGCAGAAAAATACGATTCTGTCTGGGCAATCGTTATGCGGGAGGATGTGCCCCTAGGAGTAGTGGGTATTGATAACGGGCATGTTCCTGTTTCACAAGAATTTTTACGCAACGAAATAATACGTCAGATGAACTGGAAGTTGACCGGGGGTAAAGATTTCCGGGATAGAGCGGAGTTTGAAAAAGCGCTAGGGCTAAGGCAAAGCGCTATACCGCCCGAATTTGTGAAAGAACCGGAACTTTCAGAGTTGTTGCCCGACTTGAAACCCATTTCCGGGCAAACTCATTTTTTGAGTATCGTTATTTGCACCTATGATCGCCCGGAGGATTTGCGCCGCTGCCTGCAAAACCTCGTTAAACTAGAAGCGGGAAGGCATCGCTTTGAGTTGATCGTGGTTGATAACCACCCTGCCTCCGATAAAATTGAACGATTGGTTAAAGAGTTCGAAGGGGTACGCTATGAACCAGAGCCAAGACCGGGCGTATCGTATGCCCGCAACAAAGGTTTGCGAGCTGCTAAAGGTGACATCGTAGCTTATATTGATGATGATGTGGTTGTGCCTTCTGGCTGGTTGCGCCGAATCCTCGCCCCTTTCAGTGACGAACGGGTGATGTGTGTCAGTGGGTTAGTATTGCCGCTGGAACTAGAAACTGATAGTCAAGAGATGTTCGAGAAATACGGGGGCTTGGGACGCGGCTATGCTCCGCGAGTCTTCGGCGAGGAATTTTTCAATACCAAACATTCGGTACAAAGCTGGACATTAGGTGGTACAGCCAATGTGGCAATCCGCAAGAGTGTTATCCGACAAAGCGGGATGTTCGACGAAACGCTGGGTCCTGGCTACCCTACCGGAGTCGGCGAGGACATTTATATGTTTTATCGTATCCTCAAGTTCGGGCATTTATGCTACTACGAACCTGCCGCCTATGTTTGGCACAAGCACCGCAATAGTATGAAAGCACTACGCAAACAATTATACAGTTATCACAAAGGGCAGGTAAGTTATCAGTTGCGCTGCCTTGTAAGTGACGGCGATATGAGAGTATTACGCCAGCTTTTCTACGACCTGCCCTGGTGGTATGCCAAACGTATTTATCGAATCTTGCGAGGGCGTGAAAAATACCCCATGGGGTTGGTACTGATTGAAATGGCAGGGTTAGCAATGGGTGCTAGTGCCTTTATAAAATCCAACCGCATACACCGCGAGTTGAATGGGGCAGGTACTAACCCGATTCGCCCCGAACTAGTTGATATTTAACCTATCTTTCGCCCCTTGTTAGGGAGTAGAATAGAGTTGGGTTACAATATTCTTCAGCGAGGTCATTTCAGCGCTCGTGATTTCGCCCTGATACTGCACCTTTTGGAGAGAAGTGCGATACACCTCTGAAAAGATTTCCAAAGCCGCCAGATATGAACCTACCGGGTTCGGATGTGAACCATCCTTATCATGCAACAAAAGCGGGTGGGCAGAGTGATAATTGATTTGCCAGAGATCGCCTACCCGCGCAATGCTTATCGGTTCGCCGATGGCAGCCGACATAGCGTTCGCCGCTTCCTCATACCATGACCGCAAGCGCGTTTGCATCTCATCGGCGTTTGCGCCAACCCCCTCGGTACTTACGGCATTTGTGCGCCAAAGTCGGGCATCTCGCGCCCATGTTTCAAAAAGAATAATCCGAGCATGCGGGTTGGATTGCTTGATAAGTTGGGCTAAACCCACCGCAGCGGTAATTGACGAGCGTTGCAGGGTGGAGTTTACGCTTGAATAAGCCGGAATCTCGCTTTGCTCTTGCAAAATAACGACTTCCCACTGTTTCTCGCCGGATTTTATTAACGCTTGTGCCGTAGGGTCTGCCAGAAAAAGATTGAAGCTGTAACCGCCGGGCGTATAGGCGCTGACCGCCGGACGGTCATAACCGGCGCTATCCGCAATATTCTGAAAAAGAGTAGGCAGTGAATTGTTAGAAGTATAACTATTACCTAAAAATAATATTGCCAGTCCGGTTTCTTTGGGAACATACTTATACCAAAACGAGAGTCCCAGTAACGGAATAGCAAAAAATATAACCAGCGCCACCAATATTGATTGTCGTGTAAAACTACCTGATTTCATCTTTAGGCTTCAAACCTCGTCTTATTTTTCAAGTATCCTTAATTTTCCCAAATAAACATTACAGGAAACCTAACAGAAATAGTAATCGTAACAATTCGCCCCTAAGATTCAGCTATTACCAGTGTTCTCTGCCTCTCGTTTGTTTTGTACCTAATCCAACAAAAACCCCCTTCTCGGCTATTGTCGGGAAGGGGGTTGGAATTGTACAAACTGTTTATTTTACGGTTAGGATGGTACGACCTGTAATTTCTGAATCATGCCCGTAGATAGCAATCACATAAGAGCCTGCCGCCAATCCGGTAGTATCTACCGTCAAGCTGCCTACGCCATTGGCATCAGCACGACCACCTGCCAGAGCCACACTCTGACCGTTAGGAGCAGTAATCCACGCGCTGAAGAGTTCACCCGCTATGAACATGTCCCCTGCTACTGTCACTTGAGTCCCGGCGGTTACAGCAGTTTCGCCGGGGGTCATCGGCATTACCTTGCCCACCGTCTCATCGCGATTACCGTCTGTAAAGCTCACCTTCACGGTATTGCTATAGCAAGTACCTGTGACTGTAGATTCTTCGCGGAAAAGCAGAATGCTAGAGGAATCCCAAGCAATATCTCTTGCTGGCAGCGCATTGGTAGAGTAGAGCACATAGTAGTTGAAGCTCAGTTCTTTACCCGCTACTGGCATATTCTCAGGGTTCAGGCGGAAGAAAACTGTCCCACTAAAGGTTGCACCTGCGCCAAGCGATGGCAACGCGATTTTCAACTTTCCACCCTCAGACGAACTAACCCACATTCCGGGGTCAGAGAAGGAAGTATAGGCTGGTATGAGGGTAGCATCAAAAGGCATTTCAAGATATTGGTCAAAGCTGCCACTGATACCCTGATTCTTTACCTTGAAAGTTGCCCCTACCACTGTTTCGGTGGCAACCTTCAGCGAGCGGTCGGGTGAAACAGACGCAGCGCAAACTAGTGACGCGCCAATACTACCTTTTCCAAATAAATAGATCTGCGCATTCTGCTCAGTTTCGTTCAAATAACTAAATTGAAGAATAGCAGAGAAATATCCAGAAAAAGGCGGCGTAAAACTTACCACTACGTTACAGGAGCCGTCTCCGCTAAACCCGGTACAGCCATCGGAAACAATCGAAAAGGCATAGCCAAATTGGTCAAGTGTGGTAACTGAGGTTGAAATGGAAGCTGCAACAGTAAAGGTAAAAGTAGCTTGGCTGGAAGAACCCGGCTTTAAATTACCATAATTATAAGAGTCGAAACCAGCTTTCGCCGCTTGCTGGGGCATTGCCGCAGCGCTAAATGCCAGTGATAGCAGCATGAGCATAGCCAACCCGCTGCGTCTCAGAGTAAAGTAGAATTGTCTGCACTTCATACTTAAAACATCCTTTCCATCGAGTAACTGTCGCGTGGGGGTATAAATTTTTAACCTCCAACGTTGGGCAGATGTAAGTTAATGAAGTAAAACCTAAAATTATTTAACCCTTAACCCACCTTGTAGATTTTTGTAGATCGGTGGGTGTAGATTTTATAATTGTAAGCTATAGTATATTTAGTATGAATTTTCTCACATGAACATTACAATAAACGTAAAAATCTTATTAAACTTTATTTATATTCAAAATATTAAGTGCAACAAAAAACCCCTTCCCGACAATAATCGAGAAGGAGTTGGAAATGTGCAATCAGGTTATTTTACGGTGAGGATGGTACGACCTGTTATTTCTGAATCATGTCCATAGATTGCGATTACATAAGAGCCTGCCACCAGTCCGGTGGTATCTACCGTAAGGCTGAACGCGCCAGCAGCATCGGCACGACCTCCTGCCAGAGCAGTGCTTTGACCGTTAGGGGTGGTAATCCACGTGCTGAGAAGTTCACCCGCTATGAACATGTCCCCTGTTACCGTTACCTTAGTTCCGGCTACCGCTTCGGCTGCGCCGGGGGTCATCGGCATTACCTTGCCCACCGTCTCATCGCGATTACCGTCTGTAAAGCTCACCTTCACGGTATTGCTAGTGCAAATACCTGTGACTGTGGTTACGGCGACACGCTTCTGGAAACCGTTTAATATTCCAGGATTATAGTTGTTCTTAGGTCTGTACGGATTGAGTTGGTCGGTAGAGTATAACACCGAATAGTTGAAGCTCAGTTCCTTACCGACAACTGGCATATTGTCAGGATTGAGATGGAAGAAAACCGTCCCGCTCAAAGTTTCATTTGGCGCGAGGTCAGGCAGTTCGATTTTTACCTTGCCTCCCTCAGACGGGCTAACCCACATGCTAGGGTCAGAGAAGGAAGTGTGGCTTGGAACTAACGTAGCATCGAAAGGCATTTCAAGAACCTGTTGATAGCTGCTACTTACGCCCTGATTCTTCACCTTGAATGATACCGCGATATCGGTTTCGCTATCGACCTTCAGCGAACGGTCGGGCGAAACAGACACAGCGCAAATCGGCAACGCACCAGTCAAACCAGTGCCAACCAAGTAATAAGTTCGCGAATGATACTCTTCATTATCGTAGTAGCTAAAGCCAATAGGGCTAAGGAAATATCCGGGAGTGGGTGGCGCAAACCGTATCGTTACTTGGCAAGTGCCAGAATTATTAAAGTTGGTGCAAGTATCAGAAACAATGGAAAAGGCGTTATCAATTGATTCAAAGGTAACTTTGGTTTCCGTAATTGTACCACCTGATGGAGTGGAGAAGGGAAAAGTTACTTGGACGTAAGAACCTACCTTTACACCTCCAAAATCATATTCGAGAGTGGAAGCATTCGCGGCCTGTTGTGGCATTACAAACGCGCTCAGCGACAGCGATAACATCATGAATAGAGCCAGCCCAAGGTGTTTCAGGGCAAAATGGGATCGCCTGCACTTCATACTCAAAACATCCTTTCTGAAACGATCGTCTGTCGCGTAGTGGTAGAAAGCAGCCGCTGACGGAGGGCAGATGTAAATTTTAATGGAGCAAAACCCAACAAATTGCAATGATTCTAGAACATTCAACCGTACTGCATAATCTGGTAAGTGAGAGATTTGTAAAATGTAGCAGTCATTCACTATAAGTTAATAGTGGCATATAAACATTACAATAAGTCTAACAATGCTATTAATCTTTTTTTACAAAAAATTTAACTCGGTTTAATTTTGTTTATTGCTAAATATTGTGTGATCGAAAGAATTAAAAACCCCCCTGCCCGGTGAGGGGCAAGGGGGTCGAAAGGGGATCTCTATGAGGTGTTATTCTAGACCGATGGTCATTGTGAATATCTGCCCATCGTCCATCTTTATACCTACCTGCCAGTATCCGACCATATCTTTGGTGGTGTTCCAGTCATAGACCAAAACCTGCGCACCTTCATCCCAAGTTACTGAGTGCCCGCTGCCTTGAGATACTGAGCTGCCTTTTACCGGCACCAGCCACTCAACTATAGGTTGCTGCACGCCGTTTACTTCCTTCGAAGTGTAGCGCACCGGCACTACCGTACCATCAGTTTTGCGTACTTGGAACTTCACGGTCAGGATACCACCCGCTTTGTAAACCGGCACGCGGTTTTCATCATATCGACCCGGCAAACCGGAGGCTTCCACAAAACTCCCAAAGTCGTAAACTATCTTGAAGTGAGCATCGATGCGAGCGTTGTTACCGGCAACATCGCTTGCCACTGCACGGATGGTTATCGAACCAACTTGGTTTGGAGAACCCCCGTAAAGATACTCGACCTTGCAGTTACCTTGAACTCCCGAAAGGTTATCGGTAGCGGCGCAGCTAAATGCTGGTACTGAACCGATTGAGTAAGTAGCGTTTTCCTCAACACCATTGATTGAGACGATTGGAGCAGTTTTGTCCAAGTTCAGTTTTACCGATGCGGTGGCGCTCAAACCAGCGTTGTTAATCGCAGTACCGGTAACAACGTTGTCGGTGCGTTCGGTATCTATCAGCGTATCTTCAGGGCAGGAAGCAATTCCTGAAATCTCGTCGGTGCAAATCCAGTGTACGAGCACTTCATTGCGATACCAAGCCACGTTGCCACTCATTCCGTCGGGAGTACGATCCGGCACACCCTTAATGGAAGGTTTACCGTTATTAAGCTTAATGGTGACGTTGCCTGCTGCTTCTTCGTTACCGGCTTTATCCACGCTGTAGAAGGACAGGGAATGTGTACCGTTGGTTTCAAAGACCAGTGCGCCGGTATACAACGAGTATTCATCACCGTCGAACTTGTACCAAGTCTTGTCCACTCCGGACAAATTATCAGTAGCTCCAAGAGTGATATTCACCGAACTGCTGTACCAACCATTGGCATTAGCCTGTGGTAAATTGGCGTTGGTTTTCGGCGCAGTTCTATCAATCTTGATGTTACCAAGTGTACCAGTAGACTCGTTACCAACTATGTCTTTAAAGGTGTCGCTGGTTGCAGTCAAGCTAGAACCTTCACCTGTTACGGTAGTGTCAGAAGGGCAAGCCGTTTCTGAAAGACCAGAGTCACTGTCAGTACAAGTCCTTTGAACCTAACAATACCTCAAAAGTACACGCTTACAATGTTTTTATATGCCATAGGATTGGCAACGTCCGCATTCACGGCTATACAAATGACCTCTCCCTAGGATTTGTACTCGCTTATTTATAAAACCGCCTTTTTTAACTTGGGCTATACCCACAAATACCTGCCTTTTTACCTCAGTCGGTTAAAATATTTTTACTAACATTTCGTACAAGTACTTTAACTTCTTTCAAGCGTGTATCGATTTAGAAAGCGTCATACTACACCAAGTAAGGAGGTACTCAGATGAAACCGAAAGTTGGTCGTTTTGCTCTCTTCGTTGCACTTCTTTTCTGCGCCAGCCTTATTATCGCAGCAACGCTTCCCACCGAAGCTTACGCCGAAGGTGGAACTTTTCCTGCCGAACCGTTTAATGGGCTTCAAATCAATTACAGCGTTTCAGGAGCAAGGCTCACCTCTCCTATTGATAGCTACAGCTTTACCAACGGACGAGATTACCGCGGGGTATTGACCGAATCGACCCTTAAAATCTCGGGTAGCGTCTCTGCCACAAGCGGTTGGGGTGCAAACCTAGCAGTAAACGTTTCAGTAGGTAAAGAAACAAAAAATTTCAAAGCCGAATCATTTCCGCCTAACGGACTAAGTCCGGCAGGGGGCTGGAAGCAAAATTTCGAGGTGTCGGTAACAGTCGAGAAATTCAGCGAGGTTTCAAGCGCCAGCTTCAGCATTAACCTAAACGGTTCGTACAATGCGGGTGGTCGTTCAGTAGTAGTATCTGGCACTGTGCGAGGACCTCTGGTAGATTTGTGCGAGGAGGCAAAGCTATTCTTTAACGATGAGGAACTTTCTCACGCCAACGTCAGTTCCAGCACAGCCTTTAAATCCTTCAAAATGAAAATGAGCTATGACGAAATGCGCTACGATTTGCAGGGGGGTTGGAACAAGTACAATGGCGAATTTGAAAAAATGGGCTTGCCGAAACCCTATGTACCTTACAATGTAGGTGGGGCAGTTCCCGCGCTAACGTGGTTGTTCGCCGAAGGAGGGGTGTCCGACTCCATCTCCAAACAATACGTATTTAATAAAGACGGGCTTGACCCGCTAATGCGTAATTACTCGGTTAAGCATGGCACCGAACCGGCATTGAAAGAAGCAATGCAGCTAAAAGCAACCCGCGAAGGAAGACCGCTTACTCCCGGCGATGTCTTCTATCTGGCAATGATACAGGCGGACGGGAGCGTGCGGAACGCCATGCTGCTGGCGCATAACACCTTGCGTTCGTTGGCACGGGCGGGGGATGCCGCCTACACCGGAGTAAGCCAAGACCCGGCTTTCTACAATGCTAACGCCCAAAATAGCGCGGCAGTTCCGCCCTATCTGGTGACAATTCGTGAGGGCGATAACGCCGGTCCGTGGTATCACCTGTTCGGCACTGCCTTCTTTGAACTGGAGAGTCAGGGACAGTGGGGCCCGCTGGCAAGTATTAAAGATATGCTCACATGGGAAAATGCTAAAGGTTTGTTGAGTGGCAACCTCTATACACCCGCCAAAGATGACGCGCAAAGCACCAGTTCCGAACTCGCCAACCTAGCCGAGCAATATTATCGGCAATTACTCGGCAACCGCAACCCCGATATTGAGAAATTCTGCTTCAATGTGTGGGGCGGGCAACTGGGTGCATGGCTCTGGAATATTGCCCCTAAATCGGGCGTGGATATATCGGGCGCAAAAGGCGTGGCAGATTGGGTGAAGGGCTACACTTGGGATCCAGCTGTGGGATTGGCAAGCTATGTTAAAAATTATGTGACCGGTGGTACTACCGCCACGAAAACTCAACCGACTGTTTCAATATTCGGGGCTAAAAATGCCAAACCAAAGCCCAAACTTGTAATGACAGGTTCGCCTATTAATATGACTTGGGAGGGGCAGAACCTAAAGATGGCAATTGACCAGAATACGGGCGCACTTTACGGTTATATGCCCTTCTCCATTTGGCCCGTTCAAGAAAAAGACGGTACATGGGCGATGTTGTGGAGTGCGCCACCCGACCTGAATTATAAAGTGACGTTGGAAGGTTCAGGCGGAGGCAACGTACATTTAGTGGCAATTGACCCTGAATCCTCGCAAATAGCCACCTATACCAGCCCGGTCAGTACCGGCGAGAAAATGACAATGGACGTAAGTGCCAAAAACAGTCTGCCCAGTCTTAGTCGCGCCAGCGGTGAGGTAATAAAACCTGCTGTCAGAACCGCAAATTTAAGCCCCATCTCTTCGGACGTGCAAGCTACGGCTACGGATGCGGGAATACCGGGTTGGGTAGTGCCTGCGCTTATCGGTGTTATAGCGGCGGCAGCATTATTAATAATAGTAACGCTTGTACTTCTGCTTGGACACAAACGAACCAAAACGATACGCCATTAACCCGGAAAGGAACAAAGCAGTGGTTACACCCCAACAAGCATACGAATATGCGCTTAATCAGGAAAGAGCGGGCAACCCACAGGCAGCCTTTGAAACTTTGGTTGACTTGAACCGTCAATATCCCCACTTTGCAGATGTAGAGGCGCGGCTGGCAAATTTCTCCCGCCAGAATTTCCGCTATTATGGACAGCTAAGTTTCTTTGCCATGACTCCACCACCGCCCGCTTATCCGGTAATGCAGCAAGGCGCAATACCGCCTAGCTCTCCTAAAAAGGGCAAAGGCGGTTTGATTGCCTTACTGATAAGCGGACTGGTGCTGTTAATTGCGGCAAGCGGGGCATTATTGTATTTAATGGTGTTCAGTAAAAATAGTACACCATCCACCACCCTTACGGTCGCCGCCGACCCACTTGCGCCAACCCTGACCGCCATCTCGAAAATTAGCGTTGCGCCACAGGCTACCACACCAGCAAGCACAACTGCTACCGACAGCAGTACCGCCAAAGCAACGACTGTGGCTACTACGCCCACTATCGCCGCCACCACCATTGCGCCTACGCCCACCGCTAAACCCACTACGCCCCCTGCCACTACCAGCGCAAGCGGATTCAAACCTCTTACCTCGGTATCCGGTATAAAGGAAGTGCCACTTGACACGCAAATCATGAAAGAAACCACCGCCTCTATGTCGAAGATTCCGGATTTTAGTATGAAAATGTATGTTTCCACCGAGATACCGGAATCGTTGGCTAAAAACCTGCATAGCTCATTCATTACCGCCAAGTATACTTTTGCTGGATTAGGAGAGAGTGAACCATTTGCAGCGGATAATGTAATCATAGGTGCATACGCTCAAAATGATACGCCTGACTTAGTTTTTACGGTCTACTTGCTAACCGCCAACCGCGATGATAATAAAACTATTCTGGCAGATATTCCGGGAATGACTCTCGAAAGTGAAACCAAAATTCTCGACCAGATGAAAGGTTATTCGAGCTTTGTTATAGCAATGTCCGGCACAGGCTTGAATATCATGCTCTTCAGCGGAGGTTCCACTCCCACTCCTACTGCTACCCCTATAGTTCTCGGCAACCCGACCTATAATCGAAAAGTGGTTTATACCTCCACCCGCAACGGCAAAAACGCGGTGTATCTGTACGATTTTGCCAAACGGGCTGAAATTGCCCTCTCCGAACCGAGTTTCGCCTGTAGCGAGGCGGTTTGGTCATTGCTCGGTAGTGAAATCTACCTGACTTGCCGCGATTCAATTTACGTAGTCAGCCCTGACGGTAGCGGCTTCCGCAAAATTGAGGACGGAACACAGCCCCATCCTTCGCCGTTAAAAGGCTTTGTTTTCGTGAACGTGATAAAGGATGATTGCAATGGGGTCGAGCAAATCTATTTTCGCCACTTCAACGGACCGAACGAACGCTTGACTTGTAATAGCAACGCCAAGTTAGCGCCACGTGTTTCGCCAGATGGCGCGCAGATTGTGTATTCCGAACTTATAGGCGGAAAATGGCAATTGGTTATCATTGACGTGGCAGGAGGCGAAAATCGGCACGTTATCAACCCAAACGTAGATAATGCCCGCTATCCCACTTGGTCACCGGACGGCACGAAACTCGCCTTTAGCACCGGCGATGGCAAAGGTATTAACGCCCAAATTTACGTGTTGAACCTTAAAGATAATAGCCTAACCCAGCTTACTACGGAAGGCTTTAACGGAAGACCGCGCTGGATGAAACAGGGTTATATCATCTTTCATTCCAACCGTGATTTTGCCAGCAATCGCAATGATGACGGCACGCCCGATCAAGCGCTTTACCTGATGCTGGATGATGGCAACCATCAGGAGCGAATGCCCCTTACCAGTTCAGAGGATAACTGGGCGCCCGACATCTATTAGGCTTTTACAATTGTTTCAGGCAGGGGGTTTATACCCCCTGTTTTAATGTAACGAATAATCCGGTTGTTCTATCCTTAACCCAATTCTTTCAAAACTGAGAATAAGCTTAGAGTCTGCTGATAAATTCGGTGATTTCCCCTCCTTAAAACCTCTCAGCCAAGCTGATATCAACGTTCCTGAACTCAAATTGTTCCTTTATTGTCAGAAACCTAGCAACAATTGGGGCAATAATCTCAGAAAATACTCAGATATCTTTCAGTGAGAATTCAGGCAAGTTAGTTATGCTGGTTCTATGAACGGAAGCGAGAAGCTAAAGACCTGAACTGAAGCCTCCGCACCGAGCATACAAACTATATAGATTGCTGTCTCGCGACAGCGCCAATAATTAAAAGCGAATCGTGATAACGTAAGTCAGATTCAGCAAAGAAAGGTTTCGGTAAAGAAAGAAATGAAACGCAAAGAAAACGGCACAATAGCGAAACAAGGTAAAAACAAGCGGTTTGCTAAAATGTTTGGTGGGGCGGCGCTGGTGGCAACCCTCGCTTTCGGGGGTGGTAGTATCCTTAATTCTAATACCACTCTAACTTATGCACAGACCGCCCCGGCAGCTACGCCAAGTAGCAGCGATATCACCGTAGCGCCCACAACTGATCAATCTACTCAAGTGCAACATGGCATGAAGGATAGGCAAGGTGGGCGAGGGCAAAACCCTGATAGAGCCGGGGAATTAGAAGGGGCTATAACCAGTATTAGTGGTAACACTATCACCCTAAAAAGTAACGATGCTACTATTATCACTGCGACAGTGGATAGCACCACAACCTATACTGAAGCAGGTAAAACAATTACTTTGGCAGGTTTGAAAGTTGGAGAAAGGGTTCACCTTAAGCAAACCGGCAGCAGCAATGGCATCTATACCGTTTCAGCCGTAGAGGTGGAGCTAAACCACGATCAGGGTACAGTTACAGCCGTTAGCAGCGACAGTTTGACCATTACTCGCGCGGATAATTCTACCTTAAAAGTAGTTTTAAATTCGAACACTACCTATACCGACCTTGGTAAAACTATCAACCAGAGCGACCTTAAAAGTGGGGTAAAGGTTGAAGTTGAAGGAAATCTTAACAGCGACGGTAATTTGGAAGCTTCTGTGATAGAAGTCGAGCATGACCGATTAGGTGGCACAGTTACGGCTATCAATGGCAACTCAATTACAATCCAAGTTGATGGTAGGGACGCACCGGGCGGTGGTAGAAAAGGTCAAGACCATAATAAGCCTAATGCCGCTAATAATGGGACTGTGACAACCAGTACCGCTACCACTAAAACCATCACAGTTGATAGCAGCACTACTTACAGCGCAGCCGGACAAAGCGTACAGTTGTCTGCTATAGCAGTCGGCAGTCGGGTGGATGCTGAAGGCACGTTGAGCAGTGACAGCAACAGCCTAACCGCTTTACAGGTCAACATTCAAATGCCGGAATATCGAGGGCAGGTTACGGCAGTAGATGGTTCGACCATTACCCTGCAAGACCGAAATGGCACACGTACCATTGAGATAAATAGCAGCACCAAATACCTGAATGGAACGACCGCTGCAACCCTAAGCGATGTCAAAGTTGGAACCAATCTTGAAGCGGAGGGACAAGTGGACAGTTCTGGAAAAATGACTGCGAGCCTCATACAACTCGGACAGCCACAGCAAGGACCGGGAGGGGGTCATGGTCACGGGCGTTAATAGCCCTTCCAAGCTCAAATAAGTTAGTTTGAGTTCCAAAAAGAGCGGGGATTATCCGAATTGAAAGGGTAATTCCCGTTTTGTTATGTAAAGTATATGAGGGCATCTGCCCTATTATCCTTATTATGTTCTCGCAATCTTCCACAAAAAATCGTCAATCTCTTGCATATAACGCAGAAAAGCCAGTATAATAGTACAAATTACATCTATGTGCAACCCTTAAATGTTGACAATTCTTAGTGAAAGCAGGTTCGAGCAATGGCACGCTTGCAGGGCAAAGTAGCTCTCATTACCGGGGCAGCAGGTGGCATTGGCCTTGCTACTGCCCGGCGATTCGCGCAGGAAGGCGCGATTGTGGCAGTTAACGATATGAACGAGGCAGCGGGAATTAAGGAAGTTGAAGAAATTTGCGCGGCAGGCGGAAGAGCCGAGTTTTATCATGGTAGTGTTACCGATGCCGACTTTGTGAAAAACATGATGAAAGATGTAGTGCATCGTTTCGGAAAATTGGATATTCTGATCAATAACGCCGGAGTGTTGCGCGATGCGATGTCCCACCGAATGACTGAGGAACAGTGGGATACCATCATGAACATTCACCTGAAAGGTACGTTCTTTTGCTCCCGAACAGCCTTTGAACACATGAAGCACCAAAATAACGGACGTATTATCAATACCAGTTCAACCTCATCTCAGGGCAATATCGGACAAGCAAACTATGCTGCCGCCAAAGCCGGTATTATCGGCTTGACCAAGACATTGGCGCTGGAATATGCCCGGTATCATATAACGGTAAATGCGGTTGCGCCCGGTTTTATTACCACTTCGATGACTGCCGCGATCCCAACTCATGTCCATGAGGCAGTAGTAAATCGGATTCCGCTCAAGCGCAAAGGCGAACCGGAAGAAGTTGCGAATTTGCACCTTTTCCTCGCCAGCGACGAATCTTCATATATTACCGGACAAGTGATTTTTATTGACGGTGGCGGAACCGTCGGCATGTAAGCTTGTTTGTAACAATAGCCTTAACGCCGGAGAACCTTCCGGCGTTTTTTTCATTTCTCAGCCAAGCTCAAAATAAACCGCAGTTGCCCACCAATAAGAGCCACCACCCAAAGGAGGGCGATCTTCGCCACTGGCAAAGAAAATTTGCTGTTGGTAAAGCGACTGGATATTCTTGATATTAATGTTTCGGGTTTGCAGCCATGTCTGGAAGGTCTGCTCAAGGTTATCAATCGAGGGGGTGCGCCCCGCCCCAATAGTAAGCGCGCTACTCTTTTTTTCTACCTGATCGAAAAGGCTTCTGAAGGTGGAACTAGAGTTGCGAAGCTGCTGGCTGCCCACTGAAAAAACCCGCTTTGCCAGTTGCTGGTCGAGTGGAGTGGTAGCCGCTACAAAAAAATAAGCGTGCTTGACTCGTTTTGATCCAAATGCCATGCCAACACTTCCCTTTTTTCATGAAGTTTTATATTTCGCTTGGGGCAAGAAGCCTATGAAAGTTATCAAATAAAGCCGTGTATAGGTGAGTAGTCGAAGAGCAAATCGCCCAGTTGCCATAACTGATAAACGCTCCCGTCACTACACGCTACATGATATTGCTTATCGAGTTTTTCACGGTATCGTGTTTAGTTTTCATAATGTTACTGATCATTTCCACTTGGGAATTGAGGTCGAGGATTGCTTGCCCGCCAGTTCCCGTACCGCCGCTTACATTCTCCAGAGCTTCATCCGCTAGTTCACCTTCTACGATAGGCAATGCGGTTTGTTCCTCTTTTTTCTCCTGCATAGATTTTCTCCTATTTAATATTTTTCGGATCTATTCAGTTCAAAAGCTTAGGAAAATCGGATTGGTCGGCGTTGTGTTAGTTCCTACTCAAATGTTATACAGTTAGTCTATCAGCCTTGTCAACTGAAACTGTCTGAATTGTTTAAGTCTTAAAAATGAGCTAATTGTTACATTTAATTTAACTTTTTTAAGATTAGCAATCAAGCGATTGACGATATTTTCATTTGGGTTACAATTAAGCCAGTAAATTATTTTCTGGCTGGCAGGGGATTATTTATGCTCTTCAAGCAAAAAACCGATACGCGAAATCCACTTCAAGAGATTTCGGCTACAACGACACAAATAAAGGAAACGCCACCTGACCTCAAGATTACCCGCTTATCTTTCTGGGAACACTGGATCACGGTAGGGTTAATGTACCGCAATTATCGGGATTCTGACCCTGTTTTTGAGCGTATTATGGGGACAGGTTGGCGTAAGCCCTTTTCGCGTTTCGTGCGAGGTCCCTTGTATTATTGGTTACTTAACCGGGGCTATGGCTTACGTGCCGGAAAGAAACTTGCCGGGCAGCTTTATTTGCAACACCGCAAATTCCTAACCCATGTGAACGATCTCGAAATTAACGTGGGTTTCAGAGGCAATCATTACGGTTATCTGCTTATGGATTTTGCCGAACAGGAAGCGCGCAAACGCGGTTATCGCTTCCTCACCCTAGGCGTAACCAATTCCAATATTCGCGCTATAAATCTCTATCGTAAATTAAATTACCTAGACCAACATCACGAGCATTTTTTCTTGTCGCGCCCCCACTATCGCCTGCCGCCCGATATAACACCGCCACCGCCCGGTATCGGCAAAATCAGCATGCGCCCGATGCGCAGACGCGAAGCTGCCAAAAGCCTGAAACACTTTTTTGAAATCGAGCAGCGCGCCTCCAATCCTGAAACTGCACGGGTCTGGGAAAAATATTATCGCCCCTTGTTGCCAGATACCGCCAAAGGCTATAGCTTCAGCATAACTATCGCGGGTTCTACCACACCAGTAGCCCACGCCGATTTTTTCGACTGGGGCGCACGCGGCGGTCGGTGGCGTTTTTTCTTAAAACCCGAACTGTGGGGTACGTCTGAAGAAAAAGCCCTGCTTGAAAACCTAATCCACCATACCCGCAGTTATACGCAGTTGTGGTTGAGCTTCGGGTCAGCCCTACACCACCGCAGGGCAGAGACATTGGCGCGTAATCTCGGCATGGTTGAACGAGATGGGGAACGTATGCTGATGGTCAAGCTTTTGCAATAAAAAACCCCTTCTCAGCGAAGGGGCTTTTCAAGATACTACGTGTTTACTACTTGGTAGTAATATTCATCTCCTTAGGCTTTACACCTTTCTCCACCCAATTCTTCAACTCGTTCCAGGCGAAAACCATCTGGGACGGCTTGAAGTCGCAGTGCTTCGGACTCCAAGTGTTGGGGTCAACGTAGGGATTGAACGAGAATGCGCCGGGATCAACATTCTGCACCACAAAGCGCGAACTGTTATGTTGAGCCTGTACTTTGGCTTTCAGAGTAAGTTCGTGGCTATAAGGAACCAGTGGGTCAACCGTATTATGCACGCTCAGTACCTTCGCTTCAAAATCGCCTTTGGGGGTGTACCAGTTGTTCAAATAGGTAACCGCTTTCGGGTTATCCACTGCCAACTGATAAATGCCGCTGTTGATTGGGACACCAAACAGGTTAGGACCACCCGCATAGGTAGCTTTAGTATTACTATAGCCAATACCGCCTGCCGTCTGGATTAGATCTGCAAACCCGGTAGTGGCACCCATCAATGCGGTAATAAAAGAGACAGGCTCAGGGGTTATACCGGCAGCAACACTGACTTGCTGGATAATATACTGAGCAGGGATATAAACCGATGGGTCTGGATATGCAGCCGCACCAAATAGAGTTGCTACTTGAGTTACTGCCTCTTGTGGAAGGACAGGTTTTCGGGGGTCTCCTAATGTGCCATCGAACGCTTTCAACTGGAAGGGAGTATTCAGCGTGTAGAAATCATACACCATCCTAAAATCTGCCAGATAGCGTACCTGCTCGTACCAACCAGACACCACGCCGCAGAAGGGCAACGCGCCGACATAATCATCCTCGTATTTTTCAATCAGCGCCATCACAACGTTGCCGCCCATCGAGTCGCCGATTATATACGCGCGGTGATTTCCAATCCGGTCAACCAGCTTTTTAAGCGATTGGGTGTTCTTCACCCCGTTCTCTACCGCATAGCCGTCTTTGCTATATGCAGAGTAACCATAGGCAAAGCCCTGACCAAACGCCGTGTTCAGCACAGCCTTAATATTATCACCAACAGCCCACGGAGCGTTAAAATCCTGAGTTCCGGGATTGGCATAGCCGTGCGCATATAATACTACTTGATGATTCCAGTTAAACGGAATCTTGAGCAAGAATAACGCGCCATCCAGTTTGCCCGTAGCGGTTATGGAACGCTCGGTGTTATTCGTTGTAACCTTCAGGTCAGTCACCCTATCAAACTTATTAGGAATAAGCTGATGTTCCCTATCAAACAAAATGGACGACTGAGCATTAACCGATTCAAAAGCCTGCTCGACCGTCGCCGCCGAAATCACAGTCTCATCGTAAGCCCATGCTTGGGGGATCGTGGTGAACATCAAAGCCATAAGAACTAACATACTCCAGAACAAATGCTGCAACTTGCGTTTTCTCATTTTTCAACCTCCATACTGTAATTGTGAG
Organism: Candidatus Chlorohelix allophototropha; assembly: GCF_030389965.1. NCBI lineage: Bacteria > Bacillati > Chloroflexota > Chloroflexia > Candidatus Chloroheliales > Candidatus Chloroheliaceae > Candidatus Chlorohelix > Candidatus Chlorohelix allophototropha. Next base: position 1,108,676 of record NZ_CP128400.1, read on the forward strand.
TATCCCGCTAGCTAATACCTGCAACTGGCGCAAACCAGAATTTTTTTCCACGTTTGCGGTGCGGGTAGTTTCCTTTGGTAGAGCGTGTTTCTCCGTTCCTTATCGGGGCGCAATTAATCGACCAGACCGAAGGCTGGCTTTTTACGGCAACGTTGCACTAAGGGTTAATATGCTGCTACGATAAAAGCTGAAACGTTATTAGGGCAGGAACGGAGTTGTTTCGGTATGTATTCAAGAAAGGGCAGTAGCTGACTTAAATGAGGGAGTAAAGCTAGCGCTGCTGCCACAAGAAATTAGGCAAAGGTTGATTTTGTAAACTATGTTACGCTATTCACATTTTCATTATATCCCCATTTTACTGGCTTTTAAAGACTTAATTAGTGGATTTCTGTTGCTAAAAACTGTAAATTACTGTAAAAAATAACAGTGATCGAGTAAGAATATTAATCTAAGATTAAACCGAATATGAATAATTCAATTGAAATCAGCCAATACTTGAAACAGTTATGGGCTAATCCAGAGGCACGCCAGAAACGGCATCTTGATCTTAGAACGGCACGTACCATCTCCTTAACCGACAATTACCCCGATACCGCAAGTTGGGCAGCGGCAAATATTGCTACCCAACTTCAGGAATCCACTAACTTCAAAGCCAACGGGTGTTTGCTAGATGTCGGGTGCGGCAGCGGTTTATATTTAAATTTGCTAGATGGTTCCTATAAATTCGCGGTAGGCATGGATAAATCTCCGGCAGCGCTGGCGCAATTTCCCGGCAATAGCGAAAAAGCACAGCCGCTACGAGGCGATATACTGAACCTCCCTTTTGCGCCGGAGACTTTTGGCGCAGCAATGGCAAACCGCATGCTAAATCTGACCGGGGCTATTCAGCGTGCCTTGAACGAAATCCGGCGAGTGTTGGTCACACAAGGCTTGTTGTTCATTGTAACCGCCGAACGAGAAGAAGGCGCAACCTTGCGAAAAGCGCATGAAGCAGCACTGATAGAGAGCGGCTTTCCTGAACGCTTTTACACTCGTTCTAGTCCACCTGACCAGAGATTGGGACGCGAAAACGGCGAAAGGTGGTTGCGCGAAGCGGGATTTGAAGTGCGGCAAATACTGGATTACGAGCGGGTAATTGCGCCTTTATCTTTAGCCGAAGCGCTGGAATTATATGCTACCGGATTGCTTTTCCAACGTTCGTTAGGCTTTGACGAACCCGGCATCGAACCTGAACGCTGGACAAAGCTTTATCAAGCAATGGAAGCAAGGTTGGCGGCTTTGCTAGAACTAGAGGGCAAACTGGAAATCCGCGATGGGGCAACCCTTTTTACTGCCTACAAATCGCTTTAAATATGCCAGCAAAGGTATTCAGGCAAATTTGAACGAATGGCGCTTAAATTAGTTCAAATATTTGGCAAGGTTTATTGTTTAGTGCAAACCTCGCGCAAAGATTTAAAGCAATTGTGTCAATTTAGAGGCTTGTCAGGGTCAAAGCAAGAAAATCACTGTTGGTAGCATAAACCCCGACTCTAACGGCAGGGTCTGTCCTATACTCCGTAAGTTGGTTATAATGTATTGAGGTTCTTTTGATTTTGATTCTAGTTTCAGAACCTAAATCTAACCAAAGGTAACCTTTTTTTTATTCGTAAATATTTGCCCTGCCAAACTCGTAAAAGTTGATTAATCGCTTTAAGAAAGGCTGTGGTAAAATGGATTTTATCGAATTAGAGAGTCTTCCTTTGTTATGTATTGGTTAAATTAATGATACCAAAGTATAGTGGCATTCTTCTATTTTCTACTATTATTTGTCCTTTTTTGTGTAGAAATTTATTTCCAATTTTAGCCTGATTGTTAAATCTACTTTTAGCCGGGGAATATAGCGTGAGTGACACTAAAACAGGCGCAAGCCAGCGAACATCCTCTCAAATCTCTGCCAGACTCTTTATGTTGGCAGGAACACAACAAGGGCGCGAATATCCTTTGGTTGACCGTGTAACCACAATTGGACGCGGTATCAATAATGATATTGTAATTTCTGACCCTCAAACCAGCCGCCGCCATGTTGAAATCACTTTTGAGAATGGGGTTTATACCGCCATAGATCAGGGCAGCGCCAACGGTTTTTACGTTAACGAACACCAAACCCAACGCGCCGTGTTGAAAGATGGAGATATTATTACCATTGGGCTGGTCAGGATGGCGTTCCGAACCACGCAAGGCGAGTTACCCGCTCTTAATCTGCCCCCGGCTTCTACCGGGATTAATATTCCGCTGATCGAGCCTACCGCTATCCTGCAAAGCGCACCGCCGCCTGCTCAGGCAGTACCACCCCCACCAACCGGAGTTGCGGTAGTGCCTACGCCGATAGATGAGCGCGGTTTGGAGCAAATTGACTTGCGCGTTCGACAACTCACCGCGATTGGGCGCGACCGCACTGCTAACGAGATTGTACTGGATAACCCCCAAGTTTCGCGCCGTCATGCCCAGATTATCAATCAAAACAATTCTATCACCTTGAACGACTTGCGCAGCACCAATGGAACCTTTATCAATGGAAACCGAATAAGCGAACCAACGATATTAAATGACGGTGATTTGGTAAATATCGGACCGTTTCGCTTTATGTTTTCGCAGGGTTTTCTGTATCGCAGCCAAGATGATGACAGCATACGTATTGATGTGTTGAGCCTGAGCAAGCAAGTCAACCCGAATACGACTCTTCTGCACAACTGCACTTTTACAATTTTGCCGCGCGAATTTGTGGCGATTGTAGGCGGTAGCGGCACCGGAAAATCTACCCTCATGGATGCAATCAGCGGAGTACGAATTGCCAATAAAGGGTCGGTGCTGTACAACCGAGCCGAATATTACCCCCAAATGGAGGTATATCGTTCTGCCATTGGCTATGTCCCGCAGGATGATATTGTGCCAACCGAATTGACGGTGGAGAGCGCGTTGAGATATGCCGCGCGGCTGCGTTTGCCGGAGGATACCAGCGCAGAGGAATTCAAAGAACGGCTCGAAGATGTAATGGACGATTTGAGCCTCACCCAAAGGCGCGATACTCCCATAAATCTATTGAGCGGCGGACAGCGCAAAAGAGTAAGCATAGCAGCAGAATTGATCAGCAAACCAAGCCTGTTCTTTCTAGATGAACCTACCAGCGGGTTAGATCCCGGTCTAGAAGGGCGTATGATGCAACTGTTGCGCAAGTTAGCAGATCAGGGGCGCACCGTAGTGCTGATTACCCACGCTACTCAAAATGTGGAGCTTTGCGATAGGGTGCTGTTCCTAGCGCGAGGCGGGTTTGTGGCTTTCTACGGGAAACCAACAGACGCACTCACTTATTTTGGTGTTCAGAAATTCCCCGATATTTATACTAAGCTGGAACAAGAACGCAGCCCCGAAGAGTGGGCGCAGTTATTCCAGCAATCAGCCTATTACAACCGGAATGTGGTATCACGCTTGCGAGCAGTGGCAGGCGAGGCTAACAAATACGGCATCAACGTTGAGAATAGCGTTTCGGTATCCGGTTTGATCAACCAAGTCATGCAAACAATGCCCAAGGTTTTGTTCCGCCATGCCAAAGTGCGGGTTTCAGCCTTAACCCAATACCTGATTCTCACCCGCCGCTATTTTGAAACGCTGCTGGCGGATCGCCGAAACCTAATAACCTTGCTGGTACAAGCGCCCATAATCGCTTTGCTGTTGGTGCTGGTCTTTAACCGAAGCGATTGGGATTCCGACACCGGAGATTTCGGCAGCGCCAAGTCACTGGTATTTATGATGACCATCGTAGCGGTCTGGTTCGGAACAAACAACGCTGCCCGCGAAATCGTCAAGGAAAACAGCATCTACCGACGCGAAAGGCGTATCGGGTTAAAGCTCGCACCCTATATATTTTCTAAGCTAACGGTGCAATTCTTGCTGGTGTTGGTTCAGACCCTGCTAATGATGCTGATTTTATGGTTGGGAATAGGCTTAAACAAGCCCTCTCCCGAATACCTGTTTTATATATTCCTGACGATGTTACTTACTGCCCTGAGTGGGGTTACGATGGGTTTACTAATTAGTGCGCTCAGCAAAAACAGCGATCGCGCTAATTACTTTGTACCATTAATCCTGATTCCCCAGATCATTTTTAGCGGGGCAGTGGTGGCGCTTGATAAAATGGGGGCGATTGGTCACGTAATATCTTCTGTAATGGTGGCACGTTGGGGTTATGAAGCCACCGGTTCGTTAGTTGGTTTGGATAACCTGCCTTCACCCAAAATCAGGTTTTCAGGACCACCCCCTGAATTTGCCGCAGATTTGGAAAGACTTTTCCGAGGTAGCCTGAAATATGATGCACCTGATTGGTATTTGATTCCCAAGCGTAACCTAGAATTTGATGTAAGTGTTTATCTGCGTTGGGGCATTATCGGTCTTATAATAGTAGTAAGCATTACCCTGATATTTTTGTTTCAGTATCGTAAGGATAGGGATTACAGCAAGTAAGTTGTTTGTACTAACTTGTTAATACCGATTTTGTTTAAATTTATTTTAGGGGGATAAGCGATGCCAAAAGTAATCATTAACGGGAAGGCGTATCCGGCTGAAGTGGGCGAAACGCTTTTGGAAGTAGCTCGAAGAAACGGAGCGCATGTCGGTTTTATATGTGATGGACAAGGTATTTGTACTACCTGTGAATGTAAGGTTCTTGAGGGAAAAAGCTCTCTCAGCAAACCTGAGGCGAGAGAAAAAGCTAGGATTCTCAATCGGTTACGTAAAAATTACCGATTGGCTTGCCAGACTCGGCTTGTAGATGAAGGTGAAGTTCAGGTAATAAGCCGTGTCGAAATCCTGCGGCGACAATTCATCTATTCTTTCTTGCCGCCTTCAGGACAATCGCGCCTCAAAAACTCTTGGCAAATAGTTTCCAACATAGCGGAAATCACTGCCGACACATTGAAACAAACACCAACCGGAATACCAAGCGTACTCAAGCAAGTCCCATCTTTGCGTTCAGAACTCTCGTTGCGTAACCTGAAGAATTATCTGGGTGATACTGTCAAAGTAATTAATCATACTAATTCGGGGGCTGAGCTTGCTGCCCTTCCAGAACCCAAAGCGACTACCGTGAAAAATTTGGTCGAAGCAGTAAAATCGGCAGAGTTGCCTGCGCCTGCTCCCGCTAAGGTCGCCCCTGCCCCTGCCCCTGCGCCAGTACAGGTCGCGCCTACTCCACCACCACCGCCTGCTCCCGCGCCCGTACAGGTCGCACCCACTCTACCACCACCGCCAGCACCTGCGGTAAAAGTGGAAGCCCCTGCGCCCGTACAAGCCGCACCTACTACTCCTCCACCGCCAGCACCTGTGGTAAAAGTGGAAGCCCCTGCACCTGTGCAAGCGATACCCACTCCGCCACCTACTCCCGCTAAGGTAGTAGAAACACCCCCTACCGCCCCTAGATTCGAGCGGAATAACCTGCAAAAAATTGAGGGTATCGGTCCTAGAATTTCCAGCGTTTTGAATAAGTCAGGAATTTACACTTACAAGCAGTTGGCGGAAACCCCGGTTATAGTGCTACAAGAAATATTGCTGGCAGAGGGGTTAAAGCTGAATGACCCTACTTCCTTCCCGACACAGGCAAAACTGGCGCAGGAAGAAAAATGGGAAGAGTTGCAAGCTTTGCAAGATCGCCTGAAGGGCGGACGCTAACTTTAACGGGAGAACGGGATGGCAACGGGCGAAATCAAACAAATCGGACCTTACGAAGTAAGAGGAGTGCTAGGCAAAGGAGGCATGGCGATAGTGTATCGCTGCTACCAGCCAAACCTTAATCGTGAAGTTGCAATAAAAGTGATGTCTGCCCGTTTTATTGACGACGCTGCAACAGTTGAGCGTTTCAAGCGAGAAGCGTTTGCCATCGCCAGTTTGCACCATCCCAATATCCTGACAGTGTTTGATACCGGGCAATTTGGAGATGTACCCTATATTGTAACCGAACTGTTGAGCGGCAAAACCTTGCGCGAAAGGCTCGGTAAGCCGCTTGATTTGAATTATGCTTCACGTATTTTGCTACAGGTCGCCAGCGCGCTGGATTATGCGCATGAGAACGGGATTGTACATCGCGATGTAAAACCCAGCAATGTGCTGCTTGACCAACGCGACCGAGCGGTATTGAGCGATTTCGGAATCGTAAAATTGCTCAACGACCGCGCTAATATGCATCTAACAGCTACCGGAATCGGCGTTGGAACCCCTGAATACATGAGTCCTGAACAGGGCATGGGCGAGCCGTTGGACGGTAGAAGCGATCAGTATTCGCTAGGTGTTATGCTCTACGAAATGATAACGGGAGTGACACCCTTCCGCGCCGATACGCCCATCGCCATCCTAATGGCGCATGTAAATCGCCCATTGCCTGACCCACGCCAGCACAATTCTGAGCTTCCACCGGAAGTGGTTGAAATTCTTTACAAGACTCTTTCCAAAAACCCGAATGACCGCTACAAAACTTGCACCGAGTTTGCGATGGCGTTTGAGCATGCCATTCAAAATCCGACCCTGAATGTACCGCTCAGATCAGTTTCACCCCAACCAGACCCAACCATCAGCGCGCGCAACCTCACAACGGGCGATGCTACTATGCCCGTTGATGTATTGAAGGAATTGAGGCAAAATACGCCTCCGCCTCCTTCCGAAAACCTTGATAGGCTTTCTACTCAGATTTCTATGCATGATGTGTCAGTAGAACCTTCTAATAATGTCACGCGCGTAAGTGAAGCAACTATAACGCCCGGTGAAGCAACCACCCGTTTGGGTACACCGTCCGCGGGTACGCCAATTCCGCCGCCACCTTATGCAAACTATAACAACCCTCAAACTTTCCAGCCTTACCCAACACCGCCCGGCGGCACACCCGTTCCCCCACCTTATTTCCCGCCGCAACCCGCTAAAAAAGGCCGAGGAGGGGTGGTTGCATTGGTTGTAGGGATTGTGGCAGTAGTTATCATAGTCAGTGTGGTGGTAATTGTGCTGGTCGCGTCCAAAGGAATAGCAGGCAACGATACCCCCACAGCAGTTGCTATAACCACCAATTCGACTCAGACTACTGCTACAACGGAGATTACCCAAACTAGCGCAACAACTCTACCCACTACGACAACTCCAGAGGTCACTACCGCCACAACCTCTACCGGTATTACCGCTACAACAACCCAAGCGCCAGTTACTACCGCCGCCACTCCGCCTCCGGTCGCAACATTAGCAGCAACGGAGGCAGCCATATTGAGCGAGCATAGTAACTCCGTGCCAATAGCGGCATGGTCGCCCGATGGCAAAACGCTAGCGACCGGTTCGTGGGATAATACGGCGCGTTTGTGGAATTCGCAAGGCAAATCTTTTGCAACCCTCACCGGGCATACCGGCTGGGTAGTGATTGTGGCATGGTCGCCCGATGGCAAAATGCTAGCAACTGGTTCGCTGGACAGCACAATCAGGCTCTGGAAAGCGGACGGCACTTTCATAAGTGAATTAAAAGGACACAGCGCAGAAGTAACCAATATTGCGTGGTCGCCCGATGGCAAAACTTTAGCTTCCGGCTCGAAAGATTACAGTGTGCGCCTGTGGAGCGCGGATGGCAAGCCCGTAGCAACTTTGCAAGGACATACCAATACGGTAGTGTTAGTTACTTGGTCGCCCGATGGCAAAACATTGGCTTCCGGCTCATGGGATAAAACCGTCCATTTGTGGAGCGCAGAGGGCAAGCCGATAGCAACTTTGCAAGGGCATACTGGTGAAGTAAGTATGGTAGCGTGGTCGCCCGATGGTAAAGTGGTGGCATCCGCTTCAAAAGACAAAACTGTGCGCTTGTGGAGCGCCGAAGGGAAAGCCATTGCAACCCTCACCGGGCATAGTGATGAGGTTTATACGCTGGCGTGGTCGCCCGATAGTAAATATCTCGCTTCTAGTTCGGGTGATAAATCAATCCGGTTGTGGAATGAGGACGGAAAATACCTACTCAGCTTTAATGGACATCAAGGTCCGGTCTATACGCTAGCGTGGTCGCCTGATAGTAAATACCTCGCTTCCGGTTCAGGCGATAAAACCGCCCGTATCTGGAATCCTGAAGGCAAAGAACTGGCAGTTTTGAACGGGCATACCGACCTGATCAGTACCGTTATCTGGTCGCCCGATGGCAAATCTCTGGTTACATGTTCTTACGATAAAACCGCGCGCATCTGGAAAATTTAAAGCGACCAAACTTTTAGAGCGGATTTACGTTATATGAACGTGAATATAAATAAGACTTTTGCTTAAGGGTATTTGTTGATGACAACGTATTTACTAACTTGGAATCCAAATAAATGGAAATGGGAGGATTTGCAAGATTGTATAAACGAAATCAAGACAAAGGGTTTTTACAAAGATAGTTGGAGTTGTGGTGTAACAAAAAGAATTGTTACTGGCGATCGAGTATTTTTGATGAGATTAGGGGAAATTCCACGTGGTATCTTTGCTTCTGGTGTCGCCAGTTCTGCTGTATATCAAGCAACACATTGGAAAAGCCATGATTCAAATACTAATGAAACGGCATTATATATTGATGTTAAATTCGATACAATATTAGATCCTGAAATTGCAATACTGGAACGTCCCAACCATACCTCAAATATAACGGAAAGAATGAATTGGTACCCTCAGAGTTCAGGTATAACAATACCGCCAAGCATAGCACAAAAATTAGAAGAGGAATGGGAAGAATTACTCAAATCACTAAAAATTATACAATCACAAAATGTTAGTGTGCAAATTGCTGAGGAAATTGAGGAAGAAATAGAATATCCCGAAGGGGTAATTCAAAAAATAACAGTAAATGGATATGAACGCAACCGAGCAGCTAGGAAAGCGTGCCTAAATTATTACGGTTTTAATTGTTCTATTTGTGGGTTTAATTTCAAAAATAAGTATGGTGAAATGGGGGAATACTTTATACACGTGCATCATATTGTACCGCTATCAGAAATTAGACAAGAATACATACTAAATGCAATAAAGGACTTAAGACCAGTTTGTCCAAATTGTCATGCGATGCTTCATACAAGAAATCCTATATTTACAATTGAAGAACTTAGAGAGATTATAAGCAAAGTCGAAACCAAGGCTAATCATAAAGATAGTTAAAAGATTTATAGGATTTGTTCTAAAATAGCTTACCACAGTATTTTTGAAAATTATTAAAGAGTTCTTGTAGTAGTGAGATAGGCTTAATTCTGAAAGTAGAAATTAGGAAGTAAACCGGGGCAAGTATTATGGCAGCAGGTGAAATAAAGCAAATCGGTCAATATGAGATAAAAGGGGTACTAGGTAGAGGGGGTATGGCTACGGTTTATCGTGCCTACCAACCAAGCCTTGACCGTGAAGTAGCTATTAAAGTTATGTCAAGTCAGTTTTCTGGCGACACAACCTTTCAAGAACGCTTTCGCCGGGAAGCGCGCGCTATCGGTATCCTGCGCCATCCCAATATTCTAGCAGTATATGATTTCGGGCAAGAAGGGGCAACCCCCTATCTGATCACTGAACTGATGGAGGGCAAAACCCTACGCGAGCGCATGGGGAATCCACTCGACCTGAAAGTGACCAACCGCATCATAACCCAAATCGCCGATGCGCTGGATTATGCGCACTCGCACGGTTTTGTCCATCGCGATGTGAAGCCTTCCAACATTCTGTTAGGAGATAACAACCGAGCGGTACTGAGCGATTTCGGCATTGTTAAACTGATGGAAGACACTTCCAGTTTGACCGGAACGGGTATGAGCATCGGTACGCCCGATTATATGAGTCCTGAGCAAGGTTCAGGAGAGCCGTTAGATGGACGCAGCGACCAATATTCGCTAGGTGTCATCCTATATGAAATGTTGACCGGCAAAACGCCCTTTCACGGCGATACACCGCTCAACGTCTTGATGGCGCATATCAATCGCCCCCTACCCAACCCACGCCAGTTAAACCCGAATTTATCGCCTCAAATTGTAGAGGTGTTAGGTAAGGCGCTTGCCAAAAAGAAGGAAGGGCGTTTTCAAACCACCGGAGATTTTGCTAGAGCCTTTGAACAAGCCATAAATGCGCCCGTAGTAAGCACAGGGATGCCCACTATGGTAGTACCGCCGGGCAGACCGACGACTCCGGCTATCCCTCAATCGGCACAAACCGAAATCGCGCCATTCGCAATTCCAACCCAACAGGGCGGCTATTACCAGCCCAACCTTGCTTCTGCTTCTACCGAAATGCGTCCCTTTAACGCCCCTCCGGTAAACTATGCGACATTGCCGGTAAACGCCTACGCTACCGGACAGCAACCTACCGCCCCTTCTAAAAAGTCGAGTGGGCTTGTAGTAACGCTGGGCATTATCGGTACTCTAGCAGTGGCGGCAGTAATCGCGTTGGTGGTGCTGGTGATAACAAACGGCAATAAACCGACTCCTACACCCGTTGCCAATGTTACTACCACCTCAACCGGAACTACTGTATCAACCACAGTTACGACAAGCGCAACCACAACCGCTTCCATTACGGCGACAACCCCTGCGACCACTATTGCCGACCCGGCTACTACTCAAGTACAGAGTCTCACCGGAAAGCTTTACGCAGGGCAAGCAGATTTTAAGACTACTGCCGATGGTTTGCGCAAGGTGGTTGCCCAATACCCCAATAGCTGGCTGGCTTACCGTGAACTGGGCATTCTGCTCTATTTATGGAATATCGAGGGCGGTGAGGTAGATGCCCTACAAAAAGCCATCAGTTTGAATGAGAAAGATGCTCGCAGCCACGCTTACCTAGCAATGGTTTATCACGATGGTTACACTTACGATAAAGCATTGGCAGAAGCTACTCGCGCCCTTGAGTTAGACCCCAACGATGGAAATGTGCGCGCCGCCTACTCAATGACCCTTTCAGTAGCAGGGGGTGACGACCAGCGCGTAAAAAGTGAGGCGCAGAAAGCTCTCGATATAGATAAGGATGGTTTATGGCCGCGTTGGGCTTCCTTCTTGGCTAATCAGGGTACTATAGAAGCGCTTGATCAAATCGACTTCCTGATTAAGAAGTTTCCCAATATGGCGACCTTCTATAGCGCCAAGGGTGGAAATTATTCTGACCAGAACGACTATGCAAACGCGGAGAAATGGTATCAGCAAGCGCTAGCGATTGAACCCCGCTACCCTTACGCCCTTACCGGGTTGGGCTGGATTTATTATGATCAGGATAAGCTAGATGATGCTGTCAAAAATTTCAAGAATGCGCTCGCCGTTAACGATAGCTACGATAGCAGCCACACCGGACTAGCCTATACCCTCAACGCCAAAGGCGATTACGATCAGGCGATTGACCATCTCAAACGCGCCATCCAAATAAATTCACGGTCTGCTACCGCTTATAACGGGCTGGCTTATTCTTATCTGCTCAAGGGCGATAACGCAACCGATACTAACCTCCGCACTCAGTATTATAATCTGGCAATAGATAATGCCGATAATGCCCTGAAGTACCTAGCTACTTATACCGATGCATCTTACAACAAGGGGCGCGCCTACTATTCGCTGAAGCGTTACAAAGAAGCAGAGCCGCTGTTGCTAAAAGCGGTGGACAAAGTGCCGGATAGTTCGCTATATCGTATCACGCTGGCTTACAATTATTTTGCACAGGGTAAATATGCCGAATCAAAGGCACAAGCGCAGGAAATACTCAAGAATGATCCAGGTTATGCCAAAGCTACCAAGCTTCTGGATGATATTAAAAAAGTAACCGGCTCTTAGACTGACAAATAGAGGAGTTATAATGGCGACCAGTTTTTTAATTGTTCAACGTGGAGAAGAAATCGGACAGCGCATCAATCTGGATGAGGCGCGCATCACTTTCGGGCGCAATAACGACAATGTCATTATTCTAAATGACCCGCTGGTATCACGGTATCACGCTATGATCTCCACCAGTGTGAATGGACAACTTACCATCGCCGATCTGGGAAGTACTAACGGGGTCATGGTAAATGACAAGCTGATAGAAGCGGGGATACCAGTAACGCTTAAGCATCGCGATCTTATAGTGATCGGCAAAAGTATCTTTTGTCTGCAACTCAGACCGGAAGGCTATCGCGCCAGCCCACCCCCCAGTCGCGAAGACGCTCAGGCTACCCTGTATTTGCCTGCTGTAGCGTTGTTTTCTTAAACGGCTAATTCCCCTCTAGCTGTTGTATGAGGGGAATTTCTTACAAGTGTAATTCCTGCTTCAAAGCCTCCATAAATGCCTCAATATCTTCGGGGGTGTTATAAGCTTGAACCGAAATTCTGAAAAAGGGCTGATCATTCCACAGGATATGTGGAATCTCAATCCGGTAAGTCTCCCACAGACGCTTCTGTAACTGCGCCACATCGCACTCCGGCATGCGAATTGTCGCCATTTGGGCATACCACTCCTGCGAATCAGGGCAGATTGGTTCAAGCCCGGTAAGTTGATTAATACGTTGCCGATAATCCGTGAGCAAAGCGTGACAGCCTTCGCGCACCTTCGCCCAGTTATGTTCTTCCTGAAAAGCAATCGCGGCTGATACACTCAAGAAGGCAGCATAATCGCGTGTACCTTGCCATTCCAACCAATCCACAAAGGTATGCGCACCCGCTTCAGGGTTTTGCCAGCCCCAACTTACCACCAGTGGTTCAACCAAGTGTTGCACTTCTGGGCGAGCGTAAAGAAAAGCTGCCCCTTTAGGCGCACACAGCCACTTGTGGCAATTGCCGCTATAGAAATCCGCGCCGATTTGCTGCAAATCCACCGGAATCTGTCCCGGCGCATGCGCCCCGTCAATAATGGTTAGGATTCCAGCTTCTCGCGCTCTGCGACAGATTGCAACCACCGGAAATATCAGCGCAGTGGCGGAGGTGATATGGCTCAGGCTGATTATCTTCGTGCGAGGGGTTACGCCCTTCCAGAAATGCTCTACAAACTCGGCGGAACTGGTAACAGGCAAGGCTATCGGTTGATTGATATAGCGTGCGCCGGTACGGTGGCAGATAAAACGCCAAGTACGGTCAATTGCGCCGTACTCATGATCGGTTCCCAATATCTCATCGCCCGATTCGAACTTCAGCGAACGCGCCACAATATTAATTCCGGTGGTAGCGTTGGAGATATAAACCAAGTCCTCGGGCGAGGCGTTGAGGTAATTGCCGAGAACGGCACGCGCTTCGTATAACAAGGTATCGTAACGTCGCGCCAGAAACTCAACCGGCTGACGTTCCATTTCCAGTTGCCAGCGTTGGTACTCCTCAAAAACCGGACGCGGGCAAGCGCCAAACGAACCGTGATTCAAAAAAACCATATCTGGACGCAGCAAAAACATTTCTTTGAACATTGTCTGATTTATACCTGAGTTTTTCATTGAAATCTTGTCAAAACTTAGTGTACCAGCTTAAAGCCATTTTCTTCTAGCGTAATCTTGCTTTCGGGATTGCTCAGGAAAGCGGCTACCACCCGGTTAAAGGCTTCTGCACCTTCCTCGTTACAGGCAAGTTTAGTCTTTTCCAGCAATACCATGTGTGCCTTCGCGTTCTGCTTGAGCAAGCCATAACCCTCTTGAGGACGCGAAACAGTCGCTTCTTTGCCCCACACCAGTAAGGTTGGCTGTGTTAACTTGCCAAAACTCTCGCCGATTTCGGCATTCAAGCGGTTGGCGAAAAACGCCAGAGGGGCATGCTCTGCGCCGGGTTGGTGCGAAGCGATATAGTAATAATCTGCCAGTTCAGGGGTAATAAATTTGGGGTCATAATACATAAAATTCTGCATAAAGCTGTTTATGCCAAAGCGCGAGGAAAAGACACTGAAAAGGTTCTTACCGACTCCCGGCAATCTCAGAAACGGATAGCTACTCTTGCCGGTTATATTCGGTCCTTTACTATTGGTAAGGTTATTAGCTCCGGCAGGCACAACCAGTACCAGTTTCTTTATCAGTTCGGGTTGGCGCAATGCCACCTGTAGGGCATGCCCGGCTGTTACCGAAACCGCTGCCACATAGGCAGGTTGCTGCACCACTTCTTGCAGGAAAGCGGTGAGCAATTTCAGGTAAGTTTCTAGCGAATATTCTAGATCAGGGCGCTGGCTCAAACCAAAGCCGAGTAAATCATAGGCAAATACCTGAAAGTGCGCCGAAAGCGGCTCAAAATTATAACGCCACTCAAAACTGCTTGCCCCCGCGCCGATGCCATGCACAAATACCAGCGGCGGTTTTTGCGGATTTCCAGCAGATTTATAAAAGATGCGGTAGCCCTTAAAGTTGAACTCTTTTGCCTCACCCGGCAATACACTTTTCATCGCAGGTACTTTGCTGCCGAATATGCCACCAGTAGTAGCTGCCAATGCCAGCGGTAACAGTATTTTTGTGGGAATAATCACCTTATAAACTCCTTTCCAACCCTGCTAAAGATACCTTTTGAAAGCTTCATACGCAAATCTTCACGCTACAAATTTGACAGGGATTGAGTGTACAGCTATACTCAAGCCATGAGGAGGATACTCAAAGTTTGAGTTTATTTTTGGAGAAGAATCTATGCATCTTTCGTTTAAGTTTGTTCAAAAAACCAGCCTCATTCTGACATTTATCCTGCTTTCTGCCCTGATAGTGGCATGTGGAGATAACACCGCCACTCCTGTAGCAACAACGACAGTCGTCTCTACTACTGCCGCCGCAACCACCACAAGTATCACTGCTGCTACAGCCACTACCAATGCTGTAACCACTTCACCAGCTACCGGAGAGATAGTAGTATTTGCTGCCTCCAGTCTGACCGACCCGTATAACGAGATTAAAACCGAACTGGAAAATGCCAACCCCGGTTTGAAAATTACTTACAACTTTGGCGCATCCAACACCCTACGTACTCAGTTGGAACAGGGCGCAAAAGCGGATATTTTCGCCTCTGCTAATCAGACCGAAGTAGATAAAGCCTTTGATTCGGGGTTAGTGCTTAACAAAGGGACTATCTTTGCGAAAAACAGGCTGGTGGTTATACTCCCGAAAGGGAATCCCGGTAAGGTGGAAAAATTGCAGGATTTGGGCAAAGTTGGTTTGAAATTCGTGACCGCTCAGAAAGACGTGCCAGTGGGTGGATATACACTTCAGGCATTGGCAGCAATGCGCAAAGACCCCTCTTTCGGCAGCGATTTTTCAACTAAGGTACAGGCAAACACGGTATCGCAGGAAGCGAACGTCAAGCAGGTGCTGGCGAAAGTGCAATTGGGCGAAGCTGATGCTGGTGTAGTGTACATCTCGGATGTATCACCTAAAGTTTACCCTGAAATTGTCACGCTGGACATACCTGACCAGTTCAACACCATTGCCACCTACCCTATCGCTATCCTGAAAGCGGTGCAAAATCCTAATGGGGCAAAGCTTTTCATTGATTATTTGTTAGGATCGAAAGGGCAAGCCATTCTGAAGAAAAACAACTTTGTACCCGCCGCTTAAGCATTAAAAGGCAAGGAATTGCATGAATAAGAGCCAGCCAATAGAACCGATTGCCACAACCGCCAATAACGCTCTTTTGCTTGAAAAGGGACGGACTAAGCGGCTGAATCCCAATATAGTCTGGCTGGCTCTATCCGGCGCAGTAATGTGGCTATTCCTCAGTTTACCATTGTTGGCTTTATTGATACGCTCGGTTATAGGCGGCACGTTAGGCGAGTATTTTTCCAAACCTTCTGTAATTAATGCGCTCCAGTTGAGTCTGCTTACCACCATGCTAACCCTTTTTTTATCCGTAATTTTCGGCACACCGCTGGCATATCTAATGGCGCGTTATCGTTTTCCGGGCTATCGCTGGCTGGATACTCTATTAGAGTTACCGATGGTATTACCTCCCGCAGTGGCGGGCGTAGCATTGTTAATTACGCTCGGTAGGCGCGGCTGGATCGGGCAATGGCTCGACCAGCAATTCAACCTCACTATCGGCTTTACCACTACGGCGGTGGTACTGGCGCAAACTTTTGTTGCTGCCCCTTTCTACATAAAAGCCGCAAAAGCCGGGTTCGAGTCGGTTGACCGAAACCTCGAAACGGTAGCGGCATGCCTCGGTACGAGTTGGTTCCAAATCTTCTTGCGTGTAACCGTGCCACTGGCTTTACCTTCGCTGCTAGGCGGAATGGTAATGACATGGGCAAGGGCGTTGGGCGAGTTTGGCGCAACCATTATGTTTGCCGGAAACTTCTCAGGACGCACTCAGACCATGCCGCTGGCGATATACGCCGCCTTTGATGGGTCGGGGGGATTAGACGAAGCGGTAACCCTCTCGGTTATATTAGTGGTGGTATCCTTCGCGGTTTTGCTTACCTTCAAATGGCTATCCCGCTCAGGCGCAAGAGCATGGTCGGATGAGTCGCACCCGGTCGAAGAGCACGGCTTAGAGGTTTTGCCATGAAACCGCTAGAACTGGCTATCCGAAAACGACTTAAAAGCTTCACGTTAGAAGCAGAATTGAGCTTGAGCGAAGAGGAAGCCAGAGTACTGGTGCTTTTCGGGGCAAGCGGCAGCGGCAAAAGTGTGACGCTCAAGTGTATAGCAGGGGTTATAGAGCCGGATGCGGGCTATATCGCTATCTCCGGCAGAGCAATATTTGATAGCCGTCAAAACCTGAGCGTAAAGATTCAGAAGCGCAATGTGGGATATGTTCCTCAAAATTACGCGCTATTCCCACACCTTACCGTTGAGCAGAATATAGCTTTTGGGTTGCGCCACGCAGAGCGGGTAACCACAACAAAGCGTGTGCGGGAATTGCTAGGCTTGATGCAACTTGACGGGCTAGAAAAGTTTTATCCGCGTCAGTTATCGGGCGGGCAGCAGCAAAGAGTGGCTTTTGCCCGCGCCCTTGCGCCACGCCCCTCTATTTTGTTGCTGGACGAGCCGTTCTCCGCGCTGGATGGCAATATCCGCGCCGAATTACGCCAGAATTTGGCGCATCTCAGCCGCGAGCTTGCTATTCCGGTGGTATTTATTACCCACGACCTTGAAGAAGCTTATATGCTGGCTGACAAACTAGCGGTGCTAGATAAGGGGCAACTTTTGCAAAGCGGTAGCCGTGACCAGATTTTTTACCACCCTACCAGCGAACGTGTAGCACGGCTACTGGGTATTCGTAATATAATTGCCGGGAAAGTTACAGAAGTGAGCAGCGAGAGGGGAACAGTGCTGGTGAACTGTGGCGGGTTAATGCTTGAAGCAGCCATCAGGCAAGAGCAAAAAATACCACTACCGGGAACTAAGCTTAAAGTGTGCTTGCGCCCTGAAAGTTTGGAACTTGTACGTACCAACGCGGAAGAGGCACACAATTGTTTCCGGGGAATCATCACCGAAGAAGTGGCGCGGGGTTCGCTATATACAGTATATTTTGCCCCGATTGTAGGGGATATGACAGTAGTTCCGCCCCTCGAAATAGAATTACCTGCTCGCCAGTACCTTGCGCTTAAGAGTATGGATTCCGGGCAATGGCGAGTTAGGCTGGCTTCTAGTACAGCTCATTTAATCTTTTCAGAGGTTTAAAAGTAATGACGATCGAAGCTGAAAACGTCACCAAAGGAAAAAGCAAAAAATCACCGCTCCAACCAGAACGCCCCGCTACTGAACTTGCTTTGCTAGGGTTGTTATGCGAAGGAGCAAGTCACGGCTACGAACTGACGCGCCATTTCAGCGAAGATACCGAACTGGCACAGGTATGCCAACTGGAAATGAGCCTGCTCTATGCCCTACTCAAGAAGTTGGAAAAGGAAGGTTTGGTGATAGGGCATGAAGAACCTGTAAGCGAACACAAAACCCGCCATGTGGTTGAGTTGAGCGAAGAAGGCAAACAGCTATTTGAGAAATGGCTCGCGCAACCCGTAAAACGCACTCGCGAGATGCGACTCGATTTTCTGGTCAAACTCTATTTTGCGCGGAGGCGAGGAGGCACGGAGGCAATTGCGCTAGTAAAACGCCAATACGATTACAACCTCAGTTTGTTAAACCACCTCAAGGAAGAACGCAAGAAATTACAAAACCAAGAGAGTAACATGTACACACGCTGGGTGCTAGAATTCAGAATGGAACAGAATGAAGGCTCGTTGCGGTGGTTAGCTTCTTGTCAGAAAGAGCTTGCCGGGGAATAAACTTCATTTCTAACTCTGGTATAGAGGCAAGTTGCTCAAGCAAGTTGTCTGGAATTTTCCTCTTCTAAATAAAAGGGGGCAACCCCAAAAGGTCGCCCGGCAAACCACACAATACACGGCTTAAAAGGGACAGGTACAGGGCTTTAAGACTGCGATGGGTGTAAACGTGGACGTAGCATCTTAACGAGCATCCATATCGTGCCCCATGATTTTTGCTTGAAAAAAAGTAATCCGATAAATGCTTCCATTCCCAACCACCTGTAGTTAAAATTCAAATAGATAATAGGAAAATGAATTATGTGTGCTCCTTTATATTATCCGCTATACTGCTTTTGTATCGAGTAGCTTTTACTACAAAAAAAGATGTTTAGAACCTGTATTTTCTTCACAAGAATATATGACAAACTATTTAGATAATTTTAAGGGCGCTTTGTTGGGTTTCAGCCTGAATAGCGCTAACCAAACGAGCGCGGTATTCGAAAGCCTTCGCGCCGGGTTGCGTGCCGGGCTGTACAAGGTTTTTGCGCCGTTAACCGAAGAGGATAAAGCGCTGGCACGCCAACCAGCCGACCCGCTTAAGGTGGCGCAGGCGTTGGGAATTGCAGATACCACGCAAGCAATGCTGGTTTTTGAAAGTCAAATACTATTGGGGCATGCGGTGCGCCTAATGTGCCGCCATGAACTGTTGCCCGAAGATTTGATGAGCGCGGTAATCGACTTTCTACCGCCCGGTGGCATTTTTGAGAATCCGTTGCGGGCAAAGTTGCTGGTGGCTCAGGATTATCTCGAAGAGCGGCAAACGCTGGTTGATAATATGCTGGCGGGCGATTTGGAACTTGATTTGTTAGAAATTGACGGGCGAAATGCCAGACGTTGCGGGGCGGGCGCAAATATCGAAGAAGCAGTAGCAGCGGCTTTCTACGCTGTAACCGCACGCAAAAACAGCTTTGAAGAGGCAGTTACGGTGGCGCTTTCAGCCGGAAATCCCACTTTAAGCGCTGCTATTTGCGGAGCAATTGCCGGAGCATATCATGGCATAAAAGCCATCCCGACCGAATGGTTGGACAAATTGGAGATTCGGGCTATAATCGAGGAAACCGCGCGCGAATTGCATGCCAATTCAATTAAAAACATCGAAAAGGATACCCAATGAGTGACAACAGCAGCGCTATTGAAGCCACTATTTCGGCTATTGCAGCGCGCATAGAGCAAAAAAACGCCGCCCGTGAAAAGGCTTTAGCCGAATCGCGGCAGGTAATTCGCAACGCCGCTAATTCCATTCGGGCACTCCATCGCCACGAGTTTGAACAAGCGGCGGAAATGTTGGAACAAGGGCGTACTTTATTGCTCGGCTTGAAAAATGTCCTATCCTCTTTCCCGGATATATACTGGGCGGGCTATGTACAAGACGCGCAAAAGGAATATTCGGAAGCTCGCCTGACCTATGCGCTGGTTCGTGGCGAAGTTTTGCCCTTACCGGAAACGCTAGGGGTGGAAGATGCGCCCTACCTGAATGCACTTGCCGAAGCCGCCAGCGAACTGAGGCGCTATATTCTTGATCTAATCCGGCATGGCGCAGAACACAACGAAGAATGTGAAAAATTGCTGGAAAAGATGGACGAAGTATATAGCCGTCTCGTTACGGTAGATTACCCGGATGTGCTTACCGGGGGCTTGCGCCGTACTACCGACCAGTTACGGGGGGTGCTAGAACGCACCAGAGGCGACCTTACCCTTACCCTACGTCAGCGCGTGCTTGAGCTTGCTCTCGCAAGATATAATGCGTCTGTAGATGGAAAGCTCTAACCTTACTAAAACTCTGATTAATTCAAGCATGAAACCGTATAAAGGATACGGACAAGAATGGAAGCTACTACTGTTTCAGTTCAGAAACCCAATAAATTGCTCGAAGCGCTAAACCGTGCGGTTGATGAAATTTGGGATGTGCCGCCCCTGTGTGTCAGTCCCGTTGGGCGACCCAGACCCTATCCCCTTTTTACCTTTATCGGACCAACCGCTACTGACCCAGAAAAAGGGCATGTTTTTATCTCTAATACTTTCGACCTCATGCTGGAATCAGCCTCTTTTGACAAAGAGGCATTGACCCTGCAAGCTGCTATCCTGTATTACCGCCCCGGTCAATGGATCGAGCAATATAGCTGGAATTTTAACTTGCCCGACCTTGAGCGATACATCCGCCACGCTAAAGGCGAAATTATCCAATCTGTGTTAGGACTGTGGCTACGCCATAACACGTCAAATGCCAGCTATGCGTTGATGAGTGAGCGTATATCGCAACTCCTGCGAGACTCTTCTAGCCATAGCAAGCCCGACCTTTACAAACCCACTTTGATTGACCTGATTTTGAGCTTGCTGGAAGATCAATCGCTTGAAGCTTCGGAAATAATCCAACAAATGATTGCCGGAGCGATGGGCATTGCAAAACCGGGGGCGGTGGAAGAGCCTGAATTGAGAAAATATTACCCGCAGCTATTTTATCGGCTGTGGAAGGAAAAGATTTTCGACTACTCTGAATACAAACAAGCTATTTATGCCCTTCCCAGCGTAATTGAAGACTTTAATCTCGCACCCGGTAATAGCACAGTAGCAGATGCCTACCACGACCTACCAAGCGATTTCGTGGCAGTTTTGAAAAGCTTCAGGCGTTCACTGGCAGTGGAGTTGGTAGAAAAGGTGACACAAGGGGATGAGCAAGCGGCAGCACTGCTCAAGCTTTACAATGATTTGCACGGCAGCGAGTGGCTGTTGAGGGCGTGCGCCTATATTGAAGAAAAGAAGTTGGGGCATTTGCCTCCTTCTAATCGCTGGCGCACCAACAAAAGCCCCGCCAGCGCCATCGTTAAGTTGTGCATGGCATTGCACGACCCTGACGAAGATAAAGGGCAGGCAATCGAGTTCTTAAGACAGTACCAAGCTAAAACCCTGCTCGAAGTGCTACCTTACGCCCATGATTTTCAAAGCTGGATTTGCGAAGCGTTAGGTTGGCAGGGCGCGGCGGAACTTGTGCGCCTCGTAGAACACAATATCACCGATGAAGATTTACCGCGCATTGCCAAAGAGCATTTTGAGGCAATTTACGACACTTTTCACTACCATTTCCCTACCCGGCGCAAATTGCTGGATCAGTTCAAAGCCCAACTTTAGTTATCAGGCGAAACGCAGAAATTGCAGCAACTCTTGATAATGACTAAAGACGAAATCCGGTTGGGTGGCGCGTAAAGCTTCAAAATCATAGTAAGGGGCGTTTTGTTTTGGCAGGAACAGGGCAGTAGCGGTTCCTGCCGCCTTCCCTGCCTTTATATCCACTTCATAGTCGCCTACGAAAATCGTATCTTCGGCATTAACCTTGAGCCTATCCAAAGCCAGCCAAACCGGTTCAGGGCTAGGTTTGAATTCTATAGTATCGCCCGCCGCTACTACCGCCCCGAAATACTTTGCGATACCTAGCTTCTTCAGTGAATGTTCTACCTGATTGCGGTAGGAAGAAGTGACCATCCCAATATTCATGCCCGCATTCCGGCAACTCTCCAGCAATTCCACTACCAACGGATAAAGTTCAGCATGCGTCCATGCTTGCGCTAATCCTTCCTCCACCAATTTATCCACTATTTCAGGAGAAGGCAGCTTATAATAAGCGCAAAGCTCGGTATAGGAAGTATAAAACCAATGTTCGATTAGCTCTGAATCATCCAGATTCAGCCCACACACACGAGTAGCATAGCGGTAGGCTTCTAGCCATAAATCCAACGAAGGGGTGAGTGTGCCGTCAAAGTCGAAAAGAATCGTTTTGTACATTTATTCCTCAATCTCTAAATTTAGCCTAGCTCTGAATCTCAAGTAATCCCATAAACTTCAAAATCCCCTTTTGGGCTGCGATACAGCAGGGGAAAGAGTTTGTTTTCGGGCGCTTGCAACAAAGCGGGATACAAGCCCATGCGCTCGGTTATAACAATATAACCTGCCTTATAGCGGTGCGCTACTTCCAACAGCGTGGTAAGGCTCTCATTGGCGGGAAGACGAATACCGGGCAATCCGCTTACATAATTCAGGGTAGAGGGTTGGTTGGTGATTACCGGAACGGGTGGGTGCTGCGATAACCAAATATTTATCTCGTTAAACAGGGCAGTTTCAGTGCGATGGGTTTGCACCACACTCACCGCGCTGGTTGCCAACCATAAAATGCTTGCCAGCAAAAAGAAGCCCAACAGAAACCCGTAAATTGAGCGGGAAGCCACTTTGAGGTGAGGTGACAACCACAAGGCGAAGCGTTGTAGCGCGTAAATTTCTCCCACTGCCAGAAAGGGGGCACAACTCCCGGCAGAGTGATAGTAACTGCCGTTGGTGCTGGCGACTCCAAAGATTAGCGGCAAACCCAGAAAAAGTAGCAGCGTATAAAAAGCAGCAGGACGAACCCCTGCGAACCGTCGCGCCAGTAGCCACAAGCCGATTGCGGCAGGTATAACACTGGGTATAAACATTATGTCAAGTGTACCACGCCACGCTACCAGCAAGGCTTCCACCCGAACCATCGCTATCTTTCCTAAGCCACCTTCCAACCATGTCTGAAAGTTTAAGGGAGTGGAGTAGTTAAAAAGGCTCTCATAATCGAACAGGAAAATAGTTTGAGTTCCGGCAGGCGAGGAGATATAGCCAAATTCCAGCAGATTGCGCAGCGACCAAATTCCAACCGGGATAGCTACCCCTATCGCTCCAAAAACTGCTTCGCGCCAGCTTTCGTGGTTGGCACGTTTCCCAAATAGGCGCGGCAACAACAGCATAAACCATACCAACCCTGCAAAAAGAGCGGGAGTGCGCGCCAGATAAGCGATGCCCAGCAATAGACCGGTTGCAAAAGCGGTGAGCGGTTTTAGCGGTGGACGGGTGAGCAGCAGGAAAGCAACCACCACCGGAACAGCGTACAACATTGAGCTATCCGGTAGAGTGGATTGATAAGCCAACAAAGGGCTAAAAACCAGCAAAGCCCCTGCCAGCACGCCAACCCAAGCGGCATTTTGCAAAGACAGACGGCGTGCAAATAGGTAGGCAAATGGCGGTAAAAGCGACCCGGCTAAAAGGCTGGGTAGTTGCGCCGCAAATAGATTATCTCCAAACAGCAAAAAACTAAGAGCAATGGCAAAGGAAGAAAGCGGTTGCCAGAACTCCATGCCGGGGTGAGTAACGTTTTCAAAGCGCGGATTAAAGTTCCAGAGTATCGAAACATCCAGATTGCCGTTATGGTAAAGGCTGCGGGCTACCTGAATATAATATGCCGGGTCGTCCAGACCGGGGGAAGGCAATTGTAGCGCGTACAGCAGGCGCAGCAAAAAAGAAAGCGCAAATAACCCGAATATCACCGTTCCGGTGCGCTCAACCAGCGGCAAAGCACTTCCCCGCTTATCCAAAACGTTTCACCAGTTCCGACAATACCCCCCAGCGATACCACTCGGCGCGAATCTCGGCGCGTCTTTCTTGCAACGTTTCGGCATTGCCAATGCGAACGGCGGTGAGCGGTGAACCGGGCAAAATTGGGCGGAACGGTTCGCTGGCAATCGTAAAGGGGAAACGCACCTCACGATAGTGCGCAGCGCCATCAGGAGCAAGCAGCGCCCATGCTGCGAAAATATTGGCAGTGCGGCGTTCGAGCGGTACGCCTTGCATACGCTTCATCAGGTAATCAAGCCAAGTTTGGTCGTCCACCTCTTCGTTGAATTGTCCGCCCCAACGTCGGGTTTCCACGCCCGGTTCGCCGTCTAGCGCATCAATTGCCAACCCGGCATCATCGCCAAATACCCAAGGATAGTCAGGCGAATGAAAATAGCGCGCCTTTATCAGCGCATTTTCAAGCGTGGTAGCGCCCGTTTCCAGCCCACCGATATGATTCAGCCCGGCAGCAGCCAGCGTAAGGGTTTCAAAACCGGCTTCCTCAAACAAGGGCTGGAATAATAGGTACTTCATCTGATTTCTGGTTGCCATCAACATTCGGGGCATAAGCAATTTATAATCTTCTATTTCAACAATCGTCGGAATTCACATATTGCCAAAAGCCAGAATTGCAGTTTTAGGACATGCCAATTATAGCGTATCCACCGCCGGAATTTTTGGAAACCCAACGCCTCGATAGAATTTTATAAAAGAGTCGGGAATTTGCATTTGACTATATTTACAACCTAACACGACATAGTGAGCAGTAAATAAGTCTATCATTTTATCATCAGATAAGAACCGCAAAGCAATAAGCCCATAGCAAGGATACGGGTAAAATCGATGGGGCGAGTTGCCAAGCCAAACCAACCAAAAGTGTCAAGCAATAAACCCATAAAAAGCTGACCCACCACTATAAGCGACAAAGCTGATGTTGCTCCCAGTTTCGGAATGGTATAGCTTAAGGTTAGATAAAGCACCACTCCTAAACTTCCTAGTCCGAACATATACCAAGGCAGACTTCGCCAATTTTGAATCTTTTCACCACCACGCACCAGCAATAACACCCCTGACACAATGGCACCGCTAACGTGAATAATGAAACTGCTAGAGGTACCACCCACTCGCTCACTTATAACCCCTGATAGGGGTGATTGGATACCAACTGCTACTCCACCTAACAAGCCGAGAAACACGCCTAAAATAGTTTCTATCAATTAATTTTTGCACCTTACCTTCAACATACATTAACGCAACAACTTGCACCAAATAAATCTGCAAGGCTTGCATTCTATAATTCTACGTACTCACAGGCAAATTGTGGGTTTTGATAGCCGAGGAACACTAAGCGCTTGAAATCTAGGCTAGGTGTTGGAATATATTTGCCATACTATAAACTGTTTCTCTTCGGTCACCGTGGGAACGGTTCAGTAATAAGCGTATTGGTAAAAAAATAAAGCAATTAAATCATGTTCAAGTTGTGTCGAGCTTAATTTTTGTTCAACTTTTAGCAATTGTGAAAATTTGGTAAAAAATCGATCTCATCTACGTTTAATATTTATTCAACATTGTTAATTATTAATACATTGTAATTTTACTGTCTTGACGAAAGTATATAAATTTGTTAATATCTTTTTATATATTTAACGTCTTTAAATTTAACATCTTTTTATGGTGATGGTAAAACTCTTAGTTAGTTTAGAGACTGGTATGTTACTTTAATAAGTAGCATTTTGTTGGGCAAGGTTATGATGGATCAACGTTACACTAATCACTAGCACGTAAGATTCCACCTTACGGTTGGTACTATCTGCAAACCCCGTTACCTCCCTACATCCAGCATTTGTTGTAAAACAGTTTCGTCAGCTTCAATTGCCAACGAAACAGACCCGCAGTAACACACATTTTAAACCGGATGTGAAATTGCAAACATTTTGCAAGCCAGAATACTGGTTATTTAGCTATGTGACATTGGCATAATGCTAACCAAACAGGCTATTTATTCGATTTGATTTGTGACCGAAATGAAGAACAGAAATTATCAGCGATGAACAGCCTGGGACTAGGTTAAAATAATCGATTGGTTTTCTCTAGTTGGAATTAGTAAATAATTAAGTGTGTTTTTTACCAAATTTTTATCTAGATTAACCTATTATTTAATCTTTTTTCCTCAGTGCAATAATTATTCAAGGGGTTTTAATATGCCTAATCAAATGTTGTAAATTAGCATTTGATTAGGTGTTAATTTTCTATCGGCTTCTAGCTTTTTCTATCTACTGTAGCTAGAGGTTTAGTTTAGTATTGCCAAAAATCAAAGGATTCCCCAGACCAATATTTGGATTCTGGCATATGAATCAAACAGTGAAAGTATATCCTTGAGGAGAACTAGAAACATGAGACAAAAAAAACTACAGCGTATTTTTATTATTCTGGCGGTATATCTTTTGGTGGCGGCGGCGCTAGCACCGGCGTTCACTGTGGAAGCAGCTGGTAAGAAAAAGAACGCCACCCACACCATCTCGAAGGCTCCTGTAAGCGCCCCTGTAGTGCGCTCTGTACCACAAGTACCGGTTTCAATACCTGACAGCAATAAAAGAAATACAAGAGGCGCGACTGGCAACGGATTTCAGGGGGCTGCCAGTGCAATAGCGGCTGGTTCATCCCAAATCTTGGCAACTGCGGCTCCTCTTGCAGTTACCGCAGCAGTTACACCTGTAGCAAATCCCATCATTGATGCAAACATTTTGGTGATTGCAGCAGACGGCACCGATGTAGAACTGCCGGCTATTACTCAGATTTTGGATAGTATCGGTACGCCATATACCGTTTTCAAAGGATCCTCCCCCGCTCCTGATACAACCGTTAATCGGCTTACCAGTTTGCTTTCGGATAGCAGCAGCCACGGCTACTTTCAGGGCGTAATATTGACTACGGGTAATCTTGGTTATACTCCCGATAATGGCGCTACTTGGCTCAGCGGATTGACTGCCGACGAGTGGGCTAGCCTGTGGAACTATGAAGCCAGCTTCGGTATCCGCCAGTTAACTTGGTACACTTTTCCGACCGCTGATTACGGTTTCCAAACCGCAATAGCCGGAATTAGTACTGATACAACTGCTCTACCCGGTACACTAACTACAACTGGAAAAACAATATTTACCAGTGTTAATTCTGCTAATCCGGTAAATATTAGTCAAGCTTGGACTTATCAATCAAAACCTGCCGCCAGTGACGCTACTGGAACTGTCACGGCTTTGATGACTGATATGCAAGGTAATGCTCTGATAAACCTCAAGAATTACCCGGACGGGCGACAGAACATTGCGTTGACCTTTGACGGCAATCAATATTTGATACACACTATTCAGCTTTCGTACGATTTAATCAGTTGGGTTACCAAAGGTCTGTTCTTGGGCGACCGCCACGTTTACGTCAGCCCTCAGATTGATGATATCTTTATCCCGGATGATATCTGGACACCTACTACTCCCTGCGGCACCAACGTGGAGCTAACTGGCGCTAGTTATAGAATGAGCGGCGCTGATGTTAAGGCTAATGTCAGATGGCAACAAACTAAGCAACTTAATACAATCAGCAAAACTCTTCGCCTGAATATGGTCTACAACGGAACCGGTATGGCTGGACAGTTGGAAAGCCCAGACCTCACCACCGACAGAAATTCACTAACGAGCGTGGCTGTTGCAAATCAATCCCAGTTCTACTGGATTGACCACACCTACTCGCACGCCAATCTTGATGCAATTACTTATGCAGATGCTCTATCGGAATTCAGCCAAAACATTGCCCTTGGCAAATCGAAATTTAGCAAATTCAGCCCTCTAAACTTGGTACAACCGGATGTATCTGGTCTGAATAATCCTGCTGCTATGCAAGCTGCCTACGATAGCGGGATACGCTATGTGGTATCGGATACTTCCAAGTTGACTTCCGCTACCATTACCCAAGCGCAGTATGTAAATACTACGTCAGGCAAGCAAATCTTGGCTATGCCGCGCTATCCCGTCAACCTGTTCTACAACGTATCTTCTCCTCAAGAATGGGTCGCTGAGTACAACTGCTTGTACAACGGCTTCTGGGGACGGAACCTGACCGTAAGCGAAATTATCGACAAAGAGAGTAATACTCTGTTGCTCTATATGCTGAAGGGTGACCTTAACCCTTGGATGTTCCACCAATCCAACTTACGCGCTTACGATGGAACCCACTTTTTGTTAGGCGATCTAGTTGATGCAGCCTTGGCGAAGTACAGCAAACTTTCGACTGTTCCGATCGTCAGCCCTAGCATGGATCAATTGGCAACAAGTTTCGCAAACCGTTTGACTTATAGCCAAGCAGGTGTGACGGCAACCATCCAGAATGGCGCTGTAGCTGGTACCAAAACTATAACCCTGACCGCGAAAAAAGCCACTAAAGTACAGGTCACCGGGTTAAAGATTAGCGGGGCTGAAACTTATGGCGGTAAATCCATCGCCACCATCACTCTGAAAGCTAATCAATCCGTTACTTACCAGATAGTATAACAGGAGAGCAGTTGTGGCTAAACCAATCTCAGTGCTTATGACAACTGAGGGCACTTACCCCTTCTTCGAAGGAGGGGTAAGTACCTGGTGCGATGTGCTGATTCGGGAAATGCCGGATATTCAATTTGAGCTTTTATCTATGGTTGCTCAGCCGGGATTAAAACCCCGCTATACCCTCCCCACAAACGTTAAGCATTGTGCAGCTATGCCATTGTGGGGCACCGGGGGTGTCAACGAACTTCGTTCTGAAATCGGCACGCGCAAATTGCACCGCATGCGTAGTGGCATTAATGACAGTGTTATGAAATCCGATTTTGAAAAACCCTTCAAGATGCTGCTAAAAGGTTTGTTGGAAGATAAACCTGACTTTTTCAAGCTGAAGGAAGCGCTACGGATACTGGTACGGTTTTTTCAGAAACACGATTACGATAAGGTTTTTCGACATCCACTTACGTGGGAAATCTTTAAAAACCAAATCGATGATATCAGCCCGATTTTAAAGGAGCAGTTTCCTGAAGCTTGGCCTCCTTCACTTAGCGATGTAATTGAAGCGCTACGCTTACTATATCGCTGGTTAACCCCACTGGCATTGCCGGTTCCTCAAGCCGATTTGGTACACGCCAGCGCAGCCGGGTTGTCTAGTCTGCCGGGCATTATCGCGAAACTAGAACATGGAACGCCCCTATTACTTACCGAACATGGAGTTTACTTGCGCGAGCGTTTGTTGTACTGGGCTAAAGAAGATTTGAAGCCGTTTATAAAGTTTTTCCTCGGTCGTGTTACCCATCGTCTGGTTGAATTGAGCTATGAGATGTCCGATATCATCGCTCCGGTGGCAAATTGGAATGCACGTTGGGAACAACACCTTGGGGCAGACGTCGAGCGGATTAGACCTATCGCCAACGGAATTGACCCTAATCGCTTTTCGCCCCAACCAATGCCCGACCGATCTGTTCCTACCCTAGTCTGGGTTGGTAGGATCGACCCGCTTAAAGATGTAGTGACACTGATTGAGGCAATGGCGCTAGTGAAAAAGGCTATCCCGAACGTAAGCTTGTTGATCTACGGCAAAGCTCCCGTCGGCAACGAGGCTTACAATCAACTTTGTCTAGACCGCCAACAAGAACTAGGACTAGAAGAAACAATTAAGTTTATGGGCTTTGCGCAAAGCCCCGAACACGCCTACGCAAAAGGGCACGTAGTAGTGCTTTCCAGTATTTCAGAAGCGCTTCCATTTTCGTTAATAGAAGCAATGTTTTGCGGACGACCCGTAGTAGGGACAGATGTAGGGGGTGTACCGGAAGTAGTAGGCAAGGCAGGGCTAGTAGTTATGCCCCGCGACCACAAAGCTATGGCGGAAGCCTGTATTGAACTGTTGAGCGATCTGTCCCACTGCGAGGTGTTGGGGGAACGCGCCAGAGAGCACGCTCTAGAAAAGTTCACACTGAAGCGTTGCATCGATTCCTATGCGGAAACTTATCAGCAATTAGCGCTTCAGAAACATAAAGTTGCCGAAATGCCTACTGTCGATAACAGAGGTAGCGAAAAGAAACTCAAAGGTTTTGCATTCCCCAAACTAGCTTTTAACGGTGTGTTCAATAGTTTGAGTGTCAATCTCAAAGAAGATTAGTTGTCTAGCTCTGTCAGCAAGGAAGTATATGAAAACTCTCGGGATTTTTGAGAATACCTTAGAACAAACGTCTCTAGCACTCCCTTCCGAAATGCTCCTAGAGTTGGCAGCAGTTTTGGAAACACAGGGCATCACCGATGCAGTAGCAGTAAAACAGGGAGCCAATAATGTGTTTGACTTGGCGCATCGCCAGTTAAGCATTAAAAAAGAACCAGCGCCACCAACTCCAATTACTCCTTCTAAAGCAACTAACCCAACGCTTTTGAAAAATTGGGTGGTCTACTTGCGGGGTCCACTAACGGTGTGGGTGATGGTAGTACTCCTAGTCTCGGTTAATTTTTACCAGATTACTCTTCAGGATTTGGGCATACCTAGCTTATCTATTATGCTGGGTCTGGTTTGCGGAATAATTCTGGTTGGTGGTCTGATGCAGGTGCTAGGCTGGCGCCTTTCTATGATCCATGGCAAAGATACCGGGCATCCTCGGCGTTTGCTATTAGTAATGGGGTTAACGGCTTGTTTGAGCCTAGTTTTGTTAGTCACCTTAGCTATTGAAGGGTTGCTAATACTCGCGGACTCCCCTGTTTCTAGTCTCTGGGGCTTTGGAATTAGCTGCTGTGGTATTGCCATTCTGCAACTTATGAGCGGTATCCTGATGTTATTAAAGCAGCAAATCCAAATGGGTATCGGAATAAGTATCGGAATGGTCGTTACATGGCTACTGCATGTGACATGGCTAGGGCAATTTGGAGCACTTACCACCGTGATTTTTGGATATTTGCTGATTTCTACTATTCTGGTGGGTTTAATGGCAAAGACCTTCCGAAAGGTAGTCCGGCAGTCACAAAAACAGGAACATCTCTTCCTCCCACCTAAAGGTCAGTTTCTATACAAAGCCCTTCCTTACATAGTATACGGGGTGTTATCTATTTGCTATGTAGTAATAGGGCAACTTGGCGGCTGGTTTTCTCAATTGCCTGTTGGTTGGACTAAAGATCGGGCTATCGGAGCCTTGAATATTGTGCATATGCTGGGTCTGATATCGGTACTGTTAACTCAGGGCATCTCCGAGTCAACCCTAAACAACTTCTGGCCTTTCATCAACAATGCTCAGCAGCGGTTGCGTTTCAATCATCAATCTGAAATCAACAGCGAGGCACGCTATTTTATTAAAAGCCACCTGAAAAAACTACTAGTAATGCAGGTAATTATTTCTACCACGCTTGGCTTGGCAATATTTTGCATCTGGGAAGTAGCCGGGTTAAACCAGTCCCTAGGACAATTGCTACCTAATCTACTGGTACTCAGCCTGATTAGTTATGGCTTGCTGGCGTGGGGTCTTTATATCTGTGGTTTGCTTATAACAGTAATTCACACCTGGTCTGCTGTACGAGCGTTCTTCGCATCTATTGTTGCGGAAATTAGCGGTAGCCTGTTATTAGGCTTCTGGTTCGGTTTTGAAGCCAGTATTCTGGGAATGATACTTGGTGGGGTTTGTTTGGTGCTGCTAACCCAGCGTTGGCTGAACCGACTGCTGAAAACAACCGATTACATGTTATACCAAGCATTTTGATAAAACGCTTGCCCACCGACAAACTTGAGCAAATACAAAGGCTATCCGAAAACAGGTAGCCGCATCAAATCAAGCGGTTTAGACCCAGTGTTTAGTAGTGTCACTTTATTATGAATTCAAAGTTGTTCCAAAGACTATTGTTAAGCCTGTTATGTGCGTCATTGTTGGCAGTAGCAACCGGATGTACCAATGAAACCGACATAAGCACACAGGTTAGCGGCACTGCTAGGCAAACCCGCGCGGTTACTCTCGGTATAACGGCAGCAGAAAGGCGCGTTACTATAAACACGCCCAACTCTATTAGCTCTTCAGCAGCGCAAAGTCGCCCTACTACTGCGGTACTACCGTCTTTTGATTCGCAATGGCAAACAGTTAAATCTTTCGCGTATCAGCTCCAAAACATAGAGCTGAACCAACTAGAGCGCTCCAATTATGACCTTCTTATCCTAGATTATTCCAAGGATGGTAGCGAAGAAACCCGCTTCACTGCCAGCGAGATCAACGCGCTGAAAACTCGTCCGGGGAAATCGCCCCGACTGGTGCTGGCTTATCTGAGTATTGGTGAGGCAGAAGATTATCGCTGGTACTGGAATAACGCCTGGGATTCGGCTAAAACCGGCATTCCCTCTACTGCTGCGCCAAGTTGGTTAGGGACTTCCAATCCAGATTGGCAAGGTAATTACAAGGTGAAATACTGGGAGCCCGGTTGGCAAACGCTGCTATTTGGCACTCCAAACAGCTACATGGATAAAATTATCGAAGCGGGCTTTGATGGGGTTTATCTAGATATTATCGATGCCTATGAATATTGGGGTCCCGATGGGGAAAGTGGGTTGAATCGCCGCAGCGCAGAGCAGGAAATGGTAAATCTGGTAGAGGCAATAGCACAATATGGGCGACGCGAGAAGCCAGAGTTCGGGATATTCCCGCAGAACGGCGAGGCATTAGGGCGATACCCAGATTATGTGCAAACAGTTACCGGAATAGGGCGCGAGGATACTTGGTACGATGGCAATAAAGCCAATGCCAGTAGCGAGATAAAGGGAACACTTGCCGACCTAGATTTGTTCAAACAGGCAGGAAAATTGGTTTTGGCTACAGACTATATTACAAGTCGCCCTTTGATAGACGATTTTTACACTAAAGCTCAGGCTAAAGGCTTCCTTGCTTATGCTACCACCCGTGATCTTGACCAATTGACCATAAACTCAGGACATGAACCTTAAGAAAAATAGATGCGCTCAACAAGTAACAAACTGGTGAGGTTTAGTCCAGATAAAGGCAAACCGTGAGCGAACTGCCAAGAAACCTGACCGTTAATAAAATAAGTAGGAGGTGTAAATAAAATGTGCGGCATAATCGGTTATATAGGTAATAAACCCGCGCTTCCGATTATCATCGGGGGATTGGAACGGCTTGAATATCGCGGGTATGACTCAGCTGGAGTGGCTTTGCTAGAAAACAGCGGTAAATTTCAATTGCACAAACGGGTGGGCAAATTATCCAACCTAACCACCAGCCTTAAAGAAGAGTTACTGAACGAGGAAGCGTATGATTGCAAGTTGGGAGTAGGGCATACCCGCTGGGCTACCCATGGGAAACCGACTGAAGGCAACGCACATCCCCACCGCAGCCCCAATGAACAGGTAATTGTGGTACATAACGGTATTATCGAAAACTATGTGGGGCTAAAAGAACGTCTCGCCAATGACGGTTATCGCTTTAGCTTTCTGAGCGAAACCGATACCGAGGTTTTAGCGCACTTGCTAGAACGCTATATGACGGTGGAGGGTTTATCGCTAGAACTAGCTATGGAGGAAGTGCTAGGCGTAATCAAGGGTACGGCTGCCATTGTGGCTTTCACTATTAATGAGCCGGATAAAATTGTATGCGCCCGTCTTTCTAATGCGGGTGCTGTAGTCATAGGTTACGGTCAGGAAGGGGAAATGTTTGTCGCCAGCGATATACCCGCCATTTTACCCCACACCCGTCGTATGTCTTTTCTGGACAGTGGCGAAGTAGCAGTTCTTACCAGAGAGGGCGCTAGTTTTTTCAACCAAAAACACGAACTGGTGCAAAAAGAAATTATTACCAGTACCGCAGATGCTATCAGCGCAGCTAAGGGTGGTTACAAACATTTTATGCTGAAGGAAATCCACGACCAACCGCAGGCTATCAGCGATACCTTACTGGGTCGGGTGGATTTACAAGCTGGAAAAGTTAGGCTAGATACCATAAAACTCTCGGAGAATGAACTTGCCGAGATAGAGAAAGTCACTATTACCGCTTGCGGTACAAGTTGGCACGCTGGATTAGTGGGGAAATTCCTGATTGAAGAACTGGCAGGATTACCAGTGGAAGTGGATTATTCCAGCGAGTTTCGCTACCGTGACCCGATCCTTTCCAGTAAAAACCTATTGGTGGCAATTACCCAGTCAGGTGAAACGGTGGACACGCTGGCGGCAATGGAGGAAGCCCAACGCAAGGGAACCAAACTTATTTCCATTGTGAATGTGGTGGGAAGCCAAGCAGCCCGGATTGCCGATGGAGTAATTTATATGCAAGCGGGACCGGAAATCGGAGTGGCTTCTACCAAAGCTTTTACCGCTTCGCTGGTGGATTTGGTGTTGTTAGCGGTTTATCTGGGGCAGCTTAGAAAAGTGATAAAGCCGCAACGGGCTTTAAGTTTGTTAAATAGCTTGGTTCTTTTGCCAAAACTGATAGAAGCAACCATTTCCGAAGATCGAATATACGATCAGATTGCCCGCAAGATAACCAATGCCAACGATTTCTTGTATCTGGGACGCTGGATTAATTACCCGGTGGCGCTGGAAGGAGCCTTAAAACTAAAAGAGTTGTCCTATATTCATGCCGAAGGTTATCCGGCAGGTGAAATGAAACACGGTCCGATTGCTTTGGTGAACAAAGATTTGCCAGTGGTAGCAATTGCCACCAAAGATAAAGTATATGATAAGGTTGTTTCAGCCATAGAACAGGTAAAAGCTCGCGATGGATGGGTACTGGCGATAGGCACTGAAGGCGATAATCTGCTGGCTGAAAAAGCCGACCAGATTATTTACCTACCCGAAACCGACCCTCTGCTTACTCCGGTGTTGGCGGCATTACCGATGCAATTGCTCAGCTACTATATAGCGGTGCGGCGAGGTTGCGATGTGGATCAACCCCGCAATCTGGCTAAAAGCGTTACGGTGGAATAATAACGGGGCTAAAATAAACTTCAAGTTCAAGATTACATTAAACTAGGAGAAATAAATTTATGAGAGTGCTTGTCACCGGGGGAGCGGGGTATATCGGTTCGCATACTATTATGGAATTACTGAAGCAGCAGCATGAGGTAATCGTGCTGGATTCGCTCGAAACCGGATATATCGAAGCGTTAGTAGAATTGGGAATAGTAAATAGGCTCGTTGTAGGCAGCACCCAAGATGCGCAATTATTAGATCGGGTTTTTCGCGAGTATAAGCCAGAAGCGGTAATCCATTTTGCCGCCTACAAATCGGTAGCCGAGTCTATCGAGAATCCCAACCGATATTTTCAAAACAATGTGTTCGGCACCACCACCCTGCTGGATACGATGGTACGCCACGGGGTAAAAAATCTGGTTTTCTCCTCTACCTGCGCAATTTTCGGGACACCAAGCTACTTGCCCGTACAGGAACACAATAATAACACCAATCCTGAAAACCCATACGGGGAGAGCAAATTAATTGTAGAACAAATTCTGCGCTGGTATGACCGAGCGTATGGGTTAAAAAGTGTCTGCCTACGTTACTTTAATGTGGCAGGAGCAGCGGAAGGTGCTAGAATCGGGGAGGATTGGACTAAAGCCCAAAACCTGATACCGGTGGTATTAAAGGCGGCGCTGGGAGTAATCGACAGTGTACAGGTATTCGGTTCGGATTATCCAACCCATGATGGAACCTGCATCAGGGATTACATTCATGTAGTTGATTTGGCGCAAGCTCATATCCTGTCAATGGAATATTTGCTAACAACCAATACCGCCACCTGTTATAATCTTGGAACAGGCAAGGGCAGTTCGGTTATGGATGTTATCCAGACGGTTCGAAATATAACCGGCGAGAATTTCAAAGTAATAATGAGTCCGCGTCGTCCGGGTGACCCGGCAGCAATTTGGGCAGATAGTTTTAAAGCGGTTCAGGAATTGGGTTGGAAAACCAGATACAACCTAGAGGATATGATCCGAAGTGCGTATCAGTGGCATAAGTCACATCCCAACGGCTGGCGTCAATCGGATAGCGAAGTATTAATTCCAATGGGTTAATAACTAACAAAAAGACTGTCCCCATTTATAGAGAGATATAATAAGCGGTCACAACAAACCAATAATACCGGCAGCAATTATCTTACCGGTATTATTGGTTTTTGCTCAAAATAAAATATTTTAGGGATAAATGTATGAGCCAACCAAACCAATATGTATTTCTGTTGGATGTTGATAACACGCTGCTGGATACCGACAGCATTTCCGCCGACCTACGCGCTTATCTTGAACAGATTTTCAGTAAGGAAGCCCAACAACGATACTGGCAGATTTTTGATGAACTAAGAGAGGAATTGGGCTATTCCGACCATTTAGGAACATTACAACGCTTTCGCGTGGAGAACATGAACCAACCCAACTTGATTGATGTTTCTCTTTATTTGTTGAACTATCCTTTCAAGGCGCGCTTGTTTCCCGGGGCACTGGAATTAATCGAGCGTTTTCGTAGTTGGGGAACGGTTGTTATCCTGACAGACGGGGATGCGGTATATCAGCCACACAAAATAAACTGCGCTGGTCTGTTAAAAGCAGTGAACAGAAAGGTACTTGTTACAATCCATAAAGAACAACAATTAGATCAAGTAGAATTGCGCTATCCGGCAAGCCATTACATTATGGTTGATGATAAGTTGCGTCTATTAACCGAAATCAAAAAAAGATGGGGTATGGGCGTAACCACCATTTTCGTGCGCCAAGGACACTACGCCCATGAGCCTGATATCTTTTTAAAATATCCCCCCGCCGATTTAATGGTGGAAAACCTCGCTGCCCTCCTTGACTATGACCTAGAGCTTATACATGTGGATAAAGGAAGGTCAAGATAGACTATGCAAGGTAAATAAAACCGGGTTAAACCCAAATGGCAAACCTTGTTAACTCCAGTAGTACGTATGCCGATAGGGGTAAAGTGCTGAAGCGAGCGCTTTCCAGCCCAACTCACACTATTTGCTGTTTCCTGAACTCAGGCAATACCTGTATTTAACCAACTCGATATTTCTCACGCACATATATGCAATAGTGAGCAAAGTCAGATGCAAGCCTTGTTCTTTCCACCTAAACCCCAGAAACTACATCAAAAGTACTAGTTTTTCGATTAGCGTGCTACTTTTCAGTGCTATTTGAGTTTAGGTATAGGACAAATGCTAGTTCATCAAAATCGGTAAAGGGAGGTTGAATATTACTACGACTCCTAGGGGTACTTATTGGTTATACACGTTGGGCTTCATTCCATAACTTAAATATTGGTTCTTTTTCCGACTTCTTCTAGCCTTTTTCCTATCCATATTCTTAACCCAACAGTGTCAAAAGCCCGGTCAATGTGACTGGGCTTTTTTTGAGCATGTACAAATTTGATTCCTATCAGTTGCCTTCTTGTGAGAGATAGTGCTTCCGAGCGGTTTCACGTAAGTTGGAAACCAGTTCATCTCGGCGGTCGTAAAGTCGTTTCAGAGGACGTTGCGGAGCGCGATCAATTACATAGGATGCCATGACGGGTATCGCCACCGTGCTATCGAGGTAACACACTATGCTGTCCGGCAACTGTTCGGGGTCAACCTTGCCCCATGTCATAGCCTCGGAGGGAGTCGCACCGGAGAGACCACCCGTATCAGCCCGCGCATCTGTTACCTGAATAAAGTAATCATGCCCCTTCTCGGCAATGCCCAATACTTCCTGAATCTGTGGCTCAGTTTGCAGGATAAAATTCTTGGGACTACCACCGCCAAATATCAGCACTGCGCTTTTGCCGCCTTTAGCTTTAGCATCATATACAATTGCGGTTGTCTCGTTCACATCCGCTTCCGGGTCGAAGCCAATCTCAAGCCCCATCAACTGTAGCGCAGCAACGTTCATACCTAAAGTGGAATCACCCGGACTAGAGGTATAAATCGGTACGCCTGCCTCGTAGGCTGCCCCTAGCACAGAACGATATTCAATGCCCAACACTTTTTCCCGCTCGCGTAAGTATTTGCCTAAGCCGTTGTGCAATTCTGAGGTACTCATGCGCTTCTGAAATTCCGGCAAACGCATCACCTCACGCAGGTAAGCATCGGATTTCAGCAACACTTCCTGATCGAAAAGAATGTCGTAAATGCGAATGACATGCTCTTCCCGCAACGCCAAGTCATCGGTAAAAGGGGTACTCTGGAAAAGCTCAAACCCAAGAGAACGATGAATATCGTGGTATAGGTTCGCACCCGTTGAAATAATCCAGTCGATATAACCACCCTCTATCAGTGGAACGAGCGCGGAATAACCCAACCCGGTGGGAGTCAATGCGCCGGAGAGAGTCACCCCCACCGTTACATCCGGCTGCATTACCTTGCGCGCCAGCAGTTGGCAGGCTTCGCGCAGACGGGCAGCATTATAGGCAAACAGATGTTCATCTACCATCTGCGCCACCGTCAAACCCTTCTGGATTGGGCGCGGGTCTAGTTTGCGCCCATAAACCCTCTTTTCATCAGCCATTTGCGAGAAAAACTCCTTTTGTTTCAACATTTTGAAAGTTTGCCGTCTAATATTATATACCAATCAGATAAGAGGGATATTGAAAAACAAGTCGCCTGAAATTCAGAATAGGGATTTACTTATCCGGCTATAATAGAAATAAAAGTGTGCCAAAAATAGTATGAAAGGAGCATTGGATGTATCCACCGTCTGGACAACATGAAAATCCCCAAGAAAACCAGCCACAATACGGTTTCCCACCACCAAACGGACAACCCGGCAGTTATCCACCCCCTAACTATCCACCGCCGCAAGGAGCTTACCAACAGCCACCACCCCAAAATGGTTTCCAGCAACAGGGTTATGGTTATCAACAACCGCCCGGCTATTACCAACCGCAATATGTTCGCACTCCGGTTGGATTAAACAATCAGCGCACCGGGCTGCGCTTGTTAATTTTTCTGGTATTTTTTCT
Source organism: Candidatus Chlorohelix allophototropha (assembly GCF_030389965.1). Taxonomy (NCBI): domain Bacteria; kingdom Bacillati; phylum Chloroflexota; class Chloroflexia; order Candidatus Chloroheliales; family Candidatus Chloroheliaceae; genus Candidatus Chlorohelix; species Candidatus Chlorohelix allophototropha. The sequence continues at coordinate 1,147,262 of NZ_CP128400.1, forward strand.
GGTTATTTTTGGCGCGGTAGGTTATTTTAGCTGGAATATTTTTAATCAAGCCAATGGAGTGATAAAAACGGTTGCCAACAGCATCGGAGAACTGAGCGTATATCCCGGGGCGGTAAAACTGAACCTGAAGGATAGCTATAAAAGTACCATCACTAACTTCCCCAACCTAAAAATAGAGGTGTACGCAACCGGAGATTCGCCTGATAAAATAGCCGATTTCTTTTATAACAAAGAGTTTGACCAGAAGGGTTATAACGTGGCTATGACCGATACCAGTACGCCAAGCCGAGGATTTGCACGTTTGCTTCAAGGTTTTGGCAGTAATGGGGCGCGCGCCGAAGTGCGAATCCTGACTCCGGCAGCAATCTCCGATGCTACAAATGATAGTGCGCAAACCCAAAATAAAACGGTATTTGTGGTGTTGTCTTCCAACCCATTGGAAGGAGTGTTCAAATAGCTTTTCGAGGCAGTAGCGCGAGAATAAAGAGTGGCTTCTAGCTCAATTCGAGTTTGAAGAAGGCAGTAACGCGGCTAATATACTCTTGGGGATATGTCTCAAAAGCCTGTACATGCTCCACGCCGGGCAAAAGCCATGTTTCGGTTATGTTTTTGCCGCCTGCCTCTTTTAGCGTATAAAAATTCTCAACCGGAACGGTAGTGTCTGCTTCCCCATGAATTAGAAATAAATGGCGGTCGCCGAGGCTTTTTATAGCTTGCACAGGTTTGGAAGCCTCAATATCCACATCGTAAAATAGCCGTCCGAACACCAACACACCCGGAAATACAAACTGGAGTAGCAAAGGATAGGTCGCAACGCGAGAGGCTTGTAGGTGGGCGAAATCGGCGTATGCCGAGTCGCTAACGGCGGTTTTCAAGTCGGGTATATCGCTCATTGCCATTATGGTTGAGGACGCACCCATACTCCATGCAAGTGCGCCAATATGCTGGGACGCAAATCCTCTGCTTTTGAGGTAATTAACCGCCCCTACCACATCCCATTGTTCACGCTGCCCAAAAGAGTAGTGATCGCCATCGGATTGACCGTGTGCCTCTAGATCGAACAAAAGCAGGCTATAGCCAGCGTCCCAGAGCGGTTTTGACAAGGACAGACCAAATCTGCGCGTGGCATCGCGCCCATGTACCAACACCAATACTTTGTTTGAAGCGGAGTTAGGTACAAACCAGCCCCGCAATGTCGGTTTTTTATCACTTGCAGCGGGAAAAGATACATTTTCGTAAGTTAAACCGTAAGTAGCGGGGGTTTTATCACCAAGCGAGCGGTCTTTTGAGGTGGTAAAAGCGTTGGCATACAAATAGCTTGCCCCAAGATAGCTAGAAACCAACAGACAAAAAAAGACGAAAAGGCTAAGCCTTAACAGGCGCAGCCCTTTTTTCTTTTCTCCGGAAGTTCTCATTGTTAGCTACTGATGATGTTGATTATAGATCAGGCAAAACTCACGCTACAATGCAGGCTTCGATTTGTTCCAAAATCCAAGCTTTATCCAGATTTTGCCCGATGAATACCCCACGCATTAGCGAAGGACGGTGACGCTGGAATGGCAAAACGCGCACATAACCCGGCATTTGCTGAAATACATGGGGACGCTCATCTCCTTCAACCCACAAAAAGCCTTTAGCTCGATATACATTAGACGGCAGATTTTTAAGGAATTGTTCAAAAGCGTCTTTGTTTAGCCTCAAATCCATATCAAAATCCAGCGTGTGCAAGGACATATGCGCATCCGCCTCACCATGGTGATTATGAGAATGGTCGTGTTGGTGATGGGTATGTTCTTTTTTGGCAGCGTTTCCAGCCCCAACACTACGCGCCAAATCAAGTAAAGCCTCAATTCCGGCTTCCGGCAAACCTTGCTGCGCGGGAAATATCTGGGCTTTCGGATTAAAACCGATCAATTGCTCTTTCAAAGTCAGAGCATCTGCTTCGGTTACCAAGTCGCATTTATTCATCACCAGCACATCGGCATACTCTACCTGACGTTGGGCAAGGCGGGTTTTCTCGGCAAGGTCATCAAAACGTAGAGCATCTACCACCGAAATAATGCCGCCTACTTCTACCGCTTCCCACAGAGCAGGATCGGTTAATTCATCCAGCATATCGGCAGGGTCAGCCAGACCGCTCGCCTCCAATATTATCAAATCGACTTTAGGATGAATAGACATTTGGATAAGGGCGGGTATCAAATCACCTTCGGCTGTGCAGCAAATACAACCGTTGGAAAGCTCGGAGAGCATCATACCCTCTTGCCGCATCATTTCACCATCAATTGAAACCGCACCGAATTCATTTACTATCAAGCCGGGTGTCATGCCGTTCTCCAGACACCAACCGATAAGTTTTCCTAAAAGGGTAGTCTTGCCACTTCCCAAAAAACCTACCAGTACATAAGCAGGTTTGCGATTTAATTTGGTTTCTTTTACGGGCGAATCTATCATTAGCATTATCCTCATTTTATTTTTTGTTACACAGCTTTAATTATAGCTTTTTGTTAAGGCTTACTGCAAACCCGACAATAAAAAAAGAGGGGTTACTTTCCCCTCAACAAGTATATTCTATTATAGTAGCTTAGCTTTGCGCGTTCCAATCGTCGCGAGGGTCATAGCACCCACTCACAAAACCGTTTCGGCGCTTATCTGCGCCCCATTTCAACGCCGCGAGATCGAGAAGCGCAAACAGCAATACTATTACTACAAATCCAACCATTACTTCCAACATTTTATTACCCTCCAGTACTATAAAATCAGCCTGTGAAGTTTATATATTTAGCGCGAACCTGTTAATTATCGGCTCAGCAGTATTCTTTTATAAATTCGTCTATATCTAGTGGTGTGCGATTGAGGTAGAAAAGAGGGATAAATTATCCCTCTTTCCTGATTATGTATGTGAAATCTCGCCTAGTAGTGGGGATTCCAGTCCTCGCGAGGGTCGTAGCCATTTGAATTTTCGCCCCGACGCATGTTTTTACCCCATTTTACAGCCACGAAATCAAAAAGGGCGATCATAGTAACTATTAGAGTGATTGCTAATATCAGTTCCATTTTGTATCTCCTAAATTCCGATAACAACTTTGTTCCGGTTAATGCGCTCTTCGAAGCCGAAGATTGTGACGGTGTTGCGTTTTATTATTAGTATTGCTTACTTTTTCATTTTTTGAACGGGCTTCTAACGCCTCAGCAACCTGACGATCGTGATCGGCAGATTTTATATACTCGCTAACTCGTGAGATTCCAATCTTTTCAAGATCATAGTAAGTTAACGTCATTGTTTCCCTCACTTTTAATAACTATTTGTGTTTGTTAAGTTTAATTCTTTCACAGGATAATCATACTAACCGAATGAGTTTTATGTAACAGCCAAATAACCGGGTTTAAAGACTGGTTTTATACTACATAATTGCACGTGTCTAGGCTAAACGGCTTAGTAACCATATAAGCCTATTTAATTCTTTTTTCGAATATTAACTGTTATAATGGGCTAAACAATTGGAAAGCTGAGCAAATTTACTTCCGTAGTAAAAAATAGAACAGGATTCTGGAAAATGCCAAAAAATAACCAGAACGCAGCGGTATCAGCAAAGCCTCAACCTGAGGACAAACCGCAAGAACCCACCCTTTTGAATTGGGCGCAAAGCAAGATACTCCGTACCGAAAAATTAGGGCGACTGGCGCTGGTGATGGTCATTGTCCTTCTTACCTTTACCCTTTTCTCAATTGCTTGGGGTATATTTGCTACCTTCTCTGGGCTTATCTTGCTATTTGTAAGCGCATGGCTTTTAGCCTTATTGTTGACCCCCATTACACGTCTTCTTATCAATATGGGTATCCCAAAACTGGTATCCGTCGTCGGCAGTTATCTAAGTGTGCTGGCATTGTTGGCTATTTTTATGGTGTTGGTTGTGCCGGGTTTGATAACCCAAACCCAAGACCTTATAGGCAGCCTTGGCTCAATCTCCAACGAAATCCAAAAATCGCTCAATGATTGGCTTAAAGGGCTAGGGCTAGGCAGTATTAGCATTAACGATTTCGTAGGGGCATTGCAAACCTTCGGCACCGATGTATTGAAAAACGCCCTGAACACTATCACCGGAATAGCCGGGTTTATAATCCAGTTATTATTGGTATTTATTATTTCTTTCAGCTTGCTAGCAGGTCGCAGATATACAGATACAAATCCTTATAGTAATGATATAGATGATCGTTCTAGGCTCTGGAGGAAATTTCCACCAAGTTGGCTCCAATTCTACAAACGTTTGCAACAAAGCCTTGAAAGCAATTTTGGCGTTTTTCTTGGCGGACAGCTTACAGTCGCGGTTATTTATGGCATAACCGTAGGTATATTAATGTCGGTTACCGGCTTTAAATATTCTGTTACCACCGCGTGTGTGTGTGGTTTACTAATGATAATTCCCTTCTTCGGAGGACCACTTTCATTATTACCACCTTTGCTGGTAAGTTTTGGTAGTAAAGAAGATAGACCAATAATTATTGTCCTGATTATTCTCTTTGTAATTCAAACTGCCTTGTTGAATGTTATTCTTCCAAAACTTGTGGGCGGCAAAGTCGGAATCGGACCGCTTACCACACTTTTTGTGTTGTTAGCAGGCTCACAGGTGGGTGGCATATTTGGAGTCTTGCTGGCAGTACCTCTGGCAGGGGTTGTAAAAAATATGACAGAATACCTACTGATAAAAATTGAAGAGGATGCCGATAAAGTGAATCCCGCACCTACTACCGTTACCGCCCCCTCAAAAGCTCAGACCAAAGCTGAGCAGACCAAAGCAATGGAGCAGGGCAATAAACTGACACCTAATGCCGAACCTCCTAGTCAGGTTGATATAGCCCTTGAAGCGCTTATCAAAAGTAATGACTCTTAGAGTTTTTACAAAACCTTACCAGCGGTAAGCCAAGTTATTTTCAATAAACCTCGGTTTAATATTAGAGTGGCACAATAATGCCGCTCTTTTTTTACCCCAAAGACCACCCCAACTAATACTTTTGACCTACCTTATTCCAAAGCAAAAGCCCTAGCCGCTTTATCACCCATCGACGCATCACAAGCGCAGATTACTGCCCTAAAATCAACCCTGTAACCACTGACATTATTTAACAAGCATACAAGAGAGAAATGAGGTTTACAAATGGCGAGAAATTACATCGGTAGAAACGCCAAACCTGTTACAGTAAAAATAGCAGCGTTTAGCGCACGGCACCGCTGGCTTGTATTCGGACTCTGGTTCGTATTGATAGCCGGACTGGTTTTTGGCAGCAGCGTAGTACCTGCCACTGATAAAAAATATGACGCTTATGCAAGCTTTGATTGGGAATCGGTAAAGGGCTGGAAAGCATTAACGGCTGATGGTGGCGAAACCAATCCGCAGATGGATTTCTATCTGCTTGTATCTAAATCCGGTCAAAATGTCTCCGACCCGGCTTTCAAAGAAACAGTCGGTAAAATGACGCAAGCTTTAGGTAATTTCAAATATACGGAAAATGGCGCAACTCAACCAGTCTTTACCAAACTGGTCAATCCTTACGAAGCACCAGCCGAGGCAGGATTAATTTCTCAGGACGGTACAACCGTTAGAATTTACGGTCAGATCGAAGAACTTGAGAGCTGGCAAAATATGAAGGAGCGCCTCGAACCAGTCGAACCAAAATTGACCGATTTGAAAGCACAATTCTCTGATTATAATTTGCTGGTTAAAAATACTTATTTTAACTGGGCTTCTGCCTCGAAAGAGGGTAGTAGCGAAGCAATGCAATCGATGCTGATAACGCTTATACCTACCTTCCTAATATTATTCTTTGTCTTCCGCGCTTTCGTAGCTTCGATTGTGCCTCTAATCCTAGCAATTACCGCCATTGTAGGCACTACCGGCGTAATGAGTATTTACACACGCCTCACTGGAAATAATGATATTACACAGGCGTTGATGCTGGGAATTTTGATGGGATTAGCGGTTGCAGTAGATTACTCTTTGTTTGTAATTAGTCGTTATCGCCACGAGCGGCAATTGGGTCGCGATAAGCTGACTGCCATTGAGATTGCCAGCGGTACGGCTGGCAGAGCAGTATTTTTCAGCGGCGTGTTGGTAGCAATCTCAATCTCTGGTTTGTTCATTCTGGGTAGCATCTTCATCCCGATGGCGATTGGGGTTATCTCAGTGGTGTTGTTGTCGGTACTAGGCAGCATAACGTTCTTACCTGCAACACTCTCTATACTGGGTAAAGGCATTGAGTTTGGTCGTGTACCTTTCCTGAATAAGGGTAGCAACGATGGTAAAGGCTTCTGGGCTGCTATAGTAGGCGCTTCAATGCGCCGCGCAGTAGTTATCACAGTATTGGCGATTACCCTGTTAGTGGTACTTGCCAGCCCGTTATTACACATAAAACTGGGCATAAGTGTAAGCGCCGATCCAGTAACCGAAGGTCAAAAAGCTACTGCGTTGATCCAGCAGAAGTGGCCCCAGAGCGCCGACCTGCGATTGACTGTTACCGTTACCCAAGCTGACAAAGCGGATACCCAAGCAGCTATGAAGCAATTTGAAGTGGCATTGTTGCAAAAGCCCGGTTTGAGTGGTCCGGTGAGTTACATGTCCTCTCGCGATGGCAAGGTAGTAATGATGTCATTCTATCAATCCGGTACTTGGAATGACGACCGCAACATTGAAGTGGTCAAGCAATTGCGAAGTGAGGTTGTTCCTGCTTACTTTAAGAGCTTGCCGAATGTGGAAGCATATGTAGGTGGTATGACCGCCCAGAACATTGACCAGACCCAATTCTTTATGAACCCAACGGTATGGCTGTTTGTACTAGGCTTGAGCTTCCTTGTACTGCTAATGGTCTTCCGTTCGGTGGTAATACCGGTAAAAGCGATCATTTTGAACTTGCTTTCTACTGGTGCTGCCTACGGTGTGGTTATCCTGTTCTTCCAAGACGGGCGCGCTTGGATCAAGGGTATCGGTGTAATGGAATCTTGGTTGCCGGTCTTTATCTTCGCCATTATCTTCGGGCTTTCGATGGACTACCATATGTTCATCCTGACCCGGATCAAGGAACTGCGAGATGCCGGTTTCAAATCCAACATGGCAGTGCTGAAAGGTATTAGCAGCACTTCCGGTACAATAACCGGAGCAGCCGCAATTATGGTAGTAGTGTTCGGCGACTTCTTCGTGAGCTTGTCGGATGTGCAAATCCAACAGTTCGGGCTTGGTCTAGCAGTCGCCGTCTTCCTAGATGCTACAATAGTGCGCTGTATGCTGTTGCCGGCTGTAATGCGCTTGATGGGCGAGTTCAACTGGTATATGCCTAAGTTCCTGAAATGGTTGCCTACAATCACCGTAGAAAGTGAACCGGAACATCTCCCGACTCATACCACAGGTGAGAAAGAGACGGACTTGGCAGCCGCTTGATAAAAAGGGCTTAGTAACAGGGAGAAAATTGGCAAGTGGTTCGTACCTCTCGCCAATTTTCATTTGTAATTATGCTATAATCTGCTACAAGTACAGGTGTTCTTAGCTTTCTCAAGGGAGAAACCATAATGGCAAAAAATTCCGGGCGGGCTTATTCGTTAGGCTTGAGCAACCAAAAAGGTGGAGCCGCCAAAACTACCTCTGCTGCTGCACTTGCCGCCATATACGGGGAAAAGGGCTTCAGGGTATTAGGTATTGATAGCGACCCACAGGCACACCTGAGCCTACAACTGGGAGTAGATTTTCTGCGGGAAGAAACCTTGCGTGGTACGGTTTCCGACCTATATCTGGGAAAAGCCAGTGCAGAAGAGGTCACCGTACATACTCGCTTTCAGGGAGTTGATTTGATTCCCGCTTCCGTTGATCTGGCGGCGGTAGAAATCAACCTACCCGGTATGACCGGTTGTGATCTGCGACTCAGACGCGGTCTCGAGCCAATTCGAAACCTTTACGACCTGATTATACTGGATAGCCCCCCTAACTTAGGCAAGTTTGCAGTAAATGTGCTGAATGCTTCAGATTTTTTCATAGTACCGGTGGATGGTCCTTGGGGGCTACGCTCTGTCGATACTCTTTTGACATTGGCGCAGGACAACGCCGCCATTTATAACTTGCCCACCACCCTGCTGGGTGTATTCATTACCATGGGTGACCGTACCCGTATCATGCAAGGAGTTCGGGAAGAAGCAGAGCGTCGTTTTCCTAAGCATCTTTTTAAAAGCGAGATTCGACGTTCCACGCTTGCCCGTGAAGCGGCTGCCCTTGAAACTCCGGTGCCGCTCTACGCCTCTGATAGTGCCCTTGCCGGAGATTATCGCAGTTTGGCTGAGGAAATCGCCACTCGAATGGGACTTTAGAAAAGGAACGAGCAATGGAAGTCTCCCTCACCCTTGCAACCGGGAAAGATCTCCAAGCATTACACCATTTCTTTGTCTTTTACTTTACCGACCTGTCCGAGTTCGAGGAAAATATCATCCTGAATGAATACGGTTTACCCACTTGGGCACCCGATGGATTACCCGGACCTTCCAACATTGAAGAATGCGTGCGTATGAACTGGTGGATTCGCGACAATTGCCTGCTCTACCTGATTCGAGTGGAGGGCATACCGGCGGGCTTTACCATTATCTGTACCGACAAAGCGCATTTACTACCAAATGTAGATTTCGAACTGATGGATTTCTATATTGCCCCTAAATTCAGACGACAAGGAGTTGGACGCTGCGCTGCAAATATGGCGTTCAATCTTTTTCGGGGGGGAATCTGGCAGGTTTACGAGCTAGAGCGTAATTTTCGAGCGCGCTCTTTCTGGAAATCGGTTATTGAAGAGTACACCAAAGGTAATTTCCAACAACTTGATAGTGGCACTCAACAGCGGTTCCGCAATTAACCTCTGCTTCCATTGGAGCAGGCTAACCGGAGTTCCATTCAGGATTTGCCACTTGCCGAGCTTTTAAGAAAGCTTGCCTTCAAGTAGCCCTTTTAAAATTTCTAAATCTCTGGAAATTTGAGGCGACAAGGTAGGGTTAAAGACCAGCTCAAGAAATTTTAGATAGCCCTTTGGCACGACCTCCATTGAAAGACTCAAAATAGTGCCATTTTCCGATGGCTTAAATACATAATCATATACCCCTTCAACTGGTCCGCTAGTGCTTTTGACAATAAACCTTCTATCTTGCTCCAGCTCGGTAATCAACCAACCCACCTCGGCACGTTTCCAAAGAAGCTTCATCCGATTTATTCCATGCGAACCAACCAGAATAGGTCCACTGGAAGTTACTATAACTGCTTCTATCAAACCCGCCCATTGAGGCGCATTTGTAACATCTGTAACAAAGTTAAACACTTCAGATACCGGTTTGATAATCTTCACCTTTTGTACTATTTTCATTTGCCTATCCTTTCCAAAGTGCCGGGTTTATCAATAAGGACTTTGCCAGGTTGCCAAAGATTGTAGCACTTTTCTCCATTAATTTAACACCAGTAATACTCATATAATATTCATAATTTGGGATATGTATTGTTCTCTAATCGCGTAATTTATCGAATATTTGTTCTTTGTCATGTCGAGTCTCCTATCTAACATGGGGTAAGCCTGTTGCAAATGATAGTTAGTTCTGTTATTGTATTCTTGGATAACTGAAGATAAACAGCCGATTAACTGAGGTAAATATGCCTTCAAAAGACTTTACAGGTGCAATGAATCGTCAACGCTCATCGCTGGCTAATGGTACAGGTCAGGGACGTTTGGGTGTGGTAGGAGAAATTGCAAACCCGGTTCGGGATGAATTGGAACGCGCATCGGAGAATCTGCCTGTTCAGGAAATCTCCCTCGATCGGTTACATGATAACCCTTTCCAAGAACTGGCACGCCCGATTATTGACGAAACAGCCTTACAGGAACTAGTCAATTCAATCCGGCAGAACGGTTTCTATGGGGCATTGCTGGCAAGACAAAAGCGGGGCGCAGGTGACGAGTACGAACTTGCTTACGGTCATAGGCGGCGAGAAGCTGCTAGGCGCGCCGGGTTAGCAACCTTGCCGGTTAAGGTTATCGAGTTGAGCGATGCCCAAATGGCACGCATTATGGCAAGCGAAAACTTTTCCCGCGAGGATTTAACCCCACTTGGAGAAGCTAACATTATCGGATACCTTTATACTAGCCAGAATTTATCTGCCGAAGCAGTAGCAGAAACAGTGGGTAAAGGTCGCGGATGGGTACAGACTCGTTTAGCGCTATATCAAGCTCCCCAAGATGTGAAGCAGATGGTTGAAACCAAGCCGGAAACCATGAGCCACGCCAAGCTGTTAGCGCAGGTTAATGACCTGAAAAAGCGCGCTTTATTCATTAAAGATATTCTGGAAAACAACCTTACCGTTGAACAGTTAAGGGAAAAGCTACAGGATAAAAAACCTTCCCAGCCTCACATTGATAATAATTTCACAAGCAGCATCACTGATGCAGATAGTGATATTAATCACAATGTTTCACGTGAAAGCAACCGTGACCCTCTACTTGAGCGCGATTCCACTCTGCGCCGCCTCGATAAGCTAGCGTCTCGCTTTGAATTGCATGTTGCCGAAAGAAATTACAAGCTCGCAGAGGACGAAATTAGTTATCTAGAAGAAATTGTAGAGCGTTTGAACACTCTTCTAAGCAAGCTGAAATGACCGAAGCAGAACTAAAAAAAATCATTGCACAGGATGAAGCCCTGACTGTTGAGTTCAAACTGGATAGTGAAAAGCAACAGGCTCTGGCAGAAGTGCTGGGTGCAATGGCAAATTCGATAGGTGGGTGGTTGCTGGTAGGGGTTAATGACAGCGGTAAAATTGTGGGAGTCACTCGCCCCAAGATGATAATAGACCGCTTGTATTCCGCCGCTGCCACAATTGAACCACCTCTGCATGGACGCATAAAAGTGGAAAGCGTAGATACAAAGGATGGGATGGTAGTAGCTGCCTATGTGCCGGAGGGATTACTTGCCATCCACTCGGTAGCAGGCGTTTACCGCTTAAGAATAGGTTCATACAATAAAATCCTCACTTTTGATCAGGCACAAGCGCTAGCCTATCGGCGCGGTATCTTGCACTATGAGCAATCTTCAATCCAAACTCTGCGACTCGAAGACTTGAGGCAAGCCAGTATTGAAAGATATATGGAGCGGCGCTTGAGCGATTATGAGGACGGTTCATACGCCAATATGTCGCGTTTTGAAATATTGCGAAATCTGGGATGCGCAGTGGAAGAAAACGGTAAGCAATTGCCCAATGTTGCCGCTGCACTCTTTTTCAGTGGTACACCAGATTTATTTGTACCGGGCGCACAGATTATAGCAGCACGTTTTGCAGGAACCAATAGTGACCGAGTACTCGATCGTATAACCGTTCGCGGCACTCTACCTCAAATAATAGATACTACCGCCCGTTTTGTAGAAAAAAACATTCGTTATCGGGTGCAATTACCCGATACAGTAGGCGAAAGTATGGCAGCGCAGGATGTGCCAGAATATCCGGTTGCCGCCTATCGTGAAATGATTGTAAATATGGTGGCGCATCGCGACTACTATAATATTGTGCCTGCCCATCTTATGATTTTTGATGACCGAATAGTGGCAGAAAATCCCGGTGGATTGCTACCGGGGCTTTCACTAAAAACCCTAGAGAATCGCCACCGTCCACGCAACCCGCGTATAGTCGAAATGCTTCACACGATGGGCTATGTGGAAAGGTTCGGCAGTGGCATCGGGCGCATGCGCCGTGCTATGGAAGAAGCAAATTTACCCAAGCCAATTTTCGAAGCGGACGAAAATTATTTTCGAGTGACTCTACAAAATAGCTCCCTCTTTGTGCAGGAAACCACTACTGTCCAGCCTTTCCCCACCCGAAAGAAACCTTCCGCTCCCCCTGACCCTGCCGAAATCAGCCTGCATGAAAAAGCATTGCTCCAGAAAATGCCGTTGGCACGACTCAAACATCGCCAAAAAGAAGTTCTAAGATACCTTATCAGGAATGGCAAAATTAACAACACCACTTACCGGGAGATTTCCGGTTTATCGGTAGATGCCACGCTCAACGACCTGCGCGAATTGCTTGACCTCAAACTGATAATGAAAATTGGCACCACTGGTAGAGCGGTTTATTACATCCTGAATCCGAACCTCGATAAGGAATAAGGTTGGCTTAAGACCTGTATGCGAAATATTAAAAGCAATTTCCCTATTTCCGGTAACTAAAATGTAAGCTTTACCCCGCAAAGTGGAGATAGTAAAGCTAAAAGCAGACTACCGCCCACTGCGGAAGTACCTCAAATAGTGCCTTACATGGCTAGCTTGGCTGAGCAATTTATTTGCATCTAATAGGTTTGTCTGGTTTGCTATCTGGCAATGTGGAATCATTGCAAATATGCTGCCCGCCAAACCTCTTAAACCCGTGCAAGGTAGGCATATTTACCTCCCGGCATATATTTAGACCAATCAATAGCTCCGCCCTTACCTGTTCCAAGCGGTGCTGTAGCCTGTGGAACGACTGGTTCTGCATTCTGGCGTACTAATGTAACCAGATAGCCGACAGGGTTAGTCAGAGCAGGGTTATTCTCAACTCGTTGTCGAAGGTTATTAATGTAATGGCTATCACGTCCGTTGCTGGTAGCGAGGGTAGCAAGAGTACGAGCAACATCATGTTTAATTCCGGCTTTTCGCAATTCTTTTTCTACCTCAGTAATACTATTGTTTGTAGCCTCTTTCTCTTCCTCACTCTTCTTAGCATTAACAGTTTCAGCAACAACCTTTTCCGTCATGTTTGAATCTGATTCTTTTAAATATGATTCAACATGTGATTCAGCGGAAGTTATGTTCCTACCATGTGCGGAATCTTTCTTCCGCTTAGCAGGTAACTTTTCTTCCGGGGTAGTGGCGGTTTGACCTCTAAGACGGAAGCGGTGCAGCCGATATATGTTGGTTTTTCCGGCGCGATGCGCTACCGAAAGTAACTCAACTTCTTGTAATTCTCCTAGCACTATCCGAACTCGTCTTTCGCTCAAACCCATATCTCGTGCCAGTCGTGCCTGACCCGGAAACGCTGTTTCACCCCTGCCGCAATAAGAAAGTAACACCAGATAAAGTTTCAAGGCGGTTGGGCTACAAATATCACTCTTAAGTAATTCTACCGGAACCTGTACAAAGTAGCCGCCTTCTTGCTCTTGCTCGAAGACGAGCGTGGAAGAAGCCTGTTTTGAAGAAAGATTGGCAGCAGAATATGCTGAAATCGGTGTTTTGGGCATAAAAAATCCTCCATAACCCTTGACATGGAGAATCTCTTATGTTATTCTGTAAACGACAGAAAACAAAAGAAAGTCCTCCCTGTGAGGGCTATCGTACCTAGTGAAGATCCCCAATGGTTTAGCGGGCCGCGGGGATTTTCTTATTTTATAGACCTTTTAATCGATCATTTTCAGACAAACACCCGTTTAAACACGGGTTTATTTATATCCTCGGTTAGTCTTTGAAACTCCTTCCCCTCATAATAAGGGGTTATGCTTTGTCCTAAACATTTCCCGACTGATGTTATTCTACTAATTATTCAACCAATGAGTACAGGTTGTGAGAAAAATAAAGTCGGAACAAACGAAAATACACCCAGATTAGGTATAATTATCCCCTGAGCCGACCCCACTTATGAGCTGTATTGATGAGTCCCATTTTAGAGTGAATCTGAATTTTGTCAAGACATGAAAATAGTCGCATGGAATAATTGGATTCATATGCTTTATCATTGAATATTTTTGGGAAAAATAATATTGTCAGAAGGCTTAAGTAACAATCAGGTTACTAGAGTTTTTGGTCTTTATCCTCTATGTAATTCACCTGAAACATTGGCATGCTTTCAAACGGCAGGATATTGGGAAATTCCGCCAGAAAGTCGCTTATCTGGCGGTGACGGTTTATTGGAGGGTTTGGAATTACTGAAGCTGCTTGCGTAGCCCGCTTTTTCAAAAAGACATATCCCTTGCATTTAATATCAGAAATAAAAAAGGAGAGGCACCGAGCGCCTCCCACTTTTTTATTTCTGATTTTGTCTTTAATTCCTTAATTCGCAGCGGTTAAGGCTTCCTCAGACTCGCTATGTAAGCCTTCTAGATACTTCTCCGCTTCTAATGCCGCCTTACAACCGCTACCAGCGGCTGTAATAGCCTGTCTGTACCGGAAATCGAAGACATCGCCTGCTACGAACACACCAGTTTCGCTGGTAAGGGTTTCCCCTCCCACTGCCTCGATATAACCGGACTCGTTCATTTTTAAAGCACCATTAAATATCGAGGTGTTAGGCTGGTGCCCGATTGCTACAAATACTCCACTTAGTGGTAACTCGGTTACCTCATCGGTTTTTAGATTGCGCAGCTTAACCCCGGTGACATTAGTTTCGCCTAACACTTCTTCTATAGCGGTATCATAAATGATATTGATTTTCGGGTGACTGCTGGCGCGTTCCTGCATAATCTTACTGGCGCGGAACTTGTCGCGGCGATGAATCAAGCTGACTTTGCTGGCGAACTTGGTAAGGAACAAGGCTTCTTCCAGTGCGGTATCCCCCCCACCGATAACAGCAATCTCTTTGTTGCGGAAGAAGAAACCATCACAGGTAGCGCAACTTGAAACTCCACGTCCCACCAAGCGTTGCTCGCTTTCCAACCCTAACCATTTGGCGCTTGCTCCGGTAGCTACTATAACTGCCTCGGCTTCGTAAACTTCATCTTCGATCCAAACCCGGTGTACAGTGCCGGAGAAGTCTACCTTGCTCGCATCGGCTTCGATAAAGCGTGTACCGAATCGCTCTGCCTGTGCGCGCATATTTCCCATCAATTCAGGTCCCATAATGCCTTCCGGGAATCCCGGAAAGTTTTCAACTTCGCTGGTAAGCATTAGTTGCCCGCCGCTGGCATAACCTGCGATACATAGCACGTCAAGATTTGCCCTGCTAGTATAAATTGCGGCGGTGAGTGCTGCTGGACCACTTCCGATAATAATCACTCGATTCTTTTCCGAGGACATTTTCAATTTACTCCTTTTGAATAAGGCAGGTAAGTAGTATTCTTCGATTAACCGTTACCTGCCCACATATATAAATAAGTCTTTTTGCTATTCGCCGTAATCTATCTCACTGTTATCCCCAACGTTTAGATGGTGGAAAGTACCCGCCACACTTGCGTTGCTGCCTATTACCGAGTTGCTTAGCGTAGAGGCTTTTACCACCGCCTTTTCGTTGATAATGCAATCTCGCAAAATAGAATCGATTACCTCTGCGCCTGCTGCAATACTGACATATGGTCCTATCACGCTTCTTTCGATTTTAGCGTCAGGTGCAATATAAACCGGCGGTACAATAACCGAATCATGATATTCATCCTTGTGAAATTCTCCGCTAAGCTTACCTAACAAATAGCGATTCGTAAGTAATAATGCATCTATTTTACCACAATCTTCCCAGACTTCTAGGGTAAATGCATTAAATTTTGCTTTCTCTTCGATCATTATTGAGATAGCGTCTGCCAGAAAATATTCACCGCCCAACTGAATGTTACGTTCCACCTGTTTATTGATAGCGCTAAAGAGCCATTCGCTTTTTTTAAAGTAGTAAATCCCTACTACCGCAAGGTTGGAAACAAAGGTTGTAGGTTTTTCTACCAACCGGGTGATAATTCCATGTTCATCCAGTTCAGTGACCCCAAAGCGACTGGGGTCTTCCACCCCTTTGGTATAAATGACACCATCGGTTGAAAGGTTCTTTAAGAGACTCAAGTCGGTTTTGAAGATTGTATCGGCGAATATAATTAGCACATCGCCCTGTATATAATCTTGCGCCAAGTTCACCGCATGTGCTTGTCCCAGCATTTCCGACTGAACTATATAGCGAGCTTTATACTGCGGATAATTTTTTGATACATACTTTTCAATCTGATCACCGAGATAACCGACAATGAAAATAATTTCTTCAACATCAAGTATAGCCAACTCATCAAGAATATGACCTAGTACGGGTTTGCCGGCTACAGTTACCAGCGGCTTGGGTTTGCTGAAGGTATGTGGTCTGAGACGTGTACCAAGACCTGCCAGCGGAATGATGATTTTCATAAGAGTAAATATCTCCGATAGCTTGTGATTAATATAATAATGACATCAGACACGAACTGGCTTAGTCATCTTCCCAATCCAAAGAGCGCTCTACCGCTCTTTTCCAAGTACGGTAGAATTTGTTGCGCTTTTCTTCATCGATCTGGCTTTCAAACTCGCGGTCTACTTTCCATAGCCGCGCAATTTCGCTCTGAGAATCCCAATAGTTTACGGTCAACCCTGCTAGGAAAGCTGCTCCTAGTGCAGTGGTCTCGATAATTTTGGGTCTGATAACCTTAATCCCCATCATATCTGCTTGGAATTGCATTAGAAAGTTATTGGCAACTGCCCCTCCATCCACTCTGATTTCAGGGAATTCAGCATTACTGTCAAGCTTCATTGCTTCAACCACATCGCGGGTCTGGTAAGCGATGCTTTCCAGAGCTGCTCGCACCAAATGGTTTCTATTGCTGCCGCGTGTCAGACCAAAAATCGCTCCACGTGCGCGGCTATCCCAGTATGGCGCGCCTAAACCGACAAAAGCAGGTACTATATAAACCCCGCCGTTGTCCGGTACACTCACCGCCATTTGCTCGGTTTCGGCAGCGTTACCGATTATCTTTAGCTCATCTCGTAACCATTGCACCGCTGCCCCCGCAATGAAAGTGCTGCCCTCAAGCGCATATTCCACTTTATTTTTATAGCCCCACGCAATAGTGGTTAGCAACCCGTTTTGGGAGTCTACCGGTTCAGTGCCGGTATTCACCATCAGAAATGCGCCTGTGCCATAGGTGATTTTCAATTCCCCTTTTTGAAAGCCTGCCTGTCCAAAAAGAGCTGCTTGCTGGTCGCCTGCAACACCGGCGATAGGAATGGCAGGGCTATCTGGCGCAAGCAACCCCGGTTGTACTTCACCAAAGGGGAAAGAGCTATAGCGTACATCCGGCAGCATACTGATTGGGATACCCAAATAGTTGAGAATATCTTCATCCCACTTTAGTTCGTGGATATTATAAAAGAGGGTGCGACTGGCATTGCTCATATCGGTCAGGTGCAGTTTACCGCCGGTGAGATTCCATATGAGCCAACTATCAATGGTTCCAAGAAGAATTTCGCCCTTTTTGGCACGTTCTTTCAGTCCATCAACATTTTCAAGCAACCAAGCAACTTTAGTAGCGCTGAAATAGGGGTCTAATACCAAGCCCGTTTTATGATGCAATTCGGCTTCCAGACCTTCTGCCTTCAACCGTTCGCACATTGCCAAGGTACGCCTGTCTTGCCACACGATAGCGTTGCCGATCGGACGTCCGGTTTCACGTTCCCAAAGTACAACTGTCTCGCGTTGGTTGGTAATGCCGATACCAGCAAGCTCATTGTAACCAATTTGCGCTTGACTCATTGCTTGTTGGATTGTAGAAATAGTCCCGTTCCATATTTCCACCGGGTCATGTTCTACTAAGCCGGGACGCGGGTAAATTTGCCTTATCGGGTTATAGCCTCGTCCTATAATATTTGTATCATGATCAAATATGATAGTAGTTGTGCCGGTTGTACCCTGATCTATGGCTAGAATGTAGCCATCCGCCATTGGTGACCCCCCTTCTGCGCGTCATTGTAACCATTCTTGTTTTCTTGAAAATGCATTTACATTATAACAGAGATGTTTTGTTAGCCAATACTATTTGTTGTATTGAGTTTACAGAGGTTTTACAATCCGGTCATTTACCTTTTACAAAAACGTTCTATCCTAAAATAGGAGGAAGTTTTATACGCTGGTTGGAGTTTTACTTATGCGGTTGCGTTCAAGCTTGATAATATCCTTTTCAGCGGTAGTGCTGCTTGCTGTTGCAATAATGGGCGCACTAATATTACCGTTGGTTCAAGGATACCAAGAAGATCGCAGTTGGGCAGATCGTGAAAATGATATTCGCGATGCCGCTAATCAGCTTGAAAATTTCCGCCTCCGCGCCAATCAAGATGCTACTACCAACGCCTTTGCCCCTTACATTTGCAATACCACTAAAACCAAGCCTTGTCGCCAGATAACGCCCCCTACTCATGAAGAACTAGATGCTGCCTTTCAGCAAATGTTGGGTGGAAAAAACATTCGTGTTTTGATGGTAGAAACACTGACTCGTCAGATTTTGTATGATACTGAAGGGAATCCGAGTCGCAATATTATCGGGCAACAGCTTCCGGTGATTCGCCCTCGCCAGATTTCACCCACACCCAGTTCAGGAAATGCCCTTGCGCCAACTCCAGTTCCCGATATTCTTGTTGGTAAGCAGCCCTATCTGCGAGATGATTTCACTTCCTCTCAGAACGAGCATTTTGATCTGATCTACACTCGTTTTGAGAGCACTCAAATTAATCTGTTCGGGTTACTTAATGCCCGTGGTGATGTGCGCTCTGTTTTGATAGTCAGTTTAGTGCCTGTCCAACCTGTGCCGAATGTGCTACAAGATTTAGGTCCTGTTCTGGCAATTTCCGGTCTGGTGGCGTTGCTGGTTTCATTTATTGTGGGCTTGTTCATTGCCCGAACTATCAGCCGTCCTCTTGCCAAAGCAACCGTAGCCGCTCAGGCAGTAGCGCATGGGGATTATAGCTATTCCGTACCGCCCGGTGGGAGCTATGAAATTAGAAAAATGGCTGAGAGCTTTAACCAGATGTCGAAGGAAATCGAACAATATCAGCGGATGCAACGAGAACTGATCGGTAATGTTTCCCATGAATTGAAAACTCCGCTTACCGCAATTCGTGGTTTTTCTCAAGCTATGCTGGATGGGGCTTTGCGCCGCCCCGAAGATTTTGCCTATTCTGCCGAAATTATCAACAACGAAACCGAGCGTATGATTAGGCTGGTACAAAGTTTGTTGGATCTCTCTCGCCTTGAAAGCGGGCAGGTTAAAATGGCGCAGGAAAAATTGCAGTTAAGCGAAATAATCGAAGAGTCCTTAAGTACCTTTGAGCAACGCGCCTTATTACAAGAAGTAACTCTGGCAAAGCATCTTTACCCGGTGCTGCCTATGTTGGGTGATTACGATCGCTTGCGCCAGGTATTCAATAATTTGATTGATAATGCTCTACGTTACACTCCTCCCGGTGGAAGCATTGTAGTCAGTTGTCGGACTGCCGGGCAAAATCTAGTAGCTACCGTTAGTGATACCGGACAAGGCATTTCTCCAAAAGATTTACCCCATATTTTCGAGCGTTTTTATCAGGCGGAAAAAAGTCGTAGCAAAGAACATGGCGGGTTAGGCTTGGGGTTGGCTATTAGCAAAGAAATCATCCATGCCCATCACGGGCGCATTGAAGTCAGCAGCGCCTCTGGGAGCGGTACAACTTTCACCATCGTTTTTCCGATTGCGCCCGGTTTCAATGAACAAACCACCAAACCGCTCCAATTTGTCGCTCGCTCTTGAGTTTACTAATTTCCACATATTTAAAGTTACGCAAAATTTGTTTCATTCCAACCTCGCTTAAGGTATAATATTCGATTGGATAAATAAGAATTCATCGGGGTAACCCCATAATATAGATTCTTGAGGTTGTATCAAAAGTGGATTATATAAACGCAGGCGAGTATGATGTAATTGTGGTTGGTGCGGGACACGCTGGCTGTGAAGCAGCGTTGGCAGCGGCTCGCATGGGTTGCCGAACTATGCTGGTAACGCTAAATCTCGACAGTGTCGCGCTTATGCCGTGTAACCCCTCAATCGGCGGTCCGGCGAAAGGGCATGTTGTACGCGAGATTGACGCGCTGGGTGGTCAAATGGCGCGCAACACCGATCGCACCCTGATTCAGATTCGCTTGCTCAACACTTCAAAAGGTCCTGCCGTACAGGCTTTGCGGGCGCAGGCTGATAAAAAGCTCTATCAACTCGCTATGAAAGAATCCATTGAAAATACCCCTAATCTCACCTTGCGCCAAGCTCAGGTCGAAGAGTTACTCATTCAGCGAGATGAACAAACCGGGAATTTGCAAGCTTGTGGCGTAGTAATCGCCAATGGGCTAACCTATCATTCTCGGACGGTAGTGCTGACCACCGGCACTTTTCTCAAGGGGCGTATTATCATGGGCGATTATATCGCCAGCGCTGGGCGTGCCGGTGAGCCTCCCAGTGTACAGGTTTCCAATAATCTGGCTGGTTTGGGTTTTCCACTTCATCGCTTGAAAACCGGGACTCCTCCGCGTATTGATGCCCGTACCATTGATTTTTCAAAAACGATAGTGCAACGTGGTAGCGCGGAGCCACTCCATTTCAGCTTTACCTACTTTGAAAATGACCGGGTAGAATTTATGCCCCCGCCCACTATCCCCAAAGCTTTCCCACATTCAACACTGGATGGTTGGCGACCTCAGTTACCTTGTTATCTGGTGCATACCACTTCCCGCACCCACGAAATCATCCGTAACAACTTTCATCGCGCCCCTATGTTTACCGGAGTAATCGAGGGAGTCGGTCCGCGCTACTGTCCTAGTATCGAGGATAAAGTTAATCGCTTCTCCGATAAGGAATCGCACCAACTGTTTCTTGAGCCGGAAGGCTGGGTAACTAACGAAGTTTATGTGCAGGGCGCAAACACCAGTTTGCCCGCTGATGTACAGATTGACCTGATTCATTCAATCCCCGGTTTGGAAAAAGCCGAAATTATGCGCTTTGGTTATGCGGTTGAGTATGATGCGGTTCCTAGCACCGAGATTCGCGCCAGCATGGAAACCAAACGTATTTCGAACCTGTTTTTGGCAGGGCAAATCAACGGAACCAGCGGCTATGAAGAAGCGGGTGGTCAGGGAATTTTGGCGGGGATTAATGCAGCGTTACGAGTACAGAGTCGCCCTCCCTTTATTCTAAAGCGGGAACAGGCTTATATCGGGGTGATGATTGACGACCTTACTACCAAAGAAATCAAAGAGCCTTACCGCTTGATGACCAGTCGCGCCGAATATCGCTTGTTGCTGCGCACCGATAACGCCGACCTGCGCCTGACTCCACTTGCCTATGAGATGGGTTTGGTTTCAAAGGAACGCTATATGGCGGTCGAGAATAAGCGAGATAGTATTGCCTATTACCTCAAGAAGCTGGAAAAAACCAGTCTTACGCCCAGTGTTGAGCGTAATGCGATACTAACCGCTGCTGGGCTTCCTGCTCTTTCAGGCGAGACTCGTGGTTTTGAATATCTGCACCGCCCTGATGTAGGCACGCGAGCCTTTGCGGTGCTTTTCCCCGATGAGCAACCTACCCCGGATGTAGCCGAACAAGTTGAAATCGCAGCCAAGTACACCACCTATATTAACAAGCAAGAGCAAGCAGTCGGGCGTATGCGCCGCCTTGAAGATAGTAGCTTACCAGACGACCTCGATTATAGTGTGGTGGTTGGCTTGCGAAATGAGGCAAGAGCGCGTCTTGCCCAATTTAAGCCCGCTACTCTAGGGCAAGCTTCTCGGTTGAATGGGGTGAATCCAGCAGATATAGCGGTTTTGCTGGTGCATCTTGAAAAAAACCACCGTCAAAATATTGCTAAAGCCGGATAGCACCTACAAAAATATAATAAATTTAATAGTAGTAAACTAAAACTAACCTCTATTATTAACCCCGTCTAGGGGTTATAATTCCCATGTAGTTTTAAAGTACATTGGCTCTGTACTTTTGAAATGAACGACTTAAATTTAAAAGGGGTTATATGTTCCAATTTACCCCATATTTATTGCCTTTTATTTTTTCTGCGGTATCCATATTTATTGTTGCCCTTTTGATTTGGCGGTTACGTCATAATGTAACTGTTAAATTGATGTTGGCTTTTATTGCCTGCCTTGAGCTTTGGATAATAGGCTTTATATTTGAAATCGCTGCCACTACTTTAGATGCAAAAATCACTTTGGCTAACCTACAATTTATCGGTATTGATTTACTGCCGATCGTTTGGGTGGGTTTGATTCTGAGTTACTTAGGGTATTTCGAGAAAGTACGCCGCTTTTTTATACCGATGATTTTATATCCGGTAATTAGTCAGTTTGTTATCTGGACTGATCCTCTCCACCACCTGTTTCGCAAACAACCTTTGTTAGATATTACCACTACCTCAATCCCAATTCTACAAAACAATTATGGTATCTGGTATTACTTTGTTCAGATGCCTTTACTATATATCTTTAGCTTTAGCATTATTGGTTTATTGGTTAACACTCTATTATCTGCTTCTGGTCCATACCGCAGCCAGATAATTTTTTTATTGATTAGCGCTTTAATTCCGCTCGTAATAAATGTTTTCTATGTATTTGGTATCTCTCCTATTCCAAATCTTAATCTCTCAGCAGTTGGCTTGAGTTTTACCACCATGCTGATTGTAGTAAGCTATTATCGTTATCAATTCCTCGATCTTTTGCCTGTAGCACGTAGTATGCTTGTAGATGTGCTGCAAGATGCTTGGATTGTGCTTGATCGCTTGGGACGTATAGTTGACCTTAATCAAACTGCTCAAGAAATTGTGAAACAACCCAAACAAAAATTACTCGGTCAAGGTGCTGATACTGCTCTGCAAAACACTCCTGAACTTCTCAATTATTTATTGGCTAAGACAGATAAAAGAGGTGAACTACAACTTAGTAAGAATGATCAGACCAATTATTACGATGTCAATGTCACTATAATTCGCAGCAAAGGTACTGCAACAAATGGCAGTTTGGTTGTTATGCGTGATATATCCCAACGGGTACAGATTGAGCATGAACGTGAGCATCTCATTGCCGAATTACGCGAGGCATTGGAACAAATAAAGTTACTCTCAGGTTTGTTGCCTATTTGTGCCAGTTGCAAGAATATTAGGGATGATCAGGGTTACTGGCATCAGGTTGAAACCTACCTCGAAGATAATTCTGATATGCGTTTCAGTCACGGTATCTGTCCCAATTGCATGCAGAAACTCTACCCTGATTTGGTTGACTTGGTTTATAAAGATATGAAGGATGAGAGAAGCCTCAAAGAACTTGAGAACTAATCCGCATCTTTGATTTCCCTACCCCATTAAATTATTCTACAAAAATAAAATATTTTTCTATACCTAAATATATTAATAAAACCTCTTATCCGGTTTATAATGGATTCCAGAAATTTGGAGAACCTGAACCGTAGAGGGGAAAATATATATGCAACAGACACAAGCTAAACCAGTCAGTACCGATGGGAAGTGGGTTTCGGTTGCTTCCGCTTCCGAAGTTTTCGAAAGTGGTTGTAAGACAGTCTATGCCTGGGGCTACACCATTGCTTTATTCAAGTTCGACCGCCAGATTTATGCCGTTGATAATCGCTGCCCTCACATGGGCTTTCCATTGGATAAGGGCAACGTGCGTGAAGGAATCCTTACCTGCCACTGGCATCACGCCCGTTTTGACCTAGCCAGCGGTGGAACCTTTGACCTGTGGGCGGATGATGTCCGCGCCTTTCCGGTTAAGCTTGAGGATGGGTTAGTGTGGCTCGACCTTACTCCGCTACCGGGCATGCACGTCCGCTATCTAAAAAACCTTTCCAGTGGATTGGAACGCAATATCAGGTTGGTTATCGCCAAAGCTACGCTCGGTTTGCTAAGCGGACAGGCTAACTTGGATACCGCTGCCCTAGAACCGTTTCGCGCTGGCTTGAAGTTTGCTGCTACGAATCGGCGTGGCGGTTGGAGTATCGGCGCAACTACTCTAGCGGTGATGCAAAACTTACTGCCCCATCTTGATGAAGAGGATAAGCCACGCGCGCTCTTTACCGGACTTAATGCCGTTTCGCGTGATTGTGATGGACAACCCGCTCGATTTGCCGTTGAACCTTTACCGGATGCTTCCGCTGACATTGCCCTTTTGAAAAAGTGGTTTCGCCAGTTCATAGAAGTGCGCGACTCTGAAGGCGCTGAACGCTGCATTGTAACGGCGGTGCGTGCCGGTTACTCGCCTGCACAGGTGGTGGACATTTTCTATGCTGCTGCTACGGATCACCGCTACATTGATATTGGTCATCCGCTCGATTTTACTACCAAAGCCTTTGAAGCCCTTGATCTGGCAGGTTGGGATACTGACCTAGCTGCCCCGGTGTTAGCAAGTCTTGTTCCGAATTATACCGGCGCAGACCGCATGGAAGAATCTAACGAGTGGCGGCATCCCATTGATCTCGTAGCTTTACTGGAGAATACTTTCGGGCAAATTGAACAAGCCGCTGCACAAGGTGCTGGCAAAGAGTGGCGCTGGCACTCGGATGATTCCTTAATAGATGTTTTGCTTGGTGATGACCCTGTAGCAATCGTTACCTTTCTGTTGGAAGCTTTGAGGCAAGGTGCAACTTACGAGCAACTGGCAGGGATAGTGGCATATACCGCGCTGCGAAGAATAGTACATTACGGCATTACAAACGAATACCCAGATTGGAATACAGTACACCATACCTTTACCTTTGCCAATGCGGTTCATATGGGAATGCGACGTGCTCCTTCGGTTGAACTGGTGCGTGGTGTATTTGATGCCGCGCTGAGTATTTATCTCGACCGCTTCCTGAATATTCCACCCACTCGTTTGCCTGCGCCATTATTGGAACAGCAGGTTGTGGCTACTCCTGATGAGCTTTTGAAAAAGCTTTTTGATTTGTTCAATCTACAACAACAGGTGAACGAGGCAGCAGAATTGGTGGCGCTTTATCTCAATATGGGTGGCGCACCGGATAAGTTGCGGGCGACTCTCGGCAAGGCGCTTTTGCGAGAGGATGCCGGATTTCATCCTATCCAATCGCTCGAAGCTTGTTTTCGCCAGTACGCTATGCTGCTGGAATTTCCCGGCGATCCTAAAATAGCCAACCACGCCTTGCTTGCGGCGGTGCGTTACCTAGCGGCGCATTCCCCCACTGCCCGCAGCGCCAACCAGACTTATCAGATAGCTTTGCGACTCAACCGAGGAGAGAAGGTTTTTGAGGAATGAAAGATCAAATTTGCTTGCTTGACGAGGTTAAGGTGTAATCCTTGCGGTTACATTGGGGCGCGCTCATTAGTAATCAAAACTTTCTTCGCGTTTGCGCTCGTGGCGCGCCTGCCTCGACTCTTGTACTACCCGCTTGACTCTACCCCAACCCTCGGTGTAGAGCTTGAAATTCTCGTTTAGAGTGCGGTGTAGGCGTGTTATTTCGGCTTCGTCAGTCTGCGCCCGCAGCAGCTCATAAATTTCATGGCATTTAACGAGCTGCGCGAAAGCCTCCTCGTAAGCGTGGACACGACGCAATTTGGGAATACCCCCGTTTCCGGCATTATCCATCAACAAACGAAATTGCTGCGAGGCATAATTAAATTGTTTGACTAATTCACGCATAATATTATATAACCAACGTTATAGAGACATATCCCCAGTACGTATAAATGAGTAATTCCAGCATTGTATAATTGATTCTAACCAGCGTAACCGCATAGAGCTTGGTTAGCAGAATATAGTATATAACTATATGAGGTTCTAGTCAAGTGGTGTAATAAAAAAGGCGGAGCTTAACTCCGCCAGCGGACGTAGCTTTGACCGATCTATAGTTTTGTTTCGTAGGAATCATTTTCTATTGGTTGGTTCCAAGCAGATGCGGCAATTGCTTCTGCCTCACTCACAATGTCGAGGCGAGGTTCAGCGTTGGTAGCGATGCTCTGTTCCAATTCGTTTGTGATAAGGGCTTTAGCGGCACGATTCGCTTTCCAGCGATTCCAGCCACTCATTGCTAAAGTTATTACGAAGGGGGCGAGAATCAGACCGATAACCAGCGGCAAAGCTGACATCATTGCGCTTCCTGAAGCGGCAGCATATGGGCACATATTCAAACCTCCTGAACTGCTATTTATTAGTTTGGGTAATGTTAAGGATACCTTCTTTTTTTCGCGCTGACAAGACCTTTTTTCAAAATAAATTGAGCGTGAGGATTACTCCCCACGCTTGAGAAATTATTAACATACTTATGCTAGCCGTTAACTACAATTGCGCCTCCCAACGACTCGCCTTTCCAATCCGGGCGGTAGTAAGAATACGCCTGTGAAGTAACTGCCTGTGCCTTAATGGGGTAGAGCGCTACCGCCTTGAACTCGAAGGTTAGAGTTTCGTTTGGTGACATGTCCTCGATATACAGAATCACCTTGCGCCCTGCTACATCGTAGCGTTTGATTTTGGGTTGCTGTTTTGCCAATGCCGCTAACGTGTCAGTTACAGGCGCAAAGCCGGTTGGCAACGCCACGTCCAGTACTACCATACCCGCCTTGATAGGTTCGGGCGGCGTGAATTGCACTGTCGCTTTTACATTAAGCTGATTGCTCAACTCAATTTGTGACGCGCCGTAATCCACACTCAATTGGAAAGTAGCTTGCTCTTTGCGCTCTGCCTCCGGTACATTAAAGCGACGAACCGTTTGCAGAACTGCCTGCCCGCGCCCTGCTACCTCTACGCTTACCGTACCGCCCAATTGCGCCTCGATCGTTTGTAGTACATCGGCGTTATCGGGATTGACCCGAACCTCTTTTTGCCAGTTCCCGTTGCGGAATGTAATGGTAGCATCCACGTCCGTTTTGCTGCCTGCGACATATTGGGATAATGCTTGCAAGCCCACCACCGTATCTTGAGTTGAATCCCAGCCGCCATAAGAATTACGCTTTGAAACCAACCAGCGCGCTGCCTGTGCTGCCGTTACCCGGTCGCCGTGAGCGACAAGCGCCAACAGTGCGTAGCCGGTAGTTTCGATAGTGGCGCTGCGGTTTGGTGGGTTATAGCGATTAGCCCCTGTTTGTGGATTTACAGGTATCTGCTCTAATTCACCCCAGTACAAACCGTTCTCGTCCTGTTTCGCCAGCTTGACCAGCATATCGAAGGCTTTGCCCGCTTGTCCGCTTTTTGCCAGTTCCAGCGCGTAAGAGGTAAGAGCCAATGTATAGGGGTCGCTCATGCCATCCAGATTCTTTTCCAGATAGGCAATCGCTTTGCCTGCTCCGGTTTTATCGCCCGACTCCTGCAATGCCACTGCTAAATAAGCCGTTAGTGCTTGGTTGCCTTTTAAACCGCCTAGCAAATCCTGATGGTGCAAGAAACCCACCGGCTCGAAAGAACCATCCGCTTTTTGCTGCTTGAGTAGCCAGCTGCGGGTTACATTCAAAACGTTGTCATCTATGAAGATAAAATCTTTAGCGATAGCCAGCGTTTTCAGTACAAAGGCTGAAAGCCACAAGCTGCCGATTTTATCGCTATTGCCGAAAGCAGAGAAACTGCCGTCAGTGCGCTGGTAGGTCAGTTCGCGTTGGTAGCCCGTCACCATAAGGCTTTCCGCTTTTGCCTGCAATTCGGGTTTAATCTGCCCGGTTTCTTTCAGGTAACGCGCCACAAAAACGTTTGGCGCGAATAAAATCATGTTTTGCTCGCCACAGCCGTAGGGCATCCGCAGCAGATTTTCCAATCCCTCGATTGTTTGCGTCAGGTAGTTGCCTGTTACTGCCAGATACGCTCGCGCCGAATCTGCTACGATTCCAGCCGGAACGCTCATATCCAGTTGCAGATTCTTACCCGCTGTTATTACATAGTTTTCCACCACTTCGCGCGCTACGCCTTCCGGCTCAATCAGCAATTCTTTGATCACTGCGTCTGCCCGGTTGCGCGATCGTGCCGTGATTTTGAGTTGCTTATTGCCTAGCTCTTTCGCCTTAATGGTGAAGGATACCCCGCCTGTGCCGTTTGCGCCCACTTTAATCGTTTTAGAACTCTGATCCAGCAACTCGAACCAGCTTTCAGGATTTAGCTCAACTGTGAACTGTTCCTCCTGCGAGGTGTAATTGTAGAGCGCCACTTTAACCGGAAATTGCTCGCCCCGAATGGCGGAATATACTAAGTCAACCGTTACAAAGAAAGGTTGCAGCACTTTTAGTTGCGCTTCTGCCATGCCCATGCCCAATTTGGGAGAGAGCGCCACCGCATGCAGCATCCATGTGGTGATGCTGTCAGGCGCTTGAAATTTCTTGCTGGCTGTGCCGTCTGCTCCGGTTTTGAAATCCTCCCAAATCCATGTTTCGGGAAAGAACTGCCGTACTCGCTGCACTTCCGCCAATGTACCAACTTGATCGGCGGCTTTGCTGGCATCGGCGGCTGAATTTTGGGCCGCAGCGGTGGTGGCAGCAGCAGTGTTAGGCGCAGCGGCAAGCGGCGCACCTCTTACTACTCCGCCCGCTTCGGCAAAGAATTGTTGCTGATAGCTCTTGCCCTGTGGTACATTTTTGTTGGTCAGCACCACTACCCCGGCGTTAGCGAACATCTCTTTGCTGCTTAGCGTGTCCATTTTCCCGCTCATACCGGGCGCTGGTATTACATCTCCCGCTACAGGTTGTGCATCGTGCAACTCAATCTGCGGTTTTTGATACAGCTTTTCCAGTTCGTCAAAGACTTGTTGCAGATTCAAGCGATTCTCAGCCAGAATAAAGACCGAGCGGTCAACAACCGCCACGCCCACTTTTGCTGCTCCTTCGGTTTTTAGACTCAAACTGACTTCCTGCCCCGGTTCTACCTCTGCCTTATCAAATTTGGCTTCAACCTTGTGGGTATAGCTCGCTTCAACCGAGAAGGGCAGATAATCGGCAGCTACTTCGGCGTTGGGCATAATCTGGTAAACCAACAAACGCGCTTGTGGCGCCATCTGTGGCGTAACGGTGAAAGCTAGGTCGGGTGAGGCGGAGTAATCGGAAAAAACCAAAGTGCCATGTGCCATTATCTCGTAATAGAAGCCGCTCGCCTGTTTGGTAGCGTTTACTTTGAAACTGGCGGTATCGCCCACTTTTAGCCCACCCTTGCTGACCTGTTGCAAGCTGATAAAATTGCCCGAAGGCGAGTATCCGGCTTGCATGGTGAGCGAGGTATAGGCTTTACCCGAACTGGTATTGCTGGAAGCCGAAAGCGTGAGTGAAATCGCATCACCGGGCGGATTAACTTTCACCGAACCTGTACCCTGCTTTACTTCCGCTTGCCGGGTTTCGCGACTGGTGCTGTAATCGGCTTTGGTATATATCACTTCGATGCTAACTTGTGCGTCTGCCGGGCTTTTATCGGGAGTTTGCGCTACCAGCAATAGCGATAAGGGCAATGCCGGTTTGAAAATCACGCTTTCGGGTATCACCTTTAAGGTTATCGGTGCAGAAGCGATGGTTAGCAACTCGGTGGTTTTTTCCTCATAGCCGGTGTCTTTCTCTCGCACCGTCACTTCTAGGCGTACATTCCCTTGTCCGCCTGCCCCCGGCACTCCCACCACATAATTTACTGCGGGTAATTCAAAATCCACTTGCCCGTTGATGGTTTTGGTAAGGGTGGAAAATTCCTGCCAAGTCCCCGTGTATTTGAAGGCGTGAATTTCTGCCTCGCCCTGCACCGCTTTGCCATAGCTGTATTCTGCCTTGATTGTGCCTTTGATAGACTCGTTTACCAACGCCCAACCTTTGGTAAATTGGGTAGTGATTTCGTATTTGGGCAGCACGTATTTTTCGATTCGGATGTCCAGTTGCGCGCGCCGTTTGCCTGTTACTCCTGAAATTTTCCATGTGCCGAGGTTCGGTTCACTTGAGAGCGGCAAATCGGCAGTTGCCATGCCGTATTCATCGGTCTGTAGATTTTTCTTGTAGATTTTAATACCCTTCGCGTCTTGCACTTCGACCGTGACTTGTTCGCGCACAGGCATCAGGCGCGGGTCAAGCGTCATGGCGCGGATATGCACTGTTTGACCCGGTTTGTAGATCGGCTTGTCGGTTTCCAGAAAAACCAATGTGCCGCTTTCTACTTTAACCTGTGCTTGCGCCTGAAAATTAGAGGTAGCAAGTTGTAGGGTATAAGTACCCTCACTTAACGCAGGCAGATTTAAAGCTAAATCCCCCCGCCCTTGTATAACGCCTGTTATATTGGCTTTGCTTTGTCCGTTTAGCAGCAAATCCACCTTTACGTTATCGGTTCCCAACGCTACGCCGCTGAACAGCGAAACGGAAACTTTTTCGACCTGTCCAGCCCGCATAGTGCCGGGCGCTAAAGCCATGTAGCTATCAATGGGATTGCCCACCGGTAACACTGTAGGCTTGGTGGTTGAAATAATAGGGGTTATCCCGGCGGTAGGGCTGCTGTTATTATCGCTGCATGCTCCCAGCGCCCCTAACGCTGCCGAACCTGTTACGATACCGGCTATTCTTATAAAGTGTCTACGACTGAAATCTTTGTTGCTTATCATTGTACCCGCTCCTGTTTTTTGACTGACAAACATTGATCGGCGGAAGAGATTAATAATTGCTTTTGTTGTTCCTAATTTTAGAAACGCAAACTTATAGCAAAAAATTACAGCACTTGCGGACGAGTTTTTAGACGGGTTATTTTCTTGACACCGTTCGTTGCGAGTGTTAAATTTGCCTGCGTTAGCCAGCCTTTCCAACAGGTATTCATAAAAGTAAAATAGAGCGAGGATATAGAATGCGCTACCTGACCTATCGGCGGAGCGGTATTAACCGTCTCGGTTCTTTGCAACAGGGCTATATTGTAGATGTAGAGCAAGTTGCCGGAGTTGGCGATTTACTGTCTTTGATAAAAGGCGGGATTGCTTTGTGGGACACGGTTGCTGAGAAACTAAAGTCCGCAAATCTGGCTGAGTTAAAGGCAAAGGGCGCGGCGGTACTCTATCACGAAGGTCTGGTGTCTGCACCTTATACTAACCCGCCAAAAAATGTCATCTGCCTCGGTCGCAATTACTACAAGCATTATTTGGAAGGAGCAGTTGCGCGTGGTGAGAGTGGAGAAAAGCCCCCCGAAGCGCCTATCTATTTCACCAAACCGCCTACCAGCATAACAGGCGCTTTTGACCCCATCCCGCTTGATTATGAGATAACCCAGAAGTACGATTGGGAAGTAGAATTTGGGGTGATTATCGGGGTAGGCGGCAAGAAAATAGCCCAAGAAAATGCCCTTAAGCATGTTTTCGGCTACACTATAATTAATGACCTGAGCGCCAGAGACGTGCAATACAAACACCAGCAATGGTTTAAGGGAAAAGGTTTGGATGGCAGTTGCCCAATTGGTCCGTTTGTTGTAACCCCCGATGAACTGCCCGAATCGTTGCATGTACCTATCAGCCTCAAGGTTAATGGCATTATCAAACAGGAGGCTAACACCGGACAGTTGATGTTCGATATTCCTACTATCATTGCCGACCTTTCGACAACTATGACGCTTGAACCGGGCGATATTATTTCTACCGGGACACCGGATGGCGTGGGTAACTTCCGCAACCCGCCCGAATACTTAGCACATCGGGATGTGATGGAGACCATTATTGAGGGCATTGGCACGATGCGCCACCTGATTGCTTCCCCTGAGCGGGTGGCATTGGTAGCAGCTTTTGACAGGGCGCGGGACGAATTACTCCAGACTTTAAGTCTGGTACAACCCCAACATTATGACCTTGCCACTGTCAATCCGGATTGGTCGGTAAAAGAATTGGTGGCGCATCTGGCAGGTGGTATTACCTTTGCCGCGACCGCCATTCAGCGCCATCTCGATGGTACTCTTGTAGCCGGAATCCAAGCCATGAATGAGCGCAATGCCAGTCAGGTACAGGAACGCGCCGTAAAGAGTTTGCAAGAATTGGTGGATGAACTGGTAAAATCACACTATCAGGTTGCAGATTTATATCTTTCGCTGACTGACGAGCAAACTCAAACTACGTCAACTATGTCCAGTGGCGCAAAGGTTACTATTCATGAGCGGTTGCAGCGCTATACTAACCACTATCGAGAACATAGCGCGGAAATCATTCAGGTTATAAAAGCTTAAACTACACAGGCAAGCCTAATTCCCGGTATTTGGGCTTAACTCGTTCGCTGAATAGTCCGGTTCTATCTAGATTCGTGGCGAGGTGGTTGTAAAAAGTATCGTGCTGGAACTCTATCATTGCGCTGCTGTTATAAACTTTATGCTCAAATTCGGCGCGGGTTAGTCCGGTACGCCCTTGCGACATCTCCCAGTATTTATTTAACTGGCTGCGGAATCCGCCTCGTTCTCGTCCGAAAAAGAGAGTGCGACAAAGGCTGTAGGCGTAATCTTCCAGTTCTTGCCGCTCATCCACCAGCATATCGCGTACTTCTTCGGCAATACTTTCAATGCCAAAACCTACATGCCGCCCCTCATCCTGCATCACAAAATCGAGTATTTGCAATAAACAGGGGTCGAGTGTAGCTCGCTTTACATAACTAAAGACACCCATCGCATAGCCTTCTATCAAGATGAGCATACCGATGGCTTTCTTATACCAGTTAGCCGTGCCAAGCAAACTATCAATGATGAACTTGATATTAACATCGGGCGGTACTACTTTGAGGCTATCCAGATAATGACGGAAAACCTCAGTATGGCGCGCCTCATCCATAACTTGGCTTGCCAGAAATAACTTCCCGTCCATATCGGGGCGCATATCCACCAGTTGCGCACAAATCAATAACGAACCTTGCTCACCATGCATTAGTTGGCTGATAATCCAACCTAAGTCGTAGCGATTCAGTTCCAGTGTTTCTTCCTCAGTCAGCACTTCGGTGAGTCCCATCGAAGCCGCTCCCCAATATTCATCTCGCATCAAGGGTTGGTCTGATGAGGTAATTTTATCCCACTCTATGTCGGTTTCCGGATTCCAACCTTTGAGTTTTGCTAGGTCATAGAGCTTGCGTCCTTTAGCGAAATCTGGTTCGTATTCCAGATTCCAAAGTGCGCTACTTGAACTAGGCGCATTCAGGCGGTTGGTTAACGAACCATTCGCCACATTTGCCACGAAATAACCGAACCTTCGCCCGGTTATTCGATAGACATCTTGCAAATATCCCAAACGTTCTTGCCACATATAAAATACCCTCCACTGCCGGGTTAATTTTAAACGCTCAGTTCGATGGTCTATAATGAGATGAGCTTTATTATACCCAAAAAATGTCCTACTGAATCGATCACAAAGTCTAAATTACAGCGATAACCGCGCTTAATTTGCGCTGAAGAAACTTCCACCAGCCGTAAGACGTTTAAAGAACGGATAACTTGAAGCGTAGATTCAATTGGATCAATACTAAAGGAGATGCAAGTTTTGCAAGCTCAATTTCTTAGTAGTGAACAGGTAGCCGCTCCCTCCGCCGTAATTCGAGTCAATAGCCTCACCAAGCGGTTTAAACGAACCATCGCTGTAGATAAAGCCACGCTGGAAGTACAGAAGGGCGATGTATTTGGTTTGCTCGGTCCCAATGGGGCGGGCAAAACCACGATAATCCGTATGTTGCTGGGGCTGATTAAGCCTACTGACGGCAATGCTGAGGTTTTTGGGCTAAATACTTTTCAGCAGCGAGTCGAAGTATCAAAGCGAGTTTCCGCCATAGTAGAATCTCCCGCGCTATACCCCGACCTAACTGGGCGTGATAACTTGCGGGCAATGGCGTTGGTAGCAGGGCTTTCCCACCCTGAAAAGAAAATTGATGAGGTGCTGGAGAAAATGGGTTTGGCGGCGCGGGCGAAAGAGCGTTTTTCGCGCTACTCGCTCGGCATGAAGCAACGCTTGTGCATAGCTTCTGCTCTGCTCACCGATCCCGATATTATCATACTGGATGAGCCAACTAACGGGCTTGACCCGGCAGGTATGGCTGAGATTCGTCAGTTGATTAAAGAGCTTGCTGCACAGGGTCGCACCGTATTTTTATCCAGCCATC
This sequence comes from Candidatus Chlorohelix allophototropha, assembly GCF_030389965.1. Lineage (NCBI taxonomy): Bacteria > Bacillati > Chloroflexota > Chloroflexia > Candidatus Chloroheliales > Candidatus Chloroheliaceae > Candidatus Chlorohelix > Candidatus Chlorohelix allophototropha. The sequence goes on from NZ_CP128400.1 coordinate 1,181,085, forward strand.
TGTTGTTCGAGGTGCAACAGGTTTGTAACCGCGTGGCTATTATCCAGCGCGGGCAGATAATCGGGCAAGGTTTGGTGGAAGAACTACTTTCCGCCAACAGCGCGATATATATCCGGGTAAGTCAGGAAGAATGGGAAAAAGCTTGGTACACCTTGCAAGCAGCAGGCTACGCCGGGCAACTTAGGGCGGAGGGCTACCATTTGCTGGTAACAGCCCCCGCTACCGAAAGCGCAACCATAAACCGTGTGCTGGCAACTGCCGGGGTTTACGCCAGCGAGATAATGTCGCGTAGTCAAACCCTTGAGGAATATTATTTGAACCTAACCAGCTCTAATCAACTACCCGCCGTGAATATCTCAGGAGGTAACAACATTGGCAATCAATAATCTCTCAAGACCTTCTCTGATTAATTCGTATCGGCATGAGTTTTTTAAGGGTTCCAAGCTCAAATACTATCGCTATGTGTTATTGCTGCCCCCACTACTAACCGCTGTAATAATGCTGATACAAACGCTGGTGAAGGTATTTGGCAATCCAAAGTTGAGTCCCAGTAGCCTGACTAACCTTAATGATGTTTACGGGCTTGGCTTGGAAGGGAGCGTGGCTTTTGCCAGTGGCACCCTTACCCCGCTTTACGGGGTCTTCAGCCTGTTGTTAATCATCGGTTGTGCGCTGATGGTTTCGAACGAATATCGTTGGAACACCATGAAAGTTCTGGCAACCCGCCAACCTGATCGTATGCGGTTGGTATTGTCAAAGTGGTTTTTTTGTTTTACTTTTATTCTCTGTGCCACTGTATCTTTTATGCTTTGCTGGCTGCTTTATATTCCCTTTACCCGATACTTTTTTGACCAACCCTTTACTATTACTGCCAGCGATTGGGCAGACTTTGGGGGCGGTCTGAAATATTTCGCCCTGCAAGGTTTACTGGCTTTTATCTATTCTTCGCTGGCAATTGCGTTGACTTTCCAGTTTAAATCGGTGGTAGCGGGTATTATTGTCTATTTCGTGTATAACAGCATTGATGCCTCCTTGAGTTCGCTCAGTACTGTCGCAATTAACGAAAATTTCAATCCTGACGGAATATTTGGGATTTTGGCTGCGATTTTAAAATTCATAAATCCGTTTCTGCTCAATAGCAACTTTAACCGCATTATAATGCAGGAAACAACTTTCTTGGGTTCTACCACAGGTATGCCGATACCAAACGAGCAAATCGTAATCAGCAACCCAGTGTGGTGGGCATGGATTATGCTGGCTATTTATCTTTTTATTTTCACCGCGCTGGCGGTTTACTTTTTTAGCAGACGTGATATCACCGAATAAACCATCTTCGAGGAGGAAGATAAGCCATACGCATGATCGGTTTTTTTGATGGGGGAGCAAATCTGTACCCTGATAGCTTGGCGTTTATCGACGGGGATAAGCAATATACTTTCCGTCAGATTCAAACTTGGGAACGTTTCTGGAGCGGTCGAGAGCGCAACATTTAGCCTAAGAAGGGACGATTATGCCGAAAAATTTGCCATCTTTTGATGAACTTCCAGCAGTAGTAGGCAAACCGCCCCGCTCTGCATGGGGGCTTTGGGGTGATGAAGATGAACTCGGCACGCTTAATTTGCTTACTTCCGAACGTGTGGTAGAAGCGGCAAAACTGGTTCGTAGCGGTGACGTTTTTGCCCTGAACTGGGAACTGGAATTGCCCGATCCGCCCTTCTTTGGTCGCGAGAAGTTGCGCCATCAGATTAAACACAAACGTGCGTGGGTTAATGACGATGTGTACCACGATTTTAATACGCAATCGTCCACCCAGTGGGATAGTCCTAGCCATTACGGCAACCCTCACTATCATGGCTATTACAACGGGGTGCAAGAGGAACAGATTACCGGGCAAGCGGGGACACGTAACGGAATACAGGTGATGGCGCGAAAGGGTATTGCCGGGCGCGGCGTTCTGGTGGATTTCCGACGCTGGGCTACAAAGCATGATATTCACTATAACCCGGGCGAACGCTACGAAATATCTTTAGGGGCTTTGCAAGCGGCTGCCTCCGAACAAGGGGTGACATTTCAGACGGGCGATATATTGTTGGTGCGCTCTGGCTTTATCGAGTGGTATCTGGGCTTGAGCTATGAACAGCGCGTGACGGTGGCGCAAATGCCCCCTACTGCGGTAGGAGTAGCACAGGGCGAGGATACGTTGCGCTTCTTGTGGGACAATCACTTTGCGGCGGTAGGCGGCGATACACTTGCTTTCGAGGCATATCCACGCCACGAAATACACGGTTTCATGCATGAAACCATTATAGGGCTTTGGGGCATGCCAATCGGTGAAATGTTTTTCCTTGAGAAATTGGCAGAGGCTTGCGCCGCCGATGGGTTTTACGAGTTTTTCTTTACCTCTGCACCGCTCAACAAATTGGGAGGTATTGCTTCGCCTCCCAACGCGCTGGCAATCAAATAATGGATGAGTTTAGACGCTCAAGCCTGTAACATTCAAATCTGTGGGATGCTCAACCGTGAATTGGTAGCTCACTTCGCGTTTGGCTTGCGGTTGCAGAGCCAAAACCCATTCCAGCACGCCCATTTCACCGGGTTGGATTTGCGGGGTGGCTTTAATCAGACGCACCTTGATTTGCTCGTTGCGGCTGACCGGAATTTGTTCAGTTAGGCGCAAGGTCGTTTCCTGTTCGCGCAAATTGGTTATGCTGATGCGGTATCCAAAAGTGGTACGACGCTGTCCGCCGATGAACTTCTTATCCACTTCGCGCTCTACCAACTCACGCTCAATTTTCAGGCCTTCGTCAATACCCAGATTGAGCTTGAATTCCTGACCGGGTGCGATATTTTCCAGCATGGTTGTGCCTACGAAAGTATTCTCGCGGAAGATGTTGGCTTTACCGGGTAGTAAGGTAACGCCCACTGCTCGATTGGTAACTGTTGCTTGTAGATAGGCGAAGCTGACCAACTTGGGAATACTGATAAATTCGATACGAGCAGGGAAATCTTCGTTGAAAATGGTGGTTTTGTGCGGTGCGCCATCTGAAGGGATGTTACTATCCCGTTCGAGTCGGAAGGTCACTACGCCCCCCTCGCTGGCAACTTCTGCGGAGACACTTGCCGCCTTAAATTCGGGCAAAGGTTCTGCCAAATCTGCAAATGCATATGCGCCTGTCGACTCTTCAGAAAATTGCTTGGGTGATGGCGCAGCCATAACCATTGCTTGGGGAGCCATTGCCTGAAAGGTGCGTGGTGGGCTTGGGCGATAGCTATCGAGATACCACGGGCTGAGGCGAGGTGGGAGTGTTCCCAATGCGGGTTTGGCGGTAGAAAGGGTAAGCCGCACCCCCTGCCACTCTTCGCCGCTGCTCTGCTGCACTTCGGCAAGGTAACTCAGATTTACTTTATCTCCGGCGTTGCTGACTCGTAAATCGTATAGCGGTGTCCATCCGGCGCGACTGACCATATACGAGACTTCTAGTTCAAACTCGCCTTCGCCCGCCGTCTCAATTGAAACTACAAGTTTGTAGCTCTCACGCGCACGGGGAATACTAATTCGGTTTATCTCCGCTCGTAATACTTCGATTTGTTTATCCAGTTCCCGGTTAGCCAATTCCTCTTTTTGCAGGGTAGCTTCATAGCCAGTGCGTTGCTCTCCTATGAAACCTAGCAAATTGCGCACTTCCTCCAATCCAACCCGGCTACGCGCTAGTCCTTTGGAAAATTCTTCGACGGTGTGTTGGCTAAGGTTTTCAACAAAGCTGCGTTGCATTTCCAGAGTATCGAGCCTGCTCTGAGTTTCCTGCTTGCGAGTTTCCAGTTCCTCGAGGCGGTGGGTTAATTCGGCAAGTTTTGCACCTACAGGCTCGGTGGTATAGGCATATTCGCTGCGTACTCCGAGCAAGCGTACTGCTACTGTTCCCGTTCCGCCTGCTCGGAATGATTCGGTTTGAATGGTGCTGGGCAGATCGCTTACTACCAACTCTTTTTCGCTACCGCTCAGGCTCACCTTGCCACGCCGTGTTACCAACGCTTGGGAGGTGTAAACGGTCACTTCAGAGATGCGCGTTTCTACCGATTTGATGGACTCTACGGCTTCGTTGGATTCAGACATCAAATCCCTCCTTTAATGCATTTCAGGGGAATAAACCCTGCCTTTCCACTGAACACCACGTTTTCTCCAGCGCACCGAATTAATTCCGATAATAACCATATAAATTATTGAGAGGGGATGCAGGATAATATCAAGTACTCTGAAACCGAATCGCAATGACACCCCAAATCGGATAATCCAGGTCATTAATATTTGCGCGATTGGCAGCCATAACCACTCTACGGATGCCGGTTGCCCCGTGACCCAACCTGCCAACAGCCAGAAATATGGTCCTATATACGCCAAAATATTTAATAGCAGGAAAAGTCCTAACCACCGAACTTTATAGTTAAAAAAGGCGAAAAGATTTTTACTAAAGCCCTGCCATACTTCAAAGATGTTGCGATACATCCGACAGGAGACTGAATCGGTACCATCCGGTAATATAACTTTGTATCCGGCTTGCTTGATTCGTCGTGCCATGATGACATCTTCCAGCACGATATTTTTTACCGCCGCATGTCCGCCGATTTGCTCATAAACATTCCGGGTAAAGAACATATATTGACCGTTGGCGGCGCTGATTGAAGGGCGTGGACTACGACTCACCATCCAGGTAGGTAATAACCCAATCAGGTACATCATCATTAGCGGGATTGCCAGACGCTCGGCTAATGAATCAGTTTCCTGTCGTGGGAAAATGCTTAGAAAATCCGCCTCGTTTTTTTCAAGCGCCGAAATTGCGCTGGAAACTGAGCGTACTCCGTGAACAGTATCTGCATCGGTGAAAAGCAGATAATCCCCTTCGGCATAATGATAAAGCTGGTAACATGCCCAGTTTTTGCCAAGCCACCCTTCCGGTAATTCCTGCCCACTAACAAGACGTAAACGGTGAGAAAAATCTTCACGGGCAATGCTCTCAAGGATTGCTACGGTAGCATCATCGCTGCCGTCATCCAGCACAATAATTTCAAGGTTGGGATAATCCTGATTCAGCAAAGAGCGAATACAACGCGCAATATTTCCGGCTTCATTTCGCGCTGGAACCAACACCGAAATCAGCGCAGCATCCGCTGCCGAAAAACGTCTGTTGTAGCCGTAAGAACCCAGCGCACGTAAGGTAAAGAAGTTTACCACCAACACCAATAGCATATATACTATAGGCGCTGTGACGATGATTTGGTAGAGTAACAAATGTATCTCCCGGTTATCAGCAGGTTTTAATTGTCTAACCTACTACCCTCTAGACAGAGTATTGTATAATGTCAGATAGACATAACTAAAAAACCGTAATTATACAACCTCGCTAAGGATTAATCATAGTGAAACCACCGAAAAGAGTCAAACTTGCCATCTGGACGGTGCTATGGGCGACTGTAGCCGGTTTAGTGCTGAGCGCTTGTGGCTCCGAGCTACCAACGCCCCCTCCGGTTACTCCGATAGAACGTCAAATGCCGAATGTTTCACCGATAATTCCACCCACCAAACCGTCGCTGATTACCGCTCAACCCGCCTTACCAGTAACGACAACATCTAGTGCAATAAAGCCCGCGAATCCTACCCCTATTGAGAATCGGGCAAGCGGTTCCTCTGAAGACAGTCAGGGATTCGGGCAAATTCAACCAACGTTGCTGGCTACCGCGCAAATGGGCTATTTGCAAGCGGGCGATCTTTGGGTTTCAGACGAACGTGGCGGTAATCGAAGGCAGTTAACCCAGAGCGGCACTATTACTGCTGATAAGGTTTACTGGTCGCCTTTGCATGATAAGGTAGCGGTGATGGACTTGCGCGATGGCTTAGCTCTGTTCGACCTAGCGGGTCGCAAACTTTCGCTATACCGCCCCGATCCACTATCTCAAACTTTGAATACTGCGGCATGGTCGCCGGATGGGCGTTACCTCGCTTTTGATATGATAGTAGCCACTCGCCCGTCTAATGGCAATTTGCCCCAATCGCTTACTACCGATGGGGAAATTTATCTGATTGATACCCAACTGCCCGTTGCAAATTCACCCCGCCTTGATGGAACTAGCCAGCAGATTCCTCCGCAGCGTCTTGCCAGTGGTTTCGGTTTTGCATGGTCACCGGATGGGCGGCAGTTAGCCTATGCTACCCACGCACGTCGCCTTGAGGTGGTTGAGTATGTACCCTTGCAAAGTTCTGCTACCACCTCGCCAACTGGAGCTACTACCAAATCTAGCTTGCCCGCCGGAACGCCGGACGTAACTACCACTCCGGTCAAGTCTATTTCGCAAGTAAACGCTACACCATTTCCAATTATCAAGCCTCAGCGTTCGGCTACCCCTGAAACCCGCACTTCACCAACCGCGAATCCCTATTACAATGCCCCTCGCATGTTGGTGCCCTATGATAACGCTTTGGCGATTATGAGTATCGCGGATCGGCGCGAGAATATACTATTCTACAGCAATCAGTTACCGCCTTACCCTGCCAACGATGGGGCAGCTTATCCAACCGGGGGCAGCGCCGTACAGTATATCAACTGGTCGAGTGATGGGCGCAACCTAACTTTTGCAGATAGGTTTTCCTATGTAGGGGTAGCAAGCGTTGCCGGTGGTATTCCCCGCATGCTCTACGGTCAACCGCGCGGTTTTGCTCTGGAGAAAACACTGTGGTTGCCCGGCGCAAATAACGCGCTGCTGCTAATCTGGCAAAACATTCCCGGCGAGGAACGAGAATTGGCAGGTGTTCTGACTGCTCCCGGTGTAATCGGTTCGGCTATCAGCGATAAAATGAACTGCGCGGCGCTATCACCAACCGGGCAGCAACTGGCTTACTGGGATAGTAACGATACTATGATTATCAAATTGGACGGCTCAACTCTTGGCACTGTAGCAGGGGGTAGTTGTCCCGCTTGGTCGGCGGATGGTTCATTTATTGCCACTTCTCGGCGCGGTTCGGATGGTTCGGTGGTGGTGGTAAGCCCTAGTGGTCAAATTATGCGCCAGTTTTTGGGAACTCGCGCCGTAGAACAGGTCTTTTGGTTTGTGCCAAGTTGATTTCGGTTTCAGAACGGTTTTCAGGCAAGGGGCTTAAGCCCCTTGTTTTGGTACATTTTTCTTTCTACTGTTCTAAGCGAAAGTTCTGATTAATTTCAAAACTTTCTGAGCTGCTCTATAAGCGGACCTAAAGGCAATCCTACTACATTGTAATAATCACCCCGTACCGCTGCGATTAACGCGCCTCCGTAGCCCTGTATCGCGTATGCGCCCGCTTTATCTGCCGGTTCACCAGTTGCTACATACCAGTTTATCTCAGCGGCGCTTATATTACGAAATTCTACCTCACTCACAGTATGGCTTACCTCTTGACGCTCTATTCCTTTTTGTCGGTTCATAGTGATTACGGCAAATCCGGTGATTACCAGATGAGTTCGCCCACTCAAGCTTTCCAGAAAATTCCCGGCTTGTGCTGCATCGCGCGGTTTGCCAAAAACTACATTATCCAATACTACAATAGTATCGGCACCGATAACCAGTATATCTCTGCCAGCCTCTTCATTTTTTTCAAACCAGAGTTTTCCGCCGGCAATTGCTTTAGATAATGCCAACCGTTTTACGTAGTCTAGATAATCTTCGTCTTGGTGCAAGGCTTCATCTACTTCAGAGACTATGATGTGAAAATTATCGGCTGGAAGCAACCTGCTCAGAAGTTCACGGCGGCGCGGAGAACCACTTGCGAGTATAACTTGAACTTTATCGAATATATTGATTTCAGGATATTTTCCGGTCAATGCTTTCTCCATCTTCTTAAAAAAGTAATTATTTGTGCAAAAAGTGAATTCCACGTTACGGCAGCAAGTATTGACATATGTTATTCTAGCAATCGTTGACCAAACTGAATATTCGCATTAGTGAGTAAACACGAAAAGATACTTTTTTACAACTAATAACGTGATTGTCTTAGAAGAGAGGTTGCCAATGGCAGTACAGCCATGGGAAGTTTCTGAATCTGCTAATTTACATAATGAATCGGAAGTGGAAAAGGGTTTTCATTGGAGCATGCGCTTGATGTCGTTGTTAAGTTTGCTTACACTGGCGATTTATACCTACGTGTTGATTGATTGTAAACGTGCAGGGCGTATTAATGCCTCTAGACGTTTAAGTGATAAACGGCGTTTCACACTATCCGCGATTGCTTTCGGTATGGATTTAGCTATATCCGCCTATTTTGGGGCAATAACTCCAAAACTGATCAAGGTGGGTGGCTTAACCTACGATGTGAAAAACACCCCTCGTCCTTTGTTTTGGTTCTTTGCTATAACCGGACTTGTGCCAACTGCTTCGATGAGTCTGACTGTACTTGGAGCAAGGCGTTGGCATTTGCGGATACGAGAACGCAAGGGCTGGTTGATCTTCCATGCTACCGTAGCGTTGGTAGCTTATGTTTTCTGGTGGCTCGCTTGCTTACCGGTTTTCTTTATTTCGATTGTAGGGGAGAAAAGAGCATTGAAACTGGCTAAGCGTTGGGGAATGATTAAAGCTTAGCTAGTTTGATAAAGTGCGACTAAAAATTATATTGCTTGCCGCAACCCGCACAAATCCAGATGGCTTCCTCTTTGAGGACTAGTGTTCGGTTACACTGACAAATATAACCTCCTAGAGTGGCAGGATTGCCTTGAAAAAAGGCATAATCGGGTATATTTTGAGTGACAACCGAACCTGCCTCTACAATTGAATATGCTCCAATTACTACACCGGGCGTAATAATTGTGCCTGTTCCTATAGCGGCTCCCACCTTAACTAAGGTTGGTTGATTATTATTATTGGTTTTTCCTAATAGAATTTTTTTACCGTTGCTGAAGCAAACGTGCGGTCCGATATGTACATCATTCTCAATAATAACTTCAAGAAAAATTGAAGTGCGATTCTGAATTTTGACATTATCGCCAATCAGAACCTTATGATCTATAAAAACGCCTTTACCGATAACACAATTATTGCCAATGGCAACCCCTGAGTTTATTTGGCATTGGTGCCAAATTTGGGTTCCTATACCGATAAATGCTTCATCTGAAACTTCAGCAGTTTCGTGGATTGCAGTTTTTATTTTGTATTGATTATCTAGTAACATAGATAGAGCGTTCAACTAATAATACCTTGACCTATGATAAAATTTGCTTATAGCTTAGTTTGATTTTAGCAAGCAATGGTTATAGTTAAGTTACAGTCGCCTGAAAGGCTGTTACAATTTGTTTATTTGCAGTAAGGCTAATTCTAGTCTACAAATAACGTATATTTTGAGACATTTCTTAAAAAACGCCCTAATCTTTATTAGTACGATTCTAAAGATTAACCTCGTATAAAATCTACCTGCTAGAAACGTTGTGGAAGGATGAATCGGGAAATTCTCCATGTTGCCAATATATGACAATTCCTGCGATAATAGGGTAATTAAATTTGAACTCTATGAACAGTTCCTTGCTGTAGCTGATTAAAAACAAGAGAGAAAGATGGAAACTGGTATGACTGCAGGTGCGTTAGCGCTGGTTGGGTCTGGGGAATATTTGCCCGTGATGGAAGAAACCGACCGATTTTTGCTTAATACTTTGGGTAATCCCCAAAAAGCTAAGGTTGTTTTAATTCCTACTGCTAGTGGTCTTGAAGCCGGAATGCCAGCCCGTTGGTCTCAGTTGGGCGTAGAGCATTTCGTAAAAATAGGGGCTAAAGTTGAGCCTGCTATGATTATCAAACGCGAAGATACTACCCGACCGGAAATTTTACATAAACTCCGTGATGCCGATTTCTATTATTTTTCCGGCGGCAACCCGATGTATTTAGTGGATACCCTGCTGGATACACCTGCATGGGAAATTATATTAGACCGACATCGCCAAGGGGCAGTGTTGGCAGGTTGTAGCGCTGGAGCGATGGCGTTTGGAGGTTTCACTCTCAATATGCGCTCTGCTTTTAAGGGACAATCACCGGAATGGATGAATGCGCTCAACGTAGAACCCTCGTTGGTTACATATCCCCACTTTGATCGCTTGCATAGTTTTGTTAATCCTACGCTTTTTACAGCTATTATTTCTAATGCACCTCTCGGAGTGTTGCAACTTGGCATAGATGAAGATACCGCTTTGGTACGTAGTCGCAAAGATAATGGCTGGGAGTGGTCTGTAATGGGCAGGCAAAGTGTCACTCTTTTTCGGGGTAAAGATAACCAGCAGATCTTCAGAAGTGGCGAAACTCTCAATTTGGAGATTTAAACTCGTTCATTCACCCAATAATTCGATAATTTTAGGCGTTAATCCGGTAATATCTTTTACAGCACGGAACTTACCTGCATCAGGTCCCACTACCAATAGCGGCACGGGGTTATAGGTATGCCCTTTAGTCGATAAATCCTCAACATTACCATGATCGCTTGTTACTAATAATGTGGTATCGCCGGAAAGATTTTGAATAACACTATTTAGAAATCGATCAATCAATTGCAATACGGAGAGCGATAACTCCATATTCTGACTATGCCCTGCAAAATCCGGTAGATAACATTCAAAAAGCGTAAGATTGTGGTTGCCTCCGATATTAGCCAGCCGTTTTCCTGCTTCGGTAGCCGCAATCGGGCTTATATGTACTTCTCGGTCTGGCATTCGCTCTCCGGTAATATCCCAGAAAACTGCTTCACCTCTTTCATAGTCTTCGGGCATACGAAAAGGCACTCCGGCAGTAAGCCCTACCAAAGTGCCAACCGAATAACGGATTCGGCGCTGTTCCACTGCCCGAAAATAGCCTTGAGAGTAGAGGTTGGCATGCGTAGGTTTTGCACCGATCGCTTTCGCCTGTTTAAAAATCCCGCTTTCTTCTATCAAAACTCGTAACGAACCATTGGCGAAGCCGGTCATATGTCTACCAAGATAAGCGGGTGCATTCTGTCCGGTGTATAGAGCGGCTTGTCCGGTAGCGCTTTGTGGTAAACCCGGTATCCCCAATTGAGCATCAATTGATTTGAACAGCAGATTGGTATAATCAGCTTCATAACCGCTTAGAGGTTTACTGCCTAACAAGCCATTTAAAAAAGGAGTTGCTTCTTTATGAGCAAGCGGATTTTCTGGTGAATCTGTTCCAAGACCCACCCCATCCAGAAAGAGGAATATAAAATTTTTTTGCACTTCTTTTATCCGGGCTAACCCGTCCCGGTAAGTTCTTTTACTTTAGCCACTAACTCACGGGGCGTGAAGGGTTTTACAATATAATCAGTTGCACCCGCGCTTAAGCCCTCACCGATTTCGTGGTGTTGCCCCTTGGCGGAGAGGAAAAGTACAGGGGTATTGGTAGTGGCTGGTTCGGAGCGTAAACGGCGGCAAACTTCATAACCATCCATATAAGGCATCATAACGTCCAAAAGAATCAAATTAGGATTGTGTAGCTTTGCCATTTCTATCGCTTGTTTGCCATCTACGGCTTCCACAATTTCAAAGCCCGCTCTCTCCAACGTAAAACTGATCAAGCGCCTTATATCTTTCTCGTCTTCTGCGATAAGAACCTTCATTGAATACTCCAACGACGTGTAAGAAAACTGGAGACGTTTGTCAACTTTTGCCAACTAATCTCTTAGCGAGACTTAAAAAGCGTCGGCGCAAAAAAGGCTTAGGCACGTGATTGGTATAAGTCTTCGAGTCAAACTTTTCAACATTAGATGTACCGGGTTGGTAATCCGGAACTACCGTTTGCATTATATAATCGGGTGGCACAAATATCAATGAGAGAGTTTTCCTAAGTAATGGGTCTTCGTTTAGTGCTTCGAATAAAGCCCCGCTTACTTTTTTCCCATTATTTAAATCCACCAACATGAAAGAGGGGCGGTATCTACGTGCTAACGCCAGTGCATCATATTCCATAGTTGCACGATATACTTTAGTAAAGCCTGCATCTCGTAACAACTTGTCAAGGTTTCGAAGATTTGAACTAACTTGGCTAACCAATAAGATAGTCTCGGTAGCTCGATAGGATTCAGCTAAAACCTCCGGTACTTCAGTGCCGATAATTTGCAAAATATATTCGAGAGTGGCGCTATCTGAAGCAGGATAGGGTAGTACGGCAACTGCTCCTTCTGCCAACACCATCATTTCCAATTCCGAAAGCGACACCTGTAATAACGGCACACTTCCAATTACCGGATTTTTATTCTCAGAAATTATGGCATTTCCATCTGCAAGGATTAAATCAGGAATCCAAGCAGGCATAGGAGACGATATTACCGAGTAATCTTCTGTTACAACCACCTGAAATCCACTATCCGACAGCACCTCTTCCGCAAATTTAGCAAACATAGGGTTTTGGGTTATTACCAGTACGGCGTGCTGTACCTCGATATTTCCGGTAAGTTCTGTAACTTTGTGTGGTTGTGGTGTAATCAGGAGCGGCAATGTTATAGTGAAGGTATTGGTTCCGGCAGGGTTGGGTACAACACTAACATTACCGTCGTGCATTTCGGCGATTGCCTTTACAAGCGCTAAACTTAATCCGGGGCTACCTGTTTCTCTCCATGCTGGATTTTCGGATTGCCAGAATTTAGTGAAAAGAGCGGGAATCTCATGTTGGTTGATAGGAGGACTTTGATCAGTAATGCTGATTATAGCCTGCATATCGGCTTCATCCGCTTGAACACTAAACTTTACTGTACCTCCATTGGGGGTATAGCGCGTCGAGTTGCTAAGCAATACTTTGATAGCTTGAATCAATCTGTCCGGGTCAACGTTAACTTCCAGAACCCCGTGTCGGGTTAAAGCTACAGGTAATTCAATCACAAAATTAATAGATTTTGCTTCAAACTGCGCTTTGGTAGCTTCAATTGCTTGTTCTGCAATCTCACGTAGGCTACGAGGACCGGGGTTAAAGCTTAATCGTCCCGATTCGAGACGCGAAACATCCAGCAAATCGCTTATTATACGAGCGAGTTTTTCATTATTCGCACCTACCACGCATAAAAATTCATTTTGTAATTCGGTCAGGTCTCCGGCTTCACCTTCTAATAATAAATCCACATAACCTTTGATAGAGGTGAGGGGGCTGCGAAGTTCATGGGCTACATTTGAAATGAATTCAGCCCGTTCTTTTTCACTTACGTGGCTATTGCTTAAACGTTCTCTCAATTGCTCATTCTGAAGATGTAATGACCGCAGTTCTGCCTCATATTCGGCAAGTCGCTGCCTCAGCAAAATCACCTCAGACTCAAGCGAAATGTCCGCACCTTTTTTTGAATTATTCGAGGAGCGATTAGGCGTGGTAGAAGTATCTGAACTCGCCTTTGATCGGTCACGGTTGTAAGCATCAGAGATGCTCATACTTTTTCATCTCTCTTTTTGTGAAGGCAGTTTATGTGCTTTGAACATAACTGTGATTGTAATGGATTTTGAGGTATTGAGATTTTGGTTAGGGAAGCGCTAATGCATCATTTTCGCTCTCTGAAATCCCCTCTTTTTTTTCGTCGCTACCCTCTTCTTTTATTTCGGTTTCATTTTCCTGATTGTTACTGAAGGTTTTGAAACGATACCCAACCCCTCGTTCGGTAAGTATATAGCTAGGCTTACCGGGATCTGGTTCTATTTTCTCACGGAGGCGGCGGATATGTACTCGCAAGCCTTCTACATAGACTTCTTCATCGGAACTCCATACTCTCGCCAGTAGTGAGTCGGTAGTTAGAACCTGCCCGGCATGCCGTATGAGCATATGTAATAACTTCGATTCGGTTGGGGTAAGTTCTTGTTTGTTGCCGCGCACTTCTGCCCAATGTTGTCCAAAATTGATTTTGAGTTCTTGGTCAACCACTACTTCGGCTGAAGAGCTGGTGGATTGTACATCTCCGAAGCGCCGCAAAACCCGGCGTACCCGCGCTGCAAGTTCACGCGCGTTGAAGGGCTTGGTAATATAGTCTTCAGCGTAAGAATTGATACCTTCTACAATAGTATCTTCGGAGTCAACTCCGGTGAGCATTATTACCGGGATTATGGCATATTGCTGCAACCTGCGGCAAACTTCAAAGCCGTGAATATCCGGCAAATTGAGATCGACAATTGCAAGGCTAGGCAATTCTTTGGTTATTTTAGTCAGGGCTTGCTGTCCGGTAATAGCGGTGCTTACGTCAAGATTTTCAGCTTCCAGCGCGCTCCGTACCAGTTTAAGGATATTTGGGTCATCATCCACCACTAATATGGTAGGTCTGTTCATGCTAATATCCCCCTATTCCCATTCGATGGTGGCAGGCGGTTTACTGGTAATGTCATACACTACTCTGTTTACGCCCTTTACTTCATTGACTATGCGATTACTGATACGCGCCAGTAATTCATGCGGCAAACGCGCCCAATCGGCTGTCATACCATCGCGGCTACTGACAGCGCGCACTGCCAGTACATTATTATAAGTTCGCCCATCTCCCATAACGCCGACGCTTTGCAAGGGGGTCAGAACGGCAAAGTATTGCCAAACTGCCCCTTCACCATCCAGCCCTGCATTCACAATTTCTTCGCGTACAATTGCATCCGCTGCTCTTAAAATAACCAAGCGGTTTTCATCGACTGCACCGATTACCCGCACTGCTAAACCGGGTCCGGGGAAAGGTTGCCGCCAAACTATCTCTCGTGACAATCCCAGTTCCAGCCCAACTTGGCGCACCTCATCTTTGAAGAGATAACGCAGCGGTTCAATCAGTTTGAATTGCATGTCCGGGGGTAAGCCTCCCACATTATGGTGGGTTTTGATGCGACTGGCATTTTTGGTTTCGGGCGTAGCGCTTTCGATTACATCGGGATAAAGCGTGCCTTGTACCAGCCAATCAACCGGTCCGATTTTACGGGCTTCTTCTTCAAAGATACGAATAAATTCGTTGCCGATGATCTTACGTTTTTCTTCCGGGTCTTCTACACCTGCCAACCGCTCAAGAAAACGAGCGGAAGCATCTACATAGTCTAGCTTCAAGCCCATTTTATTGCCAAAAGTGTTGAGGACACTCTCCGGTTCGCCCTGCCTTAATAAGCCATTATTCACGAAAATACAGGTAAGGCGATCTCCCAACGCTTTGGATATGAGGGTGGCTGCAACTGCCGAATCGACTCCTCCGCTAAGCGCACAAATTGCTTTCCCTTCAGGTCCGACCGTTTCCTGAATACGGCTAATAGCAGTTTGGATGAATGAGTCGGGAGTCCAGTTTCCTGAACAATGGCAAATCTGAAACAGGAAATGCTGAATAATTTCTGCGCCATGAGCTGTGTGGTTTACTTCAGGATGAAACTGCAACCCGATTGCAAGTGCGCCCGTAGCAGGCAGCGTGCCAAGCATTGCCGCAACAGGGCTGTTTTCCGTATGGGCAATGATCTCAAAATTAGGTGGCGCTGCCTCAATATGATCGCCATGACTCATCCAAACGCTAAGAGGACTAGGTAAGCCCGCGAATATGAGGTTGCGCTGATCGATTTGTACATCAGCTTGTCCGTATTCGCGAAGTTCGGCAGGTTGCACATTGCCGCCGAGGGCACGTGCCAATAATCCCATACCGTAGCAGATACCCAGTACGGGTACACCATAATCTAGGATGTAGCTGGCGAGTTGGGGCGATCCCTCTTCGTAAACGCTGGCAGGTCCACCACTCAAAATGAACCCGCGTGGGTTAAGGGCATCGATTTGCTCTTTGGGGGCATCGGCAGGCAGAATTTCACAATAGACATGTGCTTCACGTATCCGGCGCGCAATAAGTCGGGTAAATTGAGAGCCGAAATCAAAGATGATAATGGACTCATTCGCTGGCGCGGTATAAGACCTGCTGGTTGGTACTGTGCCGGACATCGGGGCTATTCTCCTTTAGTTGACCATTTTGTGATGGCTTAGTTCTTAGTCAGTTTCCAACTTTCTTAACTTGCGCCGGGTTATCTTCCAACAACACATATTGTTCGTCGAAGACCCAGTCGTTTACTCCTTCAAGGAAAACTTCAACACGAGGGTCGAGAGGGTCAATCCGCTTTTGAAGGTGTATTTCGACTACCCGGTTATCGTTAAGATGTAAAGCCTCACATAGCGCATCAAGGGCAATTTTTAAACCGCCATCCAAATCCCGACGGTGGGGGGAAGGAAAGAAGAATTGCATAAATACCGATAAATAATTTTGCGTAAAAGCTGTAAGCATCTCGTCGGTGAGAACTTCTTCCTCTTCCATTTGTTCGACTCGTCGTTCGACCTGCCGTTTCCATTTTCGGGCGGTTTCTGTCAGAGTACGCTTCCCTTCAACCGTTGCATACTGAACATTAATACTTGGAGGTAGAGGCAAAGTTATTTCAAGAGTCGGTAATTTGTTTCCTCTGGTGTTACCCGACTCCTTACTCTTTTTAATCATGACATAATTATATTAAAGAAATACTTTTTTGTCACTAATAAATCAACTCAAATTAATAGCACTTCAAGTTAAGCATTTATTCTAAAAATAATGGCATTAGCGGGTGCTTTCTAAAATATCCAATCCTCTTTAGCTTAGTTTTATTATTTCACTCTTGTTTTTGAACAGAAAATACATTCTGGCTTGCAAACTGTATAGCTTTTTGCTATTATAGCGACATGTTGTATTGAGGTTGCGGTGAGCCTACATCGCATTTATAATCTCTCCCTATGCACATAAAATGTCCCGGCTGCTGAGGAAGTTACAAGGGTTGACCACACTCATATTCATAAGATTCTATTTTGCAATACCTGGTAATTTTACAAAGCAACAGGACTCGCATCGTATTGGTGCGAATGGGTATAAGCTTTCTGTTTTCAATACGAAAAAAACCAATCCTGATCTTAGTTCATTTGCCAAACAATTTGCTTGAGCATATGGCAAGATTGCCATTTAAATTAGAGCTTTCGCTTGGAACAGTAAAAATGTACCTAGAGACAAGGGGCTTAAGTCCTTTGCCTGAAGCGAAAGTCCTAAAGGTAACTGGCTTTAACTAGGATATTCCGTTGTAAAATCGGAGTCGGCTATTAACCTTTCGAATTAGCGTGACCTTAACCAAATATCATAATTGGTTACCCTATCTCAGGAGGAGAATGAATGATACTTAAGAAGAAATTGCATCTTTTAGTGGTGGGCATTTTCATTGCTGCGCTGGTATCGGCTTGCGGTGATAACACTGCAACTCCCGTGCCTGCTACCACTACCGCTGCTGCCACTACCGCCGCTGCTACCACTGCATCGGCAGCTACCACCGCTGCGGCAGCTACTACTGCGTCGGCAGCCACTACTGCGGCAGCTACCACTGCGGCAGCTACTACCGCTGCGGCTGCGGCTAGCGGTACTTTCCGCGACCGCTGGGCTAGCGAACCCAAAACCCTTGACCCCGGTTTAATCACCGATGAAATCAGTATTCGCTACGGTCAGAACATTTTCCAAGGTTTGGTTGAATTTGATAATAACCTTCAGGTAGTTCCGGCGGCGGCTGAAGCCCTGCCCACCGTTTCGGCGGACGGCAAGACTTATACCTACAAGCTGAAAAAGGGTCTCAAGTGGAGCAACGGCGATGCGTTGACCATGAAGGACTTTGTGTACGGTTGGAACCGGGTCGCTCAGTTGGGCGTATTGGCTCAGTACGCTTTCATTTTCTCCTTGATTGATGGCTTTGATGCGGTCAGTACTGAGAAGGATGATGCCAAGCGCCAGGCGGCTACCGTTTCCGGTATCAAACTGGTAGATGATTATACTGCCACTATTACGCTCACCGATGCTGCTTCTTACTTCTTGACCGAGAACGCATTATGGGCTTACTGGCCCGTAAACCAGAAAGCAGTAGAGAGCAATGGTAATAAGTTTGATGATAAAAACACATGGTCACTTGATGCTTCCAAGATTGTTACAAACGGACCTTTTATTATTACTGACTGGAAGCACGATGTCAGTATGGCTTTCGCCCCGAACCCTAATTATGTGGGTGATAACAAGCCAAAAATCAGCAAGGTAACTGTGGACATTATTAAAGAAGATGCCACCGCCAAACTGAAGTTTGATAACGGCGAACTCGATGACACTATTGTGCCGGTATCCGATATCCAGGCAACCAAGAAAGATGCGAAGTACAAGGATTCGTACCACGAATTCCCGCAGGCTCGTATTAGCTGGTTGGCTTTCAATATGAGTGGTGACAACGTTTTTGCCAAGAACCTGAAGTTGCGCCAAGCTTTCTCCTATGCGATTGACCGCCAGTTAATCACTGACGGCGCTTTGCAGGGTTCGGCTCTGCCTTCTACTATCTTGCTGCCAGCCGGTATTCCGGGCGCTAAACAACTTGATAGCTATGCTTTTAGCGCAGACAAAGCCAAGCAGACGCTTAAGGATGCTGGCTATGACACCGCTGACAAGGTGAAAGCGCTTGAAGATACCATCAACGGTTACGGTGGCGGCAAGAGCGGCGGTATTGCTTTCAATAATGACTCCAGTGCTGCCAAAGCTTGGATGGAAAATGTCCAGCAGCAGATTAAGACCAATCTGGGTCTGAGTCTCAACCTGAACCCGGTAGCAACCTTCAAGGAATTCCTAGAACGCCGCGACACCAACCATGAGTTCCAGGGAATCTATCGCGGTAGCTGGGGTGCTGACTACCCGGACGCTCAGAATTTCTACACCGCACTGTTCCAGTCCAAGTCGGGTACCAACCAGAGCCAGTACAAGAGTGCTGCGTTCGATGCTTTGGTATTAAAGGCTGATTTGGGTAAGACTCCGGCGGAACGGGCTGAGTTCTATCAGCAGGCAGAAGCTCTGCTTCAAGCAGATGCAGCTTACATACCGAATTTTTCCGGTATTGTTGTACGCTTGATCAATCCTAAGCTTCAGGGCTATGGTTACAATGCGCAAAGCCCTTACCAGTGGAAGTATATGACTATCAAGCCATAATTTCTAAACTGGTGAATTTTGAAGCGCCGATCTGCTTTAGATCGGCGCTTCTTAAATTAAGATTATAGGGATTGCAACTATAAACAGGTTTTATCTGGCTATAGAAAAACAAGGGGCTTACGCCCTTTATCTGTTTATCTGAAATCGGTTTTATGTTGCAAATTAGAGGGAATCCTGCTAAATTTGTTCACACTAACTTGCAAATAAATCCTTTGTCCGGAAGAAATACATGATTAAATATTTTATTCGCCGCATTCTCTGGATAATCCCGGTCTTTTTGGGGGTAACACTCATTACCTCTACCTTTATGCACTTGTTACCGGGAAACCCCTTTACCAGCGACAAATTGTCCGCTGATGCCCAGCACCGAATCCTTGCTGCGTACGGTCTTGATAAACCAATCTGGGAACAATACCTAATTTATGTATTCAACTTTGTGCGTGGGGACTGGGGTGTAAGTCTATCGCTCCAAATGGGTCGCCCAATTAGTACAATTATCGCGGAGCATATAGGCTTTAGCCTACAGGTAGCCGTGATTGCTATCTCCACTGTAATTGTAATCGGTGTACCCTTCGGTATTATTGCCGCTCTGAACCATAACAAATGGCTGGATTATGTGGCTACCGGGGTATCCCTTTTCTTCTACTCTATTCCTTCTTTTGTTCTCGGTATCCTGACCCTAATCCTGATTCTGTGGTCGAATAATACTTTCGGTTGGACTACGAAATTGACCAATACAAACCCGACTTTTATTGATTTGTTGATTCCGGGTATTGTACTTGGTATTCGCCCTGCCAGCATCGTCACTCGCCTTACTCGCTCAAGTATGCTTGAAGTATTGGGACAGGATTATATTCGCACTGCCGGGGCAAAAGGTTTGAGTCGTGGAATGATAATTACCCGTCACGCGCTCAAAAATGCCCTTATTCCGATTGTAACGGTACTGGGTGACGAGTTCGGGGGGTTGGCGGTGGGTAGTGTAACCATTGAAACAGTGTTTGCCATTCCCGGCATCGGCGCTTATCTAGTTTCCAGTATTGAAGCCCGTGACTATGCAATGATTTTGATTACCACTTCGCTATATGCAATGATTGTAGTAGTGATAAATCTAGTAGTAGATTTACTTTACGGGTTTATCGACCCTCGCATTAAATATACTACGAGGAAGGTGGGATAGATGGCAGAAGTACACACGCCAAAAGGCACAGTGGTTGAAGAACAACCCAATCTAGATGCGGCAGCCATCGCCGCTCAAACGCTGGGAGCGCCCAAAAGCGCGAAACCTTCCAGCCTGTGGCGAGATGCCCGTCGCCGCTTCATAAAAAACAAACTGGCGATTGCCGGGATTGTGATAATGCTGATAATTGTTATCCCGGTGATCGGGGCAGATGTTTTCCAGCGCTATGATCCCACCATTTCGCAATACAATCGTGCACCGGGCGCTCCAAGATTGTTTGACCAGAACTATCAAGCTCCCTCAGAAAAATTTTGGTTCGGTACTGATGGGCAAGATCGGGACCTGTGGGCGCGTATGCTGCATGGTGGGCGCGTCTCGTTACTCGTTGGTGTTTTTGTTCAGGTTATGGTACTTACTCTCGGTGTACCTTTAGGTTTGATATCGGGCTTTTTCGGCGGGAAAATTGACACATTTATAATGTTTATAGTCAACATATTTTATGCCTTTCCCTCTATTCTTGCCGGTTTGCTTTTCTTGTCCGCCTTTGGCAGTAGTATCATCTGGGTGTTGATAGCAGTAGGTATTGGGCTTTGGCCCCCGATGGCGCGCCTTATTCGTGGTCAGGTGTTGAGCTTGCGCGAAAAAGAATTTGTAGAAGCCGCTCGTGCTATTGGTGTGAAAAATTCAAAGCTGATGTTCCGGCACATCTTCCCCAATACGCTCGGTCCAATAATCGTGTCGGTGAGCTTTGGCGTACCGCAAGCAATCCAGATAGAAGCTTTCTACGGTTTCATCGGCATCAGCGTGCCACCTCCGGCTACTAGCTGGGGTCAACTCGTAAATGAAGGTTTCAGGGCATTTCAGTCCAACCCTATTACCATTTTGTTAATTCCGGCGATGGCAATTGCCTTAACCTGTATGTCGCTGAACTTTATCGGCGACGGTTTGCGCGATGCCTTTGACCCCAAGACTAAGAACAAATAAAGCAGGAGTAGTTTGGATGGCTCAACCTCTTCTCGAAGTTAAAAACCTAAAAGTTAACTTTAAAACCGATGATGGCATGGTTAAAGCCGTCAATGATGTATCCTTTTACTTAAACGAGGGCGAAACACTGGGTATTGTAGGCGAGAGCGGTTCCGGTAAGTCGGTAACCAGCCTTGCAATTATGCGCCTATTGCCTAGTCCTCCTTCTCGTATTGATCCTACCAGTCAGCTTATTTTTCGAGGTCGTGATCTGCTCAAGCTCAAAGAGGATGAAATGCGGAAGGTGCGTGGCAGGGAAATTGCCATGATTTTCCAAGACCCTATGACCAGCCTCAACCCGGTGCTTACCATCGGCAAGCAGATTACCGAAAGTCTTAAGCTTCATTTGAAAATGACCGATATTCAGGCTAAAAACCGTGCCGTTGAGTTGCTTAAATTGGTAGGTATTCCTTCCGCCGATAAACGCCTAGGCGATTATCCCCATCAGTTTTCCGGCGGTATGCGTCAGCGGGTGATGATTGCTATGGCGATTAGCTGTGACCCAAAATTACTGATAGCGGATGAGCCGACCACTGCTTTGGATGTGACTATTCAGGCGCAAATCCTTGAATTGTTAAAGAAACTTCGCAATGAGCTTGGTAGTTCGATTATACTGATTACCCACGACCTCGGTGTTGTGGCGGGTATGTGCGATCGGATTCAGGTGATGTATGCCGGACGCATCGTTGAAACTGCTAAAGCAAAGCCACTCTATGTGAATCCGCGCCATCCCTATACTATCGGGTTACTTAATTCTATCCCTCGCTTGGATGAGCATCGTGCCGCCCGATTGGTACCGATTATAGGGTTGCCGCCCGATATGATCACTATGCCGCCCGGTTGTTCTTTTGAACCACGCTGTGCCTACCGCAATAGCGCGGTGTGCCAGAGCAAAACTCCCGAATTGCGCGAAGTGGAAGCCGAGCATAATTCGGCTTGTTTGTTCGATATAACTAAAGAATCTCCTACCACCGTTAATCTAGCTGAAAAGGTGATTGCATAAATTATTTAGGCGATCTCAAGAGCGATATTTCCTGTAAATAACTAGAAATAGTACAGATTCCCCGCATGGGGCTTATAATTTTGAGATTCAGCCACTGGAGAAATAGCAGGAATGACAATAGGAACGCAACAGTCCGGATCATCTTCCGGGTCGATAAAAGCCGAGGATAATCTGGTTGAAGTCACCAATTTGGAAATGCACTTTCCCATTTCGGAAGGTATTATTTTCCAGCGTCGTGTGGGTACCGTCAAAGCGGTGGACGGAATTTCTTTTAATGTGAAGAAGGGTGAAACGCTTGGTCTAGTGGGAGAATCTGGTTGTGGCAAAAGCACTACCGGGCGGGCAATTCTTCAACTTTATCGCCCTACCGCTGGTTCGGTTAAGTATAAGGGACTTGAACTGACCGAGCTAAAAGGCGAGACTTTGCGCAAGATGCGTAAGCAAATGCAAATCATCTTCCAAGACCCCTATGCCTCTCTTAATCCGCGTATGACGGTTGGTAGTATCGTAGGTGAGCCACTCGAAGTTCACAATCTTGCCAAAGGTAAGGAAAAGCTTGAAAGGGTGCGCGAGCTTTTGCGTATAGTAGGCTTGAACCCGAACTATGTGAATCGTTATCCGCACGAGTTTAGCGGTGGTCAGCGACAGCGTATCGGTATTGCCCGCGCTTTGGCAGTTCAGCCTGATTTTATCGTGGCAGACGAACCTATTTCCGCATTGGACGTATCAATTCAAGCGCAGGTTATCAACTTGCTGGAAGATTTGCAAGCCCAGTTTGGCTTAACCTATCTTTTCATTGCCCACGACCTTTCGGTAGTGCGCCATATTAGCGATCGTATTGCAGTTATGTATTTGGGCAAGGTAGTGGAATTGGCAGACCGAAACAAGCTTTACAGTGAGCCGATGCATCCATATACGAAAGCCTTGCTATCGGCTGTTCCTGTGCCTGATCCGATAATAGAAGAAAAGCGCAAGCGTATTATTCTTGAAGGTGATGTGCCTAGTCCGATCAATCCACCTAGCGGTTGTCATTTCCGTACTCGCTGTCCGTTAGCGCAGGAGATCTGCAAGACAGAACCTCCCTTTGTGGAGAAACGCCCCAACCATTTAGTGGCATGCCATTTTGCAGAGAAAGCCCTCGAAACGTTGCCACAGCCTGACTAATAAAGAAATTACTTTCCCCCTTCAATAACCAGAAGGGGGATTTTTTATTAAAGACATAGCTGTTCGTAGGAACGCTCAATGTAAGGAAGAAATTCATCTGGGTCAAGGTTCTTTGTTAGCATTGCCGCTAACGCTGCTGCGCCTGCTCCGACCCCTTCCTTAACAAATCCAAGCTCGTATTGACGCATTCCGGGATATTTAGATTGGCTGAAGTCAAGGTTTGCGGACATATAGCAGACCGGAAATGGTCCAAATTTCGTTTCGATCGCTGCGCCTAGCCCGGATAAATCGGCGGTTGCATCTTCACTGACCCACCGGGTTGTAACCAGTGCAATATTTTCAGGCTTAATTCGAGTTCTATCAACCTCTCCATTTTTTACTAGAGCCGCCGCCAGCGCCACTACTGCCGCCATCTGAGTACCTCCGCCCAACATTACCGGACAATGTATAGATGCGCCCATTGCCATACCTGCTACTGCCGGTTGCATTGTATCCCCTAAAGCGGCAACACCTGCCAGTGGTGTTTTGGCAAAAGCGCCCTTTTCTTTACCTAACGCTTGGAATCCTTGTTTAACGGCTTCCAGCTTCAAATGGTGTGCATTGCCTGGCATCGAACTGCTCACCAGTTCTTCAGCATTAATTCCCAACGCCAGTAACAAACCGAGGGCGGTGGTAGTTCCTCCCGGTATAGTTTCCGCTATGATCAGATAATGTCCACTATTAGCACACTCGCTGCCGAGTTTTACCCCTAGTTTCCAGCCGGAATAAAATAACTTTTGCGCTTGTGCCTCGTTTTCCAACGCTTGACCGCTGGAAACTGCCTTAGCCTGTGAAGCGCCTTCTAACTTAACAATTGATTTTACGGCTGGCATTATTTTTAAACCAACATCAATAGGAAGATAAGTCATTTCCGGTATCAGTTTGAAAGCTGCATGGGTTATGATAGAGGGTCCAGGCGCACCGGACGGGTTAGACGGTACTCCTTCCTGTAAGCAAACTGCTTTACCAAGTGCCAGAATCTCTACATCTGCGGTAGCAGTCAGTTCCCGTAATTCTGAGGTTATACCAGCGCCACTAACTCCCGGAATTTGTACAGTCGCGGTGTAAGCAGCAACTAATGAAAAATAGGGAGTTAACCCGTTAATGCTGTTAAGGAAGTCGTTAATGATTTCTAAATGATATACACCTATTAATTTTTTATTAATATTCACCATGATTTACCTGAATTTTATCCTTACTATAGTATGTTATTTTTAATACAAATTAAATTGGTGTGTTATAACTTTTGATTTCCTATTGTTAGGATTGGAACATAAATAAATCAACTAGTCTTCTATTCGGTTGATATTCGTTATTTTGGCATAATTGCACTTAAACAATTGCAATGCCAACTTGTTAGTATCCTAATAGCACATTATTATAACCTATAAGAGAGTAAATATGCCTAGAAGTAATCACAAAAACAAAATCTTCAATAGTAATGGCTTATCAGTAGGGTTACGAATTAAAGAAGCCCGACGTACTCTCCAAATGACACAGGAAGACCTGAGTAAAGATATTCTTTCCAAAAGTTATGTATCTGCCGTAGAATTGGGTAAGATGCAGCCTTCTATCAAGGCGTTGGGTTTATTGGCAGAACGTTTGGGTTTGCCCGTTTCGTTTTTCCTTGATACAAATCATACAGTGAAAAATAAGGCTACGGCTGATCTTCAATTTGCTCGCTTACGGTTTATTCTTTCTAACCCTCTTACAATATGTGATGAGAGTTACGCAATTATTATAAATGACTTGAAAAGGGAAGAATTAAAGGATACTGAGAAAGCGGAACTACTTTATCTTGAGGGGCGGTTTTTACTTTCTCATAACCAGTTGGTAGCAGCTACTAAATGTTTTGAGGAATCGCTAGAATTTTGGGAAAAAATAGGCGAAACCGAATGGGTCGCACGTTTGCTATTTAATCAAGCGCTGCTTTTTATCCAGCAGAATAACTGGCATTCTTCACTTGCTTGTCTCGAAAAAGCCAGAAATATCGGTAAAATTAGCTCGCCTGAGTTGAGATTGAGAATCTTAACATTGCTTATGCGCGTTTATTATCTTCTGGCTGATAAAGAGAATGTCCAGAAGCTACTTGGGGAATGCCTTGAATTAGCCTCTAATATCAATAGCGTAGAAGATTTAAGGCAATATTATTTGCAGGAAGCCTGCAATCTTGAAGAGTGTGGCGAGATTAATAAAGCGGTTGAACTTCTGGAGAAAGGTCATGCTTTGATCAACAGTTTGACTACCGGCTATGCAATTCGTAGCTCTTTATACGAAGTGAGCAGAGAATATCTGCGCCAAGGACAAACTGAAGAAGCATTAACTATTTATCAACGGGTGATAGGCTCAATTGCAAATTTCATGCCTGACCCAATGCCGCTGTTAGCGCTTAACGATATTGCACGCCTGAACTTTGAGTCGGGAAATGATCAAAAAGCGTTGGAAGTAATTAGTATGGCGAACGCATTAATTCCAGATGGTCGCTTTATGCATGAAGAAGGACGGTTATTTGTTACTGCTGGCTCAATCTATGAGAAAGCGGGAGACCGGAAACAAGCAGATACTTTCTTTGAACAGGGCTTGAACTTATTGGAAAAAAGTTCCAGATTTACCGAATTGGCTGAAGCTTACTATACTTACGGGAAATTATTGGTGGAAAGAGGCGACTCAAACAACGGTATGAAATACCTGTCTCTGGCTTTTAACACCCGCAACAAGGCAAATCGCTATCAATTTCTAGAAAAATATGAGCTTTGAGAATTTAACTCAAAGCTCATTCGGTTCAGTTTAATTATATTTCAGGAACTTTGAGTTCGTCGTATGTAGCTTTGTTGATAAACTTAGTTAGTTTTACACTATCTCCTTTGTGAGTAACTTCGGCTACAGCAGCGTAACGGATACGCCCCTCACCTTCCCCACTGTTAAACTTGCGTTTTTTTATGTCGTTGTCAGGCACATTAATTTTTTCGCGGTGCTTTACGCTGTAGAACTCCATCGTATTCTACCTCCGATTTGTAAATGGCGAGTCGCATGTAAGGTTGACTCACGCCATTAATAAAAAAACTAACTCACAAAAACTGAACCAAACAAAGTGAAATGTTCATCTCACTGTGCCTGATTTTTATGTTAGCAAACAGGTTTGAACTTGTCAAGAATTCTGAAGGTCAGGAAATGACAAAATTGCTGCATCTTATTATGCAAATAATCTTAGTAGGTTTTAATAATTGTTTTTAGGGGCTTATTAAGATATAAAACTTCTGCGCTTGTCTGGTTCTATGCTTGTGTTGTAGGCTTACTCGGAGGCTGCTTCCAAGTCGGCAAGTGTAATGCTATTAGGCGCTGGTTTGCGGGTTGGCAAGGCGTACTCAATCGGAAATCACATGATTGTATGTAAAGGTAAAGTTAGTAAAGCTATACTAGAACTGCTGTACAATCTTTCTTGGAGTGTTTGGTACTTTGGGCGAAAGAAGAAGCGGTAGATTAATAATCCGTGGCGCTCAATCTTTGGCAGGTTCGGTTGTATCCCGAATTACCAATGTACGTTTCTTCATTTGCGGTTCGGCATATTTCAGAAAGTTTTGCACCAGTTCGTCTGTTTCAATTGAGCGATACTCTTCCACTCGCCCCTCATCAATCAACAAGCGCGCCTGCGGGTCTAGCGGCAACCGTCCCAAAAGCGGGGCATTTGCCGAAGTTGCCAGTTCCTCCCCTTGCGATGTCCCGAATAACTCCAGCTTTTTATCGCTGCCGGGCATTACAAACCAACTCATATTTTCGGCTACACCCAAAATGGGGGTATGCATTTTATCAGCCATACGTATGGCTTTGCGAACAATACTGTTGGCAAGCAATTGTGGTGAGCTTACCAGAATTATGCCTTTTACATCCAGTGATTGCATTACGGTCAGAGGCGCGTCACTAGTACCGGGGGGTAAATCCACTAAGAGGTAATCGAGTTCTCCCCAGAGCGTATTATTGTAAAAATTATCTCGGATCATGCGGGTAATCAACGGTCCACGCCAAATAACTGCCTCATCTTCATCTGCTACAAAGAAAAGGCTGGACATAATTTTGATACCTTGAGAGCTAATCACTGGAATAATTTTGCCGTTATCCTGTAAAGCTGGTCTTGCCAGAATACCAAAAGTGCGCGGAATGCTTGGGCCCGTTACATCAGCATCGAGTATCCCCACTTTTTTGCCCATTCGGTTCAGCCCAACCGCCAGCATGCTGGTGACATAGGATTTCCCCACGCCCCCCTTACCGCTCACTATTGCGACAACATTTTTTATCAGACCGGTAGTTTCAAATTCGCTGCCGGGTGTGCTAGGCATCAAGCCGCCTGCTTCGATTTCGGGAAAAGCAGCAGGGTTTTCCAGCACCAAATTTAAATCAGCCAACAATGGTTCGAGCTTTATTTTGTGAGCGCGCGCACCCTTTTCAACTGTATCCAGCCCGGCAATGTGGCAAGTAGCGCATCCCAACCCGTGTTTGGCAAAAACCCGGATTGTGTCGGGATACTCCGTTACCACTGTTTTAATAGTCATGTCAGACTGGATTTTTTGAAATTCTGCCATCTAGCTATAATACCTCGAAGAACATGTAATAAGTTTCTTAGGATAATTCCAGCCAATTTCTCAATTCTGGCACCAAATGCGTCAGTGTATCATGTTTGGTACGCAGCGCCGGAAGCGAGTTTAGGAAAGTCGGACCATATGCGCGACGAGTCAAGCGACTATCTAAAACCACTACTACCCCACGTCCCGGCATTGCCTCTAGTAGTCGTTCGTAGGCTTGTTTGAACCTCAGAATGGTACGCGGCAAACTGTATTGCAGAAATGGGTCATTATATTGCCTGCTTTCGATACGGGCAGCAAATACAGGGTCACTGGGCGGGTCGAAAGGTAACTTTGTAATGGCGAGTACCGAGAAAGATAATGCGCTGTTTTCTTCATCGTTAAAAAGCTCTGGGTTATCCCAATGTCCCAATGTGCTGAGCAGAAGGGCATGGGGCGTGTTTTTGAAACGATTAAGCACGCTGCGGCGAGTACCGTCTAGTCCCATACCCAGCACCAGAATATTCTGCTGTTCCAGCGGGCGTTGTACAGCTTTATAGGTCATTCGCAACGAGCTATTGGAAGTGAACAATGCCAGCATGCGCCCCTCACACCCTTTTACCATGTCGATGATATGCTGGTCGATTGATTTCTGGTAACCCGGTTGTGAAGGCTCAGGCATATCGTTGGGTAGATAGAGCAGGGTGGTAGCCGCATAATCACGCTCAGGATGTAATCTCAGTTCTTTTGCTTCATGCAAGCCTAATCGATTTCTCAAGAACTTGAAATCCCCATCGGTGGTCATGGTTGGGGAAGCCAGCACCACACTTTTTTTATGGTTGAAGAGCATATGCCGCAAACCCGAATCGACCTGTAACGGTGCGCTAAAAATCCCGACCAGTTGGGTACGCGGATGCAAAGCCATCCAATGAACCTGAGCATTGTCAGAACCGTCAAAGGCGGGAGAAAGACGGTTGAGAAGATAGTTTGCCTGATTGATGTAATAATTCAAATCTAGCATCATTTCTTCGGTATTGAGCAGCGCCCCTTTGAAATTATGCGCTTCGTCGCGCAAATCGCGCAAATGATAATATAGCTCTTCCCAATCCTGTTTGAACACTTCCCACGTTCCGGCAATGCTGCCCCATTCTGGGCTGCTGTAGAATTTGCCATCTAAGCGGATACGCCCATCCCCTTGCCCCGAATCCTGATTAATTTGGTTAACCAACTCGGTTAGGTCTCGAAGCAAATTGTCGGTAGAGCTACGGCAAATCTCGATATGGGAAATTGCAGCGGAAAGTTTGCTATTTATGGGTTCTTTGATTTCTGTACTGGTATCATCACCAAAGTAACGGAAGAAAGTGGATAGGAAACCGCTACTTCCTCCTTCGGTTTTCCAGGTTACAGGACGGTATATCCAATCTAGGAAATCGAATAGCGTATTGGGGGTGATGGCTGAACCGAATTGGCGACCTGCCTCATCTTCAAGGTGATGCGCGTCGTCAATGAGGGTGTAATCAAAATGAGGCAACGTTCCTGCTTGCCCTGCTGCATCGGCAAGCACCAACGCTTGATCGGTTACGATGATGTGCGAGGCTTCTGCCCGGTCGCGCGCCTTGAAATAAAAGCACTGGTGGCGCTGATTATACTGACAGTGTGAGGCAAGGCAAAGCCCCTTCTGGGTGTTTATGCGCGACCACAACCTTTCCTGTTGCATTATGCGCAATTCCGCGCCGTCGCCGTTTGTCGTATTAGGCAACCACAAAAGCACTTTGATTAGCAACTTTAACTCATCTGAGGTCAGCCCTTCCATATTGCGGAAGTTTTCCCAACGGCGCAAGCATATATAGGAGTTTTGATGTTTGACGGTGTTGGCAATAAAAGTTGGTTTTTCTTCACTCCGCCGTCGCCGCTTTTCTTTAGTAGCAATGAAATTGTCATCCGGTGTTTCCTGCGTTGCCAGAAGTTTTTGCAATTCCGGAATCGCTTTGTTGAGCATACGATCTCGTTGGGTTTCGCTATTGGCAGCGATAACCACGCTTTGACCGCTCTGGACGGCTACTTCTATTGCCGGCGCTAATAAGCCCATGGCGCGGGTATGGTCATTTCCGGGCATCTCAAGGAGCATGTGCTGGTTTGAATCGAGTATAGCGCGTATCGGCAAACTGGCGCTGGCAACTCGCTCGTTTAATTCCGAATAGGGAAATTTAAAATCTGGACGTGGCTGGAGCGGTTGCGGCTTGTCCTCTGAAACCAGAAAGATTAAATCATTATCGCTACCTTGCTTTTCAGAAAGTTGTTGCTTGAGCAAAGCGCCGAGGCTGCCTAACCCGCCACTATTGCGTTCTTGCCGCGCCAGAATTTCTGAAGCTTCCTCAAAAAGACGGCGTAGGGGCCACTCTTGCAAATTTGAGGCAATCCGATTTACCTCATTTATTACTTTACGGGGGAGTTCTTCCAACTTACCTAGCAACGCTGCAAAAACATTCATTGCCATGTAAGTATCGGCAAGGGCGCGATGCGCTTCACCGTTAGCCTGAATTTCCAGCGCATTGGCAACTGCTACCAAGCTGTAATTGCCCATTTGTGGCAGAATCAGGGTAGCCAATTCGTAGGTATCTAAGGGAATATTCGAGACTCGAAATTCTTGGCGTGACAGAAAAGCGAAATCACTCTCGATGGAATGCCCAACTAATGGGAAATTGCCCAGAAATTGTTGTAATTTGTCTCGGATTTCACTAAAGGTAGGGGCGTGCTCTACATCCGTTTGACGTATGCCCGTCAAGTGGGAGATTTTGTAAGGGATGGGGTTGCGCGGGCGTACCAGCGTTTGCCAGCGTTCCAAAACCCGTGCTACACTACCTTCCTCCAAACGGAAGCGTATAGCCGCAACCTCGATTATTTCGCCCTGATCAGCTTCGCCACCCCCGGTACTTTCGATATCCAGCGCCACATACACACGCGCAGGGTGATTATCGCGGTAGCCCTGTTTTTTGTTTCTGTCCACACTCATTCTTTTACTCCGCGTCCGCTTGCTTATTTCCAAAACCGGGGGCTACCACGGAAACTCCGTGTTCCAGATACTTCCACATACTATCTAGGTTTTCAATTTTGATTTTGTTCGCTTGATTGTTCGGGTCACCGGGTGGCGCAAAGCGAAGCGCCTGTCCTTGCCGTTCCAACCAAAGCGCCGCCATACCTACTGACCACGCGCCTAGAATATCCGCCGTATAGCTGTCTCCAATATGTATCGCTTTGTCAGGGGTGA
This sequence comes from Candidatus Chlorohelix allophototropha, assembly GCF_030389965.1. Taxonomy (NCBI): domain Bacteria; kingdom Bacillati; phylum Chloroflexota; class Chloroflexia; order Candidatus Chloroheliales; family Candidatus Chloroheliaceae; genus Candidatus Chlorohelix; species Candidatus Chlorohelix allophototropha. Next base: position 1,212,288 of record NZ_CP128400.1, read on the forward strand.
CATCCAAATTATGCAATGCTATTTCAAAGAATTCTCGGCGAGGTTTGGCGTAACCCACTCGCGCAGAAGCGCCTATATACTTGAAGTATCGGGCAATACCTAAATGTTCCAGCAATTCCGGCAAGTGCCAACTCCAATTGCTGATAATTCCCATCCGGTAGCCTGTTTCTTCTAGACGTTGTAATGTTTCCATTACATCCGGGTAGAGCATATATGTTTCGGGATTCTCGAAGGCTTCAATAATTTGCCAGAACAGTTCTTCGTGAATATCTGGGTGTATATTGAGTTTATCCATTACCCGCTGCTCTACAGCCCTTTGCCATAGCCTATTACCTTCAAGGCTACGCTCAAACTCAGCATGTGGGTCTTGTTTGGCGACAATATCCCAGCTATATGAAACCGCTTCTTCTACTTCGCCGATAGGTAAATCATACCCGGCTCGTTGAAAAACTTGGTGGTAGACTTTTGTGAATGAGGGGGTCACGCCCACCAGTGTAGAACCTATATCAAAGAAAACCACATCGTAGCGTTGGGAACCAACTTTAAATTCAGGAGTTAAAGACAATGAGGAAGAAATCCAATCTAGGTCAAGCGACAGTAGCGCCCAACAGATTCATCCACAATAGCATTTGTACAATCTTAGTACCTTTCTAATGTTCAATATATCCCAAAGCCCCCTCTTAGTCAATTGATTTTTAGAAAAGTATTGACAGAAATATTTAACAATGCTACAAATGAAGATACAAAATGTTACCACTATTTGGTAGTAACAGTTATTGATTGCAAAGGAGCTTTCAATTATGGGAAAGTTATTAAGAACCGATAATAGCAGCGCCTTGTCTGCTAGAAACGACGAATTTTTTCCGATACAAAGCATAGATTACGTTGAATTCTACGTTGGCAACGCTAAACAAGCCGCTTACTACTATCAAACCGCTTTTGGTTTTACTCCTGTTGCGTTTTGTGGGTTGGAAACAGGGGTACGTGACTGTACCAGTTATGTGTTGCGTCAAGGTAATATCACTTTTGTTTTGACCTCTGCGCTTGCACCTGATAGCCCGATAGCCGAGCATGTGCGTTTGCATGGCGATGGCGTGAAAGATATCTGTTTCAGAGTACCGGATGTTGATTATGCCTACCACATAGTTACCAAACATGGGGCAAAGGCTACTGCCGCGCCTGTTACTCTTGAGGATGAATTCGGTTCTGTACGTAAAGTCTCAATTGAAGTTTACGGCGATACCACCCATACTTTCCTTACCCGTACCGATTATATCGGCGCTTTCATGCCCGGTTTTCACAGCTTACCACATGCTCCCGAAAGTCTTAAACCCACCCATGGTACCGGACTTGCCGCACTTGATCATATTGTGGCTAATGTTGATTGGAACCAAATGGATAAAACCGTTGAGTTTTATAGTGAGGTGCTAGGATTTCACCAATTGGTTCACTATGATGATAAAGACATCTCCACCGAATATAGCGCTTTGATGAGCAAGGTAATGACCAACAACAGTGGCTTGATTAAATTGCCAATTAATGAACCGGCGCGAGGACTCAAAAAATCTCAAATCGAGGAATACCTTGATTATTATCATGGTCCGGGCGTGCAACATCTGGCGCTTATAACCGGAAATATACTCAATACCGTGAGTGAGTTGCGCAAACGAGGCGTGGAATTCATTACTGTGCCTGAGTCTTATTATGCTGAACTCGAAGAAAGGGTAGGGAACATCAAAGAGCCTCTAGAAGAGGTCAAGCGACTTGGCTTGTTGGTTGATCGGGATGATTCAGGCTATTTGCTTCAGATTTTTACCCGACCTTTGCAAGATCGCCCCACCTTCTTTATTGAAATTATCCAGCGACATCATGCCCGTAGTTTCGGTAAGGGTAATTTCAAGGCATTATTCGAAGCTATTGAACGTGATCAAGCGCTTAGAGGCAATCTTTAAGCCGTTAGAAAGGAGCAAGTTAGTATGAAAACTCCTCGTATGATTCATCATGCCGCTTATATGACTTGGAATATGCCCGAAACTATCAAGTTCTATACCGAGGTACTCAAGTTTAAACTGGTCGAGCATTTTGAGGAAGAGCGGTTGCCGAGCACCGGCGACCCGTTCCCCTATTTTCATGCTTTTTTTGAATTGCCGGATGGCAGTGTAATTGCTTTTTTTGAGGTTCCCAGCTTGCCAAACCCTGAGCCGCGTGGGGCAATAGACAAACTATTCGTGCATCTCGCTTTTGTAGTGGACAGCCTCGAAGATTTATATACGGCGAAGGCTGAATTGGAAAAATGCGGGCACTCGGTTGTAGGCATAACTGACCATAGTGCTTTTAAGTCCATCTACTTCTATGACCCGAATGGGCTTCGGCTTGAATTTGCCTGCCAAGTACGTGCCTTGACCGAAGAGGATTCCCACCGAGCGTATCAGGCTGCCGCAGAATGGGCTATCAAGCGCGAGAAAATTCTGATGGCAAAGGCATAAACAGAGGATAGGTTAAATACTTCGAGCAGCTTGGCAGAAATGCTAAGCTGCTCTTTTGTTATTAGTGAGTAAGATAATCATCAGAATAGTATTCGGGTGGTGGTGGCGATTTTACTGATCGAATTTGTCTATAATACTTAGATTGAAAAGGTGGCAATGTTATATCGAAAAAATTGTTATCTTTTGCAGATTCCAATGCTCTTTGTCGGTCGGCTTTGCGGCGGGCGTGTCTTGTTGTATAAAAGATCAAGAAAAATAGAATCACCAGCGTCAATACCCCACCGCCAAAAAACATTTCCCAGCGCAGCCCGCTAACCGTAACACTGTTTATTTTATCACTGGAAAGAAAAGCACTGACCTTGCCGCTAAGTAGAGGAGTAGGTAATGTTATGGGTTTACCGATAATATTGTTATGCCACTGTTGCTCAATCTCGGAAAAGGATACTCCATAGGTTGCTTTGAAAGCATCGTTGAAGGCTTTAGTACGCAACTGATCTAGCAGGTTGATGAATGCAGCATCTCCCAACTTATTTATTAAAAAGGTAATGAAGCTTACACTTTGCGCATAAGCCAGTTCTGCCAGTTTTGAATCAACCGGAAATCCGTGTGTTATTGAATCGAATCCTAAAAGGGTATTGTTCTGTACTGCATCTTTAACTATTTTTAGATAATTCGGATTTTGGGTATTCTGGTTGAATACCGCAAAGCCCTCATCGAACCAGTGTGGTACGCTTTTGCGTACAAACTGATAAAGCGCCATATGAGCCATTTCATGAGGTATGCCATAGCCGATATATTGGCTGGCGTTGCTATCCAGTGCTGCAATTAGCAGCACCTCCCCCGTTTCAGGATATGCAACCCCACCTGCCCATGCTGGTATTCGCCCATCCACCGCTTCAAAGAAATCACTATCGCTGGCGTAAATCGAAATGTAGATATGATCTGAGATAATCATATTGAAACGCTTTTCATTAGTAGCCAGTGAATCGGTGGCAACATTATACATTAGGTTCCCATAGCTGTTATCACCCGAATACCAGCGAATAGTGACGTTTTTCCCTTCAAGTTGGTTCCAAGTTTTAGTATCTTGGTAAACAACAATGTTTTGGTTAGAAATGGCGTGCGCCCCATTATCGAGGGTTAAATCCCAGCTATATAATAGGGGTATACCGGTGGGCATATTGGTACTATTATGCAGGACAGTATAATCTGCATTAACCTGCGTTCCGGTTTGTATATCAACCGAATAAGTGCGCTCGGTTCCTTGTCGCCCAAACCTTACCTTTAACTCAAGTTTGTCAGATAAAGCGTTGGATACCTGTGCTTTAAGGTTGAATTTAACACCCACTTTGTAACGTGCTTGGGCGGATGTATCGGTAAATTCTACCACCGGAGTTTTTACTTGCGCCAGTGCGGGCGGCGCTGTAAATAGAATCAGGACATTGTAAAGCACTAAAATAGTGATGGCGAAAACAAAAGGATAGCTTTTGTGAGGATATATTAATGATTTCAACTCTTAGCTCCCGATAACAGGCAAATAAGGAATATTCATGGAAATGCGTCGGGGAATTGAGTCGCCATCTTCACCAGACCCATTCTTGACCGCCATCACCACTACACTCATATCATCCGCAGGTCTTCGCTGGTCATAACTTATTGCCAATTCAAGTAAGGCATCAGCGCAGCTTTGAGCATTTGCATCTTCCTGAGAGATTAGGTTGGTAATTACGGTTGGTAGGTCAATTGATTTATTATAACGCGATCCTGCCCCAGTAATCCCATCGGTGAAAGCGAAAGCCCACCAACCGGGTTCGAGCGGGTACTCATATATATGGGGGCGAGTACGTGGATAAATTCCAATAGGGGTGACTTCTAGTTTCAATGTTACTAATTCTGACGCGGTTTTTTCGGACGGGCGGACTACATAGGCTGGTATGGGGTTGTTACAGGTTATAACCATTGTATTGGTGGCGAAATCGGCTGATAGTATATTTAAGGTGGCTGAGACTTGCCCATATCGTAACGAATATAGGTAATCGCTGGCGGCTCGCGCCGCAACGCCATCTCGTGCCCCATCCTTGATTAAGGAAAGACATTTTCCCGCCACAAGGTTGCTTATAGCTTTAGCCGCGCGACCGCTGCCCTGCCCGTCTACCAGAATAGCGGTAAAACCGCCCGCCATTCCCGGTTTTTCAACAATTTCAAGGGTATCTCCGCTCTCGCGGCTGGCATATTTATTCACTTTAGCCGTAGCTATTTGTACTTCCAGCATAAGTTGAAAACTGTCTTCAAATCGGCTATAATCCGTATACTTTTTGAGATGTAGGGGCCCATAGCGCAGCGGTTAGCGCAATCGACTCATAATCGACAGGTCGCAGGTTCGAATCCTGCTGGGCCCATCTTCCTTCTTTCTCAATCTACCACACTGTTGTGGTCAAATTATAGCATAATTCCCGTTGTATAAATAGAAGGAAAAATCAATAGGTGAAGCTTTTCAAGGCTTTAGTAAAGCTTAAAGTTTGGTTTGCTTTTGTGTTATCGGTGGTTGTTTTAGGAATAGTGGTTTCGATAATTTTATCACAGCCTAGCAATAAAATCGAAACCGTTATTATTAATACATCCTTACCAACTGCAACTTCAACGCTTGAGTCAACTATTGAAGTACTTACTGCTACGCCTACTGCTACCGCTACTCCAAAGCCAACGCCTAGTCCAACTCCATTGCCTACTGTTACCCCATTGCCTTTTTCTAACCGTTTTTATTATAAACCCAAAGATGTAGTAAGCCAAATAAGACCCGGTGTAGTTTATATCAGACGCGAACTTACCTCACCGGGACCACTGAAAATAAATATAATGCTATTCGATTTGACTGCGCCCGAATTTGACTTGCGTGTGGTTATGAAGAACGGTTACCTCAGCGGAGTTGCGCCAACCAGTAAACTGCTAAAGGAATTTAATGGTTTAGCGGCGGTAAACGGTGATTTGTTCAGCGGTCAGGGGTTGCCTCAAGGTTTGGTGATTTCAGATGGCAAAGTAGCGATGGCTCCGAAATATCGGGCTACTTTTGGCTGGACAAAAGATCGGCAGCCCTTTATTGGCTATTTTACCCAGGATTGGACATGGCCCTCCACAGTTTCTACTGCTAAAGGCGAAAAACATAGCCTTCAGCTGCTTAATACCTCGTGTAGTGGTGGGCGAGGCGAAGATTTGCTATGTATCTACAATGAAATGGCGCGGACAGTATCAGGGCGCAGCGGCGATTTAAAGGTGATGGTTTCACCAAACAATATGGTTATAGATATTGACGATACCGGCAAGGATTGGAAAATCACCGAAGGTTACAATGTGCTCTTGGCACGTCAGGGGACAGATTCTTGGCGTTGGCTCAAACAAAATGCTGTAAAATATGAGCCACTTTACATAATGATTAATACAAATTATAATCTGGGACTTTTCCAACAAGCGGTGAGTGGCGGTCCTATCTTCTTAAAAGATGGCGACTTTGTTCAGGACTGTCTGTGCAATCTGACAGATTGCAGCCAAGTAACTCAAAAGCAATATCAAGGTGCGCGCTGTGAAGAGTTTGACCTTGAATGGAAAATGAGCCACTATCTAACCACTCGCATGCCTCGCACGGGTATTGGTTATAACGATAAGAAAACCCTGCTAGTGGTGGCACAATCTGATGGCTATCAGCCCGGCTTCAGTATTGGTATGACTCAGAAGGAATTTGCCGACCTGTTTCTTGAGTTTGGCGCGACTACTGCTATGGAATTGGATGGTGGTGGTAGCAGTACAATGGCATTGGATGGTAAGTTGGTAAGTCGTCCCAGTGACGGAAGCGGTTTGGTGGAACGTCAGGTTCCAAACGCCGTAGTATTTTACTGGAAAGATCCACCGCTTCCTCGAAATATCGGAAGCCGCTAGAGAAATTTGAAACCCCGTTACTTTGAACCTAGTAAGTGGTCTCATAAATATTTTAGATTCGCTGTGAACTAGCTGTAGAACCCCCGCTTTAGCCTGACACCATACTCAAGGTTTGTAATAGTACAGTAAATTGGAAATAAAACGGTAGTAGCAAGCCCGGAAAGTGCGACCAGTAAAAGTTCCCTTGAAAGGGTTCACTAACGCTCGGTTGAAATAATCAACTAGCACATAACGGTACGGCAGTCTCGCAGCGTATAGTTATGGGTGACGTAGATTTAAAATAATTTAGCCAGAGCTTAACAACTATTATTATCGAGTAGGTGTTGGCGTGACACGGGGCGGGATTTTCAGTTTTTGCCCGACTAAAAGTGAGTTAGGGTCATTCAAATTATTGAGCGATATTAGATCATCAATATCAACTTTAAGGCGTACTGCAATTCCGGTTAAGGTGTCTCCTGCCTGCACCACATAAACATCACCGCTTACCGATAGGGTTGGCGTAGAGGAAGGCGTACCTTTAATAGTAGTAGTTGGGCGAGGGGTTTGTGCCGGTGTAGCTGTTGGCAAAGGAGTCGCTGTAGGTAAGGCTTGAAAGGTTGACTGCGCATTTACAGTAAGGCGTTCATAGGATAGGGTGGGCGTGACAATAACAATATAAGGTGTTTGAAGTGTTCCACCGATAGGGGTAGAATATCCACAAGCAGTAAGAGTAGCTAAGGATAGCAGGAGAATAAAACAAGTTACAAGTTGTGCCCGCAATTTGATTTTCATATTCAGAATATACCCCCACAACTCGATCGAGTCAAGTTTCCAGATTGAGAAACGAGTAACGAATGATTTCAAAATCCACTCGATACCCGTTGCTCTTGACTGGAAATGCCCTACTCTTGTCGGGAGGAAGGACGGGTGAAACCTTATTTACTCCAGTAGTCGCCTATTTTTGCATCGGCGACGATTGGAACTTCTTTAAGAATTTCATGACCGGCGCGTATCATTTCATGTTCTACCAGTTTACAAACTTCTTCTGCCTGATCTTCGCGCACTTCCACTACAATTTCGTCGTGTACAGTGTTAACTACTTTGGCATCATAGGCTACCAGACGTTCGCGCAAAAATACCAGCGCCATCTTAGTCATATCGGCATTACAGCCCTGAATAGGGGCGTTCTTACCCTGCCGCTCGATTTCAGAAGAACGCTTTCGGTAATCCGGGTCATCTGAAGATGGCAGATTATAATAACGTTTGCGCCCCAGAGGGGTAGGGCTATATCCCTTTTTCACCGAGTCGCGCCCGGCTTTATCCAGCCATTTTTGTACACCACTGAAGGCTTTAAAATAGGCGCTAATCAATTCGCGTGCTTCATCCACTGTTTTATCAATGCGTACTGCTAACCCTTGCGGACCCATCCCATAAGCCAGCCCAAAGTTAATTGCTTTAGCGGCATTGCGCTGTTCTTTTGATACATCTTCTACGCGAACCTGGAACATTTGACTGGCTGCTAACTTATGCAAATCTCCGCCTGTGCGGAAAGCTTCAAGGAAGGCGGGGTCACTGCTCAGTTCTGCCAGAATACGCAACTCTGCTTGAGAATAGTCGCAGGTAATCAGCTTGTAGCCTTCTTGTGCGATGAAGCAGGAGCGGAAATCGGAAGTGGCGGGAATTTGCTGCACATTGGGGTTCGAGCAGCTAAAACGCCCTGTATCTGCGCCATACTGGATAAAATCAGGATGAATGCGTCCGGTTTCGGTTCTGACTTGCGCCAATAAGCCCTCGCCGAAGGATCCAAGCGTTTTTTCGTGGCTGCGATATTCCAAGAGCTTTTTAACTGCAGGGTGATTATATTTATTCAACGTGGCTTCAGAGGTATCTTCCAGCACGATACCTAGCTTACCGAACTCGGTCATAATTTGCTGACTGCTGTTCAGGTTGATCAAATATTCATCGTTTCCGAACATTGAGCCTTGTTTGGTAGCGCCTCCGGGTAGCATTGACATTAACTCGTCCCGCGCTAGATCACGTTTCTTTTCTACTTCTGCGAGGATGGCGCGCCATTTATTGGTATCCAACTTACAACCTGCCAGTTCGAGATCGCCTACTGCGGCTACACAACGGAATTCAAGATCAGCGACCTTGAACATCTTTTCCTCTTTAAGTTTGGCGAGTTGTTGGGCATATATTGGGAAAAGGCACAGTGCGTCACGGGCAGCATAAGCTAGCTGATCTTGCGAAACATGCCCGACGGAATTAGCCCCATAGAAGGTTTTTCGCACCTCCTTATCCATAATCTCCCCGGTATAGCGTTTTACCAGCGCTGCCAAATTATTTTCTTTGCTGACACCGGCGGTTAGCAAGCGTTCTGCCAACATTGTGTCATAGATATTTTCCAGCACGATATCGGCGCGCTCTTTCAGCATTTCATAATCGAACTTGGCGTTTTGTAAAATCTTCAGGATGCGCGGGTTCTCTAGCAAACGTTTTAAGGGTGTCAGACGTACTTTGGTAGCGTCGATAATGTAGCATATTTGTGGAGAGGCAACCTGTACCAGTAGCAATTTGGAGGTAAAAGGATCCAAACCGCTAGTTTCAGTGTCAATTCCCAACAATTGCTCATGGAGAAGTAGGTCTATTACTTGTTCTAACCGCAAATTGTCCGAAATCAGCTCGAATTTGATCGGTGGCATCCCATCGGACTGAATGACCGGGTAGGTAGTAGTGCCGAAGTTCTCGGCTATATTGCTATGGTCAACTTTGTTATAGGCTACTCGTGGTTTAGGTTCGGTGGGTGTAGGCACAGTTTTTACAGGCGCTTTTTTCTTCGTTTCTTCGAGCGCTACTAACTGGGCAGCTTTACGCGCGGAAGTTTCTTCCGTATATTGCTTCAGTATCTCTAGATACTCATTTTCACTACGGAAAGTAATTTCAGGATTACTTGAACTTTTGCTAACAGTAGGAAGCAATTCTTCGAAGGCGGGTAATTCTGATTTGTCTTGCTTTAGTGATTCGTCCAGTTTTAACATTTATGTAGTTTTTGATTCCTGTAAGAGTTTTTAGAACAATTTTACGATGTTTATTTTATAATAATTCATCAAAAAAGTTAATCCCTTTATCCACCAATTTTATCCACTACTTTTCCACCGTTCTCCACATATGCACAGTTGCGTTAAGGTTTAAAGTGCCGTAATATCGCTAAGAAGTTCAATGTTAAAAATAAGAAGGAGCTAATATACGTATGAAAGTACTTGTGACCGGTGGTGCAGGCTATATCGGGGCGCATACCGTGCGCGAATTGGTCAATCGTGGTTACGAAGTGGTTGTGTTAGATAATATGGAATACGGCTACGAAAAAGCCTTACTGGGTCAGGCAAAACTGGTACGTGGAAACATTGCCGATTCAGCTTTATTGGATAGCCTTTTCCAGACAGAAAAACCCGATGGAGTAATGCACTTCGCTGCTTACAAAAATGTGGGTGAATCGGTTGCAAACCCCTCCAAATATTTCAATAACAATGTGACCGGAACTTTGAGCTTGTTAGATGCAATGGTACGCAATAACATAAACTATTTTATTTTTTCTTCAAGTTGCTCGGTGTATGGTACACCTCAAAACTTGCCCGCCAGCGAAACTAATAACCCTTTTAACCCTGAAAGCCCTTACGCCTTGTCCAAATATATGGTGGAACAGATTTTGAAGTGGTACGACCATTCTTTTGGACTACGTTCTATTAGCCTTCGCTATTTTAATGCTGCCGGAGCATCTTTTGATTCTAAAATCGGGGAAGACTGGACGATGTCATTAAATCTGGTGCCGGTGGTGTTGAAAGCGGCGTTGGGTGTAACTCCCAAAGTGTTGATTTTCGGCAATGATTACCCTACCCGTGATGGCACATGTATCCGGGATTATATCCATGTGGTTGATCTCGCCGATGCACATGTGGCAGCGCTCGAACACCTGCGTGCAACCAATCAGACTACTGCGTATAATCTTGGTACTGGAGAGGGCAGCACAGTACAGGATGTAGTTGATTTGGCAAAGCGTATCAGTGGCGTAGATTTTGTAGCGGAAGTGGTTCCCCGGCGATTAGGCGATCCGGTTGGTATTTGGGCGGATACCTCGAAAGCAGAAATTGAGTTGAACTGGAAAGCTAAATACAGACTTGAAGAAATAATTCGTACTGCTTGGGAATGGCACAGTACACATCCAAACGGGTATAAATAAGCTAAAAGACCCTCCCAATGTCGGGAGGGTCTTTTAATTACTACGGTTCTGCTTTAAGAGAGTAGCGGGTCAATCTGGGAAAGAATGCGTGCCTTGGGCTGATTACCTACCAGTTGAGCGGCAGGCTTGCCGTTCTTGAACAAAATCATAGTAGGAATGCTCAGGATACCGAATTTGCTGGCAACTTCCGGATTGTCGTCCACATCCATCTTAACGACTTTAAGTTTACCGATTTTCTCATCTGCAATCTGTTCAAGGGTCGGTGAAAGCATTTTGCACGGACCACACCAAGTTGCCCAGAAATCTACCAACACCGGTTGCTCGTTGCTGGCGTTGATAACTTCCTGCTGGAAGGTATTGTCGGAAACTACTGCTGGTTTAGCCATTTTTTAATAACTCCTCTAATTTGCTAAATAATCTGATTATAAGAGCGTTGTGATTGCTACCACTTTGCCCTAGTTTTTAATAAATTGTTCGATTTGGGCTAAAATCTGATCTTTTGGTCGGTTACCTACAATTTGTTTGACGGCTTTGCCATCCTTGAAGAGTATCAAGGTTGGAATACCCATTATACCCAAATTTCGTGCAGTTTGCGGGTTTTCGTCCACATTTAACTTTACTATTCTGAGTCTATCGGAATTTTCATTGGCAATTTGTTCAAGCGTTGGCGCTATCATTTTACAGGGACCACACCATTCAGCCCAGAAATCTACCAAAACAGGTTTGTCACTGCTGCTGGCGATAACATCCTGTGAAAAAGAATTGTCACTGATTGTTAAGGGTTTAACCGCCATAAAAAAAGGACTCCTCGTTTGATCAAACACTTTTAATTATTACACATACTAATACTTTTACGTAAAAGTAAGGGTAAAGTTTTATATATAAACCATATTAATTCGGCTAACAATCTAGTATAGCTATCCCTATTTACTATGTCAATATATTCACAATCTTCATATCCCTTCTCTATGCAGCTAAAAAGCGCCGAATTTAGCCCAGTAGTTGGATAAGAATCGATGTGGTTTGCCTCACATTGTGAAATTGTGATATAATTATCGATGATCATTCAAATTTATGGAGAGTAAGAAGTAGGTTCATGAACAGGGAAACAAAAGATTCGGTTGAACATGTAATTCCAACCGAGCGCCTTCCGGGATTTAAATCCGAAGCTAAGTCAACTTATGTAAATCGTATGTTTGGGCAAATTGCTCCGAAATATGATTTGATGAATCGTTTAATGACTTTCGGGCTAGATCAGGGCTGGCGTAAGGTGGTAGTGCAAGAGTCACGGCTTACGCCCGGTGGCATTGCGCTAGATGTTGCAACCGGAACGGGCGACATCGCGCTTGCGCTTGCAGAGGCAGTTGGGCAGACTGGCAAGATTATAGCTAGTGACTTCAGCCTTGAGATGATGCGTCCGGGTCCTGGAAAGGCTGACAAAAAAGGTGTAGGCAAGGTGATACAGTTCATGGCAGCCGACGCTCTTGATCTGCCTTACCTTAATAACACTTTTGACGCAATTACAACCGGTTTTGCTATGCGCAATGTGTCGGACATTGAACGGGCGTTTTCCGAAATGTGCCGGGTGGTTAAACCGGGTGGTCGCGTAGTTTGCCTCGAAGTAGCCAAGCCAAAGTTTGCGTTGGTGCGGTGGGGACACCAATTGTATTTTAACCGTATAGTACCCATTATCGGTGGTCTTATTAGTGGGCACAGGGAAGCTTATACTTATCTCCCCGAATCAGCTAAGAACTTCCCTCCGCCGGAACAGCTTAAACAGATAATGGAAAAAGCGGGACTACGTGATGTGCGATTCAAGCTGTATGGCTTAGGCGCAGTTGCTATACACGTTGCCTCTAAATAGCAACCTATGTGTGGATAGATAGCACAGACCGGCTTATCCGGCGAAGGTGCAGGTTGACGTGAAAGGATGCTAGCTCCATGTCCATAAATGACCCGGAGATACCGGATATTGTTATCAGAAGACTGCCGATTTATGCTCAAACTTTGACCTATTTAACAGGTGAAGGCGTAACTACTGTAAGTAGTAGTGAGCTTGGCGCTAGAATTGGCGTAACGGCTGCTCAAATCCGACGTGACCTGAGCTATTTTGGTGAATTTGGCAAGCAGGGCAAAGGCTATAATGTCCAGTTTTTATTAAACCAAGTTCGCGATATTTTACATCTTGGGCACTCTTGGGGAGTGGCGTTGGTCGGTGTTGGTTTACTAGGCAAAGCAATTGTTCATTACACCGGATTTAAAGATAAAGGCTTTGAGATAAAAGCTCTTTTCGACTCTGATACCCGCAAACTGGGCGGTGAAGAGATGGGAATGACTGTAAACCACTTTTCTAAAATCCCCGAAATTATTCCCGAACTAGGGCTGAACGTGGCAATTGTGGCTGTGCCTGCTCATAGCGCTCAGGAGGTAGTCGATCTGCTGATAAAAGCTGGAGTAAAAGCCATTCTCAATTATGCACCCATCACGGTTCAGGTTCCGGCGGATGTGCGTATTCGTTCGCTAGACCCGGTTGCAGCGCTTCAAAGTATGACTTATTACCTCAACCCTGACCCTAAAGCGCGTAGCAGAAACGGAAAACACAGCAAATAAAAAAAGGCGGGTTGCAAAACCCGCTTTTTCTTTGCCTAACTTTTTACTGGTTTAAGCGCATAGCCAGAAATGGCACAAGCATCTCCGCGCGTGTAAGTCCGCCATGTACCCCTACAAGGAAGCTCAGACGGTCAACGCCCTTGAGTCTTTGCCTGACTTGCCAATTATCCAACGGGCATAATACAAGGTCACCTACCCGGTCGAGGCATTGCTGAGAGGGTTCTTTCTCAGGTTCACCAAATAGCCCGGCAGCCAATGCCTCGTTGCGGGTCAATGCTACTACTTGCCCCTTGAATTTGGCTTCAATGTAGGCGCGCGTTCGTTCCAGTACCCCTGTTCCGTTACGTAGATGTAAATAGGTAGCGCGACTTTCTCCGGTAACAGGCGTAATCAGTGCGCTGGTAAGCGCGGCGTGATCATTCAGCCACACAATACGGTCGTCGGGACCATGAATTTGCCCATGATCGGCAGTTATGATCAAAAGTACATCCTCGCGCTGCAAACGCGAGAGTATTTCACGCTTTAGCGAAAAGTCAATCGCTGCCAGTTCCGCCTCATAGTTAGGCTGAAGTGGACCGTAAGCGTGTGCAGTAGTGTCAATAGTGGAGATATAGGCATAGGTATAACTTTTCTGCTTACCCCCGACAGGTAATTGTTCGATTGATTGGCGTATAGTTGCCATTGCATCGGCAGGCGTATAATACCCGTTATATTTTGCCTTCGACCCTGAAGAGGTGAAACGGCTGATGCCAGAATTCTCAAAAGCGTAATAATTTATCTGCGAAGTTTTGATGCCTTTACGCTCTAGCATGGTAAAAATATTCGGTACAGGCACAAGCGTTTCCTGATTCAGATGTTGGGTAGAAATGGAAAGAGAAGAATCGAAAGCAGCAGCGAAGCGAATCAAGTTCACACTTACACCCAAATCTGGAAAGAAGTTATAAGTCCCCATAATGCCATGATCTTGAGGTGCGCGTGCAGTTGCTACCGAAGTCAGGGCGGTGGTGGTGGTACTGGGATAAACCGAAGTGATGGGCGCATAGAAATTATGTGGGTTTTGGGTCACTTGCTCGAAGCTCGGCACTTTGCCCGCTTTGATCTGGTTTTCAAGTTGGTCATACCCAAGCGCATCTATTAACAAAACTACAATATGATTAATCGGGCTTTGTTTCGTCAA